>JAUIAV010000002.1 GCA_030425195.1 Gammaproteobacteria bacterium | reverse complement strand
GACCCGGAACACCTCTGGGCCTGGATGGACCGACTCCGTGCGGAAGGTGCCACGCTGCTCGCCATTCCGCACAATGCGAATGCGAGTGATGGGCTGATGTTCTCGCTGTCCACCTTCGAAGGCGAGCCCATGAATGCAGACTACGCGGCCACCAGAAACCGCAACGAGCCGCTTTACGAGATCACTCAGATCAAAGGCACCTCCGAGACGCATCCGGACCTGTCTCCCAACGATGAATTCGCTGCCTTCGAGCAGTGGGACTACACCCTGTCCGCGGACGCGTTGCGCCCGACGCACCGGCAGGGCAGCTTTCTGCGCCAGGCGCTGCTCGACGGACTTTCTTTCCGGGCCAAGGGCATGACCGATCCCTTCCAGTACGGAATCATCGGCGATTCGGATACGCACAACGCGGGCGCGAGCAACGAGGAGTTCAACTACACCGGCAAGTTCGCCTTCGAGAACGACCCCGGTCACCGGCTCGAGGGGCTGCCCGGTCAGCCGGCCGGACAGGTGCAGCAGGTGCGGGAATTCAGCTCCGCAGGGCTTGCCGCCGTCTGGGCGGAGGAGAACACGAGAGAAGCCATCTACGCCGCCATGGCGCGGCGGGAAACCTATGGCACCACGGGCCCGATGATCCGGCTGCGGGTGTTCGGCGGCTATAGCTTCTCGACGGACGACCTCACGTCGGACGATGCGGCCGCGCGGGGCTATGCGAACGGTGTCCCCATGGGTGGTACGCTCGACGCGCAGGGCGACGCCGCGCCGTCCTTTCTCATCTGGGCCATGAAGGATCCGAAGAGCGGAAATCTGGACCGGGTACAGGTCGTCAAAGGCTGGGTGGACGCGTCCGGTGGGCAGCACGAGCGCATTCACGACGTGGTCTGGTCCGGGGACCGGCAACCCGACAGTGAAGGGCGTCTGCCTCCGGTAGGCAACACCGTGGACGCAGCAGCGGGCACCTACACGAACGACATCGGCAGTGCGGAGCTTTCCGCGGTTTGGGTGGATCCGGACTTCGATCCGGCGCTGCACGCCTTCTACTACGTGCGGGTGCTGGAGATCCCCACGCCACGCTGGAGTACCTATGACGCGGTTACGCTCGGGGCAGAAATCCCTGACGGCCTGCCAGTCAGCATCCAGGAGCGAGCCTACTCCTCACCTGTCTGGTACGCGCCCTGATTCGATCGCAGATGCCCGTCGGACCCGGCGCCAGACTTCCCGGGTCAGCCCGACAATCAGCCCGCGACGGGCGATGGCGTTGATGAGGTCTTCCGATCGCTGGTGACGGACGAGCGCTTCGATCACCAGCCGGCTCGGAAAGGTCGTGATACGTCGAAGATGTTCCATGCGCTGTCGTCGAGGGAGCCACCGCATGGTCCCATTCCCGGACCGGGGAATTAAGTCTGCTCGGTGCAATATTGAACCGATCAGAGCAACTTTCGGATGTGCCCGCGGCTGAGATATCAGTCTGATCAGACGAAGAGGTTCACGATCGACATGCCGGCCGCGATCGTGATGACGGCAGCGCCGATCAGGATGGTTGCAGCGATTACGGAACGGAAAGGGTCATCCAACCACATGACGTGTACCTCTGGACTGATTTCTGAAGGCGGGCATCGTGCCCGCAGGCACCCGCGAGAGGTATTCGGTTTACCTTTGGGCAACGGTTCGGTTTTTTCGAAGTATCGACTCTGAAGACCGCCGGAGCGACGGAAGACGGCTCGTGAAAGCCTCCCGAGCCGCATAGTTCGCTTCCGCCGCATCGATACATCGGGATTGCCTGATATTCAGCCGGTCTTTCGACAGTAAAATCGAATGATTATTCCCGCCGGAGACTCCTGTGACCTTGCGCCGCAGCCTTCCTGTCTGGCTGGCACTGCTGACAAGCGCCTGGCTGCTCTGGTCCGGGCTGTACACGCCCCTGCTGCTCGGACTCGGCGTGGTCTCCTGTGCCATAACTCTGTACCTGGCGCACCGGATGCGCCTCCTGGACGAGCTGAACCTCCAGCGGATTCTGCTCCGGTTGCCTGCCTACTGGCTGTGGCTGGCAGGAGAGGTCGTCCGCTCCAGTCTCGAGGTTGCCCGCATCGTTCTGGATCCGCGGCTGCCGGCCAGCCCGACGCTGGTCAGGCTGAAGGACCTCCCCGAAGACGCCATCGGCCAGGCGATCCTCGGCAACTCGATCATTCTGACCCCCGGCACCCTGACCCTGGACCTTCAGGGCGATGAGCTGCTGGCGCACAGCCTGACCCGATCGGGTGCCGACGCCCTGGCTGCCGGTGAGTTCAGTCGGCGCGTGAAACGGCTGACCGACAGCTGACATGTATACGGCCGCTGCGCTCGCCATTCTGGTCACCATGGGCCTTGCGCTGGTCCGGGCCCTGCTCGGACCGGGGGTCTACGACCGGGTGCTGGCCGTGAACATGCTGGGCACCAAGACGACCCTGCTGCTGGCGGTGGTCGCCTTTCTCTATGGCTGGCCGGACTTTCTCGACCTGGCGCTGGCGTACGCGCTGATCAACTTCGTCGGTGTGCTCGCCGTCCTCGAATTCTTTCAGAACCGGGCCCGGGCGGACGAGCCCTGACATGACGCTGATTCTCGACCTCGCGAGCTGGATCCTGCTCGTCGGCGGCGGCGCCTTCCTCCTGATCGGCGGCCTCGGTGCCCTCCGCTTCCAGACACTCTACGCACGCATGCATGCCGCCAGCCTCACGGACTCCATCGGTACGCTGCTGGTGCTGCTGGGCATTCTGCTGCAGGCGGGCTGGACGCTCGCGGGTGCCAAGATCGCCGCAATCCTGATCTTCATGATGCTGACCGGACCGACCGCCTCCTACGCACTGGCCAATGCCGCCTACCTCTCCGGCATCCGGCCCGGGACCGGAGACGAAGAGCCATGATCACCGTTTTCGGCATCTTCCTGCTCAGCCTGCTCGTGATCACGGCGCTGGCCATCGTGCAGACCCGGAATCTGTTCGTCGCCGTGATGCTTGCCGCCATCTTCAGTCTGCTCATGGCCGCCAATTTCTTCATTCTGGACGCGGCGGACGTGGCGTTGACGGAAGCCGCCGTCGGCGCCGGTGTGACCACAGTGATCCTGCTCAGC
This sequence comes from Gammaproteobacteria bacterium, assembly GCA_030425195.1. GTDB lineage: Bacteria > Pseudomonadota > Gammaproteobacteria > Pseudomonadales > Azotimanducaceae > SZUA-309. Next base: position 288,844 of record JAUIAV010000002.1, on the reverse strand, counting down.
GCTCTGGCGCTTACGGCGGAAAGGGAGAAGCGGTCGGGGAGTATCCGCTGGATATCGGTCGCCGTGGTGGCGGTGACCGTGCTGATCCTGATCTACGCCACCTTCGACAAGCCGGCGCTGGGCGATCCGGACGCGCCCGTGCACCAGCACGTGGCGCCCTGGTATCTGGAGAAGACGCCGGTATTCATGGACATTCCCAACGTGGTCACCGCCGTGCTCGCCAGTTTCCGGGGGTACGACACACTGGGAGAAGTCTTCGTCGTCTTCGTCGCCATGGTGGGCGTTCTCTTCGTGCTCGGCGGCGACGGCGGCAGATCCGGTCCCATCACCACCCCGGACCCGGGATTGCGACACCATCTGATCCCCAAGGTCGTCGGGCGCCTGCTGCTGCCGTTCATCATCCTCTTCGGACTCTATGTGCAGTTTCACGGCGAGTACGGTCCCGGCGGCGGTTTCCAGGCCGGCGCCATCATTGCGACCGGTCTGATTCTGCACGCGCTGCTCGAAGGGGAACAGGCGGCCCTGCGCTCGGTTCCGGCCGGTGCCATGCAGGCTCTGGTCGTCGCAGGCGCGTCTCTCTATGGCGGCGTCGGCGTGGCCTGCATGCTGCTCGGCGGCAGTTTCCTCGACTACTCCGTGCTCCATCCGGATCCGGTGACCGGCCGGCAGATCGGCATCATCGCCATCGAGCTCGGTGTGGGGATGGCCGTGTGCGGCGCGCTTCTGTCGATCTTTCACGCCTTTGCCGCCCGGGAGCACTGAACGTGGAGATTCTCGGCTACTTCAACTACTGGGTGTTCGCCATCGTTCTGATGATCGGACTGTACGCCGTCATCGCCCGGGGCAACCTGATCAAGAAGCTGCTCGGCCTGTCCATCTTCCAGTCCGCCGTGTTTCTCATGTACATCACCATGGACAAGGTCGAAGGCGGCACCGCCCCCATCATCCAGCCCGGTGCCGTCGATCAGCTCTACTCGAACCCGCTTCCCCAGGTGCTCATCCTCACCGCCATCGTGGTCGGCGTTTCCACCACCGCACTGGGGCTCGCCATCGTCGTGCGCATCAGGGAGGCCTACGGCTCCATCGAGGAAGCGGACATTCTCGAGGAGGACATCTATGACCCTGAGGATCAGAAAGAGGATCCGATACCTTGAGCGTTCTGGCACACCTGCCGGCGCTGGTGGTGATTGCTCCGCTGCTCACATCACCCCTGGTCCTGCTGCTGAAACCCCGCGGTCTCGCCTGGCTGGCCGCGCTGGTCGCCAGTCTGGCATCGTTCGCCATCGCCATCGCGCTCACCACATCCGTGCTGGAAGGCACAACGCCGGGCTACGAGATGGGCGGCTGGCCTGCACCTTACGGTATCGGCCTCACAATCGATGCGCTCAGTGCCATCGTCCTGCTTGTGGTGACGGGCGCATCCTCGTTCGCGCTGCTGGCCGGCCGCGCGAGCATCGACAGTCAGATCGCCCCAGCCCGTCAGCCTTACTTCTACGCGGCCTGGCTGCTGGCGGTGGCCGGATTCCTCGGCATCGCCGTTTCCGCCGATGCGTTCAACATCTTCGTATTCATGGAGATCTCGTCGCTGGCCTGCTACGTGCTGATCGCCGGAGGCCCGGACCGTCGGGCGCTGCCTGCCGTGTTCAAGTACCTGATCATCGGCACCGTGGCCGCCACCTTCTATCTGATCGGTGTGGGCCTGATCTACATGATGACGGGGACCCTGGCGCTGGCGGACATGGAAAGCCGGATCGAAGCGGTGGCAGATCAGAGCCCCATCCTGGTCGCCGCAGGGTTCATCACCATCGGTCTGGCGCTGAAGGCGGCCGTGTTTCCGCTCCATGTCTGGCTGCCGAATGCCTACACGCATGCACCGCACATCGTCACCGTGTTCCTTGCGGCCTGTGCGACCAAGGTAGCCATCTACGTGCTGCTGCGCTTCGATTTCTTCGTTTTCCAGCAGAATCTGATCGGTCACGAACTGCAGTTCTCATTCTTTCTGCTCCCGCTTGCCGTTCTGGCCGTTCTCATCGCGTCTGGGGCGGCACTGGCCGAATCGAATCTGAAACGGCTGCTGGCCTACTCGTCCATTGCTCAGATCGGATACATCCTTCTGGGCGCCAGCCTCGTCTCCGTCGAAGGGCTGACCGCCGGGATCGTGCACCTGTTCAATCATGCGCTGGCCAAAGGCGCGCTCTTTCTGGCGGTGGCCGGTCTGGCCCTCGGGGCCAGCGGGCTCGATCTCGAGGACCTACGCGGCATCGCCCGGAAACGTCCCTGGACGATGGCAGCCTTCGTGGCCGCCAGTCTCAGCCTGATCGGCATGCCGGGTACCGCGGGCTTCATCAGCAAGTGGTATCTGATCACCGCCGCCATCGAACAGGGTCCGCTCGGCATGGTGCTCGTCACCGTGATCGTGGTGAGTTCTCTCATGGCGCTCGCCTACATCTGGCGGGTGGTCGAACCGGCGTACTTTCAGTCATCGGAAACGAGCAGCAGCGCAGGCGAGCCCGCGGCGTCTACCCGGGGCGGCGCGATCAGCTGGCTGGCGGCGGTCACCTGGATCGCCGTGGCGGCCAACTTCTATTTCGGTCTGCAGCCGGCGTTGCCGCTCAGCCTCGCCGCTAACGCGGCCGGACTGCTGCTGGGGCACATGCCATGACGCCCGAGCAGACCATCCTTGCCGCGGTCGCGACCCCCCTGCTGGGTGCCCTTGCCATTGTCGCCACCGGCAGGATCAGCGAGAACCTCCGTGAAGGCGTGACCTTCCTCACGGCCTCGATTCTGATCTTCTGGGTCTGGAGCCTGCTGCCGGACCTGCTCTCGGGCGCCCGGCCCGGACTGGTCCTGACCGAGGTGCTGCCCGGAATCGAGATCGCGTTCTCCGTCGAACCGCTCGGCATGCTGTTCGCCGCTCTGGCCTCGGGCCTGTGGCTGGTCAATTCCCTCTACTCGGTGGGATACATGCGCGCCAACGGGGAGCACCATCAGACCCGCTACTACACCTTCTTCGCGATATCGCTGATGGCCACCATGGGCATCGCCTTCGCGGGCAACCTGTTCACCCTCTTTCTGTTCTACGAGATCCTGACCCTGTCCACCTACCCGCTGGTCTCGCACAAGGGTGACGCGGACACGGTGCGGTCCGCACGCGTTTATCTGGGACTCCTGCTCGCCACCTCCATCGGCCTGTTTCTGCCCGCCATCATCTGGACCTACGCGGCGGCCGGAACCGGCGACTTCACGCCGGGCGGCGTGCTCGAAGGTGCGGTCGGCGGTGTCTGGGTGCTGCTCCTGCTTGGGCTTTACGTCTTCGGAATCGGCAAAGCCGCCGTGATGCCCGTGCACCGCTGGCTGCCTGCCGCCATGGTGGCGCCCACACCGGTCAGCGCCCTGCTCCATGCGGTGGCGGTGGTCAAAGCCGGCGTCTTCAGCGTTGTGAAGATCGTCGTCTACATCTTCGGCGTCGATTTTCTGTTCGAACTACCCGGCAGCGTCTGGCTGACATGGGCCGCCGCGACCACCATCATCCTGGCCAGCGTCATGGCGCTGCGGCAGACGAATCTGAAGCGGCTTCTCGCCTACTCCACGGTCTCCCAGTTATCCTACGTGGTCATGGCGACCGCCGTGCTGAAGCCGCTTGCGGAGATCGGTGCAGCCATTCACATGGCCGCGCACGCTCTGGGCAAGATCACCCTGTTCTTTGCCGCCGGCGCTCTTTATACCGCCGCGAAGATCACCGAGGTCCGGGATCTGGCCGGCATGGGCCAGCGCATGCCCTGGACCATGGCCGCATTCACCATCGGCGCGCTGTCCATGATCGGCGTACCGCCCACCGGCGGCTTCGTCTCCAAATGGTACATCCTGGCCGGGGCCTTTCAGGCGGAAAGCTACGCGGCCATCGCCACCGTCATTCTGAGCACGGTGCTGAACGCCGCCTATTTTCTGCCGCTGGTCTGGATGGCCTGGTTTGCGGAGTCTCAGCCCCGCTACGAAGGCGTGCGTGAAGCACCACTGCCCATGGTGATCGCCCTGACGTTCACCGGTCTGGCCACGCTCGCGTTTTTCTTCTTCAACGCACCTGTCATCGAGCTCGAGCGTCAGCTTCTGGGAGACGCCTCATGAATGCGCCGCAGGATCACTGGCTCGTGCGCCCGATGACCATCCGAAGGCTTTGGTGGGGGTCGGGCATCGTTCTGGCGCTGACCGTCGCCGCACAGCTGTTCATCGACGTGAAGGGGTATTTCGGGGTGGATGCGGGTTTCGGCTTCGGTGCCTGGTTCGGCTTCGCCGCCTGCGCCGCCATGGTCGGCATCTCGAAGCTGCTCGGCTGGTGGCTGAAGCGGGGCGAGGGCTACTACGAGGTGGGGGATGATTGACTGGTTCCCGCCTGCCGGCTGGCTGCTGCTGGGCGGCGCGCTGATTGCGCTGACCCGCTCACACGTGCGCAGCGCCGTGGTCCTGATCGCACCGCTTCTGACCCTCTGGGCAGTCTGGCAGGTGCCGGACGGCATCGTCCTGACCGTACCCTTCCTCGACTATCTGCTCGAGCCCATCGAAGGCAGTCCGGTCCGCCGCCTGTTCGCTACCGTCTTTGCGATCATGGCTTTCGCCGGCGGTCTGTACGGGTACCGACAGGCGAGCGCCCGGGAGCTCAGCGCCGCATTCATCTATGCCGCGGGTGCGGTGGGCGTCTGCTTCGCCGGTGATCTGATCACCCTGTTCCTGTACTGGGAGCTGATGGCCCTGTTCTCGACGGTGGTGATCTGGTGCGGCGGCACGCCGGCCGCCCGGGCCGCGGGTATCCGCTACGCCGTGCTGCATCTCCTCGGCGGCATCATCCTGAAGGTGGGTATCGAAGGCGTGGTGGTGAATACGGGCTCCATCGATGTGCAGCCCATGCTGGCGCACAATTTCGAGACCTGGATGATCCTGGCCGGGATTCTGATCAACGCGGCCGCCCCGCCGCTGTCTGCCTGGATCGCCGATGCGTATCCCGAAGCGTCTCCCACCGGGTCGGTCTTCCTCTCCGCGTTCACCACCAAGACGGCCGTCCTGGCCCTCATCCTGCTGTTCCCCGGTGAGCAGGTGCTGATCTGGATCGGCCTCTACATGATCATGTACGGCATTCTCTATGCGCTGCTGGAGAACGATGCCCGGCGCATCCTGGCCTACTCCATCGTCAACCAGGTGGGCTTCATGGTCTGTGCGGTGGGTATCGGCACGGAACTGGCCCTGAACGGCGCCGCCGCACACGCGTTTTCCCACATCATCTACAAGGCACTCCTGTTCATGACGGCCGGGGTCGTGCTCTATCGCACCGGACGGCGGAAGTGCACGGAGCTTGGCGGTCTCTTCCGCACCATGCCTCTGACGACGCTGTGCTGCATCATCGCAGCCCTGTCGATCTCCGGCTTTCCACTCACCTCCGGCTTCACCACCAAAACGCTCATCTCGCAGGCCGCCGGCATGGAGGCCCTGATGGTGGTCTACCTGCTGCTGGCGGCTGCATCGGCCGGTGTTTTCCTGCACGCGGGCATCAAGTTCCCGTGGTTCGTCTTCTTCCAGAAGGATTCCGGTCTCAGGCCCGCGGAAGCACCCTGGAACATGTCTGCCGGCATGGTGCTGTTCGCGGGACTCTGCATCCTGCTCGGCATCTACCCGGAGCTCCTGTACCAGCATCTGCCTTATCCGCTCCACTATGAGCCGTATACCGCGGGCAAGGTGATTTTCTATCTGCAGCTGCTGCTGTTCTCCGGACTCGCGTTCTTTCTGTTCCTGCCGCTCATGCGGCGGACGGAAACCATCAGCCTGGACGTGGACTGGCTCTGGCGGGCCGGCCTTCCACGCGCCTGGCAGGCCGGGGAAGCCGCGATGGCCCGCCTCGGCGCCTTCGCGCGAACGTACCGGGACAGCGCCCGTCAGCGGCTGATCCGGACGCTGAGGCGTCTCTTCGCCAGCGGGAGCGCGTCCACCATCCCCGGTCCTTTTCTGCGCTCGTGGCCCATCGGTACCACCGCACTGCTCATCGCCACCCTGTTGAGTGCCTATGTGCTCGTGTACTTCCTCTGAGTTCCGGTGAAGACCGTGGTTCGGCTGCACCGATGGTTGGCGCGGACATATTCTGATTGTCCGCCTGCGGCAGCGCCGTAGACTTCCATCGCAACCGCCGCTGAGGACGGAACAATGAATTTCAATCTGGCTATACCGTCAGAGCTCGTCGACGACTGGAAACCGGTCATAGAGCATCAGTTCAATCTGACCCTGTCACCGCTGGTGTCTGTTCTCGGAGCACCCAGAGTGGACTTCCGGCTCATCGAAGAAAAGGAAGGGCCGCAGTATCGCTGCATGCTCAGGGCGCGCCTGCGCAACGGTACGCCGGTCGAGCTGACGGGCCAGCACCCGGACGGACGAACCGCCATATCCGGCGTCTTTCACCGGGCACGCCGGCAGGTCGCCCGCCGGCGCCGCGAACTGGGCGGTCCGGACAGGATCAGCCGTCGAGATGCTCCCGCGCCACTTCCGTGATCCGGACCACCGCCGGGTGCTTGATCTTCCGCTCCGGTGAGATCGCGTAGAAATTCTCCGTCACACCGTCCACCTCGCCGATGCTCCTGGCGTGATACATGTGCTCCACCTGCTCGGCGATGGCCGCCGGCGCCGGGAAGAAACCGGCGCCGGCCTCCCCGAAAGCCTTGAGCAGCGCGCTGTCACTGAACTCGGCAACGACCTTCGGCACAACGCCTTTTCGATCGAAGAATTCCTCCAGACCGCGACGCAGCGGACTGCCTGCGATGGGCAGAAGAACACGGCTTCCTTCCAGACACCCGGGAAACGTCCGTGCGTACCGGTAGGCGATGTTCTTCTGGGCAAAGAACTGCACCGGCGTGCTGCCCAGGGGGTGATTGTAGGCTTTCACGTTCAGCCCGGACGGGATGGCCCTGTCCGAGATCACCAGATCCAGCTTGTGCACGGCCAGGTCGCCGAGCAGGCTCTCAAGCTCAGCTTCTATGCAGACGATCCGGATATCGTCTTCCAGTTTCAGCGCCGGCTCGATGATCTGATACGCGATCAGCTTCGCAATGGAACTCACGACCCCGACATGGAAGCTGACCGGCGCACCCGGCTCGCCACCGCGCATGCGCTGGGTGAGCTCGGCGCCGAGCGAGAAAATCTCGTCCGCGTACTGACTGACCACGCGCCCGGTATCCGTCAGCACCAGGCCACGGCCGGCGCGCAGAAACAGCGGCTCACCGATGGTCTCCTCGAGCAGCTTGATCTGCCCGCTGATCGTCTGAGGTGTGAGGTGAAGGACTTCGGAGGCGCGGGCGATGCTGCCCTCGCTGGCGACCGTCCAGAAATACAGGAGGTGATTGTAGTTGAGGTGTCGCATGACCGTTCCGGATGAGCAGGAATGAATAGTCTGTTCAAACCGAACAATACGGGAAAGTCGTCTTTTCCGCCTCCTATATTCGGTTTACTCGAACATATGGCCGATTCGAAAAAATCGTAGCGGCGCTTAAGAAAGTTCGAATAGTCCGACCTGTGCTTCCGTGTATGTTTGGTGACCTGAACCGTAATCAGGAACCTCAGGGACCAGACCATGTCGAACATTCCCTCCGACCGCATGGCCGTCCGTGCAGCAGCGCAGGGCGAGCCGATCACGGAAGCCGTTACCACTGCCGGGACACGTACGCCGGACACCGCCGCGCTGGCAACGCTCAGGAACACGTACCGTCTTCTGGGGATGACGCTCGCATTCAGCGGCGCCGTGGCAGCCACGGCCGTCGCGCTCGAACTGCCGGGACCCGGCCTTCTGCTCACTCTGGCCGGCTATTTCGGCCTCCTCTTCCTGACTTCCTATCAGAGAAACAGTGCCTGGGGCCTGCTCTGTGTTTTCGCGCTGACCGGTTTCATGGGATACACGCTCGGGCCCCTGCTGAGCGCCTATCTGTCTGTCGCGAACGGCGGGACTCTGGTGGCGCTCGCCGCCGGCACGACGGCGGTCGCCTTCTTCACGTTGTCCGCCTACGCCCGCAGCAGCCAGGCGATCGACATGCTCCGCTTCGGAAATTTTCTGATGATCGGCATCATCACCGCCTTCCTGCTCGGCCTGGCCGCTTTCTTCCTCGCTCTCCCTCTGCTGGCTGTGGCTGTCTCCGGGCTGTTCGTCCTCCTCATGTCCGGCCTGATCATGTACGAGACCCAGAACATCCTCCGCGGCGGTGAGACCAACTACATCATGGCCACCGTCACCCTGTTCGTGGCCGTCTACAACCTCTTCGCCAGTCTGCTGCAGATCTTCGGAGTGATGGGTGGCGATGATGGCTGAGACCGCTGGAAGCGCACCCGCCGACAGAGTCGGAATTCTGGGCGGCGGGCAGCTGGCCCTGTTTCTCTGCGAAGCCGGGCGCCGGCTGGGCATGGAAACGACCGTCATCGCCCACGGCGAAGACAGTCCCGCTGCCACGGGTACCGACCGGCTTCTGCGCGGCCGCCTGGATGATTCCGCACTCATCGACGCGCTGGTCAGTGATGTGGACGTGATCACGTTCGAAGTCGAGGACATTCCACCGCAGACGCTGAAGCGTCTTGCGTCCCACCTGAAACAGGGGCATGTGCAGGTGCATCCGCATCCCTCTTCGGTGCTGATGCTGCAGGACAAGCTGCTGCAGCAGCGGTGGCTGCTCGCCAACGGTCTGCCCACCAATCTGGGGCGCTCGCTCGGGGCGGACGCGCAGGGCCCGGGTATCGACGACATCGCCGTCGGCAGCTGGTTCGGCTATCCCTTCGTTCAGAAAGCGCGCCGTGGAGGCTACGACGGGAAGGGGGTCCAGGTGATCCGCAGCCCCGGTTCCCCCCGGCTCTGGCCCGTGCCTTCGGTCGTCGAGCCGTTTCTCGCCGACGTCCGCGAACTTGCCGTACTGGCGGTGCGCCGGATGGACGGCCAGGTGGACTGCTATCCGCCCGTCGAGCTCGAATTCGATCCTCAGGGTAACGTGCTGAGGCGGGTCGTCGCTCCCGCCCGGATCCCGTCCCGGCAGGCAGAGCTGGCGGGTGCCATCGCGAGAAGGGCCATCAGTCGTCTGCACGGCGCCGGCGTGTTCGCGGTGGAGCTGTTTCTCACACCGGGCGGCGAAATGCTGGTGAACGAGATTTCGCCCCGGGTCCACAACTCCGGACACCACACGCTGGAGTCCTGCCCGGTTTCCCAGTTCGAGCAGCACATGCGCGTCATCACGGGGCGCCCGCCAGGCCCGACCCACCAGGAACGGCCAGCGGTGATGGTCAACCTCCTCAGCGACGGGCACATGACCTCCACGCCGGACCTGCGGTCTGACCACGAAGGCGTTCATCTCCACTGGTACGGGAAGCGGACACCACGGCCGCTGCGCAAGATGGGGCACGTGACCGCTGTCGCCCCCACCCACAAGGCCGCAAGAGCCCGGGCGGACCGTGCCGAGGCCATACTCGCATGACCGCCCGGGTCGGCATCATCATGGGCAGCGACAGCGATCTCAGAGTCATGTCCGCCGCCGCCGCCATGCTGAACGAACTCGGCGTACCGCATGAGGTGGACATCGTCAGCGCCCACCGCACGCCGGCACGCCTCTATCACTACGCCAGTCAGGCGGAATACCGTGGTCTTGAAGTCATCATCGCCGGTGCGGGCGGTGCGGCCCACCTGCCCGGCATGGTTGCCAGCCTCACCGTGCTCCCTGTGATCGGCGTGCCCGTGAACGCCACCGTCCTGGAGGGGCAGGATGCTCTGCTCTCAATCGTGCAGATGCCGGTAGGCGTACCCGTCGCGACCGTGGCCATCGACAATGCGGCGAACGCCGCTCTGCTGGCTGCCCGGATCCTTGCCACTGCGGACACGGAACTGCGAGAACGCCTGCACACCTACCGCCACGCCCTGGAGCGGAAAGTGCTGGACAAGGCCGCCGCCCTCGACCGGGGCGCAACCTCTCAGCAGCTTCAGCAGGGATAGTGCTCGCGCAGTGCGGCATAAACCGCGTCTCTGGCGGCCAGTTCCGGATCCATGGTCGACGCTTCCGCTTCGAGCTGTCCCGCCACGGTGAGCACCACCTCCGCCAGCGGCAATGGGTCACCGAGACAGAACTCAGCATATCCGGCTGCCCGCTGCTCATCGTGCCAGCCCGGCATCCGTGTCTGCATGGCCCGCTCCGTCAGACTCCTGCGCTGCTCGTATTCGGCCTCCACGTTCATCATCACCCGGACATCCGTGGACACGGCACCGTCGATGAATCCCTGCACATAGTGCGTGCAGAAAAGAGCACCATCACTGTCTGCGGCACGGGTCAGATCCTGGCAGTGACCGGCCAGCTCATGGGCCGGTAGAACTTCGACGCCGTGCGCGGGAGCCACCAGTCCTGCCGCGACAAGCGCCGCCAGGAACGTGTTTCTGAGGGTCTCTGTGTAGGCTGCTTTCGACATGATACCGGCTCGGCTTTCTCCTTTTTTCACACTTCGAATCTACCAGAGGCTATCCGGACGACCATTCGAATATGCCGAAGCTGACAGGCGGACCAAACGAATGGTGAGCAGCACAGGTTTCCCGCACCATCTTCAGGATCCCGAAAGAGTAACGACATGACGCTGATCAACCGGTTCAGCCTGGCCAACCTGCGCGGAGACCTTTTCGGCGGCGCCACAACCGCCATCGTCTCATTGCCGCTGGCGCTCGCCTTCGGAGTCGCGTCCGGTGCCGGACCCGAGGCCGGCCTCTACGGCGCGCTGCTCGTCGGTCTGTTCGCGTCGCTGTTCGGCGGTACGTCCACTCTCATCTCCGAACCGACCGGGCCGATGACGGTCATCATGACAGCCGTGCTCACCACGATGATCGCTGCGAACCCGGAAAGTGGTTTCGCCATGGCCTTCACGGTCGTCATGATGGCCGGTGCGTTCCAGATCCTGTTCGGTGCCCTCAAGCTCGGCAAATACATCACCCTGATGCCGTACAGCGTGATTTCAGGCTTCATGTCCGGCATCGGCATCATCCTCATTCTCCTCCAGCTGCCGCCATTCCTGGGGCAACCCGCTCAGTCCGGAGGCGCCATGGGAACCCTGATGGCGTTTCCCGAACTGATCGCAGGCATCAATCCTGTCGCCGCCGGACTCGGACTCGCTACCCTGCTCGTCCTGCTGTTCACGCCGAAACGGCTTTCCAGCCAGCTGCCGCCGCAGCTCATCGCCCTGATTCTGGGCACAGGCGTGGCTTTCCTGTGGCTCGGCAGCAGCGGTCTCGCCACCGTCGGCGAGGTCAGCGTCGGCCTTCCGGATTTCATACTGCCGACCTTCACGCCGGAACTGCTGACCACCATGGTGGTGGACGCGCTGCTGCTCGGGATCCTCGGCTGCATAGACACACTGCTGACGGCGGTGATCGCAGACAGTCTGACCAGAACCGACCACGATTCGAACAGAGAACTCGTCGGCCAGGGCATCGGCAACATGATCTCCGGATTCTGCGGTGGCCTGCCCGGCGCGGGCGCCACCATGGGCACGGTGGTGAACATCCAGTCCGGGGGCAGAACTCCTCTGGCCGGTCTCCTGCGCGTACTCATTCTCGGTCTCGTCATCTTCGGCGCGGCCGAGCTTACGGAGCACATTCCCCTGGCCGTGCTCGCCGCGATCGCCATCAAGGTCGGGCTGGACATCCTGGACTGGAGTTTTCTCAAACGCGCCCACCGCACCAACCTGCCGACGGTGCTGATCATGTACGGCGTGATGCTGCTCACCGTATTCATAGACCTGATGGTCGCCGTCGGGGTGGGCGTCTTCGTCGCCAACGTGCTGACCATCGAGCGTCTCAGCCAGGTCCAGTCCAGAAACGTCCGCGCGATCAGCGATGCCGACGATGCCGTGCCGCTTGCCGAGAAGGAAAGACGGCTGCTAGAAGACGCCGCGGGCCGGATTCTGCTGTTTCATCTGACCGGCCCGATGATCTTCGGTGTCACCAAGGCCATCGCGCGGCAGCACGCGGAAGTGAAGGACTACGACGTGATGGTGGTGGATCTGTCCAGTGTGTCCATGCTCGACGTCACGGTCGCTCTGGCGCTGGAAAACGCCATCGTCGACAGCACGGAATCAGGCTGCACGGTCTTTCTGGTCGCCGATGATCGGGATCTCGTAGACCAGCTCGCCTCCCTCGGCCTCTTCGACGTCATTGGCCCGGAGTGCGTGCTTCATCGTCGTATCGATGCTCTGTCCCGAGCGAGAGACCTGCTCGCTGCGCGAGCCGGTGAGAGGGTGTTCAGCCTGCCGGTACGGGCAAAGGCAGAGGCAGCATCTGCTTGAGCATCCGGATGTCCCGGACGGATATGTGAAGGGCCTCGCCCAGGTCTTCGAGGAAAACCCGACCGGACGGCGTATCTGAGACGAGCATGCGGCAGGCCGCGTACATCCACAGCGCAAGACGCTGATCACGCACACCGTCAGCAAGCCACATGGGCCGCTGGGGATGGCAGACGTGCCCGGCGATACAGGCGCGATGCGCCTCGGCGAGACCCAGCGAGTGAAGATCCAGAAACCGGACCGCCCTGCAGGCCTCCGCTTCTCCCCTGCCAACCCTGAGCGCCGACCCGAGCGCGGCAAGAACCGCCGGCTCGGCCATGAGATTGATCCGGCGGATGCGACTGACCGCGCCGTCGCTCCCGGGGCACCCTGCCCCGGACTCTCCCGCGACAAGACTCTCGACGGCAGATCGGACCCGATCTGCCGCCCGATCTTCTGCGGTCTGCACAACCTGTAGATTGTCTCTCTGCATGCTGGACTCCTGATCAGACAGTCCCAGCATTGCATTCTTTACTGATCGGCCAAATCTGAAATATCCGCGGTTCCCCTTCGAAGATCCCGACGGTCAGATGAGAACCGCGTGCCAGTGCTCGGCGATGCCGTGACCGATCCTGTCATCCCAGCGGAACTCCGTCAGCCCCTCGTTCACGAAAATGGCGCCACCGGGCATGGGGATCTTGGTCGGGCACACCGAACTGACGTTTCCGGTGATGAGAACGGACTCGCCGGATTCGGTCTCGCCGGTGAGGCGCACAGCGCGATGAATGATGGACTCCGCCTTGTAGTCGGTCTCGATCACCACGTCCTTCAGCACCGTGCGCTCGTCGCCGCGCTGCAGCCAGCCTTCGCCGCGGATGACGCCGTCCGCCTGACGGAAACAGGAACCGCCCAGAGCCGTGTCGGCACCGAAGTTCATGGAAAACCAGTTCACGAACGGTCTCGGTCCGGCGCTCTCATCGCTTTCCCGCGCGCTGCCGCCCTGGCTACCTGCACCCCAGTCGCGAGGGCCCCAGGACTTGTCGCGAACACCATAACCCAGCACCTCCCAGCGATCGTCGCCGAGCGAGATCTTCCCGGTGACCCGGCCACTCTGCTCGAAGTGGCCGTGACTACCCTTCGCCGCATAGTGCGGCGGCGTCAGGCATTCGAAGTCCAGGCTCATGTCCAGCGTTGCCGGTGTGAACCAGCCGTCCGGTCGCGCCTTGCTGCGGGTGAGCAGAATTTCGGCATCCGGAATGTCCTGTGCAGGACCCTGATAGGTCAGCCGCCAGCGTTCGTGCGGCGCCAGGCATTCCAGCGTGAGGTGACCGGCGCTGAGATCGCCGTCATAACGGCTGAGGTCTTTTTCGATGTCCCGGCGTCCATAGGTGAAGGCCACCCGGCGCCCTTCCAGATAGATCACGTGCAGCGCGTCCGCCCAGCCGCTGCCGGGCCGGAAACCCATCCGGGTGAACATGCCGATCTTCGAATCCGGATCGACGAAGTTGAAGTAGTAGCTTTCGCTCCAGGCCGGATCGTCGCCTACCGGGTGCATCATCTCGTCATTCATGGTCCGTCCTCGCTGGAAATGCCCAGTATAAAGCCAGAAGCGGCGGAGACTGTCTCGCCGCCTGGGCCTTGCTACCATGGCCGCTTTCCCAGCTCAGGATGCACGATATGCAGGACGGTCGATGGCAGGTTTATCTCTCCGGAGAGATTCACACCAACTGGCGCGAGCAGATCGCGGAAGGTGCCGGTGCCCGGGATCTGCCGGTTGCCTTCACCAGTGCCGTCACCGTTCACGAGGACAGCGACGACTGTGGCGTGCGGATTCTAGGCGAAGAGGCGGACGGCTTCTGGAAGGACCACAAGGGTGCGAAGGTGAACGCCATCCGCACCCGGACCCTGCTCGAACAGGCGGACGTGGTGGTGGTCCGGTTCGGCGACAAGTACCGGCAATGGAACGCGGCCTTCGACGCGGGCTTCGCCGCAGCCCTCGGCAAACCCATCATCACCCTGAGAGACGACGCACTGACTCACCCGATGAAGGAAGTGGATGCGGCGGCGCTGGCAGTGGCGACCACGCCCGATCAGGTGGTGCGGATCCTGGACTATGTGATCGCCGGGCGCCTCGGCTGACCTGACGCTTGGATCCGCTTACTCAGGGAACTCTGGGGGCCGCGCTCTCGCAGACCGCCGCAACGCCGGCGCGCATCCGGAGTTACGCCCTCGTCGGCGCGCTGGCAGGTCTGGCACCGGATCTGGATATTCTCATCCGATCCGGCACCGACCCGCTCCTCTATCTGGAGTACCACCGCCAGTTCACCCATTCCCTGGTCTTCATTCCCGTGGGCGCATTCCTGGTCGCCCTCGCCGTCTGGCCGCTGGCGAAGCGGTCGCTGCAGTTCCGCCAGGTCTATCTGGCCGCGCTGCTGGGCTATGCCACCCACGGACTGCTCGATGCCTGCACCAGCTACGGCACACAGCTTTTCTGGCCTTTTTCGGATGCCAGAATCGCCTGGAACTGGATCAGCATTATCGATCCACTGTTCTCCGTGCCTCTGTTCGCATTCGCCGTTCTGGCGGCAATCAGACGACGCCCGGCGCTCGCCATGCCCGGTCTGGGCTGGGCGCTCTGCTATCTCACGTTCGGCGCTCTGCAGCAGCATCGTGCCCAGGAGATGGCGGAATCGCTCGCCGCGGAGCGTGGCCACGTTCCGATCCGCCTGTCGGTCAAACCCGGCTTTGCCAATCTGCTCGTCTGGAAATCCATCTACGAGGCGGACGGCCGCATCCACGTGGATGGTATCCGGGCTGCGCTGCCGGGCAGCGTCTGCGACGGCGACAGCATCCGCGCTTTCGATTCAGAACGCGACCTGCCCTGGCTGCACCCGGACAGCCAGCAGTCCCGGGATCTCGCCCGGTTCGCCTGGTTCTCGGATGGCTGGCTCGCCCCGGATCCCTCGGATCCGAACTACGTGGTGGACGTACGCTACGCCGCGCTGCCGAACCGGATCGAAGCGCTGTGGGGACTCAAGGTAGATGAACACGCCACCGTCGAAGCCCATGCGGTCTGGCACGTGGTGTCGAGCCGGCGCAGCGGCGACCTCGCCCGGCTGCTCGATCTGCTCGCGGGCCATGGCTGCCGGCCGTTGGCTCTCCCGCATCCGGGCGGTTAGCATGAAAGGGAGTGGTCGAGGGAGGAAGACATGATCCTGAACGAAAGAACCCTGGATCCGGCCCGATTCGAAGCGGAGACGGGCTGGGCGCTGAAACCCGAGGGCGCCTGCAAAGGTGACGTGTGCATTCCGCTGCCGGACGCAGTCCGGGAGAAGATGGACGCGGTGGAGATTGCCCGGGCCATGGGGCTGCCCGTCGTTACCGACGAAAGACACGGGCTGATCAGTATCGGACCGGAGTCCATCGGCGGTCGCGCGCTCACGAGCGCCGAAGCGCCTGAACTCACGCTGCCCGATCTCGACGGCAACCCGTTCAGACTTTCCTCGCTCAAAGGGCAGAAGATCGTCGTCTTCGCCTGGGCACCCTACTGAGGCTGCTCTTCCGACCTGCCCGTGTGGCAGGCACTGCGCGAAGAACTGCATCCGAAAGATTTCGAACTCGTCAGCGTCGGTCTGGATACCCTGGGCGCGGAAGGCTGCCGGCCCTTCATAGAAGCGGCGAAACCGACTCACCCTTCGCTGATCGATACCCATCACGTGCTGGCGAGCACGTTCGGCGTGATCAACATCCCGAGCAGCGTCTGGATTGACGAAGCCGGCATGATCGTTCGGCCGGCGGAAGCCGCACCTGCACCCCCCGGCGACCGTCAGGGTCCGTCCATGGATCTGCCTGCGGAACTGCCGCAGCGGTTTGCCGAGATGTTCGGTGAGGCCATGAAGATCGAGTCCGATCCCGAGGCCTATCACGCAGCACTGAGAGACTGGGTGGAAAAAGGCGCGGACAGCCCCTTCGCGCTCTCGCCGGAGGAGGTGATCGAGCGGTCCCGGCCGCGAAGCGCCGACAGCGCCCTCGGGCACGCGCATTTCGAGCTGGCAACGGCCCTGGAACAGCTGGGCGATCACGCCGCGGCCATCGGGCATTTCCGTCAGGCGCACGCGCTGGTGCCCGACAGCTGGACTTTCCGGCGTCAGGCCTGGTCTCTGGAACCCGGTGGAGATTCTCCGCTCGCGCGTTTCTGGCAGGGTCCGAGAGAGGAGAATCCGGAAGCCTGGCCCTACGAGGGAGACTGGCTCTCTGACGTGCGTAAAGAGGGTGCCGCGAACTACTCGGAGCCCTGGAAACCCTGAAGCTGCGCGACCACGTCCCGTGCGTCCCAGTAATCCGTATGTCGGCTGATGCGCCCTTCCGGGTCGAAGCCGAGCACGGTCACGAGCCGGGTCTGGGTTGAGCGGCCGGCCGCCGGCACGCCGAGAAAGTCCCGTTCATGGCTCGATCGCCAGACGGATTCCACGGCACCGCCTTCGGGCCCGCCGGAGAAGCGGACGAACTCGAAGGCGTTGTTTCCACTGCCCACAAAGTGCTCGAGGACGGGCAGAAAAGCTTCTCCGCTGGCCGTCATCCCGAACGGCACGTCCTCGAACACCACTTCCGGACCGTAAAAGGCCTGAGCCCTGCCCGTCTCGCCGCTGCTCATGGCCGCACACCAGTCACGCGCCCACTGCTCGTTCATCGTCGTCCCCCTCAGGTGCCCGCGGGATACGTCTCGCGGATGAGCTCGCTCCATCGATCCTGCCCACCGAGGTCTTCCGGCGGATCGATCCGGATGCCCCGCTGTTTCAGATCCCGTTGAAAAATGTCCACGATCTGTTCCGGCTGCAGATCGTCTGATCCACGGGAGAATGCGTCCGCCTGGGCCTGATCCCGGAAGCAGTAGGCCTTCCAGAGAACAGACGCACGGATGCCACCCACGCCGTAGGAACCGAGCACTTCGCCGTCGGCGCTGATCTGCCAGCCGTCTTCCGTACGTTCGAGCATCGCCTCGTAGGGAATCCGGTTATCCGGCAGGAACTCGTCCTCGTGCCCGATCTGACAGACCCGGTGATACATGTATTCGTTGTCGGCGATCACCGCCTGGTTGTGGGACAGGTTGGCCGCCTGCTCACTCGGGGCACCCAGCCCGTCCGGCCAGTATTCGAATTCACCACCGGCGCCGTCGTAGAACCAGGTGATGGCCGAGGCCACGGGAATTGCCCAGCGCTGAAAGAGCCCCGAGTATCCCATGGGCGCCAGCATCCAGAGCGGCACTTCGCGCTTGTGGGCACCGCGGAAGAAAGGCAGATCCAGATGAGGCGGTGCGGCCGGTGCCGGCGCGTTCAGATTGGTCATCATCGCCAGCGGCTGAATCACTTCAGCCTGGAAGTTTTCCCGGGCGGCCTCGATGAAATTCTGATTCTCAAACACGTCTTCCGCGCCCGGGAAAATCACCTTGCCGCCAAGCGCCCAGAAGTTCCGGAACCAGGGCGCGGCCGGCGTGCCTTCCGGTTCTTTCTGCACCGCGGAAATACTCTTGTAGGGTGCGCCCTGCTCGATCAGCGCCCGTACGGCCTCCGGGTCGTCATAGGCCCTCTCGACGACGGTGGGCGGCGCCAGCTGAAACGGTGCGCGTATGGCTGCTTCGCTCATGGCCCCGATCATAGGCAGCGTCTGCACGGATGAGAAGCGGGAGACGGTTGAATTCGATCACCAGAACCCGGATGGTGTGAGTTCCTTCGTCACAGCCCCGGAGCTGTATGCCTGTCTCCGACAGACCGACCACGACCCTGGATCGTCCGGTTTTTCTCACCTCCACCCTGATCCTTGCCGCCTTCCTGCTTCTCGCTGCCGTCTTTCCCACCACCATGGAAGAGACGTTCGGTAATCTGCAGAGCGGCATCATCGCCAACGCGAGCTGGTACTACGTACTGGTGGTGGCCGTGATCCTGATCAGCGTGCTCGTGTTCGCCTTTTCGAGCTACGGGCAGATCAAGCTGGGGCCGGATCATGCGGAGCCCGACTACGGTTTCCTGTCCTGGTTCGCCATGATGTTCGCTGCCGGCATGGGTATCGGGCTCATGTTCTTCGGCGTGGCCGAGCCGGTCATGCATTTTCTTTCACCCCCCAGGGGGGTCCCCGGCAGCATCGAAGCCGCCAGTCAGGCCATGAACCTGACATTCTTCCACTGGGGCCTGCACGCCTGGGCCATCTACGCCATCGTCGCGCTCATTCTGGCCTACTTCAGCTTCCGCCACGGGCTGCCCCTGACCCTGCGATCCGCACTCTATCCACTGATAGGGGAACGCGTACACGGACCGATTGGAACAGCCGTCGACGTTTTCGCCATCGTCAGCACCACGTTCGGCGTTGCCACGTCGCTCGGTTTCGGCGTCGACCAGATCAACTCAGGCCTGCACTATCTGTTCGACCTGCCCGTCAATCGGGGTATGCAGGTGGGTCTGATCATCGGCACGACGGCGCTCGCCACCGTTTCCGTGGTGCTCGGCCTGGACAAAGGCATCAAGCGTCTTTCTGAGCTGAACATCCTGCTCGCCGTGCTGCTGCTGATCGCCGTGCTGGCAGTCGGTCCCACGGTGATGCTGCTGCAATCGCTCATGCAGAACATCGGCGTCTATCTCACCGGCCTGGTGGGCAAGACTTTCAATCTGTATGCGTACGAACCCACTGACTGGCTCGGCGGCTGGACGATTTTCTACTGGGGCTGGTGGATCAGCTGGGCGCCCTTTGTCGGGCTGTTCATTGCCCGGATCTC
Organism: Gammaproteobacteria bacterium; assembly: GCA_030425195.1. Lineage (GTDB taxonomy): Bacteria > Pseudomonadota > Gammaproteobacteria > Pseudomonadales > Azotimanducaceae > SZUA-309. Next base: position 269,781 of record JAUIAV010000002.1, on the reverse strand, counting down.
ACGGGGACGAACGCTCCGGCAGTTCGTGCTTGGCGCCCTGCTCGGCCCTGTGGCCTTCACCTTCATCTGGATGACGGTCTTCGGAAACAGTGCCATCGATCTGATTCTGCATCAGGGACTCACCGAGCTCGGCACTGCGGTGCAGGCAGACGAGTCCGTGGCACTGTTCCGGTTCTTCGAGCAGTTCCCAGCCACCGGCCTGCTGTCGGCTCTGGCCATCGTGATGGTGATCGTGTTTTTCGTCACATCGGCCGATTCCGGGGCTCTGGTACTGAACATGCTCTGTTCGAGCGGGTCCGATCAGACCCCGGTCGGTCACCGGGTATTCTGGATGTCCATCATCGGCGTGACGGCCATCGTCCTGCTTCTGGTCGGCGGCCTTTCGGCACTGCAGACCGCCGTGATCGCCAGTGCCCTGCCGTTTTCCCTAGCGATGCTGGCGGGGATCTGGGGCTTCAGCAAAGCGCTGTATGTGGATCACGCGAAGCGCTCGCTGCAGATTGCCGCCAGCCCGACACCGGAACCCGCCGCAGCCGGCGACGCCTGGCGGCAGCGGCTCAAAAGACTGCTCCATCATCCGGACGAATCCGAAGTCTCACGCTTTCAGCGGGAGAAGGTGCTGCCGGCCATGCAGTCATTCGGCCACGCCCTGGAACAGCATGGGCTCACCGCCCGGGTGAGTGAATCGCAGACACCGGAAAAACGGGTGTGCCTGGAAATCGCCCACGGGGACGAGATCGATTTCGTTTACGAGGTCGTCAATCGGAAACACCTGCTCCCCGACGCCGCGCGGGTCAGCGATTCCGGGGGCCAGGGTACGGCGCAGACCTATCATCGCGCCGAAGTTCATCTGGGCGAAGGTGGGCAGGACTACGACATCATGGGCTGGACGACGGAGCAGGTCGCCTGCGACATCACCGATCAGTACGAGAAGCATCGGCGGTTCCTGGACACCCTGCGTTAGACAGCTCCTGGCCCGCAGGCACCATCAGGGCACTCAGTCGATGCCGTAAGCGGCCCGAACTTCCGGGCCCAGAGCCCGCTTGAGAGGTGCCAGCCAGCGGTCATAGTGCTGCCAGGCATCGAGTCCGGTCCGATAGATGGGCTGACGTACCTGCTCGGAGCTCGGCGTGCGCACGCTGCGCACGGTGGTATGGAATTCGAGACAGGCCGCCTCGAACGGCAGGCCACAGAACTCGAGCATCCGCCGCACCTCACGCTCCAGGTTCTCCACGACGTCCTCATGCTGCACACGCAGCACGAAGCCGGGCAGCACTTCATCCCAGTGCTGCATGAGCTCCACATAGCGGCGATAGTAGTCACCGATCTCCTGCAGACCGTAGGAGAACTCCTGGCCCTGTCCAAACAGCTGCTTGAAACCGCTGAAGCAGCACGCCAGCGGATGTCGGCGCGCATCGATGATTTTCGCATTCGGCAGAATGAGCCGGATCAGACCGATGTGGAAGAAGTTGTTGGGGTTCTTGTCGATGAACAAAGGCGCATCGCCGCGGTAGACCCGCGTGTCCTCCATGAACTGCTCACCGAAACGACGGAAATAGTCTGGTTCCAGCTCCGCCAGGATGGCCGGATAGCGCCCTTCGCCTTCCGCTGTGGCGCCGCCCAGAGGCGACCGAAGCCGCTGCGAGAGCGCGATGACGTTCGGCAGTTCCATGGTGCCGTCGACCATGGAGTGGGAAGCGAGGATCTGCTCCAGCAGTGTGGATCCAGCTCTCGGCAGGCCGACGATGAAGATCGGATCCCGTGCGGGACAGCCCGAGTCACGATGGGCGGCGAACAGGGCTTGGTTGCAGACCGAGATCTGCGCGCGCACCCGGCGCTCGAGAAAATCCCGCCGGTGCTGCACCACACCCTGCTTCAGCAGGTTGCCCCGTTCGTAGTAAGTGAATGATTCTCCGTATGCGCCCGTATCCTCGAGCGCTTTGCCCAGCGCAAAACACATGTGGATCCGGTCATCCACGCCGATACGTTCACTCGCCTCGGCCTGCCGCATGTGCTCGATTTCCCCGGGTGTGAAGCGGTAGGTCTTGGTGTTGGCCAGCGACCAGAACGCATCGCCATAGAGCGGCTGCATTCCGCAGGCACTGCGGTAGGAGGCGATGGCATCATCGAGCCGCCCGATGGTCTTTTCCGCGTGCCCACGCATCACCATCAGCACGAACTGCCCGTCCCGCGCTTCGATCACACGGTTGTAGGCGGTGATCGCGGCTTCGTGTTCACCCAATCCGGCCAGCGCATTGGCGTGCAGAGCCAGGTACCGGAAATTTTCAGGGCCCGATGCCAGCAGCGTTCCGGTCTCCTGCCGCGCCTTCTCGAACTTCTGCATCTTGAGCAGCAGATTCGCGTAGTCGTAGCGCACGCGCCCATTGTCCGGTTCGAGTTCCAGCGCCGTTTCCAGCAGGAACTCGGCATCCATCAGCACACCCAGGTGCTCGCCGATCATCGCCAGCAACCGCATGCCCTCCACATGCTGCCGGTTCTGCCGGAGGAACTGACGGCAGAGCTGATCGGCCTTCAGGAACTTACCGTCGCTGAAAAGGCTGAGAACCCCAAGCAGCGCCTCGGGCAGTCCGGACAGATAGGATACTTCCGCACGGGCTGCGGCTGCGGGTTCGGCGAGCCCTGCCCTGCCGTAAAGATTGACCAGTGCCTTCCAGCTGGCGAGCAGCGCAGGGTTTCTGCGCACGGCCTGTTCATAGGCACCGCGAGCCTTGTCGAGCTGATTCACCGAGAGACACAGGTGACCCCGTTCCTGCCAGGCCCGGGCATTCTCCGGCTGCAGAGTGATCAGCTCCTGGAGCGTCTTGTCGGCATGCTGATGCTTCAGCTGCCGACGCTGGGACACGGCAAGGAGGTAGAGCGCCTCCGGCAGCGCTTCCTCCCGCCCTCCCAGGGATCGGATCAGGAGGACTTCCGCGGCCTCGAACTCGCCCCGCTCCATCAGCGCGCGGGCCCCCTCGAGCGGTTCGATGGTGCGTCTACCTACTCGAAGCGATAGCCGAACCGCAGCCCCATGGTGCGAGGCCGGTTGGTGTTCACGCTCGGCGTGTAGTCCGTGGCGTTGACGTTGAGCTGGGCCTGTTCGTTGAACAGGTTGTTGATGAACAGCTCCGCCGTCCACCCATCACGACGCACCCCCGCGGACACGTCAACCAGCGCGTAGGCTTCCTGTTCATAGCGTGCCGCCTTGAACCGCGTGTCTCCGTTCGAATCCACTGCGACGAAATCCGGATTGGTCACGGATGTCAGATCATCGCCAGCGAGCGGGGTTCCGCAGAATCCGCCTTCTTCCTTGATCTTCAGTCCGGAACCGGTGCCGAACACCTGCGCAGTCACATCCTCGACGAAGTAGGCGTTGCAGGTGGACATGGCCCGGGAATCACCCGTGTACACGAGCGCCGCCCGGAACCAGCCATCTGCCTGAAACCCCTCGATCGGGAAGTCGTACCGGACCCGGAGGTTCCCCCGGAATTCCGGTGTCCAGGGCAGCCGGCTGCCGACCGGAACGACGATCTCCTCGAGCTGAGGGTTCACCCGGCTGAGCTCGTTGTCCACCAGGCTCATGCCGCCGGAAAGCGTCCAGCGATCGCCGATGAGCCAGGTGAAGTCGAAATCGAGACCGTCCACCTCGGCATCACCCGCATTCTCGATGAAGACGAGAAAGGCAACGTTGGAAGGGTCGAACCGGGATATCTGCAGGTCTGTGATTTCGGTTCTGTAGAGAGTCGCATTCAGGCGCAGCGTGCGTTCGAGGAAGCTGCCTTTGAAGCCGATCTCGAAGTTTTCCAGCTCATCGGTCTGAGCGATGGCTGGGACCAGGTAGCCGTTGTAGACACCATCCTGATTGTTTGCCGGTGCGCCCGCATTCCGATTCGCGGTCTGCGGCCGGAACCCCTCGGAGTACGCACCGAACAACAGCATGTCGTCCGACATGTGCCAGCTCAGCGTTCCGCGCCAGATGGTGTCTTTCTGGTTGATGACGCCGTCCCGCTCGAAGCCGCCGACGTAGAAGCTGCCGTCGCTGACGCCATCGACGATGGCCTGCGAATTCGCCGGACTGAAGAAGGTTTCCAGATCGGCGACGTCCCGGGAGCTCGCATACTGGCCGAGCGCATTGAGCCGGTCCGTGACCCGGTTGTCGAAACCCTGTCCGTCGCAGGGCCCTTCCCCCGTGTAGAACTTGCAGCCGAACGAGGAGCCCGTGGAGCCGATGAACTCGTAATCGATGTCATAGTGACGGGCTCCGACCGTGACCGAGACCGCATCGGTGATGTCGAACCCGAATTCGCCGAAGAATGCCACCTGCTCCTCGTTGCGGGTGAAGCTGTTCACGAACGTGGTGGAGGGACCACGGCCGAACGGATCGGTAACCCCGCTCACGGTGCTGACGATGTTGTCCCGGTTGGGTGCGGCGTTGGCCGGGTTCGTGATCGTCCCCGGCGCGGACGCGGTGTAGTAGCCCGCTTCGTCAGTGCCGAAGTACTGGAACTGGCCGTCCGACTCGGTTTCCTGATCGTCGATGAAGATGCCCGCCGTCACCCGCCATCGCTTGGCCGGATCGGTGCTGATCCGGAACTCATTGGTGAACCGTTCGCTGGTCGTGTTACCCAGGTACTGCTTGGTCGGGTCGTAACAGTCCGTATAGCTCGTGTAGCCGTTGCCTGTGCAGAGATAGTAAGCCTGGTAGCCGCCTCCATTGGTGTAGCCGGTGTAGTCCTGGGTATAGAACACGTCCCGGTCGAGGAAACCACCCGTGTACACCAGGTCCAGCATGCCGATGCGGCCGTTCAGGGTCCAGGTAGTGAGCCCGAATTCGTCCTGATTGCGACTCGGCACGAAACGGTTCACCGCAGACTCATCATCCAGGACGGGATCGTATTCGAACACGCCCTCGGTCTTCAGAGTCTGATTGGTGTGCTGCAGCAGCACTTCCCAGTCGCCGTTGATCAGGTAAGAGACACCGAATCTGGCGCCGCTGTAGATCGCCTCGTTGAAATCCTTTTCCACCAGGCTGGAGTTGTCCGCGATGGCCATGTTCGCCCGCTCCCCGGCGCACGCGGCCGGGTCCTCGGCAGATCCGGAGCAGATGCGGGCGCCAAGAACGGCATTCCGGTTCATCACCTCGATGTCACCCTGATAGGTGCCGGCATCGTTGTCGATCCAGCCTCCTGCGCGGTCGTTGAACGCCGCGATCCGGAAGGCGAGCTTCTCGGTCAGAGGCAGATTGAGAAACCCGGTAACGGCCGTGCTGGGTTCACCGCCCTTGGTGCTGCTGACGGTCGTGTCGAAGCCTGCTTCCACACCTTCCACCCGCGGCTTGTTGGTGATCAGCCGAACGGTTCCGGTCTGAGAGCTAGCCCCGAACAGCGTGCCCTGAGGGCCCGCAAGCACTTCGATCCGTTCCAGATCCGTGGCGTAAACGTCCAGATTCCGGCCGGCGAACGAGACAGGCTGCTCATCCTGATAAAGCGCTACTGCCGGTGCAGAACCCTGCACCGAAGTAATCGTGATCGAAGACTGTTCGGTTGCAGCGCCCCGCACGTAGAGTTCGCGCTGGCCCGGGCCCCGGCCGGAGCTCACCACGTTGGTGAGGAACTGGGCATACTCGTCGAAGTTGCTGACCCCGAGCTCCCTGAGGCTGTCTCCGGTCAATGCGTTCACGGAGACGGGGATGTCCTCCATGGACTCGGCCCGCTTGGTCGCGGTAACCACGATTTCTTCGATTTCGGCCGCCTGTACTGCGCCTGCGGAGGCAGCGCCTGCCGCAACCGCCGACGCCACGGCCTGACTGACCCTGTTCCGTTCAAAATGCACTGATCTCTCCACCCTCACTGTTCTTATCGGCACTCGAGTGGCGCCTGTACGTACGCGTCCATGGCGGACACAACCATTTATCATTAGAACACTAAAGGATACAGCCGATCAAAAAACCGCATTGTGTTGGAAAACGCGGGAAATCTACTCAACAACCGCGTTAGTCGGCCGGATGACATGGAACGGACATGAGATTTTTATTCGTCCGCTAATCGATTTTCGTTAGCGTCGAAAGATCCCCTTCGGCTTAGGGCCTGGAGAGGCGCCGCGGATCTAGTGCACTTCCTCGCCGGGTGCGAGCAGCGGAGCGGCATCCAGGTCTTCCGCATCCATCATCGCGGCAATCCGGGCCAGAGAAGACACGATCAGGTACTGCTCCCAGTCCGCCAGCTGATTGAACCGATCCACGAATCCTTCCTGGAGCGGCGCCGGGGCCCCGGCAAGAAGCTTTCGCCCCGCAGCAGTCACCTCCAGCTTCACCCGCCGCTTGTCTTCCTTGCTGCGCTGACGCCGGATGAGCTTCTGGCCCTCGAGGCGATTGAGGATGTTGGTCACCGTCGCCTGGCTGAGGCTCACTTCGCGGCTGACCTCTGACACGGTGGGATGATCTGACTGCTCGATGGAACGCATCACCACCAGCTGCGGGGTAGTCAGACCCGTCTCCTTGCCCAGTTTCCGGGAATGCAGATCATTCGCTCTGATGATCCGGCGCAGGGAGGTGAGGACGTCGTCGGTGAGATCCGTCATGCACAGACTTTTATCACAACCGCTCTGATCGATGAATCCCGGCCTCAGGCAACCGCCGTCACCTCCAGCTCCAGCAGTATGTCCGGATGAAAGAGCGCGGAGACTCCGAGCAGCGTGCTGACCGGCTGGCAGCCGTCTCCTGCCCAGATGGCTGTGAGATCCGCCGCTGCTTCCATGAACGCGGGCACGTCCGTGGTGTACATGTTCATCCGCACGATGTTCGTGGGATCCATGTCCGCAAGCGCCAGCGCGTCCCGGATGTTCGCCCAGGCCAGGCGGGCCTGCGCAACGATGTCGCCCGGATGCTGCGGCGCTCCGTCTGCACCCGTCGCCGTCTGTCCGGAGAGATAGACCACGCGCTCACCGCCTTTCACTTCGATGCCGTGATTGACACCGAAGCCCAGCAGCCAGTCGGTCGGATTGAGTGCCTTCTTCTCCATGATCTCCTCCAGGGAAAACCAACATGGTAGACCTGTCCCCCGGCGGCGGATAGCCTGCCGGCTTCCCGTGAACGGATGGAAAGGCTCGCATGTCTTACGAGTGGCACGACCTGGTCGGCAATCTGGGCGTCATCGGAGTGCTGGGAACCTATCTGCTGGTGCAGATGGGCCGCCTCGACATGCGTCGGCCGGCTTACTCCGGCTGCAACGCCCTGGCGGCCCTGCTGATCATCGTGTCGCTTCTCTACGACTTCAATCTGTCCTCCTTTATGATCGAAATCGCCTGGTTTCTGATCAGCCTGTACGGCCTGGTGCGCTGGCGTCTGGAGCGCAGACGCGGCGCTCACGAAGGGCGTGCCGCCTGATGGCGGGTGAGGAAGACCCGCAGGGCGGGATCCCGGCAGAGTATTTCCACCGGCCGGACGAGACACCCGACGAGCGCTTCTACGATGAGCCGAGATTCGTTGCGCACATCGATCAGGTCACCATCGACGCACTCACGGACTTCTACCGGAGCTTCATACCATCGGGTGCTCGGGTGCTCGACCTGATGTCCTCGTGGATCTCCCATCTGCCTGAGGAAGCCAGGTACAGCAGGGTCGAGGGGCTCGGCATGAATGCCGCGGAGCTCCGCGCCAACAGACGCCTGGACGCCTTCCGCGTGCAGAACCTGAATGAGGCACCGGAACTGCCCTACGCAGCAGCGGCCTTCGACCGGGTGCTCATCGCGGTCTCCGTGCAGTATCTGATCCGTCCCGTCGAAGTGTTCTCGTCTGTGTTCCGGGTGCTCGCGGACGATGGCGCCGTCTGCATCGCCATGTCCCACCGACTCTTCCCGACCAAGGCCATCGCCGCTTTTCAGCAGCTCCCGCCACAGGAGCGGATCCAGCTGGTCGGGTACTACCTGGATCAGGCCGGATTCGGGGAAGTCGCTTTCGAGGACCGCTCTCCGCCCGGCGCTGACCCGCTGTGGCTGGTGATCGGGCGAAAGGCAGCACCCTCATAACCCGCCACCCGCACCGGCGCGCAGAGGATTCGATTCGGTGTCTCTGACGTTTTCCCGGGAAAGCAGCCAGTGTGTGATGCCCAGAGCGGCCACCACCCCGGCGATGGCGAGAATGTAGTTGGCGTCGGTCTGCTCGAAATCCAGCACGATCACTTTTCTCGCGATGGCCATCAGCGCGGTCGCGATCACGAGCTTGACGGGCAGCACGTCCGATCCCAGGTACATCCGTATGTTGACGAAGATTTCGATGGCTATCAGCACGACGAGAAACGCGCCGAAGAGCTGAAAGATGTCACTCACCGTCATCAGGAACCGGGGCGCCTCCCAGAGCTTTTCCCAGATCACATAGACAACGTCGGCGATGCCCCAGATGATGACGACGACCATCAGCAGCGCCAGAACCCGGATGCAGACCCGGATGATCTGGTGCAGAAACCGAACCATCCGGTCTTCGTGCCGGATGGACAGCTCGTCGTGGATGGGCGGGTCGGTGTTCACCCTGGGCTTCCCCGGCTGGACACTGTCAGGCAGCCGTCCGCTCGGACGCCTGGAAGTCCATTGATGAGCCCGCCTCCGCCAATCGTCCTGAGCAGATCGTTCACCGTCCTGCTTCTCCGTTGATGCAACGGACGCCATACTGCCGGCTGCAACCCGCAGTCAAAAACACATTATTTCTTGTCCATCGTTCGAGTTTTCCGACGGGTGACGGGTGGACGCGTACTGACGATTCCATGGTTTTTCCGTGTCCGATCACAGGAACAGCCGCTGGAACTGGGACTAGCCGGGCAATCTCATTCCTATATACTAGCGACATAGAAACGCCCGTCCCGATCACTTCCCGGTCCATGCTCTCCAGTGTTTTCCGTCAGTCGTCGGCTCGCTTCTAAACCAATTTAACCGTGTTGCGGAGTTACGGGACTCAGCAGCACACTGCCGAAATGGCATCTCGAACGGATACTTGAATGAAACTGTATGTAGGAAATCTTCCCTGGAGCACGACCGATGCCGAGCTCGAGGAACTCTTCGCAGCGATCGGACCGGTGGACTCCGCCCGTGTGATCACCGACCGTGAAACCGGCCGCTCCCGCGGTTTCGGGTTCGTGGAAATGGCAGATGGTCAGCGCGCCATGGAAGAGCTGAACGGAAAGGACATGGGCGGACGGGCTCTCAGAGTCAACGAAGCCAACGAACAGCGTCCCCGCGGCGGTGGCGGTGGTGGAGGCGGCCGCTACTGAGCGGTCATTCTCCATGGCAGGCAAAACCAGCCAGAACGAGCTTTCGAGTCACGAGCGCCGCAGGGCGCTCGCTGACGATGTCCAGGCATTCCTGGACTCGGGCAAAAAGATCGAGCAGGTTCCCACGGGTGTGAGCGGTCAGGACAACCTGGGCCGCAGCAAGCACATCGTCATCAGCAGGAACCGCAAGCGCTGATATTCACGCGCGCGACCATCGCGCGCGTCGTTCTTCCCGATCAGTGTGTGTGTCCGTGCGCCAGTTCTTCTTCTGTCGCCTCGCGCACTCCCGCAACTTCCACGTCGAAGTGGAGCACTTCGCCCGCGAGCGCGTGATTCGCATTCAGAGTCGCACTTTCATCGCCGATGGCGTCGACCACCAGCACCTGCGTGCGGCCGTCCGGGCTCTGCGACTGCAGCTGCATCCCCACTGTCAGATTATCGATGCCCGACAGCACGTCGAGTGGCACCTCCTGTATGAGCGCAGGATTCACCTCACCGTAGGCATCTTCCGGCTGTATGGTCGCCTTGAACTGTTCGCCGGGCTCGCGGCCGGAGAGTTCCTGTTCGAGCCCGGGAATCAGACCGCCCGCTCCGTGCAGGTAGGAAAGCGGGTCACCGCCAGCGGAGGAATCCAGGGTTTCTCCCTCGCTGTTGGTGAGTGTGTAGTGGATGGAAACGACGCAGGACTCTGCAATTTTCATGATTTCTCCTGTTGAGTCCGGCCAGCATACGCGTCCACCGGCCGGACTGACAGGACAGGTCAGGCTTCCCTGGCGAACTGGGCGATGCTGCCGGCGGTTTCGCGGCTGATGTCCGGGCAGGCGATCACGAAGATCTCCACGCCGTGACTGGTGCCCATCACCTGCCGGCAGCGGGCGGGCACGCCCGCCCGGAGCAGCAGCCGGTAGAACTCAATGCCTTCGTCCCTGAGCGGATCACACTCGTTGACACTGATCACCGTGGGCACGAGTCCGGCCACGTCTGCTTCCGAGGCGAAGCTCGGCCAGGCCAGCGGATTCTCCGCCTCGAAAGCTTCGATCCCGTACGCGAGACGCCCCCGGTTGTCGTGCAGATTCAGCAGGATGCCGTTGTTCTCGATGGAGGACGGGAAGCGTTTCTGAGGCCAGTGGCCGGCAATGTAGGGGCAGAGGGAGTAGAGGCCACGGATGAGACCCTGATCGCCGTCCTGTTTCAGCTTGAGCCCGGTCGCCAGCGTCAGATTGCCGCCGCCGCTTTCCCCGGCCACGATGATGTGCGCGGGATCAATACCGAGCTCGGCCGCATTGGCATGCACCCACTTCACGCCGGAGACGCAGTCGTTCAACCCGGCAGGAAACGGCTCCACCTCCGGGGCCGAGGACGCCACCAGCGCATTGCGGAAATCCACCATGGCCACAGCCACACCCTGAGCGGCGATCACCTTGCCCCAGGCCCGGTACATGCCGTCGAAGCAGGACATGGTCTGCATGCCGCCGCCGTGGATGTAGTACACGCAGGGCAGCACCTCGCTGCTTTCCGGGCGGATGAACTGCACCTTGATGCGGTTGCCGTCGGGTGCTGAGGTGAATTCCTTCGTGCTGATCTCGAGGCCGGCGCTGGGGGCGACCGCTTCGTTGTCCACGGCGTCCATCATCGCCGCCATCCCCTCCCGGGCAGCCACCGCCTCCGGGCTGGATGCTTCCGCGAGCAGCTCTTCCCGGCTGGCGGCATCCCGGGCCTCCATGGCCGGCATGCCACCCATCACTGCCCTGATGCGGGGGTCGAGCCGGGGGTCGGTGTCGATACTGGTCATGAAAGTCTCCTCTGATTATCTGAAGTCAGCTCAGGCTTCGAAGGTCGGCCGGCCGCCGAGATAGGTGGCCACCACGTTGATCTCCTGCATCGCATCCGGATCCTGGCGCACCGGATCCGCATCGAGCAGAACGAAATCGGCCAGCTTGCCCGGGGTCAGCGATCCCTTCTCGTGCTCCTCGAAAGAGGCATACGCACCGTTGATCGTGCAGATCCGGAGTGCCTCCTGGATGCTGATCCGCTGGCCTTCGCCCCACACGCGCCCGCTGACGTCCTTCCGGGTGACCATGCTCTGCAGAGCCATCATGGGCTCATAGGGACCAGGGGTGAAATCCGATGCCGGCGCCACGGGGATGCCGTAGTCGAGAAACGACCGGTGCGCGAACATGTGGTTCATGCGCTCGGGACCGTAGTCGGGCCACTTGTTGCCGTGGTAATGAGCGTAGGTGTAGAAGGGTGTGGGCACCACGCCCGCCGCCTTGATCCGGCTGAGCAGATCGTCGTTCACCAGGGAACAGTGTTCGATCCGGAAGCGAGGATTCGGCCCCTCCCAGCGTTCGAGCACCCGTTCATAGGCATCGAGCACCATGGCGATGGTGACGTCCCCGTTGGCGTGGATCCCGATACGGAACCCGTTGGCAACCGCATCCTCCACCGCTTCGTCGATTTCGGCCTGGCTCATGGTGAGAATGCCGTAGTCGTCGGTACCCTCGTAGGGTGTGCTCATGCGCATGGTCCGCTCGGAAGCGCTGCCGTCCGCCGCGTACTTCACCGCACCGACCCTGAGCATGTCGTTGCCGAAACCGGAGCGGATACCCATTCCCTTCATCGTCCGGTAGATGGGCGCATTGCCGCCGGGCATGAACGCAAGCCGGAAATGCAGCTCATCCCGGGCAAGCGCATCCACGTAGGCGATCCAGGTGTCGTCGCGGCCGAACGCGTCCGTCGTGCTGGTGAGGCCGGTCGCCGCCATCCGCCTGGACATCAGGGCGGCGCCGCGACGGTTGGTTTCCCGGTCGACGGCCGGCCACTCGCCCACCGCCTGAAAAACGTCCATGGCGTGCTCCGCCACCTTGCCGGTGAGCCGACCGTTTTCCCTGAAGAAGCGGCCGCCTTCGGGATCAGGCGTGCTGTCGGTAACCCCTGCGAGCTCGAGTGCCCGCGAGTTCACTACCCCCGTATGGCCGCCTCGATGCCGGACCATCACCGGATGCGACTGCACCACCAGGTCGATGTCGTCCCGGTTCAGCGGTCGACCTTCCTCGAACTTGGTGTCGTCGTACATGTGGGCCTGCACCCAGCGTCCGGGCGGTGTGCGATCCGCCTGTCCGGCGAGCAGCGTCTGCACCTCGGTGATGGTGCGCACGTTCACATCGACGCTGACCGCCTCGTTGAACAGCAGCGGATGACTGTGCGCGTCGATGAATCCGGGCGTGACCGTGAGGCCCCGGCCGTCGATCCGTTTCGTGGCCGGTCCAGCCAGGGCCTCGACCTCGACGGCGCGCCCGACTGCCAGGATCCGCCCGTCCCGCACGGCCATGGCCTCCACCCCGGAATAGGCCGGGTCGATGGTGTGGAAGGTGGCACCGGAAACGATCAGATCCGCCCTGCCGGTGGCCAGCGCCGCGGCGGGTCCCGAAGCGAGCATTGCCGCCCCGGCTGCAGTGCCGCGGAGAAGCGATCTCCGATTGACGCCGTTTGCACCCGGTCTCCCGCGCTTTCCGATCCCCATTCTCATCCCCTGAAACCCTCTGCCGGCTCGAGTATGCGTTGCACTCCGCCGTCCGTCGACATGCCTGGTCCGTTTCGGCTTAGAATCCGTTGGCCAGGCCTCACCAACAGGAGATACCCGTGAAACTCGCCATCCTCTCCCGCTCCCCGAAAGCGTACAGCACACGACGCCTCAAGGAAGCCGCGCTGCAGCGGGGGCACAACGTAAAGGTGCTGAACACCATGAAGTTCGCCATCGATCTCAGGCCCGGCGAACCCGATCTCTATTTCCGGCAGAAGCAGCTCTCTCATTATGATGCGGTTCTGCCGCGGATCGGCGCATCCATCACCTACTACGGCACCGCCGTCGTGCGGCAGTTCCAGGAGATGGATATCTTCTGCGCCAACACGGCGCACGGCATTGCCAACTCGAGAGACAAGCTGAGGAGCCTGCAGGTGCTCAGCCGCCACCACATCGGAATCCCGCCGACCACGTTCGTCAGCGACAAGAAAGACGTGCTGCCCGCCATCGAACGGGTGGGCGGCGCGCCCGTCATCATCAAGCTCATCGAGGGCACCCAGGGCATCGGCGTGCTGCTCGCCGAAACCGTCAGGGCGGCGGAATCCATGATCGAGCTGCTCCAGAGCCAGAAGCAGAACGTGCTCATTCAGAAGTTCGTGGCGGAGAGCAAGGGCAAGGACATCCGTGCCTTCGTGGTCGGCGATCGGGTGGTCGCCGCCATGCGCCGCGTGGCCCAGGGCCAGGAGTTCCGGAGCAACGTTCACCGCGGTGGCGTCGCGGAAGCCGTCGACCTGCCTGACGCGTACGAGGAGACGGCCGTCCGGGCCGCTCAGATTCTCGGTCTCAGGGTAGCGGGTGTGGACATGCTCGAAGCGAATTCCGGGCCTCAGATCATGGAAGTGAATTCATCCCCCGGACTCGAAGGCATCGAGACCTGCACGGGTCTCGACATTGCCGGGGCCGTGGTCGACTACATCGCCGCCCAGGTGGACTTCCCGGAGATCGATATCCGCCAGCGCCTGACGGTGAGCAAGGGCTACGGCGTGAACGAGATCTATGTACCGGAAGGGTCGAACTTCGTCGGTCAGACGATCACGGAGACGAAGCTCAAGGAACAGGACGTCAACGTGCTCACCCTGTACCGCGGAAACAAGGTCATCCCCAACCCCCGCTCCGACCGGGTTCTGGAGGCAGACGACAAGCTTCTGTGCTTCGGCAAGCTCGAGGCCATGCGCGGTATGATCCCGGTCAGAACCCGTCGCCGGCGCGCGCCCAAGATTCAGGACCTGGCACCTGCCGCGGAGGCCGGCGGCGGATGAAGGAAGCCATCGGCTGGCGGGAGTGGGTATCTCTGCCCACCCTCGGTATCGAGCGGATCAAGGTGAAGGTGGATACCGGCGCCCGGACGTCGGCCATCCACGCCTTCGAGGTGGTCGCCGAACAGCGCGGCAACGAGCTCTGGGTCGGGTTCGGCGTCCATCCGGATCAGCGCAGTCAGGAGCAGATCGTCTGGTGCACCGCTCCGGTCGTGGATCAGCGGGTGGTGCGGGACTCGGGCGGCCACGAGGAAGAGCGCTATGTGATCGAAGTGCCGGTCCGTCTGGGAGAGCGGGAATGGCCCATAGAAGCCACGCTCACTTCCCGTGACAACATGGGATTCCGCATGCTGCTCGGCCGCACGGCCATCCGGGGAAACTTCATCGTCGACCCGGGCAGGTCCTACGTCATCGGTAAACGGATCAAGAAAAAAGCCAGAGCGAGCGACCAGCAGGACGGATGAGTTAGATGGCCAAATCCCGCAAAACCAGCCGCGCCCCTTTCACCCTGGCCGGTCACACCGTTCAGCCCGGCGAACGGCTCCAGATCGACGTCCCCGCCGCCAACCTCTACACCCACACACCACTGGGACTGCCGGTGGAGGTGATCCACGGCCGGCGTGACGGGCCCGTACTGCTGGTCTGCGCTGCCATTCACGGCGATGAGCTGAATGGGGTGGAAATCATCCGTCGGCTCAGAAGCTTCAGAGCGCTGAACCGGCTGCATGGCACCCTGCTGCTGGTGCCGGTAGTCAACCTGTTCGGCTTCCTGCACAAGTCCCGCTACCTGCCGGACCGCCGCGACCTGAACCGCTGCTTCCCCGGGCTGGAACGGGGATCGCTGGCATCGAGGTTCGCCCACATCTTCTTCGACGAGGTGGTCCGGCACAGTACGCACATCATCGACCTGCACACGGCCGCCGTGCACCGGGACAACCTGCCTCAGGTCAGGGCCGCACTGGACGAACCCGGTGTGGAGGAAATGGCCATGGGCTTCTCCATTCCCGTCATCCTGAATTCCGGCCTGATCGAGAACAGTCTCCGGGCGGAAGCGGGAGCCATCGGCATTCCCGTGATCACCTACGAAGCGGGCGAAGCCCTGCGGCTCGACGAGAAATCCATCGTCACGGGCGTGCGCGGCATCGTCAGCGTCATGCGCAACCTCGGCATGCTGCCATCCCGCAGAATCAGCATGATCCGTTCGGAACCGTATCTGGCGCGCTCCTCCAAATGGTTCCGGTCCCCCATGGACGGTGTGTTCCGTCCGCTGGTGAAACTGGGTGCGCGTGTGGAGGAAGGCGATACGCTCGGCGTGGTGGCAGCGCCCTTCTCAGACGTGGAGAGCCTGCTCACCGCCGGTCAGGACGGTATCGTCATCTGCGTGAACAACATGCCGCTGGTGAACGAAGGGGACGCGCTCTTCCACATCGCCCGGTTCGCGGAAGCGACCGCGGTGGTCGAAGGCGAGATCGCCGAGCATGTGAGCAACGTGGAAGGAGACCGGCTCTACGAGATCGAAACGGTGCAGCCGGAGCCGCCCCTCACCTGAGCTGCGGCTCGCCCGCCCCGTCCTCCGTTGCCTCTTCCGTCTGCCGCGGATCCAGCACGGCCGCTTCCGCGGTCGTCTTCGGCAGCGGCTGGTAGGGCTCGAAGTGGGCCCGCTGCACCGGGTGCGCGCGCAGACGCAGCGCCGTCCAGACCGTGCCGCCGGCAAACGCCAGCGCCATGATCACCATGAGCGCCTGCGGCAACCCGGCCATCTTCACGCCCGCGTAAAGCAGGGGCCCCAGCACCGCGCCGATGGCATTCGCCATCAGCATGCCGCTGGCGATCTGCAGAAACTGTCCGTTCGCATTGTCGTTCGCGTGCGCAATGCTCACCGAGTACATGGGCATGGCCGCCGCACCGCAGAGGAAGCCGGCCACGTACAACCAGAATCCCGTCAGCGGATGCACCATCCAGAGATTCGCACCCAGAAAACCCAGGACGCCGAGCCAGAGAATGATCCAGCGACGGTCGTAGGCGTCGGAAAGACGTCCGATGGGGAACTGAACGACGAGTCCGCCCATGATCACCACCGCCATGAAACGGGCGCCGACCTCAACCGAGCCGGTCAGCTCGCTGGCGAAGACGGCGCCGATACTCCACAGCAGGCCCATGACGAACCCGGAGATCCCGCTGGCGATCACGCCCACCTGGGAAGCGCCGAAGACGGTCTTCCAGGAGAACTGCACGGCGGCAGGCGTCGCCGGCTGCGGCCGGGACGTGAGCGCAATGGGCAGGGTCGCCATCACCAGGAAGAGTGCGCCCATGGGGAACAGCTCCGTGAGGGTGAAGACATTCGCCTGAATCACGAGCTGGCCGGTGACCATCGCTCCCAGAGAAATCATCGTGTACAGCGCAAGCACCGTACCCCGCTTGCTGTTCTGAACACCGTCGTTCAGCCAGCTCTCGATGGTGGTGTAGAAACCGGCAAGCGCCCATCCCGTGGCGAAGCGCAGCACCAGCCACATCACATAGTAGTCAAACAGGCCGGCAGCCAGCAGCGCCGTGGTGGCCATCGCCACGAACACGGTGAACGCACGGATGTGACCCACGCGGCGGATCATGGCCGGCCCGGTCAGGCACCCGAGCAGGAAACCCAGATAATAGGCGGAGCCGGTCAGACCGATGACCGATTCGCTCCAGCCGAGCTCCTGCGCCTTCAGCGGCAGCAGCGTGAGCTGCAGGCCATGGCCCACGAGCAGCACGGCCACGGAAAGCAGGAGACTGCGCAGAGTGTGGAGAGTTGCCGTCATCTGGGTGGACCGTACCTGAGTTGTGGGGCTGCTGAAAAGGCGCGCATTGTCGTGAAAACGCGCGCCCGCGCAACCCCCATCTGTCACTCCGCTGTCACAGGAATGAGGGGTACTATGCGGGCAGCCAGCCACAGAGGTGCCCGATGAGAATAGAGTCCGTTCGATCTGCACTTGCCTGTGCGGTGTTGTGCTGCCTGATCCCGCCGATGCCTGCGCTGGCCCACGAGAAGGCGAGCGTGCCGGAGGAGAACGTCCCGGGTCGGGAAATTCAGTTCCCGGATACCGGTGACCGGCTGACCCTGAGCGTGGACCTTCACACCCATTCCGTGTTCTCCGACGGTCATGTCTGGCCCAGGATCCGGGTCGGAGAGGCCATCCGGGACGGCCTGGACGCCATGGCCATCACCGAGCACCTGGAATGGCAGCCGCACCTGGCGGACATTCCGCACGAAGACCGTAACCGCGCCTTCGAGGAAGCGCTGGCCAGCCTGCCGGAGGGTTCGGATCTGCTGCTGATCGCGGGTTCCGAGATCACGCGCTCCGAGCCCATCGGCCACATGAATGCGGTTTTCATCGGGGACGCCAACGCCCTGCTCCGGCGCGGCACTCCCTCCGAACCCTACGACATGCGTGATTACTACGTGCAATCCGGTCAATGGCCGGCAGAGGAAGTGCTCGAAGCGGCCAGCGATCAGGGCGCCTTCGTATTCTGGAACCATGCCTGGTGGCAGCTCCCGAACCAGATGGCCCGCATGACGGACTTCCATATCCGGGCCGTGCGCGACGGGAAGCTGCACGGCATCGAAATTGCCAACGGCGACACCTATTCTCCCGAAGCCTTTCAGATCGCCCTGGATCACGACCTGACCCTGGTCGGCGTGTCCGACGTGCACAACCTGATCGACTGGGACTATCCGCCACATCTGGGCGACCACCGACCGGTCAATCTGGTGTTTGCCCGGGAACGGACCGTGCCGTCAATCCGGGAAGCACTCATGGCCGGCCGCACGGTGGTCTGGTACCGCAACCTGCTCTTCGGCCGCGAACGGGATCTCATGCCGCTGCTCGAGGCGTCACTGGCCGCCACGGGCGCTGCCTGGCGGGGCGAAAGCTCTGTGCTCGAACTGGTTCTGGAGAACCGTTCCGATGCAGACTTCGAACTGGTGAATCTGAGCCCGCACACCCTCACCTCCGGAGCCGACACCTTCGTCGTGCCTGCCCATTCCGCGCAGAGGTATCGATTCCGGATGGCCGGGCGGGCGGACGAAGTCGTCATCGACACCCAGGTGAGGAACGCCTTCACCGCACCGGACACCCGTGCGCAGTTGCGCTTCCGACTGCACCCCGAATGAGCGACAGGCCATCGACAGGGCCGCAGAGGCTTGTCAGCCACGAGCGGCTCACGTAGCTTCTGTCTACGGCTGCCTGGGGGCAGTCCTCAAAACACGAAAGGAAAGTTTCCATGGAACGGATCAGAACTTCGCTCTGTGCGATGCTGCTGCTTGCAGCTTCCGCCACGCTCGCGGCCCAGACCGACAAACCCAACGTTCTCGTGATCTGGGGCGATGACGTGGGCATGTACAACATCAGTGCCTATCACAACGGCATGATGGGCGGCGAAACCCCCAACATCGACCGGATCGCCCGGGAAGGCGCCATCTTCACGGATGCCTACGCGCAGCAGAGCTGCACCGCCGGCCGCGCCTCGTTCGTGCTGGGTCAGCATCCCTTCCGCACCGGTCTGCTCACCATCGGCATGCCCGGGGCCGAACAGGGCATCCAGGACAAGGACCCGACCATCGCCGAGCTGCTGAAGAATCACGGCTATGTGTCCGGACAGTTCGGTAAGAATCACCTGGGCGACCGGGACGAGCATCTCCCCACCAACCACGGGTTCGACGAGTTCTTCGGCAACCTCTATCACCTGAACGCCGAGGAGGAGCCGGAATCCGAGTTCTACCCGAAGGATCCCGCATTCCGTGAACGCTTCGGGCCCCGGGGTGTGCTGCGGGCAAGCGCGGATGGCGAGATTCAGGATACCGGGCCGCTCACCCGCAAGCGTATGGAGACCGTGGACGAGGAATTTCTCGCCGCAAGCCTGGACTTCATCGAGCGGGCCCACCGGGAAGGCAAGCCCTTCTTCGTCTGGCACAACTCCACCCGCATGCACGTCTGGACCCATCTTTCCGAAGAGTACGAAGGCAAATCGGGCTATGGCCTCTACGCGGACGGCATGATGCAGCTCGATGATCACGTCGGCATTCTGCTCGACAAGCTGGACGAGCTCGGCATCGCCGACAACACCATCGTCGTCTTCAGCACCGACAACGGCGCGGAGAAATTCACCTGGCCGGACGGCGGCACCGTGCCCTTCCGCGGCGAGAAAGGCACCACCTGGGAAGGCGGCTTCCGGGTCCCGCAGATGGTGCGCTGGCCTGGTACGGTCAAGCCCGGCACCGTCATCAACGACATCTTCTCCCAGGAGGACTGGATGCCCACCATCCTGGCTGCGGCGGGGGAACCGGACGTGAAGGAAAAGCTGAAGAACGGCGGCCACCGGGCCAACGGCAAACGTTTCAAGGCGCACCTGGACGGCTACGATCAGACGGCACTTCTGTCCGGCGAGGGAGAAAGCGCCCGGAACGAGATCTTCTACTTCGATGCGGGCGGCCATCTGAACGCCCTGCGCTACAACGACTGGAAGATTCACTTCACCATCATGGAAGGCGCCATCAACGAGGCCTACCGGAAGACGCCCAGCTGGCCGCTGATCATCAATCTGAGGATGGATCCCTTCGAGGTGAGCCCGGACTCGGCACTCTATACCCGCCATTTCTATGCGGACCAGATGTGGACGTTCGTGCCGGCCCAGGCACTGGTCGGGGAATTCCTCGCCACTTTCAAGGAGTTTCCACCCACCAAGGGCGGCTCGCTCAGCGTGGAGAACGTGCTGCAGAATCTGACCGCGCAGCCGGGTAACCAGTGATTCCAGGGAATCGATCAGAGACAGGAACGACCATGCAACTGAGAAACGGATCTGCCGCGGCAGCAATCGCTGCCTTCACACTGCTGGCGCTGGCGACGGTACCCGCCAGCGCAGACCGGGCCCGGAGCTGGGAGGCGACCATCCAGCTCATCGGCACGAGCTCAGAATCCTCCAACGGCGACGGCGGCTCCAGCATCGATTTCGACAGCGCCACCGGCTTCGCTTTCGGATTCGGCTACAACTTCAATCAGCACCTCTCGCTGGGCTTCGACGCCAGTTTCGTGAAACCCGACTACGATGCCGTGATCGTGCCGGAATCCGGCAATCCCGTCACGATCTCCCACGAGGCCAGCGTCTTCAACGGAGCGCTGAACGGCACCTGGAACGTTCTCGAAGGCAACTTCACACCCTATCTGCAGCTGGGCCTCGGCTGGACCCACGTGGACTCCAACGTCACGGACGGTCCGCCGTCGACCGGTTGCTGGTGGGATCCCTGGTGGGGCTATGTGTGCGCCAACTTCTTCAGCACCTACAACGACACCCGCTTCTCCTGGAACGCGGGCCTCGGCGTGCGCTACGACTTCCAGAACCGCATGTTCGTGAAAGGCAGCATCAACCGGATCTTTCTGGACGGTGCTCAGGACGCGGCAGACCCGGAGTTCGACATGTGGCGTCTGGAGCTGGGCTGGCGGCTGAACTGACCGTCCGTCGCTGAACGGGGATGGGCCGGAATGCCGGCCCGTCCCTCAGTAGACCTCCACCGTATTCTCGAAGACGAAGCCTTCCGGGCGCATGACCAGACGGTGCCGCTCTCCCCGCACGCTGCCGTCTCCCGACGGATAGCCCGCATCGCCCGCCCACATGGCCACGCGCACACCCTCCGGATCCTTGCCGATCTTCGTTTCGTAGATCTTCGGCTCGAACGCTCGCAGCCTGGCCAGTATGTCCGCCGTGCTCCCATACAGTGAAAGCTGGTAGAGGGTAATCCAGGTGGGCGGCGCCAGATCGATCTCTCCCGCCGCATGACGTTCCAGCGCCCGGGCCGGACTCAACCACTCGTGATCCTGGATTTCCCCGCCGTCGATGACCACGTCGTGACCGGTCGCCTCGGCAGCGAAGAACCAGGTGGCAAACCGCTTGGGTGTGATGGCAGGCGGTGTCCAGTGGGCAAACCAGATGAAATCGTCCGGCGTGGATTCGATACCGGCCTCCTCCATGGTCTCCCGGGCCGCCGCATTCCGGGCCGCCACATCGATATCGCCATCCTCCGGATGATCTTCCTCGTCGATTCTGCCGCCTGGGAACACCCACATGCCGCCGAAGGCGATCCTGGAGGTCTTGTGCAGCATGAGCACACGCGGATCAGGGTCGTCCCGCAGCAGAATCACCGTGGCGGCAGGAATGGCCGGGGCGGCCTCTCCCTGTGCTTTCAGGTCGTCCCCGTAGATATCGTTCTTGTGTCTGGCTGCGTCTGTGCCGCGCCCTGCGCCCGATTCCGACATGGTGAAAGATGATCCCGACGATTACTCTTGAATGGACAGGGTAGCAGAGGGCAGGGCATGGGGAATCCGACACGTACCGGCAGAGCGTTACGGTCGATGTGCTGGCTGGCGCTTACCCTTGCCGCTCCCACCGTTCTGGGTCAGACCGGAGCATCGGCGTGGCGGCAGCAGGAGCTGGACGCGCTGATCGTCTACAACCGGGACCAGAACAGCACTGCCCTGCTCATCACCCACCGGGGCGAACGCGTGGTGGAGGAATACTGGACGCCGCCGGACAACGTCCGGATGCGGCGGATGGTTGCCGAAATCCTCGACGACGGCCGCACGCTCGAGGATGTTGCGTCCGTCCAGAAGAGCGTGGTCAGCATTCTCATCGGCATGGCGCTGGGGCAGGGGCTTCTGACGCTGGATGCGCCTGTCACCGGTTTTCTCGAACCCGGCTGGAGCCATTCCGAGCCTGTGGCAGAGGCGGAGGTGACGCTCCGGCACCTGCTGACCATGACCAGCGGACTGACACCGAAGCTCACCGCCGAAGCAAGCCCCGGAGAACGCTGGCGCTACAACACGCGCGCCTACAGCCTGCTGGTGAACGTGCTGGAAGCGGTGACCGGGACGGATATCGGCACGCTCACGCGCGACTGGCTGACCGGGCCGCTCAACATGACCGAGTCGAGCTGGCGGCCCAGGACCTGGCTGCGCGGCAGCGCCGATGCCAATACCGCCGGCTTCGTCACCAGCGCCCGTGATCTGGCCCGGTTCGGGCAGCTCATGCTCGATGGCGGTCGTCTCGGAGGTCGTGCCCTCATCGAGGCCGACTTCCTGCAGGCGTCCCTGACCCCGTCTCAGACACTCAATCCCGCCTACGGCTATCTGTGGTGGCTGAACGGTCAACGGGTGGTCACCCCCCGGGGTGAGGAGGCGCCATCGCTGATCCCCTCAGCACCAGGTGATCTGTTCGCCGCTCAGGGGGCGCTGGGACGCAGGGTCTATGTCGTCCCGAGTCTCGAGCTGGTGGTCGTCCGCCTTGGCGATGCGCCGGATGCGGATTTCAATCAGCAGTTCTGGCTGCGCCTCATGTCGGCAATGGACGTACCGCCGATCTGTGTGCGCTGCGAAACGCCGCTGGCTGCACGGAACGGGAACGCCCGCGCCGGGGACGGCAGCCACATCACCTGGCGCGAACACGTCATCGACGATCCCACCCTCGGGGTGTCAGATCTCTCCGGCAGCGACGGGCTGGCCATGGCGGACCTGGACGGCGACGGTTACGAGGACATCGTTTCCGTGCATGAATCGGACACCATCTACGACGGTAAACCCGTCGGCCACGTGCGTATCGCCTGGGGTTCGGCAGACCCGGATGGGTGGACGCTCACCACGCTCGCTTCCGGCGCCCGGGCCGCGGCGGCGGAGGACGTATCCATCGCGGACGCCAACGGCGATGGTCACCCCGATGTGCTGGTGGCCTGTGAGCTCGCCCATCTCATCTATTTCCAGAACCCGGGCGTCGAACAGAGAACCCGCACCTGGCAGAGCACCATCCCGCCCGTGACACGCAACCGGGGCTCATGGATCCGCGCCTTTTTCGCCGACTTCGATGGGGACGGCCGGCCGGAAATCTCCGCCGCCAATAAGGGCGCTCAGAATCCCGGCGACATTGCGGAACCCGGGAAACTGCCGTTTTCGCTCTTCCACCTGCCCGAAGACCCGCTCGACGGGGACGCCTGGGAAGAACAGGTGCTCGGCCGGGCCCAGGTGCCGATCAACGCCGAACCCGTGGATCTGGACGGAGACGGAGATCTGGACGTGGTGGCGGGTTCCCGCCGGGAACGGCGTGTGCTCTGGTTCGAGAATCGGGGCGCCTTCGTCTTCGAGGAACATCGGATTCAGCCCGAGGGTGCACCGGCTGAGCTGGCCATCACCGGTTTCAACATGGACTACGCCGATCTGAACGGAGATGGCAGAACCGACATCCTCAGCACTGCCTGGCCGGGTGTGCTGGTGCTTCTCAGTCAGCCGGAAGCGCCGGACGGTCTCTGGGGATTCGAGCGCATCGGCGACGCGCTGCCCGATCAGCTGGTCAGCGTGCGTCTGGTGGACATCGATGGCGACGGTGATCTGGATGTCTTCAGCGGTGCCTACAGCCGTGGACCACGGGACCGGGACGGGCCTCTGGTCACGGTCGACGAGCCGCTCGGCCGGATCCTGTGGTTCGAGAACGGAAATCCCGGCTGGCAGGCCCACCAGATCAGCCGGCGCAAGCGCGGCATGTACGACAAGTGGCTCTTCCGGGACCTGGACGGCGACGGAGATCCGGACGCCCTGGGGACCCGGGGCAACAGCGAGCCCTACGACGGCGTGATCTGGCTCGAGCAGCGCCGCGGCAGCCGGCCGGCGCCGGTGTTCACCGGGGCGCGCGCCATCGACAGTCAGCAGATGGGACCGCCGGAACGCTGACCCGCTGTTTCGACCCCTGAACGCTTTCGCGGGTCAGGTTTGTAAGGCCGGTGTAAGGCCGTGCGTGGCGCACAAAAGCGCGCCCCCCGCTTGTGGATACTGCGCCCCATGACAGATGCATTCATACGCTCCATCGAAGCGCAGATTCTGGGTCGCGTGTTCACGCACGATGACGCCATTCATTTCGTGCTCGGCACCGATACGGAATCAGGAATGGCCAGGTGCAGCCGTCGGACGCCGGAAGGCCCTGGCATTACCTACCTGCCCATGACCGAAGTCCACCAGATCCTCATCGAAGAGGGATCCCTCGTGGTCGAGGTCCCGGTGCAGGCTTCGCTGCGCCCGACCGTGGCCTGAAACGCCCCTGCGGCGCGGGACGGCGGTATCCGCCGCTCCCGCATTTTTCTGTATACTCCGCCCGATCAGACCCTCGGGGTGGGGGACTGGAAAAAGCCAGCGGGGACTGACACACCGATGAGCATCAGCAATTTCAGCAACATCCTGAAGATCTTCGGCGGCGGCGAGCCCACCGAGGAAGAGAAGCAGGAGCTATTCAAGGAAGTCACGGTGATGACCCTGGCGAGGGCCACGGCTTCCGACACCAACATCAAGCCGGTGGAAATCGAGACGGTTCGTCTGATCATCGAAAAGGTCATCGGCGAAGAGATCGGCGAGGCCGAGGTCCGCGTTCAGGCGAATTCCAAGCTGTTCGAGACCGAGCCGCTCGAAAAGTACCTGACCCGCGCTGCTCGTGTGCTGGACGTGCAGGACCGCATCACCATTGCGGAAGCCCTGGCCGAGGTGATCGTGAGCGATGCCCGGATTACCAGCAAGGAAATCCGGTTCTTCAACATGGTCGCCGCCGCATTCAATCTCACACCGGCGGAACTCGCCGGACTCGTCGAGAACGACTGAACACACCTGCTCCGCAACAGACTGGCGGCATCTCCGGACCGCCGCCAGTTTAGCAAAATAATTGACATAAACGCGTGTCGTCTCCTTCCGGGTGGCCGCCAATGGCGCAGTACCCCGCCAATCATCCCTTTCTGGACACTCAATCGCCTCCGTGCTTATCTACTTTCCGCGCTGAAAACAGAACTACGGCGCAGAAAGGGCGGCAATGGGACAACCCGAACAGATAAAGGGCGACAGCAAGTGGTACCTGATGGACAGCCATGGCTACATGGTCGTGCGCGTCCGTCCGCGAATGCCTCTGGGTGAAACGCCTTCCGGCGCAGTCTCCTTCGACCCTTCGCATGCTCAACTGGAGCTGCAGATTTCCGACGATGGCGGGGTGATTCTGCAGGCCGCGGGCACGCACGAGCTGGTGACGCCCAGTGGAGAGAGCCGGCGGAGTGCACCTTTACCCGTATACCGTCGCGTGGATATCCGGTTGCCGAACAATGTCCTGCACCTGGACACTGATTTTTCCGACCTCGAGAGCGCCGGTGAGCCTCTGGACATCCGCGCTGTGGAGCAGGGGCCCACACACCAGACGGATGTCCCGGAGGAGACAATGTCAGGGACGCCGGTGTCAGAGACGCCAATGCCGAAGTCGCCGGCGCCGGAACCGCCTGAGCCGCGACCGAAACAGGAATCCTCTGAGAAGCCCATCGCTTTTACCGATCGAAAGGCAGCGGCAGGAAAGCCTGGCAGCGATCCAGCCACCGGCGGCAGGCCAATCAGTCCGAAAAGGCGATCTTTTTCAAAGCAGCTGGTGCCGACAAGCCGCGCGGATCAGGCCATCGCGGCACCGGCTGCCTCATCGGTACCTGAGCGCGCACAACCCCGGGATCAGCAGGTCCGCCGCGCGGACAAACCACCCGCCAGGCCGGAGACGAGCAGGCCGGAGTCGGAAACGAATCTCGACCGTCGTCCGCTGCCCGAGCCGGTAAAGGCGGCGATCCTGATCACCGCGGCAGCCTCCATCATTCTGCTCTTCATGATTATGGGCCGGGACTGGACACCGGCAAGCCGCGTGCAGCCAGAGACCGCGGCCCGGACACCGGTGATTCCAGAGCCGCAGGTCGTGGAGCGGAGTGCGGACGAATCCCCTTCCACGCCGACGAACGCTGCGGAGGCCGAAGACATTTCTTCAGTGACGGTCGCCCCTGAACCGCAACCTCTGCCCGACACCACCGACGACGTTCCCGTCGAGTCGAATCCGGAGGGATCTCCTCCTGACTCGAGCTCGGGCATTGCCGAAGCCCCGTCTGGAGAAACCAGATACTCACCGCCGCCGGCGCAGACAACGCCCGATGCTGAAAAACCTGCCGGTCAGATCGCTGCCGCAGATCGGACGATCCGCCCAGCCGAACCGGCAGCCCCTGAGGCAGATGCTCCGGACCCGGATGCGCGTGCTCTCGACAAACCCGCTGTCGATCCTGTCCGCATCCTCGCAACCGCGGATCTTGCACTCGCGCAAGGGCGTCTGGTGACGCCGGCGGAAGCCAGCGCCTTCACGCTGTACAGCAAGGTCCTCGACATCGAGCCTGATTCCGTCGAGGCGGCAGAGGGCATCAAAGCCATACAGCAAGGGCTGATCAATCAGGCATTGGCGCAGCTGGCCAGGAACGAACTGCTGGAAGCGGAAAGCACGCTGGCGTCCGCGAACATGACCGGTGCCAATCCGAGCCTGGTTGCCGATCTGCAGGCCGAGGTGGAATTCAGACAGAAACTGGCCGCGGCGCAGACAGGCCAGTTCGACACCATCATACCCGTCGACCAGCTCGTCGCACGCCAGCAGGTCGCTCCCCGGTGGCCACGCAACGCCAATGGAACCGTTGCGGTGCTGTTTACGGTCACCGAGACGGGCGATGTCACCGACATAGACGTCATCAACGATCCCCCACGAAAGCTCGAACGGGCCGCTCTGCGCGCCATCAGCGACTGGCAGTTCGAGCCGTACCTGTACAACGGCCGGCCACTGCCCGTACGCAGCAGCGTCAACTTCACTCTCGGAAACTGACTCGCCGGCTTCTGGCCGGACTTTAAGAACGACCACGGATAGCTTCGAAATATTGAGTTATGAACAGCCCCAACGAAACCAACCTGGTGCTCACCCGCAGACTCGCTGACGGTACGATCGAATGGATCCCGCTGGAGGACACGAAGCAGCTCGCCGTCGATCCGAATGCGGCCTATGCGTTGATCGACCGCTCAAACTACGAGGCCCCGGAGTCTCTCGTCGCGCAGAAACAGGGAGACAACCTGGTGCTCCAGGTCGGCGGAGTCGAGACGCTGACGTTGGAGGGCTTTTTTACCGTCGCCGGCGCGACTTTTCACCCGACCACTGACGTCGCCAGTGGCGCCGGCCCGTTCTCCGGCACGCCGCTCACTGCCGATTCACCCGTACTCGCCGAGACCACCGATGGCAGAGAGACCCTCTGGTCCGCGGAACCTCAGGCAGCCGAAGCACCGGCAGTCGCACCGACGGAAAGCCCGGGCGGCGGCGGGAACAACTACCTCCTCTGGGGCGGTGGCGCAGTCGCCGCGCTCGGGCTGGCCGCGGCCGCTGGCGGCGGTGGAGGGGGCGGCGGTGGCGGCGGGAGCACGCCTGCGGATTCGACGCCACCCACTATCACTTCCGACGATACGGCGGATGCCCTGGACGAGAACAGCGGTGCCGGCCAGGTCGTCTACACGGCAACTGCCACCGATACCGGCTCCATCACCTGGAGCCTGGCCGCGACGGGCGATGGCGCCGCCTTCAGCATCGATCGCACGAGCGGGGCGGTCACCCTCCTGCAGAACCCGGATTTCGAATCGAAATCGAGCTACAGCTTCACGGTAATCGCGACCGACGCAGCGGGGAACAGGAGCCAGCAGGCTGTCAGCCTCGCGGTCAACGATCTGGACGATCCGCCCGTGATCACCTCGGGCGCCACGGCGGCGGTCGACGATGCCAGCGGCGCCGGACAGGTGATCTACACCGCTATGGCAACGGACGAGGGGCCGGTCACCTGGACGCTCGGAGGCACGGATGCGGGTGCCTTCAGCATCAACGCCAGTACGGGCGCTGTCACCCTCGCCGCAGATCCGGATTTCGAAACGCAATCGAGCTACAGCTTCACCGTAATCGCGACAGACAGCGCCAGCAACAGCGTCGAGCAGGCCGTCACGCTTACCGTCAACGACATCGACGAGAACGATCCGGTGATCACGTCCAGCGGCACCGCACCCGATCTCGACGAGAACAGCGGCGCCGGCCAGATCGTCTACACGGCGATGGCCACGGACGAAAGCAGCATCACCTGGACGCTCTCCGGTACCGATGCCGCTGCGTTCAGCATTGACGCCGATACCGGCGAGGTCACGCTGATCGACAACCCGGACTTCGAGATTCAGCCCAGCTACGACTTCACGGTGACGGCCACAGACACCGCGGGCAACGATTCGGATCTGGATGTCACACTCGCCATCGTGGACCGGGACGATTCCGCACCCTCCATCACTTCAGGTGCACTCGCCAATCCCATCGACGAAAACAGCGGCGCGAATCAGCTGGTCTACACCGCCACCGCCACGGATGACAGTGCCATCACCTGGTCCTTAAGCGGCGTGGATGCCGGTGATTTCACCATCGGTGCTGCCAATGGCCAGGTACGGCTGACCGCCAACCCGAACTTCGAGACCGAATCCGTCTACACCTTCAACGTGATCGCCACCGACACCGAAGGTAACCGCAGCCAGCAGGCGGTCACGCTCAACATCAACGACATCGACGAGAACGACCCGGTGATCACCTCCGGCGGCTCGGCCGGATCCATCGACGAGAACAGCGGCGCGAATCAGCTGGTGTACACCGCCACCGCCACCGACGAGAGTGCGATCACCTGGTCCCTCAGTGGCGTGGACGCGGGCGATTTCACGATCGGCGCCAGCAACGGCCAGGTACGGCTGACTGCCAATCCGAACTTCGAGACCGAGCCCGTCTACACCTTCAACGTGATCGCCACCGACGCCGAGGGTAACAGCGATACCCAGCCCGTCACTCTGACCATCAACGACATCGACGAGAACGACCCGGTGATCACCTCCGGCGGCTCGGCCGGATCCATCGACGAGAACAGCGGCGCGAATCAGCTGGTCTACACCGCCACCGCCACGGATGAGAGTGCCATCACCTGGTCCCTCACCGGCGCGGACGCCGGTGATTTCACCATCGGCGTCACCAATGGCCAGGTGCGGCTGACCGCCGACCCGGACTTCGAGACCGAATCCGTCTACACCTTCAATGTGGTCGCCACCGACGCCGAGGGCAACAGCAGTACCCAGCCCGTCACGCTCACCATCAACAATCTGGACGACTCCGCACCCTTCATCACCTCAGGTGCGCTCGCCAATCCCATCGATGAGAACAGCGGCGCCAACCAGCTGGTCTACACCGCCACCGCCACGGATGACAGTGCGATCACCTGGTCCTTAAGCGGCGTGGATGCCGGTGATTTCACCATCGGTGCCACCAATGGCCAGGTGCGGCTGACCGCCAACCCGGACTTCGAGACCGAATCCGTCTACACCTTCAACGTGATCGCCACCGACACCGAAGGTAACAGCAGCACCCAGCCCGTCACACTCAACATCAACGACGTCGACGAGAACGATCCGGTGATCACCTCAGGCAGCTCGGCCGGATCCATCGACGAGAACAGTGGCGCCAACCAGCTGGTCTACACCGCCACCGCCACGGATGAGAGTGCGATCACCTGGTCCCTCAGTGGCGTGGACGCGGGCGATTTCACGATCGGCCCCGCCAATGGGGAGGTACGGTTGACCGCCAATCCGGACTTCGAGACCGAATCCGTCTATACCTTCAATGTGGTCGCCACCGACGCTGAAGGTAACAGCAGCCAGCAGGCGGTCACGCTCAACATCAACGACCTGGTCGAAGCGGACACCAGCATCGTGGTCTTCGATCTGCCCGACGGTGACAGCTCGAGTCACAGCGGCCGGACGTTTCAATCCGGCGTGGACTACGACATCTACCTTCTGGTCGACAGCACATCGGAAGGCATCAGCCTCCCCGCGAGTCAGCAATGGGATGGCGTGAACAATCTGGACAGCGGCGACCGAATTACTCTGGTCGGTACCGGCTCACCGATCCTGGGTGCCGGCAGCGGTCCGGTGAACGCGGCGATAGCGGCCGGCAACGGCGCCACCTGGCAGACCACGGGCGCCGGTACGGCCGCCGTGCTGCAGAATGCGACCTTCAACCGCACCGTCGGCACCGCGACAGACAGCGTCACCCTCTTCGGCTCGGCGATCGGCACCAATCTGAGCGTCGCGTTCAGCATCACCATGCCGGCCGGAATCCTCACCTCGCAGGGGCTCGCCTGATTCATGCTGGCCTCCCCCGCCACACTTCGTCGCCTCGCGGAGCAGCACAACTACACGGCCATACGGGACCTGCTCTGTGAGACCCGTGCCGGTACGCCGGATGAACGGGTGCTCGAAGCGCTGGCAGCAGCGCATCTCGGCCATGCGCGGTACGCCCGGGACATCCTCGCCTCGCTCGACCTGCGCGCACTCGACCTGGATGTCCGTGTCGATCTGGCGGCCGTGCGCATCGCACTCGGCGATCTCGAAGCCGCCGACTGCATTCTGCAGTGTGCCCGCCTGGACATCCTGGCAGGCGCGGAAGTCGGAGCAGGGATCGAATCGCTTCTGCTGGCCCGGCTGGCGTGGTGCGCCCTGCAGCAGGGCAGGCGGGAAGACGCCATCGATTTCTACCGGCAGAGTATCGACCGACGGCCGCATCTGGCTGCCTACCAGAAACTGCTCAGGCTCCACCTGGAAGATGACCACCTGGAGGATATGACAAGCTGTCTTGCCGAGGCGCAGCGATTCTGGAGTTCGGAGCGCCTCGACTGGCCGGAAGCGCAACGGGGTCATCATGATCACCATCTCCGCGAGATGCAGCTGGCGCTCTGGCTGGCTCGAGGCGAGATCGACCAGGCTGATGACTGGCTCTCGCAGCAACGGGAAACGCTGTCCGAAGACGACTGGTGTCGTCTGGCCGTCGCGCTGGCACTGCACCTCGCTGCAGGTGATCGCCACGACGCCGCAGAGGAGTCGTTGCGACGCGCTCTCCGGCACTATCCCTCGAGTCCTGAGCTGCATCGGCAGGCCGCCGAGTTCTCATTCCTTCAGGGCAGGATCCGGCAGGGTATCCGGCTCATCCGCCGCGCCATCGACGCCGCAGAACGCCGGGACATGCCCGTGGTCCCACTCTGGCTCAGGCTCTCAGCCGCGCTGCTCCCCGTGAATCCGGTGCTGGCACGCACAGCGGCTGATCGCGCGAACGAGGCTCTGTCAGCGCCGGGAGACTCGAACGGGCCGGACGACGTGGAGGCCTGGCGCGCGCAGCACGCCGTCCTGCTCGCAGACCTGGATGCCCAGGAAGGCAGATACGACACCGCGGAAGCACGCTACAGAAGCATCATCGAAAAGCAGTCTGATCAGGTGCAGGCCCTTCAGGGTCTGGCTCGGCTGGCCACACACCTTGGCCGCTTCAACGAATCGGAGGCGCTGTTCGAGCGCCTCCGGCGGATCGATCCCTCGCTCGGCCACGGGGACCTGCTGAATCTGGGTCGCATTCCGGATGACCGGGACGCACTCAGCAGAATGGAAAACATCGCCCGAACCCCCGCCATGGAGGGCTCGGTGCGACCCGGCCTTCTGTTCCAGCTCGCCACTGCCTGGGAGAAGCACGGAGATTACCGGAAGGCCTTCGACCTCGCCCGGGAGGCCAACTCCATCAGCCGGCATTTCCTGAACTACGAGCCGGAAGCGCACCGGCATCGATGCGCCCGGATCCGGCACGCGTTTCCGGCTGAACTCTTTCGTGAACGTGCAGGCAGCGGGCTGCGCACGACCGTTCCCGTTTTCATCGTCGGCATGCCGCGCTCCGGGACCACGCTGGTGGAGCAGATCGTCGCAGGTCACAGTCGCATCCACGGCGCCGGTGAACTCGGCACCATCCCGGGGGTGATCGCCGGGTTGGAGCGCTGGGAACGAAGGACCGGATCCGGCCGGCATTATCCGGACTGCGTTGATGACCTGGACCCCGGCGTTGTGCACGGCATCGCCGCAAATGTGCTCGAAGAGCTGCGGACCTACGCGCCGGAAGCGGACCACATCGTAGACAAGCTGCCGCACAACTTCGAGCACGTGGGTCTGATCAAGCTCCTGTTTCCGGACGCCAGGATCATTTCCGTCCGCCGCGACCCGCGGGACATTGCCATTTCCAACTACTTCACGGACTACGCAGGCAAGCACGGCGGCATGGGATTCGCCTACGATCTGGACTGGATCGGCGAGCAGCTCGCCGATCACAACCTGCTGATGCATCACTGGCAGGCGCTGTTTCCGGCGGACATTCTGGAAGTTCACTACGAGGATCTGCTCGCAGATCCACAGACCGCTGCCCGGCAACTGCTGAACCACATCGGCGTGGACTGGGAACCTGAGGTGCTGGCATTTCACACCCTGGACCGGCCGGTGAAGACCGCGAGTGTCTGGCAGGTCCGCCAGCCGCTGTATCAGAGCTCCAGAGGTCGATGGCGTCACTATGAGCGCCACCTCGGACCGCTCATCGATGCGACCAATCGGAAGATCGAGTGGCAGCCGATCGAGATGGTCACTCTGCCCGTGCCCGGCTGGCTGAACACCGGTGTCGATCTCTACCAGTCCGGCGATCTCGACGCCGCCGAGCTCAGGTTCCGGCAGCTCCTGCATCATCTGCCGGAGCACGCCGCGGCGCGTTACATGCTGGGCATCGTCTGTCTCAACAAGGGGCAATTCGCGGAAGGCATAGCGATGCTGACCCGGGCCCTGGAAAGCTGCCCCTGGAACCGGCTCTGGCGGGACGATCTGGCGAAAGCTCATCGCCTGACCGGCGACGAGCAGGCGGCCGCCGCCCTGTTCGACAAGCTCCCGGATGGCGCCCCGGCCGCCAGGAATCGGAACTCGCAGAATCCGCCGCTCGACTACCTCTATCTCTCCGAGGAGGACGCATGACACGACGCCGACTCAAAACCATCATCACAGCTTCGCTGCTGGCCTGCAGTCTGGGTGCCGCCGGCACGAGCTTCGCCGACCGATTGAGCGATGCGCTCCAGGCCGCACTTGCTCACCATCCGGCCGTCGTCGGCCAGACGGCCATGGTTGAAGCGCGTCGTTTTGCGGCCGATCGTGCCCGAAGCCAGCGGTATCCCACCCTGTCCGCCCAGGCCCAATCCGACGGCGGCTACTCCTCGGTAACGGGTGACAGCTACAGCCCTGCGGTGTTCAGCGTGCGGCAGCCGATCTATGCCTTCGGTCGTATCAGCAGCCGGATTGCGGTCGCCGACGCCGAGATGGATACGGAAGCGGCGGACCTTCTGCGGGTCCGGCGCCAGCTGCTCGAAGACACGGCCGCTGCCTACGCCTTTGTCCGCGGTTCGAGCGATCAGATTGACGTTGCCAGGCAGAACGTGGCGGAGCATGGCGAGCTTCTTGCGCAGATCGAACGACGGGTGGAAGGCCAGCTGGCCTCCAGTGCCGACGCCCGGCTGGCCGCAGCGCGCCTCTCCCAGGCGCGGGCCCAGCTCGGACGGGCCATCAGCGAATGGCAGGGCGCCAACATGGCGCTCGGCGCGCTCACCCAGGTAAGCATCAGCGCGGAAGAACCTGTGCCGATGGGGCTGCTGGCGCTGGGCGAGGACACGGATTTCCTGACC
This sequence comes from Gammaproteobacteria bacterium, assembly GCA_030425195.1. GTDB lineage: Bacteria > Pseudomonadota > Gammaproteobacteria > Pseudomonadales > Azotimanducaceae > SZUA-309. The sequence continues at coordinate 236,217 of JAUIAV010000002.1, read as the reverse complement.
CGGGCGATGGAGCACAACGCGGACATCCGGCTCAAGAAGCAGATGCTCGCCGAAGCGGAAGCCCAGGTGAAGGAAGCCAGAACCGACTCGCTACCGACCATCTACCTGCAGGCCGACCGCTACCACGACCAGCCGGGGCTGCAGGACACCAATCACGTGGGCATCGTCTTCGAGGCCACCCTGGATGGTATGGGTTTCGCTGCCCGTGGCCGCCGCGGGGAGGCCGCCGCCGAACGGATGGCGGCTTCTCAGGATCTGGCCGCCGAGAGAATCCGGCTGCAGGAAGACCTGGATCAGCTGCAGAGAAACCGCCGTCTTCAGACCGAGCTGATCGAGCTGCAGACCCAGTCTCTGCTGGATCTCGAGTCGCTGCTGGCCTCCTACCAGCGTCAGTATGAAAGCGGCACCAAGAGCTGGCTGGACCTCCTCAACATTCAGCGGGAGTACTTCGAGCAGAGACGCCAGCTCGTGCAGGCCAGGAGCGACTGGGTCATCTACTCACTGCGTCTCCAGGCCCGCATCGGCGGTCTGGACGGACTGGTCCCGCTCGAAGAGTAGCCCGATGACCGAAACACCTACGCAGGGCCGGGGGCCTCCGGATCCTCACCTGATCAGGCGCCTGCTGGCGGCTCTCGGCGTGTCCTGCAATCCCGATCAGCTGGCCCGCGCCCACCATGGGACGGTCTGCGGCACGGAACCGCAGGACATCGTTCCCTGGCTGAGGACCGTGCTGGTCGCCGCCGAGGTCCGGGAGCTGGCGCTGACCCTGCTGCCATGGCAGCGTTTCGATCCGGCCAGACTACCCGCGCTCATCCAGCGGGACGGGGCCTGGCTGCTGGCAGAGGCAACCGATGCCCGCCTCGTCCGGCTCTCCGGAATCGACGGTGAGCCGGAGACGATCCCGGTGTCGGACCTGGATGGCGCCGACGTGCTCTGGATCCGACCTCCACGCGGAACCACCGGCAGCGCCGGGGCAACCGGCAACCTGGCGTCCCGCCTGGTCTGGAGCGAGCTTTTTGCAGAACGGGGCTGGCTCTGGCAGATCATCATTGCCACCTGCCTGGTCAATCTGATCGGCGTCTCCACCTCGCTGTTCGCCATGCAGGTGTACGACCGGGTCGTGCCCACCATGGCGTACGCGACCCTGACCACGCTGGTAGCGGCCATGGCCATCGTCGTGCTGCTGGACTGGATGCTCAAATCCGTTCGGGCACGCATCCTCGACAGCCTCGCCTGCGCCGTGGATCAGCGTCTGTCGGAGAAGGTGTTCGAGCACCTGCTGCACGTGCAGCTCGACACCCAGCCCCGCAGCCTGGGGACGCTGGCTGCCCAGGTCGGAAGCCTGGATCTGATACGCCAGTTCTTCAGCGCCTCCGTGGTCTTTGCCCTGGTCGATCTGCCGTTCGCGCTCATGTTTCTGGTCTTCATCGCCGTCATCGGCGGCGCCGTGGCCTGGGTGTACGTCCTGCTGCTGCCGGCCGCCCTGGTCCTGGGGCTCGTCTGTCAGTGGCGACTCAGGACGCTGCTGCACGAGCAGCTGTCCCGTGCCAACGAACGCCAGGGCGTGCTGGTGGACACCATCCGGGGTGCCGAGTCCATCCGCGCCAGCAACGCGGGCTGGCGCTTTGCCCGCGAGTGGCAGGATCTCACGACCAGCATCAACCGGTACGGCATCCAGCAGCGGGCTATCAGCAGCCTGTCCACCATCACCACCAGCAGCTTCTCCACCATGGCGTACGTGGGCGCGGTGGTCGTGGGCGTCTGGCAGATAGAGGCCGGGCTTCTCACCATGGGCGGTCTGATCGCCTGCAGCATCCTCGGCGGCCGCATCATTGCACCGGTGGCCCAGAGCGTTCAGTACCTGGTGCAGTGGCAGCGGGTCAGACAGGGACTGGAGATGGTGCACCAGGTGCTGGCCATCGCGCCCGAACGGCGGCCGGAACAGCAGCTCCTGGTGCCGACCCGCCCGGCACAGACGGTGCAGCTGGAAAGCATCCGCTTCGGCTACCCGGACTCCCCTGTCCGTCAGCTGGACATCGAAACGCTCACGCTCACCGCCGGTGACCGGGTGCTGCTGGTGGGGCCGGTCGGCGCAGGCAAGTCCACGCTGCTGAAGGTCATGGCGGGCCTCTATCGGCCCGGCGAAGGCCGCGTGCGTCTGGGAGATGCGGACCTGTGGGAGACGGACCCCATGGTGGTCGGCACCCAGATCGGCTATCTGCCGCAGTCCGTGCAGCTCTTCCGGGGCACCCTGCGAAGCAACCTGTCCCTGACGGGAACGGCCGGAGACGATCGGATTCTCGCAATCAGCCGGGAACTCGGCATCGACGCCATCGCCGCTTCAGATCCGCTTGGGATGGATCTAACCATCAGCGAAGGCGGCGAAGGACTTTCCGGCGGGCAGCGGCAGCTGGTGGCGCTGGCCAGAGTCATCATCAACGGACCGCGCATCTGGCTGCTCGATGAGCCGACCGCCTCTCTGGACAGAGACGCGGAACAGAGGGTCTGGCGCACGCTGGAGTCGGAACTCAGGCCGGAAGACATCCTCGTGGTCAGCACGCACAGGCCTCTGCCTGCCAGCGCGCTGATCAGTCGTGTACTCGTCATGCAGCAGGGTCGTGTGGTGCGCGATGGCAGCCCCGAAGAGCTCATACCCCAGCTCGTTCGGGGTCCCGGGAACCCCCGCAGCAGCCAGGGAGGGCGCGCAGATGTGGTCTGACTCCCTGCCCATGACACAGACGGACCGATGGACTGAGCGTCTTCAGCAGGCGCACCGGGGACGCTACCGGACGCTGCTCGCGATCGTCGCCGGCGGCATGCTGGCGTTCATCGTCTGGGCCAATGTGTTTCAGATCGACGAGGTGGCCCGGGCCAGCGGCGAGGTCATCACCGACAGCCGGGTGCAGGTCATCCAGTCTGTGGACGGCGGCATCCTCAACGAGCTGCGGGTTCGCGAAGGCGACAGGGTGCAGCCCGGGCAGGTACTGGCGCAGCTGGATCAGACCCGGTTCGCCTCCACTGTGGCGGAAATCAACGCGAGGCTGTACGCGCTCGAGGCAAAAGTGGCCCGCCTTCGCGCGGAAGTCGTCGGTCGGAACTCCCTCGAGTTTCCGGAGGGTCTGGCCGAGTCAGCGCCGGAGATCACCCGGGTCGAACAGGCGCTGTTTGAACAGCGCCGCACGGGGCTCGCAGAAGAACTGCGCACCCTGCAGGTTGCCGTCGATCTGGCGACCCGGGAGCTCGCCCTGGTCCGGGATCTGTACGAGGACGGCGATGCCAGCGGTGCGGAGCTGCTGCGTGCGGAACGGAGCCTGAACGAAGCCGACGCCCGGCTCGTCAACCGGCGCAACCAGTTCCTCGAGGAGGCGCGGCTCGAGCTGACCGAGGCAGAGAACGAGATCGCGCAGAACGAACAGCTGCTGATCCGGCGGCAGGAAGAGCAGGCGAACAGCGTGTTCGTCGCGCTGGTGCCGGGCATCGTGAAGAATATCCGGGTCACCACGGTCGGCGGCGTGCTCGGACCCGGCGAGGAGCTCATGCAGATCGTTCCCGTCGATGACGAGCTGCTGATCGAATCGCGCGTCAGCCCGGCGGACATCGCCCGGGTCGAGCCGGGCCTGCCCGTGAACATCAGATTTGATCCATTCGACTACACCATCTTCGGAGCGGCTCCCGGCGAGGTCACGTACGTCAGTGCGGACACGCTCAAGGAGACTTCCGAGCAAGGGACGGCGGTGTACTACCGTGTGCACGTGCGGCCGATCGACTCACCGGTTCAGACGACGACCGGGCAGATACTCAGGATCGTGCCGGGTATGACCGCACAGGTGGACATCCGGACGGGACAGCGGTCCCTGATGGACGTTCTGCTGAAGCCGCTCCGGAAGACGATCAGTGAATCTTTCGGGGAACGTTGACTGTCCCACCATCAAGCCGGGACGGCTCGAGCGCCGCTGAAGCTGACCGCCTACACCGCCGGACCATCCCAGCCGTCCGGCACCCAGCTGCCATGAAATCCGTAGGGTACTCTGGCCGGCAGCACCACCCTGGCCAGAGGCGGCTGTGTCAGATCCCGGGCATCGAGCACCATGAGCTCGCTGGCGTTCCGCCCGCCGTCGTACACGAACGACATCAGATAGCCGTCGTCTTCCTCACGCGCGCCTTCCCGGGGGATGAAATAAGGTTCGCCGCTGTGCCGACCCGGCGCCAGGTCGAACTGGCTGCGCGTACCGGTTCTGAGATCGTGCTTGTAGATGGCCGGAAAACCGGGACCGCCTTCTCCAGGCGCTACGCCGACTGCATAGCCATAGCGATAAGGTCTGCTGTTCAGCGCCGGGTGGCAGCGGGGGAATTCCTGGAAGCTGTCGTCCACCCGTTCTTCGCTCACCTTTCCGGTCGACGGATTCACCGTCCAGCGGTCGAGCGTCGGCAGGCTGTCCCGGAACGGACCATTGTGATCCGCCGCCATCATGGACTCGTACCGGCAGACGTCGAGCACCACATTGCCGTCGGCATCATCGTAGGCGTTCATCGGATGGAAGACGTAGCAGGCATTCACCTCCGCCCAGATGATGTCTTCCGCATCACCGTCCCTGGGCAGCAGACCCACCCGGGCCTGGTAGTCCGGATTCCAGGCAAAGGGGAAACTCATGCCCCGGTTGATCATCTCTCCCGATATGGTCACGGGGAGGTCGTAGATCACCGCATAGCGGCCGGTGAGACTCATGTCGTGCATCATCACCATGCCCGGTACCGGCACGTTCACCGTTTTCTTCACCCGGCCGTCCCGGCCCACCACCACGTACTGAACGTGGTCGAGGAAACCCGGCCAGCTGTAGGCCATGGCATGCAGATCACCGGTCTGCGGGTCGACCTTCGGGTGCGCGGTGAATGCCATGTCGGTCAGCGTGCCGAAGAAGTTGTTGGCTCCGATGGTATCGAGCTCATAGGAAAGCTCCACCGGCGGCGATCCGGCTTCGACGATGGCAAAGGTGCGTCCGGCAGCGCCGATCACGTGCGTATTCGCGGAACCGGCAAACTGCCGTCCGGCCGGATCTTCGCCCAGCGCTTCGACGATCTCCGCTGAACGGACGTACCGGTTCCGGTACCAGAGCGCCCGACCTTCCTGAAGCCGCACTCCGTGAACCATGCCTGCACCCGTAAACCAGTGATGGCGTGCGAGATCCACCTCGCCCATCGGGTTTGCCCCGTTGCGCAGATAGCGGCCGTTCAGCTCCTTCGGCAGCTCACCGATGATCTCGAGATCGGTGGCCGTGAGCTCCTCGGCTACCGGCGCATAGTTGCCTTCCAGATAGATGTTCGCTGCGTACATGGGCTCCCCGCTCTGACCTGCAAAGACCTGGCCCGGACGGGCCGTGGCAGCCAGTACCGCTCCGGCACCGGCCGACTGCATGAATACCCGCCTTCTCATGTTCTCCCCCTTCGGCTGTGTATTCGACCGTACCCTAGCAGATGCCGCGGCGGCCCATAACCTGCTATGGTTTCCGGCTCTATCGATCCGGGGAAAGAGAAAACCGTGGCCTACAACAAACCCATACCGCCGAAGGCTCAGCACACGGCACCGTTCTGGGAAGGTGCGAAGGAAGGCAGACTGATGCTGCCGCGATGCACGAACTGCAACCGCGTCCACTGGTACCCGAGGCTCATCTGCCCGTTCTGCCACTCCATGGAACTCGAATGGATCGAAGCCAGCGGTGAAGGCCGCATCCACACCTACGCCGTGCAGCACCGGGCGTTCGGCGGCTGGGCGGAAGAGGTGCCCTATGTCACCGCGTTCATCGATCTGAACGAGGGGGATCGGATGATGACCGTGCTGCGGGGCGTGGATCCCGCCAGGCCGGAGGAAATCCGGATCGGGGCGAAGGTGAAAGTGGAATTCGAAGCGGCGGACGAGGATACGCACATCCCCTTCTTCCGCGTGGTGGAGGGAGGCTGACATGGCGGCAAATCTGAGAAACGCGGCCGCAATCGTCGGCGCCGCCGAGTCCAACGAGATCGGCTATCCCGAAGAGCGTGGCCCGAAGGTCACCTCGCTGCAGCATCACATCGAGGCCATCAAGAACGTCTCCGATCAGACCGGAATTCCCATTTCCGATATCGAAGGCGTATTTTCCGCCGGCTGGTCGAGCCAGCTCTCCGAGCATCTGGGACTCAAGCCCAGATACATCGACACCACCAGCGTGGGGGGCTGCTCGTTTCAGATGCACGTGCACCATGCCCTGGCTGCCATCCATGCCGGTATCATCGACATCGCGCTGATCAGTCACGGTCAGGCGGGATGGTCCTATCGCGGCAGCGGCGGGCCGCGCGGCAACATGGCACCCGGAGAGATCGACCCGGCCATCGAGATGAGCATGCCTTACGGTGTGTTCGGCGCACCGAGCCAGTACGCCCACGCCATGGTCCGGCACATGCACCGGTTCGGCACCACGCCGGAAGACTTCGCCCACATCTCCGTGGTCACCCGTGAGTGGGCCCTGAAGAATCCGCGCGCCCTCATGTTCTCCAAGGAAACCAATCCGTTCGGCGGCCCGATCACCGTCAAGGACGTCATGGAGGCGCGTCTCATCGCCTGGCCGCTGACGCTGTTCCACTGCTGCATCGTCACCGATCACGGTGGTGCGGTGATCGTCGCGAAGCCGGAGATCGCCCGGAGCCTGAGAACCAACCCGGTATGGGTCGCCGGGGCGGGCGAATCCATGGGACACTCGAACATGCTGGAGATGGAGGACTTCACGGCCACGTCTGCCTCCCGTTCTGCGGCGACCGCGTATGAGATGGCGGGCCTCGGACCGGAAGACATGGAGATGGCCATGATCTACGACTCCTTCACCATCACGGCAGCCATCACCGCGGAGATGCTGGGCCTCGCACCCAGAGGCAAGGGTTACACGCTCTGGAAGGAAGGCCATGCCGCCCCGGGCGGACGACTGCCCATCAACACCAATGGCGGCGGGCTGTCCTTCAACCACTCCGGCATGTACGGCATGCAACTGCTGGTGGAAGCCTACCGGCAGCTGTCCGGCACGGCGGAAGACGGCGTGAACGGCATCGACGGCAAGCAGACGTCCGCCACCACCTGCGTGGTGAACGGCACCGGCGGCACGCTGTCCACCACCGGCACCCTGGTGCTCACGGCCGAAGGCTGAGACCCGGCACCGCGCGGTTCCGCGACCTACGGAACCGTACGGAGGATCTCGTTCGCGTAGACCGACTCGTTGCCGTCGGTATCCAGCGCGGTCATGGTGACGTAGTAGTCGCCTGACGGCGCGCTGAATGCGTGGCTGGTGGCTGAAGGATCCGGCACATCCACAGACTGTGAATAGGTCCGGCTTTCCATGCCGTAGTAGATCCGGTAGCTGCTCAGATCCGTGAGCGCCGATCCGTCCACGTTCTCGCTGGGCGCAACCCAGCTGATGCGGATCTCTCCCAGCGTGCTGACGGAGACCATCTGCAGGGAACTGCCGCCCGTGCCTTCGCAATTGAGCGTGAAGGTGGTGCTGCTCTCGAGCGGGCCCACGAGCTCAGAGCCGGAGGTGGCGCGATCACCCGTCCAGCCACCACTCGCCCGGCAACCGCTGGCATGTTCCGCCGACCAGCTGAGCGTAACCATGGATCCCTGTTCCACAAGGGCATCCGAACTCGACAGGCTCACCAACGGGGCCGGTACGACACGTACGGTGGTCGCCGCACCCGCGCTCCCGCCGCTGCCGGCGCAGCTGAGTGTGAAGGTGGTATCGCTGTAGAGCGGCCCGATCTCGCGGCTGCCACTCGTATCGAAACTTCCGTTCCAGCCGCCGCCGGCGGTGCACGCGTCCGCATCCGTGCTGGACCAGGTCAGCGTCGTCCGACCGCCGGCGCCCACTTCACTCTGAGCCGAAGTCAACGCAACCGTCGGTGCGGGTGTCGGCTCGGGCTCAGGGATCGGCTGGGGTTCCGGAGCGGGTTCCGGTTCAGGAATGGGCTCCGGTTCAGGAATGGGTTCCGGCTCGGGGATCGGCGCGGGTTCTGGAACTGGTTCAGGTACGGGCTCCGGTGACGGATTGCCCTCCGACAGCGAAACCACTTCCACAGTCACGGACCTGGAGATCGAACCGCGCCAGCCCCGGCAGGTCAGTTTGTACGTACGCTGCCCGGCTCCGGGCGTTACTCGTACAGCACCCTGAACGGCCTGCCGACCGCTCCACTCTTCATCGGCAATACAGTATCGAACCCCTTCCGACGCCCAGCTGAGCAGAGCGCTTTCACCTGCGGTTATCCGGGAGCGATCAACCGAGAAGGAAAGAACGGGTGAAGCGAAATATTTACGCCATCCGCCGCGGGTGCCTGCTTCCACCGTCTGCACGATCAGCAGGCAGCAACAGGCCGTCAGCGCCAGCAGGGGCGCACGATAGTTCGTCATGATTCTGGTCCTTCGAACGGCCGGTCGTCCCCAACCGGCTACAACACGTCGATGGACCTAAGTTATGACCTGCGCGGAATCGTTTCCGCGCGCACGATCACACCCGCGGGGGAGACAGTTCACAGAAGCTGACGGTTATGCGGACTTTGTAAATCCGGTAACTGCGTCACCGACGGCTCAATCCCCGGTCAGGAATCGTCTCGGGTTGTCCACGAAGAGGACATCTACATCCTCTTCGGTGGCACCCATCTCCAGCAGATCCGGTATCACGAAACGTTTGATGTAGAGGTACTGCTCCGGGTTCGAGCGCTGAAACTCGTGCTCTTCCGGAATTGATCCGTCCGGGTTTTCCTTGTGGATGTGCAGACAGATACAGTCGTGCGCCGGGCAGAGCCGGTCGGCGTATCCCATGTCCATGAGTCGCTTCAGCGTCAGCGTGCGCATGTGCGGGCTCACGTTGCGGCCCGGGTAGCGATCCAGACCCAGATAACAGCCCTGGTCGAGAATCCACTCCAGATATTCAGTGTCCGTCGTGTCATTCGAATGATCGATCTTCACCCGGGTGAGATCCACGCCCTCATCCCGGAAGATCTCGATCTGCCGGCGCGCCACCTGACCGGTGGGAAAGGAATGCACCATGATGGGCACGCCGGTCTCGAGATGAGCGCGCGCCACCGCCCGGGCCATCACTTCGAGCATGGGCGTCACGCCTTCAGAATCCGCCGCGCACTTCAGAAGGCCCGCCTTCACGTCCGTGCCGCGAAATCCCTCTTCGATGTCACGGACGAACTCCCGGGCCATCTGGTTGGGACCGACGCCGTGCATGAAGCGGGGAACATCCAGCCACCAGCCGGTGACGTTGATCAGATTGACGCCGGACTCCGCTGCTACGGTCTTCAGCAGCAGCGGATCACGGCCGAGATCGAAGGTAGTTGCGTCCACCATGGTATCGATGCCGTTCTCCTTCGCCCGCCTGAGCGCCGCAACGGCGCGCGTTTCCTGATCCGGACCCAGCAGATCCGGATAGTGCGCTCTCAATCCGCTGGCGCAGACCATGACGTGCTCGTGCATGAGCGTGAAGCCGAGATCCCGGCCGTCGATGGGTCCGAGGACCCCGGTGATGGTTCCCACGTGACGTTTCTCCCCCTTCTTCCTGATGCGCGCTACTCAGCGCCTGTCTGGTCCCACCCGTCCCAGTGGGTGACCGCCTGCGCTGCCAGCCGGTCAGCCCGTTTCAGCCTGGCACCCCGTGTGTAGCCCACCGGCAGCATTACCGTGTTCACCACGGAATCCGGCAGATCCAGGACGGCCGCCACCTCCTGCTGCCGACTCGAGAGCAGGGTGGTCCAGGTGGCACCCAGATCCCGGGCACGAAGCGCCAGCATCAGCGACCAGGCAGCCGGCAGTATGGAACCGAAGTAGGCTACCTGCCGGGCCAGATCCTCACCGGGTCGCTCGGCGACCGTGCAGACGAGAATCATCGCCGGGATTTCATGCAGCCGGGCCACCAGCGCCTTCTGCGTGGGTTTGATGGCAATCCCCCGGCTTGCCGCCAGCTCTTCGAGCACTTCCGCATAGATCCCAGCGACGGCCCGCTTCCTGTCCGGATCCATCACCACCACGAAACGCCAGGACTCACCGCCGAGCCCGGTGGGCGCCTGGGTCGCGATGTCGATGCACTCCAGGATCACCTCTTTCGGCACCGGCCGGTGGAAATCCAGACGACGCCTGACGGAGCGGGCCGTCGCGAGCACGGTATCCACGCTGCCGATATCGATCATGCGCTCACTCCGACCAGCCGAGCTCCCGCATTGCCCAGGGGGCGTTCCAGGTCTTCACCATGTGGGCAACCTTGTCGTCAGGCCCCATGGTGACCGCGTAGACGTAGTCGCTGTTGGTCGATCGACCGGTGGGCGGCACCGGGCCGCCTTCGCCGGTGTGCGTGGCATGATAGGTTGCATAGAACAGCGCGGTCCGGCTGGCTTCGTCCCAGGCCGACGCGTGCAGCGTATAGCTGGCACCCGGTGCGGTCACCGTTCCGAAACCTTTCATCCACTCCGCATAAGCCTCCACCGTATCCACCTCCACGAGCGGCTCACTCTGGGCGCTGAACTTGGCGCCTTCAGCCACATAGGGTGCACAGCCGGCCCACCCCTCCGGGGCTTCACAGGCGGTAAAGAATTTCCGTGCGTTTTCATAAGCAGACATCGTATTTCCTCCCCGGGTTCGATCGACGTAGACTGGCCGCTCCCGGGAACCGATTCAAGCGCAACATGCCCATCAGACGACGCAATCGCTTCGCCTTCGTGATCCTTCTGATGTGCCTGTACTGCGCCGCCGTTCAGGCGGATGTGGACACCGTTACCGCCGAGATCGAGCGTCACGCAGCGTCGGCCGGCGTCTTCGTCGGCGTCAGCGCGCTGCATCTGCCGTCCGGCCGGCGTATTCAGGTGAACGCTGAGGAAGCGTTTCCGCTGGCGAGCACCTACAAGGTGCCCATGGCGGCCTACGCTCTGCATCTGGTGGGCGAAGGCCGGCTCAGCCTGGATCAGCTGATCGCCGTGGAACCGGACGACCTCGTCATCTCCTCCCCCATCACCCGTCTGTTCCCGCATCCCGGCATCCGGCTGTCGCTGCTGAACCTCATGGAAGCCACCCTCATTCAGAGCGACAACACGGCGACGGACGTGCTGTTTCGGACCATCGGCGGAGGCGAAGCGGTCACGGCCTGGCTCGCCGATTCCGGCATCAGCGGCATGCGGGTGGACCGCAATACCGCCGATCTGATCCGCGACTACATGGGGATTCCCCGCGTGGAGGCTTCCATGGCCCGCCAGTATGAAGCGCTGGATTTCGACGGCCTGCAGGAAGCGGACTGGAACCGCTTCTACCAGGCCCTGCTCTCGGACCCCCGGGATCAGGGGACGCCCGATGCCATGGTCACACTGCTGACCGGTCTGTGGCAGGACGCCTACCTGGACGCCGAGCACGGCGCAACGCTGCGCGACATCATGGCCCGCTGCCTGACCGGCAGCACCCGTCTTTCCGCACGTCTGCCCGCCCAGCAGCTGCCGCTTGCGCACAAAACGGGCACTCTGGGCGGCACAGTGAACGACGTGGGCGTGATGACCCTGCCTGAAGAACGTGGGGCGGTGGTGCTCGCCGTGTACACGCGGGGCACCTCCACGCTCGACGTGGAAGCCGGAGAACGCGCCATTGCGGAGATCGGCAGGACGGTTTATGACTATTTTCTGTTCAGCGACGATCGAGATCCACAATGACCAGGGTCGTTGAAATACAGCTGCTCGGACCCATGACCGTAAGCGTCGATGGCGAATCCAGGCCGCTGCCGAAATCCCGGAAAACGCGGGCATTGCTCGCCTTTCTGGCGCTCGAACCCAAGGCGCACGCGCGCTCGGCGCTTTGTGAGTGGATCTGGCCGGATACCGCGGACCCCCGTGCCGGACTGCGCTGGAGCCTCACCAAGCTTCGGGACCTGCTGCCGGAGAGCGGGGTGACTCTGCTCGAGACGAGCCGGGATTCGGTCGGCATCAACTGGACGCACGTGCATACCGATGTGGCTGCCGTCAGAGAGCTGCTCAACAGGCCCGACGATGTCGATCTGGAGACCCTGATCGAATACGAGAACCGGTTCGAGCGCGGCCCGCTGTCAGAGCTCGATACCGGTGCCACCTCGGAATTCGAGGTCTGGCTGGACGCGCAGCGCGATGCGATCAATCGCCTGCATCAGCGGTTGCTGGGCGTGCTGATCAGACGGCTTGCACAGACGGGCGGATCGGAAGCCCTCGCCATGGCGCTGGACTATGCCCGGGAACAGGTCACCCTGGACCCGCTCGATCACGACGCGAACGTGCAGCTGCTGGAAGCCCTGTACAGTCAGCAGGGCCAGCAGGAAGCTCAGGGCGCACTGGAGCGGATGCGCAAGCGCGTGACGGATGCCGGACTCAGCGATGGCGAGCTGCTCACCGCCTGGCGCCGCATCGTCGGCACCACGCCGGACTCTCAGCCGTCACCGGCAGCCGTTCCGGCTGCGGAACCCGAGCAGGCAGAAATACTCCGGCCGCTTCCGGCCAAGCCTTCGGTGGCCGTCCTGCCGTTCGAGGACCTGGGACACCACGCCAGCGGTGGCGTGCTCGCCCAGGGAATCGCCGTGGACCTGAGCGCCCGACTGTCCCAGCTCCCCAGTCTCTTCGTGATCGCCCGCGCATCGGCAGCCAGATTTTCCCTGGCGGAACAGGATGCCGGCGCCATCGGCCGACAGCTGGGCGTCCGCTATCTGGTGCACGGAACCACGCAGCGAACGGATGAACGGATACGGGTAACCGTGAATCTGATCGACGCGGAACAGGGTGCCGAGCTCTGGTCCGATCGGGTGGATCGCCCGGTCGGCGATCTGTTCGAGGTTCAGGACGACCTGGCCAATGAGGTGGCCTCCATCGTGGAACCCCAGATCGATCAGGCAGAGATGCAGCGGGCACGTCTGTTGCCGACGGAAAACCTGGACGCCTGGGAGTGTTTCCATCGAGCCATGTGGCACATCTACCGGTTCACGGCCGATGACAACGCGCTCGCTCACGGACTGCTGCAGCGGGCGCTGGAACAGGACCCGCATTTCGCCCGGGCGCTGGCGGGCCTTTCCTTCAATCACTTCTCCAGAGCGTTTCTCAACGCATCGGACGACGTTGCGGCGGAGATCGCCCAGGCACTAAAGTTTGCCGAGCAGGCCGTGAGCTTCGACAGCCGCGATGCGCTCGGTCACTGGGCCCTCGGCAGGGCCCGGTTTCTCAATCGGGAGCATGACCTGGCCGTGGATGCGCTGGATCGCGCTCTGGTCGCCAACCCGAACTATGCCCAGGGTCACTACGCCCGGGGTTTCATCGGCGCGCTCTCCGGTCTCGCGCGGGAGACCCTGCCGGATCTGGACATGGCGCAGCGCCTGTCTCCGTTCGATCCCATGCTGTTCGCAATTCTTTCCAGCCACGGGCTGTCCCTGGCCGTGCAGCAGAAGTTCGATGAAGCGGCTGACTGGACCGTGCGGGCGACGCAGGAACCGAATGCCCACTATCACATCTACGCACTGGCGGCCGCCTGCCTGTCACTGCGCGGCGACGGCGAAAGAGCGGCAGGTTATGCGCAGCAGGTGCTCAGGCGTCATCCGGCTTTCGACATCTCCATATTCGAGCGGAGCTTCCCCACCAAGAATCCCGCACACTCCGCCCTGCTGACCGGGGCCATGGTCAAAGCGGGACTGCCGTCCGGGTCCCGGGGAACTTCCTAGCTGCTGGTGACAGCCGCGAGCAGCTCGCCATCCGGATCACCCAGCTGCCCGGCACGGCGTCCCACAGCGTGTTCAGGACCGACGATCTCAGGCCCTTCTCCGGGTGGCAACGGCGGCGTGTAGTAGCCGAGCGCATAACTTCCCTGGGTGTAGCCGAGCAGATCCTGAAGCGCCGGTTCGAGCTCCCGGGCGATCTCCGGCGGGCAGGAGAGGAACTGATTTTCCTCCTGACGCAGCCAGCCCAGCGAGTAGGTGATGTTGAGACCGATCCGGTCATCGGTGGAACGGTTCTCCCCGCCGCCGTGAAAGACCGAGCCGGTGTAGAGCAGGAGCGATCCCGCCGGCATCACCGCCTGACAGATCTCCTCCGGCTTCACCTCCCGGTCATCCGGCCAGTCGACGCTGCCCGGTACCACCTGAGTTGCCCCGTTCTCTTCGGTGAAGTCCGAGAGCGCCCAGATCGTGTTGAGCTGCGGCTCGATGCCCTGCAGATATTTACCCCAGGCCCAGCGATCCCGATGAATCATCTGCTTTCCCTGACCGGGTTTGAGCCGGATGATCTGAGTGAGATGGAGCTGAAAGCGGAGACAGTACGGATCCAGAAACTGTTTCACTGCCGCAAGGACTGCGGCATTCATCACCAGATCGCGGGTCTTCGGCGAGCGGGCAACCAGCGCACCCGTGCGGGTGGTGGCGCGACCGGTAAAGTCGTCCGCGCCTGCCGGTGTGGCGTCCATGTACGGAATGAGCTCTCCCTTCAGCGCCGCGAGATCCTCCTCCGAAATGGCGTCCGTCAGAATCAGGGCGCCGTCCCGGTGGATCACCTCGAGAATCCGATCGGTCGGCGCGTCTATGGGCAGTTTTTCGAGTTCGGGCATCTCTGTTTCCCTCCTGTGTCCGTCGGTCGTTCTGTCAGCGGATGCCTTCCCAGGCCTGGCGCTCCTGTGCATCCGGGTCCGCCACCACCGTGGATTCCTCGTCAAAACGCATGGTCAGACGCTCGTCCAGATCGTAGGCACCCCAGCCCGGATCCTGATCACGTATGAAGCCGGTCCAGGCCCGGTGCATCACGTCCGCCACATGCTGCGGCGATTCGCCCGGGCCGAGGAAGATGTCCACGCCGGCCTTGTCCAGATTGTCGAAAGCGAAAGGAATCTCCAGCGCGTGTGTGGCGCCCAGACGGCCCTCAAAGGCCCGGGATTTCCAGCAGAACAGATACAGCCAGTTGCGGCTGTCCGGATCGGCCCGCAGCCGGGCTTCAAGCATCCGGATGGCGGGAATGCGGAACATGTGATCGGTGGTCAGCGCGATCAGCAACCCCTCCGCCGTCATGCCCGGCCGGGTTTTCCGGTAGACGTCGAGGGCGCCTTGCGCGCCGTAGAGCGCGGCATATCGGGCGAGCTTCTCCTCGTCCACGTCGCCGTAGCCCCACAGAGTCGTCTCGTCCCGGTTGCTGCCCGTCATCACCGCCACGTCGGAGCCCATGCCTGCAGCGATGGCCTCGAGTGGCGGCACGGGCACCACCGCGTTGCCTTCGACCGGGTAGAAAGCGGAGACGGGAACGCCGAAGGTCGCCAGCTCTCCCGGTCCCTCACCGATTTCCGCCGCGACCCGGTTCTGAGCATCGAGGACCGCTTCGGCGCTGAGTCCGAGAAGCGCATCGGCCGTGCGGGCGCCTGTGGCCGCCATGAACCGTTCCGCGCAGATCTCTCCCGCGGTCTTCGGCAGCGTGTGCTGAGCAGCACCGCTCTGCGGAATGGCGCCCCGGAACAGACCCGCCGCCTCCGGGCTCGCCAGCAGCGTGGAAACGGCAAATCCGCCAGCCGATTCACCGGCAATCGTGATTTTCGCCGGATCGCCACCGAACCGCTCGATGTTGTCGCGCACCCAGCGCAGAGCCGTAATCTGGTCGAGCAGCCCGTTTACCCCGGAGGAGGCATAGTCCGAACCCAGATGGGTGAGATCCAGAAAGCCGAGGGCACCCAGCCGGTAGTTGATGCTGACGGTGACGATGTCGCCCCGGGTCGCGAAGTTGCCGCCCGCATACCAGGGTATGGCACCCTGCCCGGTCCGGTAGGCGCCGCCGTGGATCCAGAACAGCACCGGCCGCTTCCCACCATCCGCCGCCGGTGTGGCGATATTAAGCGTCAGGCAGTCCTCGTCCCAGCGCACCGCCGTGCTGGCGGTCAACCCGCCGGTGGGGATCTGCGGTGCTGCCGGGCCAAAGCGTCTGGCTTCCCGGACATCCGTCCACGGTTCTGGTGGCCGCGCGGCTTTGAACCGCAGTTCTCCCACCGGCGGTGCCGCATAGGGCACGCCGGCAAACAGCAGGGATCCATTCTTTTCGCGACCCTCGATCGGGCCGCTGGTTGTTTCGACGATGGTCACAGCGCTCTCCCTCTTTCACTAAAGAGTAGCGCGGGCCACCCGGGTGCGCCAGACGGCTCAGACGGCCTCGGCCAGCGGCATTCTGGTACCCGCCAGGTAACAGGCCAGGTGGCTCGAGAGATCCCGAGCGTCGTCTTCTGCGCCATGGATGAAGCTGGACTTCCGGCGTCGCAGAAACGTGTGGCCGAGCGCGTAGAGCCCGGGTGCGGCCACGACACCGCCTTCATGTCGGAGGCGGCCGCGGCGATCGAATACCGGCGCCTTCAGCCAGTGATAGTCCGGCCGGAATCCGGTCGCCCAGACGACGCTGGCGATCTCACCGCTGCCGAGATCCATCTCGAGTCTCGGCGACGACGGCACCCGGGTTGCCTCGAAGCGCTCGACGGCGCCGATGCCCAACGTCAGGCCAGCGTCCCGGGCGTAGGCGTCCACCGTATCCAGCAGCCGTGTCTGCTTCAGATCCGCCATCACGCAGTGGTTTCTGAGACCGCCGGAAAACTGCACTTTCCGTCCTGCAACGCCGGCAAACCGACCCACGATCACCACGCCCTGATCCGTCAGCGCGTTCAGATCCAGGCTGCGCCTTTCCGGCGTTCCCACCAGCTGCGGGGAAGGTACCCGGCGCGCGCGGACGATATCGTCCACCTGCCGCCAGGTCTCATCGAGCAGCCCCGTACCGTTCAGCCAGTATTGAATGTCCAGTCCGCGGTAGAGCCTGGGCATGCGGACATGTTCACCCACAGCCATCGTCACGGGCCGGCCGGAGCGATGGATCTCCTCCGCCAGCTGCAGGCCGGTGGCGGAGGCGCCCACCACCAGCACACCGCCTTCCGGCAGCTGGGCCGGATTCCGGTAGTCTTTCGCCGTGAACTGCCGGATGCCGGCAGGAATCGCCTCGGCTGCGGCCGGCAGATTGGGTGCGCCGAACGCACCGCTGGCAAGTACCAGGGCTTTCGATGACCAGGACCCCCGAGCCGTTTCGATCCGGTAGCCGGCGGAGGTCGGGATGACGGATCGAACCGTAGCTCCGGTCTCCACCGGCGCATCGATCTTCCCGGCATAGGTGTCGATGAAGGCAACCAGCTCAGCGACGGACATGAATCCATCCGGATCCGAGCCCTGATACCGGAAACCGGGCAGCCGGGTGAGCCAGTTGGGCGTCAGGAGCCTGAGCGAATCCCAGCGCTCCTGCCGCCAGCTGTTTCCGACCTCGCCACGCTCGAGCAGGACGTGATCGATGCTGCGCTCGGACAGGCACCGGCTCATGGCGAGCCCGGCGTGGCCCGCGCCGATGATGATCACCGACGCGGACCGGTCCGCTTTTCCATGCGGGACACCCATCACTTCACCTGCACCGTGATGTTGGTCGGGTTCGTGACGATGTCGTAGACGGCCGAACGCTTCTGGGACTGGGCCACCAGCGCCTCGATCTCCTCGCGGGTGGCATCGGCATCCACCTCGAAGGTCACCTGCACGTCTTCGAATCCGTTCCGGACATCGCCGTCGATACCCAGGATGCCGGCCAGATCCATGCTGCCTTCGATGACGGCCGTCACCGATTTGAGCTGAATCTCCCGGTTCTGAGCAACGGTGGCGATCCCGGCTGTCAGGCACCCGGCCAGGCCGACCAGCACCATTTCCACCGGCGTGGCACCCTTGTCCTCGGAGGCGAACACCTCCGGATGATCCGTGTCGAAGGTGAATTCCGTGCGGTGGCTCTGCGCCTCCCCGAGTCCGAAAAATCCCTGGCAGGCTGAACGGGTGTGGGTGCCGCGCATCCACCGCGAGCTGGCTTTCCAGCGGAACTGAGCCGCTTCCGGGGCTTCCGTCAGCGCTTCTCTGGCGCCAAGCAGCGCTTCCACGTTGACCCCATTGTCGATACTGCCGGTCGTTTTGGTGGGCATGTTCATTCGTCTGTCTCCTCGCATTCTGTCTGTTTCCGCCACCCGCCTTTCGAGTGGATGGACGCAGATTGCGGGAGCTCCGTTAGACCCAGCGTGTGACTGGCCGTGGTAATTGGCGTTTGACCGGTGCTAGGAGTCTGGGCGGTAACCCATACGCCGTACACCCGGCAGCGCCAGCCCGATCAGCAGAATGCCGATCATCAGCCAGCCGGCGCCCGTCAGCATGCCGGTCAGGCTCCAGGCCGCCAGCGCGCCCGCACCGGCCGCGGACAGGGGGAACAGTCCCTGGGACGCCAGCATGATCACGCTCATGACCCGGCCCATACGTTCCTTGGTCACCCGTTTCTGAATCCAGGTGGTGAGCAGGATGATGATGTAGCCGTCGACGATGGCGGCAAGCAGCACCACGGCGGCGATCAGCGTGGTGTCCGGCACCCGGACCATGAACAGAAAGACGACGGCGAATCCGAGAAAATCGACCAGCAGGATCAGACCCATCCGGGCCGGATCCGGATGCCGGGTCATCCCCGCGATCAGCGTACCGAGGATGGAACCCACGCCCAGCGCCGACATGATGATGCCGAACGCCGCGGCCCCTTCCGGCAGCGCGGCATCGGCGAATGCAGGGATCCCCACCACGAACGGACCTCTGAAGATCAGGCTCAGAAAGCCGAGCATGATTACCAGCGTGCGCAGCGGCACATCCCGCCAGGTGTAGGAGAGCCCTTCCATCAGCGACGCCCAGATCGCCTGAGGC
The DNA here is from genome assembly GCA_030425195.1 of Gammaproteobacteria bacterium. Taxonomy (GTDB): domain Bacteria; phylum Pseudomonadota; class Gammaproteobacteria; order Pseudomonadales; family Azotimanducaceae; genus SZUA-309. Next base: position 217,447 of record JAUIAV010000002.1, on the reverse strand, counting down.
GCGGCTGACTCAGGCGGATACCGATCCCGGATCAGCATCAGCATGCCGAGCGGCAGCAGAAAGGTGAGCGCGTCGATCCCGAACACCATGGCCAGACCCGAGGCATCCTGGATTCCTGCGGCCCCGACTTCGGCGGCAGCCGCGGCCCCGGTGCCGAAGGCGACGATCAGACCGCCAGCCAGCAGCGGCCCGATGATCAGCGTGATCTGAGCCGTACCCTGAAACAGACTGTTGCCGGCTGCCAGCCGCTCCGGCGGCAGCAACCTGGGCGGGAAGGCGCTGGCGGCGGGAAACATGAAGGCGTCCGCGAGCCCGAACAGCAGTGCCACCACATAGACTAGGGCAATGGTGATGGATTCCTGCCAGGTGGTCAGCGCCAGCAGGAGCACCAGCAGCATCCGAACGACGTTGGAAACGATCATGACCAGTCGCGGCGAGAAGCGGTCGACCACCACACCACCGAGCAGCATGAACACAGCTCGCGGAATGGCGGCAACGGCCATTACCGTCCCCATCACGAACGCATCGCCGGTCAGCTTCAGCACCAGCCAGGGCAGGGCGATGAAGGTCAGCTGATCGCCGGTGAGCGAGATGGCCGATCCGAACCAGAAAAGCCGGAACTCCCGGAACTTCAGCGTCTCGAGAAACGCTCTGATGATAGACGCCTCCCCTGCACTCCACCCCCGGAGCCAACGGACCCAGTGTACCCGGGAATTTCACGGCCAGGCACGCGGACATGACAACGGCCGCCCGGCGGGCCACAATCTGAAGCTCTGGGAATCTCCGAGAGAGGCACACCGATGACGACATATCATCTCGTCAGCTCCATCACCTGACCCTGGGTGCAGCGCGCCGTGATCGTTTTGCGTGCGAAAGACATCCCGTTCGAGGTGACCTACATCGATCTGACCGACAAGCCGGACTGGTTTCTCGCGATCTCCCCGCACGGCAAAGTGCCCGTGCTTTCCGTGGACGGCGAGCCCCTGTTCGAATCCAACGCCATAGCCGAATACCTGGACGAAACCGCACCGCCCCGCCTGCACCCGGAAGATCCAATCCAGCGGGCCCGGAACCGGGCGTGGACCGACTTCCTCACCACCTTCACCGGAGGCCTGAGCGGCATCTACTACACGGCGAACACCGACGACCGGGAGGAGCGCATGGCCGTCGCCCGACAGCGGCTAGGCAAGCTGGAGGAAGCACTGGTGCAGCGTGGCAACGACGGCCCGTACTTCAACGGTCCGGACCTGTCCCTGGTGGATGCCGGGTATGCCCCCTTCCTGCAGCGCTTTCTCTACGTGGACCAGTGGCTGGAAACCCACCTGCTGGCGGAATTTCCTCTGGTCGATGCCTGGGCCAGGGCCCTGGTGAGCTCGGAAGTCGTCAAAGGCTCAGTGCCCGACAACTTCTACGAGACCTTCCAGGCCGGTATGAAGCGCCGCGGATTTTATGTGGGCGGCATGATGGAATCCGAGCCCCGGTTGGTAAACGTCTAGGCTTCGCCTAGATGAAGTCTAGGCTTCGCCTAGACGGAGAAGAGCACGCCTGCCTCGAACAGCCGGTCCACCTCCTTCGCCGGATAGCCGAGCTCGGCCAGGAGCCTCCGGCCATCCACTCCGGCCCTGACACCGGCGCGCAGGTCTGTGTTCGGCACCTGAAAACTCAGCATCGGTCCGTGTCTGAGATAAGTACCGAGCTCCGCATGAGTCACCGGGACCATCCACTCCGCGCCCGCAGGCCCCGCGAAAAACTCGCCGGTATTCGCTCTGTCCGCCCGCACGCAGCCTACTCCGGAGTCTTCGAACAGGGTTTCCCACGCATCCGCCGTGCGCTCACCGAAGTAGCTGCCCAGCGCTTCCATCAGCACTGACCCGTGGCCGATCACCGCCTCATCCGCTGCCTCGCCGTCTGCCGGGAACGGCTGCATGTCGGTTTCGAATCCACCCAGCGCGCAGAAGCGTGCCCATTCCTCCCGGCAGTACACGCCGAGAAACACCCAGCCCTCTGCTGCCGGATAGAGCCGGTTCAGAGCACTCGGACCCCGCAGCCCGGGGCCGAGCGGCAACCGCTCCGGCTTACCGGCATAGTCGATCAGGTCGTCGAAGTTCGCGTAGGCATTGGCCCCGAACATGTCCACGAAGATCTGCTGACCTTCGCCCGTGACGGCCCGGGCAGCAAGGCCGAGCAGACTGGCGCTCGCGACCACCATGGCCGTATTCGGATCCGGGTTCACCTCGTTGGCCCGCATCAGCCGCCGGGCAGCCTCCCGGAGTCCCGGCAGATCCAGCAGGGCTTCCGGCGGACCGCCAGCCTGATACCCGGCCCCGCCCATGGCCGCACCCGGAATGGGATGCGTGGACGGCCGCAGCGCGCCAGGCCCGTCCGGCCCGTAGCCGTTAGCTGAAACGTAGACCAGCCCCGGATTCAGCGCCGCCAGGGACGGGTAGTCGATTCCCAGCCGCTCGGGCACACCCGGACGGTAGTTGTGGATGAGCACGTCCGCCTGCGCCGCCAGCGACCGGACGATCTTCTGACCGGCCGGGTGCTTCAGGTCGACGCTGATGCTCTCTTTGCCCTGGTTGCAGCGGGTCGCGCCGATGCCGCCGGCCATGTGGCGGTAGGGATCGCCGCCGATGGCTTCCACCTTGATGACCCGGGCACCCAGATCGGCCAGAAATGAAGCCCCGAGGGGCGAAGCAATGATGGTGGCGAGCTCGAGCACCGTCACACCCGCGAGCGGCAGACTGTCGGGTTCCACCGCCTCCGGTCTGATCCGCCACGCTGAATCCATCTCGGGCTTGGCTTCGGTGGTGACGCGGGCAGGCGTCCGGGTCAGCCGGGCCACCGGCCCGAGCTGCGTCACCCCGTCCAGCGTCAGTACGTGCCCGTTAGCCGCCATGTCCGGATCCGCCAGGGTCTCCGGCGCCGTCAGATAGGGGTGCGCCGCAATACCGCCATCACGGACGAACAGTGCCATCCACTCGTCCCGGCTGCGCGCCTGCATGGTCTCGAGAATCCGGTCGCGGACCGCTTCGGTGGTCTCCGGCAGACCTTCGATGAGGTCTTCGAGGCCGATCACCCGCATGAAGCTTTCGAACAGATGAGGCAGCAGGTTGCCGAGCTGCAGCCATTTTCCGTCCGCGCACTGGACCGGGTGGTAGTTCAGGGTCGGCATGATCGTGGCCGGATCCGGCTGAGGCCGGTCGGGACGCACCTGCAGAAAGAGCGACTGGCCCTGATCGTAAGGCATGAATCCCTGCAGCAGGCTGGTGGTCAGTTTCTGTCCGGCGCCCGTACGCCGCCGCTGCAGGATTGCGGCGAGAATGCCCGACAGCAGATTCTGGGCGCTGGCATGGCTGGCCACCGGCACCGCCGCGAAATGCGGGCCACCTTCCGGCGCGATTCCGGTCAGGTTCTGCATGCGCCCGGTCACGGCCGCCAGCACCGGCTCCGACATCGGCAGCGACGACCCCGCACCGGCAGCAGTCAGTTCGGCATACACCACCGACGGATTTTGCCGTCGGACAGACTCGTAATCGATGCCGGCGTGTCCGTTCGGCGCCGTGACGACCACCACGTCGGCCGCAGTCAGGTCCCCGGACAGATCGGTGCCCTCCGCTTTTCCTCGCAGCCACATCCGGGCCGAAGGCAGCCGATCCGCATGGGACCCGGACGGATCCGGGTAGCGGGTTACCCGGGCGCCGAAGTCCGCGAGCACCATGGTAGCGAGCCCGGCCGCCGGACCGGCGCTCAGATCCACCACTCTGAGACCTGCCAGCGGCCCCACCGATTCCGTCACGCAGACTCCCCACCGCGATGATTCCGAGGAGGATCCGAGAAAACCACGCCCGTTACAACGCTCACTACCTCGATGCCGGATCAGTATGCCGCCCACAGACACGAGAGGAGCTGAACCATGACCCGCTATGACAACGTCCTTGACACCATTGGCAACACGCCTCTGATCAGGCTGAAAAGGCTGTCGCCGGCTGGCGTGAACGTCTATGTGAAGGCGGAAGCGTTCAATCCCATGGGATCCGTCAAGGACCGTATGGCGAGAGCCGTCATCGAGGACGCGGAAGCCAGCGGTGCGCTCAAGCCGGGCCAGACGGTGATCGAAGCCACCAGCGGCAACACGGGGATCGGCCTCGCCATGGTCTGCGCGAGCAAGGGCTATCCGCTCGTGGTCACCATGGCCGAAAGTTTTTCCATCGAGCGCCGCAAGCTGCTCCGATTTCTCGGTGCCCGGGTGGTTCTTACGCCCGCCTCGGAGAAAGGCACCGGCATGCTGAACAAGGCCAGGGAACTGGCCGGGAAACACGGCTGGTTTCTCTGCCGCCAGTTCGAGAATCCGGCCAACGCGGACGTGCATGCCCGCACCACTGCCCAGGAGCTGATCCGGGACATGGCCGGGGAGCGCATCGACTACTTCGTATCCGGCTTCGGCACCGGCGGCACCCTCCAGGGTGTGGCCCGGGCGCTCAAAGCGCACGACGCCGGGACCCAGGTCATCGCCGCGGAGCCTGACAACGCCCAGGTGCTCGGCAGCGGTATCCCGCAGCAGCGCAACCCGGACGGATCCCCCGCCGGAAGCCATCCCATGTTCCGGCCCCATCTGATGCAGGGATGGGCACCGGATTTCATTTCCCGCCTTACCGAGGAGGCGATGGCGGCAGGCTGGGTGGACGGCATCGTACCCGTGGCGGGAAAGGACGCCATGCATCTGTCCCGGTCGCTGGCCCGCCAGGAAGGCATCTTCGCCGGCACCTCATCCGGCGGCAGTCTGGCGGCGGCGCTCATCATCGCCCGCACGGCTGCGCCTGGTACGAACATCGTCTGCATGCTGCACGACACCGGCGAACGCTATCTTTCCACGCCGCTGTTCGAGGACATTACGGAGGACATGACGGCGGAGGAACTGGAGATTTCCCGGTCAACGCCGAACTACACCTTCGACCTGCCGGCACCGGCAGCGGAAGAAGACGATCCGGCGGAAACGCCCACGCCCGAACCGGTGGCACTCGACCCGGCGGCAGTGGCCGAGGTGGACCGGCTGATCGGCGAGGGGCCCGTGGTCATGTTCGCGCTGGAATGGTGTGAATTCTGCTGGTCGGTGCGCAAGCTGTTCGCCGCGCTGGACATCCCCTACGTCAGCGTGGATCTGGACGCCGTGGCCTACCAGAACGGAGATCTGGGGGGCAGAATACGTGCGGTGCTGAACGAACGGACGGGCCAGCCCACCATTCCGCAGATCTATGTCGGCGGCGAACACATCGGCGGTGCCACCGACCTCTTCGACGAGTGCCGGGAAGGCACTTTCTACGAGCGTCTGGCCGGGCTCGGCATGCCCTGCCCGCCTGACACTTCGGACCGGCTAGACCCGTACAGCCTGCTGCCCGGGTGGCTGCACCCGCGGCAGACGGCGGCCTGAACACGAGCGCAAGGAGCAGACAAGTGACCACCAACGACATCCCGGTGATCGATATCGAGCGGCTCGAAGAGCCGGCCACGCTGACAGCTCTGGATGCGGCGTGTCGGGACTGGGGCTTTTTCCAGGTGGAGAACCATGGCATCCCCACGGAAGTGCTGGCCGATCTGGCGGACAGGATGCGCGCCTTCTTCGCCATGCCCCGCGATCTGAAACGGACCATCGAACGCACCGAGGACAATCCCTGGGGTTACTTCGATCAGGAGCTGACCAAGAACACGCGGGACTGGAAGGAGACCTTCGACTACGGTCCGGCGGAACTGCCCGAGGATGGCGAGCCTCTGCTCGTGCCTCAGTGGCCCCGGTTCGTGGACGGATTCAAAGCCGCCGTGCTCGCCTACTATCAGGCGTGCGAGAAACTGTCGTTCGATCTGCTCGGCGCCCTGGCACGCAATCTCGACGTGGCGCCCGAGGTGCTGCGCCGGAGTTTCGAGCCGAGACATACGAGCTTCATCCGTCTGAACTACTACCCGATCTGTCCGGACCCGGAGCAGCCCGCGGAAGCCCGCCCGCCCGAGCGGGGGCATCTGGGCGTGAACCACCATACCGACGCCGGCGCTCTGACCGTGCTCCACCAGTTGGATGAGCCGGGCCTGGAGGTTTTCAGAAACGGCGCCTGGCACCTGGTAGCCCTGCGCAGGGAAGCGATGGTGATCAACATCGGAGACATGGTTCAGGTGTGGTCCAACGACCGCTACCGGGCCGCTCTGCACCGCGTCCGGGCGAACGCGAGCCGGACCCGGATGAGCGCACCCTTCTTCCTCAATCCGGCCTACGCCGCCGACTATGCCCCCCTGCCGAGCCAGGTGGATGAGCAGCATCCGCCACGTTACCGGCCGATCAACTGGGGCGAATTCCGCCACCTGCGCGCCTCCGGCGACTATGCGGACCAGGGCGAAGAGGTGCAGATCAGCCACTATGCGATGGAGACCCGGCAGCGGGCCTGAGCGGAAGCGGCACCCGGAAGGACGAAGGAGAGGAGACAATGTCTTTCATCGAAACCACACCACCCGAAGCGGCCACCGGCGCCGTGCGGGACATGTACGAACGCCAGCAGCAGGGCTGGGGCTTTCTGCCGAACTATGCGAAACCCTTCTCACATCGTCCCGAAGTGATGACCCTGTGGGCCGACCTCCAGCGGGGACTCAGAGCCCACGTGGATCGACGGCGGTTCGAACTCGTCACTTTCGCTGCGGCACGCTCGCTGAAGAGTTCCTACTGCACCCTGGCGCACGGCAGAGCGCTGCTGGAATGGTTCTCCCCGGAAGAGGTGAGAGAGCTGGCGGAAGCCGGACCCGACCAGGCCGCCTGCCTGACCACTGCGGAGCGGGCCATGCTCGCCTATGCGGCGCGAGCTGCGACCATGCCTTACCGGGTGACCGCCGGGGAGGTGGAAGGCCTGAAGGCTCAGGGTTTCAGCGACGCGGAGATCTTCGACATCGCCGCGCTGGCCACGGCCAGGGCATTCTTCTCCGGCGTGGTGGAAGCGCTGGGTGGCGAAGCGGATGCCAGTTTCCTCGAGCTGGAGGAAGGTCTCCGGGAGTCCCTGACCCCGGGTCGCCCCATCGACTACCGGCCCGTGCAGAAACTGGTCCCGGCTGACGGCATCGAAGGCCGGGAGACGAAGCACGGCCACTGCGTCCGTCGCTGACCGGTCAGGGGCAGCGGCCGCTCCGGCCGAACCCGGCAACCGCTTCGACCAGCTCATTCAGCAACAGCTGGTGTCCGGCCACGATGTCTCGCAGGCGTTCGCTGTCCGCAGACCGGGCTCGCTCGAACCGGCACAGCGTATCCGCCGACCGGAAGCTCGCACTGAGCTCGATCCTCGGCGGTACGCCTGCCCCTCGGGACACCGCAAAAAAACGTTCGATGAGAACCGTGAGCTCCGGATTGCGCAAGGACGCATTCAGCGACCGGGAAATCAGACTCTCCAGGAGCGGTTGCAGGGTGTCCGGCCAGTGCGCACCCGCATAGAAGTTGAGACGCTGGTCTTCCTCGAGCACCCAGATCCGGTCCGAGTCCAGTCCGGGGACCACGCCGACACGCAGCCGCATGGACGGCGGCGCTTCGATGGTCACCGCCTCCAGCCAGTAGATCCGCTCCGGAGGCCGCTCGGAGGTGAGATCCGGCATGCACCCGGCCAGCAGCAGCCAGGTGAGCGGGAGGGCGGGAAGCAGTCGTTTCATAGCCGGAGGTCTCATCAGGGTTCAGCCACCACGGGATCCTGCTGGGGCCGGTAGATCAGCCGGGAAGGATCTTCTCTCAGCCGGGCAGTGAGCCGGTTGAGCCGGTCGGAAACCAGACGCAGGTCGGCAACCAGCCCGCTCACGTCTTCCAGACCTTCGCCGAGAAAGCCGTTCACGCTGTCCTCGTTCCGCTCTAGCCAGTCCTCCACCCGGGTTGACGCGGCGGACAGGTTGGCGCTCGTCGTCTTGAGATCGGCGGTGATGGCGGGCAGATCGTCGACGATGGCAGCTTCGAAACCGCGGGAAGCTCGCTCGAGACTGGCGAGCGTGGTCTTCACGGACGCGATCAGCTCCGGCAGCTCCGTGCTCTGGGCGGCCAGGTTTTCGGAAAGCACGCGGAGGTTTTCGAGCACGGCCTCGGCCTCGAGCCGGTTCTCCTCACCAGTCCAGGCGTTCAGCCGTGCCAGGAGCCTGCGGGCATCTGAGGCGATATCCCCGCCCCCGGAGAGCAGCGCGGACAGGCCGCTGACACGGAATGGGATGATGGGCATGCCGGACTCGTGCATCACCTGAGGCCTCGCCAGCTCCTCGTCATTGGCCAGATCGATGTTGGCGATGCCGGTGACCCCCTGAACCACGAGCGTCGCGTAGGTGGCGTCACCGATCGGCAGGTCTTCCTCGATCTCGATGAAGACCTCGACCACCGGCCGGGCAATGTTGGTGTGCAGCAGGATGTCCACCACCGAGCCCACATTCACACCCAGGTACCGGACCACGCTGCCGTTGGAAAGACCGTTCACGTTGCCGTCGATCTGCACCACGTAGCTGGCCTTGGGTGCGGCATCCCCCGCCTTTCCGAGCCACACGATCAGTCCCACCAGCGCGATGCTGCCGATCAGCAGAAAGAGGCCGACGGCCACGTAGTTGGTGTGCGGATTCATTTTCTCACCGTCTCTCCGGTTCGGATGATGCGGGCCCGAACGCCGTTGAAGTAGCTGGACACCCAGGGATGATCGAGTTCGGCGACCTCGTCCAGCGTACCCGTACGGGCCCGCTTGTCGACCAGCACGGCGACCCGGTCGCTCAGAGAATAGAGGGTATCCAGGTCGTGGGTGATGATGACGACGGTCAGATCCAGGCTTTCCCGGAGGTAGAGAATCACATCCTCGAACTCCTCCGCCGCGATCGGGTCGAGCCCGGCTGTGGGCTCATCGAGGAACAGCAGCTCCGGGTCCAGTGCCAGCGCCCGGGCCAGGGCTGCGCGTTTCACCATGCCGCCGGACAGCTCCGACGGCACCTTGTCTTCAGCCTCCGCCGGCAGCCCGGCCATCTGAATTTTCAGACTGGCCAGCTTCGCCCGTGTCTGCGCGGACATGGTCGAGTGCAGGCTGATGGGCAGTTCCACGTTCTCCCGAACCGTCAGTCCCGAGAAGAGCGCGCCTCTCTGAAACAGCACGCCCCAGCGCCGGTGCGGCACCGGAAGGCCCGGTCCGATGGGCATCCCCAGCACCTCGATCTTCCCTTCCCGCGGAATCTGCAGACCCAGGATGGAGCGCAGCAGAACGGATTTTCCCGAACCGGAGCCGCCGACGATGGACAGGATTTCGCCGCGCCGCACCTCGAGATCGAGTCCATCATGCACCCTGTGGTCACCGAACTGTGTGACGAGCCCCTGTACGGATACGGCCGGCTCTGTCATCAGATGCCGAGCTCCGTGTAGATGATGGAGAAGATCGCATCCGCGATGATGACCAGAAAGATGGACTCCACCACTGCCCGGGTGGTGAGCTGTCCCAGCTCTTCCGCGGAGGCGGTCACCTGCAGGCCCCGCAGACAGGAAACGGCACCGATGAGCATGGCGAAAACGGGGGCTTTGGAAATGCCGACCATCACCGTCCCGAAACTGACCGCGTCGGCGATGCGGGTGGAAAACTCGATGGTGGAGATGTCCAGCAGCAGCACACCCACGGCCCAGGCACCACCGATGCCGGACAGGTTGGACAGTCCCGTCAGAATCGGCACTGCGATGACCAGACCCAGAATGCGGGGCAGAATGAGGGTGCCGTTCACGGACAGGCCCATCACCTGCATGGCGTCCGTTTCTTCATTCAGCTTCATGGAACCCAGGGCTGCGGCAAAGGCGCTTCCGGATCGGCCGGCCACCATGATGGCGGTCAGCAGAACGCCCATTTCCCGGAGAATGGAGATGGCCACCAGGTCGATGGTGAAGGCGCCGGCGCCCAGCCGGGCGAGCTGCCCCTGAGCCTGATAGGCCAGTACCACACCGATCAGGAAGGACATGACGGTGATGATGGGTATGGCCTTCAGTCCCACGTCCATGAGCTGGTTGACCGTTTCCCGGTAAGTCAGCGCGGAGGGCCGGCGGAAGCCGTCGATGGCCATCATGGTCATCTCGCCGAGCTCCCGGACGAAGTCCACCGCCCCGCGCCCGGTGAACTCCATGACGCTCGTAAAGACGCCCGGTTGGTCGCCGCCAGTCTCCCCGCCCGCCACCGGCTGCTCGATCACATGGCTGAGGAACTTCATGTGCACGTCACGGAAGCCGGTGAACCCGGTTTCGTAGCCGTCTTCCTGGAGCTCGAGCGACTTGCTGTAGAGGAGCCAGGCGCCGGTGAGATCGATGTGGTCGAGACCGGCCGAGCGGAACTCCACCCGGTGAGCGCGCGGCGGCTTGAGTTCCTGCAGCGCGGCTTCCATGCCGGACGCGTTGTCGAACTTCCAGTCGCCGATCAGATTGATCACGACGGGACCTGCCGTGCCGTCCACGACGGTTTCCAGCTCCAGTGAAGGCGCAGTCAAGTCGCTTATGGCCGGCTCGTCCTCATGACGGCAGTTTAGAGAGCGGGTGCCAACCCCGCCAGTGACCCTACGGTCGGATCATCTTGACCCGCGACCCCAGCACTGGAAGATTGCGCGATCCGACGGAGCCTTCGAAGTACTCATGGACAAACTGCGTTACTCGGAACTGGCCGGGGAGGGTCTTCCCTCTCGGCTCGCCGCCATCGTCGACAGCAACTGGTTCCAGCACGGCATCACCGCGGTCATCATCGCCAATGCGGCCGTCATCGGCCTGGAAACCTCCGAGGCGCTGCGCGGCCGGTTCGGCGAGCTGTTCAATCTTGCGAACGAGCTCTTCCTGCTGATCTTCATCGTCGAGGCGCTTCTCAAGATGGGCGCTCTGGCGCCGTCCATCGGCCGCTACTTCCGGGACGGCTGGAACGTCTTCGACTTCAGCATCATTCTGGTGAGCCTGATCCCGGCCACCGGTGAGCTGGCCACGCTTGCCCGCCTGGCCCGGCTGCTGCGGGTGCTGAGGCTGGTCTCCACATTCCCCGAGCTGCGGCTGATCGTCGCCACCCTGATCCGGTCCATACCCAGCATGGGCAACGTGCTCATCCTGATGTCCATCATCTTCTACATGTACGGCGTGGCGGGTTATCACCTGTTCCATGAGGCTGACCCCACCCACTGGCGCACCCTCGGCATCTCCCTGCTGTCTTTGTTCCGGATCGTCACGCTCGAGGACTGGACTGACATCATGTACGCGGCGATGCGGACCTATGACTGGGCCTGGGTCTACTTCGTCAGCTTCGTGGTGATGGGCACCTTCGTCGTGGTCAACCTGTTCATCGCCGTGGTGCTGAACAACCTGGACGAGGCGAAAGCCGAGCGACTCAGGGAAATCGAGCTGCCGCCGAACCGGGACGAAATCCTGAGAGAGCTGCGCACGACCCAGCGCGCGCTGCAGAATCTGGAACGCCAGCTCGCCCGGCTGGATCCGTAGCCGTCCGTTTCAGCCCCGCCAGCCGTTCACGGCCGCCAGCCAGACGTCCGGCGCGAGATCGTGAATCAGATGCCCGACGCCACCAGCCTGAACCGCGTGACAGTCCGCCATGACCCCCGTCGCCCGCGCCACTTCCTCCCCGGTCATGACCGCGCCGATGGCGGGCTCGCCCCAGAGCAGCGTCACCGGGCAGCGGACGTTCTTCAGCACGGCGTCCGTATCCCACTTCAGTGAGCCGTCCAGCGCATCCTGCAGCGCCTTGGGCTTCATCCGGCCGATGGACTCCAGCCTGAGGCGGATCCGCTCCTCGCCCATGGTCTCGATCCCCGGCTTTCCGGAGTAGGGATCCGGTGCCTGGGCCATCACGTCGAACCACTGATCAGCACTCTGGCTGCCGTCCTGCAGTGTCGTGGCCATGACGACGATGCCCTCAAACAGCGCGGCGCAGATCTCGTTGATGTCATTCACGAAATAGAGGGGCGGATCCTCAAGCACGAGCCCGCAGACCAGCTCAGGTGCCGTTGCGCCCACCTGGACGGCCACGGCGCCACCCAGGGAATGCCCCTCGAGCAGCACGGGTGCGCCCGCCACCTCCCGAATGAAATGACGCACGTCGTCCGCGTAGGCATCAGTGTCGTAGAGCGTGTCCGGCTTGTCGGAATGACCGTGCCCGCGGAAATCCAGCGCGTACACGTGAAACCGGGACTCGAGCCCGTCCATCAGCGGCTCGTAGGTACTGGCGCTGTCGGTGATCCCGTGCAGCAGCACCAGCGGTTCCGAGCCTCCCGACCGCTCCAGATAACTGAGGGTGGTGCCGTTGCTCAGACTGACCGATTTCCGTTCCATTGCCGCTGCCTCCTCTTTCCCCGTCAGCCGCACGAGCATACGACCGCCGGCACGCCCCGTCATCCCGGCACCCCACTAAAGAACCCTCACACCGCTGCTATACTCCGTGGTCCGTTCGAGGGTCAGGGAGGCACTCATGTCGGAAAGACCCGACGTGCTGATCGTGGGCGCCGGCTTTGCCGGAATGTACGCCATTCACAGATTCCGCAGCCAGGGACTGTCGGTTCTCGCCCTGGAAGCCGGCAGCGACGTGGGCGGCACCTGGTACTGGAACCGTTATCCCGGTGCGCGCTGCGACGTGCCGAGCCTGGAATACTCCTACGGATTCTCGGAAGACCTGCAACGGGAATGGGACTGGCCGGAAGTATTCTCCGCGCAGCCCGACATTCTCCGCTACGCGAATCACGTTGCCGACCGGTTCGACCTCCGCCGCGACATCCGTTTCAACACCCGGGTGACGGCGGTGACCTATCAGGAGGCAGCGAACCTGTGGCGGCTCGAAACCGAGGCCGGTGAAACACTGGAAGCCAGGTACTGTGTGATGGCGACCGGCTGCCTGTCCGTGCCGAACACGCCGGACATTCCAGGCGCGGACGATTTCGAAGGGTGTGTCCTGCACACGGGCCTCTGGCCGGCGGAACCCGTGGATCTGACCGGGAAGCGCGTTGCCATCATCGGTACAGGCTCCTCCGGCGTGCAGGCCATTCCCGAGCTCGCCCGTGAGGCCGCACACCTGACCGTCTTTCAGCGCACGCCCGTCTACACGGTGCCCGCGAACCGGAAGGCCATGCGGGCAGCGGTGCAGGAAGAGTTCAGGGCCAACTACCGGCAGATCCGGGAGATGCAGCAGAACAATGCCGGCGGTGTGTCCGGCTTCCGGCCGGTGAAGAGCACGAGCCGGACCGAGCGGGCCGCCGACCGGACGCTCAATCTCCCCTCAGCGGTGCCGATGGCGCCGGAACAGGGCGGCATGGGCATCCTGGATCTGACGGAAGAACAGCGCCGGACGCTCGTCCGGGAGCGAGGACTGGGAGTGCTGCTCGCCTTCCGCGATGCCTACACGGACCCGGAAGCGAACGAGGCGGCCAACACCGCCTTCCGTGACGGCATCCGTGACCGGGTCAGAGATCCTGAAACCGCCGAGGCGCTCTGCCCGACCACCTACGGGCTCGGCTGCAAGCGCCAGGTGCTCGACCGCGACTACTACGACACCTTCAACCGGGACAACGTCACGCTGGTGGACGTGCGCCGTTCACCCATCGAGGCGATTACCCGTACCGGGCTGCGTACGGGCGATGCAGAGTATGACTTCGACGTGCTCGTCTACGCCACGGGCTTCGACGCCATGACCGGTGCGCTGCTGCGGGCGAACATCACCGGCAGGAACGGCATCCGGCTCGCTGACAAATGGGCCCACGGACCGATCATGTATCTGGGACTGGCGCTGTCCGACTGTCCCAACCTCTTCACCGTCACCGGCCCGGGCAGCCCGTCCGTGCTCTGCAACATGCTGGTGGCCATCGAGCAGCACGTGAACTGGATCGGCGACTGCATCGACTACATGCGAAGGCACGGGCACGAGCGGATCGAAGCCCAGCCGGACGCGGAAGCCGAGTGGGTCCAGCACGTGAACGCGGTGGCCGAAGGCACCATGTACACCACGCCCAGCTGCAACTCCTGGTATCTCGGTGCCAACATTCCCGGCAAACCGCGGATCTTCATGCCGTACGTCGGCGGCTATCCCAGATACCGGGAACGCTGCGAGCAGGTCGCGGCCGCGGGCTACGAAGGTTTCCGGTTCGGCTAGAACCGCACCGAGTACACCAGCTGATAATTATCGAAGTCGGCGCCGATCCGGGTGGTCACGCCGCTCGACACCTTGAACATCAGATTGTGCCGCCTGGCAAAGGGGACCGTGAGCGAGACTCCCAGCCGGGAATTCGACTGCAGGTCCTCCCGGTCCACGCCATCGATCGTCGTCTCGCCGCCGGTCAGATAAAGGGTGTTCAGCCCTATCCAGGTTCCCGGCCGGCGGAAGTGATAGATCAGATTGCCACGCAGGGTTCCGATGGGATCCTGAGAGAGCGTCTGACTGCCCAGATAGTCGTCGTTGTCGGTGAAGAACAGGCCGGCCATGGCCGCCTCGAGGGTGATCCGCCGGAACCGGTGACTGATGCCGAGCTCCGCAAGAAAGCTCCAGCGATTGGACCCGAAGTTCACCCGCCGATCCTCGTCGTAGTGACCGAGCGGCGGTGAGATCTCGAAGGCCACGCCCACCAGCGTTTTCTGCCGGTAGCCGGCAAACTCCTCTAGCTTCAGTGCCGGGGCGCCGGCCAGGTTCATGGACAGTCTGAATCTGGGATCCGGCATCTGCCGGTCGCTGGCCGTCACAGAATCCCCCTGGACCAGGCCCGTCAGCGTCAGATCCGAGTACGGCAGGATGACCGTGGCGGCGGCCGACTGACCGAAAGCGGCGAACGACCGGCTGTAGCTGACGGTTGCCGTATGCAGTTGTGCTTCCACATCCAGCGCCAGCGCCGGATCCACCGAGACGTTGCCTTCCGAGTAGGTGTAGGAGAGGCTCAGGAAGTTCTGATCGATGGGCAGATTGGTGAGCAGCCGCGGCAGCACGTCGTTGTTGGCCCCGGCCGTGGCCGGCAGCATCAACGCGGCTGCGAGACAGCACCTGAGACCGAAAAGCCGAGCCACCGTCCTGAGTACCCACCATCAGTGGAAGTCGGCTAAGCCTACTGCTCCGTGCAACCGGTGGCGAGACTTCAGACGCGTTACGCGGCACCTTCAGCCGCGTTACGCGGCACCTTCAGCCAGAGGCCGGCCCTGCTCTTCCTCGATCTTCCTGTCGAGATAGGCCGAGAGCATTCTGAGTTCCCGGCCCGCCCCCATCATCCGCATCACCGCCTGAGCCATCCGGAATTCCTTCGAGGCCTTCATTTCCGCAAAGCTCGCGAAGTGTCTGTCCTCGCCGTTCACGGTGACCTTCGGCTCCGCGTATTCGCGGGCCATCTCCGCCAGCATCTCCGGGGAAAGCTCTGCCGAAGCGTATTCCTCGTCCGAATGGCGGTCCTTCTGCCAGTGCCACATATCCGAGATGGTCTTCACCACCACCAGGATCAGCAGACCGGCCGTCGGTTCATCCAGCGCAGCGAGCGCAAAACCGCCCGCGATGATGGTGATGTGCAGAACGAAGATACGACGATAGGGTTTGACCATCAGGTCCTTCACGTTGTCGGCCCCGAGACCCCGCTGTCCGATGTCGCGCAGCCAGTCGATGGCCTGAACGAGGGTGAGCGCAGCCACCCCAGCGAGCATGAAGGGAGACGCGAGCACGCTCATCACCGCCGGCAGCAGCGCGTGCCCGACCGATTCCGGGCCGAACAACGACACCACGACCGTGCCGTGCCCCCAGCAGAACATCCCGTAATGCACACAGAAGAAGGGGGCCAGGAACAGGGGGTATGCCAGCTCCAGCGGATGGGAGTACGGACGGACCAGCATCCGGGCGGCGGTGAACACGCCGATCACCACGTTTTCCATCCAGTAGAGGAAGATCAAATCGAAACTCTTCCAGCCCCACAACAGCACACCGGCCAGAGGCACGGCGTTGAGCAGCACGAGCAGGAGTATTCCGGTACGGGACTGTCTTGCGGAGATCATGAGCCGCACCATATCGCGTTGCGGCGGTCGGCGGGCCGATGGTCGTCCGATCTGATCAGCGGTGCACGGCCCGAATGCCGCCCAGGTCACAGAGCTGGCGCCTGATTCATGTGGCGCACAACAGAAGTGTGGTATCCTGTCGGATACCGCTTTTCTGACAGATCGGGCCATCATGATGATCGGAATCACCGGACACGAGGATTTCAGCGGCCATGCCGCCCGCACCCTGAGAGAGGCACGCAGCAGGGCCGGGCTGTCGCTCAGACAGCTCGCCCGGCGCGCCGGCACCTCCCACCCGACCCTGATCGCGTACGAACGCGGTCGGAAGAGTCCGTCAGTGGTCACCTTCCTGCGGATCCTGGACGCCTGCGGGTTCGCCGTCGATTTCGATCTCAGCCCCCGCATCCGATGGCAGGACGGCGTTTCCCGTGGCGATGAACTGGAGGCCGTGCTGGCGCTGGCCGGCGAGTTTCCCGCCCGGGTGGAGCGGCGGATGTCCTACCCGGTCTTCCCCCGGACCTCCTGATGGATCTGACCCGCAGAATCGCCGCGCTGCACGAGGCCCTGGATGACGCCGGGCTGCCCCACGCATTCGGCGGCGCGCTGGCGCTCGCCTGGTGTACCCGCCGCGCCCGCGGCACCATCGACATAGACATCAACATATTCGTGAGCGTGGGAGACCGGGCGCGGGTGATCGATGCGCTGCCCGATGGGGTGAAAGTCACGCGGGAAGACCGGCGTGTTCTGAAGCGGGACGGTCAGGTCAGGGTCTGGTGGGAAGACACGCCCCTGGACCTGTTCCTGAACACCACCGACTATCACGAGCAGGCGGCGACACGCACCCGGATGGAATCCTTCGCCGGCACCCGCATTCCCTTTCTGTCCTGCCTGGACGTGGCCGTGTTCAAGGCGTTCTTCAACCGGACCAAAGACTGGGCGGATCTGGAGGAGATGCAGGCGGCGGGCACCCTGGACCACGAACGGGTCCGGTCGATCATCGCTCACTACCTCGGCGACAACGACGCACGCGTCGCTGCGCTCGAGCAGCTCGAGGCCAGGGGCAACCCCGCATCGGACTGAACGATCAGCCCATCACGCGGGAGAAGAGTCCGTCCCAGAACTTCGACGGCCGCCCGTTTCTGAACTCGGCGCGATCCGCGCGGTCTCCCGCATACTGCATCATTTTCGCTCCCATCCAGCGCAGAGGCTCCGGCTCCCAGCGGCGGGCACGATCATCCACCCAGGCGAGACGGGTGAGCGGTGTTTTCTGCCGCAGCACCAGGTCGCTGAGCATCCGCCCGGCCAGATTGCTGGCAGCCACGCCCTCTCCCACGTAACCACCCGCCATGCCGATACCGGAATCCGGGTCGAAGCTGACACAGGGCCTGAAGTGGCGCGGTGCGCCCATCAGACCACCCCAGCGGTGGGTGACCGCATATCCTTCGAGCGCCGGGAAGAACTCGCGAAGATTTGACTCCACCCGGTCGAGCATGGGATCCCCGGGATCGATCAGCGGCTTGCGTTCCGATCCGAAGTAATAGCCGGCACGTCCGCCGAACGCGAGCCGGTCGTCCAGCGTGCGCTGCCCGTAGATGACGATGCGGCGTCCGTCCCCGAACGTTTCCCGGCGCCTGAGGCCGATCGCCTCCCAGACCGGTTCCGGCAGCGGCTCCGTTGCCACCATCATCGAGTAGAGGGGCATGACCTGCCGAGTCTGGCTGGGTAGAGATTCCGTGTAGCCTTCCGTCGCCCGCAGAACCACATCCGCGTGCACCGTGCCCCGTTCCGTACGGACCCGGCCGGGCTCCAGATCCAGCACCGGGGTCAGCTCGAAAAGCCGGACGCCTTTTCCGCCCACCGTCCGGGCCAGACCGCGGACGAGGCGTGCCGGGTGAATGGCGGCACAGTGCGTGGTGTAGACGGCGCCGAAGTTCCAGCGGCTGCCGATCCGGTGACGGGATTCGGCTTCCGGCAGCCAGGTGTAGTCTTCATCCGTGTAGCCCAGGGAATGCAGGTGAGCCACTCTCGCACGCATGGCTTCCACCCGGAACGGCAGAGTGGCAACGGTGAGGGTCCCGCCTTTGCCGTAGTGGCAATCGATGTTCTCCGCCTGACAGATCCGGCCCACCTCGTCGACGGTGTCGTGCATGGCGTTCAGCAGATCGATGCCTGCCTGCTGTTGCCTCGGCACCGCGAGCAGTCCGTCGATGCCCCAGGCCAGGCCCATGCACCAGCCGCCATTGCGGCCACTGGCACCGAATCCGGCGGTCATGGCCTCGAACACGGCGATATCGAGATCCGGCTGCTGCTGTTTCAGATAGTAAGCGGTCCACAGACCCGTGTAGCCGGCACCGATGATGGCCACGTCCACCCGATCGGGCAGAGACGCGGGCGGTGTCGCACCCGGCGGTTCATCCAGACTGTCGAACCAGAAGCTGCCGTTGTGCAGGTCATTATCTCGCATACGCGGACACTAGCTCCGCGGGCGCATCGTCTGCAACGGCTGACTCACAGGTGACTGCCGGCATCAGGTCCCGGTATTCCCGGTGGCCGATGACGCCCTCTTCCCGCTCGAGCATGAGATGCAGACGATCTCTGGCCGCCAGCGTGAACGGCACCACATGCCGGGGCAGGCTGTCGAACTCGATCCGGTAGTCCCCACCCGGCAGAAACAGGCGTTCACTGCTGCCCAGCACGCCGCTGGCAACCTCTTCCTCATCCGCGAGCACCCGGTACCGGGTGCCGACGGTGGCGTCGAGCGCGCCTCTGAGCTCATCGGCACTGTTGGCGGTGAAGTACGAACCGCCTGTCGCACGGGCAATGGTTCTGAGGCTGGCGGCATCCTCATCCGCCCCGCTGCCGAGGCCGAAACCGATCACGTGGATGCGGATGCCGAGCTCATGGAGCTCCCGCGCCGCTGCAACCGGGTCGCCGCCACAGCTTTCCAGACCATCGGTGACCAGCACCAGAGTCCGCTCGCTCGCCAGGGCGTCGAAATCCTCTGCCGCCGAGCGCAGCGCGAAAGCGATGGGCGTCTGACCCTTCGGCTTCAGCCCGTCGATGGCAGTGCCGAGCGCGACGCGCCCGGCCGCTCCGCCGCCTGTCTGAAAGGGCACGAGCAGGCGGGAGTCCGCGCAGTCGTTCGCCTCACTGGCACTGGTGTGACCGTAGGCTCTGAGCGCCAGATACAGATCATCGGGCAGCGACGCTGAGGCGTCGTGCAGAATCTGCCGGGCGATCTCCATCTTCGAGATCCCGTCGATCTGTCCCCACATGCTCCTCGAGGCATCCACCACGATCTCCACCGCCCGTTCGTTCAGAGTCACCGCAGCCCGACCATCGTTCAGCGCGCCCACCTCCAGAGAAGCACAGCTGGCATCTGCCACGTTCACGGTCACCGTCGAGGACCGGGTCCGGCCGTCCAGGCTGCGGGCCATGGCGACGATGCGGTTTTCTCCTGCCACCAGCGGTACGCTGCCGCTGAAGGCCCCCGCCGTCAGCCCGGCAGCCACCGGTTCGGATCCGTTCACGGAGAGCGTCACCGCATCCACGCCGGTCGTTTTCAGATTCAGAAAGGCCTCGGGCAGATCGGTAGGATCCAGCACCCAGACGAATCCGCCGCCGGTGGACGCCGCAATCTCCTCCAGCAGAAATCCGCCTTTGAGATTCTCGCCGAGCAGCAGGGCCTGCACGGCGATGCCTTCCGCTGCGGCGAAGTTCGCCGCTTCCCGCGCTTTCTTCTCGTTCGACATGCCATCCGTGAACAGAACGATGACCCGTGACGACTCCTCCCGGCCGTTGGCCACCAGTTCCTCGACGGCCGTTCGGATTCCGGCAGCCAGGTTGGTGCCGCCGGAACGCCGGAGCCCCTCGAGCGCCGCGATCACTCTGTTGCGGTCCCGTGTCAGCGGCTGCAGAAGATCATTGCTGTTGTTGAAGCCGATCACGCCGATCTGGATGTCGCTCTTCGCCGACAGCCCGCGGATCAGTCCGACGGCCGCCTGAGTCCTGTAGTCGGCCGGATCCGTCTGCGCCAGGCTGCCGGAGGTGTCGAGTACCAGCATCATGTCGATATGCCGCACGCTGCCGATGGTCGAGGCCACGCCCTGCACCTCGTAGCTCAGAGGTTCGCCGGTCGCCTGCAGGTCCAGCGGCGGGCTGTGAATCTCGATTCTGAGCTCACCCTGCCCGGTCGTAGAGACTGCCGCCATCACCACGGCCCAGGGCAGAAGACCTGCCGCCGGGATGCCCACGGCGGTGAGAATGAATCGGGTCAACATCCTGCTGACCAGCGTCCGGCACGACATGCTCGGCCTCCCTGTTCAATCGGTTCCGGATGGCGGGACGGTGTGTCATCACCACGAACGGAAATGAAGGGAAAAGAATAAGGAAGCACCGGTTTCCGACGGAATCAGGCTCCCGGGTTTGTGACAGACAACCGGACCGGAAGGGAACTGGCGCACACCGGCTGTCTGAATCCGGACATCCGGGCCTTCTGCTAAGATCCCCCGTCCACTCCCGAACGATGCAGAAATCAGATGCCGGCAAGGAATCAGGGACCCGCCTGGGAACTCGAAAGCGAATACACGAGCACAGCGGCGCCGGAGCTCGAAGCCGACCTGGCGCGCGTGGAGACCCTGAGCGCTGAGATCGAGGCGCTCAATCCCGGACTGACGGAAGAGCGGCGTGTGGAAACCGCTCAGCGCATCTTCCGCCTCCGGCAGGAAGCAGGCGTGCTGCTGCAGAACGCCTCCGTCTACGCCAGCTGTCTGCTTTCGGTCAATGGCAGAGACGCTGAGGCCCGAACCCTGCAGGGTCGCCTTCAGGGTATTCAGAAGCGTCTGGGTGATGTATCCGAGCCACTGAATCAGTTCTGCGAACTGGCGGACGACGCGGACATTCAGGCCTATCTCGCCGACCCGGACGTCGCCCCTTCGGAATTCGTCGTGAATCACGCCCGCCAGCGCCGGCACGAGCTGCTGAGTCTCGAGGCGGAACGTCTCGTGAACGGCCTCGCCCAGGACGGTATCCACGCCTGGAGCCGGCTCTACGATCAGCTGTCCGGCACCCTGGAATGCGACGTGCTGGTGGGCAACGAGCAGCAGCGCATGGGCATCGCGGAGACCGCCGGCCTCATGCAGCGGCCGGATGATGCCCTGCGCCGGAATGCCTGGTCCGCCATCAACGATGCCTGGGCGCAGCACGAGGAAAGCTGTGCCGCCGCAATCAATGCCATCGCCGGCTGGCGTCTGGAGATGTGCCGGAAGCGCTCCAGGGAGAAGCCCGTGCACTTCCTCGACGCACCCGTGCACATGAACCGCATCAGCAGGGCCACGCTCGACCGCATTCTCGAGGCTGCGGAAACTTACCGGCCTCTGGCTCGCCGGGCTGCGAAGCTGCAGGCGGGTGCCTACGGGAAGGAAGCGCTCGGCCCATGGGACAACCGGGCACCGGCGCCCATCCTCGACCCGGGTTCGAACGACGGAATTCCATTCGAGCGCGCAGTCGGGATCATTGCGAACGCCTATTCCAGGATCGATCCGAGTCTGGGTGAGTTCGTCCACATGATGGTGGACAACCGCTGGGTGGAAGGCACGGTCGGTGACGGCAAGCGGCCGGGCGCTTACTGCACGGGGTTCAGAAAATCGAGAACCCCCAGGGTCTACATGACCTACAGCGGCGGCGCCAGCGACGTGATCACCCTGGCTCATGAACTTGGCCACGCCTACCACAGCTGGGTCATGCGCGATCTGCCGGAGTCGCAGCTCGGCTACGGCATGTCGCTGGCGGAGACGGCCAGCACCTTCGGCGAAACCCTGGTCCGGGACGCCATGCTGGAAGAAGCCGACTCCCTGCAGACCCGCATGGACGTGATCTGGGAAGACATGACGGCCCTGATCGCCTTCGTGCTGAACATACCGACCCGGTTCGAATTCGAGCAACGCTTCTATGAGGCGCGGCAAGCCCGGCCTCTGAGGCCCGAGGAGCTGAACACCTTCATGAGCGAAGCCTGGGAGCACTGGTACGGTGAAGCCATCTCGGAACCCGACCCCCGTTTCTGGGCGAGCAAGCTGCACTTCTTCATCTCAGGCATCTCCTTCTACAACTTTCCGTATCTGTTCGGCTATCTGTTCAGCCTCGGCGTCTATGCCAGCCGCGAGAGCTTCGGAGATGACTTCTTCCACCGGTATCAGGCACTGCTCAGGGACACGGGCCGCATGACGGCGGAAGCGCTGGCCGCGAAACACCTGGAAGCGGATCTGACCGGGCCCGAATTCTGGCGGAACACGCTGGATGCCCTGGCACCCCGGGTGGATCAGTTCGAGCAGGTCCTCGCGGAAGCCGGATTGCGCTGAACCCTGTGGTGGTCCGTGTTCGAGCCTCCGAAGATCTGCCGACGCTCATGCGCCGCGTACGGCGCTGCACGATCTGCCAGGCACTTCCTCTGGGACCGAATCCCATTCTTCAGGCGGATGCCCGCGCCAGGATTCTGGTGGTGGGTCAGGCACCCGGCCGGATCACCCACGGCAAGGGGCTGCCGTTCGACGACGTTTCCGGCGAGCGTCTGCGGGACTGGCTCGGGGTGGATCGCGACGCCTTTTACGATCCGACGCTGTTCGCCATGCTGCCCATGGGATTCTGTTTCCCCGGCACCGGTAAAGGCGGCGATCTGCCGCCCCGTCCGGAGTGTGCGGAGAACTGGCGCCAGCCTCTGCTCGACCGTCTGCCGGACATCCGGCTGACCCTGGTGATCGGCCGGTATGCGCACGACTGGCATCTGGGCGAACGATGCGGCCGCACTCTCGGCGAAACCGTCGCCAACTGGCGCTCTTTCTGGCCGGAGCTTCTGCCCATGCCGCACCCGAGCCCGCGCAACAACCGCTGGCTCCGGCTGAACCCGTTCTTCGAAACGGAGGTGGTTCCCGAGTTGCGCGTACGTGTCGGGGAACTTGTCCGCCCGGGCTGACCGGTGCCTGCGCTCAGCTCGCGCCAAATCTGCTACTCTGACTGCATCCGGCCGTATGCATCGGGAAGGGGAGCAGCATGCCGAACACGACAGACATCAATCGCAGACAGAATCACAGACAGAATCGCAGACAGTTCCTGAAAGGAACGGGTACCGCTGCCATGGCGGGCGCCGTCGGGGCCGGTGTCAGCCTCTCAGGCATTCCGACGCCGGCGGTGGCGAAGGAAATGCCTTATCTGGTGGACGGACGGTACGATTTCGACACGGTGTACAGCAGGATCGGCACCGACTGCACCAAGTGGGACCGGCAGATCCAGCTGTTCGGCCCCATCAAAGTGGGGATGGGGATCGCCGATCTGGACTTCCGGGCCGCGCCCTGCATCGGTGAGGCGATGCGCGAGCGGCTCGAGCACGAGAACTGGGGATATCTGAACAGCACGCTCGGTTACACGGAGCTCAAGGAGGGCATCGTCGCCTGGAACCAGGAGCGCCATGGCGTCAGCGTGGACCCGGATACGATCGAGATCGCCACCGGCGTGCACCCCGGGCTCATCGCCGCCATCAGAACCTTCTCGCCACCGGCGAGCAGGGTGCTGCTCATGACACCGACCTACAATGGATTCTATTCGGACCTGACAAGAACTCAGACGCTGCCGAATGAATCGAAGATGATCTTCGAGAACGGCCGTTACCACGTCGACTGGGACGATCTGGAAGCGCGCATGACACCGGATACGCACACCATGCTGCTGTGCAACCCGCAGAACCCGACCGGCAACGTCTGGTCGGAGGAGGATCTGCTGCGGATCGGTGAGCTGGCGCTCAGGCACGATGTGGTGGTTCTGGCTGACGAGATCCACGCCGACTTCGTACGCAAGGGGCACTACACGCCGTTCGCCAGCCTGCCGGATCGGGACATCGTGAACAACAGCCTGACCTTCAAGGCCATCACCAAGACTTTCAGTCTGCCCGCATCGAAGAACGCCTACTGGTTCAGCACCAATCCCGTCTATCTGGAACGGGTCAAAGTGAATCACCGGGCAGACATCAACACCCTGGGCGTGGTCGCCAACACCGCGGCCTATCAGCACGGTCAGGACTGGGTCGATCAGCTGCTCGTCTACATCGACGGCAACCACAGCTTCGTGGAGCGCTACCTGAAGGAGAATCTGCCGGAAGTGGGTTACACGCGCGCCCAGGGCACCTTCCTGAGCTGGCTGCATTTCGGCGAGATCATGGACGAGGTGGGTGTGGTGGAACGGTCCGCCGCCAGCCGGAACAGCGACAGACCCATGACCGAGACCCAGGTGTTCGAAGCCTGGCTGGCCGGAACCTGCGGTGTGCAGCTCAACGAAGGCATGGACTACGGGCCGGGCGGAGAACGCTGCATGCGGATGAACATCGGCACGTCCCGCAAGCTCATCGAGCTCGCGCTCGACAACATCCGGGAGGCAGTCCGGAGCGTCTGACGCAGCCTCCGCCGGCAGTCACGGGAATGAGCAGCGAACAACCCCGGGGAAGGCGAGCCCAGCGACGGCATCTGACTGCGCTGTTTTCCGACCTCAGCGACTCGACCGCGCTTGCGTCCTCCGTGGACCCGGAGGAATTCGCCGAGCTGCTCGAAACACTGAACCGGACGTTCGAGCAGATCATCGCCCGGCATGGCGGCACGATTCTCCAGGTGCGGGGCGACGGGGTATTCGCCGTCTTCGGCATGGAGCCCAATGAGGACGAAGGCCGCCGCGCCACGGAAGCCGCGCTCGAACTGCACCAGGCAGTGAAGAACATCAGCTTCCAGTCACCGCTGCCCGGGTTCACCGGACTGACTCTGCACACGGGCATTCACGCGGGGCTCGTGCTCGCCGTGGAAGGGGATCAGGTCATGGGCCGGTTCGTTCTGGTGGGAGATGCGGCGAATCTGGCCAGCCGCCTCTCGGATCTGGCCGGTCCGGATGAGATCCTGGCCAGCGAAGCGAGTCTCGGGCGCGAGCGGCATTTCTTCCGGACCGGTGACGCCCGGGAGGTCTCCTTCGAGGGCATCGATGAGAGACTGACCATCTATCCAATCGAAGGCCGCGCCCAGGTGGATACCCGGTTTCAGGCACGATCACTCGGGCCGCAGACACGGATGGTCGGGCGGGAGCGGGAGCTGAACCGGCTGAGGCGGGCGTTCGAAGCCAGCAGCCGGGGCGAGGCTCAGTCCGTGTCCATCGTGTCAGCGCCCGGAGTCGGCAAAACCCGGCTGGTCGAGGAGTTCTTCGCCGAGCTCGACGAGAGCGATGCGCTCATCTTCCGCGGATACTGCGAAAGCTACCTAAATGCCGAACCTCTGCAGCCCGTGCTGCAGATCCTGCGTCAGCTTCTGAATCTGCCGGAGCCCATGCCCGGAAGCGCGGCAGCGCTCGAAGCGGATCTGGCGGAGCGTCTCAGGCGCATCAGCCCGTCGCTCGTCGGGCACGCCCCGGCGATCGCGGCCTCCCTGGCACCCGCCACCGGGAAACCTCAGCCCACTGAAGAAGAAACCGTGCTGGCGGTTTCCGAAATCGGCGAGGTCCTCGCCGCGGACCGGACCACCATCGTCTTCATCGACGACTGGCAGTGGGCGGACGACGCAACCCGGGTGACTTTGAGAAACACGCCGGAACGGGCCAGTCTGAGGCTCATGCTCATCCGCGCCTCCCGGGAGCCTCTGCCGGACGGGCTGGCTACGGAGACCATCGCGCTGGAACCGCTCGATGCCAGCCACAGCATATCCATGATCGAGGCACTGATCCCCAACGCCGATCGGGTGGAGGTGGAGCAGGTCCGGCGTGCGTCCGGCGGCAATCCGCTGTTCATCGAGGAACTCTGCCATGCCGTTGCCAGGGGTGCCCAGACACCGGTTCTGAACGAACGCTGGCCATCGGCCCAGATTCCAAACTACGTGAACATGCTCGTCGTCTCCCGGGTTTCCCAGCTGTCGGAACGACAGCTTCAGCTTCTGCAGAATCTCGCCGTGATGGGCAACGTGGTGCCTGCCTGGCTGCTCGAAACCGCCATTGATCAGGCCGGAACCGGCGCCGCCATCGAGCAGCTCGCCGAGCTCGATCTGGTGTTTCCCGTGGACGAGAAAGGCGCGCTCAGATTCAAGCACGGCATCACCCGGGAAGTGGTGCTGGAAACCCTGGGCCGGGATCTCAGACAGTCCCTCCACCTGCGGGTGGCTCAGATTCTGGAAGAGCGGTTCGAGCCTGGCGCCCGGGACCCGGTGCTGGAAACCCTCGCATACCACTACGGAGAAACCCGGGATTACCAGCGGGCAGCCGACTATGCGGAAGCAGCCGGTGACAAGGCCATGGCCATCAGCGCCACCGACCGCGCCAGGCTGCAGTACCATGCAGCGCTCACCGCCCTCGATCACATGGACGAGGACGCCATCTACGAGCGCTGGATGGGCCTGACCAAAAAGCTGGCTCAGGCATCCCTGTACGACGCGGATCGCGGTCAGACGGCCATTTTCGAGCGTGCGGTCAGGCTCGCGGGTGCCCGGGAGGATCTCAGGAATCTGACCGATGCTCA
The DNA here is from genome assembly GCA_030425195.1 of Gammaproteobacteria bacterium. Lineage (GTDB taxonomy): Bacteria > Pseudomonadota > Gammaproteobacteria > Pseudomonadales > Azotimanducaceae > SZUA-309. Next base: position 190,922 of record JAUIAV010000002.1, on the reverse strand, counting down.
CTACTGGCTGGCTTACCTGAACTACGCGCTCGGCGAAGCACCCCTGGCCAAACGGCACATCGACGAGGCCAGGCGCCTGGCCGTTCAGCTCGGCGATGAGGTGCAGACGACTCAGATCCTCGCCACCTGGGGCCAGATCCACGGCACGGCCTGTGAATACGATCGGGCGCTGCCCGCCCTGCAGGAAGCCATGTCGAAGCAGCAGCCCTTCCGGCGTAAACCCCGGATCGCATTCGCCTACGCCTATTCACTCGCCTGCAAAGGCATGATCCTCGGCGACCAGGGTTACTTCGACGATGCATTCGCCTGCTTCGACGAAGCGGACGAGCTGACACGCGGGCCCATACACCCGACCCAGGGATCCATTCTCTCCATGCGTTCCGCCGCCTATCTGTGGCAGGGGCGATGGGAGGAGGCCATGGACTCGGGCAGAAAGAACACGGAGCTCGGCGACCGGATGGGCAGCCGCTATCTGGCGGCCATGGGCAGTGTGCAGGCCGCCTATGCACGCTGGCGCATGGATCCGGGCGCCAGCATCGACGCCATGACCAGAGCGCTGGCCTGGGTGGAGACGAACGGTCAGTACATCTGGACCTCGCTGCATTTCAGCTGGTACTGCGAGGTGCTGGTCGCGCTCGGCCGCTATCAGGAAGCCCGCCGGGCAGCCGTGTGGGTGCTGAAGCGGGCGCGCAAGCTGGAGCGCCTGGGTGAGTCGGTGGCCTATTGCGCGCTGGCGTCGATTCCCGCGAGCCCGCAGGCGATGGTGTCGACAGACCGATGCTTCGAGCGTGCCCGGGATTCGGCCGAGTTCCGGAAATCACCGCGCGAACTGACGCTGATCGATCTCAAGGAAGCCAGAGTGCTGGCGGATCGGGGTGCCGCGGTCGAAGCCGCCGGAAAGCTCTCCGGTTGCCGGGAACGCTTCAGTGACATGCAGATGTACTGGCATGCGGGAGAAGCGCGGCGTCTGGAAGACCACGTTCAGGCCACCTGAGCCTCGACTCATTCCGGCGGATCGAACAGCAGCGCCGACGTGGAGGGCGAAGCTCTGAGGCTGCCGTGCAGCTCGAACAGCGCAGAGACGAGCGCCAGCAGAGTGCCCATGCCCAGCTGCCGACCCGGACAGGCGTGAGTCGGATTCGGCGTTCCGTAATATTCGCCGCCGAAGACCCAGTCCACCTCCCCAAACGCCTGCTCCGCAGAGACACTGACAAGTCCGACCACGACGGTCTCGCCCGCCGGCAGGGAGAGGTCGCCCAGCGTGAGATTTCTCGTCGTTCTGCGGTGAATCATGGCCGGGATCGGACGCCGCGCCATGGCCCGGGCCAGCCGCGGCCGGATCTCCGAGTGACTGGCTTCCCACGGACTCATGCCCGATCGGCGGGCTGCCTGATAGGCGTTCTGCACCCGCCAGAAATCCCCTTCCCGCAGCCAGTCGCGGGTAACGGACAGAAAATTCCCCTGCACTGTCGGCAGATAGCCGAGCAGCCCGCCAAGCAGCACGCTGGCGAAATCACCTTCGTGTCCGTCCTGCTTCAACGCCTGAAAAAGCGCCCGGACCATGGGCGAAGGCCATTCCGGTTTCTTCTTCGTACCGTCCAGATAGGGTGCCGTGAAGGCGTCCAGGGCCGCCCGAAGCCGCTGACCTTCCCTGGCTGCCGTGCCTTCCACCGCATCCGTCGGCCGCGGCTGGAAGACGAAACGGGAGGAAGAGATCACGTGCATAGGGCAGTGGGCGGTCGCCGCACCCGCCGGCGGTTCCCCACCGGACTGTATGTGGCCCTTCGGGTCCGGCTTCTCACCCGCCATGATCTGCAGCAGCGTCGGCGCATCCGGGACGCCGAACCAGTGCTTGGAGATTTCCGCCAGTGCCAGGTCCACGTACTTCGCCATGGGAATGGTCGCCTGACCACCCACGTTGCCGAGCCCCTTGAGGAGTCCACCGGCTCTAGGAAGCGCAGCAGCAAAAGCCTGGGCCTCGTCCACACTGTTGAACACAGCGTTGGCCCGGCTCGCCCGTTCATCGTGCTCGGGTGGATCCATGCCCAGATAGTTCTCGCCCAGGCATCGGAACAGCCGCTCCTGATAGGCCACCACCGAAAAATCGTCCGGCTCCGACAGCACCTGCTCGACCAGCTCGGCACTGCCGACCAGTACGCCGAAGGGCGTCGACAGCACGCCTTTATGGACTTCCCGGACCGCCTGCCACACCGCCCGGTGCACCTGGGCATCGAGCGACTCGTTCTCTTCGAGCAGCCGTTTCCAGGCAACGAACGCCGCGTCCCGGTCGTGCGTCTCGACAGCGCGCAGCTCGTCGATCTTCGCCAGACCTTCCCGGGTCCAGTCCCTCGACGTCTCCGGCTGAGGGCCGGCAATGATGGCGAGCCCCACTCTGGAAGGCACGAACAGATACAGACCCCACTGCAGGCGCACATAGGGCGTCTCCCCCAGGTCGACCAGCGAACCATCCGCCAGGCGGTACTGGCGCGGCCGGCCCGCTTCCGGAACCCCCAGAAAGGGATCGGACAACCGGCTGTAGGGGGCCGTGCGGTTACCCCCGGCAAGCCAGCGCTGAACGATCTCGAACTGTTCCGAGAGCGACGCGTTGTAGGCCTGAAAGACCAGACCGCGGTCCACGGCCGTCCGTTCACCTTCCCGGTAGGGGGGACCGTAGGACATGCCGCGGCGGACGATGCGGGGGATGAACTCTCCATCGTCCCGGGGATTGGCCCTGCGGATGTGGGCGAAGTGCGGGCACCGTTCCCCGTCCGGGTCCCGGCCGAAATCGAAATCGTTGGATCCGGCCACAGCAGCGACCAGCGGTACGCCTTCCTTGGTCCGGCCCATCAGCCGGGCGAGCAGTGCATCCCGTTTCTCCGTTCGCGCTTTTCTCGAGAGTTTCGATCGACCCGGAATATTCGCTGTCACTGCGGCATTCAGCCCCGCCACGTCCTGGCTGAGCTTGCGGATCACCTGAAAAGTGCCTTCCTTGAACAGCGGCTCAGACCACCTGGCAGGATGGCGGTCCTGCCGGCTGTTCGGCTGGCCGAGAAAGACGTCGCCTGCCGGAACCACATCCTCGCCGTCCGGATCGTCCGGATCGACCCGCGGATTGCTGATGCCATCCCGGAAACCGAAGTGCTCGCGGGGGGCATCCGGTTCGCCGCGCGCATACATCGGCTGGACCGACAGCACAGAGAGCGCCTCCTCTGCGTCCGCGGCAAGTGCCTCGAGCTCGGCCACCAGACGGGGATCCATGGTCGTGCGGTCCAGGCTCTCAGGGGCGATACGACGCAGCTGTATCACCAGATCCACGGATTCGACGTTCACCCGCTGATCCGTCGTCGTGTCGGCTCCGGGCGGCCAGTTGCGCTCCGGCAGCGTCCAGTGATCCGGGTGGTTGTAACGGAGGTCGCCAATCAGCCCTGCGCGGGCAGCCATGCCTTCGCGGAAGGCGGGCGGCAGCTTCACGAGCTCGGATTCAGGAAGACCGAGCCGGGCCAGCCCGCCCGCGGTGAAACCGATATTCCGGAAGACACGATCGCAGTCGCCGTCCGCCGGTACCGCAGCCCCCCAGCTCACCGACGGCAGAAAGCCGGCGAGGAAACACCGTGCCCGGGCCGGATCCCTCACTTCGAGCAGGGCCATGAGACCCGTGCTCGCCCCATAGGGCGCCGCGATGCCGCCCTGGACATTGTCCGGGTCGAAGGGCAGCTGAATCTCCGGGTCTGCCGGCCGGGCACCGCTCTCCGGATAGTTCTCGAACCAGTCCAGCTCCGTGAAGAAGACACCCTGCAGGGTCTCGAGCGCGGCACGGTTCTCCGGGGTCGGCTGCCAGTCCGCCCGCCGCGGGAACTCGCCCGGCGGCAGCACCGAACGGGCCGCTCTCAGCAGATAATCGTGATCCGGAGAGCCCTTGGGATAGAGATAGGTGAGCGCGTGGAAGGCCGCGATGGCCTGCACGCCCTGCTTGAGGTAGTCCACGTACGCGGGGCCTGTCAGCGACGCGCGAACGGCTGCCGCCTGTGCCTGTGGCGTCTCGAGATTCAGACGGGCGAGCGTTACCGGGTCGGTCTCGCCGGCACGGACACGGCGCTCGAGACGATCCAGGTAGATGACGTCATCCACCGTATGGGCACTGTTCATGTAGAAGGTGGCGGTATCCACCTGATACCTGCGGATCCAGCCGGCGAACGCCTCGAAGCCCAGGTTGTTACGGTGCGCTTCCACATACCCTTCACAGTTGCACAGAATCAGATCGAAGATGTGCCCCAGCTGCTCCCAGACCATGCGGATGTATGGCTCCCAGGGCCGGTCGAAATGCACCGCGAGCAGCAGCCGGCCGTCGATGATGGAGATGGTGACCCCATGGATTGTCTCCAGACGGTCGACGATGTCCGAGAACGGGCGGCTGAGCCGGCTCTCCCGGCTGACCGCCCTGAGGTCCGAGAACAGTTTGGTGAAGCTGGCCAGTCTGCCTTCGTAGGTCTGTGTCGCCAGTGCATCCGTGAATCCGGGCTTGATGGGCATCAGCATGCAGATTTCGGACGGGCCGGCGAGGCTCTTGCTGGTCACGGGCTCAGACACGGTGGATTGCTCTCCCTGCTTTCCGGATAGAGAGTCTCGTGGAAGGGCTTCCAGAGACGCAAGCGTCGAACGTTCAGGCCCGCTCGGATTGCTCGGCGAGAAAGTAGCCGAGGGTGGAATCGACGATCAGCTCCAGCACCTCATGCGAGAGGGTGACCGTCCAGTCGCCCACGTCGGTGAACACGAAGGCCACGGGAAGCGCGGCCGCATTCAGCGAGCAGTAGCTCAGGGCCGCGTTGATCCTGGCTCTGTCCACGAGAAAGATGGCCGCCTCGGCGGGTATCGGATCCGGCTCGATGATCATCGGCGCTCCGGACTGAGACGGGCCGTCATGCTCATCGGCGCGACGGTGCAGCCTGCAGTAGTAGCCGGAACCCCAGATCGGCAGGAAATCGTCCACCACCTGCCGGTTGACCGAGCGGATGGCGCGGCGCGCGGCTCCTTCGGACACAGCGCTGAAGTTGATGATGGCCAGGTCCGGCAGCGACATCGGCTCGATTCCCGAATGCTAGGGCGTGCCATTCTGCGCCCGATCTCCGGGTTATGAAGTGCAATCTTGTACCGGAGAGCCACGCGGGTGGTTTGAATTCTCGAGCAGAATCCGCTACCTAGGTCTGAAACTCACACGGAGCACAGGGCATGAAGCAGTCGACCCCACCGCCTGCCGAGCAGGGCGTGGCAGCGACGACCCTGGCTCAGGTCGAATCCCTCGCAGGGCTGCCGGAGTCCGTGCTCAGGCGCCTGGCCGGCGCTCTCAGGACGCACCGCTATGAGAAGGGGACCACCGTCGTCCGGCACAACGACCCCAGCCGGGATTTCTACATCATCATCTCCGGCGCCGTTCGTGTATCGCTGGTCGGATCCACGGGCCGGTCTCTCACCTACCAGATCCTGCCGGCCGGCGAGATGTTCGGAGAAGTCTCCGCCGTGGACGGGCAGCGTCGTTCCGCAAACGTGGTCGCCGAGGAGGAATCCGTTCTCGGCAGTCTGAGCGCCCAGGCGTTTCTCGACCTTGCCGGCTCCGCGCCGGAGTTCGGTCTCATCATTCTCAAGCGGCTCGCGCGCCTGAATCGCCGCCTGACCAGCCGTCTGTTCGAATATCATTCCTACGACGTTCGCGGCCGCGTCTATCTCGAGCTTCTCAGGCTCACGGAAGCCGATGTCGATGCCCCCGTCACCATCACCGACCGGGACATGGCGAGCCGGGTCGGCACCACCCGTGAAAACGTCTCCCGCATTCACGGCGTGCTGCGCGACTCCGGACTGATCCGGCGTGACAAATCCCGCCTGTGGGTCCTCGACCGGGACCGTCTCCAGGCGCTGCTGCCCGATTGCGAGTTCGGCTGAGCACGGAAACCGGTCGTTTCCGGTCGCATCCGGTTCCGGTCTGAAGCCTTCGCCGTCTGGTGTGATTTTGTACCGCGCCCGCAGGCGGTGAACACTATGCTGATCCGGCTGGGGGCCCTCATGAGGGAAGCACACGGCGACCCGTTCCGTGCATGACCCACTTAAATGGACTTAGGGGCACCCCGGCACCCCCGGCTCCGGCACGCCAGGCCCCTCCCCAAAGGTGCCGGGACTTTGCGGCCCTGTCCGCGCTGTCCTGAGCGACGGGCGTCAGGGCCTGCTTTTTTCCCCGGCCAAGCGGCTACTATGGGCGTCTTCTTCCTGAGAGCCTCACAGCAAAGGACGCCGATGCCCACCACCGCTGCTGCCCGACTCGTCAACGCCCTGGTCGCTCACGGGGTGGATCGTGTTTTCTGCGTCCCCGGCGAAAGTTATCTGAATGTGCTCGATGCGCTTCGGGACAGCGGCATCGACACCATCGCTGCCCGTCAGGAAGGCGGCGCCTGCATGATGGCAGAAGCCGATGCGAAACTGACGGGCCGCCCAGGGGTCTGCCTGGTGACCCGGGGTCCGGGTGCGACCAACGCCAGCGCCGGCGTGCATGTGGCCGAGCAGGACGCCACGCCACTGGTCCTGTTCGTCGGCCAGGTCGGCACGGACATGCTCGGCCGCGGTGCCTTCCAGGAGGTGGACTACCAGAAGTTTTTCGGCGGTATGGCGAAACGGGTTTTTCAGCTTGCGCCGGGAGACGACCCGGCAGAAGTGGTGAGCACCGCTTTCCACATTGCCGCCTCGGACCGGCCCGGGCCGGTGATCGTCGCGCTGCCGGAAGACCTGCAGGACGATCTTCCCGCGGATCTGTCTGCCATCCGTATCCAGCCGCCGCTCAACCCGGCACCCGATGCTGACGAAATCGGCAGGCTGCTGGCTGCCCTCGAGACTGCAGAAACACCCATGGTTCTGGCCGGTGGCAGCGGCTGGACGGCCGATGGAGTCCGGGCGCTCCGGACCTTCTCCGAGGCTCTGGGTCTTCCCGTCGCCGTCACCTTCCGGCGACAGCAACTGTTCGATCACGACCACCCGAACTACGCGGGTGACTGCGGCATCGGCCTCAATCCTTCGCTGCGGGCCAGAATCGAAGCGGCCGATCTCGTCCTCGTCATGGGCACCCGCTTCTCGGAGATCCCCAGCCAGGGCTACACTCTGCTCGAGACGGCCCGGCCGGGACACAAGCTCATCCACGTGCACGCATCCGAGGGCAATCGTTTCCCGTTCGCGGATCAGGTGATCCGGTGCCATCCGGTCACGCTGCTGCAGGCCGTGCAGCCTTCGCTGGAAACCGCTTCGACCGGCACCCGGGATCGATCCGACTATCTCGAGGCCGTCCATGCGGACTTCGAGGCCTGGTCCGGTCAGCCGCCGGTGATTCCGGGCGGCCTGCAGATGGGCCAGGTGATCGGGCAGCTGCGCTCGATGCTGCCCGACGACGCCATCATCACCAACGGCGCCGGCAACTACGCCACCTGGATACACCGGTATTTCCGCTTCCGGGCCTACGGCACCCAGCTCGCCCCCACCTCCGGCTCCATGGGCTACGGCATGCCGGCGGCCGTCGCGGCCAAGCTCCGCTTCCCGGATCGACCCGTGATCTGCATGGCGGGTGACGGATGCTTTCAGATGACCGGTCAGGAGCTCGGCACCGCCGCCCAGTACGGCGTCAACGTCATCATTCTCGTGGTGGACAACGGCATGTACGGCACCATCCGCATGCATCAGGAACGGCGTTTTCCACACCGCACCGTGGCCACGGACATCGTCAACCCGGACTTTGCCGCCCTTGCCAGGGCATACGGCGCCTATGGTGCGACTGTCTCCACCACGGAAGCATTCGGCCCGGCCCTCGAAGCCGCCCTCAGCGCGGGAACGCCTGCTCTGCTGCATCTGAAGCTGGACCCGGAAGCCATCACTCCGACCGCCACCTTAAGTGAAATTTCCGGCAAGCGGGCGTAACGATGACGGACTTCACCAGTGAGCTGACCCGCATCTACTGTCCGTACTGCGGCGAGATCATCGAGGTCATCGTTGATCTCAGCGTGGATCATCAGGAATACGTGGAAGACTGCTCGGTCTGCTGCCGTCCCATCGTGATGGACGTGACGGCGGCCGAGGACGGTCCCGCCGTCAACGTCAGAAGCGAGGACGACTGAAGCTACCGGTAATCGGGCGAGTGCTTCAGCATGTGGGCCGCGCCGTGGGGCCCGTCCAGCACGGCGTTCTCACCGAACAGACGCTCTTTCTGTTCCCCGTAAAGCTCGCGGTTCGCCCCCAGCGGCTTGAGCGCTTTCGCCCGCTCCAGCGCCACCGCCGGCAGGCTCTCGAGATCTGCCGTGGCCTGTACGACACCGGCGGCCAGCGCGTCCGACCCGGTCCAGCGCCGGGAGAGCTGCACGGTTTCGAAAAACGCGTTCGCCGGCAGCTTGTGCCGGAACAGGGCAAGCTCGGGTGTGGGGATCCGGAATCCGATCTGCATCTCGTTCGCGCAGGCAAACCCGCGATCTTCGCGCATCACCCGCACGTCATGGCACAGCGCCACCATGAGACCGGCACCGAAGGCGTGGCCGTTGATGGCGGCGATGGTCGGCAGCGGGAACGTGATGATCCGGCCCATCAGGGCCATGAACTCCTCTCCGAACACGCTGCGGTCCCCACCGCGATGTTCTCCCTGTGCCGACAGCCAGTCCAGGTCCAGACCGTTGGAGAAGAATTTCGCATCCGCGGAGGCGGTGATGAGGGCGGCAGGGCCCTTGGAGTATTCCACTTCGTCCAGCGCTTCAGCGAAAGCGCGGACGAACGCGGTATTCCAGCGGTTTTCACCGTCGCTCATGGTCAGCGTGAATACGCCGTCGGTTTCGTTCAGATCGATCATTCGCGGATCCCCGTTTCAGATGAAATCAGTGCAGCGGCGCCACCAGCTCTTCGAGAGAGTGGAAGGCTTCGTTGTTGTCCTGTATCTCCAGGATCAGCCGTGGCGGCAGCGGGCGGACGTAACCCTTGCTTCTGACCAGCTCGATCTCCGCCAGGGTCTCCTGTATGCGGGCAGCCCGCGGCGCGCTGTAGGGATGCGTGTCCCAATAGGCAAACGACAGCCGCCGGTCTTCCTTCTCGGTGGGCGTGAGCACGTCACGCTGACTCAGCGCGCCAAGCTCGATGAGCGCATCCCCGCTCGGCGCAAAACCGCTCCGACAGGCCAGGTAGGTGCCGATGTAGTCCGCTTCGATTTCCTGCGCGTTCGAGAACCAGTCGTAGTTGCCTTCAGGATCCGCGGTGTCCCGCAGGTAGGCGTCGATTTCAGACTGGCTGTAGGTGGGCCCCACGCTCGCAGGATTGATGAGCACCTGACCTTCCGAGGCGACGGCGATGGACGCGGCTGCCAGTGCCGAAAGCGCGGAGGACAGAATGCTCTGCCCGCCCGCACCGGGCGCCTGCCGCTCACCCACGTGCGCGGCAATCAGGTGCCCGTATTCGTGCCCGATCACCAGGGCGAGCTCATCCGGCTGGTCTTCCAGGTATTCGATCAGACCCCGGGTGAGCGTGATTTTCGGTTCGTTCTGAAGATCATAGCCGGCCCGGGCGTTGACCAGATCCAGATCCACCACCTCGAACGCGGGCACGCTGCAGCTGTCGGCCTCGGAGACGGTTCTGCAGATCATCGCCGCGTCATTGGCGATATCGTTGAATATGGGCATGGCCAGCGCCTGCGCCTCGGCCAGACTCAGGGCACGGCTTTCCGGCGTGGTGCTGCTCACCACTTCCCGGATCTCCGCCACGTCCGCCCTGCTCGCGCCTGGCGAGTGGTATTCGGTGCCGGCGCAGCCCGCAAGCAGCAGGATGCCGGCAGCGGCAACCGGGACACGGTGGAGTAGTCGGCTCGCATTCATGCGCTTTCGGCCGGAGGAGATCACCGCAATTAAACCACCTCGTCAGCGCGCCCAGCCAGTCTCGTAGTCTGCGGCCATGCGGGGTCCTCTGATCGTGAGGGTCGCGATCAGCCACCGGCCGTCCACCTTCCGGTAGGTCTCGTGATAGCGGCAGGCCTGCCAGAGCGCCTGGTTGCCGGCCTCCATCGTGAACGGACCGAAGAAATACCAGGTGCCTCTGGCGGTGTCTCCATCCACCTCGATGATCGGATTCATGGTCATGTGCTGGGAAAACCGGATGGCCGACTGAAACCCGGTGAACAGCGCCCGGATCTCCTCGCGGCCTTCCGCCCGGCCGATGCCCCTGCCTTCCCAGACACCGTCTTCCGTGAAGATGTGGACGATCCGATCCGGATCATGATCGTCATCGCAGATCTCGCAGTAGCGGGCCTTGAGCTGCTTGATGGCTTCCAGGTCCTCGAGCCGGGTGATTCTCGCAGCCAGTGCTTCCAGATCCATCGCCCCTCCCCGATCAGGCCGGCTTGAAGCCGGTGATCCGCGTCAGTGTCTCCGGAATGAATTCGTTGACCGTCACGTCCTGGAATCCGGCCGCCTGCAGGTAGCCCACGCAGTCGGCATCCGAGTGGGCCAGTCCCGTGGAGTGACTGACGGCCTCGGACAATCCCCAGAGCGCCGGTGCCAGAGGTCCGGTCCGCTCGCTGTTGATGGTCTCGCCCACCAGATGGAATTCGCCGCCGGGCAGCAGCGCGTCGTATACGCGCTGAACGACGGCACCGATGATCTCCCGGCTGTACTGGGGCAGATTGGAGGCCATGATCGCCACGTCCGCGTCGGTCGGCAGCGGGTCGCTGGTGAAATCGCAGGCGCTGGCGCTGACCTGATCCGAAACGCCGTTCTCGGCCACGTACTCCCGTGTGACCACCACCACCGGTGCAAGGTCCAGCACTTCCCCCCGGATGTCCGGATAGGTGTTTGCGGCGACGATGCAGTAGCAGCCCGATCCGCCACCGAGATCCATGATCTTCTTCCGACCGCTGAGATCCACCTGCCGGTGAAAGCGCCGGGCCGCGCCCATGCCGATGGAATAGGTAGCCTCGTGGTATTCGCGGGCCCGTTCCACCGTGAACGTCTCGTCGTACATGCCGAGTCGGCGCTGATCCTCCTCCCGGACTTTCAGATGTTCGGTCAGATGTCCCCAGCCGTCCCAGCGGGGTTTGCCGAAAAGCATCCAGGGACCGGCATAGGTGGGTCGACCTTCGACCAGGAAGCGGTCGACGTCAGCGGCGTTGCGGAAGGTATCGCCTGACCGGTCTAAAAGCGTCATGGCGGTGAGCACCGTGAGCAGCCGTTCCGCGTTCACCGGCTCGATGTCCACGGCTGCCGCCACCGCATCGATGGTGTCACTGCCGTTGGCGATGGCCGTGAACACGCCGAGCTCCACAGCGCTCATCAGCGCCGCCGACTCCCAGAACGCCTTGCTGATCCGCTGCAGCCGGACGGTATCCGGCCGGGTCTTCTTATCACTCATCACTATCCTCCCTGTGACCTGGGTTTATGATGAGCTTTTTCGATGAGGAGTGCAGCGTGGGTTATGCATCCGGATTCCGCCCCGGTCTGTTCGAAGGCCAGACCGTTTTCATTCCCGGCGGCGGCGGCGGTCTGGGCCGCTGTATCGCTCACGAGCTGGCGAGCCTGGGTGCAACCGTCGTACTCGCCGGCCGGACGAAGGAGAAGCTCGAACGGGTGCAGGCGGAGATTCAGGAAGACGGCGGTACCGCGGTGGGATGCTATGCCGCGGAGCTCCGGGACGAATCCGATGTGATATCGCTGGTCACCCGGGTCCTCGAGGAGCATGGCCCGGTGGACGGCCTGGTCAACGCCGCGGGCGGCCAGTTTCCCGCCCGGCTCGAAGACCTCAGCCTGAACGGCTGGAACGCGGTTCTGCACAACAATCTCACCAGCTATTTTCTCACCGCCCGGGAGCTGTACCGCCAGTGCATGCATCAACGGGGCGGCAGCATCGTCAACATCGGCGCCGACTACGAAGGCGGTATGCCGGGCATGGGCCACAACGGTGCCGCCCGGGCCGGACTCTCGAACTTCACCGCCACTGCCGCTACGGAATGGGCGCGCTCAGGGGTGCGGGTGAACTGCGTGATCCCCGGATTCATCGCCACCACCGGTCTCGACCGCTACCCGGAGGAGGACTGGGAGGCGCTGGTGGGCATCGCCCGTCGGGTGCCGCTTGCCCGCCACGGCACGGCGGCCGAAATCTCGGCCATGGTCGTGTTCCTGCTGTCTGAGATGGCCGCCTACGTCACCGGTGCCGATTTCCGTGTGGATGGCGGGATTCACAACGGCGCGGGCAGCTTTCTCTTCCAGCCGGGGGAGCCCAGGAACTCACAAACCTTCAACGGATTCCACCGGGACGAGCCCCCGGAAATCCTCAGACGCTGACGCCCATCAGCCCGCGGACGCCGCACTGCGGTTGCCGCCTGGCAGAAACTCGAACGGTTCGTCCCAGTCGGTGGGGTAGTCGACCAGCACCCCGCCTTCTTCGGCACTGTGAATCAGACCGAGTGCCATGCGCAGGATGGCGGTCTGGGTGGCCACGTCCCCCGGACGACCGAAGTTGTTTCCCATCGGATGGTTCACGAACAGAGCCCGCGGCGGTTTCACCAGCGCGGTGAGATCCCGCCCGGTGGCCACGTAGGTGGTCGCGATGCCACGCTCTTCCAGGAGACGGCAGACCAGACCCACGGTCTGGTGATCGAGGGGTCAGCTCGGCGCTGCGACAAGAATATCCACGCGCTCGTCTTCGAGCGCACGGGCGAAGGCCGGGCCGGAGTCCTCGAGCACCTTGCTGCGGTTGTAGATACGGCCCATGAAGCCGCTCCAGAAGTGATCGGACAGGCTGCCGATCTCACCACGCTCCGCCATCTCACGAATCCGTTCGAGCGGAAAAACGCAGTTGACGTCCGCGTCCGCGTCGCTGTGGTCGTAGTAGCTGTCGTGAATCTGAAAGTCGTCCGCCGCCGCATCGCGGGCAATGGCATCCAGACGATGGTCATTGCGCGCATCCGGATTGAATGCCGGCATGGCACACTGGGAGACACCGCCCGAGGTGAGCAGACTCACCCGGCATTCCGACAGCGGTTTCTCCGGGCGGTACAGCGGCGCGCTTTCATTCACCGTCCAGCGGTACGGGGGATTCCCCATCGCTCCGTAGTATTCGTTCAGGGCATCCACATATCTGATCGGTTCCATAAGCTTCCCCTCGTCGTTCCCCGGCGTCAGTCGCATTCCCCGTTGCGGACCCTGACCACGTTGGCCTTCATGGTACTCAGCACCCGCTGTGCTGTCGCGATGTCCTCCGGATCGAGACCCGCCCTGGCAATCTGCCGGAACCCGGCGGCAACCTTCTCCATCTCGGGTTTCAGCGCCAGCGCGCCGTCGGTCAGGAAGAGGCGCTTGGCCCGGCGGTCCGCCGGATTTTCTTCCCGCTTCACCAGATTCTTGGCTTCCATCCGATCCAGGAGTCCGGTCAACGCCATGGGGCTGGTACCGATCAGCTCACAAAGCTCTGTCTGGGTGATGCCCGGGCTGTAGTCCACCCAGATGAGCACCCTGACCTGCGGCCGGGTCAATCCGAGCGGCGCCATCACCCGACTGTAAGCCTGCGAGATGGCGTTGGCGACCTCGTGAATCAGAAATCCGAGGGACTCGTCCTGCTCGCTCTCCGGTACGTCACCCGACGCCTCCGGTTCGGTGGCCTTTGCATTCACCCGTCGTCCTCTTTCCGGTATGCGTCAGCATCATTGCTACGCATGGTTATTATATGTACCTTTATTAATCAACTTTCATGTCGACACAGCCTACCCACTTCCGGACGGTCGCTGTGCTTCTGACCGCGGCCAGTCTGCTTGTCACCGCGACCGCCCAGGCCGCGACGGTGGTCTTTGGCAGCTTCATACAGGAAACCTACGCCAGAACGAGGGCAGATGCAGCCCATCGCGCGCTCGGCGTCGAGACGCGCATCGTCCCCGCTGTCGTGAACGGCACCCAGTATCTGAGGGTACTCGGCCCAGCCGGGCTGACCGACGCGGACGCCAGCGCCCTTCTCGAGAAAGCCCGGGCAGGCGGCTTCGAATCCAGCTGGTTTCTCGCCGAAAGGGCCGTCATCGCACCGCCGCCGGCGGCCGCTCCCGCGAGCGCGTCTCCGTCCGCAGAGCCGTCTCCAGGAATAACGGCCGCAGCCCCCCCGCCGGCGGCGGACGCTGCCCCGGCGCGGGAACCGGCAACGTCGGCAGATCCCGTATCCGGGATTCCGCCCGCGCTGCCCGGCACCGCGCCCGACAGTCTGCTCCTCACCGCGGCGGGCCTTGCACAGGGCCAGGCCATCGTCGTTCCACGGTTCGAGGAAAGTGACGTCAGCTTCAGGCTGGATGGGCGGCTGGACGAAGCCGTGTGGGCGAAAGTACCCGGGTACGACGACATGCGAGTGCTGGAACCGGACACGCTGGCGGTGCCCAGACATCGAACGGTCATGCGCTACTTCTACACCCCGCGCGGCCTGTACGTGGGCATGTACGCCGAGCAGCCCCGGGATACGCTCATGGAGCGCATGAGCTCCCGTGACGACTTCTTCTCCCGGGACTCGGTGAGCGTCACCCTCGACACTTCGGGTGCCGGCATCTACGGCTACTGGTTCAGCGTCGCTCTGGGCGACTCTCTCAGCGACGGCAAGATCGCACCGGAGCGCCAGTACTCGCGGGAATGGGACGGACCCTGGGACGGGCGCAGCACGGTGACGGACACCGGCTGGTCGGCAGAGATGTTTCTGCCCTGGTCCATGATGGCGATGCCGGCGACCAGCGGAGAACGCCAGATCGGTCTCTATGCGAGCCGCCAGGTGGGCTATATCGACGAACGTTTCGGCTATCCGCACCTGCCGCCGACAGGCGCCCGCTTCATGAGCGCGCTGCAGCCCATGAATCTGGGTGACGTCTCCCCACGCCGACAGCTGGATTTCTATCCCTACGTGTCCGGCACTCACGACATCGCCGAGGACGAATCGGAGGCCAACGTAGGCGTGGACGTCTTCTGGCGCCCTTCCACCAACCTGCAGATGAGCGCCACCGTGAATCCGGACTTCGGTGCGGTCGAGTCCGACGACGTGGTCATCAACCTCACCGCCACCGAGACCTACTTCCCGGAGAAGCGTCTGTTCTTTCTCGAAGGGAACGAGGTGTTCGAAACCACGCCCCGTTCCCGGCCCTTCAGCACAGGCGGGAGAGGCGCAGGTTCCCGGCGCACGTCCATGCTGTTCAACCCGGAGCCCACCCAGGTGGTGAACACGCGGCGGATCGGTGGTTCACCGGACGTGATCGTCCCGGACGATGTGGAGGTACCGGGTTACGAGCTCTCGAAACCCACCGATCTGATCGGTGCGGTCAAAGCCACGGGCCAGATCGGCGGACTGCGCTACGGCGCCATGGCCGCGGTGGAGGACGACACCGAGGTGCGCGGCTACGATGAGAACGACGAGGAGGTGATGCTGGATGCCGTCGGCCGGGACTTCGGCGTCGCCCGGGTGCTCTACGAGCAGGTCGGCCGGAGCCGCCGCTCCCTGGGCTACATCGGCACCTTCACCCGCACTCAGCTGTACGACGCCATCGTGCACGGCATCGATGCCCACTTCCTGGACCGTTCCGGCAAGCTGCAGGCCGATCTCCAGCTGCTCGCCAGCGACGTGGACAGAGAGTGGGGCTACGGCGGGCTGCTGGACATCAAATACACCCAGCGCCAGGGTATGGTCCACACCCTGCGTCTCGATGCGCAGGACGACACGCTCGAC
The DNA here is from genome assembly GCA_030425195.1 of Gammaproteobacteria bacterium. Lineage (GTDB taxonomy): Bacteria > Pseudomonadota > Gammaproteobacteria > Pseudomonadales > Azotimanducaceae > SZUA-309. The sequence continues at coordinate 175,193 of JAUIAV010000002.1, read as the reverse complement.
ATCAACGATCTGGGTTTTCTTCGCCGCAACGACAACTACGGCGGCAACTACGGCTTCAGCTTCACCCGGTCGAAGGGTCTGAAGCGCCTGCGCAGCTATGACGTCAACATGAGCGCGTCCTACTGGGAGAACAGTGCCGGAGAAGCCACCCGGACCGGCTTCTTCCTGCGGCCGCAGTTCACCTTCAAGAACCTGCTGGAGCTGCGCCCGGAGATCGACTACTTCCCGAAACGCTGGGACGATCTCGAGAGCGAAGGCAACGGCTCCTATCGGGTGGACGACCGCTGGGTGTTCGACATGGCCTTCGGCACCGATGCCTCCAAGTCCCTGAGCTTCAGCGGCCGCCTGGGTACCCGTCAGGAGGAACTCTCGGGCTGGACGGTCATGGGCGCGCTGGGCCTGACCTGGAAACCCAATCATCGCTTCTCCTTCGATCTGGACCTCAACTACATGGACCGGGACGGCTGGCTGCTCAACTACTCGGGCCGGCAGTTCACCACCTTCGCCGCCCAGGATTTCCAGCCCCGCCTCGGCATGGATCTGTTCATCTCCGCGCGGCAGCAGTTCCGCATGAGCCTGCAGTGGGCAGGAATCAAGGCCGAGGAGCAGCAGCGCTGGTTTCTGCCTGAGGACGGCGACGGGTACCTGGTGCCCGTGGATCCGGGAGCAGGCGACAGCTCGAGGGATTTCGTGATCAACCGGATGACGGTGCAGCTGCGCTACCGCTGGCAGATCGCGCCGCTCTCAGACCTCTTCATCGTCTACACCCGGGGGAGCAACGTGACCGACAACACCCTGGACGACGACTTCGGCGATCTGTTCTACGACGCCCTCACCGAGCCGGTGATCGATTTCTTCGTGGTCAAGCTCCGCTACCGGTTCGGCATGTAGCGTCCTGATCAGGCCCGCTCGTCCTTGGGCGAGTCCATCACCACATAGGAGGTGATGGCCGTCACCTGAGGCAGCGTCCCGAGCACGTCCGTGTGGAAAACCTTGTAGGCCCCCAGGTCCGGCACCTCCACCCGCAGCAGATACTCGATGGCGCCGGTGATGTTGTGGCATTCCCGCACTTCCGGAGCCCGGGTCATGGCCCGCTCGAAGGCCGACTGGGATTTTTTCGAGTGATCGGACAGTCCCACCGCCACGTAGGCCACAAAGGCGCGTCCCACGGACCCGGGATTCAGCACGGCACGGTAGCCGCGGATCACACCGCTGCGCTCCAGCTCCTGAACACGCCGCAGGCAGGCGGACGGCGACAGACCTACCCGGTCTGCCAGCTCCGTATTGGTGATCCGACCGTCTCCGGAAAGTTCACGCAATATTCGTTCACTGATCCGATCTAACTTCGTCATATGTTGCTTCCAGAGCCCCTCGAGACAGCAATTTGCAATCCTACACCAGAAACCCGGCGCACAATTGCATCCTCTTTACGACTGACCTGGCGGACGAAGACGATGGATCTGGAGCTGCTGACCGCTTTCTCGCTGTTCGCTCTGGTGAGCTCCATCACCCCGGGCCCGAACAACCTCATGCTGATGGCGTCGGGGGCCAACTTCGGCATCCGCCGGACCGTTCCACATATGCTCGGCATCGGCATCGGTTTCGTCATCATGGTCGCGCTGGTGGGTATCGGTCTGGTGGGGATCTTCGACGCGTTCCCGTTGAGCTATGACGTCCTGCGGATCGTGAGCATCGTCTACCTGGTCTATCTGGCCTGGAAGATCGCCACCGCGGCACCGCCGGAGCCCGGCCAGGCAGCCGGGAAGCCGTTCACTTTTCTGCAGGCGGCCCTGTTTCAGTGGGTCAATCCGAAAGGCTGGGCCATGGCCCTGACCGCCGTCACCGTCTATGCACCCAGCCGCAGCCTGGAAGCCATCCTGTGGGTGGCGCTCGTTTTCGGTCTGATCAACCTGCCTTCCGTCGGCTGCTGGACCCTGCTGGGTCGGCAGATCCAGCCCCTTCTCACCAGCGGCCGACGGCTGCAGACGTTCAATTTTCTGATGGCCGGGCTGCTGCTGACGACGGTGGTTCACGCGTCGCTGGGCTGAGTTTTACCTTCATTGCGGATCTGTGCTATCTCTGCCGCTCTCCAACTCAGCGAAAGGGAACCATGCCGTCGGAAGTCACCCTCCTCCTGAATGCCTATCGGGAAGGAGACCAGAGTGCCCTAAATGATCTGACCCGACTCATCTACCCGGAGCTGAAAGGGATGGCCCGACGGAGGTCCAGCGGCTCAGCGCTTGGTGCTACCACCCTCGTCAACGAAACCTTCGTGAAGCTTCTCAGCGGCGGCCAGGTCTGTGCCGATGATCGGCAACAGTTCTTTGCACTGGCGGCAACCATCATGAGACGCGTCATCGTCGACGAGATCCGGTATGCCGCTGCGGCAAAGCGCAGCGCCGACGGCATCAGCCTGGATGAGGAACGGGTCGCGGACGAGACCCAGGCCAGCGCGGAGTTTCTGATCGAGGTGGACCGGGTCCTCGATCTGCTGGAAGCAGAGGATCCAAGACTGGCCCAGGCTTTCGAATGCCGCTACTTTGCCGGTTTCACCGTCGCTGAGACTGCCGAAAGCCTTGCGGTCTCAGAACGTTCCGCGGAACGCTTCTGGTCCGCCGCGCGCGCCCGGATCGCGGAACTGATGCGCGACAGCAGCTGAAGCACGGAGCCGCGGCCGCTCCCGCCGTCCCGCACGATGCCTCTGTAAAGCGCCATCCCGCCGCCCGGGTAGAATTGCTCGGCGACAGGATCCGGGGAATCTTCTGATGCCTTGTCCATCATCGAGGTCCCGTCTGCCTAGAAGGTGTGCTTGACCGAGAGCTTCAGCCTGTCCCTGGACTCGAACTGTCCGAACAGGCCTTCCCGGGAACCGTAAAAAACGTCGACTGAGAGTCCGAGCCGGGTATTGGCACTCAGCTCATACTCCAGGCGACCCCGAGCCATCCCGTCGTCCTCGTTCAGTTCGCCGTACCAGCGTGCTTCCACCAGCAGCCGCTCACGCATGAACGTGCGGCGCACGAAGACGGTGAGCACGCGATCGATGGACTGTCGAACCAGACTCTCCGGCGCCGCCATAACCTGATCGTGAAGGTACTGGAGATTCAGAAACAGCCCGAAAGGCCCATCCACATCCGCGGCTGCAGCGACCCGCCACTGCGCCAGCCGGCTCGTCTCGAGCCCGCCGGCCGTCTGCAGGTTGAACATCCTGTCGGGCTGATAGCTGGCTTCCAGTCGGAATACCAGCCCCCCAACGCCGGTTTCCGCCTGAACACCATAGAGCGTCCGTCGCTCATGGTATTGCTCCAGAACGATGCCAGACTCTTCCATCGAGAGGCGCCCCAGAGGTTCGAAGTCCAGGCCAGACAACGCCACCACCCCCAGATCCACACCAAAGAGCTCACGACTGATCCGGACGGCTACGGTTCCGTCTCTGATCTGTGGCCGCACAGACTGCTGTGGGGGGACCGGATCGCCGGGACCAGCACCGTATCGGAAGCGGGGTGCGGTCAGTTCGAACCAGGCGTCCGTTTCCGGCAGCTCGTGCGTCGTCGTGTCCGGGATGAGAGCGAACTCGGCCCGCCAGGGCCCGGACAGCAGATCGAGGTAAAGACTCCAGGTGCCGATCCTCGAATCTGCAAAATCCTCCAGAATGAACTCACGGAAGCGCTGCGGATTCAGCACGTCCAGCACCTTGATCCCGTCCAGGTTGCCCCAGACGATCTGCTGCTTGCCCAGTCGCGCCCGATTGCGGGCAAAGGGCAGCTCGATGAAGGCGTCCCGGAGCTCCAGGCGACCCCAGGTACCCAGTTGCCAGGGCCTGCTCGGACTCACGTAGTTGTCGAAGTCCGGGCTCCCCGGTTCGAGCAGGTCCAGAACATCTCCTTCGAGCCGTACCGAAACGGCCGCTCGATATCGATCCGCTTCCGTCTCCAACCTTGGGACAGCCTGGACGCTCTGCTCCAGATCCCTGTCTGGTACCAGAGCGTATCCATAGCTCAGCCGCACCGGCATGGAGAGGTACGTTTCCGATCGGGCGGTCTGGCAGGCCAGCAGCCCTGTCACCCATATGGAGCCGATGACGGCAAGCCGGATCATGGAGATCCCACCACGTTCATGCGGTCGAGTCTCGCCGCATCGAAATAGTCCGGCGGCAGGGTGTCCGGATAGGCTACCGAGTGGTAGTCGAACCGCGTGCTGTGGCCCGTCTGATGATTGACGGCCTCCACCTCGTGCGCGGTCCATATGGCGTCGACGCGCCTCACGTCCCTGACAAAGATCGTCTTCAGCAGCGCCCCCTTGAGATCGAAGAAGCGGATTTCCATGGGCATCCAGCTTTCGCCGTCCACCCGCGCTTCAAATCGACCATAGCCGAGCTCCCGGGCCGCCGCCGGTGTGACGGGCCGGCCCTGGATCTCATGCACTTCCGCACCATCCCGACGCTGCCCGGAAACGTACTCGAAGCGGTAGTCATCGACATCGAACTTGAGGTCGGACTGCACATCCTCGTACGTGAAGTCCGTGCCGAGGAAGTAATCGCCGCGGTCCGACGCAGGAATTCGGCGGGCTTTCCTCGTCGCGGGCAGATAGAGCCAGCGCTCCTCCCGGCCCACGTCCTTCGCATCCCGGCTGAGAAAGGTGACGCCCCTGACTGACTTCGGCGCCTGATAACTTATGCGGGTGGCCCGGCTCTGCTCCGTACTGTATTTCAGCACGACGGCTTCGCGCTCACGAACGCGGCCTCTGCGATCCGTCAACGTCATACGGATCGTCCGGCGGGCGGCCTGGCCTTCCTCCCGCTCAGCGACACGCTGGGCGACTTCCAGCCCCGAGAGCGGCTCAACCGCCGCTGCCCGCTCCGGAAAACCGGCACCGGCGAGCATCAGCAGCAGAACCGCTGCAGTACCGCCTGCCCGGGCCGCCAGGCTGCGGGTGAGCTGATGCGCCGCTGCATAGAGAGCGGGAACGATGAACAGAGCACACAGAAAACTCCCCAGAGCAGCAATGCTGACCAGGCCGCCGAACCGCTGCAGTGTAGGCAGGCCGCTAAGCAGGAGCACGGAAAATCCGACACCCAGCGCTGCCGCATTGAAGAAACAGGCTCTGGCTGTTCCCGGCATCGCCTGCCGCACGGCTGCTTCGTGGTCGCCATCGTTCTGCCTCAGTGCCAGTCGCAGTCGGTCCACCAGATGAATGGCGAAATCCACGCCAACACCTACGGATATGGCAGCAAACATACTGGTGGCAGGTTCCAGGTAGATGCCCAGGTAGCCCATGACGCCGTACAGCAGCAGCACGGTGAACGCCACCGGCACCACCGACACCACGCCCGCTCCCATGGAACGGAACGCGATCATGGACATCAGAAGCACCAGAATCAGGGACAGCCCCACACCCGTGAAGTGCGAGGTTTCCAGCCGGCTCATCCAGTGATAGGCGACGTTCACATCACCGGCTATGGTCCCCCGAAGATGCCGGTCGTCGAGATGCCGGGAGAGGTACTCGGACAGCCTTTCGACGGCCGGAACGCTTTCACTGTAAAGCGGCGTATCCAGGACGGCGCGCAAGAGCGCGGTACGATAATCTGGGGCGATCTCCTCCTCGAAGTCCGTCGGATCGCCGGCAGCTTCGTAAACGAGCATGTACTGCGCCAGCGCACCTTCAGGGTGCGGCAGCAGCCGGGCTTCACCGGAAGGCAGCATCTCGAACGCCCGATGCAGAAGACTCAGATAGTCCACGATGCTGAGGGTTTTGGAAACATGCGGCAGGCCGTCCATGAAAGTCTGCAGCTCGGCGATACGGCTCATGCGGCCAGACTCCAGCAGATCACCTTCCGCTCCGGTCTCGACGATCACGTCCAGAAATGCGGTGCCGGCAAACGTCCGGTTGATGCGCTCGTCGGCAATCCGGATGGGCTCATCGGGCGCGAAATTCTCGACCTGCGACCTGTCCACCCGAAGCTGCGAAGCACCAACCGCGGCCATGACCAACAGGATGACAAACACCCCGAGAACGAGTCCCGAATGGCGTACGCTCAGCAGGCCGATCCTGCCGAACAACGCACCGAGATAATCCGGCCGGTCCGCACTCCAGGAGCTGAAGGCCTTCGAAGGTCTGAGATTCAGAACCATCATCGCCGGCGGCAGCACCACCATGGAGAACAGCCAGGCCAGCGCAACGCCGAGCGCGGCGAACCAGGCGAAATACTCTATGGGCGGCATGATGGATGCCAGCCCGATTCCCACGAACCCCGCCATGGTAGTGAGCGTCGTCAGCGTAATCGGCCGGCTCATTTCCGTCATCGTCAGCACGATCACCTCCCTGCGCGGCATGTGCGGACGACCGGCACGGAGCCGGTAGTAACCCGAAAGTACGTGAATCGCGTCTGCGACTGAGATGGCAACCAGGATCACCGGCAGCGCATTGGTGATGGCGAAGTAGGCAATGTCCTGCCAGGCCATGATTCCGAGCGCACCTCCCGCTGCGCCCGCGACCACCAGCAGCGGCCCGGCCAGGGCACGGACGCTGCGGAAGGCAACATACAGAAAAACCAGGATCAGCACGAAAACGACCGGCTGCAGCACCCGCGCGTCCCGGTCGATGTAGCTCGAGAGATAACCGCTGACGGCGCCGGGACCAGCCACCAGCAACTCGTAATCCGGACTGCCATGGGCACCGACGAGCTCCCGGACCGCTTCGTAGGTTCCGGCTGACGCTTCAGCATCGATCAGCTCCGCCATGATCACGGCACCGGATTCATCTTCGGCCACCAGGCTGTTCACGTGCGGCGGCATGTCGAGCCATCGGGCTCTTGCATCCCGGGCCTCGAGCTCGCTCATGCCGGGCTCGTAGTAGGCTTCCACCAGCAGGCTGCCTTCATCACCCCGGATGGAGGACTCCGTGGCCAGACTGATCACCTTGTCTGAACGGACGTTCGGCAGCTGCTCGACCGCCTCCGTGAGCATGGCAATGAGCGCAAGCGCTTCGGAATTGAAGATGGTACGGCCATCCCGGCTCATGACGGCAATCGCGATCGGCTCGGTCAGGCCGAAGATCTCCGCTGTTCGGTCGTTGGCAAGCAGTGACGGATGATCCGCCGGGATAAAAGCATCCACAGAGGTATCCTTGTAGAGCCTGGTCAGACCGAAACTGCTGACCAGAATCAGCATCATCCCGAGGCCGATGGTGATGCGTGGTGCATCGATCAGCATCCGGAAGAATGCCGCCAGGAAAGGCTTGTGCTCGTTCATCGGCATACCTCCATCGTCACTTCGTCGAGCGGGCGCGGGGTCTCTTCGCCCGCCCGGAACATGGCTTCCTCCGCGTCGAGCAGTTCCTTCAGGTAGGCCGGCAGGGGCGGAGAAACCGCTCCCTCGCTCACCGCCCGCACGACGCTCCGGGAGGCCACCCAGTTCCCACCGCTGCGCAGAGCTGCCCGGGTGATACCTACGGCCACGCAGTGGCCTGCGCCGTTGAGGAAGGTGTGTTCGTGATAGAACCATCGCTCGTCCCAGCAGATGAGGCGGGTTCTCACCCGATATGTCTGCATGGGTTTCAGAGAACGGCGGAAGCGGACGACCCCGCCACCTAGCACCGCCCCCCAGCGATTTCGGCGCATGGCATCAATGACACCCGTGCGCAGCATCCAGTCCGCACGCGCGACGTCCATGATCTGCAGATACCGCCCGTTGTTCATGTGACCGAAAAGGTCGATGTCATGAGGCCAGACCCGGAAGCGGCGCTCGCTCGTTTCTTCATGGCCGAGCGCCGGTGAGCGCCAGGCAGCCAGCATGGTCAGTAAAAGCCTCAGATACAGATTCATCGACGTTCTCCCTGCCGTTGGTCTGCACCGGCGGCACAGACGCTGTTTCCCTGTCCTGTAGATCGGAAACGCGAGGAAAACCCGCCAGGTTTTTTTACTGTCGTGGTTCGAGGAAGAGGGGCGGCGCGTTGTGCGGCGTTCGAGACGCGGGAGGATCAGGAAGGTGACTGAGGCTGATGCCTAGCCGGACACGTCCACTGCCTGCCGCTCCACCTTCCAGAGGTTCGAGGTGAGCAGCAGCAGGCAGACCACCAGGGCCATGCCCACCACCGGCACGAGCACCGCGTCCCGGGCACCGAGCTGGCCCACGCACCAGCCGAGCAGCAGGCTGCCGATGGGCATGCCGCCCATCATGCCGAGGGAATAGACGGACATGATCCGCGCCCGGTGAGTTGCCGGTGCAGCCTCCTGCACCACGGCGCGGGACATGGTCATGCTGATGCCGCCGCCGAGCCCCCAGCAGTAGACCACCAGATAGAAGAGCCACTGCGGCAGCGGCAGATGCAGCAGCGAGAGGGTCACGCAGCTGATCAGCCCGTTCATCAGCATGGCCCGTCCGGGTCTGGCTACGCCGCCGCGTCGGATCAGCCAGACGATGGTGGTGCAGGTGCCGAGCATGTTGGCAGCGAACACGGCGGCGATGCCGCCCGCGCTCCCCGCATAGAGGTCGCGCACCATCAGCGGCAGGATCACCATGTAGGTGCCGGCAAAGAAAATGCCGATGGCGAAGGTGAGCAGGATGGCCGGTCGGATGACCTCGGACCGGAAGGCGATGCCGAGGCCTTCGCCGATTTCGCTGAGCGGGTGTCTGCGGGTCGCCACCGGCAGCGGCGCCATCTCCGTGATGCGTCGGGTGGCAAGTGACGCCGCGAACATGAGCAGCGCCATGATCACGAGCAGGACGGGGGCACCCACATGATCTGCCGTGGAACCGAGCCCGAAGCCGAGAATCTGGATTCCGAACTGCACGCCGATGGACAGCGTGACCACCTTCTGGATCTCCGTGCCTGCGACCCGGTTGAGCAGTGCATCCCGGGCCGGCTGTGCGAAGGCGCCGAAGCTGCCGATGACGATGGCCCAGCCGATGAGCAGTCCATAGCTCACGTGACCGGCACCGAGCAGGGCCGCCATGATGAGCGGCGGCGCCATCATCCCGAGCTGCAGCCGGATGAGGAAGCGACGCTGATCCACCCGATCGCCCACCAGTCCGCCCAGAAGGATGAGCAGCAGCATGGGCAGCTGGCTTGCCATCTGAGCCAGACCCACCCGTTCCGGCGTTTCGTTCAGAAAGACGGCGACCAGCCACGGGAAGAGCACGCCCTGAATACCGCCGGGCATCAGGTAGCAGGCCGTACTGATCAGATACCAGCGCAGGCCTGCATTGACGCCCGTCGAGCTCAATCCTCAGATCTGACTGCAGGGATACCGGCTGGCCAGGTTGGCGAGCGTCTGTCCGACCGTCGACGCCAGCCTGCCATTGGCAACGAACGCGGGGACCGGTCCCGGATCGACGAAGAGCCGGTAGCGGATCATCAGGCCGTCACCGGCTTCGCTGAACCACCACTCGCCACGGGCTTCACGCATCCGGGTCACGCCCCGGTGTTCCGGTTCATGATCCGGCAACCCCACCAGCTCCAGGTGCACACCGTCCCCGCCATCGGACCCGCGAGTGACCCGGTAGACCATGTCCCGGTCCTTGAGCGGCCAGGGCGTGGTGCTGCGAACATAGTAGGTGACCTCATCGCCGGAGGCTTCGAGGAGTTCCGCGTCGCGCGTATAGGGCAACCACTCCGGGAACCGTTCCGTGTCCGCCACCAGCGCCTCGAGCACGTCCAGCCGGGTACATACCTTGGCGCTGCCACGGTGCTCGTTGAATCCGGATGCGGTGCCCCGGGCTTCCACCGTGACGCCTTCCACTTCCCGGACGGGTTTCCAGTCCCCCAGGGGAGCTGCCAGACCGGTTGATCCGATCAGAAGGGTGAGCAGCGGTATCCGACGGGCGGTTCTCCGCAGTGATAACCTCATGGGTCCTTTCCGTTTCGCCTTTCCGTTTCGCCTTTCCTAATTAGACCACAGCCCGGCCAGGCGTTCGGTGCCTGCGATCAGGCCTGTGCCATATGACGCTCTATCACCTCGAGAAACCCGGGACCGTACTTTTCGAGCTTGCGCTCGCCGATGCCCGAGATTCCGGCCATTGCCTCGAGATCCGTGGGCATCCGCGCACACATCTCCTTGAGCGTCCGGTCGTGAAACACCACGTAGGGCGGCACGCCCTGGGCTTCCGCAAACTCGCGCCGGCAGTCTCTGAGCGCTTCCCAGAGCGCCACGTCGATGTCGGCCGGCAGCGGCGTTTTCGTCTGTTTCGCCGCGGCCCGCCGCTTCACGTCCCTGCGCAGATCGACGTGCTCTTCGCCCCGAAGAATCGGCCGGCAGCTCTCCTCGAGGCACAGAGCGCCGAACCGGTCCACGGCGACGCTCAGATTTCCGCGTGCCACCAGCTGCCGGAACACGGAACGCCACTGGTCGGCATCCACCCCTGCACCGACACCGAAGGTCGGCAGACGATCGTGGCGGAACTGCACGATCTTCTCCGTCCGCTCGCCGCGAAGCAGATCGATGAGATGATTGACGCCGAACCGCTGCCCGGTTCGGTAAGCGGCCGACAGCGCCATCTGAGCGGCTTCCGTGCCATCCCAGGTTTCCACCGGGTCCAGACAGTTGTCACAGTTACCACAGGGTGCCGGCAGAACTTCGCCGAAGTAGCGGAGCAGCGCCTGGCGCCGGCACGTCGTTACCTCACAGAGGCCGAGCATGGCGTTCAGCCGGTGCTGCTCGGCCCGTTTGTGTTCTTCCGATCCCTCGGACGCCGCCATCATCTGCCGGAGCTTGATCACATCCTGGAGCCCGTAGACCATCCAGGCCTCCGCCGGCTCCCCATCCCGTCCGGCCCGACCGGTTTCCTGATAATAGGCCTCCACGGTTTTCGGCATGTCCAGGTGAGCGACGAAACGCACGTCGGGCTTGTCGATCCCCATGCCGAAGGCGATGGTGGCTACCATGATCACCGCCTCCTCCCGGAGAAAGCGGGCCTGACGTGCTGCACGGACGTCCGAATCCAGGCCGGCATGGTAGGCAAGCGCATCGAACCCCTGATCGACCAGCCACTCGGCCGTATCTTCGGTTTTCTTCCGTGACAGGCAGTAGACGATCCCGGCGGCATCCCGGTAGTCCGCGAGAAACCTCGCCAGCTGTGTTCGCGGGTTGTTCTTCAGGGCGATCCGGTAACGGATGTTCGGCCGATCGAAACCGGCGACGAACCGGCGCGCGCCTTCGAGATGCAGGCGTTCGCTGATTTCCTCCCGGGTTCGCTCGTCCGCCGTGGCGGTGAGTGCGATTCTGGGCACATCGGGATAGCGGTTCTCGAGCACCGCCAGCTTCAGATAGTCCACCCTGAAGTCGTGCCCCCACTGCGAGACGCAGTGCGCTTCGTCGATGGCGAAGAGCGCGATTCCGGCGGCGTCCAGAAGTTCCAGCGTGCTCTCCTGCACCAGGCGCTCCGGCGCCACGTAGAGCATGTCGAGCCGCCCCGTGAGGAGGTCGGCTTCCACCGCCTCCGCCTCGCTTCGCGTCAGCGTCGAGTTCAGAAAGGCAGCGCGGATGCCGAGCTGCGTGAGGGCGGCCACCTGATCCTGCATCAGCGCGATGAGCGGTGAGATCACGATGCCGCAGCCCGCCCGCGCCAGACTGGGGATCTGGTAGCACAGGGATTTTCCGCCGCCCGTGGGCATGAGCACGAGCGCGTCGCCGCCCGACATCAGCACGGAGATGATCTCTTCCTGGGCCCCCCGGAAATCGGTATAGCCGAAGGTCTGCTCGAGAATCTGCTGGGGATCGGACATGATCGGAAATATACCCGATCCCGACAGGATGCCTTCAGCGCGATAGGATTCACTCATGGGCAGACATCTCCCAGCGCTACTCTTCGGGCTGGTCTTCGGGCTGGTCTGCGGCCGGGCGATCGCCGCCGGCGACGACGGCTGGATCGACCTGTTCGACGGACGCAGCCTCGATGGCTGGACGGCGAAGATCACCGGCTATCCCGCCGGTGAGAACTACGGCCGCACCTTCCGTGTGGAGGACGGGCTGCTCAAGGTCCGCTACGACGCCTATGAGCAGTTCGACGGCCGCTTCGGTCACCTGTTCTGGAAAGCGCTGCTGGATCACTACCATCTGGTGGTCGAATACCGGTTCGTCGGCGAGCAGGCCGCTGGAGGACCCGCCTGGGCGGAACGCAACAGCGGCGTCATGCTCCACGCCGAACCGCCCGACGCCATGTCGCTGCACCAGGACTTTCCCGTGTCCATCGAGGCACAGTTTCTGGGCGGCCTGAACGACACCCGGTCCCGTCCCACCAACAATCTGTGCACGCCGGGAACCGACGTGATGTTCCGCGGCAGCCTCTATACACCCCACTGTCTGAACTCGAATTCGCCGACCATCCCCGGAGATGACTGGGTCCGGGCCGAGGTGATCGTCAGAGGCAGCGGCAGGTTCACGCATCTGGTGAACGGCGAGGTCGTGCTGGAATACGACGGCCCGAGGCTCAGCGATCCCGCCGCACATCAGAAGGGCGAAGCGACCGTGCGCCTGCTCGAGAACGGCTACATCGCGCTGCAGAGCGAATCCCATCCCGTGGATTTCCGCAGCATCCGCTACCGGCCGCTCACCCCCTGATGATGCGCAGAACGAGAAGCACCTTCACGGAAGGTACCAGATCGGCGACGTCCAGGCCCGGTCCTGGATGGTGGCAGGCAGGTCCGGATTGGGTGCCACGCCGGCACGGACGGCATCCCACGTGGACCAGCGGCACTTCGGATTTTCCAGCACGCGCACGTAGTAGAAGGCGCGCTGATTCGGATTGAACGCCGGATCCGTCCAGACAGTCAGCAGCTGGCCGGCGCCTCTGTCTTCCGGGACCGCGCAGGTTTCCAGATTCACCGTGGCGCCGTTGTCCGGGCAGCGGTGATCCAGGGCGTTCGGAGTTGCGCCGTCCGAGCAGGCGATGTCGAACACCCGCTCCTGCGCCTCTCCATGCTCCACCCAGCCCTTGACGATCTGCAGCCGGTCCAGCGGCGCGCTGTCCGGATCACGCTCCGCCCAGACGAGGAAGCCTGGCGCACCTTCTCCCGCGCCCGGGAGATCACCGCCCATCGGCACACCCCGGTCGTATCCGTGACTCACCGGATTCTCCATCAGGGCCTGCTCATCGAAGCCGAAGCCGCCGAAGAAGCGGACGCGGATGTGCGGGCCGCTGGTGCTGAACGTCTCCTTGCGCCGGAAGGCAGCAAAGATGGCATCCCGGGTATTCGATTCCGCCCAGACACCGGCAAGCCCCGAGGCACCCCAGAACCGGGCGGTGCTCTGCGCATACTCGGGCGCATCCGCCGGCGAATCCGGCAGCGGTACCGAGCCGCGCTGGAACGGCTCGATATCCAGCACGCCCGTCTTGCTCCAGTAGTTGTCCTCTTCGAAGGAGCCCGCCGCATTGTGCGTATCCGATGAGCCGATCACGCCGAACCGGTAAGGGTTGATGCCATCCCGCTCCTCCATCAGGAGACCATTGAGGTAGGCTTCGCGGACATAGCTGCCCTCGGGCCGGGACGGCAGCGTGCTGGCAACTCTGAGCTCCATCAGCTCGAAGTCCGCCCATTCATCGTTCGGCGACAGCAGCGGGTGAGTGTCCGAGGTGCCTTTCACCTGGGTGTTTTCCACCAGCGGCTCGTTGCGCATCCGCTGTTCGGCGTAGGCGGCGTCGATGGGTTCACCGGCCCAGTTGGTGGTCTGGAACATCCACCCGTCCGACCCGTTGGAATTGTGCGGGATGGCAATGGCTTCCATACCCCGTTCCCGGTTGGCGTCCATCCAGTCCCAGAGATCTTCAGGATTGATCGAGTCCAGGCGCGCGAACGGCTGGCTCGGCACCTCGGACCCTCTGAAGATCACGTTCCGGTGCAGATTCTGGAATTCGAGGCCTGAGGCCGTGTACTCATAGCCAATGAAGGTGGTGAAGGTGCCGGGATCGTTGTGCCGCTCTGCGGCCTCGATGATCTCCCGCCAGGCGGACCGGGCAACCGCACGGTCGTCGAGATCGTCCACCACCGCCGGGTCTTCCGCGCGCGCCCGGGTGATGTCCGCCACATGGCCGATGGCGACGGTAAAGGCCGCCCGGGAACCCGCCGGGTCCACCGCGCCTCTCACCGCCTCTGACAGCGCATGCTGGATCCGGCCTTCCGAAATCTCTCGCATCATGCCGAGGTAGAACGCATGGTCAGACACCGCCAGGAAATCCAGCGGCTTCTTCATCTGCATCCGGAAGCCGGAGGCATGCTCGATGGCTCTGCCCTTTGCGAACTCGTAAGCATCGTCGGGCGTGTTCCGGGTACCCATCAGGAAGGCGTCGAAGGAGAGGACCGTGTGGATGTGGGTATCCCCGAAGTAGACGTCCCTGAGCGGATTCGTCCGCACCGCATCAGACCTGTCCGCCGCCGCCGCCGGCGCCGCTTCCGGCCCGCTCGCCTCGCCCGGTACTTGCGCGGCATCATCCTGACCACAGCCCCCGGTCAGCATGACAAGACATCCAGACATCAGCCAGTTTCTGACGCTCATCCCCATCTCCCTGAATCTGCAGCACAATGGAACCGTAACCGGCCCGTCGTTGTAAACCGGCAGCAGCAGGGGGAGCGGGAGCGGTTCAGATGGGCAGGTCGGCGCACCACCGGGAGGCGATGGGCACGACCATACGGGGCTCGTCGATCGGGGTCTGGACCGGTACCGGAATCTGAACCGGCTCCCCGCGTGCGCCTGAGTTCTCAGCCGAGCACCAGCGCGTTCATCCGCCTGAGCCGGCTCACGGCTCGAGCCGTGGTCATGCGCTCGTCGTTCAGCAGACTCAGCAGCATCAGGAAGTAGTGGCCGAGCAGCGCGTCCACCACCACCGGGTCGTCCCGCCCGCGGGTACCCTTGGACCGTTCGAGGTAGGCAAGCAGCTCGTCCCGGAAGCTCATCAGCTGCTCTGCGAAATCGGCGGTGTCGAAGAGGCTGTGCTTGAGCAGTTCCCGGCTCAGCTCCCGTCTTTCCACGTAAAACCGGAACAGAGAGGCTGCGAACACGGCTGCCGCTTCCGCTAAGTCGACGTTTCCATGGAGCTTCGCTCTCGCCCGGCTGAGCGAATGCTCCACGCCTTCAAAGAGCACCGCCTGCAGCAGTTTCTGCTTGTTCGGAAAGTGGGCGAACACGGTGCCGATGCTGACGTCGCAGCTTTCCGCAATCTGCCGCGTGGTCGTGCCTTCATAACCGTGTTCGGCAAACAGATCGGCTGCCTGCTCAATGAGTCTGCGCCGGGTTTCCGCTTTCTGCTGCTGGCGTGTGGTCGTCATGGCTGTCCTATTGATGAGGCCGGGCCAGTATGGCGCACTCATTGAGCACACTCAATCAATTGACCGTGCGGCCGATATGCGCTTAAATGAGCACGCTCATTGAGCATGCTCATAGATCCCATTCACTCAACGGAACGGAAGTGCGGAAGCGATGATCGTCATCCAGGGCGCCGGCATCACCGGCCTGACGCTGGCAGGTCTTCTGGAGCAGCAGGGCCTGGACTACCGCCTGATCGAGCAGAGTCCCGTGCTGGCACCCGTGGGCGCCGGAATCGTGCTCCAGCGGAACGCGCTGACCGTGCTCGACAGACTGCCCGAAGCGGACATCGAGGCGGTCTCCGCACCCATTGACCGGATGATCATCGGCAGCGCCGACCGGCCCGATCTGCACACTCTGGTGCTGGATCGGGCCACCCGGTCCCGGGGCATTCACAGAGGTGACCTGCAGAAGTTTCTGCTCGCTCAGATCGACGAGGCGCGCCTGCACCTCGGCACTTCCGTCGCCGCCTGGCAGGATCAGCCGGCGGGGTGCGTGGTCCGCCTGAGCTCGGGCATCGTGGTGCAGGCCAGTCATCTCATCGGCGCCGACGGTATCGGTTCCGGCATCCGCACCACCCTCTGCGGCACGCCGGCCGTTCGCCGGAGCCGACAGTGGTGCTCAAGGACGGTGATCGAGGACAGGCCCTGCGGCGACAGCGCCCGGGAGATTCACGCCGGGCGTCATCGGCTGGGCATCGTGCCGCTCGATGCGGGGCGCAGTTACGTGTTCTGGGTGCGGAGCCGGCACGACGGCGCGCTTCCGATGCCGGAGATCGAAGCCGCCATCCGGGCGATGGGGCGGACGGGCCGGTCCATCGCAGCCTGTTTTTCATCCGGACAGTCCTGGCTGCAGCATCCACTCACCGATATCCCCGTCTTCTGGGGCCGTGGACGTGTCGTGCTGATCGGCGATGCCGCCCACGCGCTCACGCCGAACCTGGGTCAGGGCGCGGCGCTGGGGATCGAGGATGCCCATGCCCTGACCGGACTGCTCCAGCAGGGTACGCCCGAGCCGGCAGGACGGCTGGCACAGCTGCGCGATGCGCGTCTGCGCAGCGTCCGCCGGCTCTCCCATCTCATGGGCAGGGTTGCGCACATCGAATGGCCGCCGCTGCGGAGGCTGAGAGACCGCCTCCTCGAATCCGCCTCACCCGACCATAGTCGGCGCGTTCTCGGTCAGTGGCTCGACCGCGCGCCTGCCGGCTGATCATCATCCTGGAGACTCTGAAATGAAGCGCTTGTTTTTCTTCGTCTACGCCGCACTCGGCTATCTGGTCGGGCTTGCGACCATCGCCTATCTGGTGGGCTTTCTCGCCGACTTCGCCGTGCCGGTCACCATCAACTCGGGCACCCCCCGCTTCGGCTGGCTGTCCGTGCCCATCAACGTGGGCCTGCTGGCTCTGTTCGGCGCTCATCACTCTCTGACGGCACGCACCTCGTTCAAGCGGTGGTGGACGCGCTGGGTGCCCGAACCCATCGAGCGGGCCACCTACCTGTACATGACCGCGGCACTCACGGCCGCTCTCGTTCTCTGCTGGCAACCCATCCCGGCAACGGTGTGGCAGGTGAACGGCCCCGCGCTCTCGGCCGCACTCATCACCGGCTATCTCCTCACCTGGACACTGATGTTCGCGTCCACGTTTCATTTCGGGCATCTGGGTTTCTTCGGCCTGGACCAGGCCTGGCAGCATCTCCATGGCAGACCGCCGTCGGAAGTCCCCTTCGCTTCCCGCTACCTGTATGCGCTCGTGCGACATCCCATCAGCGTCGGCTGGATGCTCGTTCCCTGGCTGACCCCGCACATGACAGTGGGACAGCTCCTGTGGGCGATCACCATGACCGGCTACGTGCTGATCGCAACGAAGTTCGAGGAAGCGGATCTGGTCCGGAGCCTGGGTGCACGCTACCGGCGCTATCAGACCGAGGTTCCCGCCTTCGTGCCCGGAGCACGCCGCGGCGCCTGACTTCGCAGACCGGTTTGTCATCCGCCCGTCGAGGCGCCACCATCCGTCCGTGATGGATGCAGACCGGGAGAAAATCATGAGCGATCGGATCAGGGCAGAGCGGCCTTTCGGCTTCCATACGCGTGCCGTGCACGCCGGCGCCCGCCCGGACCCGGGCAATGGCGCCCGGGCCCTGCCCATCTTTCAGACCACGAGCTACGTGTTCGAAGACTCCGAGGCAGCCGCCGCATACTTCAATCTCCAGGAGTACGGAAACACCTACGCCCGGATCATGAATCCGACGGTGGCCGCCTTCGAGGAACGGCTGGCCAATCTGGACGGCGGCGTGGGTGCGGTCGCTTTCGCCAGCGGTCTGGCGGCACAGTCCGCCGCGTTCTTCACCCTGCTGAATCCGGGTGATCACGTGCTGGCTTCCAGCGCGCTCTACGGCGGCTCCGTCACCCAGCTGAAGCACCTGTTCCGGAAGCTCTCGGTGGAGCTCACTTTCGTCAATCCGGACGATCCGGAAGCATGGCGAAGCGGTCTGCAGGAGAACACGAAGCTGCTGTTCGCCGAGACGATCGGCAACCCCGGCGGCAACGTGCTGGACATCGAGACCGTGGCCGCCATCGCCCACGATCACGATACGCCGCTGATGGTGGACAACACCTTCGCCACGCCTTACCTCTGCCGGCCCCTCGATTGGGGCGCCGACATCGTCGTCTACTCGGCCACCAAGTTCATCGGCGGTCACGGCACCAGTCTCGGCGGCGCGGTGATCGAGTCTGGCGGGTTCGACTGGTCGAACGGACGCTTTCCGGTGATCGCCGAGCCCTCGCCCGCCTACCATGGGCTCGCCTTCCATGAAACGTTCGGGACTTTCGGCTACCTGATGAAGCTCCGGGCAGAGACCCTCCGGGACCTGGGCGCGGCGCTGTCACCGTTCAACGCCTTCCTGCTCGCGCAGGGGCTCGAGACGCTGCCTCTGCGGATGCGGGCCCATGTGGCGAACGCCAGGACGGTGGCGGAATTTCTGGCCGGAAATCCTCTGGTGGATTCGGTGAGCTATCCGGGCCTGGCCGACAGCCCGTACGCACCGCTGGTGGCCAGATACCTGCCCGAAGGCCCGGGGGCGGTCTTCTGTTTCGATCTTCGAGGCGGCCGGGAAGCCGGGGTCCGGTTCATCGAGAACCTGACCCTGTTCAGTCATCTGGCCAACGTCGGTGACGCCAAATCACTGGTCATCCACCCTGCCACCACCACCCACCGGCAGCTTTCGGACGGGGAGCTCAGAGCCGCGGGCATCGGGCCCGGCACCATCCGTCTTTCCATCGGTATCGAGGATGCGGACGATCTCATCTGGGACCTGGAACGGGGATTTCAGGCAGCGGGAGAAAAAACATGAATCTTGCGGAATATCAGGACGCGGCCGTGATCCAGCGGGCACTGCAGGCAAAGCGCATCGCCGTGGTGGGCATGTCGGGTAATGAGCTCCGGGCCAGCAATTTCGTGGGTTTCTACCTGAAGCGCCACCACTACGACGTGGTGCCCGTCAATCCTCGGGAGTCCGAAATCTACGGGCTGGGCAGCTACCCGAGCCTCACGGAGGTGCCCGGGCAGGTGGATGTGGTGGACGTCTTCCGGGATCCGTCCGCGGTACCCGATATCGCCCGCGACGCCGTCGCCATCGGCGCCCGTTTTCTGTGGCTCCAGTTCGGCGTGATCAGCGAGGAGGGGATCGACATCGCGCTCACCGGCGGCATGGAGGTGATCGTGGACCGCTGCATCAAGATCGAGCACGCCCGGTACCTGGGCCGCATGCACTGGCTCGGTTTCAACAGCGGCACTCTCAGCGCACGGCGCACCGAACCGGAATGACCGTGCGGCTTTTTCCGGCGTTCTGACAGAAAGCAGCAGGAATTCACAGCTTATCCACAAGCGGCGCTCCCGGCACCGCCCTAACATTCCCGAACCCCTGACAGAGTAACCGGGCGGAAGACCCGGCCAGACGAACCTGTGCTCACCTCTCCCTGCCCCCAGAAGCCGAGGAGAACCGACACGACGTGGCATCCGCCCGTCGTGTCAGTTTTTCTGCCTTTCCCCAGTCCCTGGCGGATTACGGAAGTTTCATGATCTCCATTTTTCGCACTGCTATTCTGCGACGGTTGAATTGTAAGGATTTTGTAGACGGACCCGGCAACCGTCTTCCAGGACGATGAGTCTGCAGTTTGGCGTGTCTTACCAGGGGGGCGACTACGAATATGTGCGGGTTCGCCGCTGGCCCTTCAGTATCGGCAGAAACCCCGCCAACGATCTCTGCCTGCCGAATTCCTCCCACATTTCCCGACGGCACGCCAAGGTCTTCAAAGAGGCGGACGGCTATCGGCTCATCGCCCAGGGCAGCAACCCCACCTATCTGAACGGCACACTGCTGCAGCCGGACGAATCCGTCCTCATCCGTCCGGGTGACCGGATCGAGCTTCCGGGCTATCTGCTCGAAGTCAGGGATACCCGCGGCAACGACGCGGTGGACGCTACCGTGAACGTGGAACTGGTGACCAACAGCCGGATCATCGTTCGCCGCGTCGCTTCCGCACTCGGCACCAGCCGCTGGACGACGGAGGCGATTCATGACTGGCTCAGCAGCGGCCGGGATCGGGAGATCTGGATACGGCACCATCATGTCGCTCTATGTCTGCCCGGGCGGACAACGGCTTCTCAGCTCGAGCAGCGTCTGTCCCTGTTCGATGAGCTGATCGCCGATCTGGACCCGCAGGCGCTGGAAATCGAGCTCATCGACCCGGCCTCATACCTGGCCTGATGTCTCCCCCCGACCCGGCGTTTCCGCCATCGAGCGGGTACTGAACATCAACGCGCCGAGACCCAGGAACAGAACGCCCGTACCCACCAGCAGAGCGTAGGTTTCGAGTTTCAGCAGCACATAAAGCACCCCGTAGAGTGCCGCCACCACCACGGCCGTCCAGAGGGTCAGGCCGGAGGAGCCGGTCATGCTGCGCACGTATCCGGCGATCAGTGCCGTGAGCAGCCCGGTAGCTGCCAGATAGGCGACACCGAAGGAGAGATGCTCGGACAGAGACAGCAGAGCCAGATAGAAAAGCACCAGGCCCAGGCCCACCACGCCGTACTGCACCGGATGAAAGCGCAGACCGACGGTGAGCTCGAAGCAAACGAAGCTGAGAAAGGTCAGCGCGATGAAGAGCACGCCGTACTTGATGGCCCGGTCCACCACCCGATAGCCCGTCACCGGCTGGAACAGCCGCACGGACGCCAGCATCTGCCCGGTCGAGACCGTCTGATCACTGACCCGCCAGCTGGCGGGGAGATCTCTGGCCAGCTCGTGCACCTGCCAGCTCGCCGTGAATCCATCCGCCGAGACCGTCTGCTCCCGGGGGAGATACTGGCCGGTAAAACTGGGATGCGGCCAGCTGGAGGTCATCCGCATGTCGGACGTACCGCCGACCGGTGTCAGTCCGAGCGCACGGCTGCCCTTGAGTTCCAGCTCGAAGGCGAAGGCCTGTGCACGCGTTCCGTCGTAGCCGCTGGCTGATGCCTGAATGCCGCTGCCCAGCCAGCCCGCCGCCGTACCGGACTCGAAGCGCAACGACTCGCTGCCGAGAGTGAAGTCCGACGCACGGCTGATGGCCCGCGTATGACTGATACCAAGCACGACCCGGGCATTGTCCGGATCCAGGCGCGCACCCGTCGGGATGCCTGAACTCTGGTCCAGAGGCGGGAACGTCCCCTGCACCCGGAGTAGTGCCGTGTAAACGGGTACCTCGTAGAGCGCCCGGCTGCGCATCTGATGCCGGACATCCACCTGCAGCGCCAGCCGGGAAGGCAATATGACACGCTGGGTGACGAAGGTCTCCGGCCCTCCTCCATCGGCGTTCGCCGGGCGCCGCACCACTTCCGGCACCACCAGAAACGGGCCGCTGACTGCCTGCTCGCCTCCCCAGGCGCTGGCCACGTCGTCCATGGTCCGCTCGAAGTAACGCTGCCTCTCGGTGGTGACCCCATCCACCATGGCGAGCGGGATGTACATGGCGAGTGTGAGCACGCCGATCACGGCGAACCGCGCGGTGGTGCCCGATGCATTGGCCAGCTTCATCGACCCATCCTCCGTTCCCGACCGGCATACCAGCACAGCGCCTGGTCCAGCACCGACTCGTCGAAATCCGGCCAGAGCACATCAGGAAAAAAGAGCTCGGCGAACGCGCATTCCCAGAGAAGGAAATCGGAAAGGCGCTGTTCCCGTCCGGTGCGGATGAGCAGGTCGACCTCCCCGGCCGTATCGCAGCCTGTCAGGCGTGCAGCGAAATCGGCCGGTTCCGCATCCGCAGGCAGTGCCCGGGCGGCGGTCAGAATCTGGTCGCGGGAGGAGTAGTCAAAGGCGATCCGCAGCCGACGCCGGCCGTTGGCCGTCGCACAGACGGCCCGTTCGATGGCCTGCAGCAGCGTGCGCGGCAGTCGATCCTTCCTGCCGATCACTTCGACGGCAATGCCTTCACGAACGCAACTGGGCGTCAGCCCGGTCAGCTTCGTCTCTAGCAGTTCCAGCAGATGATCTACCTCGAATCGGCTCCGCTGCCAGTTGGCGGCCGCAAACCCGAACAGCGTGACCATTTCAATACCCGTTCGTGCTATGGCAGGCACCAGGGCCTCCAGGGCCGCCGCACCCTGCCGATGACCGCTGATGACGGGCAGACCCCGGGCCCGGGCCCAGCGCCGGTTGCCATCCATGATGATGGCTACATGTCTTGGAGAGCTTTGCTTTTTAAAGTGGCTCGCCAAAAAAGGGGCTGAATCCGGTGCCGGGTTCGCATACCCGGCACCCCGAATGGTTTCTGAATGTGTCGTCATCGTTCTCTGCTCGTCACCCGGATCAGGGCTTCCATGTGTTTGAGATATCTGTCGAGGGCGGACCGGCCCGCCTTCGTGATGCGGTACTCGGTCTTCGGATGCCGGTCCGCAAACATCTTTTCGCAGCGCACGTATCCGGCGTCTTCGAGCTTGCGCGCGTGTACGCTGAGGTTGCCGTCAGTGGCCTCCAGGAGCTTTTTCAACTCGCTGAACGACAGCCGATCGCTGACCGCCAGGCTCGACAGAATGCCGAGCCTGACCCGATCGTTCAGCAGCTTGTGAAAATCGCCACCCTTGTCGTCAGCCACGAAGCCGGAGATCGCCTGCAGCGAACGGCTGCGGCTGGGCGCCGGATCGCTGTCCTTTGAGGCCTTAACCGCCATGATGTCTGTACACCTGATAGCCGAAATAGAGATGCAGACCGCCGAACGCCAGGCCGAGCAGCACGTTCGACCAGCGCTCGGGCAGCGCGTGCGCGAACAGGCCGGCAACGAGGAAGGCGCCGCCCATGTGCATCACCGGCGCTGCCGCGTAGGTGCCGGCGGCCAGCACGCCGGCACCATAGAGCATCATCCACAGCCCGGGGAGCAGTCCGACCTGCTGGGTCGGCAGCAGCGATACCGTCAGCACGACGCCCACCAGCAGAGCCGGGATGAGGCAGAGCAGAAAGCGCCGCCCCGGATCCCCCGAGAAGGACAGATTGTTTCTGCGCGCCTTGATCCAGCTGCCCGCTGCACCGGCGCCTCCGGCCAGGAAAGCGGTAGCGATCCAGATCAGCAGGCGCGTGTGCAGCGACTCGACGCCGGCACTCAGCGCCATGGCAGTCACAGCGATCCCACCCATCGCCATGGCACCGGCGCCGGAGACGGCAGAGACCCGCTCCGCCCGTTCCATGGCGCTGCGGATGAACCGGAGATTGTCTTCCGCCTGATTCTGAATATCGATGGGCATGGCGTGCACTGACCCTGAAGGCTGTTTCTGTAAAGAACTTTAATCTACAAAGCAGACTCTACTGCCACGGAAAGCGAAGCGCAACGCCGTCCGCGCTTCCCGTTACAAGGTTCACACAAGCCGGAGGACGCCGGCGCCTCATCCTGCCCGCTGGTGCGCCGCCGTGAAGTCCGGGTTGGGGCCGCGCGGCAGAATGCCGGGCGGTCGGGATCCATAGTAGATGCCCCGGATGGCCTCAACATCCACCGTGTCGGCCACGCCCGGCTGCTGATACAGATCCCGCGTGTATGGCCACAGGTGCTCGAAATCGATGAGCGCATTCCGGTTGCAGCGGAACTGACCGTGATAAGCCAGATCGAAACGCACCAGCGTGGCGAAGAGCCGCCAGTCCGCTTCCGTGATCTCCTCGCCGCAGAGATAACGCCGGGTCGCAAGCAAGGCATCGAGGCGGTCCAGGGCGGCGAACAGCCTGTCGAAGGCTTCGTCATAGGCCGTCTGAGACCGGGCAAATCCGCACCGGTAAACACCGTTGTTCACATCCGGGTAGATCCACTCGTTCAGCGCATCGATCTCTTCGGCCCGGTGCGCCGGGTAGAACCGCTGCGGATTCACCCCGTCAAAGCCGTCGAAGGCGGCATCCAGCATGCGGATGATCTCGGAGGATTCATTGTTGACGATGGTTTCCGCTTCGAGGTCCCAGAGCACGGGCACCGTGCAGCGTCCTGTGAATGCCGGATCGGCGGCCGTGTAGACGTGATGCAGATGCCGGGCCCCGAGGATTGCCTCCGGGACGTCACCGAACGTCCAGCCTTCGGGGCCGGCAGCGGACAGCGTGAACGACAGGCTGACGATGTCTTCGAGTCCCTTGAGCCTGCGGTAGAGGATCGTCCGGTAGGCCCAGGGACAGCCGGCATTCACGAACAGATGATAACGGCCGGCCTGGGCGGGAAACGCCGGGTCGCCGATGGCCGCCCGGAATGGTGATTCCGGCCGGACGAACTCGCCGCCCGTGCCGTTGCGGGGCCGGTCTTCGCTGTGCCACCGGCCGTCGATGAGCATACCCATGAGCCTCTCCTCCCCTTACGTCTCCCGCGTCAGCGCCGTTCGATAAGGTGTCACGTCCATGCCGAAGACACCGTGTCTGGCTTCCACCGCGGCGATGGTCGCCTCAGTCCAGTAGGCGTTACCCGGTTGCGGAAACCCGAGCACCGCACGCTGTTCCAGGCTGGCCCGGCTGATCAGCCGCTCCAGGTACTTGTCCCGGCGATAGGCCTTCCACGCCCAGCCCGTGTGCAGCGTGCTGATCCATTCGCAATCGGCGCGGCGGAACGTCAGGTTCTGCACCAGCCGCAGCGCGCCGGGTTTCATCGGCGTACCCCGATGCCAGGTGTCATGCCGGTAGAACAGCACGTCCCCGGGCTCGAAAGCCGCATACCGCTCCCGGGCGTAGAGCCCGGCGCGCCAGTCTGCAAGCTCCGGGCGCTCGCGGGCAAAATAGGCCTCCGCCCGTTCCCGGTCGTTGACATAGTCCAGCGCACCGATCCCAGGACTGTCGACGATGGGCCACCGGTAGGCCGGATCCCCCTCGCCCGCGCGGGGAACCACCGCGGTGGGGCCGCCGCACTCGTCCAGGTGCGAGAGGTAGACGATCATCTCCACCGCTTCAGGACGATGCCACTCGGTGGGATGGGCCAGCGTATGGTTGGGGTAGTCCACGTGAATCCGCTGATCCATGTTGTCCAGCGCACCCGCGGACTTTTCCCGGCGGCCGTACTTGGGCCACAGGTCGGACTGACTGAGGCGGATGTCAGTGATCTCCATGCCCAGCAGGGCCGCCACCGAGGCCAGCAGGCGCGGATGCAGGGTCAGCTCATTCAGCCCCTCCAGGGTGCTCGGAAAGACCAGATCGCTGCCGAAATCCGCTGTCGCTTCGGCCGCCTCGGTATCCGGCAGAGGAAACCGCTCCGCCGCCGCCTGCCGGAGCCGCTCGATGAGCGCGTTCTCGAATATCCCCCGCACGAACGTCCAGCCCGCCTCGCGCCAGGAGGCGATCTGCTCATCCGTGAGCGGCTCGGTACCCTGACAAGCAGCGGTGGGCTTCAGCCATCGGTCGTCGGTCATGGCGTCCTCAGAGATTACCGAAGGTCCGGATTTCCCAGTCCGTGACCGTGCGGGCGAACGCATCGAGCTGCCACCTCCGGTCTCCGACGAAATCGCTCACGAATCCTTCGCCCAGATGGGTGCGCGCCACCTCCGAGCCCTCGAAGGCGTCGATGGCCGCACCGAATTCCAGCGGCAGCGGTGTCGAGCCCGTGTCTGCCGCCGCCCAGCCGTTACCCGTCAGCGGCGGCGGCGGTTCGATCTTCTCCTCGAGTCCGAGCCGTCCGGCCAGACAGACCGCGAGCAGCGACAGATGCGGACAGACATCGGCGCCTGCCGGCCGGACCTCCACCCGGGTGGCCGCAGGCGTGGCGTTGCTGACCCGGAGCGCGACCGTGCGGTTGTTGATCGACCAGCTGTTGTTCAGCGGCGTGAAGATGCCCGGCACGAACCGTTTGTAGGAGTTCACGTTGGGTGCCAGCAGCAGAAACAGCTCCGGCAGATACCTCAGGAGTCCGCCGATGAACTGTCTGGCCGCATCGGTGAGCCTGTGCTCCGCGTCCGCATCATGAAAACGACCTTCACCGCTGGCGGAATCTCTGAGCGACACATTGATATGCGCACCGCAGCCCTGCTCGCGGCCGCTGCGCCTTGCCATGAAGGTCACATAGGCATCGTGTCGGGCGGCCACCAGCTTGGCGACGGCTTTGTAGAGTCCGGCGTTGTCGGCGATGCGCACGCCACTGGCGGGAGTGAGACCGGCTTCAAGCATGTCGGTGTATTCCGCGTGGACCGTATCCAGCGGCAGTCCCATGGTCTCGCAGGACGCGGCCAGCGCGTCGATGAACCCGGCCTGACCGGTCTGGTCGACGAAGGAGTAGACACGATCCCAGCCGGGCAGCAGCGCCACGTCGTCCGCCCGGCGCTCACGCAGTGACTGCGCCGTTTCCCTGAGCACGGCGCCTTCCAGCTCGAATCCGCCGTAGAGCTCGTATCCGAGTCCGGCCAGCCGGTCCAGCTCTGCGCCGAGCAGGGCTCTCGGACAACGGTCAGCAAGCGCGCCCGCGAACTCACCGATCAGGAGCAGGCCTTCGCCGCCGGAGTCGAACGGCATGGCACGGCAGCTCTCCGGATCCATGCGCAGTACCGCGTCGGAGAATCCCCGGTCCGGATGAGCCCAGGGATTGGTTTCGATGGTGTCATCTGCGGGGCTGAGGCCGGACGGGATCGCCAGCCAGGGAATGCCCTCCGTCATCGACTTCTTGAGATGCCGGACCGCATAGCGCTTGCTGCGGAAGATCCCGTTGGTATCAAACAGGCCGAGATTCGCGTGGGTGAGACCGAGAGCGTCCGACTGCTCCAGCACCCGCTCGATCACATCCATGAGCATCCTCCCCCCTGCAGACACCCGAGTCTAACCAGATGTCGATCCGGCAGGAAACAGCCGTCCGGCGTCAGCCATCGTCGGGGACGATGACCATGTCGCCGGCGGTCAGCCCCGAGATCACCTCCACCCGTCCGCCGTCCACCGCTCCGGTGCGCACCGTCCGCCGGATCGCGTTGCCGGCATCGTCCTCCACGTAGACGAACAGAAGCTGACCGGTTCGGATCAGTGCCGCCTCCGGCACCGCCAGACGCGGACGCTCTCCCACGGGTATCTCAAGCCGTGCGAACATGCCCGGATAGAGATCCGCCTGCTTGGGCAGCAGCGCTTTGATCAGGAAACTGCGGGAGCCGGGATCCGCCGTCGGTACGATTTCCTCGACCACCGCCTCCACGGAGAGATCCAGAGCGCCGATCCGTGCCCCGAGGACCTGACCCTGCTGCACCCGGCTGATCAGAGACTCGCGGAGCAGGGCCTCCACGCGCAGCCGGCCGGGATTGAACAGGCGCAGCAGCGCCTGACCCGGGGTGACCGTATCCCCAGCTTCCGCAAACCGGTCGACGATGGTGCCGCTGATGGGTGCGGTGATCTTCGTATAGTCCAGCTGTGCCTGAGCCTCGGCCACCGCCCGGCGCGCCCGTTCCAGCTCCGCCTCCTGCACCCGGTAGGCCGTCAGCGCCCGGTCGTAGTCCGCCCGGGACAGATTGCCGGACTCGAACAGTTTCACGGCCCGGTCCCGGGCCAGTCCGGCCTCTTCGAAGGCGGCCGCCGAGCTCGCCTCGGCCTGCTGCCGCTGTGCGAGCACCGAGCGCTGAGCGGAGTCGTCGAACTCTACCAGCAGGTCACCCCGCTCCACCCGGTCGCCGGAGCGCACGTGCATGCGGGTGATGGACGCGAGAATGCGGGAACCCACCAGAGTCTCGTCCGTGGCACTCACGGTACCGGGTACCGGCTCTACAACGGGGACGGTTTCCAGGGAGAGCGTCACCCGCTCACCGGCCAGCCGTTCACGCTCGACGCCGTTCACCGTGGCGTTTTCGGTGAACGCACCGGAAAAATACGCCATGACCAGGATGAGAAAGGCCGTGGCGGCGAGCGCCAGCAGCCAGCTACGCCAGCTCATGGGGGTCTCCTTGGTTGTCTGTGTGCAGCGGCGTTCGGGCTTCGCCGTAAACGAGTGCATAGACCACGGGCACCACGAACAGCGTGAACACCGTGGAGGCCAGGACGCCGAAGATGATGGCCCAGGCCAGCCCGGAGAAGATCGGGTCCAGCGTGATCACCAGGTTGCCGAGCAGCGTCGTTCCTGCGGTCAGCAGCACGGGCCTGGCCCGCAGCCGGCCGGCTTCGAGCAGCGCCGAATGAACGTCCTGGCCTCGTTCGCGGGCCTGCTCTACGAATTCCACCAGAATGAGCGAGTTGCGGACCACGATGCCCGCCAGGGCAATCATGCCGATCATGGCGGTGGCGGTGAAAAGCACCGGGTCCGAGTAACCGTTGATCTCTCCGGCGGCGAGCATGTTCAGAAACCAGAACCCGGGCATGATGCCGATGACGGTCAGCGGTATGGCCAGCATGATGATGAACGTGAGAGACGTCAGGCCCGTCTGCAGACGGATGACGGCAAAGAGTCCGACGAGCGCGACACCGAAGGCGATGCCCAGATCACGGAACACCCGGATGGTGATGTTCCATTCACCCTCCCCGGACCAGCGTACGGTCACGTCCTCCGGCACCGCCCAGGGTATCCCGCCGCCGGAAGTGAAGTAGGTGCGCCCCGCCAGCGGCCTCCCGGACGCGTCACCGACAGCGCCATCGGTGGTGAGATCGGCAGCCAGGTCGTAAACGACGGCCGCGGGGACCCGGCCGGCGACTTCCGCAAAGACATAGGCGACGGACTTGAGATCCTTGTGATAGATCGGCTGCTCCGCGGGCAGCTCGAGACGCTCGACCAGCTCGGACATGGGGACCAGCGGGGTCGCCGCATCCGTGACGGATCCCCGCTCCCGCAGCTTGGTGATGCCCGGCTGCCCCTTGATGAACAGCTGACCGAATGCTCCGCGGTCCTCGTAGGGTACCTTCAGACGGATCGGCAGGGGGACCGCTTCGTCCGGCGCGCTGCCATAGCCGGCCACGGTGCCGTCCGCGAGCAGATCCAGCGCCTGGCGCATGGTGTCCGGACCGATGCCTGAGAGCGCGGCCTTTTCCTGATCGGGTCGGAGCACCCAGCGTGGGCTTTCCGACTCGGCACTCACGTCCACGTCCACCACCCCCGGTTCCGCCTCGAGCCGTGTTGCCGTGCGCCTGGCGGCCTGGATGAGCACGTCGTAGGGCGTGGTCGGACTGCCGTATACCTCGGCCACGATGCTTGCGATCACCGGCGGGCCGGGCGGCACCTCCACGATCTTTGCGCTGCCGCCGTGCCGGGCGGCGATCGCCTCCAGGGCCGGCCGCAGGCGGAGAATCAGCGCATGCGACTGATCGGGCCGGGCGAGGCGCTCTGCCAGCAGCACGTGCAGCGCGCCTTCGTGAGTCCGGCTGCGATGGTAGTAGCGTCGGATCATGCCGTTGAAATCCATCGGGGCATGGGTGCCCACGAAAGCATTGATCGCCCGCACCTCGTCCACGCCCGCCAGATAAGCGGCCAGGTCGCCGGCCAGGGCATCCGTTGCTTCGAGCGTCGTACCCTCCGGCATGTCGATGACGATCTGGAACTCGTTCTTGTTGTCGTAAGGCAGGAGCTTGAGCGGCACCACCCGCAGGAACGGCATCAGCGCGCTGACCACGAACAGCACCGCGAGCGTCACCAGGAAACCGATGGCACGCTTCCGGTGGGTGAGCAGCGGCTCAGCCAGCCTGGCATACAGACCCGGAGGCGCCTCGAACGGCAGGTCCGCCCGGTTTTCTGCCGCCGGTCGGAGCAGCTTCAGACCCAGCCAGGGCGTGACGAGGAAAGCCACCAGCGTGCTGGTGATCACGGCGACCGGCACGTTGAACGCCATGGGGGACATGTACGGCCCCATCATGCCGGTGATGAAACTCATGGGAATGAAGACGATGACCACGGCGATCGTGGACATGATGAGGGGGTTCCGGATCTCGGTAATCGCATCGATCACCGACTTCGCCGCATCCGCCCCGCGGCCCAGATGCCGCTCGATGTTGTCCACCCCGGTGATGGGATCGTCCACCAGCAGGCCGAGCGCCAGAATGAGGGCGAAGAGAGTGACCCGGTTGATGGTGTACCCCGCCGCGAATCCCAGCATCAGAGTGATGCCGTAGCAGACGGGCACCGCCAGAGCCACCACCAGTGCTGCCCGCCAGCCGAGCGTGATCCCGATCAGCGCCACCACGATGACGATGGCCACCCCCAGGCTCACGATCAGATCCGAAATCTTCTGATTCGCCGTGGCCCCGTAATCGCGGGTGATCTCGAAAGCCACACCTTCCGGAAAGACGCTGGCGGCCAGTACCTCCATACGTTCGCGCAGATCGCCGGCAACCGTGACGGCGTTCGCCCCGCGCCGTTTGGCAATGGCGATGTTCACGGCGGGACGGCTCTCGGGCTCTCCGGCGAAGCGGAGCCAGGTATGGTACGCGGGCTCAGCGGATCCGTCGCGGATCTCGGCGATTTCCTTCAGCCGCACGGGAACGCCGTCCACCACGTTCACGACCAGGTTCTCAAGATCCGTCGCGGTCCCGATCCGGCTGTCCAGCTCGAGCAGGATCCGCTCTCCCTGCTGATCGACGCCGCCGGACAACGTACGCACGTTCGAACGCTCGATGGCCATGAGCACGTCATCCAGACTAGTGAGCCGGCCCGCCATGGCGATGGGCTGCAGGGTCACGGAGAGTTCCCGCGGATGCCCACCGATCACTTCGATACGATTAGTTTCCGGCACGCTCTGCAGGTGGGAAGCCACTTCCTCGGCCAGGCGGCGGAGCTCGAAGCCGCCGATCTCCGGGGCCGTGGCATGAAGTGTGGCCGTGAGAATCGGCACGTCGTCCACCTCCACCGGCTTCACCACCCAGCCGGTGACCGCAGCCGGTACCTGATCCTGGTGCGAGTAGATCTTGCTGTAGAGCTTCAGCAGGGAGTCTTCCCGGTCTTCGCCCACGTAGAAGCTGACGCTCACCATGGCCCGACCGCTCCAGGAGGTGGAGTACACGTGCTCGACGCCATCGATCTGGGCCAGGAGCTTCTCAACCGGTGTCGCCACCAGTCGCTCCACCTGCCGGGCCGACAGGCCGGGGGCGTCGATCAGCACGTCGGCGCTCGGCACCACGATCTGAGGCTCCTCCTCCCGGGGTGTGACCAGGAGCGCGAACGCCCCCAGCAGCAGTGCCGCTGCCATGAGCAGCAGCGGCAGGCCCCCGTCCAGGGTTTGGGTCAGGATCCGGTTCAGCATGTCAGTCGGGCGTATTCAGGCGGCAAGACATTACCATCTGCCCTGACCCCGCGCCCCCCTGGAAAACCCGGAGAGACGCGGAGGTGCCTGGGGCTTTGGCAGGCGGTGTGCCAAACTGCGTTTTCCCGGACCCATCGGAGAGGCAAATGAACATCGGTACCATACGCGGCCTGTTCCGTTACCCCGTGAAGAGCATGGGTGGCGAGGCGCTCGAAGCACTCCGGATCGGCCCCAGAGGCGTGCCGGGCGACCGGGCCTGGGCAGTCCGGGACGAGGAACGTGGCGGCATC
This sequence comes from Gammaproteobacteria bacterium, assembly GCA_030425195.1. GTDB lineage: Bacteria > Pseudomonadota > Gammaproteobacteria > Pseudomonadales > Azotimanducaceae > SZUA-309. The sequence goes on along the minus strand of JAUIAV010000002.1, from coordinate 143,941 downwards.
CGCGGTGGCAAGCGTTTTCCCGAGCTGATGCAGTGCTCGGCGCGCTATCCGGACGATCCACCGGAAGAGGGCTCCATCGCCGCGGAGATCTCCCTGCCGGACGGCACCACGGCGCTCATCAGCGACGCCGGGACACCGGCCCGGCTCAGCGCGCTGGTGGGCAGCCCGCTCACCGTCTGGCCCCTGCTGCCCGCCGATCAGCTGGACCACTACCGGCGCGGGGCGCCGGTGCTCGAGGATCAGGAAGCCGAGTTCCGCCGCGTGTTCGGCCGAACGGCGGACGAGCCTCTGCCCGACGTGAGCAGGTTTCCCGAGTTCCTGATGGAATTCGAATCGCCCCCGGGCACCTATTTCGACGCCTTCCCGCTGCTGGTGATGACGACGGAGTCACTGGCGACGCTGACCGAAGCTGCACCCGACCAGGCCTTCCGGGTGGCCCGATTCCGGCCGAATCTGCTGATCGAAACCGGGTCCGATGCCCCCTATCCCGAACGGTCATGGGTGGGCAGAGGGTTGCGAGTGGGGAGTGCCGAGCTCGAGATCACCATGGACTGCCCCCGCTGCGTGATGACGACCCACGGTTTCGGCGACCTGCCGAAGGATCCCGGGATCATGCGCACCCTGGTGAGGGAGAACGGCGGGGACCTCGGCGTCTACGCCTCTGTCACCAGGCCGGGGGCGGTGAAGCAAGGGGATCCGGTCACGCTGATCTGAACGGGCGCGCAGAATCATGCAGATCGAATCGGTAAACGTCGGCCACAGAGCAGCCCTGAAGGGGTCCAGCTTCGATGGCGAGACCGGGATCTTCAAGACTCCGGTCATGGGCCCGGTCGAAGTCGGCGCGCTCGGACTCTCGGGCGATACCATCGTCGACACCCGGCATCACGGCGGCCCGGATCAGGCCGTGTACCTGTACCGGAGCGAAGACTACGAATGGTGGTCGGAGTCGCTGGGCAGGGCCGTGCCATGGGGTGCTTTCGGCGAAAACCTCACACTCGAGGGCCTGCCCGCAGCCGATATCGCCATCGGTACCCGTCTGATCTTCGAGCACGTGATTCTCGAGGCCTGCGCGCCGCGGATTCCGTGCAACACGCTGGCGCAGCGGATGGGCAGCGCCGCATTCGCCCGGCAGTTCATGCAGGCCGAGCGTCCGGGCGTCTACTGCCGCGTCATCCGGCCCGGCAGCCTGTGTGCCGGCGAAGCGTTCCGGCTCGATGACGCCGCCGCCGGCGAAGTGACCATTCTCGACGTATTCCGGGCCGCGCATCGGAAGCTGTCACGCAGCGAGCTCGAGCGCTTTCTCGATGCGCCCATCGACACCCGTACCCGCACCGGGTGGGAGAAGGCACTCGCGAAGCTGAATCAGGACTGATCCGGGCGCGGCTTTTCCGGCGGTCCTTTGAGCTCCACCCAGTTACCGTCCGGATCTTCGATGTAGACGGCCGGTCCATATCCGTCCGCGCCCAGGAGCAGAGGCTCCGGTGCTTCGGCGGGTATCCCATGAGTTTCGCAGAAGGTGAGGATGGCTTCCCGATCGAAAGGCGCCACCCTCAGGGCGAAATGATCCAGATTGCGCCCTGCCTCCGTATCGCTCACGTCCGTGCCGATGATGTCGATCATGGAGGCGCCGGCGGCCAGCTGGGTCAGATTCATCCGCGCCACCCGGCGCACGACCTCACACCCGAGGCCGCGATAGAACGCGATGAGACGTTCCGCGTCATTCGTCCGCAGCACCAGATGATCGAGCCGTTCCAGCTCGAACGTGCGCTCCCTGCTCATTTCAGGCTCCCGTTCATTCAGGTCCGTTTTCCTCACGCGCCGGTATCAGCGTCACCCGGCCGGTGGCCAGGCGATCGACGAAAGCGGCGTCATGCTCGACGAAGATAAAGGCCGCCTCGGCGGCAAGTAAAGCCGCTTCGATCCGCTCCCGGGCATCCACGTCCAGATAGTTCAGGGGCTCGTCCCAGAGATAGACGTGTGCCGGCGTACACAGAGATCGGGCCAGCTCTACCTTCTTGAGCTGGCCCTGAGACAGCTGCTCCAGGGGGCCATCGAGCACCTCGCCACGCACCCCGAGTGCTGCCATCACCTGCCGGAAGAACGACTCGTCCAGCCCCGCGTCCGCCAGACGCGTCCGGAGCAGACCCCGGCGCCAGCGCGGAATCTGCCAGGCACGCGACAGCCGGACCCTGCCGTGGAGATGCCAGTCTCCTGCTGGGACGAGCCCGCTTTCACCCGTGAGCAGGTCCAGCAGACTGGTTTTGCCGCTGCCATTGGCACCCAGCAGAGCCAGACGCTCCCCCGCACGCAGCTCGAAGCTGACCGGCTCGAACAGACCGGACGTCCACCCCACGCTCAAAGCGCTGGCCCGGATGAGCGGCTCCCGGCGCGGCGGTGGCGTCGGCGGCTCCGGGACCCTGAGCGGATACTGCTTTTCCATGTCGATGAGTGTCTCCCGCCGAACGTCCGCCGCCCGGTCTGCCCGGCGTTCGGCCGCCAGCGCCCGTTTCATCTGTCTCGCCGCCCGGGCCCCGATGAAACCGCTGTCGCCACCGCGTTCCGAAGGCAGGGTCCGCCTGCCGTGCGCCGTCTTGTCGGCCTCCCGGGCCTCGGCTCCCGCCCGCCTCGATCGGGCGGCGTCCTCGAGCCGCCGGATCTCCTTCCGCGCCAGCCGGTTCGCGTGCGCCTGATCCTCCAGGCGACCGAGATGCTCGCGCCGCCAGGTGCTGTAGTCGGAACGCTGCACGTCCACCGTGTCCGGATTCAGCGCGATGACGTGGTCGATGGCTGCATCCAGGAAGGCCCGGTCATGCGAAACCAGCAGGAAACCGGGCTTCGACGCCAGGTAGTCGGCCAGCAGGCGGCGGCCCGCGAGATCCAGGTGATTGGTGGGCTCATCGATCAGCGGGTAGGCGTCCGTCGAAGCGAAAAGTCCCGCCAGCAGGCACCGGGTCTGCTCGCCGCCGGACAGACTGCCCAGCGGGCGCTGGAAGAGGGTCTCCGGCATGTCGAGGGCAGACAGCTCCACCGCCAGGCGCACGTCGATCTCATACCCGCCCCGGGTCCGATACAGGTTCTCCAGCTCACCGTAGCGGACGAGCGCAGGCTCGTCTCCGAGCGCGAGCAGCCGATCGATCTCCTGTTCCCAGGCCCGGAACGGACCGGCCACGGCCCGGGCCGCCTCCCAGACGCTGAGTGCCGGATCCGCCGCATCCGAGAATCGCAGGGTACGGACGGGGCGTTCGATCTCGCCCCGGTCCGGGGTCAGCTCCCCTGCCAGCAACCGGAGCAGCGTGGTTTTGCCGCGTCCGTTCGCGCCGACGAGCGCAGCCCGCCAGCGGGTGTCGATGATCAGATCGAGTTCATGAAAAAGTGTGGATTCGCTGCTGCCGTAGGTGAACGACAGACCGCGGCAGATGAGGTTAGGCACACGTCCTCCGTCAAACCGGTTGAGGGTCAGAAACGGATCAGTCGTGCATCATCGTCATTATCGACTCGGGGTCGAATCGGCCTCGCCTTCGCGCCCCCGGCGGGCGTCTTGATGCCCATTGTAGCGTTCAGTCGAGCACCACATCCACACCGACCGGACAGTGATCGGAACCGGGGACGTCCGGCCAGATGAACGCGTCCTGCACCTTCTTTGCGGCACCAGGCGACGCCAGCACGTAGTCGATGCGCCAGCCCACGTTGTTCTCCCGCGCACCGCCGAACTGCCGCCACCAGGTGTAGTGGCCGGGCTCATCCGGATGCTGACGGCGGAACACGTCCACCCAGCCGGCCCGGAACCAGCGCCGCATCTCCTCCCGCTCTTCCGGCAGGAAGCCGCTGGATTTCGTGTTCGTCTTCGGCCTCGCCAGATCAATGGCCTCCACCGCGGTGTTGTAGTCACCGGCGACGTACACGGGCCCCCGCTTGCGCAGCCGCTGCACCCGATCGTACACGGCCCGATAGAAGTCGAGCTTGTAGGGCACCCGGGAATTGTCCCGCTCCCGGCCGCTGCCTTTGGGGAAATAGACACTGGCGACGGTCATGCGACCGAAGTGCGCGGTCATGAACCGGCCTTCGACGTCGAACCGGGCCTCACCCAGGCTGGTTGCCACCCGATCGGGCGGTCTCCTGCTGTAGATGGCCACACCGCTGTAGCCGGGACGTTCGGCAGGCGCGAACGCGGCGTGCCAGCCCGTGGGCGCGCGTACGGCGTCCGGCAGCTGTTCCACGGTCGCCCGCACCTCCTGCAGCAGCATCAGGTCCGCACCGCTGGCTTCGAGCACGTCGAGGAAACCTTTTTTCGCGCAGGCCCGCAGACCGTTCACGTTCCAGCTGACGATCCGCACCTCAGACGATCCTGCGTGCCACGACGAACTGGTAGCCGTAGTGATCCGACCAGCGCCGGTAGTAGTCGATCTCCCGCTGATGCTCGGCCAGCGCGGCGAGCGCTGCGGGCTCGCTTTCCATCTCCACCCGGAGGCTCGCCAGGCGGGACTCCATGGGCTTGTAGTAATCGTCCCACCACGCGGCCTCCGGCAGCACGAACTGACCGCAGAGCGCATAGCCCGCATCGGTCACCCGGACAGGGCCGCTCTCGAGCGTGCGCATACCGGGATACTCAGACTGCCACCATGTCCTCAAGGTCTGCGGCGCCGAGTCCGTCAGCCAGACTGCGTCCGTGAACGCCAGGCAGCCTCCAACCTTGAGCAGAGGCCGCCAGGCCGCCAGCGCGGCCTCGACACCCATGATGTAAGCGGCCCCCTCGCACCAGAGCAGATCGAAGGTGCCAGGCTCGACGTCCAGCGCCCGCATGTCACCGACGGCGAAACGGACCCGGTCCGACACACCTGCGCGAGCCGCCCGGCGGACCCCGTCCTCGACGAAGCCCGCATGGGCATCCACGCCCAGCACCCGCGCCCGAGGCAGCAGCGCGGCCAGATCGAGGGTCTGCCTGCCCGGTCCACAGCCGATGTCCAGAACCTCTGCGGCCGCCGGGATTTCCGGCACCATCGCCAGCGCCCGGGCCGTGCTTTCCCGGTTGCCCGGGCCTTCCCGCGGCAGATCCCGGTGGACGAGGAACATGACCCGTCGCGCAAGCGCCTCCGCGTCCGTCCCCGACATCCGTCAGGCCACCGCCATCCGGGCCCGGCGTTCACCCCGCCGCGCGTGCCGGCCGGCCCGCACCACGTTAGGCATGAACGGGAGCGTTTCTTTCAGAGACCGGCGCAGCAACCGCCAGGCGAAACGCCGTCTGGGTCCCCAGCGCAGGCCGTAGAGGTCCCGGATCTGTCCCGGGAGCAGCGCCGCCGTGGCCACCGACAGCGCATCTCCGGCTACCCGAGGGAACCAGGAGATGGGGGGATGGATCACGTTTTCAGCCAGTGCCCTTGCGGTCGGTGTCAACGAGAGTATCGGTCCGCTGATCATGTCGTTGAAGTAGTTCTGGAACGCCGTGAAGTTCGGCGGCAGCTCGCTCTCTTTCAGACCCAGCACCCGGGCGACCGCCTTGGATTCCTGGTAGAACTGCTCCTGTTCCCGTGTGTTCAGTGGCGGGAGGAACTCCTCGTAGGTGGTCAGCGCGGTCGCGAGCAGCGTCGTGTAGACCCACAGAAGCAGGTCAGGGTCGCTGGCACGATAAGGTGTTCCGGCAGGAAATACCGGCGTCGCCTCCCTGAGCGTTCCTTTCACCGCCGCATGCACGCGCTTGACCCGCCGGGACGCTTCCAGGGCCGTGGTCCGGTTTTCGTAGATGATGTCCTGCATGGTCCGGATGGTCCGGTACAGACGCCGGACGGGCTCTTCCCGGAAGCCGCTGTGGTCGGAAACACCGGCCGCCACCAGTGGATGAGCCAGCTGCAGCAGCAGCGCAGCACCACCGCCGAGCAGCAGAAACGACTCCCGGTTCACGCGCCAGTAGACGCCGGCCGGGTCTACCAGCATGCCGTCTACAGCAAAATCAGACCGTTCAGCGCCCATGCGCATACTCCCTTCAGCAACGTCCCCCGACGCCTTTCCAACGCTATCAGAAATCCTGTAAGGGAACACGGGCACCGCGGATGCTAGAGTGGCGGCCGAGAGAGGAGACCATCGTGAAAGGAACTCACCGGTGAGGCCTGCGTACGCACTGGCGTTCATCTTCGTCACCGCCCTGCTCGACTCCATCGGTTTCGGCATCATCATGCCCGTGCTGCCGCAGCTGCTCATGGAGGTGACCGGAGAGGGGATCTCGTCCGCCGCCCGCTACGGCGGCCTGCTCATGTTCGCCTATGCGGCCATGCAGTTCTTCCTGGCCCCGGTGATCGGCAACCTGTCCGACCGGTTCGGACGCCGGCCCGTGCTTCTCCTCTCTCTGGCCGTGCTCTGCGTGGACTATCTCATCATGTGGTGGGCACCCACTTTCGCCTGGCTGCTGATCGGCCGGATCATTGCCGGTGCCGCCGCCTCCACCTTCTCCACCTGCAATGCCTACATCGCCGACGTGAGCGAACCGGACAAGCGGGCTCAGAACTTCGGCCTGATCGGCGCGGCTTTCGGCATGGGTTTCGTGCTCGGCCCGGTGATCGGCGGCTTTCTCGGCGAGTTCGGCACCCGCATGCCATTTCTGGCCGCCGCCGCGCTCTCCTTCACCAACTTTCTCTACGGCCTCCTGGTGCTGCCGGAATCCCTGGCAAAGGAAAAGCGGCGCCCGTTCGAGCTCGGCCGGGCCAACCCCGTCGGCGCGCTCACCGCGCTGAAGCGCTATCCGGTGGTGTTCGGTCTGATCGGCGCCTATGTGCTTTTCCAGCTCGGCCATCACGCGCTGCCTGCCGTCTGGAGCTTCTTTGCCATCGAGCGCTTCGACTGGTCGCCGAAGGAGATCGGCTACTCACTGGGTGTGGTGGGCGTCCTCATGGTCCTGGTCCAGGCCGTCCTGCTGCGCATCGTCCTGCCCAGACTGGGCCCGAGGCGGGCCGGAATGATCGGTTTCGCCTGCTGCATCGGCTCCTTTCTGGGCTATGCATTCGTGACCCAGGGCTGGATGATTTATCCCTTCCTCGTCCTTGGCGCGCTTCAGGGATTCATTTCCCCGGCCATGCAGGGAATCATGTCGGTTCAGGTCCCGGACTCGGAACAGGGCGAGCTGCAGGGCGGCCTCGGCAGCATGTCGAGCCTGACTTCCATCGTCAGCCCCCCCTTCATGACCCTGCTGTTTGCCGCCTTCACCGGCTCAACCGCGCCCATCTATTTCCCTGGTGCACCCTGGCTGGCTGCCGCCGTTCTGACTCTGCTGTCGCTGGTCCTGTTTCTGCGGGCCACCGCCCTCACACCGGATGCGGAGTCGAGGGCCGCCTGAGCCGGTTCCGTCAGCCCTGCTCGTAGCGGGCCTTGTAGTCGGCAAAAGCCGCCGTGAGGACTTCGCCCGCACGCTTAGCGCCGAACGGCATGCCGATCTGGGTGGAGCCGTCCAGCGCCGTTTGCTGCAGAAAATGCGATATGCGCTCCACGATGCTGATCGGCAGGTCGTCGATGTCCTCGTGGCCGGCAAACGAAGGGTCCCGATGCAGCAGACCGATGAGCTTGTCGTCGACGCAGGACGAATCCTCCACACCGATGCCGCCAACCACGCGCACTTCCACCAGCACGCCGGCCATGGGGATCGGGTGCTCGCTGACCACGAAGATGTCCAGCGGAGCCTGATCGCCCCGGGCGCTGGAACTCAGGCCCGCCAGCCTGCGCCCGCAGAGCGTTCTGGGAATGAAGCCGTACGCGAAGGGTGGGAGTGCGGACGTCTGCAGCGGATAGTCGACCTTCAGATAGCCGGTGTGCAGATCCACCTCGAGTTTCATCTGATCATGACGGGTATTCTCCACGTACGCGATCAGCCTGCCCTCCTGAGCTTCGGGATTGATCCCGTGCCAGGGGTGAGACAGTCGTTTCGGTGCCAGCGCCACTGATTGTGCTTTGTCGATCATGAGGCGAACTCCTCCTCCGCGCCTGACCGCCATTCTGCCACCGCGGGTGTCAGAGGTCGAAGTGGCAGGCCACCTGTCGGCTGCCGCCGTCGGTCGCAATCAGATCCCGGAGCACGGGCTTCTCGATCCGGCAGCGTTCTTCAGCATATGAACAGCGGGTATGGAAGACACAGCCCGATGGCGGATGAATGGGGCTGGGCACGTCGCCTTCCAGCACCACCTTAGGCCGGCCGCGCCGGGTGGGATCCGGTTCGGGAATGGCCGCGATGAGGGCGCGGGTGTAGGGATGCCTTGGCGTTTCGTAGATCTCGTCCGCCCCGCCCGTCTCCATGATCTGCCCCAGGTACATGATGGCGATGCGGTCGCTGATGTGTTTCACCACCGCCAGATCGTGTGCGATGAAAAGATAGGACAGGCCCATCTCCTCCTGCAGATCCAGCAGCAGATTCAGGATCTGGCTCTGGATGGAGACATCCAGCGCAGAGACCGGCTCATCGCAGATCACGAGCTTCGGCTCCAGAGCGATGGCCCGGGCGATGCCGATCCGCTGCCGCTGCCCGCCGGAGAACTCGAACGGGAACCGGTCCGCGGCCGATGCCGGCAGTCCTACCTGCGCCAGCAGCCGGGCTACCCGTTCCCGACGCCAGACAGGGTCGCCGATGCCATGAATCTCAAAGGCCTCGGAGATCAGACTGCCCACGGTGAGGCGGCTGTTCAGACTTTCCGCGGGATCCTGGAAGATCATCTGCACATCCCGCCGTACGGGCTTCATCTCCCGGCGTGAGAGATCCGTGAGGTCGATGTCATCGAACAGGATCTGACCGGCCGTGGGCTTGAGCAGACGTACCACCGCCTTGCCGAGCGTCGACTTACCGCATCCGGATTCGCCTACCAGGCCCAGGGTCTCGCCGCGGCCGATATGCAGAGACACACCGTCCACCGCCCTGTTGGCGCCTTTTGCGCGAAGCAGAACGCCACCTTTGACGGGAAAGTGGACCTTCAGGTCCCTGACTTCGAGCAGGTTCCCGGACATCAGCCTGCAATCTCCCGCCAGTAGTGACAGGCCACCTGATGACCGTCTCCCGCATCCGTGATGTCCGGGTAGTCGGCCACACAGTGTGCGTCCGCATGTGGACAGCGGTTGTTGAACCGGCATCCGGCCGGCATGTCGGTCAGCGCCGGTACCATGCCTTCGATGGTGGCCAGACGGCTCTTGCGGGGCGTCGTCAGACGCGGAATCGATGCGAGCAGGCCACGCGTGTACGGGTGGCGGGGCCGGTTGAAAACGTCGTCCACCGTTCCCTGCTCGGCGACCCGGCCCGCGTACATGACCACCACGTCGTCGCAGGTCTCCGCGATCACCCCGAGATCGTGCGTGATCATGATGATGCTGGTTCCGAGCTGATCCTGCATCTCCTGCAGCAGCCCCAGGATCTGAGCCTGAATGGTCACGTCCAGCGCCGTGGTCGGCTCGTCCGCAATCACCAGCGCCGGGTCGCAGATCAGCGCCATGGCGATCATCACCCGCTGCCGCATACCGCCGGAAAGCTGATGCGGGTATTCGCTCACACGCACCTCCGGGCTGGGAATGCCTACCTTGTCCAGCATGCCGATGGCCGCCTCGAGTGCCTCCGCATCCGTCATGTTCCGGTGCAGCTTCAGTGCCTCGGTGATCTGGCGGCCGATCCGATGCACGGGATTCAGAGCCGTCATCGGTTCCTGAAAGATCATTCCGATACCGTCACCCCGCACCTCGTGCAGACGTTCGGGTGACGCCGACACCAGATCCTCACCATCGAAGAGAATCCGACCGGCGAGGACACTGGCCGCCGGGCGCGGCAGCAGCTGAATGATCGAAAGTGCCGTCACCGTCTTGCCGCAGCCGGATTCTCCGACCAGCCCGACCGTGCGCCCGCGGCCCACGGTAAAGCTCACGCCGTCCACGGCGTGGATCTCGCCTTCTTCCGTCTGGAAGGCGGTGACAAGACCTTCCACGGTGAGTAGCGGGTCGCTCAAGGCCTATTCTTCCCTGTACTGGTCGTACACCGCATCGACCGCCGGATAGGTCTCGCCGCTGCGCCGGCTGTTCATGGTTTCCTCGCGGACGTCGTCCTCGATCCAGTAGAGGAAGTACTCGCCGAGCGAACGCGCGAGCTTGACGTTGAAGTCCTCGGGAAACTTCACCCAGCGCCAGTAGGCGCCGCGCATGAAGGGAATCACGAATCCCGGGACGAAGGAGCCGTCCTCGTAGAGGATCTCCTCCATCTCGAACGCCAGGCGCTTCATCTCGTCCACGTCGTCACTGGCCCGATAGGCTTCGATCCGCCGGTCGAGCTCAGGATTGGCAATGGACTGAAGATTGTTGGTCTGAGCCTTCAGCTTCCGGTCGGGATTCGGGCTCCCGTCCGGCAGCCAGGGCACATCGTAGGCGTTCACCGAGTGATAGGTCTCCCAGTAGCGCGGATACATCTCCGGGCCCACGTTGAACGCGGAGAAATGGATGTCGTGCTGCTTCTCCTGCACTTTTTTCCAGGAAGCCGTCCCGTCGAGCACTTCCAGCCGGAACTCGAGTCCTGCCTTCAGCGCTTCTTCGCGCAGAATGGTGAGGGTGTCCTTCAGATTCTCGTAGCCCGTGGAGAGCGTGAAAGAGAGACGGTCGCCGGCGGCGTTCATGAGCACGCCGTCCGTATCCCGCTCGGTGAATCCGGCTTTCGCAAAATGCTCCAGTGCCCGCTCGACGTCGAAGGGCCGGGCGCGCAGGGTCGGATGGGTGAACTCCCCGTATCCGTCCGCCGTGGTGCGCATACGCAGGTAATCACCGCGGAAGTATTCGGCAATGACCTTGTCCCAGTTGCTGGCATAGTTGATGCCCACACGCACGTCCCGGTTGTTCAGATACGGCCGGTCGCTGTTGATCCAGAGCCCGTAGGTAGGCCGGGGGATCTGGTTGTAGAACACGGCACGATGGACGTATCCGTCCGCGACCAGAGGATCCGTTGCCGGCAGTTTCTCGTAGAAGTACTCGGGCAGTGCCAGACCGAACATGCTGAGCTCGCCCTTCCGGAAGGCTTCGAACGTCTTCGCCGTGTCCCGGATCACCGTCAGATGAATACGGTCCGGGTTGTAGCGGTAGCGCCAGAACTTCTTGTCCTTCGCCCACCAGTCGGGATTCCGGGTCAGGGTGACGGACCGCCCCTTTTTGAGGTTCTCGGGCTCGAGAACGTAGGGGCCGCTGGTGGGGACGAACTCCCACTGGTAGCGCTGCACGTAATCCTCGCCGAGCTCGGCGAAGAAATGCTCGGGCAGCGGCTCCAGCTCGAGGACCCGACCGATCATGTTCGGCTTCGCTTCCGGCAGGGTGAGGCTGAACGTGTGGTCGTCGTAGCGGGTGATGTTGGTGAAGTTCCGCTTGAAGAAGTTGTTCGACCAGGGGGCCTGAATGAAATCCTGATGCCAGAAGTAGAGGCTGAACATCATATCGTCGGATGTGATGGGTTCGCCGTCGCTGAAGCGGGCTTCGGGGTCGATCTTCACGTAGACGGTCCGGTTCTCACGATCCATGGCCCAGGCTTTCGCGATCCCGGGCAGGTACCGGAAATTGCCGTTCGCGTCGATGGACGTGTCGTTCGGGTGCCGGCGTCCGAACCACATCCGGGTGTCGTCGAGAATCCAGGGCCGGAACGAGCCGTTCGCATCCGGTCCGAACAGCCGCAGCGTGCGCGGAAAGTCGGCGAGGCTCCCGTACAGCGTGCCGCCCTTCTTCGCCTCCGGGCTGCCGATTTCCGGCAGATCGCTGCCGTCTTCCCAGACCAGTCCCTCCGGCAGGTCCGCCGGGGTTCTGAACTGGAAGAACTTCTCGAACTCGCCCGTCGCGATGCGTTCGTTCACTTCGGCCTGGGTGATCTCGCCCCGCTCCAGGCCTTCTGTGACCGCAGGCGGCAGAGCATGAAAACTGTCGAAATGCGCCTGCATGTGCGCGCGCATGGCGGCCTGCCGCTCCTCGCGACCGGCAGCGTCGGCCGCATCGGTTTCGGAAGCGGTCTCCCCCCCGCCGCAGCCGGCGACGGCTGCGGCGAGCAGGGTCAGTGCACAGATCTTCAGAAAGCGGACAGCTTCAGAGGTTGATTGACTGCTGAACATGATGAACCTCAACGATAGAGCGTGAATTTGCGCGGATCGAAAGCCTCACGGACGGCCTCGCCGATGAAGGTGACCACGGCCAGGATGAAAACGAGCGCAACGAAGGCGGACGTCACGATCCAGGGAGCGGTGGTGAGATTGGCGGTGCCCTGCTTGAGGAGCTCGCCGATACTCGGGGTGGGCGGCGGCAGCCCCCAGCCGAGAAAGTCCAGTGCGGTGATGGCGGTGATCGCACTGACCACGGTGAAAGGCACGAAGGTCACCATGGTGGCGATGGTATTCGGGAGAATGTGCCGGAAGATCACCCGGGTGGTGCCGGCGCCGAGCACGAGTGCTGCGGCCGTATAATCCCGCGCCTTCTCCTTGTAGGTCTCCGTGCGCATGTAGTAGGTGAGCCCGGTCCAGGAGAACAGCACCATGATCAGCAGCAGAATGCCGATCCGTGTCCCGATCTCGTAAGTCGCCGGGATCACGGAGAAGACGATGATCACCATGTACAGAAAGGGGATGTTCGACCAGATTTCGATGATCCGCTGAAACAGAAGATCGAACACGCCGCCGAAGTATCCCATGGCACAGCCGATGCTGACGCCGATCATGTAGGTGAGCCCCGTGAAGGCGATGGCGAAGAAGATGGCGGTGCGGAACCCGTAGACGAGACGGCTCAGCACGTCCCGGCCGGTGCTGTCCGTGCCCAGATAGTGGCGCCTCTGTGCGTTCGGCGCCTGCGCCTTCAGCACGCCTTCCGTGGTGTCGTTGAAATAGGGCCCCCAGGGCACCACCGGCATGAGCACCCAGTTGTCCGTGCCCGCAAAGCGCGCCTGCAGGGCGCGGTAGTCCACGGGGGTGACCGCTTCCGTGCCCGTGAGGCCGAACTCGGCGCCGAGCTTCACGTCCGCGTAGGTGGGAAAGAACCAGCGCCCCTCGTAGCTGACGATGATGGCCCTGTCGTTCACCATCAGTTCGGCGAACAGGGACAGGCCCGTCAGCGCCACCAGCAGTATGGCCGAGTAGTAGCCGCGCCGGATCTCCCGGAACCGCTTCAGCTTCCTGACTGTGAGCGGATTCAGGCGCAGCATCAGGTGAAGCGGACCCGGGGATCGACCATGGCTACGAGCATGTCCGACAGAATGTTGCCGATCAGCAGCAGCAGGCTGGCCAGAAAAACGATGCCCATCACCACCGGATAATCACGATCGAAGATGCTCGTCAGCCCGAGCAGCCCGAAACCGTCGATGTCGAAGATGGTTTCGATCAGGAAGGAGCCGCCCACCAGCAGCGTGATGTTCTGCCCGAAGGTGGTGGCGATGGGAATCAGCGAGTTTCTGAGCGCGTGGCCGGTCACGGCTTTCCTGAACGGCACCCCTTTGGCGACAGCCGTGCGCACGTAATCGGCCGCCAGATTGTCCATCAGATTGTTCTTCATCAGCATGGTGGTCACCGCGAAGCTGCCCACCAGATAGCAGATCAGCGGCAGGGTGGCGTGGTGCAGGATGTCGAGCACCTTCCCCATGGGTGTGAGCTCGTCGTGATTGAAGCTGGTGAATCCGCCCATCGGAAACCAGTCCACCTCCACCGCGAAGAACAGCAGCAGCAGGGCACCGAGCACGTAACCCGGTACCGCATAACCGGCGAACACCAGCACCGACGTCACGTTGTCCATGGTGCTCCGGTGGCCGATGGCCTTCACCACACCAAGGGGTATGCAGACCAGATAGGTGATCAACAGGCTCACCAGCCCATAGAACAGACTGATCGGAAAGCGCTGGCTGATCACATCCCAGACCGGTTCGTTGTAGCGGTAGCTGGTACCCAGATCGCCCCTGAGCACCTTGCCGAGCCACAGCGCATAGCTTTCGTACCAGGGCCTGTCGAAGCCGTAGTATTCCTTCAGCTGCTGCAGCTGCGCCTCGGAGAGTGCCATGCCCTGACCGGCGGTGCGCACACTCTGAGTCGCAATGTTCGCCTGCTGAGCCTCCATGATGGCGCGTTCGAGAGGGCCTCCCGGCACGAACCGGGTGACCATGAAGACCAGCATCGTTATACCCAACAGGGTCGGAATGATCAGAAGCGCGCGGCGGATGAAGTAATCGCGCATAGAGATTTGTTAGGTTTTTTGTTTACTGCAGCTTTTCCGGGGCGCCATTGGAGCATAGAAGCCGAACGGCCTCAATCCATCGCTCATGGGATCGATTCCGTCGTGCTTTCGAATACACAGACACCCCAGTAAAGTGCCAGTTCCACGAATCAGGGCGGGACCACCAATGACCCAGTTGAATCTGACCAATGACGAGCTCCTCTCCACCACCCGCGCCGTGCGCAAACGCATGGACTTCGATCGGGCAGTAGAACGCGGAGTGCTCATGGAGTGCATGGAGCTGGCCCTGCAGGCCCCGAGCGGCTCCAACGCCCAGGGCTGGCACTTCCTGTTCGTCACCGATCCCGGGAAACGGAAGGCCATTGCCGACATCTACCGGAGTCTGTTCAACAACGTCTACGCCGCCAGCGACGCATCGGCCGCAAACGTGCACGGGGACGATCCCGACATGGCAGCCACCCAGGAGCGCGTCATGAGCTCGGCCCAGTATCTGGCAGACAATATGGAGAAGGCGCCCGTCTTCTTCATGCCCTGCATCTCGGGCCGCGCGGACGGCCTGACCGGCGAGATGGCCAACGTCGCCCAGGCCAGCGCCTTCGGCTCCATCATCCCCGCCGCCTGGTCTTTCATGCTGGCCGCCCGTGCCCGCGGTCTCGGCACCTGCTGGACCACCATTCACCTGATGCAGGAGCGGGCGGTCGCCGAAATTCTCGGCATTCCCTACGAACAGATCACTCAGGTCGCGCTGGTTCCCGTTGCCTACACGAAAGGCACCGACTTCAAACCCGCGCCGAGAAAGGCCATGGACGACATCGTCCACTTCGAGCAGTGGTGAGTCCGGGCGATCGAAGTGGTCCGGGCCGCCGCGACTCAGCCATCCAGCTCCACGATGACCGGGGCGTGGTCTGACGCGGTCAGTCCTTCCTGTTTCTTGCGGTAATCCCGGTCCGTACCGGCCTCGGTGACCCTGGCCGCCAGGTCCGCGGTACCGAGAACCAGATCGATGCGCAGTCCCTGCTTCCGGTGGAAAGCACCGCCGCGGTAGTCCCACCAGGAGAACGCCTGTGTATCGGGGTTCCGGTGCCGGAACAGATCCGCGAGACCGAGATCATTGATCCGGCTCAGCCGCGCCCGTTCCGCGGCCGTGTGAAACAGCCGTCCTTCGCCATCGGTTCCCATCCAGCTGTCCAGCGGGTCCGGTACGATGTTGAAGTCTCCACACAGGATGCTCGACGGTTCGAGTGCGGTTTCAAGATGCTCAGCCAGGCTGTCGAACCACGCGAGCTTGGCGGGATAGTCCGCATGTTCCAGCGTCTTGCCATTCGGGCAGTAGACGGTGGTGAACTGGAGGCCGTCCGCACTGCCGTCATCGATCCGCACGGTGAGCAGACGCGATCCGAAGGCTTCCTGACCGGGCAGCCCGACCTGCACCGCTTCCATGGGCAGCCTGGACAGCACGGCCACGCCGTTCCAGCTCTTCTGGCCATGGGTGAGGGCCCGGTAACCGAGCTCGGCGAACGCGTCGTGCGGAAAGCTGTCGTCGGTCAGCTTGAGTTCCTGCAGACCCACGACGTCCGGTGCCCGGTCGGCCAGCCACAAACGCATGAACTCCAGCCGGGCCTTCATGCCATTGACGTTCCAGGTGGCAAGCTTCATCTGAGCTTCCTCAGATCCGGCGCTTCGCCCGTACTGCCCCGGGTGACGCCGCTGTACTTCGAATCCCGGGCCGAGGTCCGGGGAAATTTCTTCGACAGCTCCGGCCCTGCAGCAGTGAGACCGCCGTCCACGATCAGCTTCTCACCGGTCACGAAGGCTGCATCATCACTGGCGAGGAACAGCGCCGCACCGGCGATGTCCTCGCCGCGCCCATGGTCGGGCCAGGGCTGGCCCTTGGCGAAGGCACGGCGGGCGCCTTCCGGGTCGCCGCCGTCTGCCAGCGGTGTGACGATGAATCCGGGACAGATGGCGTTCACCCGGATCCGGTCCGGCGCGAGTTCCACCGCGGCGGACTGGGTGAGGCTGATCACCGCCGATTTCGCTGCAGAGTAGACGAGCGGTCCGCCGTCGCCGGAGAGTCCGGCGATGGAGGCGGTGTTGATGATCGACCCGCCCCGGCCTGCCGCCCGCATCAGTCGGGCACCATGCTTGATGCCCAGGAAGACGCCCTTCGCAAGCACATCGAAGGTGTAATCCCAGTCCTCCACACGTGTTTCGGTGAGCGGCCCGATGGCGCCGCCCACGCCCGCGTTGTTGAACAGCACGTCCAGGCCGCCGAAGGCGCGTTCGGCATGCTCGAGCATGGCGATCACATCCGCCTCTTTCGCCACGTCCGTCCTGATGAACGAACAGGACTCCTCATAACCTGCTTCCGCCAGCGCATCGAACAGCGCCTGCCCGGTTGCCTCGTTGAAATCCGCGATCACGACCCGTGCGCCTTCCAGCAGAAAGCGTTCCACCGTCGCTCTGCCCATGCCGCTCGCACCGCCCGTCACCACGGCCACTTTGTGTTGAAGTCTCATGCATCCTTCCTCCTGAGAACGTCCAGTGTATCGGAGCAGCGGACAGCCGAGAATGAAGGTGCTAGATTGGATCGAATTACTGAGAAACCTCTGGAGGTTCTCCGGGGAGCAGGCGTATGTTCGTTCCCATTCTGATCAGCCTTCTTCTACTGCTGCCAGCCGGAGTTCTCGCGGGGGAAAACGCCGATGGCGACAGTCTGCCGGCGGAAAACCGCAACATGGTCGACCGCTCCTACGACTCCATGGACAACCTGGTTCAGAAAACTGTCCGTGGTATCGACAGCTTCTTCGTCAACGAAGAACACGCCACCTTCACAGATAGAAAGACGCGCGTCCGGCTGCGGCTGAACACGGACTATGTGCAGAACCACGGCTGGGAGGTCACTCCGAAGGTGAAGCTCTATCTGGTGCTGCCCGGGCTGAACGACCGTCTGCGCCTGGTAATGAACGATGAACCGGGAGCTGACGTGGACCAGGCGGCCCCGGATGACCAGGAAAACGATATCGCGCTTCGCTGGATCGGAAAACAGAGCGCCAAACGGGGATACAGCTTCGATCTCGGCCTGCGCATCAAGAGCGGCGACCTGGACCCCTTCGGCCGCATCAACCTGGGCACCGAGTACGACCTGCCCGGCAAGTGGGTGGGACAGAGCACCAACCGTCTCTACTACTACTCGAAGACGGGGTTCAGGAACGATTTCCGCCAGTACTTCAACCGGGGTCTGACGGAGGATCTGCTGTTCCGTTCCCGGACGCGGCTCCAGTACTTCGAGGAAAACGAGAAGAATCCGTACATCGAACAGAAGTTCTCGATCTTCCACTCGCTCAGCGACATCCGGAAGCTTGCCTACGAGGTGCTCTACCGGAAGCTCTCCATCGAGGACTCACCGTTCGACGAGGACGAGATCGAAGCGTCGGGTGCGGAGTACTTCAACCACTATCAGGTTCAGATCCGCTACCGCCAGCAGTTCTGGAAACCCTGGTTCTATGTGGAAGCCTGGCCCATCATCTTCTGGCCCGAAGAGCGGGACTACGACACTACCCTCGGCGCCCGGTTCCGGCTGGAGGTGAACCTCGGCGGCACGGGCGACAGGCGGCTCGACGAGTGACCGGACGCCCGGAGATCTCGGCGTCAGGCGCGCTCTGATTCACGATCACTCTGATTCACGCAGAAAGGCACGGAGCGCGTACTGCTTAACCGCGCCCCGCGACGACCAGTTTCTCAACCCGCCACTGTTGTTACTGCTGTTTTGTTATTCTGCGACGGTCTCTGTTCTTGTCGGTCTCGGATGCTCATTCTCCGCAATACCGCCGCCCTTGCCGGTTCCGGCAGGTCAGTCTCCGGTCATCTCGTCCCGGATCTCGACCCGGATATAGGCCCGCTGGCTGAAACGGCCAGTCAGCTTCGCACCCGCATCCGCGAGCCACATCTGCCAGCCGTATTTCCGTCGCAACGCTGCCAGCGCCCGTTCGATTTCCGCAGCATCCGCGACGAGCACGGCCTGCGCCGGATACCAGGAACCGGAGACTCCACCCCGGACGTCACAGACCGCCACCTCTGCACGGCTCGAGCGTCTCAGCCGCTTGACCTTGCCAGCCCGTCCTGCAGAAAAAACGTAGAAGCAGGCGCGCCCGTCCGGCGAGGTCGCCGGCGCCATCCAGACCGGTGTCCGGACGGCAGCGCCCGATTTCCGGAAAGTCGCCAGGCTCACGTAGCTGGCGTCCCCGATCCTGTCCGTTGTCTGTGTCATTCCGTGCCTCCTGGCGTATGGTCCGGGCAATGACCGTCATCACGAGCTCCGGATCGCCCCGCAGATTCTACGGCTACAACCTGGCCGTCTACGCCTTCACCATGGGCTTTCTGGCATCCAGCTTCTTCCTCCACTCCCGCGGGATCTTCTTTCCCCTGTGGATGGAGGAGTTCGCCATGGACAAGACTCGGATTTCCCTGGCTGTCAGTCTGACACTCTTCGCCGGCAGCTGCGTCGCCCCCCTGACCGGCTACTGCCTGGATCGATTTCCCGTCAGGCGCGTCATCACTGTCGCCGCCCTCTGGCTCGCCACGGGCTATCTGCTCCTCGGCACCGCCGGACACTTCGCCGCGTTTCTCGGCATCCTGGTCCTGTTTCAGGGGCTCGGCTGGACGGGCGTGGGTCCGCTCGCCCAGACGAAACTCATGGTGAACTGGTTCACCCGCAACCGGGGCATGGCGCTCGGCATCGCCATCATGGGCATCTCCGTTGCCGGCGTGGTCATGCCCACCGTGGTGACCTGGCTCTCTGAGAATCTGGGCTGGCGCGGGACCTACACGGCTTACGCGGCCATCATCGTCGCCTTCGTGATTCCCCTCACGCTCGCCGTGGTGAAGCAGGCACCTTCGGACGTTGGCCAGCACCCGGACGGTGACCCGGCACCGCCGCCGGCCGCTGCACGCGATGCACCGGCACAGGACGCACCCGGCACCGCTTCCGGGCTCCGCATCTACCGGGAGTTCCTCTCCTCGAAAGCCTTCTGGAGTGTGGTGATCACCTTCGGGCTCATGAACGGGGTGTACAGTGCCATGATCACCCATCTGCCTACCTATATGACCACCGAGCTCGGCTACGATCTCTACGATGCCTCCTACCTGCTCGGCGTGGCCGGGGCCTTCGCCATCGGCGGCAAGCTGGTCTGGGGCTGGATGATGGATCATCTGAACGCGAAGCTGACGGTAATGTGCGGCGTGACCGCCTATCTCACGTCCACGCTCATTTTCCTGCTCAGCCAGAACTATCTCTGGATCACGCTGGCCGCGGGCCTGTTCGGACTGGGTTTCGGGGGTATGGTGCCCGTGCGTTCCGTGCTCATTTCGCGGCTGTTCGGCGTGGCGAAGTTCTCCCGCGTGAACGGACTGCTGTCGTTCTTCCTGGCGCCGGCCACCTTCTGGGTGCTGATCACCGGCTACATCGCCGACCAGACCGGCACCTACACCTCGGCCTTTCAGGTCTGGGCCGTGGCCTTCGTGCTGGCCGGCTGCATCAGCATTCTGGTGCGGCTGCCGAACCGGGAGGACGCCATTCCGTGACCGGGCCAGGGCCGCCTACAGGCGCACCTGCCGCTCCAGCTCGTCCAGGAACCGGTGAATGGTCAGCAGGTCGCTCATGGTGGCGATGAAGCGCGAGGCATAGGTCATCACCGCACCTTCCGGCGGCTTCTGCTCCAGCAGCCGGGCAAAGCGGGGGACACCGTCCGTGAGCACACAGAGCACGACCACGGCCTCCGGCTCCAGACCGATGCCGAGGATCTTCAGCGTCTCCTGCGCATCGTCGAATTCCCTGCGCTCGACCACCGTCTCGAAATCCGGGTTACCGAGCAGCCCGTCCACCTCGGAGAGGACCCAGGGCTTCTCCGCCAGGGTTGCCCGTACGGCGGGATCGGCGAACAGCGCTTTGAGCCGTGCCGCCGCCTGACCGGGCAGGTTGGACAGCAGGTGCCAGCCGATCCGGAACAGCCGCACCAGGCCTGGCGCTGCCTCCAGCATCCGTTCCACCGCGGCCACCTCGTCGGCTTCGTTCTCCAGCCAGAGATCGTGTCCTGCCCCGAGATTGCAGGTGGCGACCACCAGATTCGCCGCCTCGGCGGACTCGAGCCGCTCGCCGCCGGAATCCGTGCCTTCCATGATGAGATTGGAGAGATAGGTGAGCTCGTCCATGCGGGCGTCGAAGACGGCCGGTCGATTCTGCAGTCTGCCGAGGGCCACCCGCACCCAGTCCGCCGCCTGCACGGCCGCGGTCTCCGGACCGGTCAGGAGTGCTGCGGGCCGCATCTGGGCGCGTTCATAGGACTTGAGTTCCGCTTCCAGGGAAGCGAGTTCCCGTTCCGCCACTGGATCCGCTGCGGATGCCTGATCGTCACCCGCGTCGTCCGGATCATCCTCCTCAGACCCGTCATCCGACACCGAACCCGCTGCAGCCGCGCGCTCGGCATGCGCCTTGAGGGCCACGCGACGCCGGAAGTACTCCTGCGTCTGCAGGTCATAGTCGGTTTCCGCACCGAGTTCGTCCACATCCGCAGTCAGGAGCCGGCGCAGAAAGCTGCCGGCCATCACCGACGTCACGTAGCCGGATTCCTCACGGCCCTGCTCATGCGCATGACTGGCATCCGCGTCCAGCAGCTGAGCCGTGTCGTCTTCACCGAACATCTTCAGCGTGGAGTGGCGGAACGCCAGCCGGGCAAACACGGCTTCGCAGTAATCGGGATAGTCGCGCCAGAGCGCGGTCACCGCCGTCTGCACCGCATCCCACTCGTCGTCCACCCGGACCCGGACAATGTAACGACCGATGGCGTGGGTATGCTCGTCCAGCAGCCGGGGGGCCATGTCGAAGTCCACGACCACCAGCAGCCGGGAGAACGCGAGCGCACAGAAATCGTCGCCGAGCTCGTACAGCTTGTCCGCCACGAAACCGCTGCCGAGGCCATTCCAGAGATCGAGCCAGCGCAGCAGCTCGGCCACGGACAGCTTGTCCGGATCGCCCGGCCGGGCGCCGGTCCAGAGGGTCTCATCCAGCAGGTGCACGAGCTGACGGTTCGAGACGTGGGCAATCAGCGCTCCGGCGTCCTCGAGACCCACGTCGTCCACCAGGGACTTGAGGGTGTGCGGATCGATCCGCCGGACGAAGGCGGGTGCCAGCGCACTGGACGACATGGTTTCGATGAGCTGGCGGGCTCTGGGGTTGGGGGGATTGAGATCGGGCATGACGGACATTCCTCCACTGTCTATCATTCGGCGCTCTCTCGCCGAGGGGGCCGCGCACCATACGCCTCCCCGACCTGGCCGGGCAATGTACTAATTTTCAGCCAGGCGTGAGAAAATACAGTTCCATTTCGGGGATAACGCGCTCTGAAGTCGCTCCGTCTCATCACGCTCTGCCGGCTGCTTTCCCTCCTCCTGATTCCGGCGGGGCTGTCCGTTTCCCCGAACCTGGCCGCCTCCGAGGTACAGCTGGCGTCCGTGCACGCGGCCGTCGGCGATCTCTCGACGGGCAGACTGCTGCACAGCAAGAACGCGGACCTGGCCGTGCCCATTGCGTCCGTGACCAAGGTGATGACTGCCATGGTGGTGCTGGACGCAGACCAGCCTCTGGACGAATGGGTCCCCATTCTCGGCTGGCAGCAGAAGACGGAGAAGAACGCCTACTCTAGAATCCGGGTCGATTCCGAGAGCCGGCGCGATCAGCTGCTCAAGCTCGCCCTGATGTCGAGCGAAAATCTCGCATCCCACACCCTGGCCCGGCACTATCCCGGCGGTTTCGATGCCTTCGTTGCCGCCATGAACCGAAAAGCGGAAACGCTCGGCATGACCCGGAGCCGGTTCGACGATCCCACGGGTCTGTCGCTCGGCAACGTGGCCTCCGCGGCGGATCTGCTGAAAATGCTTGCAGCCGCCTATGACTACGATCTCATCCGCGCCTACTCCACCACCTACCAGCACCATGCTTCCTTCAAGGGCCCGCGCTACAGCCTGGCCTACGGAAATACGAATCCGCTCACCGCAAGCAGTCGCTGGGACGTGCAGCTGTCCAAGACCGGCTACCTGAAGGAGGCCGGCCGCTGTCTGGTGATGGTGGCCGACATCGACGGCGATGCCATCGGCATGGTGTTCCTGAACAGCTTCGGCACCCGCACACCGCTCGGCGATGCCGGCCGCACGCGACGCTGGCTGACCACAGGGGAATCGGGTCGGGTCGCAGGTGCGGCCCTCGACTACGAGCGGGCGGCCGTGCGATCCCTCAACGGCTACGCGGACGACTGACGAACGCGCTATAGTCGCCCCCTTCGGGGAGACGAGGCCACAGGGGAGCCATGCCGTATCTCGTGATCATCAACCTCATCGTGTTTGCAGGCCTGATGATCCTGCTGTTCCGGTTGAAGAGGCCCGACACCCCTCTGTCCCGGCAGATTCTGGCGGGTCTGATTGCCGGCATTCTGTTCGGCTTCGCGCTTCAGCTGCTCTACGCCGGCGACAGGGACACGATCGCCGGGACCCTGGAATGGACCAACGTGATCGGTTCCGCCTACGTGAACCTGCTGCGCATGATCATCATGCCGCTGGTGCTCGTGATGATGATCGCCGCCGTGGTCAGGATGCGGGACCTCGCAGCCCTCGGAAGGATCGGCGGCGCCGTGATCGGCATCCTGGTGGGCACCACCATGATCGCCGCCCTCGTGGGTATATTTGTCACCAATGCCTTCGGCCTGACCGCCGAAGGCCTGACGGAAGGTGCCCGGGAGCTGGAACGGGCAGAAGCGCTCACCCAGCGCTACGAGGGCATGGCCGGTCTCGGTCTGTCGGACATGCTGGTGCGCTTCATCCCTTCGAACATCTTCTACGACCTCACCGGCGCCCGGCCCACGTCCATCATCGCTGTCGTCATTTTCGGCATCCTCTTCGGCATTGCCGCCCTCGGCGTGATGCGGGACAGCCCCGAGCGCGGCGAAGCCATCGTCGGCTTCGTGGAGACCGCGCAGGAGATCGTCATGAAGCTCGTGCACATGATCATGGCGCTCACCCCGTACGGCATCCTCGCGCTCATCACCAAGGTGGTGGCCGGTTCAGACGCGGCCGACATCCTGAATCTGCTCACCTTCATCGTCGCCTCGTACCTGGCGATCGCCATCATGTTCGGCGTACACGCCGGACTGCTGACGCTCACCGGCACCAACGTCGTCGATTACTTCCGGAAGGTCTGGCCCGTGCTCACCTTCGCCTTCACCTCGCGCAGCTCCGCGGCGACCATTCCCCTGAACGTGGAGACCCAGGTGGAGGCGCTCGGCGTTCGGCCGCCGGTAGCGAACCTGTCCGCCACCTTCGGAGCCACCATCGGGCAGAACGGCTGTGCCGGCATCTACCCGGCCATGCTCGCCGTCATGATCGCGCCGACCATGGGCGTGGATCCCATGGGGCTCTCGTTCATCGCCGGCCTGGTCGCCATCGTCGCCATCTCCAGCTTCGGCATCGCCGGCGTCGGCGGCGGTGCCACCTTCGCCGCACTCGTGGTGCTGCCTGCCATGGGTTTTCCGGTAACCGTGGCCGCGCTGCTGATCTCCATCGAACCGCTCATCGACATGGCACGTACCGCCCTGAACGTGAACGGCGCCATGACGGCCGGTGTCATCACCAACCGCATGCTGGGAGAGACGGTGGAAGGAGAAGGCGTGCCCCAGACCGGCTGACCGTCAGAGAGAGACCTCCCACTGCAGACGCAGGCGCGTCTGCTGCCCGCCGGGAAACTGAACCTCGTCCTTCAGCCACGATATGTCCGCCGAGAGCTTGTTCCGGTGCCCCTCGAAGAACCAGTTGGCGCCCAGGGTCAGCTCGCGGCTGAGATCGTCCGCCCTACCGAGATCCGGATCGACCATGGCCACGCGTCCGGCGATCTCCAGAGGCGCCGGAAAAGCCGGCCACCATTCATTCAGAAAACTGCCGAGCTGGGCATAGCCGCCGATCAGCCGGGTCACCTCGCCACTGTCCTCGTCCCGGATCCGCTTGAAGTGCAGTTCCTGTTCCCAGCTGACGCCCCGCCACTGAAACGCCGACTCCAGCATCACCTGGCCGAGCTCGTAGCTGCCGTCCTCGAAGCCCGGCAGCTGCCCGCAGCCTTCCGATGAAAACCGCGTGCAGGGGGTATCGCCTGTGACGAAGGCCAGCGCAACCGAGCTCACCCGCTCCCGGCGGCGACTCAGATCGGAACCACTGAAGGGCAGCGGTTCGCCGTCCGGATTCCACTGCCATCGTCCGAGCAGCAGCCCGCTGTCCCGCTCCGCCGAACGGTTCAGGCCCACGCCGGAGAGGGCCTGGATCCAGATCCGGGAATCCCAGGCGGAGCCTTCACCCAGCCGGGTGCTGGTGGAGAAGCCGCGCTGCCGGTCGATGGTGAACCAGTAGGTGCTGATGGAACGTTCCACCAGCTGCTGTTTGCCGGAGGAGTTGATCCGCTCCCGGCTGAACTCACTCTTCCACTGGCCCACCCGGATGTCGAGCCAGCCGCCGACGGTGACCGTCGCCCGGTGGTCGAGCCACTGCGATCCCACCAGGTCGTACTCCCCGTAAACGTCCAGCCAGCTCCAGACCGCCGCGCCGCCGCCTTTGATGCGGGCCCGGTTCACCGACAGAGAGCGGTCGATGAGATCGTCCTCGTCGGTGTCGAGCTCGGTGGTGGAGTCGTTGTAGCGGAACTGACCTCTGAGCCCTAGCCACAGATCCGTGCCGCCACGGCGGATGACCAGACCCCGGTTCCGTTCGTATCCGAGCCCGTCCATCGATCCGGCCTTGTCGTCCTCTTCGGCCTGAGCGGAGAAGCAGGGCACAGAAGCCGCCAGCAGCAGACAGACCGGGGCCCACAGACTCTGAAATCTCCACATCCCGGCAAGTTAGCAGCTTGATTCCGCGGGGACACCGTCGACAATGAGCGCCAACTCTGTTCCACGATGTCCGTGCCGTGAAACGTCTGCTCAGCCTGGGTCTCATCGTTCTCCTGATCGGCGGCGGTCTCTACGTGGCCGATCTGCCGCTTTTCAGACCGGCGCCCGAGGGGGCAGACCGGGTGGTGCTCCTGCACGGTCTCGGCCGCACGGAGACGGCCATGCTGCTGCTGGAAAACAGTCTGGCCGCCGCCGGATTCGAGGTGCACAACCTGGGCTATCCCTCGAACGACGAGTCGCCGGACGCGCTTGTGGCCAGGATCAGTGGTGAGATCGATGCCTGCTGCGTCCGCGACGACCGGCCCGTGCATTTCGTCGGCCACTCCCTGGGCGGCCTTCTGATCCGCGCCTATCTCGCCCGGAGTCGACCCGACAATCTGGGCAACGTGGTCCTGATCGGCACCCCGAACCGCGGCAGCGAGCTGGCGGACATCGAGGACGGTCTGCCGGGCACCATGGTCGAGTGGGCCGGGCCTACCGCGCAGATGCTCGGCACCGGCCCCGAAGACTTTCCCGCCTCCCTGCCGCCTCCGGACTACAACGTCGGCGTCATCGCCGGCACCCGGGATGCCATCGTCACCAACGAATGGCTTCCGCTGCCGAACGACAGCATGGTTTCACTCGAAAGCGCGAAGCTCGAGGGCATGTCGGATTTCCGCGCGTTCAATCTGACCCACTGGGGTCTGCGCAACAATGCAGCCGTTGCAGAGGCCGCCGTCCGTTTCCTCACCGACGGACGGTTTCCGGGGGCCCCCTAGAGGAAGTTGTTGGGCCAGATCATGGTCCGCCACATGTGCGCCACCGGACTGCCGTCGAAGCCCAGCCCTGCTTCCGGTTGCCGGAAATGCCGGCCGATGATGTCCGTGAACTCGTCCACGTTCACCACCACGCCGGGCTCAAACGAGTAGAGATCGTTCAGGGTGATGAGCCTGGCCGTCATGTACCACTTGTGGTTGCGGGCATATTCCGCCGCCTCGACGATATAGGGCTCCGGCTGGTAGTCGCGGCCGAAGAAGCGGTAGTAAGCCTCCGGATACTCGTAGCCGACCGCCGGGTCCGGGAAGAACCTGAGCGCCTGGTGATAGCGGATCGCCCAGCTCACTTCCTCGTCTACATAGGGTTCCACGAGTTGAGCGCCCCAGTAACCGTGATCGGAGCGGATGAAGCTTTCCACCGCGATGTCGTGCAGCAGACAGGCCAGCACCACCTTCTCCTCCATGCCGTTCTTCCGTGCATAGGCGGCGCTCTGCAGGACATGATTGGACGGCCCGAAACGCAGCTTGAAGAAGTCGATGAGGGTGGGCTTTTCCGGCATGGGTGGCAGCCGGGGATCGTTGCCCTGCAGAAACGGACGTCTGTCGGCCGGATCGAAGGTCAGCTCACCGCCCACGTCGCAGAAGGTGGCGGGCTCGATCACCCGTCGGTCCAGCTCCGTCATCATGGCGTCTTCCAGTGCGTCTGCCTTGGCGGACAGCGTGGTGGCTGCGGCGATGCCCGCGGCGGCGGCGGCTCCGGCACCGGTCAGAAAATCCCGTCGGTCCATGGCTCCCCTCCTCCATCCGAGATGGCCCAGTGTAGCAGGGACCCGGCGGGTGCCGCCCGCTTCCGGGCGCCGGGATCACCGGGCTACAATCGGCCACAGCGCGGGTGTAGCTCAATGGTAGAGCCTCTGCTTCCCAAGCAGATGACGAGGGTTCGATTCCCTTCACCCGCTCCAGAAATCCCGCTGCTTTCAGTCGGCAGCTGCCAGCTTCTGCTCCAGCGCCAGCACCTGCCGTGTCGTCTCGAGCACCGAATCGGGCGTCAGAGACAGGGAGTCGATACCGAGCCTGACGAGAAACTCGGCCACCTCCGGATAGTCGGACGGTGCCTGACCACAGATGCCCACGTAGCGGCCGTTGCGTTTCGCCCCGGCCACCGCCAGCTCCAGCATCTTCAGCACACCGGGATCCCGCTCGTCGAAATCGAAGGCGACGATCTCGGAATCCCGGTCTACGCCCAGGGTCAGCTGAGTGAGATCGTTGGAGCCGATGGAGAATCCGTCGAAGTATCTGGCGAACTCGTCGATGAGGATCACGTTGTTCGGAATCTCGCACATCACGTAGATCTCGAGTCCGTTTTCCCCCCGCACGAGCCCCTCTTCGGCCATGATCGAGAGCACCTGCTCCGCTTCCGGGATCCGCCGGCAGAAAGGCACCATGACCTTGACGTTGGTCAGCCCCATCGCCTCCCGGACCCGCTTCAGCGCCCGGCACTCCAGCGCGAATCCGTCCCGGTAGGCTGGGTGACCGTAGCGCGACGCGCCGCGGAAACCGATCATGGGATTCTCTTCCACCTGCTCGAAGTCGTCACCGCCGGTCAGCGCCCGGTATTCGTTCACCTTGAAATCCGACAGGCGGATCACCACCGGCTTCGGATAGAACGCGGCCGCGATGGCGCTGATACCCTCCGCAAGTCGGGTCACGAAGAAGTCACCCGGCGCGTCGAAACCGGCCGCGGCCGCCATGACCGCTTTGTGGACGGCTTTGTCGGCAATCCGTTCGGGATGCGCGAGAGCCATGGGATGAATACCGATGTATTCCGTGATGATGAATTCGAGCCGGGCAAGACCCACGCCGTCGTTCGGCAGCATGGCGGCACGGAAGGCCAGCTCCGGATTGCCCACGTTCATCATGATCTGCGTCTTCGGCCGGGCCAGTTCGTCGAGCCGGATGGTTTCGGTCTCGAACTCGAGCGCACCGCGCAGGACCACGCCCGTCTCACCCTCGGCACAGGAGACGGTGACCGCGTCGCCGGTGGTCAGATCCCGGGTTGCGGACTCGCTGCCCACCACCGCGGGAATACCCAGCTCCCGGGCGACGATGGCCGCGTGGCAGGTGCGGCCGCCCCGGTCGGTCACCACCGCCGCTGCCTGCTTGATGACGGTGCCCCAGTCGGGGGCAGTGGTCGCCGCCACCAGGATCTCACCCGCCTGGAAGCGGGAAAGATCCTCGCTGCCGTTGATCACCCGGACCCGACCGGTGGCGATCCCCGCACCTACCGCGCGGCCGCGCACGAGGATTTCCCCTTTCTCCCGCAGCCGATGCCGGACGAGCTCACTGGCGTCCTTCTGACTGGCTACGGTCTCGGGGCGCGCCTGAACGATATAGAGCCCGCCGTCCAGGCCATCCCGTGCCCACTCGATGTCCATGGGCGTGTCCCTGCCGGCCAGCCGGCTGTAGTGCGCTTCGATGGCCAGCGCGTAGTCCGTGAGCTCGAGCACCTCCTCGTCGGTGACCGCGAAGCGCTGCCGGAGGGGCTCCGGGGTCGGTTCGTTATAGGTCTCCGAACCCATCCGTCGGCGGCCGCAGACCATGCGCTGCTGCTTGGCACCGAGCTTCCGTTTCAGCACGTACCGGTGCCCTGCTCGGAAGGTGGGCTTGTGCACGTAGAGCTCGTCCGGATCCACCGTGCCCTGAACCACGTTCTCACCGAGACCGTAAGCGGCCGTCAGCAGCACCACGTCGGGATGGCCGGACTCGGTGTCGATGGTGAAGATCACACCGCTGGCGCCCTGATCGGCCCGGACCATCTTCATCACGCCGACGGACAGTGCCACCTTCATGTGATCGAAGTCCCGGTCGTGCCGGTAGCGGATGGCCCGATCGGTGAAGAGACTGGTCAGGCACTGGCGGCAGGCATCGATGAGCGCCTGGCCTCTGCCCACGTTCAGAAACGAGTCGTGCTGTCCGGCAAAGCTCGCTTCGGGCAGATCCTCGGCGGTGGCCGAGCTGCGCACGGCGAGCCGGACGTCCTCACCATATTCGCTGACCAGGGCCGCTTCCGCCTCGCCCACGGCCCGGGCCACTTCTTCCGGAAACGGCGCATCATAGAGGGCCGCACGGCAGGTTCGGCCGCAGGCCGCCAGGGCATCCACGTCATCCACATCCACCGTGCCCAGGGCCTGCTGGATGGTTTCCCGGACACCCGGGGCCTCCAGCAGCCGGTGATAAACGGCCGTGGTGAGCGCGAACCCGTTCGGTACGGGCACGCCCGTATCCGCGAGAGCGCGGTACATCTCACCGAGCGAGGCGTTCTTGCCGCCCACCTCCGCCAGATCCCCGTGATTCAGTGAGTCGAACCATCGGACGTATTGAGCATCGCTTGTCATCGGCGCAACCTATAAACAGTCAGGAATCATCACCATGGGAGATGCGTTCTGCAGAAACGTTCTGCTGCATACAGACGGAGGATAGCCACATGCGCGTAGGCATGCCCAGAGAGATCAAAGCCGACGAACACCGGGTCGGCCTGGTGCCGGCCAGTGTGCGGGAGCTGGTTCATCATGGCCACGAGGTGTTCGTGGAGGCGGGCGCGGGCGAGGTCATCGGCCTGCTCGATGAGGACTATGAACGTGCCGGTGCCGTGCTCTCCGCAACCGCCGAGGACGTCTTCACCAGTGCCGACATGATCGTGAAGGTCAAGGAACCGCTGCCTGTGGAGGTGGCCATGCTCCGTGAGGGTCAGATCCTCTTCACCTATCTGCATCTGGCTCCGGCCCCGGAGCTGACCAGAAGCCTCCTGGAGACCGGCGCCACCTGCATCGCCTACGAAACGGTGACCAATGCCCGCGGCGGTCTGCCGCTGCTCGCACCCATGAGCGAGGTGGCGGGCAGAATGGCCGTGCAGGCCGGCGCCCACTGTCTGGAGATCGAGCAGGGCGGGCGCGGCATGCTGCTCGGCGGCGTGCCGGGCACCCTGCCTGCGCAGGTGGTCGTGCTCGGCGGTGGGGTGGTCGGGACCAATGCCGCCCGGGTGGCTCTCGGCATGGAGGCGGACGTGACCATCCTCGATCTGTCTCTGCCACGTCTGTCCGACCTGGACCTGCACTTCGGACCTGCACTGAACACGGCGTTCTCCACCGTGGACATGGTCCATCAGCTGGTGGCGAACGCGGACCTGGTGGTGGGCGCCGTGCTGGTCCCCGGGGCTGCTGCACCCCGGCTCATCAGCGAGGCCATGGTCCGGGACATGAAGCGCGGGTCGGTGCTGGTGGACGTGGCGGTGGATCAGGGCGGCTGCGCGGAGACCTCGCGCCCCACCACCCACTCCGATCCCACTTATACCGTACATGAGGTGGTCCACTACTGTGTGGCCAACATGCCGGGGGCGGTCGCCCGGACTTCCGCGTTCGCACTCAACAACGCAACCCTCCCCTTCACCCTGGCGCTCGCCGACCAGGGTGCAGAGATGGCGCTGAGCGCCGATCCGCATCTGCTGGCAGGTCTGAACGTCTATCGGGGGCAGGTGACCTATCGTGCGGTGTCCGAGTCCACCGGACTCCCCTATACCGACCCGAGCACCGTTCTGCGCGCCTGACGGCCATGAGTTCGCTTTAGTGTGCATACTATGTATATTCTATATACACATGAGCACACAGATCATCCTTTCCCAGGCCGACAGCCGGCCCATCTACGCCCAGATCATGGACGAGATCAGCCGTCGCGTGGCGCTGGGTGACTGGGCGCCCGGCTATCGGCTGCCTTCGATCCGGGAGCTTGCCGCCGAGCTGAAAGTGAGCGTGATCACGGTCAAGCGGGCCTACCTGGAGCTGGAGCGGGCCGGTGTGATCGTCACCCGCCAGGGCCGGGGATCCTTCGTCAGCGAGAGCATGGACGTGGATGACGTGCGCCAGGAAGAGCTGGAAAGAGCCATGGAGCAGGCCGTGCGCCTGGGAGAAGCCATGGGTCTCGGCCACGATGACCTGGCCGCGCTGCTCGAGCAATACACACGGAACGACAGGAGGTGATTCAGATGAACGCCATCCACTGTGAGAACGTCACAAAGCGCTATCCGCACTTCGACCTGAAGGACGTCGACCTGACCCTGCCGGAAGGCTCGGTGATGGGTTTCGTCGGCCCCAACGGGGCCGGCAAGTCCACCACCCTGCGCATCATCATGGGTCTGGTGCACCAGGACGCCGGCCGGGTCACCGTGCTCGGTCACGACATGCCGGCCGGGCAGGTGGCGGCCAAGTGGAACATCGGCTTCGTCTCGGAGGACATGCGCCTGTACGGACACCGTACCATCGGCTTCCATCTCGACTTTCTGCGCCGGATCTATCCGGGCTGGGACGACGGCTATGCCGCCGAGCTGCTCAGCCGTTTCGAGCTGAATCCCGACCAGAAGGTGAAAGGGCTCTCCCACGGGCAGCGGGTCAAGGCCGCGCTGCTCACCGTGTTCGCCCGGAAGCCGAAACTGCTGGTGTTCGATGAGCCTACCACCGGTCTCGACCCGGTTGCCCGGAAGGTGATTCTCGAAGAGATGATGCGGGTCATGGAGGCGGAGGACCGTTCGATCCTCTTCTCCTCGCACAACACCCTGGACGTTGAGCAGATCTCCGATCACATCACCTTCATCAACCAGGGCAGCATCGTTGCCAGCGACGACAAGGAGACCTTTCTCGATTCCTGGCGGCGCCTGAGGCTGGTGGTCGGTGACCGCTATAGGCTGCCGGATATGTCCGGGCTCATCGAGGTACAGCGGTCCGGCCATCAGATCGTGCTCACGCTCGCGGGTTACAGCGATGCCCTGCAGGAAAAACTCACCGCATCCGGTGCGGCGATCAACGAGGTTCAGCGCCTGACCCTGGAAGAGATCTTCATCGCCAGCGTCGAATCGAGCAGACAGCCACCGCACGCCGCGGCCGCCGGATCCGCCCCGTCCATGGAAGGAGCTGCCGCATGAACGCATCGACGACCGCTGTTGAGACAACCCCCTCGGTGGTTCGCGAGCTCGTGCTCAAAGACCTGAGGATCATGAAGATCCCGTCCATCTGCTACTGGCTGGCCGGAATCGGCTCCATCGTGCTCGCTCTGCTCTGGGGTGATGCGGCCGGCACCATCGCCTTCATCCTGTTCATATCAGCGATATTCGGCGCCGGCGTGCATGCCGCCATGCAGACCATCACGGAAGAGCGCCGGGAGCAGAACCTGCCGTTCATCATGAGCCTGCCCATCACCATCGCCGACTACACCCGGGCCAAGATGCTGGCCAATCTGCTGCTCGTGGGCGGCATCTGGCTGACCCTGTCCGCTGCCAGCTACGTGATCTTCATCGGCGACGTCATGCCCTCCGGAACCATTCCGCTGATGACCATCATTCTGGTGGCGGTGCTGCTCGCCTACGTGATCATCCTCGCCACCACCATGGTTTTTCAGGGCATCGCGCCTGCGATCACGGCCATTGTCGCCGCGAATCTGGGCAACCAGGCGTTCATCTGGTGGATCGCCAGCTTCCATGCGGTTCGCTCGACGGTGAACGGTACCGAGGCGGTCTGGAATGCCACCTATCTCACCGTGCTCGGCGCTCAGATCGGCGCGATCGTCGTCCTGGTCGGCCTGGTGTTCTACGCTCAGTCCAGGAAGACGGAGTTCCTCTGATGTGCCTGCCCCGGGAGCAGCTGGTCGGCTGGCTGCTGCTTCTGGCGCTTGCCTGTCTGGTGGGATGTTCCGACGGGCGGCCCGAGGAACCGGCGAGCCTGTCGGAGGCGGCTGTCGAACCCGTTTCCGCACAGACCGGCGCGGAACTCTTCGCCGCCCGTTGCGCCACCTGTCACGGGAATCCGGACCTCAAACGCGCCCTGCCGCTGGCTTCGCTGTCCGTCCTCGGCCCGGCTCAGGTGATGTTCGCCATGACCAACGGCATGATGAAAACGGAGGCCGCCGGGCTGAGTACCGCTCAGATGCTCGAGATCACCACCTTCATCGCCGGAGAGCGGGAACCTTACGCACCGGAGACCGCCGCCTTCTGCAAAGACGCGGACATCGATCCGACGCCCCGTTTCTCCCGCTGGGCCGTAGACGATCGCAGCAGCGGAGCTTTGCCGGCAGGCGCCAGCAGCATCGATGCCGCCAGCGTGAAGGATCTGGAGCTGGCCTGGGCCTTCGGCCTGCCCGATGTAGCCAATGCCCGCTCCCAGCCTGTGCTCACGGAGGACACCCTGTTCATCGCCGCCGCCAGCGGACACCTGTTCGCCCTCGACCGGGAGCGCGGCTGCATCCGCTGGCACCAGCCGCTCGAAGTGCCGCCGCGCACGGCGCTCACCCTCGGCCGGGTCGAGGGTGTAAGCGTGCTCTTCTTCGGCGATATCGGCGCCTACGTCAATGCGGTGGCCGCGGCGGATGGGGCTCTGCTCTGGCGCAGTGATGCGCATATCGCCGAGCACAGCCTGCTGACCGGCACGCCGGTTCAGCACGGCAATCGGCTGATCGTGCCTGTGTCTCTCTACGAAGTCGGCCTCGCCGCCGATCCGGCTTACGAGTGCTGTGTTTCCCATGGCGGCGTCCTGGCACTGGATGCGGTCAGCGGTGAACGTCTCTGGGAAAGGCACCTGACCCCGCCGGCAACGGTCCAGGGGACCACGGACGCCGGCACGCGCGCCTGGGGACCCTCCGGGGTGCCGGTGTGGAGCACGCCTACCGTCGACCCCGGACGTGGCGTCGTCTATGTCGGCACGGGACAGAACGCCTCGCTGCCCGCCACCGGATTTTCCGACTCGGTGCTGGCCCTGGACCTGGAAACCGGTGAGGTCGTCTGGCACTTTCAGGCCATCGCCGGCGACGCCTACAACATGGCCTGCGATCAGAATCCACCCGGACCCAACTGTCCGAAATGGCGCGGCCCCGATCACGACATCGGTGCGGCGGTGGTGCTGGCGCAGGATGGTGAGGGCAGGGATCGCCTCATCGTCGGCCAGAAATCGGGCGACGTCTACGCACTGGACCCGGATACACAGGGCGCCCGGTTGTGGCACCAGCGGGTCGGTGCCGGCTCGGCTCTCGGCGGCATTCACTGGGGACTCGCCGTCAGCGATGGCGTGATCTATGCCCCGGCCGCCGATCCGCCCTATCCGATTCCCGGCTACCGGCCGGCGCCCGGGCTCTATGCTCTGGCGCTCCAGGACGGCCGGCGCCTCTGGGACACTGCGGTGGAGAGAGGCTGCGATACCAATCTCTTCGAGTACTTCGGCCGGGCCGAGCTGTATCCGGACTGCCCGTTCTTCTTCGGTCTGTCCGCACCGCCGCTGGTCGTGAACGACCTGGTGCTCGCCGGGGCCCTCGACGGCCGGATGCGGGCGTTCTCCCGGGCGGATGGTGCCGTGCTCTGGCAGGCTGAGACCCGCCGGGCATTCGACACGGTCAATGGCGTGCCCGCTCATGGCGGATCCATCGACGTTGCCGGCGTGCTGGCCGTGGACGACATGCTTTATGTGCAGTCGGGCTACGGCCAGTTCGGCGAACTGCCCGGCAACGCGCTGCTGGCCTACCGGCTCGTTAACCGTACACTGGATGCGAACAGCCCGCAGGAAACGCCATGATGATCCGCCCTCTTTCCCGTCTCGCCCGTCTCGCCCTGCTGCCTCTGATCGCCCTCACACCCGGCCTCTGGACACAGGCAGCGCAGGCTGACGAGCGGGTGCCCGTCACCTACTCCAACGCAGGCTCTCCCCTGGCGGGTGATTTTCCCTTCTCCGCTGCCGTCCGCGTCGGTGATCTGCTCATCCTTTCCGGGCAGCTCGGAAATCTGCCCGGCACCACCACCCTGGCACCCGGCGGCATCCGGGCGGAAGCGAAACAGGTGCTGGAGAACATCCGCCACATTCTGGAAGCCAACGGCTCCTCCATGGACCGGGTGGTGAAGTGCACGGCGATGATCGCCGACATCGACGAATGGGCCGACTTCAACGAGGTCTACGTCACCTACTTCCCGGGCCCCAAGCCCGCGCGCAGCGCCTTCGAGGCAGCAGGACTCGCCTTCGATGCCCGGGTCGAGCTCGAATGCTGGGCGGCCGTCAACTGATGCGCTGAGAACAGCTCCTTCGCGTGCGCCCGCCCTTCGCGTGCCCCCGCCCTTCGCGTGCCCCCGCCCTTGCGGGCGGGGTGGGGTTTTGCGACGCTTCCCGTTGGAATTTTCTGGGACGGGACCAACATGTCGTACAGCTTGAACAGCTGGCGGGCTACTCTGCTCGCCGTTTTCGTTTCATCCGCTCTGATGGCGGGCTGCAGCCAGGAGGCTGAGGCGCCTCCAGCGGCAGAAGTGCCCGCCGTGCCGAGCGCCGACCTGGTACTGCGGGGCGGCAAGGTGGCCACGGTGGATCCCGAGCTCGGCAACACCGAAGCCATCGCCATCACCGGCTCCGAGATCGTCGCCGTGGGCTCGAACGAGAGCATCAGCGCATACATCGGGGACGGCACGGAAGTCATCGAGCTCGAAGGCCGGTTCGTGATGCCCGGTTTCATCGAGGGCCACGGTCACTTCATGAGCCTGGGCAGGGCCAAGCAGATTCTCGACCTGAATACCGTCCGCAACTGGGATGAGGTGGTGAACATGGTCGCCGTGGCCGTGGATCAGGCCGAACCCGGCGAATGGATCTTCGGCCGCGGCTGGCATCAGGACAAATGGGACGCCGTGCCGGAAGGGGCGGTGGAAGGCGTTCCGGTGAATGCCACTCTGAACGCCGTATCTCCGGACAATCCCGTGCTGCTCGGCCACGCCAGCGGCCATGCCGCCTTCGCCAACGATGCCGCACTTGCCGCCGCCGGCGTGGGCAACGACACCCCGGATCCGGACGGCGGCACCATCGTCCGGGACGCCGACGGCAGAGCCACCGGCCTCCTGCGGGAAACCGCCCAGCGGCTCCTGAACGATGCGGTGGAGGAATTCGAGTCACGGCAGACGCCGGAAGAGATCGATCAGGTCATGCGCGAGCGCGTCTTCCTGGCGGGTCAGGAAGCGGTCGCCCACGGGGTCACCTCCTTCCACGATGCCGGTGCATCCTTCGATACCATCGACTTCTTCCGGGGGCTGGAAGAGGAAGGCGTGCTGCCCATCCGGCTCTATGTGATGGTGCGCCGGGCCAGCAACGAGGAGATGGACGAGCGTCTGCCGGAATACCGCATGGTGGCCGAAGGCAACGACTTCCTGACCGTACGATCCATCAAGCGTCAGATCGACGGCGCCCTCGGTGCCCACGGTGCCTGGCTGCTGGAACCCTACGAAGATCTGCCGCACACGGCGGGCCTGGTTCTGGAGCCGGTGGAGGACATCGAACGCACCGCAGAGATCGCCGTCAAGCACGGCTTCCAGGTGAACACGCATGCCATCGGCGACCGGGCAAACCGGGAAACCCTCGATATCTACCAGCGGGTTTTCGAAGCCGCGGATGTGGACGGCACCGAGCTGCGCTGGCGCATCGAGCATGCCCAGCACATCGACCCGGCGGACGTGCCCAGGTTCGCCGAGCTCGGCGTGATCGCCGCCATGCAGGGCGTGCACTGCACCTCCGATGGCCCATGGATTCCCTCCCGTCTCGGCGAGGAACGTACCCGGATCACCTCCTATCCGTGGCGCACGCTGATCGAGTCCGGGGCGCTGATCGGCAACGGCACCGACGTGCCCGTGGAACCCATCGACGCCATTGCCTCCTACACCGCGTCGGTCACGAGAATCACCAAGGATGGCACCGCCTTCCATCCCGAGCACGTGATGACGCGGGAAGAGGCGCTCGCGAGCTACACGATCAACAACGCGATCGCGGCGTTCGAGGAGGACATCAAGGGCAGTCTGACACCGGGCAAGCTCGCCGACGTGGTGGTTCTGTCCCAGGATCTGCTGACGGTGCCCGACGACAGACTGCCCGACACGCAAGTGGACATGACGATTCTCGGCGGCGCCGTCGTCTACACACGCGAAGGACCCTGATCCTGAACTGAGGCTACTTACGATACTGACAGGGACCACGGATGGTTCAGAAGGAACGACTGATACAGGGGCCCTGGCCCCGCCGCGGACTGATCGCGCTGGCCATCGTCACCGTGTACGCGGCGGCGGGTTTCCTGCTCGC
Source organism: Gammaproteobacteria bacterium (assembly GCA_030425195.1). GTDB lineage: Bacteria > Pseudomonadota > Gammaproteobacteria > Pseudomonadales > Azotimanducaceae > SZUA-309. The sequence goes on along the minus strand of JAUIAV010000002.1, from coordinate 106,900 downwards.
ACCCTGGCTCATCGAGCGCACGCTCGTCGGCACGCTCGACGAGCGTCTCTCCCTCGACACCCGTGTGGAGAATCTGAGCCTGAACCCTTTCGCGCTCAGTCTGGCGGTGGACGGACTGTCGATCACCGACACGGATGGCGAAACGCTGCTCGCCTTCGAGCGGCTCTACGTGAACTTCCAGCTGTCGAGTCTCTTTCGCTGGGCGTGGAGCTTCAACGAAATCCACCTGATCCGTCCCGCTTTCCGGCTGGAACGGATCAGCGAGAGTGACACCAATCTCAGCGTGATCGCCGGCCGCTGGGCGGCCACCGCCGAGGCGCCTGCGCTCGACCCGGAACCCGAACCGGCCGCGGCCCGGGACAATCCGATCCCCAGGCTCCGGATTGCCGACCTCAGGATCGTCGAAGGACACGTGACCGTCGTCGACAGGACCCAGCGCGAAGCTTTCAGCACGGATCTGAGCCCCATCGATCTCCATGTTGCCGAGCTCTCGACCCTCCCCGACCAGAGCGGCCGGCAACAGGTGACGATCCGGACCGAATCCGGTGCCCGGGTGACCTGGACCGGATCCCTGTCCGTGAATCCCGTTGCGCTGTCCGGTGCGATCGAGCTCGAAGGCACTTACACGCCGGTCCTCTTCCGCTACTTCCGTGACCAGCTCGACCTGCCGCTCGTCTTCGAAGGGGGGGAGATCACCGCCCGGCTCGACTACCTGCTGAAGATGAATCCGGAAGGTGCGTTGCAGGTCCGGCTGGAGAATCTCACCAGCAGCCTGACCGGACTGCTCGTGCAGCAGCCGGATCATCCCCCCCTTGTCAGGGTTGGCGAATTCTCGCTGACCGGCGGCCGTTTCGCCTGGCCCGAGAAGACCGTTCATCTCGACCGCATCGGCCTCGACGACGTGAACATTCAGGCCTTTCGGCTCGCAGACGGCGGCTACCTGCCATCCGAACCGGAACCGACCGGAACAGAATCCGTGGCTGCTCCGGAAGCGGCCCCTGAGGCGGCAGCGGATGCCGCGCCGGATCCCTGGCAGGTCAGCGTCGGGGCGATCGAGCTGACCGGCTGGCAGCTCTCCCATACCGACACCACGCTCGAGGACGGCCGCCTCGCCCTGTCCGACTTCAGCCTGAAACTGAACGACTTCTCGCTGGCAGATGCACAACGGATGCCACTCTCCGTGACCGCGGCCCTGGCACCCGCCGGGACCCTCGAGCTGAACGGACGCCTCCAGCTTTTTCCGGAGGTCCGCCTGGAAGCAACCGTATCGGCAGACGCGCTGGCGCTGGCCGCCGCGCAGCCCTATCTGAGCAGCGTTGCCAACATCGGGATCGATTCCGGCAGCATCTCCCTCACCGGGCAGGTCACCGCCGCCAGTGATCCGGCGTTCGAGTACCGGGGTGATTTCCGCCTCGACGCCCTGTCGTTGAGCGACCGGGCGCTGAAGGAGCCGCTCTTCTCCTGGGACAGCCTCAGCGTAGACAAGCTCGTCGCGACCCCGGCCGGGCTCGACCTTTCACTGCTGACCATCGACGGGCCATACGCCCGGGTGGAAATCGAACAGGACGGCTCCACCAACATCCAGCGCACCTTCATCGACGCACGGGAACCAGCCACTGACGATCCGCCTGAACAGACGGAGACGGACGCCGGGGAAACAGAAAGCCGGACACCCTTCCACGTCATCGTCAGTGAAACGAGCATCACCAGCGGCAGCGCACACTTCACAGACCTCGCGCTGCCGCTGCCTTTCGAAGCCAGGGTGTCCGACCTTTCGGGCGAGCTCTCGACGCTGGCCACGAACAGCCGCGAACCGGCCCGGGTGGACCTCACCGGCCAGGTGAACGAGTACGGCGCGCTCAACATCGACGGGCGCGTCAGCGCCTTCGCCCCGGATCAGGACACGGACATCACCATCGACTTCGACAACGTGGATCTGCCCCGCGTCTCTCCGTACACCATCAAGTTTGCCGGCCGGGCCATCGCCGAAGGCCGGACCGACCTGACCCTGGTCTACCGGCTCAGCGAGGGAGCCCTGGAAGGCAGCAACCGGCTGGTGATCCGCGATCTGACCCTGGGCGAGAAAGTGGAGCAACCGGGGGCGATGAACCTGCCGCTGGACATGGCGGTCGCGCTTCTGAAAGACGGCGAGGGCAAGCTGGATTTCAGCTTTCCGGTTTCAGGCACCCTGGACGACCCGTCGTTCAGCTATTCCGGCGCAATCATGAAAGCACTCTCCAATGTACTCGGCGGCATCGTTGCCGCGCCCTTCCGGCTGCTGGGTTCGCTGGTGGGCATGGCGCCGGACGAGCTCGAGCACATCGGTTTCGAGCCCGGCGCCAGCACCCTCTCCCCGCCTCAACGTGAGACCCTCGCCAGCCTCACGGATGCGCTGGCCCAGCGACCTCAGCTGATCCTGCAGGTCTCCCCGGTCATCAGCCCGGATGCTGACAGACGGGCCATGGCCGAAGCCCTGGTGGATGACACCATCGCCGGCCGTATCGCCGAACATCCGCAGTCGGATCTGTCCCGCACGGAACAGCGCCAGCAGGTCCTGGAAGCGCTCTACGACGAGGCCGGCCTGCAGCCGGAACGGGGCGCTGTCGCGGAGGCCCACCGCTCCGGGACCGAGTCCGGTGAAACCGGGATCGACATACCCGCCTACAGCGCCGATCTGCGTGAAGCCCTGATCACCGCCCTGGACGTCCCGGACGGTGATCTGAACGCGCTCGCACAGGAAAGGATCGCGGCCATCCGGGACACCCTGACCACCGTCGCCGGCCTGGAAGACACCCGCATCGAGGCACTCCCCACCGAGGAAGTGGTGCTGAACGACGACGGTCTGGTGCAGATGTCCCTGAACGTGACCGTCGCTGAATGATGTCACGATCGGGTGGCAGGAAAGCATCTCGCACGAGCCGGCGGGTATTCGGTGACGCCCTGGCCGGTCTCGACGACGTAACGGGCCGGACCACCACACACCGCATCCGCTTTCAGGCCCGCGCCACCAGTCTGGATACCCCCTATCTCGCTGCCGAGGCCACTGCCGCGGCGCTCTGCGCGGGCGCCGACGTCATCCGCGCGGCCGCGCACCGGCTCGGCGGCGATGAAGGCGGCCTGGCCGTGGATGCCCGGCATGCGGAAGCGTCGCTGCTGAGCTTCGCCTTTCTCAGATTTCAGGATCCGGACCGCGGGCTCGGTGCCAGGATCGCCGGCGAGGACCGCACGGCCGCCGCCGGCTTCTATCCGGCCGGCGACGATCGCTGGGTCTATCTGCATTCCGGCTTTCCGCACAACACGGCGGGACTGCTGAAACTGCTCGGCACCAGGGACGACCGCCAGGCCGTCGCCCGTGCGCTGCGTCGCCGGTCGGCGGCGGATTGGGAATCGGCCATCGCCGACGCGGGTCTGTGCGGCGCCATGGTGCGAAGCGCCGACGAATGGGATGCCTCCATCGCCGGTCGCCAGCTTGCGAGCCGGCCTGTGGTGGAGATCGTTCAGATGGGCGACAGTCCGCCGGAGCCTTTTCCGGGCAGTGTGCAACGGCCCCTGGCCGGCACCCGGGTTCTGGACCTGACCCGGGTTCTGGCCGGACCCACCTGCGCCAGGACCCTGGCCGCGTACGGAGCAGACGCGCTTCGCATCGGTGCCGAGCACCTGCCGAGCATTCCATTGTTCGTTGTGGATACGGGCCTCGGCAAACGGGCCGCGTCCGTGGACCTCTCGGTCCCCGCCGGCAGAACGGCGCTGAAACGTCTGGTTCGACAGGCGGACGTGTTCTCCCAGGGTTACCGCACCGGGGCCATGGAGCGGCACGGGTTCGGTGTCGGCGACGTGATCCGCCAGCGTCCCGGCATCGTCTACGTCTCCATCAACTGCTATGGCCACGAGGGCGACTGGCGGTCCCGGCCCGGCTGGGAACAGCTCGCTCAGACCGTCACCGGCATGGCCGTCCGGCAGGGCAGGCATCTGGGCACCCCTGGCCCCACCCTGCTGCCTGCCGCGGTCAACGACTACATCACCGGCTACCTGGCCGCTCTGGGGACCCTGGTTGCGCTCGAGCGCCGGGCCAGAGTTGGCGGCAGCTACTGGGTGCGGGTCTCTCTCGCGCGCACGGCCATGTGGGTGCGTTCCCTGGGCGAGCGCGGACGACCGACGGCAAAACCTCTGAGCGCAGATGAGCTCACCCGGTATTCGACGTCGACGGACAGCGCCTGGGGTCCGCTCACCCATCTCGCCCCGGCGGTGCAGATCGACAATACCCGGGTCGGCTGGGACCGACCTCCGTCGCCGCTCGGCAGCGACCGGCCCCGCTTCACGGGCACCTGATCACGCTCAGACGTTCAACCGGTTCGGGCGGGAGTGCCGCCATTCGGCGAGCAGCGTACGCAGTGCGCTCACGAAGGCCAGGGGCTGATCGAGAAACAGATGGTGCTGAGCCTCGGGAATGCCCACAAAGGGCACCGACTCATCCAGCACCTTGAACATGTAGTCCGCGATGTCCTGACTGAACAGATAGCTGTCTTCGCCGTAGATCACGCCAACCCGGCACTTCAGCTGCGCCAGCTCCTCGTGCATGTTGGTGCCGAAATCGAACTTGCGGAACATGCCGTCGTCGAATTTCCAGGTCCAGCCGTCTTCCGTCTGTTTGAGTGAATGCCCGCCGATGTAGTCGAGAATGAACTGATTCGAGCAGTCCTGAGGCGGCATGAGCCGGAACCGGGCATGGGCCGCTTCGAAGGTCTCGTAGACCCGCTTCGGCTTGATGGGCGAACGCCGCGGGTCCCGCTCCCATTTGAAGTCCGGTGGCCGGACGGCGGAATCCACCAGCACGATGCCCTCCAGGGCGTCGTTGTGCAGAAGACCCGTCTTCAGGGTGATGAAACCGCCAAAGCTGTGCCCGACGACGATGGTGTCGTTTCCGAAGCCCGCATCCCGGGCAACGCTGATCACTTCCTCTGCGAACTGTTCCGGGGTGTAGTGCTCCCGGTATCCGCTGTCGCCGGCGCCGGAGAGGTCGATGGCGGCCACCTGATAGTCCGCCAGGAAGAACGGGGCCAGGAACGTCCACCAGTGCGCATGGGCGCCGTTGCCGTGCACGAATACCAGTCCGGGTTTCTGGGCACTTTCGTCGCTCGACGGCCAGAACAGATAGTGAATGGGAACTCCGCCCACCTCCACGGCCCGGTCTTCAAATGGGGTTTCCAGGGCACGGCTGAACCAGCCCGGTACGTGCTTCGTCATGGCTACCTCGACAGAGTCTGCTTGTCGTTACGGCGCTGGCGGTCAGGCGACCGCGCCGCTCGGCACCTCCGAGATCTCTTCCGGAGCCCGGCGTTCGGAGGCGGCCAGCAGATAGTACACGCTCGGCAGCACGAAGAGGGTAAAGAGTGTTCCCACCGCCATCCCGGCAACCAGGATGATGCCGATGCTGTTTCTGGCCTCGGCACCCGGTCCGGTCACCAGTACGAGCGGCAGGTGGCCCATGATGGTGGCTCCCGCCGTCATCAGCACCGGCCGCAGCCGGGTCTCGGCGGACTCCTTGATCGCCGCAAGCTTGCTCATCCCGTCCTCCTGCAGCTGCCGGGCGAACTCGACGATGAGAATGGCGTTCTTGGATATGAGTCCCACCAGGGTGATGAACCCGACCTGGGAATAGATGTTGATGGTGGTGAGATCGAGGAAGGTGAACAGCAGCGCGCCGGACAGAGCCAGCGGCACGGAGCCCAGAAGCACCACCAGCGGATCCCGGAAGCTGTTGAACTGGACCGCCAGCGCCATGAACACGAAGGCCAGCGAGATACCGAGCACGCCCACCAGCGTATTGCCTTCCTGACGCAGCTGCCGGGACTCCCCGGCGTAGTCGATGGTGTAGCCGGGTGGCAGCAGCTCCGCCGAGAGTGCCTCCATCACGTCGAGCCCCTGCTCCTTGGTCCGGCCCGGCAGCAGGCCGCCCTGAATCCGGAAAGCGTTTTTCTGCTCGAACTTCGACAGCACCCGGGGTGCCACGGCCTCATCCAGCGTCGCTACCGCCGACAGCGGGATCAGATCACCCTCCGGCGTGCGCAGCTTCATGTCCATCAGCGCCGCGGGATCCGGCCGGCCGTCCCGTTCGATCATCGGGATCACCCGGTAGGCGGTACCGTCCAGCTCGAAGCGGTTCACGTAGTTGGCCGAAAGAAAAACGCCCAGCTGCCGGCTCACCGTGGCCAGGTCCATGCCCAGGTCTGCAATGCGCTCCCGGTCGAGCAGAAAGCGGCCCTGGGGAAGATCGATGGCGAGATCCGTATCCACGAACATGAACGTTCCGCTTCGGCGCGCCGCCTGAAGCAGCGCCTGCGCGTGGGGCAGCATGTCGATTGCGGGTTCCGAGGAGAGAACGACGAACTCCATGTCGAACCGCCCGGCGCTCGGCAGCGGTGAGCCGAGCACCGGGAAGGTGTTGAGACCGCTGATGCCCGACAGAGCTCCGAAGGCCATGGGCAGCATGTCCTGAACGGAAAGATCACGGTCGTCGAAGTCCACGAACGTCATCCCGCCGAACCCGCCGTTGGTGAGCACCATCTGCCACATCTGGTGGGTGCCCGGCAGTTGTTCGTGGAGCACGTTGACCACGTCGACCATGTGCCGCTCGGTGTAGTCGAGAGAAGACTCCGGAGGTGCGGTGATCACCACCCGGATCATGCTCTGATCCTCCGTGGGCGCGAGCTCCTTCTGGGAAAACAGGAAGAAGGGCACCGCCAGAAGGGAGATGAAGATGCCGGCGAAAATCACCTGCCCATTCCGGGTCAGCAGGCCGTCGAGCAGGCGGCTGTAGACCCGCCGGCTGGCCTCGAAACGCCGGTTCACCCAGAGGGTGAGCCGGGACTCCCGGCCTTTCTCCGGTGCCACCCGGCTGCTCATCACCGGAGAAAGCGTGAGCGCCACGAAGCCGGAGATGAGCACGGCCACCGCCAGGGTGAAGGCAAACTCCTTGAACAGCACGCCCGTGAGGCCGGAGAGAAAGCCTATGGGCGCATAGACCGTGGCCAGGGTGAGCGTCATGGCGATGATGGGCGAGGCCAGCTGCCGGGAGCTCGCCAGCGCCGCCTCCGTTCTCGACATGCCTTCCCGCATGTACCGGGCCACGTTCTCCACCATCACGATGGCATCATCCACAACGAGACCCACGGACAGGACGATGGCGAGCACCGTCAGCAGGTTGAGCGAGAAGCCCATGAGCGACATGGCCGCCACCGCCCCCAGCAGCGAGATGGGGATGGTCACCAGGGGCACCAGAGCGGTACGGAAGGAGCCCATGAGCGCCACCACGACCAGCCCCACCAGCAGCACGGTTTCCGCCAGTGTGGTGAAGATCTCCTGCAGCGCCGCCCGCATGTACTTGGTCACGTCATGACCGATGGCGATCGTGAGACCTGCCGGCATCTGGGCATTGATCTCGTCCAGGCGGACGTACAGCTCGTCGGCAATGTCGATCTCGTTGGCACCGGGCAGCGGCCAGACGGCCAGAAATACCGCCCGCCGGTTGTCCAGCCGTGCCGTGTCGTTGCCTTCCTCTTCCCAGAGCTCCACCCGGGCGATGTCCCGGATCCGGATCAGAGCGCCGTCCTCTTCCCGGATCACCATCCGCTCGAACTCGTCCGCCCGTTTCAGCGAGGTGTCCACCATGAGATCGATGCGCTGATTCTCGTTTTCGCTGCGCCCGATGGTCGCGATGATGTTGTTGCGGGCCAGCGCACCCTCCACGTCCTGCGCACTGACGTTGAACATGGCCATGCGGTCCGGATCCAGCCAGATACGCATGGCGGGCAGGCGACCGCCGCCGAGGTTCACCTTCTGCACGCCCTCGATGGCACTGAGCTTCGGCACCACCACCCGCCGCAGATAGTCCGTCACCTCCGCCCGCGACATCTTGCCGTTCAGAGCCACCGGCAGATACCAGCCGGCCTGTGGCCGGTCGGCCCGTTTCACCTCCACCGCCGGGTCTTCCGCACCCGCGGGCAGCTCGAAGCGGATCTGGCCGAGCCGGGTGGACAGCTCCGCCAGGGCGTCGTTGCTGTTCTCGTTCAGCTTCAGGTAGACGGTCACCAGCGACAGACCGGCGGTGGTCGTGGATTCGATGTGATCCACGCCGGGAATGGTGGCCGCCGCCCGCTCGATGGGATCGGTGATGAATCCCTGCACGACCTCGGCAGAGGCGCCGATGTACGGCGTGCGGATCTCCAGCGACGCGCTCTCGATGTTCGGGTACTGGAGCACGGGCATGTCCAGAGCCACACGGATGCCGATCAGCACCAGCGCGAGGGAAATGACCATCGCCAGCACGGGACGGCGCACGAAGACATCCGTGAATCTGGGCGTGCGCGCCTGATGGGTGAGCTTCACGTCAGTCACCCCGGTCAGCCGCCTGCGCCACCCAGCTGGCCGACGGTGCTGGCGTTCAGACTCACGTCATTCACCAGCACCCCGTCCCGGAGCTTGAAGGCACCATCCGTGGCCACCCGCTCCCCGGGCTTCAGACCATCGGCAATGATCAGCATGCCGCCGCGTTGCGGACCGAGCCGGACACTGCGCATCTCCGCCCGATACGGTGCCCGCGCACCTTCCTCTGACGGCACGAGCACGAATACGCTGGCACCGAAGGAATTCCGCCGCACGGCGGTGATGGGCACCAGGGTGGCCGGCCGTTCCGCGGCCATGGGCACTTCCACCGTGACCAGCGAGCCGGGCAGCAGCGAATCCGCGTTCTCGACCAGCGCGCGCACGCTCACGTTGCGGGAGCGTTCGTTGACGAACGCATCCCGTGCGATCACGCGGGCGGGCACCGGCTCCGGGGCACCCGGTGTCAGGACGGAGACCGTCTGGCCGATCTGCACCTGAGCCTGCTGCTGCGGCAGGGTGAAATCCACCCAGAGAGTCTCTCCAATCCCGATCAGACGGGTGATGACGGCACCTTTGTCGAGATACTGGCCCACGTCCAGCTCGTGCAGTCCGGTGGTGGCATCGAAGGGTGCGCGAAGCGTTTTCTTCTCGATGACGGCCAGCAGCCGGTTCACCTGGGCCACCGCTGCATCGTGCCTGGCCTTGGCCTGATCGCGGGCTTCCTGTGCGGCGGCGCCGGAACGTATCAGCTTCTGGTTACGGGTGAGCTCGAGCCGGGCGATCTCCGCATCCGCCCTGGCTGCCGCCAGCTGAGCCTGCTCTTCGCTGGTGTCCAGCATCACGAGTATCTGACCGGCCCGGACCCGATCGCCGGGCGCGAAACCCACCGCGGTAATGGTGCCGGCCAGCTCGCTGGAAAGATTCACGGACCGGGGCGGGATGACTTCCGCGGTGACGCTGGTGCTGGGGTGCCAGCTCTCTTCCGAGGCCAGCACGGACTCCACTGCGATGATCTGCTCGGGAAAGCTGGCCGCAAAGGCCATGGCAGCCCGTATCTGGCTGTACTTCCAGTACCCCAGCCCGCCGGCCACCGCCAGGCAGGCGACGATCACGATCAGCCAGCTGCGCACAGGCCCTTTCCGGTGATGAGTGACTCTGAAGCCTACTCCCAGCGCACCAGCCGCCTCAACGGGTTGCCGGCTCCCGGAAAATATGTACAGCGCCGGTCCGGATGCGCATGCCGGGCACTCAGCCCGCGGCTTTCAGACCCTGATCCACCAGCAGGGCCTCGGCGCTGGCATCCCGGCCCCGGAACTGACGGTAGACGTCGGCCGCCGGCAGACTGCCGCCGAGTCCGAGCACCGTGCGCCGGAAGCGGTCGGCGACTTCGCCCACCGCCGCCTCGTCGTCGAGGCCGGCCTCCCTGAAGGCGGCGAAGGCGTCCGCGGCCAGCACTTCCGCCCACTTGTAGGAGTAGTAACCCGCTGCATAGCCGCCGGAGAACAGGTGCCCGAATGCCGGTAACTGGCTTTCGTCGTCCAGCATGGGGGTGACCACAGTCTCCCCGGCAATCTGCTGCTCGATCTCGAAGGGCGTGTCAGGATCATTCGACCCCGGCAACCCGTAGCGCTGGTGCAGCGCCAGATCCACCTTGCCGAACAGAAGCTGCCGCAGCGTCCCGTTGCCGATCATGAAGTTGCGGCTGTCGATGATCCGGTCGATGGTGCCGTCGTCCAGCGGCTCCCCCGTTTCCACATGCCGGGTCATCTCCTTGAGGAACGGCTTGTGCTCCATCCAGTACTCGTTGAACTGACTGGCCAGCTCCACCGCATCCCATTCGATCAGGTTGAGACCGGACGCTCCCCCTTCGTCCACGTCCGTGAACATGTGCTGAGTGGCGTGGCCGAACTCGTGAAAGAGCGTGCGCACCTCGTCGAGAGACATCAGCGCCGGTTTGCCCGCCTCCGGCGGCCGGCCGTTCATGACGAACAGGGCAACCGGCAGGCTCGACGACTGACCGGGACCGGCCAGCGTCCGGCTCTTTCCCACCACGGTATTCATCCAGGCGCCGCCCCGCTTCTCCCCGGGCCGTGCATACGGGTCCACGTAGAACCCGGCGATGACCTCGTCCCCGGAGAGCACCTCGTAGAAACGCACGCTCCCGTCCCAGACCGGCACGGCATCGGCTGCCGCCTCCCGGATCGTCAGACCGTAGAGACGCTCAGTGAGATCGAAGAGCCCCGACAGCACCCGCGGCATCTGCAGAAAGGCACGGATGGCCTCGGAATCGTAGTCGTACTGCTGCTCGCGCAGGCGTTCGGAAACGAATGCCACATCCCAGGGAGCGAGCGTATCCGCCATCCCGTGCTCGCGCGCATAGCGCTCGAGCGCTTTGAGCTCCGTCTCGGCCGCCGGCCGGGCGGCTTTCTCCAGCTCGCCCAGCAGTGACCAGACATCGTCCACCGATTCCGCCATCTTGGCGTCGATGGACAGGGCCGCATAGTTGTCGAACCCCACGAGCCGGGCCTCCTCCTGGCGCAGCCTCAGCATCTCCTCGAGAATCGGCCGGTTGTCGAAACCTTCCGAGGTCCCCCGGTCCCGGTAGGCCCGATAGAATGCTTCCCTCAGCGCCGCATCCGTCCCCTGCTGGATCACGGCCATATAGTTCACGCCATTCACCACGAAGTGCCAGGGTCCATTCTGCGCGTCCGCATCCGCGATCCCGTCTTCCCGGGCCTGCTCGGCAGCCGCCGTCAGTATGGGCGCCGGCACACCGGCGATCCGCTGCGGATCCCCGATCCGGATCCGGGAATCCTTCTCTTCGCGAACCAGGTTCGTCTGAAAATCATTGCCCAGCGTGGACAGACGCTGCTGAATTTCCTCGTAGCGCGCCCGGGGCTCGCCTTCCAGATGCACGCCCGAACGTTCCATGCCGCGAATGGATTCGGTGAGAATCCGCTGCCGGGCCTCGCTCAACGCCGTGAATGCGTCGCTGTCGCGGATCGCCACCATGGCTTCGTAGATGATCCGGCTCTGTGCCATGCGATTGGAGAACGCCACGTACCGCGGCCGCACCGCGTCGTACGCTTCCTGCAGGGCATCCGAATACTTCACCGACAGCAGATGTCCAACCGTGCCGAGCATCACACCCAGCCGGATCTGCATACGCTCCAGCGGCACCATGAGGCGGTCCCAGCTGGCCTGACCGCCGGCCATTTCCGCCTCCAGCGCGTCGAACGCGGCTTCCGTCTCGTCGAGCAGCTCGCCGACGGCGGGGACCACCTTGTCCGCCTCGAACCGGGACCAGTGGGGCAGGTGATGAATGGGGCCGAAGCTGGCGGTTGTTTCCAGATTTTCGAGTAGGGTGCTGCTCATGTTCGGGTCCACTCAGATGGGCCGGGCATTGTACTCAGGGTGTCGGCCGGGTCACCAGGAAAGTGCCGCCGCAGAGGAACAGCGTGCCGGTGATCGCGGGTACCAGCCAGCCGTCCGTGAGCAGGACCATGATGATCCAGCTGGTGAGCATGAGCGCACAGGCCGTCCATTTGGCCTCCACGCTGACCGCCCGCTTCTCCTCCCAGGCGATGAGAGGCGGACCGAACCTGGGATGGTGATAGAGCCAGCGGTGCAGCTCGGGAGAACCACGGGTGGCTGCCCAGGCAGCCAGGAGCAGAAAGGGTGTCGTTGGCAGCAGAGGCAGGAAGGCGCCGATGATTCCGAGCCCCGCGCAGAGGTAGGCAAAGGCGAGGTAAAAGAAATTCCGCTTTTCAGGCTCCAAGACTTCGAAGCTCCCCGAGCGGCCGTTCGCGGGGGTCTGTCCACGCCGGCCTTGCTACAATCTCCCCTGCGACGTGTCCGGCCTCAAAGGCGGACACGCATCGATCAGAGGAGCCATCATGCCACGAACCGTCGACCTTCTGTTGGCCGCCCTCGCGGCCGTCATCCTTGTCATCGCCCCTGTGGCGCGGTCGGCGGAGGGTGCGCGGTTCGTCCGATTCGGCGAAGCAGGCGCCGAGAAACCCGGACTCATCGATGCCAGCGGCCGTATCCGCGACCTTTCCAGTCGCATTGACGACATCACCCCCGAAACCATCGGACTGCTGCCCCTCCTTGCCCGGACGGATCCGGCGAATCTCCCCGAAGTGAGCGGAGAACCGCGGCTGGGGTCGCCTGTTGCCCGCACCGGAAAAATCATCGCCGTGGGATTCAACTACCGGGACCATGCCGAGGAAACCGGGACTCCGATTCCGGAGGAGCCCGTGCTTTTCATGAAGGCGGCGACCGCTCTCTCCGGGCCCTTCGATCCCATCGTGATGCCGCGAGGTGCCACAGACCTCGACTACGAAGTGGAGCTCGCGATCGTGATCGGGCGGACCGCAAAGTATGTCAGCGAAGCAGAGGCGCTGGATCACGTCGCGGGATTCGCCGTGGGGCATGACGTCTCGGAACGCGCCTTCCAGAATCGCCGCGGAGGTCAGTTCGTCAAAGGCAAGAGCGCCGATACCTTCGCGCCTCTCGGGCCATGGCTGGTCACGCCGGCGGCAGTGGGCGACCCGCAGCACCTGGCCATTTCCTCGTCCGTGAACGGCCAGCCGCGGCAGAGCTCGAATACGCGGCACATGATCTTCGGTGCTGCCGCCATCGTTTCCTACGTGAGCGGATTCATGACCCTGGAACCCGGGGACATCATCTTCACCGGGACGCCTGCGGGCGTCGGCCTCGCCATGACACCGCCCGAGTTCCTGAAGCCGGGGGACCGTATCAGCCTCACCATCGAGAAGCTCGGGACCCAGGAACAGACGGTGGTGCCGGCGGACCTGTGACGGAGTTCACACTCCCCGGGCTGGTTCACAGTCCGCTAACAAAAAACCTGAGCGACCTGAGAACTGCTAGGCTGTAAGCGGCACGTCTTTGCCGGACGATCGTCAACCTGCTTAGCGTTGACAGATCGATGCTCGAAGAACTGCTGACGAACACCACGCTTTCTCCTGCCCTGATCGGTGCGATCGCAGCTGCCGGTATCCTCTCGTTCGTCATCGGCCGGATGAGCAACGGCGGAGCAAAGAAACGCGAAGACGCCCTCAAGCGGGACCTGCTGGATGCCAAGGCATCGGTACCGCAGCTCGAATCCAGCGTGCGCAACCGCGATACGCAGATCACCCGGCTCACCGAAGAGATCAACGAGCTCAACGAGCGAACCAACGGAATGCTCCGGGACCAGGACAGGCAGGCGAACGCCCTCCGGAGCGCGGAGCGGGAGGTCAAGAATCTGACGTCCGAGCTGAACGCCGTTCGAGGAGTGAGAAGCGCAGACGACAACATCGTCATGGATGGTTTCGAGGACGAGGTGGCGGCGGAACCCGGCGATTCCAGGCTTGCCACGCAGCTCAAGAAGACGGAAGCCATGTACGAGAAGCTCAAGGGAGCGCTCATCAAACGCGACGAGCGGATCGAGGAGCTCGAGGGTCTGCTGGCCGGAGAGCGGGAACCCGACGCCGGCGCGGCCATGGACAGTCCGGTGCGGGAAGAAGCCGGCTCCGAAGAGATCCGAACCCTCGAAGCCAAGATCACCAGTCAGACCGACACCATCTCCAGCCTTTCCGAGCAGGTGTCCGAGCTGCGCAAAGAAAAGGAGATGCTCGAGGACCTGGCCAACCGGCGCAGCAAGTCCAACCGGGCATTGAAAGACGCTACGGCAGAGATCGAAGCGCAGGTGCCCGCCCTCGAGCAGGAGATTGCCAGCCGCGACGGGACCATCGAGGCCCGGGAGGCCTCCATCAAGCGGCTCCTCGTCGAAGCGGAAACCGCGAGGAACGAGCTGCTCGACCGGGATGGGCGGATCGAGACGCTCAACGCGGATCTGGAAGCCCGGGAAGCCTCCCTGGCCGGGAGCCGCGAGAAACAGAAAGAGCTGGAAAGTATCGTCAACCAGCGGGAAGAGAAGATCAGCGCCCTCCAGACCGAGCTCTCCACGACGCTGAATCGGGTACAGGGTCTGCAGAACGAGCTCAGTGCGGCCACGGACCGGCTGGACGAGCAGCAGCAGGCCATCGACAGCGTGCACGAGCAGCTGGCCCGGCGCGACCAGGCCGAAGAAGCACTGAAGCACACGATCCGGGACCGGGAGTTCCGCATCGACACGCTCTCCGGAGAGAAGAGCGCGCTCGAGAAGGCTCTGAGTGCGGCGCAGGATGAGAAGACTGCCGCGGAGCAGCGTTCCGCCGAGATCCTTCGGGAAGCGGACGATCAGCGCGAGCTGACCGACAAGCGGAATCAGGCCATGGATGCGGAACGGGATGTGACGGAGCGGGAAGCCGCGGCGCTGAAGCGCGAGATTGAAGACCTCAACTCGAGCCTCTCACAGCATCAGCAGTGGATGGAGAAGCTCAAGTCGTCTCTGGAAGAGCGGGAGAAGAGAGCCGACGCACAGCAGACGCGTATCGACGAGCTCACCGCGGAAATCGAGCGCGTCAACGCCGCACTCAGAAAGCGGCACGAGGACGTCCAGAGTGCGGAGGATGCCCGGCACGAGCTCGAGCGTGAGATCGTCTCCCTCAAGGCCCGGGCCGAAGAAGCGCGCTCCGAAACCGGCGAGCAGGCTCAGACCGTCTCCGTGTACAAGAGCATGCTGGCAGACAAGGATTTCCGCATCGAATCACTCGAGCAGGAACTGACGGCACTCCGGACTTCCGCGGGCACCCCGGACGACGCTGAGCTTGCGCACCCCACGCCGGATCCGATGCCCCCCACCGCTCAGCACGCGGGCTGACACGCGCCCGATCAGCCGTCCGGTGGCTGCTGTGCATTGAGCGTCCCCTCTCCGGGTGTCACGAAGAGCATGGTGGTCGGTGCATGGGGACGGGCCGTGTGCCAGGCGCCTTTCGGAACCACCACGTAGCTGCCGGGCTGATTGACCCGCACGATCCGTTCACCCCGTCCTTCCTTCAGAACGAAGTCCGTATCACCATCGAGCAGATAGACGAACTCGTCCCCTTCCGGATGGACCTCCCAGGTCGGCCAGTCCGCATCGAAGTGAAAACGCTGGATGAGTACGTGCCCGGAGAAATCGTCGAACTCTTCCTCCAGCTCCTGATAGAAACGCTCACCAACCGTCTTGTTCGTTCCCCGGCCGTCCGGGCCGAGAATGTAGCGCACCTGATCGATCGCGTGCGGGCCCGGGTCTATGGCCATCAGCTGCCTCCTCCTTGTGAGAGCCTCCAGCCTACGCCTGATCCCGGCGTTCGTCAGCGGGTTCGAGGCTGGGGCGGCAGTGCGGCCAGAAAGGCGAAAGAGCCGAGCAGAGACAGTCCTGCCAGCACGCCGAGCCCGAGCTGATAGTTTCCGTAGATGTCCGCCATCAGACCGGCGAACACCGGGCCGCCGGACATGCCGAGCATCACGATCAGGGAGGAAAAGCCCATGATGGTGCCGAAGGAGCTGGGCCCGAAGTAATCGGCCCGGAGCGCCACCATCAGCGGGCCTCTGGTCCCCCAGGCCAGTCCGTGCAGCAGCGTGAATGCCAGGACCGGGAGCACGGGGGCAGAGAAGCTGCCGGCAAAGGTCACCAGCAGCAGACCGGCCGCGTGGGCCACCATGCAGGCCGCGCAGATGAACCGCTTGTTGAACCGGTCGCCCAGGTAACCACCGGAGAGCTGACCCAGCATCATGAATCCCGTCAGCAGCGCCACGACACCGCCCGCCTCCGCCACCGAATAGTCCAGGCTCTCGGTCAGGTGGGCGATCAGATGCACCATGACCGCGGACACCGTGAGCAGCGCCAGCGCATGGCCGAGAGAGATGAGCCAGAATGCCGGCGTGCGCATGGCCTCCCTGGCCGTGAAGTCCCGGTGCTGCGGCAGGGGCTCTCCCGTCTCTGCCGTCGGCGGTTCCTCGACCGGCCGCTGTCCGTCCGGCAGCTCGCCGTGATCCTCCGGCCGGTGCCGGATCATCTGAACGAGCGGCAGACCGATCACGATGACGACCACGCCGGACAGGAAGGCCGTCGTGCGCCAGCCGTAGGTCTGCAGAAAATAGACGACCAGCGGCACGGACAGGCCGCCGATGGAGAATCCGAGCTGAGAGATCGCAATCGCTTTCGCCCGGTGCCGGTTGAACCAGGCCACGATGGAAACCATGAGCGTGGCGAAGCCGCCCAGGCTCGAGCCCAGCGCGATCAGCACGAAGCACAGATAGAAGGTGAGCAGCGAGTCCACGAGCGAGAAGAGCATGAAGCCGACGCCGAACATCACCGTACCGATGCTGAGAATCAGACGGGGTCCGAACCGGTCCACCAGCCAGCCCTGAAGAGGCCCGAGAATCCCGCTCTCGATCCGGGTGAGCGCGAAGGCGCCGGCCACCAGCGCTTTCGACCAGCCGAAATCGTCGAGCAGAAAAACCATGTACGCGCCGTAGGACTGCATCCAGAGCACGCCGGCCAGCCACTGGACGCCGCCGGCCGAGGCAACGATCCACCACCCGTAGAACACATGTCCCTGGGGGCGGAAGAGTTGATTGAGGTTGTCGAGGAGCCTGCTCACGAGGCCAGCGATCATACGCGAGCCGGCCGATGGATGTGCAGGTGACGCCGGCAGGCGCGATCAGATGGGCTCGAGCGCCACCGCGATGGCATCGTCTCTGCCGCCCAGCAGCAGCTCGATATAGCGGTCCCGCCAGCCATACTTGCTCCGCATCAGAGCGTTGATCTCTCCGGCGAGTGCCGGACGGGCACCGGCCCGGTACGCGGCCGACTCACCGTCCCGGACCAGCGTCACCTCCGGCGCTGCCACCAGCCGTTCGTACCAGCCCGAGCCCGGGCTCGCCCGGAGATACTGAACCCCCTCCAGATCCACCACCCACAGCCGGGTTTCCTCGGCACCGCCCGGACCCTGGCTGGTGAGCACCACGACCTCCGCGCTCTCGGATGCCACGATCTGAGTCACGAAGACGAGCACGATGAAGGCAATCAGCGCGCCGAGCACATAAAGCAGTTTTTTCATGATTCCACCGGGTTTCTGAGCTGCTGTAACGCAGATTATCGAATTTATTGTTTAATATCAAACTATTTAATATTGAACAGAATGGATCTATCATCGCCCAACGCCATAGACGAGTTTCCGTTCCCATGAAGCCCTCCCCTTCAGCCCTCGCCGCCGCCTTCGAGTTCTTCAATGAAATCGGCATCATCGGTCAGCTGGGCAGCAACCGCATGCAGCGCTCGCTGCCGCACGGGCTCAATCAGTCTCAGTTCTCGGTGCTGAACTGGTTCATCCGGGTGGACGACCGGGCTACTCCCGGACGCCTCGCCCGCGCCTTTCAGGTCACGGGCGGCGCCATGACCAATACGCTCGGTAAGCTGTCGGCCAAGGGATTCGTCCGGATCGAACCGGATCCTGAGAGCGGCCGGAGCAAGATCGTCACCCTGACCCCGGCGGGTCGGCGGGCGAGAGAGGATGCGATAACGGCCCTGAGCGAGGATCTGACGAGATTCCTGGAAGCCTTTCCGGAACACCGTCTGAAAGAAGTGCTGCCCCTGCTCCGGGAGGCCCGTGCCTTTCTGGACGCCGCCCGGGACTGAAGCCGGGGACTCAGAGGCTGCCTAGGTCTCCGCTTCCCGGGCTTCGAGCCAGGACAGCACCGCGGCCCGGTCCGCATCCAGATGCGGCGGCGCGCTCAGGTCCCGCCGGCCTTCGATGTCGCCCGTCAGCGCCACGGTCCGGACACCCCGGCCGTCATCGAAGCACTGATCGCGCGCGCCCGGCTGCTCGAAAACCCGGGCCATGTCATTGACGAAACCGAACGGCACCTTTCTGTCACGCATGCCCGCTTCCACCTCTGCCGCAGGCAGCGTCCGGATCCGCTCGGCCAGGATCCCATTCAGCGCGTCCCGATGTTTTACCCGCTCGGCATTGGTCGCAAAACGATCGTCTTCGGCGAGCTCAGGCAGCCCCAGCGCCATCACGAAGTTGCGGAACTGCCGCTCCGTTCCCACGGCGACGACGAACTCGCGCGCATCCCGGGTCAGAAAAATGTTCCCGTAAGGAACGATGTTCGGGTGCTCGGATCCCATCCGTCCGGGGACGACGCCTGCCGCCAGATAGTTGCTGGCCTGATTGGCGAGCGACGCGGTGGCAGCACCCAGCAGGGAGGTGGCCAGATAGCTGCCCGCACCGGTGCGCGCTTTCTTCAGCAGCGCCAGCAGCAGCCCCTCCTTCAGCTGATGCGCGGCCAGGAGGTCCATGAGCGCCACCGGCATCTTCACCGGGCCCCCGTCCGGCTCTCCGTTCATGTGGGTGAAACCGGCTTCCGCCTGGATGATGGCGTCGAATCCGGGCCGGGGATCCTCCGTGCCGTAGGCGGTGACCTGAAGATAGATGAGACCGGGATTGGCGGCGCGCAGACCCTCGTAGTCGAGGCCGAACTTCGCCTCGTCGCCAGGTTTGTAGCCGACGATCACCACGTCCGCAACAGTGGCCAGGCGCTGTGCCAGCGTCCGGTCCGAAGCCTCGCCGAGATCGAGCGCGATGGACGCCTTACCCCAGTTCGCGCTGGAAAAATAGGCGGTTACATCCGAGTCCCGGGATTCGCCGGACAGATACCAGCCCCGGGTCGGATCGCCGATGCCCGGTGGTTCCGCCTTGATCACCCGGGCACCGAGCTCGGCGCAGAACTGTCCGACCAGCGGCCCGGCCAGGACGTTTGCGAGCTCCAGGACGGTCAGACCGGCGAGGGGTTGGTCATCGTTCACGATCAGATCACCTCTCTGCCGGGACGGCCGCCTGCGTTGAGATCTCCGGCCTCAGCTCTTCTTCAAACACCCGCCGGTACACGGCCCAGGCCGCCATCAGCAGCGCACCGATCAGCGGTCCCATGAGCAGCCCGATGGCCCCGAACATGAACAGGCCGCCCAGCGTGGTGAGCAGCACCAGCACGTCCGGCATCCGGGTGTCCGAGCCGACGATCAGTGGTCGGAGCACGTTGTCGATGGTGGCCACGAACAGCCAGAACCAGCCTGCGAGGAACGCGGCCGACCAGTATTCGCCCTGCAGCGCAAGATACACGGCCACCGGCAGCCAGATGATGACCGGCCCGATGAAGGGAATCACCGAAAGAAAGCCCATGACGATCCCCCAGAACACCACGCCGGGGATGTCGACGATATGGAAGGCCAGACCGCTGAAGAATCCCTGCACCGCACCGATCAGCACCATGCTCTTGAGCACCGAACGCGTCACATTGGCGCCCACGGTGAGAAATTCCTGCCGGTCGGATTCTCTCAGGGGCATGCTCTCCACCACCTCTCTGGCCAGCCGCTCTCCCGAGAGGAGGCAGTAGAAGAAGAAATAGCTGGCAACGAACACGTCCAGCAGAAAGAGCGCCGTCATCCGCGTGACCTGGGAAAGCGTGTTCGCAACAAATCGGCCAACGGTCCCGGCAATCTGCCCGAGCCGGCTGGTGAGCTCCTCGCGCAGGGTGGCCAGTTCCGTTTCCAGATCCAGCCATTCGGGCAGATTCACATTGAACAGGGGGGTCGAGCCGTTGAGCCGGCTGCCGAGCCAGGTCGTGGCCTGATCCACGAAGGCCAGCGCCTGCCCGGCCGCCATGCCGAGCAGCACGACCATGGGCACGATCACCACCACGAAAAGCACGAACAGGTTGATGACCGCGGCCGCCTTCGGATTCAGATATCCCTCGAGCCAGCGCTGCAGCGGATAGAACATCAGCGCGGCGGCGGCGGCAAACACCAGAGCACCGAAGAATCCGGAGATCATGAAGCTGAAGACGGCCAGCAGCACCAGAAGCAGGCAGATCGCGAACGTCCGGCGCATCGTGGCGGTGGATTCGATCACTCGGGTGCCCCGTTCTCCATCATGAGCGTTCGTACGTCATTGCCGAGCGTGTCCGCATGCAGGAAGGAAACACTGTAGATGTTACGGATCCGTTTATCGTCATCGATCAGATAGACCCTGAGCAGATGAGACAGTGTCCCGAGCGCGTTGCCTGCATCGTCGTAGTCCCTGATCACCCACTGGTCGTAACCTTCGAGAATCGGGTCGAGCTCCGCCGTCCCTGCCGTGGTCAGAAACCGCCAGTCCAGCCCTCTGTCCCGAAACGGCTCGCCGTAGCGGGTCATGACTTCCGGCGTGTCATTGTCGGGATCGAAGCTGAGACTGATCAGACGCACGCGTGACGCCAGCTGGACATCCCTGCCCAGCGCCTCAGTGGTTTTCGCGAGCACGTGCGTCGCCAGCGGACAGCCGTTCACGTCGGAGCAGCTGGTGTAGATGAAAGAGAGCAGCACCGGCCCGTCTCCCATCAGGTCGTGCAGCCTGAGCGCCCGCCCCTGCCCGTCCAGCACCGCACCATCCGGTGCGGTCCCCAGAGGCGGCAGCCGGTAGGTGCCCGGTGGCGGGGGTGTGAACTCGAGATCCGCATACCCGGGCGCCAGCACCACCGGTTCCGGGTGCTCATGACCGGAAGCGGCGGCCGATGCAGCCGCCGGAAGGAACAGTCCCCAGACGGCCAGACAGCGCGCGGCCAGTCTCACTCGACCGGCTGCGTGGACGTCAGTCAGAGTCGGCAACCTTAGGGTCGAGCACGGACGGTGCCCGCTTGCCGTAGAGCCCGTAGGCACCGAAACGCATCTGATGCGGCGCACCCAGACCCGCGGCGATGAAGTCGATGTGGAAGTTCGGCGTCAGCCGCTCCCCATCCCAGTCGTAGAGCTTGAAATACTGCAGATCCCCGCCCGTGCTCTCCTGCTTGTCCCAGTTCGCCAGCAGCGATGAGGTGAAGTACACGCGCTTACCGTCCCAGCTCTGGGAGACCATGTTCACCTGCTCACCGATCTGCTGCTCGAACACCTGCTCAGGAGCGCGCGGGTTGCTGATGTCGTACATGCGGACCAGACCGTCGTTCCAGGTGTTCACCCAGAGCAGGTCATCGTCCGCAGAGATGGAGATGTCCACGGGCAGGGGAATCTTCGATGCATCACCGATGTCCGCCACAGCCTCTGCCTGCCATTCACCCGCCTCGTCCTCGTAGATCAGCCAGATTTTCGAAGTCAGCGCGGTGGAAGTGAAACAGTAATTGCTCCGGGAGCCCCAGGCGCAGCGGATCTCCAGCGGCGCCCCCGGCACGTCCAGAACCTTCTTCGGCGTCCGCGAGTGCAGATCCCATACCACCACCGTGTTGCCGAAACGCTTCATGGCTTCCGGATCCGCCATCATGGCACCCAGATTCATCATGTAGTTGTTCCAGCCGGTGAAGGAGGAGGTGATCATCACGTTGCGTCGAGGCAGCACGCGCACGTCGTAGCCGTAGCCATCCGCGAACTGACCGGTCTTCTGTGCACCGCCCAGCTCGTCGTCGGTGGGCATCCAGTAGGTGGCCACGTGGTCGCCCGCATTGGTGTACTCCACCAGTGCCGTTCGGCCGCCGTGGTCCCGGTTGTTGGACAGGCCCGATAGCAGCATGCGTCCCGGCAGCGCATAGTTGGTGTGCGGCCCCACTACCCCGCCCGACTGCTCGACGAAATCGTCGATGGTTTTGTGCAGCCGGGGTTCGGCCGGATCGGTGTGCACGTCGAAGATGAAAATCTTGCTGGTATCCAGGCCGCTGGCCCAGAGGAACCGCCGGTCGTCCGTGAATCCGGAGTGGTGCGCCTCGTTCCGACCACCAACGGAAAGACTGTGCACCACCTGACCGAACTTCGGCGATTCGGGATTGACGGCAACGGTGACCAGCTTGTCCTGGCCATCTCCCACCCCTTCCATACCGAGGGTCCAGATGTAGACGAAATCCTCCTGGCCGACGATCTTGGCCATGTAGGGGGACATGCAGGTCTCGTCGCCCTGGGCCGGGACGGGCGCCAGACCGGCGGCTGCGAGCAGAACGGCGCACAGGGCGCCCGAAAAGAATCTCCTCATGGGTTCGTCCTCTTCCTTCTCCGTGAAGCTATGCTAACACCTCATCAGCCGTCGGGTATCCTGGGGACGATGACGTCAGCGCACCCATTCCTGAGCCTGGCCGGGCGGCTCGGCCTCTGCCTGGCGGCCCTGATGACCACACACCCGGGGCACGGCGCCCCGCCTGGCGCGTCGGGCGATCCCGACCGGTCAACGGTGGGCCGGACCGACCCGAGGCAGGGCTATGAGCGCAGCGGATTCCGGACACGCTCTTTGCGCGTTGCCACGGAACCCGGACAGCGGCTCGACCTGGCGGCGCTGGCGGCAGATCCCCCGCTCGGGCTGCCGACGCTCGAAGACCCGCCCCGGGCAGCCGAGATCGACCTCGGCCGGCAGCTTTTCTACGACCGCCGCCTGTCGGCGAATGAAACGCTCTCCTGCGGGATGTGCCACGTCCCCGAACAGGCCTTCAGCCAGAACGAGCTGGCCACACCGGTGGGCATCGAGGGGCGGTTCGTACGCCGGAACGCCCCTTCTCTGTACAACGTGGCCTACCGGCGCAGTCTTTTCCACGACGGCCGGGAATCGAGCCTTGCCGAGCAGGTCTTCTCGCCACTGACCGCCGCCAATGAGATGGGCAATCCGGACCGGCAGGCGGTTCTCGATCGGATCGCCGCCCTGCCCGGTTACACCGGTTCGTTCGGCGCGCTCTTTCCCGAAGGCCTCACGGAACGCACGCTGGGCCGGGTGCTGGCCGCCTACCAGCAGGCGCTGCTGGCCGCGGATTCGCCATTCGATCGCTGGTTTTACGGCGGCGAGACTGGCGCGATGACGGCTGCTGCCAGGGACGGTTTCTTCGTGTTCGCGGCGTCCGGGTGCAGCAGCTGCCACACCTTCACCAATACGCACGCACACTTCACGGACGACGCATTTCATCGGACCGGTGTGGAAGTGGCGAGCCGGAAACGGGAAGCCCGGCCTCAGGCGCGGATACAGATCGCACCCGGTGTGTCGGTTCCGCTGGCCGTTTCCATAGCGCCGCCTGACCGCCATGATTTCGGACGGGAGGAAGTGACCGGCGATCCGTCCGACCGCTACCGCTATCGGACGCCGTCGCTCAGGAACGTGGCCCTCACCGGCCCCTACATGCACGACGGCAGCCAGAGGACCCTGACCGACGTCATCGAGTTCTACAGTGAGGGGGTCCGGGAAGATCCGGACCGGGATCCCCGCCTGACACCGCTGAACCTGGACCCCGTGCAGACAGAGGCGCTGCACGCCTTTCTGGAATCCCTGACCGGCGCCGGTGTGGACGCGCTGGCCAGAGATGCCCGCAGCGTTCCCATCGGCGAACGGACGGGGGAGGAGCGCACACCATGAGCCGCGCATCAGACACCGATCGGGCTTCGGACGTGGACTGCTGCATCGTCGGCGGCGGTCCGGCAGGAATGGTCCTCGGCCTGCTGCTGGCCCGTACGGGTTTCACGGTCACCGTGCTCGAGAGTCAGCCCGATTTCGACCGGGACTTCCGGGGTGACACCCTGCATGCGTCCACTCTGGAGATGCTGGACCAGATCGGACTGGCGGACCGGGTGCTCGCAATCCCTCACGTCCGGCTGAGGGAGATGTCGATCAATGCGGGCGCGGCCACCTTCACCCTGGCTCAGTTCGACCGGCTGCCTTCGCCCTTTCCATTCATCGCCATCATGCCTCAGGTCGATTTTCTGGAATTTCTCGCCGATGAAGCCTCGCGCTCTGCCGGTTTCCGATGTCTGACCAGCGCGCCCGTCACCGGCCTCCTGGAGGCGGACGGCCGTGTCTCGGGTGTGCGCTACCGGCACGCCGGCTCGGAACGTACGCTCACAGCCGCCCTGGTGGTCGCGGCGGACGGGCGTTTCTCCCGGATCCGAAAACTCGCCGGGCTGGCGGCGAGGGAGCGGGCGGCGCCCATGGACGTCTGCTGGTTCCGGCTGCCCCGTGCGGCCGGCGACGGCTATGAAGCCGGCGGCTTCTTCGTCGGCGCCGGTCGGATGCTGATATGCATCCCCCGGGTGGACGAGTGGCAGATCGGCTACGTCTTCCCGAAAGGCGACTTTCATCAGGTACGGGAGGCCGGCATCGATCACTTCAGGAACGAGATCGCTCACACGGCACCCTGGCTTGCGGACCGGGTTACCGTCATCGGCGGTTTCGGCGACGTTCATCTGCTGAACGTGAAAGCCGATTGCCTGGACACCTGGCACAGACCCGGCCTCCTCCTGATCGGTGACGCCGCGCACGTGATGTCGCCGGTCGGGGGCGTGGGGATCAACGCGGCCATCTCAGACGCCGTGGAGGCCGCCAACGTGCTCGCCTACGAAGGCCGGCGGCCCGCCCTGGGTGCCGGACCGCCGGACGAAGGCCTTCTGGCCCGGATCCAGCAGCGCCGGAACCGGCCGACCCGCATCATTCAGGCCGCTCAGTCCCGGGTTCAGCAGCTGCTCGTCGCGCGGGCGCTGTCCGGCGAAGCCTTCGAGATCCCGACGCCCGTCCGCTGGCTGCTGCGCACGCCGGGACTTCGCCAGCTGCCCATCCGGATCTTCGCGCTGGGTGTTTCGCGGACGCGCCTCAGGGCTCTGAACTAGCCGCAGCCCAGCGCTCGAACGGCCCGCGGATCAGCCAGACCACCAGCATGGCTACCAGCACGAGCATGGCCCAGCGCATGCTTCCCGCGGCGAAGGCTCGATCCAGCTCCGGCACCACCACCTCGAAGGCACTGAACTGAGCCCAGCGCTCCAGCATCCAGTGCCAGGCCGTATGGCCGATCAGCACGGACGCCACCACGGCGATACCCGGGGGCGGCAACCAGCGTGCCGCCAGTCTGAGCACCGGCACCGCCATCAGCAGCACGAGCAGCTGGCCGGCCTCGATCCCGAGATTGAATCCCGCCAGAGACACCAGCAGGTGATCGCCCGCCTGCGGCAGCGTGGCGCCCAGCGCGAAGGAAAAGCCGAATCCGTGGATGAGTCCGAATCCGAAGGCGACCAGCCAGCGACTGGTCAGACCCGGCGCCAGCAGATTCTCCAGCACCATGATGAATATGGAGGTGGCGATCAGCAGCTCAACCAGAGGCGGGAACCAGAGACCGGCAGGCACCAGCCCCAGCATGGCTGCACCCAGGGTCAGGGAGTGAGCAATCGTGAAAGCCGTTACCACCACGATCAACGGCCGGATCCGCATGAGCGGAATGACCAGCGCCAGCACGAAAAGCAGATGGTCTGTCCCGTCCAGCACGTGCTCGAATCCGAGCGCGAGAAAACGTCCGAAAACCTCGAGCCGTCCGGGGTCGAGACTGACCCGGCCCGGATCTCCCGGCAGCACCAGGGTCTTCAGGGTCCCGTCCTTACCGGGATGAGTGAGCCGGGTCAGCGTACGCATCCCCAGACGGGCGAATGACGGCACAACCACCAGATCCGCCTCTGCTCCCGCCGGATTCTGATAGGTCAGCGCCACGTCGAGCAACGCCTGCTCCCAGTAGAGATTCGTGTGCGCCGGCAGGCGCTCCATCAGGATGCGCCGGTGCGTGTCCAGCGAACCGTCGAAACTCAGATCGCTCGGCAGCGCAACCCGGACACCGTCCAGACGCCCGGCGCCGAGATCTTCTCCGTTCGCATAAATTCTCAGCTCACCCATCAGCCAGAGGCTGGCGGCATCGGCGAGCTGGGTATCCGCCCGGGCCAGGTCCAGATAGCCCGGACCACGCAGCGGAAAATCAAAATCCCGCATGGCCACCAGCGGCACCCGCACCGACACCTTCACTTCGTCGCCGTCCGGAACCACCAGCAGGCGGATCTCCACATCGTCCGGAATCTCGTGTGCACCCGCGCCTGAGCAGAAGCCGACCGCCAGAAGGCAGACCCCGACCTGCCATGTCCGTTTCAGTACGGAGGCCCACTTCATCGCTCGTTCCCGATCCCGCGCCGCTCGAAACTGCGAGTATACTGGGCGGTTCAATCTGTAGACGACTTTTGGAGAGACGACATGGGTGAGCCTCACAATAGTGACGGCCAGGAACGCGGCGCCAACCGCAAACGGAAACTTCTCACAGGCTCCGGTCTGATCGCCGCCATTCTGGCTCTCGGGCTCGGTCTGGAGCTGGTGGAACCACCGGCTGACGCTGCGACCGCACAGGCACCGATGTTCGAAGTGGATCCGCTCTGGCCGAAACCGCTGCCGAATCACTGGCTTCTGGGTTCCGCCATAGGCGTGGGCGTGGACAGCCGGGATCACGTCTTCGTGATCCACCGGAGACAGTCGTTCAACACCCGCACCGAGATCGGCGCGGCCATGGACCCGCCGACCGGCGACTGCTGTCTGCCCGCGCCGAACATTCTCGAGTTCGATCCCGAGGGGAATCTGGTGAACTCCTGGGGCGGCCCCGGCGAAGAGTACGAGTGGCCGTCCTCCAATCACGGTCTGACGGTGGACCCGAAGGACAACATCTGGATCGGCGGCAACGGACGCGGTGACAGCCACATCCTCAAGTTCAGCCGTGACGGGAAGTTCCTCGCTCAGTACGGCATACCCGGTATGGAAGCGAACTCGAACAGCACCGAGCATTTCGGCCGGGTCGCCAAGATCTCGTTCAACGCGAGCGGCGAAGAAGCCTACGTCTCCGACGGTTACACCAACAAAAGAGTTGCGGTTCTGGATTCGGAAACCGGCGCGGTGAAACGGTTCTGGGGCGCCTACGGAAACAAGCCGGACGACACAGACCTCGGCCCTTACGACCCGGACGCGCCGCTGGCACAGCAGTTCCGCAACCCCGTGCATTGCGCGGAGCCGTCCAACGACGGGCTGATCTACGTCTGCGACCGGGCCAACAACCGTATCCAGGTGTTCAAGGAAGACGGCGCTTTCGTCACCGAGAAGCAGATTGCCCCTCGAACCCTTGGCGACGGCTCCATCTGGGACATCGCCTTCTCGAAGGACCCGGATCAGAAGTTCATCTATCTCGCCGACGGCAAGAACATGAAGGTGTACGTCATCCTCCGGGAGACCCTGGACGTGCTCACGAGCTTCGGGGACGGCGGGCGTCAGCCGGGACAGTTCTTTGCCGTGCACAGCATCGCCACGGACTCCAAGGGCAACATCTACACCACGGAAACCTACGAAGGGAAACGGGTGCAGAAGTTCGTCTACCAGGGCATGGGGCCGGTTCCCGCCCGCGATCAGGGCGTGGTCTGGCCTGACTGATCCCGGTCCGGCAGGACCTGATGCATCGGCCTTCCCGGCAAAGCGCGCTTCCGGGAAGGCCCGTTCCAGCACGAGGGCCCGTTCCCGCACAGCGGCCGTTCAGCCTTTGCGCTTCGCCAGAATCTCAACCAGGTTGATGGCCTCCTCGGGATCCGTGCGCCCGATGGGCGAGCTGGCATAGCAGGAGGACAGCACTCTGCCCGACCCGGTGAGCAGAAACTCGGAAGGCTGGATGTGGTCTCTGCGTTCTTCCCACCAGGCGCCGATGGTATCGCCATCGGCTCGCGTCATGCCGAAGGCCACCGGAAAGCTGAGATCCTTCGCCACCTCGAGCGTGTCCTCTTCGCTGTCGACGGTGCCCGCATAGATGGACACGCCGAGCGCTTCGAACTGCGAGAGACGTTGTTCATAGCCGACTAACAGGCGGCGGCAGAAGGGTCACCAGTGGCCGCGATAGAACAGAACGATGGCATAGGGGGTGCTGATGTCGTCCGGAAGCGTCACCGTGCCGCCCCCGGCAATGTTGAGACTCAGCGTCGGGAATGCATCCAGCAGATTCAGTTTATCGGCCATGACTCGGCTCTCCCTTTTCCGGCGAGGACGAACATCCACTGGAGGGAAGCATACCTCACCCGGGACCGGGCTTTTTCCGGCTAGTGTGTGCTGCCTTTCGCCCGCCAGGCTTTCGCCGCCTCGACGAGTTCCGGATGCTCCACGCCGGACAGCGCGGACAGCATCTGCTCCACGCCTTGCGCCTGGATTCCGGCATCGACGAGATGACGTGCAACGCCTTTGAAGCTGCCGGCCACCACGAATTCCGCCTTGCGCCCGGCATCGTCCGGCCAGGTCCGTTTCAGAACCCATTCGCTCTTACCTTTAGCGGCCGGAGTCTTCAGCAGCAGGGATTCCCCCGGAACGACCGGTGACCCCAGCTCGTACCAGGTCTTCGACCGCTTGTCCCTCGCCGTCTCGAAAGCCGCATCACCTTCGAGGGCGCTCAGCCAGACCGCCTGCGCCGGTTCATCGGCGACTTGCCGTTCCCGGCGCTCCGCCCGCCTGGGTGCAGGACGCTCGCGGGGTTCTTCCCGTCGGGGGCTTCGCACCGGCGGCTGTGCGGCCGCGCCTGTCCCGGTGGCTGCAGACTCGATCTGTGCTGCCAGGCGCTGGTGACCGCGGGCTCTGAGCGCGCTGAGAAAATACGGCGCACCCTCGAGGCTCTCCGCCGCCCGTTTCACGCACTGCTGATTGTTGTCGATGGTGCCGCCCATGCTGCCCGAGCCGTGGCGCCGGCTTTTCTCTCGCCAGACGATACGACAGCGCCAGCCGTCGGTGTAGAACGACGCGTCGGCGCCGGGCCAGTTCAGTTCGAAACGATCCATCCTGCCATCCTCACTGCACTTCCTGCGGAACATCAGTTAACGGCCGGGGCCCGCCGGGGTCTGTGCCTCCCATCACAACTCCCGGAAAGCGGAACTCCGTCACATTTTGCGAAGCCGCCCATCAGCGGAGACAATCACGCCAGCGGGAGGAGACACATGCACGAGCTCGATCACATCGCTCAGGCGATCCACAGGGTGGCCCGGATCCGCGGCACCTTCACGTTGCGCTCGGGGGCAACGAGTGACGTCTACTTCGACAAGTACCGGTTCGAAGCGGATCCCCCGCTGCTGCGCAGGATCTGCACCGCCATGCGTGGCCTCATTCCCACGGAAACCACCGTGCTCGCAGGCCTGGAGCTGGGCGGCATCCCCATCGTTACCCTGCTCGGTCAGCTGGCCGGACTGCCCACCGCCTTTCTACGCAAGGAGGCGAAGGCCTACGGGACCTGCCGGTACGCGGAGGGGGCGGATCTCGAAGGCGAACGGGTGCTGCTGGTGGAGGACGTGGTTTCCAGCGGCGGCGCGCTCATCGACACGCTGGCCATGCTGCAGGCAGACCACATCCATCCCATCGGCGCCATCTGTGTGATCGACCGGGAGACCGGCGGTATGGAGGCCATGGCCGAAGCCGGGGTACCGCTGTGGGCTCTGCTCACCATGAGCCGCATCGAGGCGGCCGCCGGATGACGTCCGTTCAAGTTAGAATGCCCGCAGATTTTCCGGGGGGTTTCATGAAACGATTCTGGTTTGCGACGGTGGTCACCGTCACGCTGGTCTGGTCGAGCGCCGTTCAGGCATCCGAGTTCGCCGATCTGGCGGCGGAACGTCTGTCCGCCTACATTCAGGTGAATACACAGAATCCGCCGGGCAACGAAACCCGGGGGGTCGAGTTCTTCGCCGCCATCTTCGACGAGGCAGGCATTGCCTACGAGACCGCCGAGTCGGCACCCGGCCGCGGCAACATCTGGGCCCGCCTCGAGGGTGGAGACGAACCCGCCCTGGTACTGCTCAATCACATGGACGTGGTTCCCGCGGATCTGCGCTACTGGTCGTCGAACCCCTTCGGCGGCGCGATCCAGGACGGCCACGTTTACGGCCGGGGCGCGCTGGACATGAAAGGTCTCGGGATCATTCAGCTGCAGGCTTTCCTGGCTCTGCACGCCAGCGGCGTGCGGCTGAACCGGGACGTGATTTTCGTGGCCACCGCGGACGAGGAAGCCGGGGGCGCCTACGGCGCCGGCTGGCTGGTGGAGAACCGGCCGGAGATCTTCGAAGGGGTGGGCTACCTGCTCAACGAAGGCGGCGGCGGGACGGTCATCGGCGAAGATACGGTGTTCAGCGTGGAACTCACCCAGAAGGTCCCCCTCTGGCTGCGTCTGATCGCCCACGGCAATCCGGGGCACGGCTCAACACCACAGGTGGAGACAGCCGTTACCCGTGCGCTCCGAGCAGGTGACCGACTGGCGACGACGCGGTTCGAAGCGCGCGCCATTCCGGCAGTGCAGGCCATGTTCGAAGGCATGGCCCCCTACCAGACCGAGCAGATCGCCGCGCGCTACGCCGACATCGCCAGCGCGGTGAAGGACCCGGAGTTCATGCACTACCTGCAGCTCACCAATCCCGGCCATCACGCGCTGCTGCGCAACACCTGCTCCCTCACCGGCATGCAGGGGTCTTCCAAGATCAACGTGGTGCCCACGGAAGCCATCATCGAGCTCGACTGCCGCCTGCTGCCGGATCAGAACCCGGACGAGTTCATCGAGGAGCTGACCCACATCATCAACGACCCGAGCGTGACCATAGAGAAGATCATGGGCTTCACCCCGGCCGTCAGCACGCCGGACAACCCCCTGTTCCAGCTGATCGAGGAGACCTACGACCGGCACTTCCCCGGATCCGTGGTGGTGCCGGGCGTTGCGACCGGTTTTACGGACAGCCATTTCTTCCGGGACCTCGGTATCGTCAGCTACGGATTCAGCACCACGGTGGTTCCGGGTCCTGACCGCCGCGGCGTGCACGGAAACAACGAACGGATTTCGGTGGAGAATATGACGCGCGGCACCGAGGTGATGATCGATCTGCTGGAGCGGTTCACCCGTTACTGAGTCCATGCAGGCACCGGCAACCACAACGGGCGAAGGACTGCTCGAGCTGCTGGCCGCCCACGGCGTCGATCAGGTCTTCGGCGTCCCCGGCAATCACACCGTTGCCCTCTACCGCGGTTTCGCTGCCGCCGGGATCCGCCACGTCACCTGCCGGCACGAGCAGGGGGCCGCGTTCATGGCCGACGGCTACGCGCGCACCACCGGCAGACCCGGCGTCTGCATTCTGATCAGCGGACCCGGGTTGCTGAACGCCGCCACGGCCATCGCTCAGGCTCGGGCCGACTCCGTGCCCATGCTTGTCATCAGCGGCGTGGCACCCGTGGCGGAGCTGGGAATGAACCGGGGGACGCTGCACGAGCTGCCCGATCAGCACGCCACCGCCGCTTCCTTCTGCCGGGCATCGCACACGCTGCTTCACCCGGACAATCTGCCCGCCCTGGTGGTGGGCGCCTTCAGTCTGTTCCGGACCCGGCGACCGGGACCCGTGCACATCGAGATCCCCCTGGACCTGATGGACGCACCCATGCACGCATCTGCTCCGCAGCCGTCCGTCTTCGGCCCTCCGGGACCGGACCCTGCTGCCGTCGAGCACGCGGCAAAGCTGCTCAATGATGCCGATGCGCCGCTGGTCATCGTGGGTGGTGGTGCCCGGAGCGCAGGCGCTGAAATCCTCACACTGGCCGAAACGCTCGATGCGCCCGTGCTGAACACGGTGAACGGCAAAGGGGTGGTGCCCGCGTCCCACCCCCTCGCCACCGGCGGCAGTCCGTCTCAGCCCTGTCTTCGCGCGGCCATGCGCGAGGCGGACGTACTGCTCGCCTGCGGCACGGAAATGAGTGAAACGGATTACGACCTGCTCATGGTGGCGCCGCTGGAACCGCACCCGCGCCTGATCCGAATCGACATCGATCCGGATCAGCTGACGACACCACAGGCGCCCTTGATAGGCCTGGTCAGCGATGTGGCATCCGCGGCCGCCCTCCTGACCGGGCACCTCGAGCCTCGATCATCGAGGCAGCCCGGGCATGAGCGGGCTGCCGGCCTGCGGGGCGAGGTACGCCGGGAGACGCACTACCACGCCCAGATGCAGAGCGTGCTCGATGTGCTCACCGGGACTGCCCCGGACGCCGTCATCGTCGGCGATTCCACACGACCCACCTATTACGCGGCCTGGCAGCTCGAACGGGAACGCCCCGGCACCTATTTTCATTCGGTATCCGGATTCGGGACCCTGGGCTACGCGCTCCCGGCCGCTTTCGGCGCGGCGCTGGCCGGCACCGATCCCGCGATCGCCATCATCGGCGACGGCGGTATTCAGTTCACTCTGCCGGAGCTCTCGACGGGTGCAGAGCTGAACCTGCCGGTGCCCGTGGTCATCTGGCACAACCACGGCTACCGGGAGATCGAGAACAGCATGAAGGCGAGGAACGTGCCCGTGGACTCCACACGGATCACTGCACCCGATTTCGCGGCCGCTGCCGCCGCCCATGGGGCGCACTACAGACGACCGGAGGATCTGGACACGTTGCGTACCGCCCTCGAAGAGGCGTTCGGTGCGGACGCGCCGACGCTCATCGAGGTGAGAGAAGATTCGTTCCTCACCGCGCCGAGCGGAGGATGGTACGCATGAGCCTGCACTATTCCCGTCTGAACGGCCGGCTGGATACACCCGCCGGTGCCGTCTGGGACATTCACGAGGAAGCCGTCGCGCGGCAGCGGAAAGGTGAGGACATCATCCTGCTCTCGGTCGGCGACCCCGATTTCCCCACGCCGGGCTACATCACCGAGCACACGGTGGACGCCATCAACCGGGGGCGGACCCACTACTCGCCCGCCGCCGGTGAATACAATCTCCGCGAAGCCATCGCCGAGCTGGAATCCCGCATCACGGGGCGGCCGTTCGAGCCGGAACGGTTCGTCATCTTCCCCGGCGCCTCCGCCGCGCTCTACGCGGTGTTCAGCATTCTCCTCGACCCCGAAGACGAGGTGATCGTGCCTGAGCCCATGTATGCCGCCTACACCAGCATGTTCGCGGCCATCGGAGCCACCGTCGTCCCCATCCCGCTGGAGCCACCACAGTTCGAGCTGGACGTGGACGCCGTTTTCGCGGCGGTCACCGAACGCACCCGGGCGGTGCTGGTGAACACGCCCGGCAACCCCTGCGGCAACCTGATTGGAGAGCCGACGCTCAGAGCGCTGGCCGAAGGGTGCCGGGAACGGAACCTCTGGCTGGTCTCCGACGAGGTCTATTCGCTGATCACCTTCGATGCACCACACTGGTCTCTACTGCGCTACGACGGAGAACAGGACAATCTGGTGGTGATCGACGGCCTCTCCAAATCCCACGCCATGAGCGGCTGGCGCATCGGCTGGGTGGCCGCACCGCCGCCGCTGGTCGAGGGGCTGATCCGCTTCTCCAGCGCCGCCCTGTTCGGCGTCTGTCAGTTCGTCCAGGACGGCGCCGCCTACGCGCTCGCCAACGACTCGGAAGACGTGGAGCTCATGCGGCTCGAGTACCAGCGGCGCCGGGACTACGCGGCCGCACGCCTGGATGCCGTCCCGAACCTGGATTACTTCCGGCCGTGCGGCGGCATGTTCATCATGGTGGACGCGGGCAGGATCTGTAACGAAGGCGAGGCGTTCGCCCGCATGCTGCTCGATGAGGCCGGCCTGTCCACCATCGCCGGGCGCGGCTTCGGGCCCAGTGCGGCAACCTACGTGCGGGTGAGTCTCACACATCCGATCGAAGTGCTGGAGGAGGTCTTCGATCGGATGGCGCGGGTTGCGGGCGGTGGTCCCTAATACACGCCTGGAAACAGCCGGTACCTCACGCGGCCTGCGTACGCCCGATACCCCGGCAGCTCTGCCTGCAGAGTCCGGTCTTCCAGCGCGGTTCTGATCACGGAGACAATCAGCGCGCCCGCCGCCGGCAGGAGTGTCCACAGGGAGTTCAACGCCAGGATGATGCCCGGCAGCGCCAGAAGACTGCCTGCATAACCCGGATGGCGGACGATCCGGTATGGACCGCTGTCGCAGACCACATGGCCCCGTTCGGTCTGGATACGCGTCATGCTGGAGAAGAAACGGTTCTCCACCAGCGCCCATGAAGCGAAGGCATACCCACCCGCAATCAGGCAGATCCCGGTGAGGTTGAGCCATTCCGGGAACGCCGGCGACCAGCCGAAACGATGATCCAGCCCCGCCACGATGACCAGCGGAAAGGAATGACTCAACGCCATCAGCGGAGCGAGTGTCTTGTCCCAGGACTTGATGTCTGCCGCCTTCAGGGATCGGGTCCGTTCCCGCTCCGCCATCAGTCCCGGATGCCGCCGTTCCGCCCAGGCGCGCCCGCCGATGCCTGCTGCAACAATGAGCCCGCAGAACACCCAGGCCTGCCACCAGCCCAGATCGCCTCCGCAGGCCAGCAGGGTCAGAGGTATGGAAAGATAGACGATGAGCAG
Source organism: Gammaproteobacteria bacterium (assembly GCA_030425195.1). Taxonomy (GTDB): domain Bacteria; phylum Pseudomonadota; class Gammaproteobacteria; order Pseudomonadales; family Azotimanducaceae; genus SZUA-309. Next base: position 72,434 of record JAUIAV010000002.1, on the reverse strand, counting down.
GAGCAGCCACTCGCGGGGCCCTACCGTCGGAGAAGTGCCGGGACCGGCGGGTTGCGGCGTCATGAACCCTTCAATCCCAACGCTCCGATGAATCCTCCAGCGGATACTTGAGCCCGGTCGCGCAGTTGAAGAGCACCACCCGATCACCCGAATTCACCAGGCCCTCGTCCAGCGCGCGCTGCCAGCCTGCATAGGTGGCGGCCCCTTCCGGGCAGACCAGATTGCCCGTACGGGACGCGATCTCCCGTCGTGCCTCCAGAATGGTCCGATCGCTCACGGCCAGCGCAGCGCCGCCGGACGCCCGGACGGCGCGCAGAATCAGGAAATCCCCGACTGCCACCGGCACCCGGATGCCGGCGGCCACCGTGTGCGCGTTCTCCCATGCCGGCGCGTGCTCTTCCCCCGCCTCGAACGCGCGCACGATCGGCGCACAGCCGTCCGCCTGAATGGCGAACATCTTCGGCATCGGCACCGCATCCCCGGGCCGGCGCTGGCCTTTCAACCAGCCGAGCGCCATGAGTTCCTGAAACGCCTTCCACATGCCGATCAGGCCGGTACCACCCCCGGTGGGATAGAAGATGGCGTCCGGCAGCGCACCATCGAGCTGGCCCGCAAGCTCCAGCCCCATGGTCTTCTTGCCTTCGATCCGATACGGCTCCTTGAGCGTGGAGAGATCGAACCAGCCGCGCTCTGCCGCCTGCTCGCCGACGATGCGGCCGCAGTCGTTGATCAGCCCGTCCACGCGAAAGACCTCCGCCCCGAGCATGGCCGTTTCGCGGATGTTGATCTCCGGTGTGTCCGCCGGGCAGAAGACGGTGGCGTTGAGCCCCGCCCGGGCACAGTAGGCGGCGAGCGCGGCACCCGCGTTGCCGTTGGTGGGCATGGCGAGGTGGGTGAGTCCGAGTTCCCGGGCCATGGCAACGGCAACGCCGAGTCCACGGGCCTTGAAGGAGCCGGTGGGCAGGCGGCCTTCGTCCTTCATCAGGAGCTCACCACCCCGGTGCAGGCCGCTCAGGGGGACGATGGGGGTGATCACCTCTCCGAGATCGAGACCGTCTCCCGCCATGGGCAGCAGCTCGGCGAACTGCCAGAACCCGCCGCTGCGGGCCAGCATCTCATCGAAGCCTGCCGATTCGCGGACCGCATCCAGATCGTAGCGGACGAGCAACGGCCGTCCGGCTCCGGACAGACCATGCACTTCCCCGGCGGAATAGCGTTCACCGGTCAGCGAACATTCGAGGTGCGTGACATACGGCTTCATCTGTTCCGGCCCGTTGTGACTGAACTCTCCGGCATGGTATCAACAGGCCGGACGAGGAGGACGATCCCATGACAGCAACCATCCGCTCACTCAACCGGCTCTGGGCCATTCTGCTGCTGCTCTGTGGCACCGTAAACGCCAGGGAGCTCGAACCCTTCACCGCCATGGACGTCTTCGAGCTGGAATGGGCGGCCAGCCCCCAGGTCTCGCCGGATGGCCGAACCGTCGCCTACAGCCGGAACGGCTATGACGTGATGACCGATCGCACGGTCAGCCGCGTGTGGCTCATCGACGCGGACGGCAGAGATCACAGGCCCATGACCGACGGCGCCAGCGGCCCTGCCGTGTTCTCGCCCGACGGCGCGCGGATCGCCTTCGTTGCCGGCAGCGGTGAGGACGCGGAGATCCACATTCACTGGCTCGACGACAACCGTACCGCCCGCATCACCCGTCTCCCTGAGAGACCGTCCGCCCTGAGCTTCTCACCGGACGGCAGCCGCATCGCCTTCCGTATGTTCACGGCCGCCGAGGCCGAACCTCTGGCAAGCCTGCCCAGGGCGCCGGAGGGCGCCGACTGGGCGCCGCCCTTCAAGGTCTACGACAGCGTCCGCTACCGGGCCGATGGGGTCGGCTATCTCAAACCCGGTTTCGATCACATACACGTGGTGCCCGCCGACGGCGGATCCCCGCGGCAGATCACCACCGGGGACTACAACCACGGGGCCTACACCTGGACGCCTGACGGCTCCGCGCTGGTCGTCTCCGCCAACCGGCGTCCCGACTGGGAATACGAATCGCTGGATACCGACCTGTACCGCTTCTCCCTCGCCGGTGACGCCCCGATCCGGCTCACCGACCGCTACGGGCCGGACGGACGGCCTGCGTTCTCGCCGAATGGCCGCTACCTGGCCTGGACCGGATGGGATGACCATCATCGCGGTTCAGAGAACGCGCTGCTCTATCTGAGGGATCTGGAAAGCGACAGGACCCAGGTGCTCACTGAAGCGCTGGATCGGAGCATCGGCGATCTTGTCTGGGCCCGGGACTCCCGGTCGATCCTGGTCCAGTATGACGACAAGGGTCGGGGTACCCTCGCGCGCATCGACCTGAACGGCCGGAGCCGCGTCCTCGCATCGGACCTGGGCGGAACCGCCATGACGCGTCCCTACACGGGCGGAGCCTTCCATGCGGCCGGAAACACCATCGCCTATACCCGCTCCGCGCCGTCACGACCGGCCGAGCTGGCCGTCATCCGGAACCGGGACGCCGAAACCCTCACCGCCCTGAACGAGGATCTGCTGGCACACCGGGACCTGGCCGAAGTACGCACCGTCCGCTTTCCGTCCCGGCTCGATGGCCGGGAGATCGAGGCCTGGATCGCCACACCGCCCGGGTACGAGCCCGGTGGCAACTACCCGCTCCTCCTCGAGATCCATGGCGGCCCGTTCGCGGCATACGGCCCGCACTTCTCGAGCGAGGTCCAGCTCTACGCGGCGGCCGGCTACGTGGTGGTCTACGTCAACCCGCGCGGCTCCACCAGCTACGGCGCCGAGTTCGCGAACCTGATCCATCACGCCTATCCTGGCGGCGACTTCGACGATCTGATGTCGGCCGTGGACTATGCCACCGAGGAGGGCTATGCGGACGAAGAACGGCTGTTCGTCACCGGCGGCAGCGGGGGCGGCATCCTGACCGCATGGATCGTCACCCACACGGACCGCTTCGCGGCCGCCGTCAGCGCAAAGCCGGTCATCAACTGGTATTCCATGGTCCTGACCGCCGATGGCGCCGAGTTCTTCCGCCGGTACTGGTTCGACAAACCACCCTGGGAAGACCCGGAAGCCTATCTCGCCCGATCACCGCTACACTTCGTCGGCGACGTCACCACGCCGACCATGCTGCTGACGGGTGAACAGGATCTGCGCACGCCCATCTCGGAAGCCGAGCAGTTCTATCAGGCGCTGAAAGCCCGGAAGATCGACACTGCCCTGGTCCGGGTGCCGGAGGCCTCTCACGGCATCGCCGCCCGGCCGAGCCACCTGATCGGCAAGGTCGGACACGTGCTGGCGTGGTTCGCACGCTACGACTCGGAGAACAGCGACTCGAGCTTGGACAGCTCATCGTCGCAGCGGTAGAGGCGCCGGCGTTCCCGGGCGACGATGGTACGGAACAGTTCACGTTTCAGAGCGTCCGCTTCACCTGCCTCGAAGGCGGCGGGTGCCACGCCGGCCACCATATCCACCAGGCGGTCGGCGCCGTTCAGACGGCCCCACAGGTAATCGTGCTCCCGGTATGCCCGATTGAAGAAGCCGAGGAAGCCCATGAGGTTTCTGCTCTTCAGCCCTCTGAACACGGACTTCAATGACACCGAGTCCTGAGGACTGATCCGGTCCACCTGCACCCGGGTCAGCGGATCCGGCCCGAGTTCCATGGTCCCCGGCAGGTAAAGCAGCACGTCGTAAACAGGAAAACCCACGTAGTCTGCCAGGAATGCATCGCGAAGCGGATCCCGGCCGATGTCGGCCATGAACTTCTCGAAGACGTCGTCGAATTCCCTGTCCAGGGCTTTGAGGTTCAGCGCACCGGAAAGAGACCTCAGCAGCTCGCCGGCCGCCTCCCGCTCCAGCGGCAGCGACCGGGCAGCCAGATAGAGCCCCTCGATGAGCGCGTCGTCCAGCTTTGAGCCGGACAGCGCCCGGCGGGACTCGTAGAGGTGGTTCAGGTGATCGTAGGCCACCGGTTTGAACTCGTCGATCGCGTCACGGGCGGAATCGGTGAGCACTTCCTCGCCATGCTGATTCAGCCGGCGGATGACGAACTGAAGGCGGCGGATCCGGAAGGTGACGTCGAAACGGTCGAGAAAATCGTGTTCCAGGTTCGCGCGCTGTACGGGATCCGGCACCCGCCACCAGCCTTCGATGGCGGCCAGCATTTCACGCCGCGTCTGCTGCAGATTCGGGTCCTCCGCCAGCACCACCCACTCCTCCATGAGCGCTTCGGTGAGCCGCCAGACCCGACGCCGTACGTAACCCGTGTAGGCCGCACCCATGTCCGCGGCCGCGGTCTCGGTCATGGATTCCCGCAGATAGGCAATGAGCTCTGCACCCGGCGCCCGACTGCCCTGATGAGCAAGCAGCTCAGAGACCTTCTCCACCACCCGCGGCTGTTCCGCCTCCACCAGACGCCTGTTGATCTGTACCCGCCGGTCCTGATCCACGATCTCCTCGAGCTCTTCGAGAATGGGCTGGTTCCGGGGAATGGTGGACAGTGCCGCATGGATGGTGCCGATGTAGCCGATGGGCTCGGTGGGGTTCTCCGGCGGCTCCACTTTCGGGTCCGGCTCCACATAGAGCACGAACCGGTCCACGTGCCGGTCTGCCGGACGCTGGGACAATGCCGCCATGGCCGCGTCGAATGGTTTGTTGTTGACGATGCCGCCATCCACGTAATAGCGCAGGCGGGGATTGAAACGACGGCTGGCGGGTGTGTCGTGTTCAACCAGCAGCCGTTCATTCAGAAACCGGTCTTCGTCAGGCCACGTCTGTCCCCGTTCGTCGAGCAGCTCAGTGAGCTCCCTGTGCTCGAACGGTGGGAAGGCGCCGGCGAAAGAAGAGCTGGACCTCGCGGCCCAGACCAGCGCCGGCAGATTGGCGTCAGCGAAGTCGCTCGGTCCGCCGCCCTGATGGGTGAGCTGACAGTAGGCGGAGTGAGACCGGTCGCTGGCCACCAGCGCTTCGTTCAGTCGGAGACGGTTCGGATAGCCGGTCAGATCGGTCACGCTCGCGTAGACGTCCAGACGCTGTCCGGGCGGCATCAGGCTGGAACCGTCGCGCCGGCTTTCCACCATGCTGTTGAGCGCATTGAAGAAGTGCGTGCACAGGCGCTTGCCCGAAAAAGGCGGCTCGAACCAGGAAGAGCGCACGAAACGCGCCAGCTTTTCCCGGGTTTCCGGTGTGGTCCCGATTTCCGCCGGCAGCCAGTGGGCCAGGATCCGCAGCAACGGGTACAGATACCATTTCTGGAAAGGCTTGCGCGGATTGCTCAGATAGTCCGCATCCGCATCGTTCAGCCACAGCGGCGTCTGCACGTCGAGCTTGCCGTCGTCGACCAGCGCCTTCCCCAGCATCACGCCGTTGATGGCGCCCGCGGAGGCGCCCGCGATCACATCGATGACCACGCGGAAGTGGCAGTGCCGGTTGACCTTTTTCAGCAGCTCGAAATAGACACTTTCGGTGTCGTACTCACGATGGTCCACGCTTTCCGAGTAGGCTGCGTTGAGCGCCCTGTCGCGACCCATCTCGTGCAGCACCTTCGAGGCCCGCACCAGCTTCAGAAGCTCCTTGGTCACGCCGTGCATGTACACGGCCAGGGAGGCTCCGCCGTAGATGACGACGGCCAGTCTCAGTTCGCGCTTGATCAACGGAAGCTCCCGGGCGACCCCGATCAGTCCGGAAGGCCCAGCACCCGCTTGGCGATGATGTTCCGCTGGATCTCGTTGCTGCCGCTGTAGATCGAACCGGCCCGGTAGTAGAGCCAGTTCCGCACCGCCGCCAGCTCCGCCTCGCTGAAGTTTTCGGGATCGGCTACGGCACCGCTGCTGCCCCGGATCCGCATCAGCAGGTCGTAATAATCCTGCTGCAGTTCGCTCCCGTAGACCTTGAAGATCGAAGTCACCGGGCCCGGTGTGCCACCGTCGGATTCCTCCACCGCCCGTTTCTGCGCGAGTCGGAATACTTCGTTGTTCATCTCATACGCAAGCACTTCGCCTCGGTAGGATGCGTCGCCGATACGGCCCTCCACCTCGCCGAGCCGCCGCTTCGCCTCAGCCACCAGGGAGCTCGACTCAGCGTCGGCGCTGCCCGAAACCAGTGACTCCATGCCGGAGCGCTCGTGCTGGAGCAGCCGCTTGCCCACGGTCCAGCCTTTGTTGAGCTCGCCGACGAGGTCTTCCCTGCTGGCGATGGCGTTGTCGAAGAAGGTCTCGTTGAACGGCGAGTCGCCGCTGATGAGGCGGATGGGTTTCACCGTCACGCCTTCCTGATCCATGGGCAGCAGCAGGAAACTGATGCCTTCGTGCTTGGGCGCATCCGGGTCCGTGCGCACCAGGATGAACATCCAGTCCGCATGCTGAGCGCCGGAGGTCCAGATCTTCTGCCCGTTGATCACGAAGTGATCGCCGGCATCCACGGCCCGGGTCCGGAGGCTCGCCAGATCGCTGCCGGAGCCGGGCTCGCTGTAGCCCTGGCACCATTCCACTTCCGCCCTCGCAATCCGCGGCAGGTGCCGGGACTTCTGATCTTCCGTGCCCATCTCGAGCAGCGTGGGCCCGATCATGGACGTGCCGAAGCTCGAAAGTGCGGGCCGGGCGCCGATTCGACCCATTTCCTGAAGGAGAACGACGTATTCGTCCTTGGACAGGCCGCCGCCGCCGTATTCCTTCGGCCAGTTGGGCACGGTCCAGCCCTTCTCGATCATCCGTTCGAGCCAGAGCCGTGTATCCGCATCCTCGATGACGATCCTGCTGGAGCCGTTCGAGATCGGCCCCGGACCGCGGGCGCCGGGCGGACAGTTCGCCTCCAGCCAGGCCCGTGTTTCTAACCGGAAATCGTCCAGTCGCGCTTCTGTCATGCGTTCCCCCGGAAAAACCGTCAAGCGTGGGATTCAACAACAAATCCAGAGGGATGGAAACACGGCTGCCTTCTGCACCGGACTTTTGTGACCCGACGCACGTCTCACACACCCGCCCGAAGCGATAATTACCGACATGCGTAAATCGGACAGTCAGGACAGTACCTTCTTCCGTTCCCGCGACAGGGTGTTCTGCCAGAATGGCGGCTGGTTCTACCAGACGCGGGAGGACGACCATGGCCCCTTCCCCACCCGGGAGGCGGCCGAGCGCGACCTGAAGCGCTACGTGGAGGAGATGGACTTCTTCGACGGTGTCAGGAAAGGCTCACCGGCTGACGACCGGACCCCGAAGGATCCGAACTTCGCCAACTTCTCCCTCGTCGACAAGGACTGATTCTCAACGCCGCTCGGGCAGCTTCGCCAGTCCCGCCGTGTGCCGCCGTACGATGTCGTCGTAAGTGCCATCTTCGCGCATGGCCGCGATGGCCTGGTCGAAGGCAGCGACGATTTCCTGCGCCTTCGGATTCTTCCGGCTGACCCCCAGCCGGAGAGCCCGCCTCGCCAGCGGTTTGTCCAGCGCCCGGAAGTAGCCGAGATCCTCGGGCATGAACCGGGAGATCTCGTGCAGGAGTGCCCACTTGTCCCCTACCACCACGTCCAGACGGTCCTGTCGCAGCAGCAGCAGGTTCTGGATGAGATGGCCGTTCGCGATACGGATCAGGTCCGGATGGCTGTCGAATTTCTCATCGTAGGCGTAGTCCCGCACCACGCCGATCCGGTAACCGGAAAGATCGGAGAGGGTCTGATACTCCACCAGCACGCCGCGCCGGGACATGAAGATGATGTCGTTGAGCAGATACGGGTTGGAGAAGATCAGATCCGCCTCCCGTGCCGGGGTCTGCCAGATGGCGGGGACCACGTCGTAGACACCGACCGCCACGCCTTCGTAGGCACGGCTCCAGGTTTCGATGTTGGCATTCACCTCGAAGCCCGCCCGATTCAGGGCCGTGCGCACCAGATCGGCCGCCAGCCCGCCATTCGGCAGATCGCCGTCCACATAGGGCGACCAGAGACTTCCGGTCACCTGCAGCACCTCCCCGTGAAGTAAGGGAGAAGCGAGCAGCAGTAGCCCGGTCAGCATCCACCTGCGGCTGCGCGCCGCGACTGTTTTCCTCAAGAGGACTGCTCCTTGTCTGATAGGTTGTATAGCGATACCAGCCTGGCGATCAGAATCGCCACATAGAGTTGTCCGACCAGCGCCTGCACGTAGGCAAGCGTAGCCGCCACCTGGATTTCCGGTGTGATGTCTCCGTAGCCCAGCGTCGTCATGGTCACGAAGCTGTAGTAGATCATGGACTGCGCAATCGGATTCGCGCTGTCCTCGAGAATGCCACCCGAGAAGGCCATGGGTTCCACCGCGAGCACCGCCGTGTAGAGGAACGCGAACATCAGCCCGAGCAGCACGTAGACGTTGATGGCCGCCCAGATGGTCTCTCCCGTCACCCGGGTCTGCTCTTTCAGGAGCGCCTTGGAGATCAGATAGATCATATCCAGGAAGAAGGCCGCGGCAACGAGGCTCGCGATCAGGCCCAGGTGATGGTTGGCAACCAGCGAGCTCAGATAGCCGAGGACGACCATGGCGACCGCCAGCACCACCGTCACCCAGCGCTCACCGAAAGTCTTCCCCGTCGCCAGCGGCCCGGAGACGATGAGCATGGCAAGTATGGTGTAGGTGAGCAGATGGTTATCCGGGAAGAACGCATCCGCGATCAGATAACAGAAAAGGGACAGGGCGAGGTAGTTCTGCCTGCCGATCCGGTTCACCAGCGTCTCAACGCCCGACATGATTCATCCGCTTCCTCCGATGGCGCGGATTATTCCCCGAATCGGACAGCGCTATCCAGCCTTCCGGCCTTTGGCTAGAATCCGCCCGGAAACGGAGACCCCTATTGCGATCACCCATCGCCACCCCCGCCATCGTCCTGGCCGCCTTCCTCCTGGCCGGCTGCGTCAGCCAGCCCGAACCGCACCGGGCACCTGCCGCGGCCCGGAGCTTCGACGGCCTGGTGCCGCTGGAAGGGACGCTCATGACTCAGGTCTGGGTCCGCGAGGGGTTCCGGCTCGACGGCTATCAGAAAGTGATTCTCGAGAACGCCGGTATCCGCTACCGCCCGCTGACGGGCACGCAGGACGACGCGGCCGCCGGATACGCCATCGGCCCCGAGCAGAAAGCGGAGCTGAAACGTCTGATCAACGAGGAGTTCGACCGGGCGCTCGACCGGCTCACGCTGCCGCAGGTGACTGAGCCGGGCCCCGACGTGCTCAGAGTGCGCGGTTACCTGCTGGACGTGGTCTCCCGGATCCCGCCGGATGATGCCGGTGTCGATCGATACCACATCGAATCCGTGGGTCAGGCTACCTTCGTCGTGGAGCTCATCGATTCCCAGACCGACGCCGTGCTCGTCCGGGCGCTCGATACCCGCTCCGCCAGCACGCCCGGTGAAACCTATCGTTCCACCCGGGCATCCAACCGCGCCCAGGTGCGTCGCCTGATCGCCCGCTGGGCGGATCTTCTCGTGGACGCTCTGAACGATCTCACGGCCATTGACCAGCTGAAGGGAGCCTGAACCCATGATCTCTGTTACCAGAACCCGCTTGCCATTCCTGGCGATGCTCCTGAGCGCCTGCCTGTCCGCCGGCTGCATGACGAAGCCCACCGGCTACAGCGACTACGATCTCACCACGGATTTCAGTACCTTCGAGACCTTCGCCTTCGTTCCGCAGCGCACGCTGATCGTGGCGTCCCCGAACCCGCCGAATCCGGCCCTGGAGCCGGCGCTGAGACAGGAAACCCGCAGATTTCTGGAGCGGCAGGGATTCCGCTACTCGGAGAGCGCGAACAACGCCGATTTTCTGGTCGGCTTCGTCCTGGGCGGTACGCCCACCATCAGAACCACGGCGTTCGTGAGCAGCTACCGTCAGGTCTACGTGGTGGGGCAGACCCAGGGCAGCCAGGTGGTCACCCAGGAGAGCACCGAAGCGGGCCTGGTCATCGACATCATCGACCGGGCGAGCGACCAGAAGAAGTGGATGGGGTGGACGGTCCGGGAGATCACCATGGCGGACCAGAAACGCCTGTCCCAGACCGTGCGCGACGCGGTCGGGGTGATTCTCCAGCACTTCCCGCCGGAAGTACCGGAAGGCCGCTGATCCCGGCCGGCAACCTCAGGGATAGACGTAGCTGGCCCCCAGCCCCAGCGGAACGCCCAGCGTCCAGTAGAGGACGAGGAAGGCGGACCAGACCACGAGGAAACCCAACGAGTACGGGAGCATCATGGCGACCACGGTGCCGATGCCCGTGGACTTCACGTAACGCTGGCAGAACACCACCACCAGCGGAAAATAGGGCATCAGAGGGGTGATGATGTTGGTCGAGGAATCACCCACCCGATAAGCGGCCTGAGTCAGATCCGGCGAGATTCCGAGCTGCATGAGCATGGGCACGAAGATGGGTGCGAGCAGGGCCCACTTGGCCGATGCGGACCCGACGAACAGATTGATCATTCCCGTGATCAGAATGAGCCCGACGATGGTGAAGGTCGCCGGCATGGCCGCCGCCTTCAGCCAGGCCGCGCCCTGCAGCGCGAACAGCGCCCCCAGATTCGAACGGCCGAACTCGGCGATGAACAGCGCCGCGAAGAACGCCATGACGATGTAGTAGGCCATGCCGCTCATCGCCTGGGTCATGCCGGCGATGATGTCCCGGTGGCCCGCCACCGTTCCGGCCACATAGCCGTAGACGATGCCCGGGATGATGAACAGCAGAAAGATCAGCGGCACGATGGAGCGCATGAGCGGCGCACCGGACGCGGCCAGCTCACCGCCGGCATCACGCCAGGCGGACGTTTCGGGGAAGGCGGTGAGGACCAGCAGCCCGATGCCCACGGCCATGGCGACAATGGCCGCGGTCAGCCCGCCCCGTTCCGCGTCGGAGAGCGCTTCCATCTCGTTTGCCTGCGCCAGATCGCCATCCTGCACCAGATGCTGAAGCCTCGGCTCCACCAGCGCTTCGCTGATATACCAGCCGAGACCGATGATGAGCAGGGTCGACGCGGAGGTGAAGAACCAGTTGTTCAGCGGATTCAGGCTGAGGTCCGGGTCGATGAGCTGCCCACCCGCCTGGCTGATACCCTGCAGCATGGGATCCAGGGCCGAGGGCACGAAATTGGCCGAAAAACCGCCGGACACGCCGGCGAAGGCCACGGCGATGCCCACCAGCGGATGCCGGCCCGCGGCCTGGAAGATCACGGCGCCCAGCGGGATGACGAGCACGTATCCCGCATCCACCGCGCTGTGGCTGATGATGCCGATCAGCAGCAGCATGGGGGTCAGCAGCTTCCGGGAGGTCACGTTCAGAAGTGCGCGCAGACCCGCCTTGATGAATCCCGTGTAATCGGCGACGCCGATGCCGAGCATGGCCAGCAGCACCACGCCGAGCGGATGAAACTGCACGAACGTGGTGACCATGTTGGAGAAGAAGCTCGTCAGCGCCGCGCCCGTGAGCAGATTCTGCACCTCGATCGCCTCGCCGGAGCGGGGATCCACGTGGTCGTAGCTGAACTGACTCATGAGGGCCGACAGCAGCCAGACGGCGATGAGGAGCGCAAAGAACAGCAGCGCCGGATCCGGCAGCCGGTTGCCCGTCCGCTCGATCCAGTCCAGGGCCCGGCTGAGCACGCCGCCACGGCCGCCCTCTCCGGTGACCACGTCGTCCGCCTCGGTGCTCATGCGACCTCCGTTTCCAGCTTCAGGGACCGGCCCAGCCGGAAGAAGACGTAACCGCCAACCGCTCCGGCAAGCCCCTGCTGTATGAGGCCGCCGAAAAACCGGGCGGCCGCCACCGGCGTGACGTTGAGCACCAGCGGCATGAGCAGATGCATGACGATGATGGCGGTGAAGAAACCGGTGATGTAGCCGATCCGCCGCCACCCGGGGCGGCCGCGGCAGATCAGGAGGATGACAGGCAGGGCAACGAGAAACGCAATCGCGATCAGCGGCGCATAGGTTCCGAACATGCCGATGAGATCGTGCAGCGTGGCGTGGGCCCAGACGCCGAAGTCGATGTTCATGCCCATGGTGGTGAGTGCGCCGAGCACGTGCTGAGTCGCCAGCGCAGCGCCGATGAGGTAGGCAACCAGCACGGCGACGAGAAAAGCGCCAATGGAGCGGATCACGCGGCTTTCATCCCCTGAAAGATTTGCCATAGGATACCGACTTCGATTCAGCATATCCCCCGGACGAAACGATGATTCGAGGCTCCTTTGCGCAGATGTTCCTGCTGACCGCCCTGCTGGCGGGCCAGATTTTCACCGGCACCCAGTCGGCGCACGCGCTCGAGTACCGGCTCACCACCATCGCCGACGATCTCAACTTCCCCTGGGGGCTTGCCGAGCTGCCGGACGGCTCGCTGCTGATCACCGAGCGGTCGGGGAAACTCAAGCGGATCGATACCGCCGGCGGCATTCAGGTCATCGATGGTGTACCGGCGGTATTTTTTGCGGCGAACGGCCAGGCCGGCCTGTTCGACGTCCTGCCCGATCCCGATTTCGCCACCAGTGGGACGATCTATCTCGCCTATGCGGAAGGTCAGCGCAGATCCAATGCGACGACCGTAGCCCGGGCCAGGCTCGCCGGAAGCACGCTCACGGACGTGACCGTCATCTTCTCGGTGACTCCGAGAAAACGTCTGCCCCAGCACTTCGGCGGCAAGCTCGCCTTTCTGCCCGATGGCACGCTCCTGGTCACCACCGGTGAGGGCTTCGATTACCGGGAAGCCGCACAGGACCCCCATGCTCTGCTCGGCAAGACGGTGCGCATCCATACCGATGGCCGCATCCCGGAAGACAATCCGTTCGCGGACGGTGTGGAAGGGCATCCCGCTGTCTGGACGTACGGCCACCGCAATCCCCAGGGTCTGGTGGTGGACGACCGCAGCGGCACCGTCTACCTCCATGAGCACGGGCCGCGGGGCGGCGACGAGGTGAACGTGCTGATTCCGGGCAGAAACTACGGCTGGCCGGCCATCACCTACGGCATGGACTACTCGGGCGCCTATGTGTCTCCGTTCACCGAGCATCCGGACATGGCCCAGCCCATCAGGTACTGGGTGCCCTCCATTGCGCCGTCAGGATTCGCCCTCTACCGGGGCGGGATGTTTCCCGAGCTCGAGGGAGACCTCCTGGTGGGCGCGCTGGTGGCCAGGGAAGTCCGACGACTCGAGCTCGGAGCGGGCGGACGCGTCACCGAAAGCGCGCTGTTCTCCGAGCTGGAAGCCCGCATCCGGGACGTGCGGGTGGCCGCCGACGGCAGCATCTTTCTGGTCACCGACGGCAGCGCAGGCAGCATCGTGCGGGTCTCTGCCGAATAGGGCATCCCCGGGCGGTCAGCCGAGCAGCGCCTTCACTCTGGGCTCGATCTCCTCCGGCGTCGTCTTCGGCTCGAAGCGCTCGATCACGTTGCCGTCCCCATCCACCAGGAACTTGGTGAAGTTCCAGGCGATATCACCAGGGTGCGCCGACTTGAGCAGCTGGTAGAGCTCGCAGGTGCCGTCGCCGTTCACATCGATCTTGGCGAACATGGGGAAATCCACGTCGTACTTCGTCTGCACGAACTCGAGAATTTCCGCCTCCGTGCCGGGTTCCTGAGCGCCGAACTGGTTGCAGGGCATGCCGAGAACGGTAAATCCCCGGTCCTTGTAGGTGTGATACAGGGTACGCAGACCTGCGTACTGGGGAGTGAGGCCTCAGCGGCTGGCGACGTTGACGATCAGGCAGAGGTTTTGCTGAAACTTCGATAGACTGACCGGCTCGCCGGTGATCGACTGCATCTCGATGCTGTGAAAATCGGACATCTCGTTCCTCCTCTCGTTGAACGATTCTCTTTCGTCCCGGCCGATCATAGCCCGGTATGAGCAATTGACAACGTTAAACACTCTCAGGAACACAGACCGCCAGGAAAAGAACAGTTACATGCGATATCCACGCCATCCCTCCGTACCACTGCTGCTCCTCCTGTTGGCGGCCTGCCTGTCGTCCGGGTCCCTGTCCGCACAGGAAACCGAAGCCGCACCCTATCAGCCGCCCGTGCTGGGCCTGATCCCGCCAGTGGAACAGACGAAGGGAACCTTCGTCGACCGTTTCCGTCAGCTCGACGAGGTTCTGCCCACACCCAATGCCTACCGGAATGCCGCGGGCGGGCCCGGGCACGAGTACTGGCAGCAGGAAGCCAGCTACAAGATCGACGTGCGCCTGGACGAGGAGGCGCGGCGGATCACGGGATCGCAGACCATCACCTACAGGAACAACTCACCGGACAGTCTCCGCTATCTCTGGCTGCAGCTCGACCAGAACCGGTTCCGGGAAGACAGCATGGACGCCCTCACCCAGACCGTGGCCGAATCCACGCGGCTCACGTTCGGCGAGCTCCGCCGCCTGCAGTTCATGCGCGATTTCGAAAGCGGCGTCACCCTGACGAAGGTGGCGAGCGCCGGTCGGGACCTGGATCACACCGTCGTCGGCACGCTGCTGCGCGTGGACCTCCCCGAGCCGCTGAAGCCGGGTGCCGTGGTGAAGCTCGATATCGACTGGGCCAACAATCTGGTGGACGGCAAGGCGGTCTCACCCAGGTCCGGATTCGAGCACTTCCCCGAGGACGGCAACGACATCTTCCTGCTGGCCCAGTGGTATCCGCGCATGGTGGTCTACTCCGACTACGAGGGCTGGCACAACAAGGAATTTCTGGGCCGGGGTGAGTTCACCCTCGAATTCGGCGACTACGACGTCTCGATCACCGTGCCCGCCGACCATGTGGTCTCGAGTACGGGCGTGCTCGCAAATCCGGGCCAGGTGCTGACCGCCGCCCAGCGGGAGCGCCTCAAGCAGGCCGAGAACGCCGATCGACCCGTTTACGTGGTCACACCCGACGAAGCGCTGGAGAGAGAGTCCGAGCGGGCGACCGACACCCGCACCTGGCGTTTCAAGGCCGAGAACGTCCGTGATTTCGCCTGGGCGTCTTCGCGGAAGTTCATCTGGGATGCCCAGGGCTACCACCAGGACGATCCGTCGAATCCGCTGGTGATGGCCATGTCCTTCTTTCCGAAGGAAGGCGACCCCCTCTGGTCGCGGTACTCCACCCAGGCGGTGATACACACCATGGAGGTGTACTCCCGCTTCTCGTTCCCCTACCCCTATCCCACAGCTCAGTCCGTGAACGGTCCGGCCGGCGGCATGGAATACCCCATGATCACGTTCAATGGCCCCCGTACCGAGCTGCGTGAAAACGGCGAGCGGACCTACTCCCGCGCCACCAAGCGCTTTCTGATCGGGGTGGTCATTCACGAAGTCGGGCATTTCTACTTCCCCATGATCGTCAACTCCGATGAGCGTCAGTGGACGTGGATGGACGAAGGGGTCAATACCTTTCTGCAGTTCATCGCCGAGCAGGAGTGGGAGGACGATTACCCGTCACAGCGCGGCGAGGCCCGATGGATCGTCGACTTCATGAAGAGCGAAAACCAGGTGCCCATCATGACGAACTCGGAGTCCGTCCTGCAGTTCGGCAACAACGCTTACGCCAAGCCGGCCACTGCCCTGAACATTCTCCGGGAGACCATTCTCGGCCGGGAACGGTTCGACTTTGCGTTCCAGGAGTACGCGCAGCGCTGGATGTTCAAACGGCCCACGCCTTCCGATCTGTTCCGGACCCTCGAGGAGGCTTCCGGTGTGGATCTGGACTGGTTCTGGCGCGGCTGGTTCTACAGCACCAATCACGTGGACATCTCCATCGACCGCGTCACCGAGCTGAAAGTGGACAGCAGCAACCCGGACGCGGAGGCACCGAAGCAGCGGCAGGCCTATCTCGACGAGCCCGCCTCCCGGACCGATCTGAACAACGCGGCCGAAGGCAAGCCCAGGCGTACGGAGCGCTATCCCTGGCTCGAGGATTTCTACAACGAGAACGACAAGTTCACGGTCTCCAATCAGGATCGCAACGATTACGAGGCCTACCTGGAATCCCTCATCGAACCGCTGCACTCCAATCCGGCCTGGAAGCAGGAAGCACTGGCCCGCGCGGTCGAAGAGGACCTCTACTACTACGTCATGGAATTCTCCAACGTAGGCGGACTTGTCATGCCCATCATCCTCCGGATCACCTACGCGGACGAGAGCACGGAAGATCTCTATCTGCCGGCAGAGATCTGGCGCCGGAGCCCGCACGCGGTGATGAAGCTCATCGCCCGGGAGAAACGCGTCACTGCGATCGAGGTGGATCCGCACTGGGAGACGGCAGACGTGGATGTTTCCAACAATCACTATCCGCGCAGGATCATCCCCTCCCGGCTCGAGATCTTCGACCCGCCGCCGGAACCCGGCAACATTCCGGACAGGGATCTGATGTATGACGCAACCGTTCCGCTCAAGGCGGATGCGGACAAGATGGACGGTCCGGACGCCATACCCGCAGCCCGCACCGGTGCCGACGACCCGGTGCCGATGCGATCGGCGGCCGTCGATCAGAACCCCGGCGGATGAGATGGCGACAGGCAGGTGCACGCCGTCTGCCGCTGCTGGCCGTCGGGCTGATCATCAGCCTCAGCATCCAGGACGCCGTCGCGCACCGGCTGAAGGCCGCTTTCACCACCGTGCTCTTCAATGACCGGTCCGGGAGGATCGAGGTGATGCACCGGTTCTACCTGCACGACGCCGAACAGGTGGCTGCGGAGATCGCCGGCCGTGGCGCGAACCTCTTCGAGAACGACGAGGATCGGCAGCGGTTCGGTCTCTACGTACACGAGCGTTTCACGCTGGCCGATGGTGCGGGCAGCCCTGTGCCGCTGACCCTGCGCGGCACCGAGATCGACGGTGACTTTCTCTGGGTGTACCAGGCCACCCGCCTGCCGGACGTACCGCTCATCACCCTGCACATCTCCCACGGAGCCCTGCGGGACCTCTGGCCGGACCAGGTGAACACCGTGAACGTGGAAGGCGCGGGGCCCGTCCGGACGTTGACCTTCCGGGATACCGTCTCCACACTCAGCCTGGATCTGACCAGCCGCTAGCCGTACCACGCATGCCATCGACCATCCGCAACTTTTTTCAGGCCCTCGCCCTTCTCCTGGCGCTTCTGTCGCCTGCCGTCGCTCCCGCAGCAGAGACCGCCGCCGGTGACGTGCGCCAGATCACCTGGGACGACCTGCTCCCGGAGGGCTGGATCCCGCCCAGCGTGTCCGTGGATCACTTCTTCGATGCGGCCCCGCCCCAGGCCACAGCCATGGCGGAGGCACCTGTGGTCAACGAGCTCAACGGCCAGCGGGTGAAGCTGCCCGGATACCTGGTGCCTATCAATCTCGAAGGCGACAAGCTCAAGGACTTTCTCATGGTGCCGTACTTCGGCGCCTGCATTCATGTGCCTCCGCCACCGCCGAACCAGGTGGTGTTCGTCTCCCTGCCGGAGCCGGTGGCCGTGGAAGACCCCTACGGGCCGCACTGGGTCACCGGCGTGATCAGCACTTCAGCATCCAGCACCGAGCTGGCGGAAGCCGCCTACACACTGGCCGGCGAACGCGTCGAGGTCTTCGACTGGGACGCCATGTTCCCGGACCAGGCGGACTCGGACTGATCGGAACGCGCTTGCCGGCGCGCCAGTGTTCGGTCACCATCCCCGAAGGAGACACATGACCCTTCAACAGGAGAGGAACCCCATGCCCAATC
Organism: Gammaproteobacteria bacterium; assembly: GCA_030425195.1. Classification (GTDB taxonomy): domain Bacteria; phylum Pseudomonadota; class Gammaproteobacteria; order Pseudomonadales; family Azotimanducaceae; genus SZUA-309. Next base: position 54,776 of record JAUIAV010000002.1, on the reverse strand, counting down.
AGGGAAGAAAGATAATCATCGCGGCATCCGTACTGAGCGCGCTGTTCGCCACCAGCCTGTCTGCGGAGGAAGGACCCACGCCGGAACAGCAGGCGGTCACGGCCACCGAGAACCGGCAGGCCGTGTTCAAGCTGCTCGCCGTGAACATCGGCCCCATCGTCGGCATGGCGCGAGGTGCGCCGTTCGACGCGGCCGTCGCCGAGCGGAATGCCCGACGGATAGCCGTTCTGGCAACCATGATCCCGGAGCGCTTCGCCGCCATGGACACCCGCGCATTCGCCGTGGAAACCGAAGCCCTGCCGGTGATCTGGGAGAACCCGGATGATTTCGCCGCCAAGGCCGCAGCCCTCGCAGAGGCTGCTCTGACCTTCGCGGATACCGCCGCAGGCGGCGACCAGGCAGCCACCCTGGGCGGCCTGCGCAACCTGGGCGGCAGCTGTGGTAACTGCCACGACTCCTATCGGGTGGACGACGAATAGACGTCGTCCCGGGCATGGTGGCAGCTTTCCATGCGGTCAGTCCTGACCGCGGAGAAAAAACGCCACCATCGCTTTCCGATCATCTTCCGTCAGGCGGCTGGTGTTGTGCTCGATCACGGGCTCCATCTTGCCGCCGACGAACTCCCCGTCCGGTTTGAGACCCAGCGTCAGGAAGAGCGCAAAGGCGTCCTGCGACCAGTTGTTGAGCGCATCGGCGTCGATGGCTTCCACCTTGCCGTCCGCAATCCTGCCGCCGCCGAATTCACGCGACAGATCCGGGATGCCAAGCCCGTTTCTGGGCGTGTGACATTCGCCGCAGTGGCCGAGATGACGGGCAAGATAGGCGCCCCGCGCCACCACCGGGTCTGTCTCGACGGGCAGCTCGGGATTCAGCAGACGCGCCAGCAGATTCCATCCCGCAATCGTCCAGCGGCCGAGCCAGCCGGGTAGTTCATGATCCGGAGTCTCAGACACCACCGGCGGCTGCGCGAGCAGATAGGCGGCCATGTACAGCGCGTCCTCGTCCGTCATGCCTGCATAGGACGGGTACGGGAAGGCGGGGAAATAGAAACTGCCGCCGGGCGTGCGCCCGTGCTTGAGGGCCAGCAGAAAATCCCCGGCCGTCCAGCCGCCGATACCTGTGGCCGGATCAGGGGTGATGTTGGGCGCATAGAAGGTGCCGAAATCCGACTCCAGCGGCAGTCCGCCACTGAGCGATCCCGGATCCTCCACACCCGAGTGACAGCTGATGCAGCCGCCCGCGGCCACCAGATAGGCACCCCGTTCGATGGCTTCCGGCGTCTCCGGCACCCGGTGCCCGCTTCCGTCCGGCGCTCCCACATCGGGCATTGCGAACAGCCACCAGGCACCAGCGGCCGCGATCAGCGCCATCACAAGAATCGTCTTCAACCTGTTCTCCGCCTGCTTGTCCGGGCCTCAGTTTCCTGAATTCTCCGCCATCAGATCAACAGGCCGAACAGGAGGTACACGACGAGACTCAGCAGGCCGATCAGAAAGGCGTAGGGAATCTGCGTTTTCACGTGATCGATGTGGTCGGAGGCTGCACCCGTGGAGGCCAGGATGGAGGTATCCGACAGCGGCGAGCAGTGATCGCCGAATACGCCCCCGCCAGCCACCGCGGCGATGGTCGCGTACACCACCGGCCCGGCTTCACCCCCCGCGAAGGTGAAGGCTATGGGCACGCTGATCGGCATCAGGATGGCGAAGGTACCCCAGGAGGTTCCGGTGGAGAACGCAATGACGCCGGCGATCAGAAAGGTGAGACCGGGGAGCAGGGCGGGTGTCAGCCAGGACTCCGTGACCGAAACGATGAACTGGGCCGTCCCCATGGTCTTTGACAGGTCGTTCAACGCATAGGCGAAGGCCAGAATGATCACCGCCGGCATCACGCCTTTCACACCGGCCACCGCCGTCTTCATGATGTCCGGCAGCGGTATGCCCTGGACACGCATGATGATGCCGGCGATTACCGAGGAGAGCAGGAAGGCCTCCATGGTCATGGCCGTGGACGTGAGGATGAAAGTGCCGATTCCGACGCCGATCACCACCAGCACCGGCAGCACGAAGTTCCAGAACAGGCTGGTCCGGATGGCCGGAAACACCTGGATCTCCGTGAGCTCCTCCCCCATGAGCGGTTCGGCACCGTCCCGGAACACCTTGCCGGTCTCCTGGGCCCGTGCCTCGGCCGCCTTCATGGGTCCGAAGTCAGGGATGATTTTCGCGGCGATCAGCCCGACCATGCCCACCGCCAGCAGCGCATAGAAGTTGTAGGGAATGGACGCGACGAACACGCCCATGGCATCCACCGCATCCTCCACCGGGCCCATGCCGATAAGAAGACCCGCAATGAACACGGCCCAGCCGGTCACCGGCACAAGCACGCTCACGGGCGCTGACGTCGAGTCGGCGATGTAGGCGAGTTTTTCCCGGGAGATCCGGTGTCGGTCCGACAGATCCCGCATGGTCGCGCCCACGAACAGTGGCGAGAAGTAATCGCTGAAGAATACGAACATGCCCATCACCCAGGCGATGAGCTGCACCCGCATCCGGTTGAGCGTGCGGCTTTCCACCCAGCGGCTGAAGTTGGCGATCGCGCCCGTGCGCTGAAAGAACGCGATGGTGACACCGATGAATATCTCCAGCAGGAATATCCAGGAGAACGCCGTGGTGCCGAGAACGTTCTTCAGCAGGTTGGGAAATCCGATCAGTCCCTCGCCGGCCACCAGCACACCGATCAGGCAGGCCGCGGCCAGTGAGAAGATGGTGTTCCGGGTGAGGAAAGCCAGAAGAATGGCAATACCCGCCGGTAGCAGGCTCAGCAGGCCCATGGATTCACTCACGATTCTCCCTCCCGTGCGCGTTCTCCCAGCGCGTCTGCCCTGCCTGCCTTCGCCTGCCAGCGCGCAGCCGCCTCGTAGCCGATCCGCCGGAAAGGATCCGGCGGCAGCCACCGGGCAGCGCCGAACAGGCCGGGAACGTCCACCGTCTCCCGCCCGAATGCCCGCTCGGCCAGGGCGCGGCCGAGCAGGGTGCCTTTGACCACCCCGCCGCCATTGCAGCCGGCGGATATCCAGACATTCTCGTCCAGAGCCCCCCAGAGCGGTCCGCCGCCCTGGGTATAGCCCACCGCACCTGACCAGACGCTGGCGAAGGCAGGCTGAGGCAGCGCCGGGAACCGGCTCATGAGACAGGTGCCGAGGCGCGCGTCCAGCTGCCGCGGATCGTCTTCACGTTCGTAGCGGTGGAAAGTGCGCACCAGCAGCCTGCCATCGGACGTCCGCCTGAGTGTCGCACCCAGCCGGTGCGCCGGCAGGAGTCCCCAGTTCTCGTCGCTTCCGAGCCGGGTGAGCGTGGCGGCATCGAGAGGCTCGGTGATGCCCGCCGAGGTATACATGGCTACAACGCGACCGGCACCCCGATGCAGCTGTTTCGCGAATGCGTTGTTGGCGAGGATCACCTGGTGGGCTCTGATCTGATGACCGCCGGCGTCCAGCCGCCAGTCGGCACCGTCTCTGACAAGACTGTCCACACAGGCCTGTTCCGCCACGGTGACGCTCTCAGGCAGTGTTGCCGCCAGCGCACGGATCAGCGCGGCAGGTTGGGCCAGATAGCAGTCCGGAGAATACAGCCCCTCCCGGTAGAAGCTCGAGCCGATCCTGGCCGCCAGTGCCTCGCGATCGAGTGCCGCATAGGGCAGGCGCGCCGCATCGAGAAAACGCCGGTATCCCGCCAGGGATTTCCGGGCCGCGGCGCCCACCGCCGCCCGATAGGTGCCGCGACGCTCGAGCTCGCAGGTCTGGCCGGATTCCGCCACCAGCGCGACGATCTGTGCCATGGTCTCCCGGAGCAGCCGGTTGCACGCATCCATCCGCGAAACCGCAGAAGAATCCGCATCCTCTGCCAGAGCGACCTCCAGCAGAAATCCGGAATTGCGCCCCGGATTGCCTTCGCCGATGCTCAACGCCTCCAGCACCACCACGGAAGCATCCGGCTCGAGTTCGGACCAGCGTCTGGCCGCCGCGAGACCGGTATAGCCACCGCCCACCACAGCCAGGTCGCACTGCAGATCGCCCTCGAGCGGCGAAGGCGTCCGAGCCGGCAGCAGCCGGTTCCAGCCGGCCGGGCTCAAATACCGAGGGGAGGAAGCTGCGGTCATCTCCGCTAGCCTACCAGAGGATCCGACCGGTAAAGTGCCTTTCCTCACGACGCCTCAGGAGGCTTGATACATGTCCGGCGCGGTCGCCTGCGGCCACCCCGCCACCGCGGCGGCTGCCATCGAGGTGCTCGAGGCGGGTGGCAATGCGTTCGATGCGGTCATCGCGGCTCAGTTCGCCGCCTGCGTAGCGGAACCGGTGCTGGCCTCCCTCGCCGGCGGTGGTTTTCTGCTCGCCCGCCCGGCACAAGGGGAGGCCCGCCTGCTCGACTTCTTTGCCCATACTCCCCGCGCTCACCTCGGCAGTCCGGAAGCCTGTTATGCCATCGATGCGGATTTCGGCACCGCACTCCAGTCTTTCCACATCGGTGCCGGCAGCATCGCCACACCGGGCAGCGTGGCCGGCATGTTCGAGGCACAGCGCGCTTACGCCAGCCTGCCCATGACCGATCTGATCCAGCCGGCCGTCTGGCTTGCCCGGGAAGGGCTGTCGGTGAACGATTTTCAGGGCAGCATCTTCGACATCGTCCGGCCCATCTATGCCTCCGTGCCGGGATTCGAGTCGGCGCGAACGGGCCATCATCTCCGTACGCCGGCACTCGCGGACAGCCTCGAGCACCTGGCCAGGGAGGGTCCGGATCTTTTCTATCGGGGTGAGCTGGGCGAGCGGCTGGTCCGCCTCTGTCGTGAGCAGGGTGGCCACCTCACGCGGGAGGACCTGACCGCTTATCGGGTCATCCCCCGGGCACCGCTGGCGTTCGAATTCGGAAACGCCCGACTCCTCACCAATCCGCCCCCGTCGGCCGGCGGCGTTCTGATCCGGCACACGCTCATGGCGCTCACCGGCAGGGCGCCGGATCCGGTGGCCGTCGCACAGGCGCTGGCTGCAACCCTGGATGCCCGGCCGTCACTGCTCGGCGCATCCGACCAGGTCAGCCGTGGCACCACCCACATCAGCGTGGTGGATGGAGACGGTAACGCGGCCGCCATGACGGTCTCCAACGGTGAAGGCTCCGGATGTCTCATTCCCGGCACCGGGATCATGACCAACAACATGCTCGGCGAGGAGGACATCAATCCGGAAGGAATCGGCCGCTGGCGTCCCGACCGGCGGCTCGGTTCCATGATGGCCCCAACTCTGGCCGTCGGCGATGGCTGGCAGGCAGCCCTGGGATCCGGCGGCTCTAACCGTATCCGCAGCGCCCTGGTTCAGGTGCTCGTGCACCTGCTGCAGGAAGGCTGCGCACCGGATGAAGCCATCGGCCGGCCCCGGCTGCACGTGGAAGCGGACCTGCTGTCGCTGGAACCGGGCCTGGATCCGGAACGGTTTCTAGGCCGGCCGGGCCTTCCCGACGCCATCCAGCAGTGGGAGACCGAGAGCCTCTTCTTCGGCGGCGCTCACCTGGTGCGGCATTTCGACAACGGGCGCCTGGAGGCCGCGGGTGATCCCCGCCGCGGAGGCGTCGGCCGGATCATCGGCTGACCCGAACGGTGCGCGGACCGGGTTGAACAGTTGCCGGGACGCACGGTCTGAACTAAAAGTAGTCCGTGGAAACCACTCGAGACCGATCGGGAACAACAGGATGCCCCGCAGCGACCGAACTCTTCTCCGATGCGCCCTGCTCCTCGCACTGGCGGTCGCCGCCGTGCCGGCCCATGCCGTCTGGCAGTGGATGCGCGGTGCGGCACTGACCGACTTCCGCGAATCGGACTGGACGATCCTCCGGGAAACCGCCCGCGAGGTGCTGAACAACCGGCCGGATCACGAGCAGGTGAACTGGACGAACCCCGAGACCGGAAACCGCGGCTCCATCATCGCTCTGGCCACGTTCACGCACGAAGGCCGTAAGTGCCGGCGGGCGGCCATGCGGAACATCACGCACCGCGGCCGGGACGACCGGGCCGTGTACAGTCTCTGCCAGCAGCAGGATGGCGACTGGATCTTCGTTTCTGAAAGTGCACTCCTGGCCGAAGGGACGACCCCGCCACCCGACCCGCAGTAATCGCGTATCCTGCCTGCCACAAGGCCCATCCTCCGTATCCCGATTCAGGATAGACCCATGCCCTCCACTTCTTCTGCTCCGGCCCTGGCGGTCGGGCTCATCACCGTCTGGTTCAGCGTCGCCGCCCGCGCAGACGCGACGGACGACTGCTATCTCAACGAGATTGCCAATGCGAGCCCGGAAACCACGGTGGCGGAGCTGCACGAGCGCTGCATCGCGACCATCCCGGGCGGCGCTTCGAGCGAACTCCGGGAAGTCCCTCTGAAGAAGGAAGAGCCCCAGGCCTCCTTCAGCCAGGCCATCGCGGCAGAGCGCCAGAGTCTGGACCGGAGCTACAGCCTTACCCCACACCTGCCGAACTATCTGCTCGCCTACAGTCTCCGGAACGATCCGAATCAGCCGGAGCTCCTGGACGAGGAAGGCCGGCTCCAGAAGCAGGAAGCCATGCTGCAGATCAGTGTGAAATTTCCCCTCTGGCGACGCATGCTGGGGACGGAGAACGACCTGCTGTTCGGCTATACCAGCAAGTCCTGGTTTCAGGCCTACAACAGCGCGCTGTCGAAGCCATTCCGGGAAACTAATTACGAGCCGGAGATCTTCTGGCGTCACTATGGCGGCGTGCGCCTGCCTCTGGGCGTGAACATCGCGGGCTGGGACCTCGGCTACAACCACCAGTCCAACGGCCGCAGCGAACCGCTTTCCCGGAGCTGGGACCGCCTCATGGGCAGAATGGCCCTCGATGTCACACCGAATCTCTCCCTGGCGCTGCGGGCCTGGTACCGGCTGCCGGAAAGCGAAGGCTCCGACGACAACCCGGACATCCATCAGTACATGGGCTACGGGGACGTGCGCGCCATCTGGACACCGAATCGCAATACCTTCACCGCCATGCTGCGCCCCGGCACCGGAGAGAGCGGATTCGAGTTCACCTGGAGTTATCCGCTGACCAAGCACTTCCGGCTCTACGCGCTCTACTACAACGGCTATGGGGAGAGCCTGATCGACTATGATCAGAAAGTGGAACGGATCGGCATCGGCTTTACCATCAACGACTATCTCCAGGCCAGGTACTGATCCGCTCATGCATCCAGCCAGCCGCCGGCCTCTGAAACAGAGGGCTCTCACGCTCATCGGCGTTCTCTGCCTGCTCAGCGTCGCCGTACCCGCCGGAGCCCGTCCGCCCAATCTGCTCGTGCTCATGGCCGAGGATCTGAGCGATCGCGTGGGGGCCTTCGGGGATCCGCTGGCCCGAACACCGAATCTGGACCGGCTGGCACAAGCCGGCGTGCGCTTCCCCAACACGTTCACCACCGCCGGCGTCTGCGCGCCGAGCCGGGCCGCCTTCATCACCGGCGTTCACCAGATCACGCTCGGCGCCATGCACATGCGCACGTCCACTTCGCCGGTGGCGCCTTATATGGCGGTCCCCGATCCCGAGGTGAAGGCGTTTCCGGAACTGCTCCGACGTGCGGGTTACTACACCTTCACCGACCGGAAGCTCGACTATCAGTTTTCCGGCATCTTCGCTGGCACCGGACCCGAGTCCATCTGGGACGCGGAGGGCGCGGATGTGACGCTCGACGCCGCCCTGAGCGCGGCCGCCGACCAGGGACGCCCGTTCTTCGGCCTCATCAACTTCCTCACCACCCATGAGAGCGCCACCTTTCTGCCGGACGACACCGTGAACGATGCCGGCAGAGCCGTTGCCGCCCGCGCGGCCTCGGCCCGGGCGGCGCTGCCTGAGCGAACGGACCCGGCCCGGTTGACGGTGCCGCCCTACTATCCGGACGACCCTGCCGTGCGCGCTCATCTCGCCGATCACTATGACAACGTGCAGATCATGGATGCCCAGGTGGGGCGGCTCGTAGACACCCTGCGCGCCCGGAACCTGCTCGAGAAAACCATCATCCTCTGGACCACGGATCACGGAGACGCCCTGCCCCGGGCCAAGCGGGAACTGTTCGATTCCGGAATCCGGGTACCCATGATCGTCCGCTGGCCTGCCGCCCTGAAGCCCGATCAGTTCGCCGCCGGCAGCGAAGATCCAAGGCTCGTGAGCTTCGTCGATCTTGCTCCCGCCCTCCTCGCCATGGCCGGCCTCCCGGCCGAATCCTTTCACCATGGCCGGGATCCTTTCGACGCGGAAACCGCAGCCCGCCGCTACGTCTATGCGAGCCGGGACCGGATGGATGAGCAGCGGGACCGGGTCCGCGCGGTTCGCGATCAGCGTTTCAAATACCTGCGCTTCTTCGATCCCGGCACACCCGGCGCCGTGCATCTCGCCTACCGGGATCAGGGCCGGATCATGCAGAGCCTCTGGCGGAATCTCGACTCGGGTACGCTCGACGAACCGCAGCGCCAGTGGTTCGAGCCCCGTCCGCGCGAAGCGCTGTACGATCTGGCATCGGATCCGTGGGAGCTGGTGAACCTGGCGGAGGATCCCGGGTTCCTGCCGGTTCTGACCCGGATGCGGATGGCATACGCACAGTGGCGGCTCAGAATTCCCGATCTTGCCGACCTGCCGGAGGTGGACCTGGCCGAAACCTTCTGGCCGGGCGGCCGGCAGCCGGTGACCTCGAATCCCTGGTTCGAGACCACACCGGACGGCCATCTCGCGATCATGGCCCAACCGGGGGCGTCCATCGAGATTGATGACGGTAACGGCTGGCGCCCGTACACGACGCCGGTGCCCGCCATTCCTGACCGCCCGGTCCGTGCCCGTGCCGTCCGATACGGTCAGGCACTCAGTGCCGAGGTGGTGTTCCCGGCGCCCTGAACGGCCAGAGGGTGGGGGGTATCGAAGGCTTCCGCCAGACCTTCCACCAGCGTGTCGTAAACGAGTCTGAGCAGTTGCTGGCCGCGCATGGCAGGCCGCGCCACCAGCCAGACATCCAGGGTGACGCCTTCCGCCGTGTCCTCGAGCACTTTTCTGAGCCCCGGCGTCCGTTCGCCCAGATAATCGGGGATACCCACCAGACCCCAGCCGAGCTCGGCCGCACGCCGTTGAGACTGCAGAGAGTCCGTACGGAAGGACACCTGCGAGTCCGGGACCTTGTGCCCGAGCTGCTCCAGGGCGATGGTGAAACCCCGGGTGGAGAGACCGTCAATGAACCGGTGGTCGTCCAGGCTGGCCAGGGTCGGCTCCCCGAACCGTTCCAGGTAACCTTCGCTGGCCCAGGCACCCATGGGTACCGCACCCACCTTCCGGCAGATGAGCTCCGTCTGGTCAGGGCGCATGTGCCGGATGGCCAGATCCGCCTCCCGGTCCAGGAGATTCAGCCGCTGCGGTGAGACGATCAGCTCGATGTATCGGGCATCGGCGCCCGGCAGGTTCTGGAGCGGGGTCAGAATCTCCGGCAGCAGTTCGGCCAGCAGCTCGGCAATGGTGATCCGCACCCGTCCGGTGGTCTCGGAACGCACGCTTTCTCCGACGGACTCCAGCGTCTTGGCCTCCTGGCGCATCCGCAGGGCCACATCCGCAAGTCTGGCACCGGAGTCGTTGAGCTTGAGCCCCCCGGCGGAGCGCTCGAACAGGGTGACGCCGAGTTGCGCCTCCAGCTGCTGGATATGGCGGGCCACCGTCGGGTGTGCAAGCCCGAGGCTCCGGGCGGCGCCCGCCAGGCTGCCGGCCTCCACCACGGAGACGAAGGTCCGCACCAGATTCCAGTCCACCTCATAGCCGGCTGCCATGGACATAGGCTGTTCCTTGTTCGAAGCCTTGATCGGAGGGGGTGTAAATATCCGAGAACCTGGTTCTACGTTACTTTTATTCCCAGGTCAACGACCCGCTGTTACTTTAGGTAACACATTCTCAGCCAGTCTGGGAACGGAAGCACCACCGGTGACGGAACCACCGCCGCCAGACAAACGTCAGTGAGAGGAAAGAGTCATGAAATCACCCCTGATCATCACCGCCACCGCCGCCGCCCTCCTGAGCGGTACCGCCCTGGCCGACTACAGCAGCCCGAGCGAATTCCGAGGCTACCAGGCCTGCCTGGAGGCAAACGAAGGCGAATTCCGCGGCCTGATTCCGGAACGCAAGTATCTGATCAACAAAACCAGCGATCGGACTACCTACTACATCAACGCCACCGCCTGGGATAATGGCAAACGTGTTGACGTTGCATTCACCTGCGACACTTCACCGAACGGTCGGCTGGTCCTGGAACACAACTCTGCGTTCACCCGCTACGCGGCAGCGTCCGACGATATCCAGGTGGCGGGCAACTGATCTCCGCCTGGTGAGCCGCCGACCACGACCCCTCCCATATGTCGACGGATCCCTCCGGGCCGCCTGCTGGCGGCCCTCTTTTTTTCGATCAGTAAATACTTACTCTGCCCAACACCCTCTCTTTATGAGGCCCTCCCTTCCCGCCACGCCTGGATCAGCGCATCGTAGGGAACGGTCTCTCCCGGCGGTTTCTCGTTCTCGAGCTTCGCTTTCGGCGCACCCGGCCGCGACAGCCACACCGCGGGATCTTCCTCCGGATTCAGTTTCGGCCCGCACTCGCCCTGTATCCCGGCACGCTCCAGACGCTCCAGCACCCGGTCCTGCTGAGCAGCCAGCGCGTCCATGGCCGCCTGGGGCGTGACCGCACCGCTGACCGCATCCGCCACGTTCGGCCACCAGAGTTGAGCCAGCTTCGGGTAGTCGGGCACATTGGTTCCGGTGGGCGTCCATGCGGTCCGGGCCGGACTCCGGTAGAACTCCACCAGCCCGCCGAGTCGCGGCGCCACTTGGGTCATGGCGTCGGACGCCAGATCCGAGTCCCGGATGGGGGTCAGTCCCACCAGCGTCTTTTTCAGCGACAGGGTCTTCGCCACCACGAACTGGGCATAGAGCCAGGCCGCCTTGCGTCGGTCGAGGGGTGTGCTCTCGAGGAACGTCCAGGCACCCGTATCCTGATAACCGAGCTTCATACCCTCCGACCAGTAGGGGCCATGGGGCGACGGGGCCATCCGCCACCTGGGGGTGCCGTCCTCGCTCACCACCTCGAGGCCTTCCTGGATCATGTCCGCGGTGAAGGTCGTATACCAGAAGATCTGCTGCGCGATGTGACCCTGGGCCGGCACCGGTCCGGCTTCGGAGAAGGTCATTCCGGAGGCTTCCGGCGGCGCATAGGCCTTCAGCCAGTCCATGTACTTTCTGAGCGCATAGACGGCCGCCGGCCCGTTCGCAGCACCGCCCCGGGAGGTGGACGCTCCGGCAGGGCGACAGCCTTCCACCCGGATGCCCCATTCGTCCACCGGTAGCCCGTTCGGCAGGCCCGGATCTCCGGCGCCCGCCATGGAAAGCCAGGCATCCGTGAACCGCCAGCCGAGGGACGGATCCTTCTTGCCGTAATCCATGTGCCCATAGACCCGCTCACCGTCGATCTCGCCCACGTGGACGGAGAAGAACTCGGCAATGTCCTCATAGGCCGACCAGTTCACCGGCACGCCGAGCTCGTAGCCGTAGCGTTCTCTGAACGCGGCCTTCAGATCCTCCCGCTGGAACCAGTCGTAGCGGAACCAGTAGAGATTGGCGAACTGCTGGTCGGGCAGCTGGTAGAGCTTGCCGTCCGGGCCGGTGGTGAAGGAAAGGCCGATGAAATCGTCCAGATCCAGAGTCGGCAGTGTCACATCCGCCCCGTCGCCCGCCATGAAGTCCGACAACGGCACCACATAGCCGTATCGGAAATGCGTGCCGATCAGGTCCGAGTCGTTCACGTAGGCGTCGTAGACGTTCTGGCCGGACTGCATCTGTGTCTGCAGCTTCTCGATCACGTCGCCTTCCTGGATGAGATCGTGGGTGACCTGGATGCCCGTGATCTCCTCGAAGGCCTTCGCCAGCACCGTGGCTTCATACTCGTGCGTGGTGAGGGTCTCCGAGACCACGTTGATCCGCATGCCCCGGAATGGCTCGGCGGCCCGGGTGAACCAGGCGAGCTCCGCCAGCTGAGCTTCGCGGTCCAGGGTGGAAGGCTGAAACTCCGCGTCCACCCAGCGTGCCGCATTGGCCGCGTAATCGGCCTCCACGGCAGCGCCGTCGGCCGCCGGGCCGGCGGTATCACCAGGTGTGCTGTCGCCGCAGCCGGTCAGCGTCAGCAGGACCGACCAGAAAAGAAGGGCGCCCGGGCGCCGGAAGTTCCACATCACCATCCCCTGTCATTCGGTTGGCCGGATTGAAACCCGTTCAACCCCAGCGCATCAAGACGAAAGCGAGCGCGAGCGATAGCCCGCTCGCCCAGAGCACACTGGCATCCGTGGCCGCCAGCCAGCCCACGTGAACGAACGCGCTCGACAGCAGGGTGATGAAGAAACGGTCCCCGCGTGTGGTCTCCATGGGCAGAAGGCCGCGCCGTGCCGGTGCGGGAGAGATCAGGGACCAGAGGGTCATGGCGACGAGCGATGTCCCGATCGCCAGAAAGAAGAGGGCGGTGGGCAGGGTCCAGGCCATCCAGCTCACAGCGCGCGCCTCATGAGACCCGTCCCAGAGCGAACCCTTTCACCAGGTGCCGGCGGACGAACCAGACCACCGCCAGCCCCGGCAGGATGGTGAGCACACCCGCGGCCGCCAGCACGCCCCAGTCGATACCCGAGGCACTCACCGTTCGCGTCATCACTACCACGATGGGCTTCGCCTCGCTGCCCGTGAGCGTGCGCGCCAGCAGGAGCTCGACCCAGCTGAACATGAAGCAGAAGAAGACGGTCACCCCGATGCCGCCGCGGATGGTCGGCAGAAAGATGCGGAAAAAGAAGTAAGGCAGGCTGTGACCGTCGATCCGGGCCATCTCGTCGAGCGATCTCGGCACCGCAGACATGAAGCCCTCGAGAATCCAGACGGACAGCGGCACCGTGAAGAGGCAATGTGCCAGCGCCACCGCCAGCGGTGTGTCGAAAAGGCCCACCGCGGAATAAAGCTGGAAGAAGGGCAGCAGAAAGACGGCCGGTGGTGCCATCCGGTTCGAAAGCAGCCAGAAGAACAGGTGTCTGTCGCCGAGAAACCGGTAGCGGGAAAACGCGTAGGCCGCGGGCAGGGCGACGCTCACCGAGATCACCGTATTGATGGCCACGTAGGTCAGGGAGTTCGCAAACCCCTGATACCAGACCGGATTGGAGAAGATCTCCGCGAAGTTCGCCAGGGTGAAGTCTCTCTCACCGGACAGGATCGCCTGATTGGACTGCAGGGCCAGACGCAACAGCCAGTAGACGGGCGCGGCGAGATAGAGTCCGTACAGGCCGAGCACCCAGATCGCCATCTTCGAAGACGCACCTCTCATCCCCGCTCTCCGTCGCTCGCGATCACGCTGGTATAGAAGAGCCAGCAGAGCAGCAGCACCGCCAGGAAATAGAGCACCGAGAACGCCGCAGCCGGTCCCAGATCGAACTGGCCCACGGCCATGCTGGTCAGGTACTGGGAGAGGAAGGTGGTGCTGTTGCCGGGCCCGCCGCCCGTGAGCACGAAAGGCTCCGTGTAGATCATGAAGCTGTCCATGAGCCGGAGCAGCACCGCGATCACCAGCACTGCGGTAAGCCTCGGCAGCTCCACGTGCCGGAAGACCTGCCAGCTGCCGGCACCATCCATCACGGCGGCCTGATAACAGGCTGCTGGAATGGCGGTAAGCCCGGAGAAGGCGAGCAGAGCCACCAGGGACGTCCAGTGCCAGACATCCATCATGATCAGGGTCACCCAGGCGTGCAGCGGCTCGGCCGTGTAGTTGAACTCGATGCCGAGCCCGTTCACCAGCTGACCGAAGAGTCCGATGTCGGGGCGGGCGAAGAGCTGCCAGATGGTGCCGACCACGTTCCAGGGGATGAGCAGAGGGATTGCCAGCAGCACCAGAATGAGCCCCACCCAGCGACCCTCCCGCGGAATGGCCCTTGCCACAAGAATGCCGAGAGGCAGCTCGATGGCCAGCACCAGCGCAGAGAAGCCGAGCTGGCGGAGGAGGGCGTCGAGAAAACGCGGATCCCGCAGTGTCTCCCGGTACCAGTCGAAACCGACGAACAGGCGCGTGTTCACATCGAAGATGTCCTGCACCGAGTAGTTCACCACCGTCATCAGGGGAATCACGGCACTGAACGCCACGATCAGCAGCACGGGCAGCACACCGAGCCAGGCGCGGTTGTTCTGCGGCCGGTTCACTGGCCGGCCGGTCCCGCGCCGACCCGCCAGCCATCCCGGAAGCCGACCAGCCGCTCCGGCTCGATCCTCACCCGAGCCGGACCCGGGACCACACCGGCCAGGTTCTGCCGGGTGAAGATTTCCGTGCCCTGGTGCTCGGCAACCACGAGGCCGTGGGTTTCGCCGCGGCTGGCGCCCAGCGTGCGCGTGGCGTGCACCTGCACGGGCAGCCCCTCCGGCTCCTGCGACAGCACAGCCCACTCCGGCCGGAAGCCGAACCGGCAGGGACCGTCTGCGACCGGCAGCGCTCCGAGCTCGAGCACGCCGCCGTCTCCAGTGCGGATCAGGGCGCGTCCGTTCCGGACCTCTCCGTCAATCAGATTCATGCCCGGGCTTCCGACAAAGTAGCCCACGTGCTCGTGGTCCGGAGCATCCACCAGGGCCTCGGGGGTGCCGGTCTGCAGAATCCGTCCTTCGTGCAGGACGCTGACCCGGTCTGCGAACGTGAGGGCTTCCGTCTGGTCGTGCGTGACATAGATCATGGTGGCACCCAGATCGGCCTGAAGCGCGCGCAGGGTCTGTCGCAGCCGCCACTTGTGCCCGGGTTCCGCCGCGGTCAGCGGCTCATCCAGAAGCACCAGGGAGACGTCCGGACGCATGAGTGCCTTGCCGATGGCGGCCAGCTGTTTCTGAACCAGCGTGAGTGCCGCCGGCTTCGCTGTGAGCACCCCGTGGATGCCGAGCCGCTCTGCCACGTCCCGGGCCCGCCGCTGCTGCTCCCCGGCAGCGAGCTCGCGCATGGGAAAGCAGAGATTTTCCAGCACGGTCATGGCCTCGTACAGCACCGGAAACTGGAATACCTGCGTCACCTTCCGCGCCCAGGGTTCGAGGCGTCCCACATCCACGTCGTCGAAGAAGATGCTCCCGGGCGGCGCAGGCAGAAGGCCCGAGAGGAGGTTGAGCAGCGTGGACTTGCCGGCGCCGGAGCTCCCGAGCAGAGCGTGCGCTTCACCCCTCGGCACCGCCAGGGTCAGTTCCGAAAGGGTCGCTTCGGAGGCGTTCGGGTAGCGGAAGGTGAGTCCCTCCAGGCGGATCTCAGCCACGGGCGTCGTACGCCTCTGAAAGATTTCCGTCCGGATTCACAAATCGCAGCACGTTGTCCGCCGGTGCGAAGAGCGTCTGGCGGTCACCCGGCGCCAGGCGAACCAGCCCCTCGAGGCGGGCGACCCAGTGGTCGTCTTCGGAGAGACCGTCCGGGCGGCAGTGCAGAAACGTCTCTGAGCCGTTGGTTTCGCAGCCGATCACTTCGATATCGAAAAGCCGGTCATCCTCCGCACCCCGGGCGAGGCTGAGGTGCTCCGGCCGGATCAGTCCGGCACCGTCCGGCAGCCTGTTAGCCCGCGGATCACACATCAGATCGGCTGCGGCGGGACTCACGGGCGCCGCATAGACCTCGAGCGGTTCGCCGCTCTGCAGCACGCCGTGATCAGCCATCAGAACCAGGTCGTCACCCACCGCGAAGGCATCTCTCGGGTCCGAGCTCGTGTAGACCACCGCGAGATCCAGATCATGCAGCAGCTGGGCCAGCTCGAGCTGTAGGGATTCCCGGAGCTTGAAATCCAGGTTCACCAGCGGCTCGTCCATCACGAGCAGCCGGGCCGACTTGGCCAGTGCCCGGCCGATGGCCAGCCGCTGCTGCTGGCCCCCGGAGAGCGCCGCCGGGTATCGGTCGAGCAGCGCCGTCAGGCCGAGCCGGCTCGCGATGTCCCGGACCCGGACGTCGATGGCTGCCTTCGTCTCGCCCGCCGCCACCATGGGCGAGGCGATGTTCTGAAACACCGTCCAGTCCGGATAGTTCACGAATGCCTGATAGACCAGGGCCACCGGACGCGGCCCCGGTCCCACGCCGGCGAGCGATCGTCCTTCCAGGAACATCCCGCCCGCTGCGGGCTCGGCGAGCCCGGCCAGCACCCGGCAGAGCAGGGTCTTGCCGGAGTGATTGCGGCCGAGCACCACGGTGATGCGGCCACCGGCGAAGGTGTGAGAGATAGGGTCAGCGCCGGACTTCAGCACCAGATCACGAAGCTCTAACATGGGCCGAACCTTAATCGCTCGGCCGATCGAGTCACACCCCTGCCATGCCGGATGACACCGAAGAGGAACAGTTCGAGATCTTCACCGAAGACGGCGTCTCTCTCGGCACGGCGCCACGGTCGCGCGTGCACGCGGAGGGTCTCTGGCACAGATCGGCCCAGGTGTTTCTGTTCGACAGTACTGGGCGTCTCTATCTCCAGCGCCGCGTCGATGACAAGGATGTCTGTCCCGGACTCTGGGACCAGAGTGCCGCCGAGCACCTGAAACCGGGCGAGACCTGGACCGCCGGCGCATTGCGCGGCCTGGCGGAAGAACTCGGCATCACCGGCATCTCCCTCTCGCCCCTCGGGGAACCCTACGCCGGCCGTCTCGATCAGCCGGCGCTCGGCGTGCACGACCACGAACTGCAGCAGGCCTTCACCGGTCGCTGGGACGGCCCGATACGACACGACCCGGGCGAGGTCGCCGAGGTGCGCCTGGTCCCCCTCGACGAGCTGGTCCGGTGGGTGCGGCAGCGGCCGGAGGAGTTCACGCCCTGGTTTCTGCGGGACGCGGTGCGGCTCGAGGTGCTGCCGGCCGTCTGAGCCTCAACCGGCCTCACCGAGCATGCGCACTTCCCGCTGCGGAAAGGGAATGTGCAGGCCGCCGGCCCCCAGAGCCCGGAACACGGCCAGATTGGCCCTGTGCTTCACCTCGTAGAAGCGGCGGGTCGGCACCCAGAAGCGGTAGTCGATGTCCACGGAAGAGTCGCCGAAGCCGGCGATGCCGATCTGAGGTGACGGCTTGTCGGTGACCCCGTCGATCCCGACGAGCGCCTCGCGGATCACGCCGATCGCCCGTTCCGGATCGTCCGAGTAGGCGACCCCCACCTGGCCTTCCACGACCCGGTATTCGAAGGAGTTGGTGTGAATCTCGCCGGCGATCTGCTTGTTCGGGATGACGATGAGCGCGCCGTCTTCCGTCTTCAGCACCGTGGTGGCCAGACTGATCTGCTCCACCTGACCCGAGCATCCCTGCACCGTGATGGTGTCACCGATCTTGAACATCCGGGTGAGGATGATCACCAGACCCGCGCCGTAATTGGACACCGGCCCCTGGATGGCAAAACTGGCCCCAACGGCCAGACCGCCGATGGCGGCAACCAGAGGTGTGACGCTGATGCCGAGCTTGTCCAGCACCGCCAGGAGGAAGACGCCCACCACCAGGATCTTCACCATCCCGGCGAGGAACTCCCGGAGGGTGACGTCCACGTTCCGGTGCGTCATCAGCCGGAGCACGGCACGGGAGATCCAGCCGCCCACCAGAAAACCCAGCGCCAGCACCAGCAGCGCGCCGAGCACCTGGAACGAGTAGGTCACCAGGAAATTGACGATAAGCTGGTACACTTCCGCGACCAGATCCAGTTGTTCTTCCATGACTCCAGGCCCTTTATGTTGGTAACGGACACACACGAATCAACCAGAGCGCAGCGTTGAATGCAATGCCGCGCGCGCCCGTAGCCTCATGAATCTGGTCCTCTACGCCGTGCCATTCTTCATTCTGGCTCTCGCCATCGAGCTCGCCTGGGGATACTTCCGCGGCAGCAACACCTACCGCCTGGCGGACACCATCAACAGCCTGCAGATGGGTACGCTGAGCCGCCTGCGCGGGGTGCTGCAGATCGGCATCGGCGGTGCGGTCTACGGCGCGCTCACCAACGAGTTCACGGCTTTCGAGATGGCGACCGGCGATCCGCTGGTCTGGGTGCTGGCCTTCATCGGCTATGACCTCTGCTACTACTGGTCACACCGGATGGGCCATGAGTGGCGTCTGCTCTGGGCATCCCACGTCGCCCATCACCAGTCCGAGGAATACAACCTTTCCACGGCCCTGCGCCAGACGAGCACCGGCTATCTCACCTTCATTTTTTACGTGCCCCTTTACGTGCTCGGCTTCCCGCCGTATGTGCTGATCACGGTCGGCAGCCTGAATCTGATCTATCAGTTCTGGGTGCACACGGAACACATCCGCACGCTCGGTCCTCTGGAATGGATTTTCATCACGCCGTCCAACCACCGGGTGCACCACGCGAAGAACCCGGACTATCTCGACAGAAACTACGGCGGCGTGTTCATTCTCTGGGATCGTCTGTTCGGCACCTTCAAGGCCGAAGACCCGAATCAGCCCTGTGTTTACGGCACGACGGAGCCGCTGGGCAGCTGGAATCCCCTCTGGGCCAATGCGCACGTCTATGTGGCTGGCGTGAGGGACATGTTCCGAACCCGTTATCTGAGTGATGCCATCGGACTCTGGTTCAGAGGTCCCGGCTGGCGGCCTCGCGATCTCCGTGACGAACCGCCCCACGACTGGCAGGCACCCAAGTTCAATCCACCGGCGACGCCCTTTGCGCGGGCCTACACCTTCGTCCAGTTCTGGATCAGCGTGCCGTTGTCGTTCGTCGTGCTCTTTGCACAGTGGAGCCGCGCCCTGACGCTGTCCGCCGCCGTCCTGCTGGCCTTCGGCTTCTATGTGCAGGGCGCCTGGCTCGAAGGCCGGGCCTACGCGCGGCACCTGGAATGGGCTCGGCTGATCGGCGTCGGCGTGCTCACGGGGTACGGCACCCAGATCGCCGGCAGCTGGACGGCTTCAGCGGCCGGCTGGCTCGGGGCCTACGTGGGAATTTCGACAATCTGCCTGCTCTGGGCAGCCCTCCAGCACCGTGATAGCCTCTCCGAGGCGCCAGGCGAAAGGCCGGCGCTTCCATAGCACCGGAGGCAGCCCGTCCCGCAGGGACAGGCAGGAGGCCCCGGAAAACGTAAACCCCGGCAGTGGTTGATCACCGCTGCGACCTGGAGGTAATCATGAGCATGAAAAAGCATGCCCGCTATCGATGCTTCGGCCCCATGTGGCCGATGCGACCCATGAAAATGGCCTACGCCTACGGATACGCCGCTCCCGCGGACGACCCCGGCGCCGACCGGCGTGACGACGAGCGCCGCCCGGACGACGAGCCGCCGGCATCCTGGACCTGGTACGCGCACCGTCAGCACCGCGGCCGCCGCAGACACGGCGGCGGCAACTTCGGCGTCCGTCGGCCCCTGCGCTACCTTTCCTATCAGCTCGATCTGGACGAATCACAGCGCCGGCAGATCGCTGCCGCCCTGGATTCGTTGAAGATCGAACGGGAGCAGGCGGAGCTGGACGAGAAGAAGATGCTCTCGGAGCTGGCCGATCTGGTCGACGCCGGCGGCGGTGACGGGGGTCTCGACACGGATGCCGTGAAGACGGCCCTGTCCGCCCGCGTCCGCTCGAGCGAGCAGCTGCAGAAGCGCACCGCCAAGGCGCTGAAGCAGATCGCCGAAGTGCTGGACCCGGATCAGCGGCAGGAGTTCGCCTACCTGATCAGGACCGGAGGCTTCAGGGTCTGATCCGGCTCGATGGAACGGAAGAGGGGAGGGCAGCCTCTCCTCTTCACTTCCGCTGCCGCCTCAGAACAGCCCCATCTGCCGGTCGTCACCGATCACCCGGGCGAAGTCCAGGCCCAGTGCATCCAGAACGGGCTCCGCCACCGGACGTACCTGCTTTTCCACGTAGTGTTCCCGGTCCGGCTCGCTGACAAGCGCCTCCACAGGTTCCGGCCCGGATACCGTCATCAGATAAGCGATCACCCGGGGCGGGCTGCCGCCCGCTTCGATCAGCTTCCTTGCCGCCGCCACGTGCGGCGGTGTGCTGGCCGTGTAGGCATCCACCGATTTGCGCAGCCCCTTCCGGTAAACGAGCTGGTCATCCATGGCGCCCTGCCGGACCTTCGCCACCACATCGGACAGATAGGCATCCACCGGCTCCCCGGAGAACAGCCGGCGGAACAGCTCCCGCTGTACCTGCTTGGCGAGCTCCGTCCAGTCCCTGCGCACCACTTCCATGCCCACGAACTCCACCTCACCGTCGGCTTTCACCCCGGCATAGCGTTTGCGTGCGCCTCCGGTGCCATGCCGGACGGACGAGAGAAAGAGCTTGGTGTAGAGCTTCTCGAACTCGAGCTCCATACGGCTGGTGACCTGCCAGCGCCCGTCGATGTAGGCCGCCACGTCACGGGTCATCTGCCGGGCGAGCTCCGCGCCGAGCGCGGCCGCCTCGTCCGGATCCTCCAGGTTCGAGCCCACGAAGACGCTGTCCGTGTCGCCATAGAGCACGGGATATCCCCGTTCCTCGAACCAGCTCCGCGTCCACTGCAGAAAGTGCCGACCCTGCCCGGTGATGGCATTGGCGATGTCCGGGTTGTGAAACCGGCAGGCCGGTGTGCCGAGCACGCCATAGAAGGAATTCATCAGAATCTTGATGGCCTGAGACGCCACGGCATCGCCGGATCGTTTCGCCGCTTCGCGACGCGGAAAGAGCTCATCCAGCATGGCAGGCAGGATCGCCGGTTCCCGCCGGAACCTGGCGCCGTTGTCGAGCTCGATGGCGTCCGGCGCCGCCACGCCCTCCGGTACGTAGCCCACGGGGTCGATGTTGAACGTGCGCATGAGGCTCGGGTAGAGACTCTTGAAGTCGAGAACCCAGACATTCCCGTGCACGCCCGTCACCGGCTCGAAGACGTGCCCGCCCGCCTGGGCCGCATGGACGCGCGCATCCGATGAGCCCACACTGGGGGCCACAAGGCCCCGGCGACCGAGCTCCGCAAGGTACAGAAAATCGAAGGAAGCGATGCTCGCCGCCACCCGATCCGGCGTCATGCCGGTGAGCTGACTGCGTGCCACGGCCAGATCCACCAGGTTCAGGGCGTTCACCACCTCCAGCGCCAGCCGGGCATCCGTGCGGGCATAGAGGGCGAAGCCCGGCAGATCCGCTTCGTATCGGGCCATGATCTCGCCGGCCCGGTCTCTCACATCGCCTTCGAGCACCTTGCCTTCGCCGAGCACGTCCCGGGAAACCGCGTCCAGACTCATGTCGTCGAAACGCAGGAAGGCGCCCCGGACCAGATCCATGCCGTCCAGCACCAGCCGGCCCGGAATGCTCGCCTGACCGCTGCCGAAATAGCCTTCTGCGGAACGGATGCGCAGGTTTCCGGAAACCCGGCCCAGAGGGAACGGGTGCCGGACCCGCGCCGCGATGCGCGCCAGCACGGAAAGGTCGAAATCGATCACGTTCCAGCCCGTGAGCACGTCCGGATCGATGGCCCGGATCCTGTCGCAGAAGGCGGCGAGCACCGCACGCTCATCCGGGAAGCCCATCGCCCGCTCCGGCATGGGGCGGCCGGCCGGATCGACGATGAGCACCTCGTCCACACCGGAAACACCGCCCGGCCCCGGTTCCGCATACAGTGAGATCGCCAGCAGCCGCTCCGCCCGGGCATCGGTTTCGATGTCGAACGCCAGCGTGCGGATGGGGACGTCCACTTCCGCCGGTTCGATTTCCGGCTCATCGAAGAGCACGTCCACGCCCTGACCCGGTCGCGGTTCGCCCAGGATCAGACAGCCGCCCTTCACGCCCCGGTCGATGAGATAACGGACGGCAAAACGCACGTCCGCCTCATAGGTGGGCAGCCCCTGTTCGTGCAGCCTGTCCCGGACCCCGGGCGCGTCCTGAGGAACCGCCACCTCCACCCTGGCCACCGGTGCTCCGGCGAACGTCTGTTTCCTCACCGGCAGCACGGCCGCAGCCCCCGCCGCGGTTGCCGCCGCGGCCGCCGTTCGCTGCACATAAAAATGTGGCCGGGAGCGCCGGTCGCGGACGAGAAAACTGCGTCCGTCTTCCAGGCGCCCGAACAGATGCACCACCGGCACGCCGCCGGTGACGCGGTAGCTCGCCTGAAGGATGAAGCCCCGGATGCCCACGTTCGAAATTGTGCACCCCGCAGGCCGCTGAAGGCGAATCCGCTTGACGCCGCGTTCACCCATCCATGGCTATAAACTCCTCTCACCGCAGCCGACGCTGGAACCCGTGACCGTACTCGTCTGGTTCAGAAACGACCTCCGCATCGCCGACAACCCGGCCCTCCATGACGCCTGCCGGGAGCACGGTAACGAAGCCGTCGTCGGCGTGTACCTGGTCAGCGTTCGTCAGCACGAACGCCACGGGGAGGGGGCGTGCCGACTGGGCTTCGTCCGTCAGACCCTGAACCATCTGCGCGCGTCGCTGGCCGCACTGAACATCCCGCTGTGGGTCGCACCTGCGCCCGAATTCGCCGATGCCGCCGGTGTGCTCATGGACATCGCCCGACGCACGAACGCCCGGTCGCTTTATTTCAACGCGGAATACCCGTTGAACGAGGTGCGCCGGGACCGCGCCGTCACCGAGGCCTGTGCTGCTGACGGCATCGACTGCCAGCTGCGGCACGGCGACGTGCTGATGCCACCGGGCTCTGTGCTGAAGGACGATGGCGAACCCTACAGCGTCTACACGCCGTTCAAGCGCCGCTGGCGGACCCGGTGCGCGCCGGACCAGCGCGAGCCCCTGCCGGTACCGGAAAAACGGGAGCAGCCCCTCATCGAAGTGCCGCCGCCGGAGGCGCTCGAGCTGCTGCCGGATCAGACCGCAGATCCGGACTGGCCAGCCGGAGAAACGCAGGCGGCGGCCAGGCTCGATGCATTCCTGGAATCCCGTATCGAGCGCTATCAGGAAGATCGGGATTTTCCAGGCCGGAGAGCCACCTCCCGGCTCTCACCCTACCTCGCCGTTGGTGCGCTTTCCGCACGCACGGCCTACCACCGGGCGGAGACGGCCGGCGAGGCCGCCGAGGCCTGGCTGAACGAGCTGATCTGGCGGGAGTTCTACCGGCACGTGGTTAATCAGAACCCGCATGTGAGCCGGGGGCACTCCTTCCGACGGGAATACGACGACCTGCCCTGGCGTCACGATCCGGAAGCGCTGGCGGCCTGGCAGGCGGGCGAAACCGGCTACCCGCTGGTGGATGCCGGCATGCGCCAGCTGAAGGAAACCGGGTTCATGCACAACCGTCTGCGCATGCTCACGGCCATGTTCCTGACCAAGCATCTGCTCATCCACTGGCGGGAAGGGGAGCGGCATTTCAGCCGTCACCTGAGAGACGCCGACTTCGCCTCGAACAACGGGGGCTGGCAGTGGAGTGCATCCACCGGCACCGACGCGGCACCGTACTTCCGGATCTTCAATCCTGAGAGCCAGGCGAAGAAGTTCGACCGGGACAGCGGGTTCATCCGCCGCTACGTTCCGGAAATCGGTACGGATGCCTATCCGGCGCCCATCGTCGACCATCGCGAGGCCCGCGAGCGGGCACTGGATTTCTTCAGGACCCACTGACCGTCGCTAAGGAGAGACCGCTACCGGCTGTCGGAGCTCGAAACCATTCCCGTCCGGATCGTAGAAGGTGGCAACACGGACCGGTACGCCGGGCTCCGCCTCCCGAAGCTCGGTCATGCGTCCCCCGGCCGCCTCGATCTCAGCCTGCGCGGTCTCGATCCGATCCACTTCCAGATTCAGGCCGGCATGAGGGATCGGGCCTTCCTCGACTTCGTGTGGACTCAGAATGTGCAGTGCGAGTTCGAAGCTGCCGAAATCGAGCGTGGACCAGCCAGCGGATGCAAAGCTCACCGGCACTCCGAACACCCCGGTATAAAACGCCCGCGCCTGTTCCATGTCGCGCACGTAGTGGATCACGATGGGATTGCGGAACCCTTTTGCGCCC
This sequence comes from Gammaproteobacteria bacterium, assembly GCA_030425195.1. Lineage (GTDB taxonomy): Bacteria > Pseudomonadota > Gammaproteobacteria > Pseudomonadales > Azotimanducaceae > SZUA-309. Next base: position 30,775 of record JAUIAV010000002.1, on the reverse strand, counting down.
TGTGGCATACGCCCTCCCTCATCCCTCAAACAGGCTGCGGCTGCGGTACCTGATCCGCTGAATCCAGAACAAAGGTGACCACCTCCTCGAAGGTGCTGCTGCCTGTGTTCACCGCCCGGTGGACACGATCCGTGGGCTCATCCCACTCCGCCAGACCCGGATACACCTTCACCACCGCCCGCTCGCCGTCACGGAACTCGATCGTCAGCTCCCCGCCTTTCACCACCACGGTGAACCGGCGACAGGCATCCCGGTGCCAGTCCGTCGCTTCACCCGGCTCGAGCACGGCCCGGTGAATGAGCAGATGCGGATCACGGCTCAGCACCTCGATGGCCATGATTCAGCTGACGCCTTCGAAGAACTCCACCAGACCTGTGCTCAGCGAGTATTCCGCACCGACGACGTGCAGCGTCTCGGCGGCGATCAGATCCTCGAGAATCCTCGAGCCATGCCTGAGCTGTGCCACGGAGGAACGGACATTGGCGCGCACCCCGGCCCGCAGCATGGCGTCCGCATCGTCCTCCAGCTCACTGCCTAGCAGGGACTGCACCGAAGGCCGGATCCGATCGACAATGGAATGCAGGTTGGGTGAGCGCTGCTCCGACGGCCGGTGCAGTTCATCCAGGGTGGCAATGACGGCACCGCAGTTGGAGTGCCCGAGCACCACCACGAGCTGGGTGCCGAACTGCTCCGCGGCGAATTCCACGCTGCCGATCTGCGAGGGTGCAACGATATTGCCCGCCACCCGGATCACGAACAGATCGCCGATACCCTGATCAAAGATGATCTCCAGCGGGACCCGGGAGTCCGAGCAGCCGATCACGATGGCGAAAGGTGACTGCCCGGCCGCACTCGCATCCAGCTGATCCTGCAGGGTGATCTCCCGATGAGCCTGACGGCCCTCGATGAAACGACGGTTGCCCACCTGCAGACGTTCCAGCGCCTCCAGCGCCCCCACGTTACTCATGCGGCAATCCCCTCCAGCAGCACGACGTTGCCGTCGGAGGCAGCAAAACGATGCTGGGCCAGCGTCTGATAGTCGTCCGAGCGGTACCAGGCCAGCGCCGCTTCCCGACTGGGAAACTCGGCGATCACCGTCCGGGTGCAGTTCCAGGCGCCCTCGAGCGTCTCCACCTGCTCATCCACCGCGAGCAGGCGGCCTTCGTGGGCCGTGAATATGTCCATGAACCCCGCTTCGTAATTCGTGTAGCGGTCACGGTCGTGAATGGTGATCTGCGCCACAAGGTATGCCGGCATACCGTCAGTCCTCTCCTGTCCAACCGAACTCAGAATAAGCTGCTCCGGCAAGACCCCGCAAGATACCTGCCCGCACATAGGGCACCATATTCTCCGGAAGGCTGTCGAGCGGCTGCCAGGAGAGATCGTCACATTTATGCGGTTCCAGGTTGCGCGCCTCACCCTGCCACTGAGCGCAGGTGAAGAAAAAGGATATCCGTTCGCTGCCATCGTGTCGGTGCATGAGGTGGTGAAGACTCAGGTTTCGAGCCTCGATGGTCAGACCCGCTTCCTCCATCGCTTCGCGGGCCATGGCCTCCCGGGCGGTTTCGCCGCCGTCCAGATGCCCGGCGACCACGCTGTAGTGACCGTCCATGTATCCCGTGTTGAAACGTCGCAGCAGGAGGATCTCCTCGGCACCGGGATTTCCGCGCAGGAGCACCAGATGCGCCTCCGGAATGGCTTTGAACCGCGAACGTTCAGCCACTCAGCACAATCCCGGACTCGGGCAGCACGCGGATGCGCGCGTGGGGATGCACCAGATTGGCGAGCACCGCGTTGTGATGCGCGACGATGGCTGCGGCCGGCATGTCCGAATCGCCGGTGGAGTGACCGTCCGCCACCAGGACCACATCGAATCCATGAGAGAGTGCCGAGCGGCAGGCCGTATCCACACAGTATTCCGACTGCAGCCCCGTGATCAGCAGCTCCTTTGCGCCCAGAGCCCTCAGCGTCTCTTCCAGATCCGTCCCGTAGAAGGCATCGCAGGCTTCCTTCTCCACCACCGGGTCGTCGTGCGCCCGATCCAGTTCGCCGAAGATCTCCCACCCCCGATTGCCGCGCTTCATGGGTTCGAAGGTCGCGTGATTGTGCTGCACGAAAACGATCGGAACACCGGCCGCCCGGCCGCGCCGGATGAGCGTGTTCACCGTATTAACCAGCGCCTGCTGCCGGTGAGCGCCCAGCACCAGACCCCGCTGCATGTCGATCACGATAATGGCCTGGTCGCTCATCTCATGCCTCCCCGACGCCCGCCTGCCGGTCCCGAACACAGAATTCATTGCCCTCAGGATCCAGCATGACGGTGAAGGTCCCGTGCTCATCCCGGATGGTTCCGCCAAGTGCGACCAGCCGGGCGACCTCGCCGGACCGGTCATCCGTACCCACGTCCAGATGCATCCGATTGCGCGTCGTCTTCGGCGTCAGCGTCTCCTGGAAGAAGAGGGTAGGGCCCGGGCCATCCACGGCAACCGTGGGATCCGACTCCGGCGTATGGCCCTGTCCGGCCAGACGCTCGATCTCCGCATCGTCGTATGCCCGTACCGCATAACCCTCCAGCACGGCTGCCCAGAAACGGGCGAGTGACGCCGGATGGCGGCTGTCGAAAACGATCTCCTTCAGGTCAGCCACTGCCGAAACGCTTGGCGGCCCGCGCTTTCGCTCGGGCTGCTTCCTGTTCCCGGTTCTTCGGCGGCGCGCTGGAAACCAGATTAGCAAGCAGCCGGTTCACCACCGCTTCGACCTCTTCAACCGCCTGCTCGAAGGCCGCCTCGTTGGCCTTCGAAGGGCGTGTGCTGCCGCTGATCTTGCGCACGAACTGCAGCGATGCGGCGTGCACTTCCTCCGCCGTCGCCGGCGGTTCGAAGTTGTGCAGCGTTCGGATGTTTCGACACATGTTCGTCTTCCTCCCGATCACAGACTCGAAATCTGAAACACGTTGCCCTCCGGATCGAGAAAATCACAGCGCACGGGCGGGTCGCTGAGAAATTCCTGATGCACCTCGGTCGCACCCTGCGCCTGCAGCGCCCGGCGAGTGCCGGCCAGGTCGTCGACGCGGAAAACGAGTTTGGTCACCGCGCTGGAACGCGCCTCCGGCGGGTCGGCGATCCGGATCTCCGCGGCGATCGGTGCCGGGATGGCATGCAGCGCGAGCTCCATGGTACCTGCCCGGAACACCCGCCAGCCTTCCCCGGTGTCTTTCGTGATCACTTCCTCCAGGCCCAGCACCCCCTGATAGAACGCCACCATCGCGTCCATGTCTCTGGCAAACACGATGGCTCTGGCCAGCTCGAATTCCATGCTTCAGGCGCCGAAGAATTCGAATGCGGCCCGCAGCACGATGAACCAGAGTGCCAGGGAGGACAGCGCGTACAGACCGAAACGCACCATCACCAGGTTGATCGTGCAATGCACGGCGCTGTGTGCGGCCCGAAACAGCACGAAAGCCCAGGCCGCCATGAGATAGGTCTGATCCACCTGGCTCATCGAGTAGAGATACAGCGCCAGGGCGTAGAAGAGCACGGGCATCTCGAACAGATTTTTGAGATTGTCCGAAGGGTTCGCTACCGACGGCGGCGAAATCTCCGCAAGCTTTGCCGGTGTGAGCGCGTTCGGCTCGATCTCGACGCTGTTCAGAAACCGGATCCGCTTCACGTACATGAAGAGCCAGACCAGAGCGGTCAGCCCCATCATGGCGAAGAACGGACCGAAGATCGCATCCTGATTCATGGTTATCTCTCCCCCGTTACCATCGCGCGCCTCAGGTGGCCGTCGTCTTCGTCTCCCCGCAGTGGCGACAGCGATGGATGGTGATCAGCTTGCCCTGTTTCACATCGAACTGCTTCTTCTGATCGATGACCCATTTGTGAAATCCGCGCCCGCACAGGGTTCTGCCCTTTGCCTTCTCCTTCAGGCTGGGCTTTTTGAAACGGACGACGTCACCCACGACGGCCGTCCGGCCTGTTCCGGCCTTTGGTCAAGAACCTGTACGACTGCATCTGTCTCCTGCCCACTATCCTATGCTCATGCATCACAGCCCGCGACGGCGTCAAAATGCGCAAAGTGCCACCGATTTGAAGAATCGGCGAGCCGGTTGCGCCTATCGGTGAGCGGAAATGCGCCCTGTCACGTACCTTAGGTCGGACACTACCGCGTGGGGGCGGAGACGTCATCGTGGATACGCGCAGGAGTGAGCTGCTGAACCGGCTCAGCCTCGACCGCCAGGCAGACGATCTGCCAGCCGGCAGCCGCCGCAGCGGGTTGTGGTGGATTGCAGTGCCGGTGGTCGTGTGTACCCTTCTTGGCTGGGGGATCATTCAGGCGAGGGGTGGTTCGGACGCCGGGGTTTCGAACGACGCCACCGCGCTGGAGACGCGCAATGCCGAAAACGCTCAGGGTCCACAGCCAATCAGGCCGGTTTCCAGGCCGCACCCGGATCGTGCTGACGCGGCGCTTCAGGCTACCGGGTATGTGATCGCGCGCCAGGCGGCGACGGTCAGCGCCCGCACGACGGCCGCCATTCAGGCCGTATTCGTCAATGAAGGCAGTTGCGTAGAAGCGGGCGACGCCCTGGCGCAACTGGATGACAGGGTGAAGCGGGCCCAGTACGAGCTTGCGGAGTCCGAGCGCATCGCCGCCGGTTCACGGGTCGCCGAGGTGAGCGCCGAGATGGAGGCCGCGCGCCTGCAGCTGGAGAGGGTCACCACCATGGCAGAACGGGACATGGCAAGCCAGGCGCAGCTGGACGAGGCACGCACCGCGGTGGACCACCTGCAGGCCCGCCTCGCGACGGCACGTCAGACCGTGAAAACTGCCGCGCGGCAGGCGGACGTGCACCGACTGGAGCTCGAGGACTACGTGATCCGGGCGCCGTTCACCGGCGTCGTCACCAGCCGTTCCGCCCAGCCCGGCGAAATCGTTTCGCCCATGTCCGCCGGCGGCGGCTTCACCCGCACCGGCATCGCAACCCTGGTCGACATGCAATCGCTGGAAGTGGAAGTGGACGTCAACGAAGCCTACATCAGCCGCGTGCGCCCGGAGCAGCCGGTGCGCATCGTGCTCAACGCATACCCCGACAGGAACTATGACGGCCGGGTGATCGCCGTGATCCCGACCGCGGATCGCAACAAGGCCACGATCCGGGTCCGCATCGCCATCCTAGAGCCGGATGCGCGGGTGATGCCGGAGATGGGCGTACGCGTGGATTTCCTCGGCGCATGAACGATATCAACCTGCTGTATGTGGGCATCGACGGGGCAGCCGTCACCGTGATGCTGCTGGTGGCCATCCAGCTGGCCAGGCAGGCTCCGGACCGCTGGGTGGCGTTTCTCGTTGCTTTCATCATGGCGGGCTCGATCAGCTATGTGATTTCGGCCCGGGACGACTACGGCATGCTCATCGACGCGCCGTTCCGGCTCGACCTGGGCTCGCTGCACCCTTTATTCAATCTCCTGCGCAACGCCATCAGCGGCGCCTTCATGCTGCTGTGCCACGCGATCTTCCGGGACGGTCACAAACCGCCCCGTGTGCTGATCGGCCTGTGGCTGTTTCAGCTGCTGGCCGAGGAGCCGCTCGACTGGCTGATCGGAGACTGGGGCAGTGGCACCGTGACTCGCACCCTGCTTCTGGAAGCGTTGCCATCCGTACTGCAGATCACCTTCGGCGTCTTCGCCCTTTACTGGATGCTGGCGGATCGCGATGCGGATCTGGTGGGTTCCCGGCGCCGCGCTCGCATCCTCATCGTCACCATCGTCGCCGTGCAGTCCGTTCTCTCACTGATGCTCGAGCGGGTGGCGTTTCAGCTCGGCTGGGTGCCGCTCGACTGGCAGTATCCGATTCACGTCATGCTCGTCGCGCTCGGGCTGCCTTTTCTGGGTCTGCTGCTGTTCGCGTCCATGTCGCCCGACACATCGCTCGTGCTCGGAGCCAGACGGCGGCCGGCCTCCGTCCCGGCGGACAGGTCCCTGCCGCCGAGGGAGGCAACGGATACGGCGCGCGTGCGGTCCGCATTCGAAGAAGAGCAGATCTATCGTCAGGCGGGTCTCACCGTGCGCGAACTGGCGCAGCACCTGGCCCTGCCGGAATACCGGCTGCGCAATCTGATCCACGAGCACATGGGCTTTCGCAACTTCAACGCGCTGCTGCATCACTATCGGGTCGGGGAAGTGAGCACGGCGCTGGAAGACCCGGCGCAGAATACGACCCCGGTGCTGACGCTGGCCCTCTGTGCGGGTTATCAGTCCATCAATCCCTTCAACCGCGCGTTCCGCGAGCTCAAAGGTATGACTCCGACCGAGTATCGGAGACGCTCACAACTTGAGGTCGATTCCTCGAATAGCACACCCGATACCGAAAGCGGTGCGCTGACTTGAAGATCTGACGAGCCGGCACTGCACCCGCCCGCTACCGTGGCGGCATCGTGACTCCGAGGACGGCACATGAGCACCCCCTACATTGAATGCAGCGGCATCACACACGGCTACACGCGCGGCGGCGAACATCTGGTGGTGCTGGATGCACTGGAATTTTCCGTCGATACCGGCGAATTCGTCGCGCTCATGGGACCCTCGGGTTCCGGTAAGAGCACACTGCTCAACCTGCTTGCCGGTCTCGAAGCGCCCGACGAAGGCCGTATCGTCATCGGCGGCGTCACGGTCAGCAATCTGCCGCAGCGGACACTGGCTGCCTGGCGCGCCGCGAATGTCGGCTTCGTGTTCCAGTTCTACAACCTCATCCCCGTGTTGAGCGCACTGGACAACGTGGCGCTGCCGCTGCTGCTCACCGACCTCAAGCGGTCGGAGCGTGAAGCACGCGCTCATGCCGCGCTCGAGATCGTCAATCTGCTCGATCGCAGGAAACACAAACCCACAGAGCTTTCCGGGGGGCAGCAGCAGCGCGTCGCCCTCGCGCGTGCGCTGATCGCCGATCCCAGGTTGCTGGTGTGCGACGAGCCGACAGGGGATCTCGACCGGCAGAGCGCGGACGAGGTGCTGGAACTTCTGGGGATGCTGCAGAGCGACCTCGGCAAGACCATTGTGATGGTCACCCACGACCCGGCCGCAGCCGGCCATGCAGGCACCGTGTGGCACATGGACAAAGGCAGCCTCAGGCCCGCGCAGGCGGCAGCGACGTCATGAGCTGGTGGTCGCTGCTGCGGGCGGATCTCACCCGCCATCCCATACGGATGCTGCTGACGGCAGCGAGTCTGGTGCTGGCTTTCGTGCTCTTCGGCCTCCTGCAGCCGATCCGCGTGATGTTTGCCGACGGTGTGGATAACGGCGACGATGCCAGTCTGGTCGTGGGGCCCAGGCACTCGGTGGCCGACCTGCTGCCTGTCGCCCACGCCCAGCGCATTTCCGCACTGCCGAACGTCGAGACCGTCGCCCACATGACCTGGTTCGGCGGCACCTACAGGGAGCCCGCGAACTTTTTTCCGCAGTTTGCAGTCACGCCCGACGAGTTCCTCCGGATCAACCGGGAGATCGAACTGCCGACCGATCAGGCCGCCGCGTTCCTGACCGGACGCCGGGCCGCCATCGCGGGCGCAGATACCGCCGCGCGCTTCGGCTGGCAGGTCGGCGACACGATCCATCTGATACCCAATATCTGGCACAACCGGGAAGGCGGTGCCTGGGCCTTCGAGCTGGTCGGGATCTTCCGTTCGAGCAACGAAGCCCTGGTCGGAAACGACGGTTTCTATTTCGGTTTTCCCTATTTCGACGAGTACCGCGCATTCGCTAATGGGACCGTCGGCACCTTCATCGTCCAGGTGGAGGACCCGGCAGATCTCGCCGGCACCGCCCGCGCCATCGATGCGGAATTCGCCAACTCGAGCACCGAAACGAAGACCCTGAGCAGCGGGCAGTACGCGCTCAGCTTTGCACGTCAGCTCGGTGAAGTCGGACTCATGGCGAGTCTGATTCTGGGTGCTGTGCTGTTCACACTGCTCATGGTGACCGGACACACGATGGCCCGTTCCGTTCACGAGCGCGTCGCCCAGATCGCCCTGCTCAGAGTCCTGGGCTTCCGTGCGGGTGCCGCGGCCGCCCTGCTCCTGACTGAGTCCGTGCTGGTGACCGTCTTCGCAGGACTGCTCGGCCTCGGCATCGCGCATGTGCTCGCGGTTCGCCTCGAAACCCTGGTCCCTCAGGTCAGGCAGCTCGGCGGTCTCATCATGACGCCGGGAATTGCGGCACAGGGCCTGCTGCTGGCCATCGCAGTGGGCCTCGGCGTGGCACTGCTGCCGGTCGTGCGCGCAATCCGGCGCGACATCGTTCCCGCACTCAGAGTGGAGGCCTGAATATGAAACAGACCCTGGCACTGTTCTTTGTCGGCCTGCGCCTGCTCCTCGCACGGCCCGGTCCCGGCATGATCATCGTCGTTGGAATGGCCGGGCTGACGGCAGTCGCCGTGTCGCTGTCTGTCATCGCCGGCGCGTTCGAACAGACGCTGAAAGGGACAGGCGAGGCGGACCGGGCACTCGTTCTTCGTGCGGGGTCCACCTCGGAGATCAACGGCAACGTGCCGCTGGCCCAGTACGCACTGGTGCAGAACCTGCCGGAAGTGGCGCGACGCGACGGTGTGGGACTCGCATCCCGGGAAACCTACGTCACCGTCAACATGCCCCAGCGTCAGGGTGACAACGACGCAACGCTGCCGATGCGCGGCGTCATGCAGGGGTCCTTCGACGTTCGAGCCGAAGTGACTCTCGTCGCCGGGAAGCCGTTCACCCCGGGCAGGTACGAGCTCATCGCCGGTGTCAGAGCGGCCGAGCTTTTCGCCGGCATGACGCCGGGCAACAGTGTAAGCATCCGGGGTCAGCAATGGGGGGTGACCGGTATCTTCAGCGCCGGCGGTAGCGCCTACGAGAGCGAGATCTGGGTGGACGAGCGTCTGCTCGCCCAGTCCTGGGGCCGGGGCGAGACCTTCTCATCGATGCTGGTGCAGCTGCGCAACGCGGCCGATTTCGAGGTTTTCAGGGAACGGATCGCCGGTGATCCGCGCCTGACCATGGCTGCACAACGCGAGAGTGACTACTACAGCAACCAGGCGGCCTCCACCAGCGGTCTGATCCGGGGCCTCGGCTGGCTGGTCGGCTCAATCATGGCGCTGGGCGCGGTGTTCTCCGCATTCAACACCATGCAATCCGCGCTGGATGCTCGGATCCGGGAGATCGCAACCCTGCGTGTGCTGGGTTTCGGCCGCGCGCCGCTGCTCGGCGCCATTCTCATGGAGTGCGTGCTGCTGAGCCTGGTCGGTGCCGGCGTCGGCTTCGGCGGGGTTTACGCGCTTCTGAACGGCGCGACCCTGTCGACGGTCGCCGCCTCGACGACGTCCAATGCGCAGGTGGCCTTTCAGTTCTCGGTCACCCCCGGGGCGCTGGCGCTGGCCGCTACGCTGGCGCTGACCCTGGGCCTGCTCGGCGGACTGGTTCCCGGCACAGGCGCAGTCCGCCGCTATCTTCCGGGGGCGTTGCGGGGTGCCTGAGCCGCGTCTTACTCCGCCCGCCAGGCACGAATCAGTGCGGCCAGCTCGCTCACGTCCGCATAGACATGATCCGATCCGGCCACTTCTTCGATGTCAGCCGCATCGCCCAGCAGCTCGCGAAGCGCGGCACAGCGGCCGGTGAAATCCTCCGTCTGCTGAATGAACAGGCAGGGAATCCGGCCCGTCAGAGCCCGCAGCATGTCGATCTGAGCGCCGCTGTACGCCGTCAAGGGCGTACCGATCAATACCGCGGATTCTGGGACGCTGCCATCAGCGACGGATGCCAGCAGCACCATGGTTCCCATGGACTTGGCCACCACCAGATCCGACGCCCCGGCCGGATGGCGAACGGCTTCGGCACGGACATCAGGATCGGAACCATCCTGCCAGTGCCCATATCTGGCCACTTCCGCCTGCGGTGTGCCGAGCGCGGCGAAGAGCGCGTTGAGCCAGGTTTCGGTTTCCGGATTCCGTCCCGGGAGTCCCAGCACCTTCATCCGCCAGCGTCCGTTTTCGCCGCCATGATTTTCTGATCCTCCCCGAACGAACGCTGCCAGGCAGGCCGCTGTTCGAGACGCGCCCAGTACTCCGTGAGCTCCGGCAGCGGCGGCATCACCGGCATGAGCTGCGTACCCCACATGATCGTGGCGCCGATCATCACGTCGGCCGCACTCATCCGGTCGCCGGCGATGAATTCCCGGCCGCGCAACGCGTCCGCCAGCACCCGCGCCACTTCCTCCACCTCCGCGAAGGGTTTGTACTCCATGTCATCCGGCAGGTTCAGGGACTGCCAGATGATGGCAGGCTCGGCGGTGACCGGCGCGAAGAACAGCCAGCGCAGGTAGGCTGCCCGATCCGGGGAACCGACCGGCACGTTCAGCCCCCCTTCCGGGAAGGTTTCCGCCAGGTAGGCGCAGATGGCCGCCGTCTCCGTGATGACCCGGTCACCGTGTTTCAGCGCCGGCACACGTCCCATGGGGTTGACTGCCAGATACCCGGGTTTTTTGTGGTCCTCCGCCTCCAGGCTCAGAAGCTCGATCTCATAGGGTTGCCCGAGTTCCTCGAGCATCCAGTGCACGGTGATGGAGCGGGACGGGACCGCGTGATAGAGCACCAGATCCGTCATGTCGATTGCCTCAGTTCATCCAGAAAGCCTGTCTCGGCGTTCACCCACCACTGATTGCCGTCCGGGTCGACGGCGGTGAAGCTGTATGCCACGGGGGATTCGGTGGGTGTCATGAGGATGTGGGCACCCGCTGCCTGTGCCAGTGAAAAAACCGCATCCACACGCTCCCGATCGTCCACCCTCAGAGAGATGCCCGTCGGTCCCATGTGCCGGGTGCTGTCCGTGCGGACGTTGATGCTGATCCGGCCACCGGGCCAGAGCACTTCCGCATGTTCCAGATCCCGGTCTCCGGGTGCCCGCCAGGATTCGGTCAGGCCCAGGGAGCCCACCGCCCACTCGAGCAGGCGTTCCACATCATCCGACCACAACAGCGGGAATACTTCGCTGACCGGCGCATCCCCGCTCAAGACGCTGCGCCCGGATCCAGATCGATACTCGCCTTGCCCGCATGCAGCACTGCGTTGGCATCAATCAGCTCCTCCCCCTGCCGGAGGTCTCCCAGCGCTGCGAAGGCGTGCGCGCAACCCCTGGGAACTTCCCCGTTCCCATAGTGCAGAGCGGCGATCCGGCAATGAGCCGCTGCCCGATCCAGCTTCTCAGCGGCGAGCTCGTACGCGGCGGCTGCCTTCTGTTTCGGATCATCCATGCGCCGCCTCCCCCCTTCCGACCGGCCCTATACTACACCGGCATTCCTTCCGATCCCTCATCCCGCTAAGGTGTCGCATTTTCAAGCGTCAGGATCATGAAGTCTTTCATTCTCTGGGATCACGACGGCGTGCTGGTCGACACGGAGCCCTGGTACTACGAGGCCACGCGAGCGCAGATCGCCGAGCTCGGGGTGGACCTGGATCTCGAGAACTATCTCATCGACATGGCTCACGGGCGCACCGCCTGGCAGCGGGCGGAGGCGCTGGGCGCGACGGACGCCGAGATCGAAGCCCGCAGGCATGCCCGCAACATCGAATACCAGCGCCACCTGATCGAGCAGAACATCGGGATCCCGGGCGTGGAATCCGTGCTGGCCCGTCTTGCCGAGCGTTTCGACATGGCCATTGTCACCACCGCCAGGCGCGACGACTTCGAGCTCATCCACCGGGACCGGGACATCGTCCAGCACATGTCTTTCGTGCTGGCCAGCGGTGACTATCCACGGGCAAAGCCCGCCCCGGATCCCTATCTCACCGCTCTGGCGCGCTTCGGCGCCGAGCCGCACCAGGCCATCGTGGTGGAAGACTCAGAACGGGGGTTGCGTTCCGCGGTGGCTGCCGGAATCGACTGTGTGGTGGTCCACAACGATTTCGTACGGGGACAGGATTTCAGTGCCGCGACCTGGAAGATCGACTCTCTGCAGGAGCTCCCGGCGCTCCTCGAGCGCCTCTGAGCGTTCGTCCGCTCAGCGGTGCTGGTCGATCAGGATCGGATTGCCGTCCGGATCCATCACCACCAGACTGCCTGGTCCTGCGCCAGACTCATCCACCGCGTTGAGGACTTCCACCCCGGCTTCCCGCAGGGCCGCCTGTAACTGGCGCACGTCCGTGAATTCAGCGGTTTCCTGCCCCTGCTGATTCCATCCCGGATTGAAGGTAAGCACGTTCTGCTCGAACATCCCCTGAAAGAGCCCGATCACGTGATCGCCATTCCGCAGGATCTGCCAGTCGTCACCGCCGCCGATCGGCTGAAAACCGAGCTTGCCGTAAAACGATGTGGAGGCCTCGAGGTCCTTCACCGCGAGGCTGATTGAAAACGCACCCAGGTCCATGAATTTCCTCCCTTCCGTTGAACCGGTTAACCCGGGACTGCAGCGCTGATCTGTCGCTGGCCCTGAATTTCATTCTTTGCTCTGCCTGCCGGCGTAAGCCGTGTGTCGGAGCCAGACGCCGAGCGCCCCGATCACCCCCAGGAGCACACAGTAAAGGTGAAGTTCGCCGATGGGAAACCAGCCGAGTAGTGCGTTGCCTTCACCGACAGGCCACCAGGGACGCATATCGGCATGCATGACAGCGTCGAGGAGCACGTGAGAGAAGGACCCGAGTAGGGCTCCCGCAAGCGCTGCCTGCCAGCTGATCGTCACGTCAGGCCTGCCGCCAACCCGGAACGCGAATTCGCTGATGGGCTTCCCGATCACTGCCGCTAGAAGGCCGATCACCAGCGCGCCGGCGAGCGTGTGGCTGGGTCCATGTAGCTGCGTTCCCCCGGTCAGCAGCTTGTAGCCCGGTTCCAGATCCATCAGCACCTGGGTACCGCCGAACACCATGAAACTGACGCGGCGGCCGCCGAGCGCCTTAAAGGCCGCACCCGCGCCCAGATGAAAAGGTGTGAACGGCACCGAGTCAGTTTTCCAGGCTGGCAGCGAGACGTTTCCGGTAAATCACTCTCGGTACTTCCTGGTCGAAGCGGATGCCGGCCGCGACGAATCCCGACCTTTCGTTCAGCTGCTGCATCGCGTGATTGTTCTGAGCTACCTCGGTTTCTACCAGCTCGAACCCGGCTTCTTCCGCCCACCGGTGTTGCCGTTCCATGAGCGCAACGCCGATGCCCACTCGCCGCACGTCTGGGTCGACCCCGCCGAGCCAGCTGTAGTAACGCCGGGCGGTGGCAGCATAGCCGACCTTGAAGCCCACCATCCGGTCACCATCCCAGGCAGTGAATGCACTCAACGCAGGCATGCTTCGAAGTCGCCAGCGAGTGTGCTCCACTTCGATGCTGCCGAACACCCGTTCGGCAAGCGCGAGCAGAGCCTCCACCAGTTCGTCCGCAAACGGCGCCTCGTCCGCCTGATAGCGAAGGTTCAGCGCCCCGTACCCATCAGCAGCGTCTTCAGTTCTCCGTCCACCCGGAAGCTCATGATGAACAGGTACGCGGTCAGGAACGGGATCCCACCCACTACGGCCACCCCTCCAAGCACCAGTCCGAGGGGTGAGAAGTGATTCCGCCAGGCGACCCAGACGCCCGAGAGCAGCAGGAATCCGAAGAAGTCGGCATTGAACTGACCCGGCCAGGTGAATTCGGCCATGTCACCGAAGAACGTGACGAACAGCGGCGAGATCCCGTGCGTGGCGAGCACGGGAATCGTATAGAGCACCACCCAGAGAAAAAGCACGGCGAGCAGAATGCGGAACGCAGTCATGTTGACCCCCTGACTTTCAGGCGAGTATTCAGGGCCGGAGTTCACGGTTCAACCTTTCTCCAGCCGACGCCCGCCTATGGAATGTGAAGCACGTATCGGTCGTAGGCGGCCAGCTCGCCCTCATCCGGTCTCTGGAACCAGCTTCCGAGCCACCGGTCCAGCTCCTGCTCCGTGATGAACAGCGCTCTGGCCTCTAGTGTCCGGTTTCTGGCTTGAATACGTTTGAGGAGCAGGTCCCGCGGCACGTCCAGGAAGTGCAGGACCACACAGGCGCCGAGGCGTTGCCCCGTTCTGCAGCGGTCAAGGCGTTCGTCCCGGTGCCAGAAGCCATTCTCCAGCACCACGTCCAGACCCCGCTCGAGAAACCCGCCCGCCACCTGCCACTGCAGCGCCTCCACGGACGGCCGCATCCGGTCCATCTCCGCTCGATCCGCCGGATCGGCCATGAGCTCGAGCAGCCACTCGTCTGGCGACAGCCGCAGAGCGCCCGTCTGGGCTTCGATCTGCTTCGCCAGTGTCGTCTTCCCGGCGCCCGCCATACCACAGAGGAGATGCAGAGTAGGGCGCATGCAGGTTGGCTAGCTCAGTTCGCTGCCGCGGACGTGGTCGACCCGGATGAGCGCCAGATCCACACCATCCAGGCAACGGACGTTTACCGCCCACATCTCCGGCGCTGTGCGCGGTCGGCGGAAAGGCAGAATGCCGCAACGGGGGCAGAAATAATCCTTCGCCGTTTCCGTGTGCCACTGATAGAGGGTCAGTGACTGAAGCGGGCTGAGAATCCGCAGATCGTCTTCCGCCACCCGATGAATGAGCGCCCCGCGCTTCCTGCAGATGGAACAGTCACAGACACGGACATGATCCAGCACCATGTCCACCTCGAAACGGACGTCCCCGCAGTGGCATGCGCCGGTGTAGGTCTTCTTCATCCTGAGATCTGCCCTTCGATCCAGTCGGCTACTTCGGCCGGTGATCGATTCGTGGTGTCGCATTTCGTGTAGGGGAGGGCTTCGATGAGCGCCAGGCGGCTCATCGCGTACTCCAGTTTTTCCGGCTCATCCCGATGCGCCAGACGCTGCCCAATCGTCCGGGCATCTGCCGTCAGATAGAGCATCTGTACGGATGCCGCCCGGTCGCCAACGCCTTCGATCACCGGCTGGTACAGCGCCGAGCGGGCGAATACCCAGCTGATGAGGCCGATCTCGCATCCCGCGTCGAAATAGCCGCGCAGCACGCTGACAACGTTGTCGATGGCTGCGTTGCGGTTCGCGGGTACTGCCAGATCCGGCGCAACCCGCCAGACGTCATCGGCATCGAGCAGCGCGGAACCGGGGACGCGTCCCTCCAGCAGGCCGAGGGCCGTCGATTTGCCGATGCCCGGCGGTCCGCCGAGCAGTACCAGCCTGGCCAATCAGTCCGACCCGCTGGCCGGCGGATGTGCCTCGTACTGTGGCGCGCTCCCGCCGATGTGGTCCCAGGGCGCTCTGGAACCGACGAACAGGTGATAGTCGATCTCGACACCCGGATCGCCATTCACGCATCCGAGTGTCACGCCGTGCACCTTTTCTCCCATCAGACCGCACAACGTCGAACCGCACCGACCGCAGAATCCCATGCCCCAGCCGCCGCCGGTGTCGAACCGTACCGGCTCCCTGCCCGTCCAGCGGAACGTGCTGCCGGGCGCGATCTCAGCATAGGCGGATGAGGCACCGCTGAACGCCTTGCGGCATCTGGAGCAGTGGCACGCGCGACCGCTCTGCAGGGCGCCGTCGATCTCATAGGCGACGTCCCCGCAGAAACAACCACCGGTTATCAGGGGACGGTCACTCATCTTCCTGTGTTCCGGCCTTCAGGTCGCCGACCGGTTGAGCATGACGTCCAGCTTCTGCTGGAACCCGATCAGACGGGATCTGAGCTCGGCGCTTCGGTTGGAATCGGTCTCAGCTTCCAGCATCTTTCTCAGCTCTGCGACCTGCTGGATCATCTCGACCTCCGGCGGCGCATAGCCCGCGTTCTTGAGCACCCGATACGCCACCCGGTATTTCGGGGGCACGTGGCGGTCATCGTCCAGATTCAACGGTTTGCCGTAGCCCGGCAGGCGCTTCACCTCGCCGGATTTCTCCGCGTCCTTCACCCAGCCGCCGATGATGTCGTCAATGCCAGCCATTCAGGTTCTCCACCCTGTTCATGCGCCGATTCCGGCGCCAACGATCTCCCCGCGGATCTGTTCCATCAGATCGCAATCTCTTTGCGGGTCGAATATCGTCGCGTCAACCCAATCATACGCCCAGACAGGCACCTTTCGGAGGGATTCCTGCTCACTCGAATAGCGGGGGAAGATATGAGCATGGAGGGCGGCTTCCGCAACGCGGGCGATGACCTTCGGATTCTCGCCCCGCCGGCAGTCTTCAACCCGCTGATGGATCAAAGAATTCACAATCTCGAGCACCTGTCAGTCCGCAGCCCTAACCCCCTTCGCTACCAAGCCACTTGAACATCACATACGCTCCCACGTAGCCGTGTTCGGGATGGTCGAAGGCCTGGGGAATCGTACCGACGATGTCGAATCCGAGCTTCTGCCACAGTCTGGCCGCGCCTTCGTTCGTTTCCACGACGAGATTGAACTGCATGGCCTGATACCCCATTTCGCGGGCGACATCCTGGGAGTGCTCGCACATGGATGTCGCCAGCCCGCGACCTCGAGCTGCGGCCGATACCATATAGCCGCAGTTGCAGACATGGCTTCCCGGGCCGGCGTGATTCGTTTTGATGTAGTAGGTACCGAGAATCCGACCATCTTCCTCGGCAACGAAAGTTCGCTCCGGAATCACCATCCACTGTCTGAAGGCCTGGGGTTTCTCTATGTCCCGATCGTAGGCATAGGTGTCTCCAGCTGTGGCCACTTCACGGAAGATCGGCCAGATCTGCTCGAAGTCTGCTTCCGAGGCTTCCCTGATCCTGATTGCTTCTGCATTCACAGGCATCGCTTCTCACTCTGCGCCTTTGACCCTGCCCAGAAGATGCGCCATGTAGTTGGCCTTTCCAAGCGGTACGCCATTCGCCCGGAGGATGTCGTAGGCGGTCACCAGATGGAAATAGAAGTTGGGCACGAGGAAATCGTTCACGTACTCCTCGCCCGAAAGCTCCGCATATCGGCCAGCACCGAATTCCAGCCGTTTCGTTTCCGGCGCGGTCGCCCCGGCAGGACCAATCGATGCCAGCTCAGCCCGAGTCGCCGAAATGAGTCGCGTAGCCTCTTCCACACCGGTGACGTCAGGATCCAGGTTGTTCACCTCGTCTCCTCTGACCCATTGCGCGAAGTTCGTCGGCTGATTGCAGGTGAATGCAATCTGAGTTCCCAGCGGGAGCATGTCGTCCACCAGCCGCAGCATCAGGAACTCATCGTTTCCGAAGTGAGAGGCGCCCTGCTGCAGGAGATGTTCGAGCGTATTGAGTCTGGTATCGAAGAGTTCTACGAGTCCGTTCATCGCCTTTGTCCTCTGGTGTGTGGTCCATGCAGTTGCTCAGCATACTCGACGCACATACTCTCCACCCGGATTCTCCGATCTCTGACGATGGCGGAGATACAACGGCCGCAGCCGGCACGATACCGTCGAAAGCCGGCAAGGTCAGGGCACGGCTTTTCGCTTGTCAGCCACCAACACGCTTGATCATGAAGCCTGCAGAGTCGGGACAGAGCTTCGCGAACTGATCGGTAGCCGCGATGGAGGCAGGCGCTTTCGCTCTCGACTCGAGCCGGTAACCCAGGCTTTCAAAAAATGTGGCGGCGGTCTCGGTGAGCAGGTAGATCGCCCGAACACCCCTTCTTCTCGCATCAGATTCCAGCTGGCGCGCAATTCGCCTCGCATACCCCCGTCCTCTTGAATCCGGATCCGTTACCACGGACCGCATCAGCGCTTCGCTGCCGAACAGCTGAAGGCCACCAACAGCAGCCAGCGCATCCTCCTTCACAATACCCAGAAAAGAATCCATATCATCCGGCGTCAGGTCATCGCTGCTCAGCGAGCCAGCCTCCAGCAGTCTGACGACGGCGCTGAAGTCGGAAGGGAGGAGAGGCCTCAGGTCTTCCTCCTGCTGCGGATCACAGATCATCCGACGCTACCCCTGAGTATCGTATCCCTCGCCTGTCCAGTTCGCCCACCATCAGATCTACAGTCGTCTCGCTCGTATCAATGATCACGCTACCTGCTGATCGCGCCTCTTCAAGCAGTATGGACGCCCAGGTATCAATCTGATCGAAGTCCTGTGTCGGCCATCCCCGGTCAAGTAATCGTTCTTCTCTAATGGTCCGCGGGCAGACCAGCAGCACCATCGCACAGGACTGCACTGGATGTGAACGCAGCAGTCCTTCGATGGAACTCGGCCGTATCTGGCAGTCTATGACGATCGAGGACCCGGGGAGGAGGCGTTCGGCTCGAGACAGACATCCGGCCAGGATTTCTTCAGCCGTCATGCCGGGCGTATCCATCAAACCATCGGGATGAATCCATTTCAGATCTGCAGAACGCTCAACCAGCGCCTTTGAGAGCGTCGTCTTCCCTGATCCGGAAACACCGTTGATCAACAGTATGTTCAACCGCTATCCCATCCTTCAGTGACACGCCACTTCGTCCGTGCAGAAACGCACCATCCGTCCAGGAAATCGCCGCATGTGGACCTCCGAACCAGGGATCGCCCAACTCTGCATCATGGGAGGGCTCCTGCACACCGACGATATCCCGATAGAAGCGGAGCGACACCTCGAGGTTCGAAACCGTCAACGCGATGAATGTGAGCCGTTCTCCTGACATCAGGCAGATCCTATTTCTATACAGACCTCAGAGCATAGATGTTCGCCATGACTCTCCCGCCTGATTGAAGCTCTACTGAAACCGACTGCCGTTCGTACTCCTGACCCTCGAACTCGTCCAGCATCTTCCAGGCGGTACCGAGTTCCACAGAGGAGAATACGAATCCGGCGACACGAGGACCATTGTCATCGAGCACGATCCCCGGGTAGCCGAGATCCGCCCCCCACCCTTCACTCATCAACGTGCCATGCACTACTCCAGGCTCCCAGTGCCCGGACAGATCCGACAGGATATGCGCATTGTCCCCGCCAGGTTGCAGCGATCCGTAAACGAACAGTCTATCCAGCATCGGTACCGTTCTGATCAGCACGAGCCGCCTCCGTTTGTGCCAGGTGCTTTCTGATGTAGCGCATCAGCAGAATGGCCTTCTCTTCGGCATTGAATGTCGCCGACCCCGCATCGTCGATCGGAATCGGAAACTGGAAGCCATCATCCGTTTCATAGAAAAGCGAACGGTCCCGGAAGAAGACAAAGTGAGCATTATTGTCTTTCACAATATCCTTG
Source organism: Gammaproteobacteria bacterium (assembly GCA_030425195.1). Taxonomy (GTDB): domain Bacteria; phylum Pseudomonadota; class Gammaproteobacteria; order Pseudomonadales; family Azotimanducaceae; genus SZUA-309. The sequence goes on along the minus strand of JAUIAV010000002.1, from coordinate 11,646 downwards.
ATGCTGTTCATTTCATTCCTCCATATACAAAAAAACCCCGGGAGCTTCCGCCGCCGGGGTTTCTGAGTGGGTTTCAACTATGACGAAATCAGGTAACCAGAAATCTCCAGGCGAACGGAATCCCCTCGGGTTCGAGCGAATCGTAAGCGTCGCGGATATGGAGATGGTCAGTCATAGCGCTGGCGATGGTCCTCCTTTGGCTTAGAGGTGTCAAGCTGGAGATTCCCTGGCCTGAAGTACGACACGTGACCATCTGACATCTTCCTTTCCGCTCAGCAGGCTCGGCTGATCCTCGACGAGGTAAACTGCCTCGAACCCGATGGCTTCCGCGTCCCTGATCGTGTCTGATGCGCTGGTTGGATACACACAGGTTCCCAGTCCGGGAGGACCATTTCGCAGAGAAAGTGCACACCTGCCTCCTGAGCCAAGCAGGTCCGAGAACCGTACCAGAGTGAGGCGCCGTTCTTCCTCGGTGAGATGGTGCCAGACCCCATCAACGAGGATGAAATCAAACTCCGAATGGATGGAATCGATTCCGGGAAGACTGTCGTTAACCCAATCGACTGTCGAATCGCGGTATGTTTTTTTCGCAGCCTCCAGAAACGCTTCAACCGGTTCAACAGCAACGACCTGATGCCCCATTGCGGCCAGAGCCGCCGCATTCTGGCCGGCACCGGAACCTGCATCCAGGACATGACCAGGGGACCCAGGAAGAAAGGTCAGGAAGTCTCTGCAGACGTCTTTGAAGCTCAATGATTGGCTGAGGGCCACGAATCGCTCGATGGAGCGCTCGTATCCTTCTGAACCCCGAACGGTAGTCACTCGGAGGAAACTTCCGGTCTCGCAAGGATGAGCCTCGCAAACTGTACGACGGCGAGAAGAAGAAGCGCTACCAGTGAGTAGTAGTAGGACGTGAATGCGTAGCGATCGATCACGGAGACTGCGATGAGAATCTGTACGATCAGCACCGCCACGAAGGTCATCGACATAGGGACAAAGATCTGCAGACCGACCAGAGGCTGATCCACTGCAGGGACCCTGGACCGTGCACGCGGGATGATCGTGAGAAGCAGAACTATGATGGAGGCGAAAATGGCCGCCGAGATCTGAATGGCGCTTTCAGAGATCGGAAGCAGGCCCAGGGTAAAAAACGAGAGAAAACCAGGCGTGAGGCTCATCAGAAGCAGATTCGTGACTCTGAAACGATCTACGTAGATCCATTGCCTCGAACGATGGATGAATATTCCTACGACCCCGGAGAATCCTGCCAGCCCGATGGAGAACTCGATGACCGTGCTCAGGAGCTCTGTTGCCTCGGTCATGGCGACTTCCAGCTCCGGTCGATTCGATTGATGAGATCCTGGTATGCCGAAACCTGGAGTGCACTACGGGTTCTCATATTCAGTCAGATCTGATTTTCGAGCCACCCTCCGCCAGGATTTCTCCATCAGGTCTCGAAAGGATGATTCATCAACGGTCGGACGCACAAGAACAGCCGGATAACCGACATAGTGATCAGTAATGTAGAACGCCATGGGGTCACGATCCAAAAGCTCCTGCTGTTCTTCGACCGTGTTCAGGAGCATCACGATCGCGTCCTCCTTCTGGTGCATCCGAAGTACCAGCTTTTTACCGACCTTGATGGCCGGCGTACCATAGGAGGTACTTACCTCCGTTCCCGGAAATGACTTCGAAAGGGTTTTTATCAGATCGAATGTAATCAATATCGCGCTTCGACGTGAGACATGGAAACGAAATCCTGAAAGCCCCCATACGCCATCCGCTCAGCATCGAAGCCTGAGTCCACTGAGCCGATCAGATCCGGCATTCTCGGATCGGCTGCAACCTTCGCGTTTACCTGATCACGAGATGCCCGAGACTCGAACACCACCCATCCGAAGACCACGACTTCATCCTCGGCAGCGCCAGACAGACTCATGAACGAGCGAGTACCCTCGTGACTCACGTCTTCGCTCACGTATTCCCTGTAATCGATAGCACCGTGTTCCTTCCAGATCTCTGCGGTTGCTTCAGCCAGGCGCCGATATTCATCGAGGTTACGGCGAGGAACAGGCAGAACAAATCCATCGATGTAGTGCGCCATACCTGCTCCGAATTGTGGTGGGTTTGCTCCAACCGTCGCCTTGCTGGGCGTCATCTTGTATGTTCCCCTCGAACACACCCAGTTTGATCCTGAGAATGAATGATGACAAGCATGTCGACTACCGGCAGATGCCAGTGTGGTCAGTTGCGCTTCGAGCTGAATGCGCCGCCGCTCTTTACACATGCTTGCCATTGCTTCGTCTGTCGGCGCAGGAGCGGCAGTGCATTCGGGCTATCCACGATAGTGCTGCGTCAGGACTTCATATTCGTCGCGGGCAGAGTCACATCCACATCCACCAGTCCTCGGACGACGGTTCATCGGTGCTCGGGATGTGGAACGACGATCTACTCTGAGTCGACTGAGTTCCCTGCCACATTCATTGTTCGAGGCGGCACCTTCGACGACCCTGGCGTCGTCGAACCCGGAGCTCATATCTGGGTGAAGCGCAAACACCCCTGGATCAAGCTGCCGAGAGGTGTTCCGCAGTTTGAAGAAGAGTACAACTTCCGAGAAGCTTGGCCGGTTGAAACCCTGGAACGCCTGGATGCTGCAACCAACGCTTTACTCTAAAGGACTACCAGGATGACCGGCAGCAGAAGAATCAGCGTCAGGTCAGAACTGAAATCGAGATGAGCACTTGTGTACCTGCGCCAGGATCAATGCCTACTTGAGCTCGACCAGAATCTCTGAGTAACGATCTGAGCCAACGTTCCTAGCCTCATGCTCTGCAGGAACTCGGATATCGCCGTATACAAGCTCGTCATCATCCAGGGTCAAGTAGTGAGTGCTCCCAGTCATAAAGTCGAACTTTCCTAGAGACGCGCCATCACTGCTTACAGTTTCGAGTGTCGAGCCGGTTATGACCTGGAAAAAGTACTCATGCTCGTGTGTGTGGAGACCGGTACTCTCTCCTGGCTCTAGATTCATCTCCCATACGACAACCTTGTCGTTCTCAAAGACCTTTTTTTGTTCCCACTTCAGCCATGTTCCTCTCCCCTTCCAGCAGTCATTGTCGTCCCGTCCCGTCACGCCGAGTCAGCAGTTGTTTGGTCTCTTCCCTCATAGACGATTCCTCTGCGGCCACCTGTTCGTACAAACGCTCGAAACTCCCTGCATCGTCTTGTGGGGCGTCTTCTTCGTATCTCCTCGATACTTCTGCAAAGACCGTTCTCTGTTCTACGTACTATCCGCTGTCAATGTTAGGCTGAGGATGTTCATAAGGGAGGCAGGAGATGGCTCTGCAAGTTTACAAGGCATTTTTCGATACGAAGAGCACAGTCCTCGAAGATATCCAGAAAAACAATACCTGGCCCACGACATTCGTTTCAGGGCCCTCGGAAGGTCTTCCGGTCCACTGGCACTCCGAAGAAGTTCACGCCTACATAATGGAAGGCAATACCGATTTTCTTGACGCTGAGACAGATCAACGAATTCCTGTTACCGCTGGTGACAAGGTTGTTGTTCCCGCCAGAACGCTTCACGCAGAAGGCGAAGTCAAAGATCGAGTCGTCTATATCCTCGCATTGCCGATCCCGTTGGAGCCTCAGGAATTCCTGATTCAACGATCTGCGGAAGATCTCTGATCTTCCATGACAGCTGTTTAGACCGCGAAGATTTCGAGCTTCCGACGCCACGCGGCGGTTTTTCTGCGCAAGTAGAAGAAGTGGCAGGCAGGGATGTCTGATCTATCGCCGTTTTTCTGGCGCTCACAATTGACCGAGAAGCCTCGCCCTAAGCAACGGTATCGCCCGCTCTTTCCAGAACTCCGGGCTGATACGACCACTGGACATCCCCCGTGATTCAAAAGCGGGTACATGAAAGGACTTGTCTTCGTCGAGGCTATGACCGGTAAGCACCTCGAACACATTCCGAATTTCGACATCTAGCCCCGCTTCGCTCATCGGGAGAGGGTATCCATCAAAGTGTTCACGCATTGCTCTCCATAAAATGGGATCACCTCTGAAACCCCACTGTTCGGGTTCAGGTTCAATAAGTTCGGCGAATCCAGCAGACGTCTTCATGGCGCCTTAACTCTGTGATAGAAGGCACTCGAGGACGGATGACTGGAACGGTAGCGGAAGACAGCCGCGCTCCAATGTCCGCTTAATCGCCTTGCTCCACGTCAATATTTTCCTCCGGCAGAACATAAAGTCACTTCAAACCGGGCGTTGCCTCAGTTCGGGAAACGATTTCATTGAGTTCCGCCCTGAACGCAGGCGAGAATTCGTTTCGACTGAGTCGCCCAACGCCGCGACTATCCTTTGGTTCGGTCAGTGACCTTGAATACGTCGCCATTTCGATCATAGGTAGTCCACTCACCGGTTGGTTCTCCGTTGTCGAAGTACCCGGAACGTACGATCGTTCCCTCCCGACGGAACCACTCCCAGTATCCAATCGGAACGTCGGATCGTAGCTGCCCTTGAGCCCAGATCGATCCATCCTTGGGCAGCCATTAATTCAACCGGTCAATCCATCTCAATCTCTCCAAAGTGAAACGCAAGGAGCTCCGCTTCATCGCCTTGTTAGGCGTCATTTTTATTGACCTCTCCTTTTCGGAGTTCAGTGATACTCACGATATTCCTATCCGGGTCAAGGAAACGAGCGGTTCTGCCCCAGGGCTCTTCCCTAGCCTCTTGGAGCATTTCAGCTCCGCTATCGACGAGCCGATTGTAAGCCTCATCGAATTCAATCACATGGAATCCGATCTGAGCACCCGTTGTTACCGGGCGATTCGGTCTCCGATGAGGGTAGAGGGCGAAGTGCAGAAACGCACCGTCGGTCCAAGAGGACGCAGCATGCGAACCTCCATACCAGGGATCATCCAGCTCTGAATCATGGGAAGAGTCATGGAGCTGGATACCTACAACGTCACGATAGAATCGAAGGGAGGCTTCAAGATCGCGGACATTCAGTGCAACAAATGTGAGGCGTTCTTGGGACATCTTCTCTAGTGACGCCTAACGCTGCTTCATCGCCTTGTTAGGCGTCATTCTCAGGATCTTTCACTCATCGATTGGGCCGAGAGACTGGCGCCAAGCCACACGCCACTGTCCCTCCGTGCGCCTTAAACCCCACCAAGACGCAGCGGTGCGTCTCCCGGTTGGTGTCTCGATATGAAACGTCACTCGAGTCAGCGCGAAATCGTTAATCTCTTCCAGTGTATCTATATTGACTAGCGTGAAGCTCGGCATCCTCGCTGCCGCGCTCTTCAGGTTATCAGGGTCTGAGATGATCATCGGCACACGGTCATCGTGGAATAGCTGCACGTCAGGGAAGTGAGTCGCCTCTGCGTACGCAGAATAATCTGCGTTTTCCAGGACACTAAACCTCGTTCGAATCGCGTCTTCCGGCGTACTCAGGTTTAGCTGGTCATCTGCATCCGCGAGTGGAGCGATTCCCAGTGTTCCGCTAAGTAGAAGAAGACTTATCAGTAGTATCTTCAAAATAGTTCTCCTGCGTGTGTGCAGCTGATCGTCGAGTACGAAAGCGCCTCGATGACGCCTAATGCCGCGATAGGCGGCCGACACCGCCTGGCGATTTTTCTGCGCAAGCAGAAAAAGTGACAGGTAAGGAGATCCGCTTCATCGCCTTGTTAGGCGTAACGGTCAACTCGCCTTCTTCAGTTCTTCACGAATGATCTTGCGAAGCTGCTTTTCCAGGTCTCGATCACCTTCCTGGATATGCTTTCTAAGAGCTTCGTTGATCAGAGATTGGTAGTTTCCGCCTCCAGCCTTATGCACCTGATTCTTGAAGTAATCGATGATATCGGCGTCTAGGCGAATGGTGATTCGAACTTTTTTCGGATCCGCTTTAACAACAGGGCCACGCTTACCCTTTGTAAAATCGTCGCTCATCTTATGCCACCTTCAAAATACTGGCGCTCTTCCGATTTATCGGCCTTTCGAGCGCTGATGATACGAATAGTGTCTTCGTCCTGCTCGGCATGAACTATCAACAGCATCTTTATTGCGGGGCTCATTGCCAGCGTCTTTGAATCGATACTCCCCATGATCTGAGTCGGAGATGGTGAGGGCGTTCTCGTCTTCAAGAGCAACTGCCACATCGGCGAAGTCGACGCCGTGCTTCTTTAGGTTCGCTGAAGCCTTTGCCGGATCCCAGACGACATTCATACGAGATAGTTTATGCACATTCGGTGCACAGTCGAGAGTGGCTCCAGTGACGCCCAACGCCGCGATAAGCGGCCGGCCGCCGCCTGGCGATCTTTCTGCACATGCAGAAAAAGTGACAGGTAAGGAGGTCCGCTTCATCGCCTTGTTAGGCGTCAAGTCGTTCCGCGATGTAGGAAGGATCCTGAGAAGCATGGATCACCGATAATATCTCAATACGATCATCCAATAGTGTATAGAAAACGAGGTACGGGAATACATGAAGTACGCAACGACGGATCATCGGAAGATCTTCCTGATACGAGAGCGGTTCTAGCTGAATCCTCGCGAATGCTAGATCAAGCTCACCAATGAATCGGCGTCCTAACTCAGACTGACGCTCTTCGTACCATCTAAACGCATCGAGAATGTCAGCCTCCGCGCCGGGGCTGACGATGAGATCGAAACTCATCCGTTGAGGATTCTAGATTTGACCTCTTCCCAAGGAGAGCTTGCATCTGGATTGCCACGAGATTCTTCCAGCCGACGAGCCAGGAGGGCCTTAGTCTCATCCGTAAGCCTGATCTGATCAGGACATACAGCAATGCTCTCCCAGATTTCGGTAACTAGCTGAATTCGTTCCGAAACTGGTAGATCCAGGGTATCTGCGGCTGTGACTTTCATAGGGATCAAACTATCACAGCTCAAAGGTGCCTTCTATCGGCCAATCCACTAGGAAAGATGTCAGCCGATGACGCCTAACGCCGCGATTAGCGGCCGACCGTGGCCGGTGGTTCTTTTGCGTAAGCAAAAAAAGTGACGGGTAGGGAGGTCCGCTTCATCGCCTTGTTAGGCGTCATGTTCAGTTTTCTTCCAGACATTGATCTGTCCGAACTCCGGTCTCTTCGTCCCGCTCTGAGTTGATCGCCAGAGCTTTCGATCGCTCATCGACTCAAACTGGCTCCGATAGTGTAGATGGTAGGACGTTCCTAAGTCTGTTTCCTTCCACTTTACCTTTGTGCGGTTGATCGGAATTGCTAGAGAACATGAGGACGATTTGGCTTCGTCTTGTACGCAGGAAGCGTTAACGAAACATACTGAATCTGCGTAGTGGTGTTCGAAATGAAACGAAGCCCCATCGGACGACGCGAAAGTGTTAGAACTCTTCGTCGGAAGCACTTGGAAAGAACCTTGAGCAACAATTTGCTCGCCGAAGTAAATTAAGAAACAAGTGACTACCTGAATATCGTTGGCCATGACGCCTAACGCCGCGATAAGCGGCCGAACGTGGCTGGCGGCTTTTCTGCGCAAGCAGAAAAGATGACAGGTAGGGAGCCTTGTTAGGCGGCATCGTCGTCGTGCCAGCTCAAATCTGGTTTCCTTCCGTGTGCGACACAATCCCTCAAGTAGAGATTGATTAGGCTCTGATAAGGGATACCGGTCTCTTCAGCTAGCGCTTTGAAATACGCAACCACGTCTTCTCCCATCCGGATCGTGACTTGTTTCTTGAGCTTCGAGGCATACGGATTCTTCCGAGATTTCATCTTTGAGAGATCGTATTCCTTCTTCATGACTTTGGCCCTTTGTAGTGCTCCCGCTCCGTCGAAGTGGCTTTCCTGGCGGATATGATTCGAATGACCTCACCTTCCGATCTCTCGCAGTGCACGACAATCAAGATTCGGCCTCTATTGCTGTATCCAAGCATCAGGAACCTATCTTCCTCGGAAGATCCTTCGTCATCGAAGAATTGAATCGCGTAGTCGTCATAGAAAACAGATTGCGCTTCGGGAAAGCTCACGCCGTGCTTTCTCAAGCTGGAAGCAGCTTTCTTGTCGTCCCACTCGAACGAGATCATACATACATTGTAATTACAGGAGATCTCAGATCAAGATGACGCCTAACGCCGTGATAAGCGGCCGACCGTAGCTGGCGTCTTTTCTGCGCAAGCAGAAAAGATGACAGGTAGGAAGGTCCGCTTCATCGCCTTGTTAGGCGTCATCTGGATTGACCCCAGCCAATTCTCGAGTAACTCCCAACATCTGTTTGTCCATCCTAGTCTGACAATCTCGCATTTCCTCTGCCAACTGATAAATCGAATCAGCTGATATCAGCTTGGACTCCACGCCGGGAATGGCTGAACGCAACAAGCTGCCGCGATCTGGATAGGGAGCATCATAAATACAGTTGTGCACTACTTCGTTCCGGCGCTGGAACAAGCTTTGGGCATCTATCAGCGCTGCCAGTAGTTCCTTGGCTCTTGATCCTCGCAATGCTCGTGCATGTCGAATTGCTGATTCTAGACGCTGACTGATAGGAGAAGACCGGGCCTTATCCGGAAATTCCTCAAGTACGGCGAAAACCTCTAACGCGCTATTCACCTGAGCCTCGAGACGAGCTGAGCATAGAGATACGTATCCCAGCCCTCTGACGATGTCCTCATCTCTGATGATCTTCAACGATGACGCCTAACGCCGCGATAAGCGGCCGACCGTGGCCGGCGATTCTTTTGCGCAAGCAAAAGAAGTGACGGGTAGGGAGGTCCGCTTCATCGCCTTGTTAGGCGTCATCGTGCATCCCACTTTCATCGCCAACTGCTTTTTGGAAGACCCAAGGAACTACTACGAACCACTGCACGAATCCAAATACACCATAAACTATCCACTGAAGAGCTCCGTATAGAGTGCCATCAATCAGATCATTGCAACTCAACAGGCTACATCCAATCTCCAATACCACCCTGTCAATCTCAAGAAGCATCACTACGTAGCTAATCGGGAAGTTAAATATGAGGATCGGTATGCCGTAGTAGTAGGCATTCGGATCTAATCCGGTCTCGAAGTACGCACCGACTAGCGCCATGCAGTAGAGCGTTAGCCAAACGCCAGAAAGTACCGGCCTAGTGAGCACTGAATGACGCCTAACGCCGCGATAAGCGGCACTTGAGGGCGGGTGGCTGGAGCGGTAGCGGAAGACAGCCGCGGTCAAGTGTCCGCTTCATCGCCTTGTTACGCGTCATTGCTGGCTCTCCCAGCGGAAGCACGATGTCGCCAGCTTAGTAGAAAGAGCGCCGCTGAGGGAATACCAGCACCGAAGAAGACCACGATAGCTTGGTAAGGTTGCCTACAGCGAGGTAGTTCGTGCAGCAGTGCGAATTTGCCTGCACATGCCTCGTGTGCCAGATGCGACGACGAAATTACCCATAGGAACCCCCACAACGAAACAAACAGTAAAAGGACAGCCGAAACCAGTTCTAGGATCGCGCTTCTCTCTGTCGGAACAAAGAGGAGTCCTGCCGCCACTAGCAACGCCCCAAGAAGAGACCAAGCCCACATACCGTCGATCAGCACAAAATGAGCAGCCTTCACCACAACCGCTAGACCAACGATGAAAATCCCAAGGACCAATCGATAGATTGAGTCAGCGGTCATGACGCCTAACGCCGCGATAAGCGGCCGACGCCGCCTGGCGGTTTTTCTGCGCATGCAGAAAAAGTGACAGGTAAGGAGGTCCGCTTCATCGCCTTGTTAGGCGTCATCTTCGTTGCTTTCTTGACCACTTCGAACTCGCTCAAAAAAACGACCATAGCTCTCTCTACAGTCCTCAATTTTGCCTTCCCGGAGCAGGGTTTCGGCGATAGTCCGGACGTCTGGGTGGAGTGCGTCCTTTGAAGTCTCGAATTCAGCTTTCCCCACCGGACTCTCAAGCCATAGCTTTAATGGTACTTCGGCGTAATCCTCCCAAGCGTAATCAAATCCAGCAATCGTTTGAGAAAGCCTAAGTCTGTTGATACTCATAACAAGTAGCGCGTGGTACTCGGACATCTCGAACAGTTCACTATCTGTGAGTTTTTGGGGCTCAAAACATGCTTTGGCGCGAACTTTTGCGAATGTCTCGCTCAGCTGAACACGACTATCCTCGGAGAGACTATCCAAGTTGGCGTTTGCTAGCTGTGCTCGAACTAGCGTTCGTGTTTGCTGGAGCTCCAAAACTACTAGCCCAAGGCCGACAAGGACCGCCAAGGTTGCTAAGAGCTGAATTCCGATCAAAACCCTGGAATCCATGGATCAACTCCTCTGATGACGCCTAACGCCGCGATAAGCGGCGCTTGAGGGCGGCTGACTGGAGCGACAGCGAAAGGAGGTCGCGGTCAAGCGTCCGCTTCATCGCCTTGTTAGGCGTCATCTGGTCTGACCCCTACCAATTCTCGAATAACCCCCAACATCTGTCTGTCCATCCTTGTCTGACACTTACCCAATTCCTCTGCCAACTGATATATCGAATCTGCTGAAATCAGCCTTGGCTTCACTCCGGGAATAGCCGAATGCAACAAACTACCTCGATCCGGATAAGGCGCATCATAAATGCAGTTATGCAACAATTCGTTACGGCGCTGGAACAAACCTTTGGCATCGATCAGCGCTGCTAGTAGTTCTTTCGCTCTTGAGCCTCTCAACGATTGTGCATGTCGAATCGCAGAATCAAGACGCTGACTGATAGGGAAGCTCCGAGCCTTTTCCGGAAAGGCCTCCAAATTAGCGAACGCCTCTAGTGCGATATTCACCTGAGCCTCGAGACGAGCCGAGCCGAGCATAGAGATACGTATCCTAGCCCCCTGACGATGTCCTCATCTCGGATGATCTTCAAGGATGACGCCTAACGCCGCGATAAGCGGCCGACGCCGCCTGGCGATTTTTCTGCGTATGCAGGAAAAGTGACAGGCAAGGAGGTCCGCTTCATCGCCTTGTTAGGCGTCACGATTGTTCTTCGTTTGGCGCATCAATATGGGACATCATTCTGCGGACTCCATAGCTTCTAGTCTCCGTCCCAGCTGCTCTGGAAATGCTGGATCAGCAATCAGCTCAGCCCATTTCGTCTTCACTGTGCCAGGTATTGACCAATCCAGAGTTTCGTCTTCCGGAAGCGCCAGTATTCTTTCTAGATGCTTTTTTCCAGCAAATGTCTTGAAGGAGTCCGGAAGGTCCCGTCTCTGCCATTCGGAAGGTCTCATTCCAATTCGCTCCAACATCGCATCGCGTCTGTATTGGAGCATTATCGAGTCAAAATAAACCATGAGCCGATAGTTCTCACCGGGTGTTAGATCATCTGGTGCTGTCGCTGCCTTGGCTATGACATCTCCTATGTCTTCACCCATGACTTGGTATACACGCTCAAAGTTGATCTGCCAGCCGAGATCGAGCATCTCGTTTCTTTTCAGTTCTCTGTCTTGGATCAGCTGATATCCGACAAACACCAAACCTACTAGAACGGCAAAGTTACCGACGACCTGTAACCAGCTAGCTATTTTGTTCATACGCTCCTCTGGTTAACGGTTAGCAGTGACGCCTAACGCCGCGATAAGCGGCCGAACGTGGCTGGCGGCTTTTCTGCGCAAGCAGAAAAGATGACAGGTAGGGAGCCTTGTTAGGCGGCATCGTC
>JAUIAV010000025.1 GCA_030425195.1 Gammaproteobacteria bacterium | reverse complement strand
CGCTCCTCATTCTGATCATGAACTCGAGCGCCCTCCCCGACGCGTTCGTCGCCATCTGGGACGGCGCCTTCTCTCCGGAAGGCATCACCGGCGGTATGATCGGCGTCATCATCATCGGCTTCCGCCGTGCCGTCTTCTCCAACGAAGCCGGCCTCGGTTCCGCCGCAATCGCTCACTCCACGGCCCGCACCCCCTACCCGGTCCGGGAGGGCTACGTGGCTCTGCTGGAGCCTTTCATCGACACTGTGGTGATCTGCACCATCACCGCGCTCGTGATCATCACCACGGTCTACGAACCGTCACTGGCGGGCGCTGGTGTGAGCGGTATCGAGCTGACTACCCGGGCATTCGAAAGCACGCTTTCCTGGACACCGGTGCCGCTGTCCATTGCCGCCATCCTCTTCGCCTTCTCGACCATGATCACCTGGTCCTACTACGGCGTGAAGGCCTTCACCTATCTGGTGGGCCACCATCGCTGGGCGGACCTGGGCTTCAAGGTCTTCTTCCTGGCGTTCGTCGTTCTCGGCGCGTCCGTGCAGCTCGGCGCGGTGGTGGACCTGTCAGATGCGCTGGTGTTCGTGGTGGCGATTCCCAACCTGCTCGGCCTTTACCTGCTGGCGCCTCTGATCAGAAAGGAGCTCACCGACTATGAATCGCGTTAGTCTTTTTGTCCTATCCTGCCTGGCGGCAGGCGGGTTTTCCTTCCAGGTCCGTGCGGCCGAATCGTCCGGTGAGACCGTCGCCGATCACGTCTTCATCGGCAGACACATCATCACCATGGAGCCGGACTACGAGCAGAGCCGGCGGGGGCGTCCTTCCGCGCTGGCCATCCGCGGCGAGGAGATCGTCTGGCTCGGGAGCCGGAGGCAGGCAAAAAGTCTGATCGGTGACGGCACCCGGGTACACGAGCTCGGCAACCGGGCGCTTCTGCCTGGATTCATCGACGCGCACGGCCATGTCAGCTTTCTCGGCGCAACCCTGGCCTGGGCCAACCTGGCCCCGCCGCCCGTGGGTCCGGTGACGGACTTCGAGACTCTCACCGCCACCCTCAGGGCGTACATCGATACCCATCAGGTACCTGCGGGCAGCTGGGTGATCGGTTTCGGCTACGACGACTCGCTGCTCACCGAGCGGGACCATCCGGACCGCCGCGTGCTGGACGGGGTATCCACCAGCCATCCCATAGCGCTCGTCCACGTTTCCGGACATCTGATGGCGGCCAATACGCTCGGCCTGTCGAAGGCGGGTATCGACTCGGAGACTCCGGACCCGCCAGGCGGCCATATCCGCCGGGATCCGGGAACGGACGAGCCCACCGGCGTTCTGGAGGAAACGGCCACCTACCCCCTCCAGGCGCAGCTGCTGCAGCCCCGGGGCAACCCTCTGGACGATCTGGTCAACGGGCTGGCTGCCTACGCCGCCCGGGGCGTAACCACGGTTCAGGAAGGCCATGCGCAACCGGCCGGCGTGCAGATGCTTCAGGCGGCCGCCGAAGCGGGTCTGCTCAATGTGGATGTGGTGGTCTATCCCGGTGTGCGCAGCGACGATCTGACCGTCGTGGACGGCATGCCGTTCGGCCGCTACCTGAACCGGCTGAAGATCGGCGGCGTGAAGATGATGCTGGATGGCTCGCCGCAGGGTAAGACGGCCTATCTGACCCGGCCCTACCACGTGCCACCGCCCGGACAGTCCGCCGACTACCGGGGCTACCCCACGTACGGCGACAACCATGTGAACGCCATGTTCGCAGCGTTTCTCCGCGCCCGGATTCCGATCCTGGCCCACGCCAACGGAGATGCGGCCGCAGACCAGCTGATCGAGGCCGTCAGCCTCGCCGCGCCGACCACCGACCACCGCACGGTGATGATCCACGCTCAGACGGTACGGGAGGATCAGCTCGACCGCATGCAACCACTGGGCATCATCCCCTCCTTCTTTTCAGCACACGTATTCTTCTGGGGCGACTGGCATCGGGACTCGGTCCTCGGCCCGGAGCGCGGCAGCCGGATCAGCCCGACCCGATCCGCCTGGGACCGGCAGATGCCGTTCACCCTGCACAACGATGCGCCCGTGGTGCCGCCGGACGTGATCCGCCTGATCTGGGCCACCACCAATCGCACGACCCGCTCGGGTCAGGTGCTGGGCCCGGACCAGCGGCTGACCACCTTCGAAGCGCTCTCGGCGGTAACCCGGATGGCGGCCTATCAGAACTTCGAGGAGGACGAGAAGGGCACGCTGGCCGCCGGTAAGCTGGCCGACCTGGTGATCCTCTCCAGAGATCCGCTCCGCATGGATCCGGAAGACCTCCTGAGTCTGGAGGTGAGCGAGACCTGGTCCCGCGGCCGGCAGGTGTACGCCGCGCCGGACGGGTAGCTTCCGGGGAAATTCCGGTTCCGGCCCTCCACCACAGGCGTCTCTCGCTGGAGGCCGTGAAACCTGTAAAATGTGCGGCTGCACAATAATCGTCAGGAGCAGATCCGACTCATGGAAGGCCCTACCTCTCACACCTACTTTTCCCAGCGCCTCAGGCTCCACTACGTGGACTGGGGCAACGACGACGCACCGCCCATGCTCATGGTGCACGGCGGCCGCGATCACTGCCGGAACTGGGACTGGGTAGCCGAGGCGCTGCGTGACGACTACCACATCATCGCGCCGGATCTGCGTGGTCACGGCGACAGCCAGTGGGCGGTGGGATCGAGTTACAACCATGTGGACTACGTCTATGACATCGCCCAGCTGATTCATCAGAAGAAGATGAATCCGGTCACCATCCTCGCCCATTCCATGGGCGGCGGCGTTTCCCTGACGTATGCGGGACTCTACCCGGAGACGGTGGCCAAACTGATCGTCATCGAAGGGATGGGCCCGTCTCCCGAGATGATCAGGGGCCGGATCGACGTCCCCATCCAGCAGCGGCTGGATACCTGGGTCCAGGATCTGCGCAAGTCATCGGGCCGCCTGCCGCGGCGATACCCGTCGCTGGAGGAGGCCTACGAACGGATGCAGACCGAAAACCCCCACCTCACCGAAGCACAGGCCCGCCATCTGACCATCCACGGCAGCAATCAGAACGAGGACGGCACCTACAGCTGGAAGTTCGACAACTACGTGCGCAACTTCTCCCCCATCGGTCTGCCCTTCGAAGCCCAGCACGAGCTCTGGCGCAGGATCTCCTGTCCCACTCTGCTCGTTCGCGGCAGCGAGTCCTGGGCGTCGGATCCGGCGAAGGACGGACGGGCGGAACACTTCCAGGACGTTCAGGTGGTGAACATCGACGGTGCCGGCCACTGGGTGCATCACGACCAGCTGGACGAGTTTCTGAGCCTCACCCAGAACTTCCTGGCGGGCTGAGCCACCGGATGACCGACCGGGCCCGCCGTCTGCACGAATCGCCCTGGCAGGGCGTGTTCCATCTGGCTGGTGGCGGCACGTCGCTGATCAGCGAGATGCTCACCACGCCCGGTGCCTCGAGAACAGTGCTGGATGTGCGGATCCCGTACGCGGGTGCGGCCATGACGGAGATGCTGGGTGCGGCACCGGAACAGGCCTGTTCGGAAGCCACCGCCCGGGCCATGGCCATGAGCGCCTTTCAGAGCGCCCGGCGTCTGGGTGCGAGCCAGCCCTTCGGCTTCGCCTGCACGGCCAGCCTGGCGACGGATCGGGCGAAGCGCGGTGAGCACCGCGCCCACGCTGCCATCCAGACGCCCACGGACACCTTCACGGCTTTCTGGACCTTCGACGGTGACCGGGCCGAGGAAGAGGAAGCGCTCTGTGAAGCGCTCTGGGCGAAAATCGGAGCGGCGCTCAGGATCGCCGGGGTCGAAGGCTCGATCAGCATCCGGCACACCGCCGGGAAACCGGCCTGGCAGGCTCTGATTCTGGGCGACGAGCTGGCGGTGGCGACGGAAGACCACGACGGCCGGCTGCTGCTGCCTGGTGCCTTCAATCCTTTGCACGACGGGCACCGGCAGATGATGGCCATCGCCGAGGAACTGACGGGGCGGGAAGGCGCTTACGAGCTGTCGGTGGCCAATGTGGACAAGCCGTTTCTCGACTACCGCGAAATCGAGCGGCGCCTTTCCCAGTTCGACCGACCCGTGTGGCTTACCCGGCTGCCTACCTTCATCGAGAAAGCCCGGCACTTTCCGGACGCCACCTTCATCGTCGGTCTGGACACGCTGATCCGGATTGCCGAACCCCGCTACTACGGCGGTGTTGCCATGCGTGACGAGGCGCTGAGAGAGCTCCGGGAGTACGGCGCGGCCTATGTGGTCTTCGGGCGGGAGCTGAACGGCCGATTCCAGACACTCGACGACGTTGCCGATTCGCTGCCTGAATCGCTGGTCGGGCGCTGCACAGGCGTCGGAGCCGACCGCTTCAACAACCCTGCTTCCTCCACGGGCATCCGACGGACGTCCCGGAACCCGGCCTGAGGGACGGCTACTCCAGATCCTCGAGCCGTTTCGGCCAGTTGTCCTTCAGAAGCCGGGAGAGGGAGCGGTCTGCCAGCAGGCGCCCGCCGGTCTGGCACTTTGCACAGTAGTTGGCTTCGTTTTCGGCATAGACGATCCGCTGCACGGGAGCACCGCAGACGGGGCAGGGTTCCCGGTACCTGCCGTGCACGGCCATCTCCGGATGAAAGGCCGTCACCTTCTTCGGCCACTTCCCGCCCGCTTCCAGCCGCAGCCGCTCGATCCATTCCTGCAGCACATCCACACAGGCCGAGTGGAGCCGTGTCATTTCCTCTTCGCTCAGATTTACCGGACGCTTGAACGGCGAGAGACAGGCACGCAGCAGAATCTCATCCGAATAGGCGTTGCCGATACCGGCGAAGACTTTCTGGTCGGTCAGCGCCCGTTTCAGCGTGTGGTTGGCATCGCGGATCCGGGCGGCGAACTGCGATCGATCCGCATCGAGCACTTCCAGCCCGCCCGGATCCAGCGCTGCCAGGTCGCCCGTCCCCTTAACCAGTTTCAGCGAAGCCCGCTTCTTCTTGCTTGCTTCGGTGAAAATGAGAGCGCCGGACTCGAAATCGAAGGCCGCCAGACCGCGGCCACGGGGTACCGGGGCACCCGGCTCTCCCCACTGCAGCCGGCCCGAGATCATGAGATGGATGACCAGGTAGTAGTCGTCTTCCAGGGCAAGCACGATCTGCTTGCCGAGACGCCGGGTGCCGACCAGCCTGTGGCCACACACCTCCTCCACAGCGGGGGTGACGGTGCGCAGGAGAAACGGTGAAGCCAGCCGGATGTGCTCGAGCCGTTCACCCGTCAACCGGCGTTCGATATGTTCGAGGTAGACCGTGAGGTCCGGCAGTTCGGGCACGGCGCCCTCCCGCTCAGTGAGCCGGCGATCACTCAGTCGGCGTTGAGATTCAGATCTTCCGTCCGGACGACGGTCTTCCAGCGTCCCCGTTGAAAGCGCCAGATGAGCATCGTCGCCTTGAGCAGATAGTCTCCCACCAGCGCCGCGTAAACCCAAACCACCGGCATTCCCATCCAGGTGGCCAGCGCGGCGAGGCCGCAGCGCATGCCGATCAGGCTGAGCATGGTGGCCATGAGCGGAAAGCGCGTATCCCCGGCGCCGCGCAGGCTGCCGCCGATGGAGAAGTCCACGGCGAGCAGCGGCATCATGGCACCCAGCAGGTATATGAACTCCACCGTGCGCTGCACGGTGACCGGGTCGTCGCCGATGAAGAACAGACTCAGCGGCCGCGCGTAGTACATGATGACCGCACCCAGGGACCCCATGGCGATCATGGCCAGCCAGGTGGACCGCCAGCCGCTCCGGGCAGCCCCGTCCGGATCGTTGGCGCCTAGGTGCTGCCCGACCAGGGTCGAGCCGGCGATGGAGAAACCGAATCCCACGGTCATGCAGATCTGCAGCACGTTCACGCCGATGTTGTAGGCCGCAAAGGCCTCCGTGCCGTAGAAATTGCCGATGAGCATGAGAAAGGCGAAAAACCCGAGCTGGAAAACACCCTGCTCCAGAGCCGCCGGATAGCCGATGTCGAGCAAACGCCGGAGGCGCTCGCGCCGCCACCATCCGCCGCCCACGTGCTTGACCCGGAACTTCTGCTTCACCCAGAGGCCGACCAGCACCAGTCCGCCGACGCTGAAGGCGATCCCGGCGGCGACCGCCGCACCGGCGACCCCCATCGCGGGAAAGCCGTAGGCACCGAACACGAACAGGTACAGCAGCGGTATGTTGATCACGTTCACCGCGCCGCTGATCCAGAGCGGCGACCAGGCGTCCCCGGAAGCCCGGAGCGCCGCGGCGAGAATGAAGTTCATGGCGAACGCCACATTGAACACACAGAGCCAGCGGATGTTCTCTGCTGCCATGGCCAGGGTTTCCGGATCCAGCCCGAAAACACCGGCGAACTGCGGCGCAAAGAACAGGCCGAGCACGGTCACGCCCAGGGACATGGCCCCGGCCAGCACCAGCGAGGCCATGGTGACCCGGCTCGCCTCCACGTAATCGCCCGCACCCCAGGCCCGTGCCACCAGCGCCGTGGTCCCTGCGCTCACCGCCATGAGCACCGCCTGCATGGCGAAGAAGACCCGCTGGCCTGCCCCCACCGCTGCCAGTGCCTGCGGGCCCAGCTCGCCGATGAACTTGGTCTGCACCATGCCGACCACAGTGTAGGAGAGGTTGCCGAGGATGGAGGGGAACGCGAGCTGCCAGATGCCCGGGCGTTCGCCATCGCCCGCGGCGCGCAGCGCCTGTGCCTCCGCCTCGTCCTTCTGGCTCGGCAGCGCGGCCGACACGCCGTCGTCTGCGGATCCGTTCGGGGATTCTGGCTTCCGTTCGTCCGGCACCTTGGTGCGCTACCTCATGCTCGCTGCTAGTATTCCCGGCTCTTCATGCCCGGGGGAGGCCGCCAGATGACGAACTACACCGATATCGCCGTCACACAGACCGACTACGTCACCACGGTCGAAATACAGCGGCCGCCCGCGAACTTCTTCGATCACAGCCTGATCGGCCAGATCGCAGACGCGTTCGATGCCGCAGACGAAGATCCGAACTGCAGGGCGATCGTTCTGGCCTCGCAGGGAAAACACTTCTGCGCTGGGGCGAATTTCGGCTCAGGGAAGGATGACGACTCCGGGAGCGGCGATTTTACCGAGGAAGGCTTCCGAAACACCACCGGAATTCTCTATCGGGAAGCCGCGCGCCTGTTCGCGAACAGGACCCCCATCGTCGGCGCCATTCAGGGTGCGGCCATCGGAGGCGGTCTGGGCCTGTCCCTGGTCCCCGACTTCCGGGTGGCAGCACCCGAAGCACGGTTCGGTGCCAACTTCGTGAAGCTCGGTATCCATCAGGGTTTCGGTATCTCCGTCACCCTCCCCCGGCTGATCGGCGAACAGCAGGCCTCCCTCATGCTGCTCACGGGACGCCGGGTCAGCGGCGAGGAAGCCCTGGCCATGGGCCTGGTCGACGTGCTGGTGGATCAGGCGGACCTCCGGAGTGAGGCCCAGAAGCTGGCAGCGGAGATCGCTGAAAACGCGCCGCTCGCCGTCGCCTCCGTCCGCGCAACCCTGCGCCAGGGTCTGGCCGAATCCGTGGCCGCTGCCACGGAACACGAGCTTTCGGAACAGCAGTGGCTGCGGGCGACGGAAGATGCCCAGGAAGGTATCCGGGCGGTGGCCGAACGACGCGCGGGTCGTTTCAACGCCCGTTGAGCGAACTGCGGGACCGGCACGAAAACGAACACACAACGCAAGGAGAGACATTCATGAACGTCGGCAAACTCGGAGTCTGGTATTTCTTCGACGGGCTCCCGGCCCCCGTCGCAGCAGAAGCCGCAAAGCGGATCGAGTCCCTCGGCTACGGGACGCTCTGGATACCGGAGACCGTCGGGCGCCATCCGCTCGTCCATGCGAGCTGGCTGCTGGCCAACACCCAGACCCTGAATCTGGCGACCGGCATCGCCAACATCTATCACCGCGAGCCGGGCGTGGCGCTTGCCGGCCACAACGCCCTGAATGAGCAATCCGGTGGCCGCTTCCTGCTGGGGCTCGGCGTTTCCCACAAGCCGCTGGTGGAAGGCGTGCGCGGTCTCGACTACGGGCCGCCCGTGGCCACCATGCGCAGATATCTCGAAGGCATGGCCAGCGCACCCTACCAGGGCATTCCGCCGGCCGAGACTCCGAAAACGGTAATCGCCGCCCTCGGCCCGAAGATGCTTGAGCTGGCGCGGGAAGCGACCGACGGCGCGCACCCCTATTTCGTCTCGCCGGATCACACCGCCATGGCCAAGGAGATTCTGGGACCGGACAAGATGCTCTGCGTGGAGCAGAAGGTCGTGCTCGAGGCGGACCCGGCCAGAGCACGCGAGCTGGCGCGGCCGGTGGCCGGCATCTATCTGGGACTTCCGAACTACCGCAACAACTGGCTGCGCATGGGTCTCGATGAATCCGATCTGGACAATGGCGGCAGTGACAGATTCATCGACGCCACCTTCGCCTGGGGCAGCGTGGACGCTATCAAGACGAGAATCCAGGAACACTTCGACGCCGGTGCCACTCATGTCTGCATCCAGCCGGTGAATCCGAACGGCCAGTTCGGCGATCTGCACTGGGAGGCGCTGGAAGCGCTGGCCGAGCTGGCCTGAGGAGAACCGACGATGGGTGAGTTTTCCGGAAAAGTCGTCACGGTCACGGGCGCCGCCGGTGCGCTCGGCCGTGCCGTGGTCGAGCATTTTGCAGACGCAGGTGCGACCGTCGCCCAGCTCGACGTGATCAGGCTGGACAACGGCCATTTCAGTGCGACACCGGATCTGACGGATGCCGCTGCCTGCCAGGCGGCGGTCAGCGCCATCGAAAAGGAATGCGGGCCCATCGACGTGCTCGCGAACATCGCCGGCGGCTTCGCCATGGGCGAAGCCGTTCACGAGACCAGCGCCGAGACCTGGGACTTTCTCATGGGCCTCAACGCCCACTCGGTACTGAACATGGCGAGAGCCGTGGTGCCTTCCATGCTCGAACGGCGAGGCGGCCGGATCATCAACATCGGGGCCGGTGCCGGCCAGAAAGGGATGGGCCGGATGGGTGCCTACAGCGCGTCCAAGAGCGTGGTCATCCGCCTGACCGAGTCCATGGCGGAAGAGTTGAAGTCCGACGGGATCAACGTCAACTGCATCCTGCCGAGCATCATCGACACCCCCCGTAACCGGGAGGACATGCCGGATGCGGATTTCGATGCCTGGGTGACCCCCCGCGCCATGGCCCGGGTGGTGGCCTTCCTGGCATCGGAGGCCGCGAGCCCCATTCATGGCGCTGCGCTGCCGGTCAGCGGTCTGAGCTGATCCTGCCCGGAAGCCGAGGGTCCGGTTCAGGCGGTGATGGGCTCGAAGCTGCCGTAGCCGCCCCGGAAGAACAGCAGCGGCGTGCCGCCGTTCACCACCTCCAGAGTCTGCACGCGGCCGATGGCGATCGTGTGATCGCCGGCTTCATGCTCCGCCTCGAGCCGGCAGTCCACATAGGCGAGAATCCCCTCGAGGACCGGTGAGCCGGTACCGGCTTCAGTCCAGGAAAGCCCCTCGAACTTGTTGCCGCCGGAACGGGCGAACGCATCGCAGACGGACTGCTGATCCGAAGCGAGCATGTTGATGCAGAAGCTGCCGGCTTCACGGATCCTGGGCCAGCTGGTGCTGGTGGCCGCGGGACAGAGCGCGACCAGCGGCGGATCCAGAGACAGGGACACGAAGGACTGGGCAGCGAAGCCCACCGGTTCGCCGTCGAGGCAGGCGGTGGCTACCACCACGCCTGTGCAGAACTGGCCCATGGTGCTCCTGAACAGCTGGCTGTCGATTTCCGGCATCAACGATCTCCCTGGTGAACCCATGGACTATACGTGCCCCCTCCACCCTCACCAAGTCGACCTGGCCTGTATTAGAATCCTGCGCTTCCGTTAATCCAGGAGTGACTGATGTCAGATCTCGACAGCTTCCGGGGTGAGGTCCGCGACTGGCTCGAAGCCAACTGTCCCGAATCCATGCGCACGCCCATGGCCGAAGAGGAAACGGTCTGGGGCGGCCGCAACGAGACGTTCGTGAACCCGGATTCCAGGGTCTGGCTGGAGCGCATGGCCGGGCGCGGCTGGACCTGTCCTACCTGGCCGAAGGAGTACGGCGGCGGCGGCCTCAACGCCGACGAGAACCGGGTGCTCGATCAGGAACTGCGGCGCATCAACGCGCGCCCGGCTCTGCAGAGCTTCGGAATCTGGATGCTCGGCCCGGCGCTGCTCGAATATGCCTCCCACGAGCAGAAGCTCACTTATCTGCCGCCGATCTGCCGGGGCGAGATCCGCTGGTGTCAGGGTTACTCCGAACCGGGCTATGGCTCCGATCTGGCAGGTCTGCAGACGAAGGCCGAGGACAAGGGTGATTACTACCTGGTCAATGGATCGAAAATCTGGACGTCCTATGCCGATCAGGCGGACTGGATCTTCTGCCTGGTCCGTACGGACAACGACGCGCCGAAGCACGAAGGGATCAGCTTCCTCCTCTTCGACATGGCATCCGAGGGTGTTTCCACGTCACCCATTCAGCTCATATCCGGTGCATCGCCCTTCTGCCAGACGTTCTTCGACAACGTGAAGGTGCCCAAGGATCAGCTGGTGGGAGAACTCAATAAAGGCTGGACCATCGCCAAGCGTCTGCTGCAGCACGAACGCCAGATGGTCTCCGGCATCGGCGGCATCTCCGCCCTCGGCGGTTCCGGCCGGAATCTGGAAGACGTGGCGAAAGAATACACCGGTGAAGACGGCGGCCGGATTGCCGACCCCTCGCTGCGCGCCCAGGTGACCGATCACCGGATGAACGACCGTGCCTTCCAGCACACGCTTCAACGCGCCGGAGAGGAGGCCAAGGCCGGCAAGGCGGATGGTAATCTCGCCAGCATGTTCAAGTACTACGGCACGGAGCAGAACAAACGGAAATACGAGCTGCTCCTCGACGTGATGGGTACCCGAGGTGCCGGCTGGTCCGGCGGCGGGTTCACGGACCGGGAGCTCAACACCACCCGGCAATGGCTGCGGTCCAAGGCGAACTCGATCGAAGGCGGCACCAGCGAAGTGCAGCTGAATGTGATCGCCAAGCGGGTCCTGGGTCTGCCCGACTGAGGCCGTGACGGGATTTTCTTGCTTCGAAATGTGAACCAATCCTGGAGATTTTCTGTAACTCCTTGATTTTTATGCGCTAAACTCCATATCGGAACAGGACGTGCCTTTCTGCTGAGGAAGAGGATTCATGGAAACCATCATCGTACTCGTCGTCATCGCCGTGCTCGGCTTCTGGGTCGTCAGCATCTACAACAAGCTGATTACCCTGAAGAACCGGTTCAAGAACGCCTTCTCTCAGATCGAGGTTCAGCTCAAGCGCCGCTACGATCTGATCCCCAATCTGGTGGAGACAGCCAAGGGTTACATGAGCCACGAGCGGGAAACCCTGGAAGCCGTCATCGCTGCGCGGAACCAGGCGATGGCCGGGTTGCAGGCCGCAGCGGCCGATCCCGCCAATGCCTCGGCCATCAAGGAACTGGCCAGTGCCGAAGGTGCGCTCGGTGGCGCTCTGGGCAGGCTTTCGGTGGTCATGGAGGCTTATCCGGATCTGAAAGCGAACCAGAACATGATGCAGCTTTCTGAAGAGCTCACCAGCACGGAGAACAAGGTCGCTTTCGCGCGCCAGGCCTACAACGATCAGGTCACGGACTACAACACCTACAAGCAGACCTTCCCGCCCGTGATCTTCGCCGGCTTCTTCGGTCATTCCGAGAACGCGGAGCTTCTGGAGTACGAAGACCGGGAAGCCATGCAGGCAGCCCCCAGCGTTTCCTTCAACTGAATCGGGTCGGATGCCGGCCGCTTCCGGCCGGCTCCATACCCAGGGAAGCGTGACGGATGAACTTCTTTCAGGCGCAGGACGACGCGCGGAAAAAGACCTTCCGGCTCGGGCTGCTGTTCGCTGCGGCGGTGGCGAGCCTCATCCTTCTCACCAATCTTCTGGTGGCCCTGGTCTACGTCTGGACGAGCAACTACGCCCGCCCCGAGCCTTTCAACGTCACCCGTCTGCTGTCAGCCCTGCCCGCCGAAACCTGGGTACTGATCACCCTGGGCGTGCTGGGCGTGGTCGGCGTCGCAAGTCTGTACAAATTCCTGATGGTGCGCGGCGGCGGCAGAACGATTGCCGAGTCCCTGGGCGGGCGGCTGCTGACTTACGATGCAACGGAAGGCAATACACGACGGCTGCTCAACATCGTCGAGGAAATGGCCATCGCCTCCGGCATGCCCGTGCCGCCGGTGTATCTGATTCCCGAGCAGAGCATCAATGCCTTTGCTGCCGGGTTCGGCCCGGACGACGCCATCATCGGCGTAAATCAGGGCACCATCGATCTGCTCAACCGGGACGAACTGCAGGGAGTGATCGCTCACGAGTTCAGTCACATCCTGAACGGTGACGTCCGCATCAACCTGCGGCTGATCGCGGCCCTCCACGGCATTCTCTTCCTCGGCATCGTCGGCTACGGGATTCTCCGCGGTGTGGGCCATGGCCGCCGTTCCAGCAGCAGCGGCAACAACAGCGCCCTGCCGATCCTGGCGCTCGCCGTTGGTCTGCTCGTGATCGGCTACGCGGGGACCTTTTTCGGCAACCTGATCAAGGCCGCGGTCAGCCGCCAGCGCGAATACCTGGCAGATGCGGCGTCCGTGCAGTTCACCCGGAATCCCGACGGCATCGCCGGCGCCCTCAAGAAGATCGGCGGTTATACGGAAGGCAGCGAGATCCGCAGCACGGCCGCCGGAGAAGCCAGCCATATGTTCTTCGGCCAGGTGCGCACGCTCTTCCTCAACCGGCTCACCGCCACCCATCCTCCGCTGGACAAGCGAATCCGTGCCGTAGATCCCCGCTGGGACGGCGTCTATCCGGCGGTCACCGGCGCTGTCACTTCCACCGGTGAGCAGCCGGAACTCGTCAGCGGGTTCAGCGGGCCGGCACCGGCTGCCAGCCCGGCCGGCGCTGATGCCGCCGGCGTAACCGACGCGGTGGGCACACTGGATGCGGAAGGTCTCACCGCTGCACAGACACTGATCGCCACGACGGACGAGGTCCTGCGGGAAGCGGCGCACGATCCCTATGGCGCCCGGGGTCTGATCTACGCCATCCTGCTCGACGAGGACGAGGAGATGCGCGAACGGCAGTTCACGCATCTCCAGACACAGGCAGAGCGCGGGGTTCCTGCCTATACGGCCAGGGTCTTCGAGCATCTCCGGGACGCGGACCCACCCCACCGCCTGACGCTCGTCGGCATGGCCATGCCGGCGCTGAAATCGCTCTCCAGGCCTCAGTACGACAGATTCAGCGCCAATGTGGTGGCCCTGATCAAGATGGACCGGCGGATCAGCCTGCCGGAATGGGTACTTCACCGCCTGCTCGTAAAGGAACTGCGCCCGCACTTCGAAGGACCCCGAAGAAGCCGCCCCCGCTACGGGCGGATCGATCAGGTGACGGATGCGACCACCGTGCTGCTCTCCACCCTGGCAAGGTTCGGACATGCGGACGTCGCCGGGCAGAAGGCTGCTTTCGATGCCGGTGCGCGGGCCCTCGAACTCACCCGGGCAAAGCTGAGCTTCGATCCGACGGACGACCCGAACTTCAGCCGTCTCAATGAAGCCATCCGCACCCTGTCGCTGCTCAAACCGCTGGCCAAACCGCGTCTGATCAAGGCCTGTGCCGCCGCGGCGATGGCCGACGGGCACGTATCCGGAACCGAAGGTGCGCTGCTGCAGGGGATCGCCGCCGCCCTCGACTGTCCGCTGCCGCCGTCCATCTACGGAGGGTGATCCCGCAGGTTGCCAGCACGATCCCGGCAACTACAATGACCATCGTCGAGCGCTACGAAGGCATGCCGCACGGCGTGATGCCCACCTGAATGGCTGAACCCAGCCCCATAAGCCGAGACCGGAGTTCCGTCGGCAGTGAACGTCAGCTGGCGGCGCTGGATCTGGGATCCAACAGCTTCCATCTGGTTGTCGCACAGGAATCCAACGGCCGTCTGCAGGTGGTTGACCGGATCAAGGAGATGGTGCGCCTGGCCGACGGGCTTTCCGAAAGCAAAACGCTGAGTGCCGAGGTGGTCCAGCGGGCGCTGGACTGTCTGGACCGGTTCAGTCAGCGGCTCCGGGGACTGGATCCGGACGATTTCCGGGTGGTCGGAACCAACACCCTGCGCCGGGCCACCAACGCCCGAGCGTTTCTCGAGGAAGCAGAGCGCATTCTCGGCAAGGAAGTGGAGATCATCTCCGGTCGCGAAGAGGCGCGGCTCATCTATCTGGGGGTTTCACACGCGCTGGAGGACACCGCTGACCGGCGTCTGGTGGTGGACATCGGCGGCGGCAGCACCGAGCTGATTCTCGGACGCCGGTTCCGGGCAGAGGTGATGGAGAGTCTCTACATGGGTTGCGTGGGCATGACCCAGCGATGTTTCGCGGACGGCAAGCTCAGAGCCACCCAGTTCAAGGACGCCATCAACCTGGCGCGTCAGGAGCTGGAACCGCTCGAGCAGGTGTACAGGGACGCCGGCTGGGACATTGCCATCGGCGCCTCCGGAACCATTCTTGCCGTGCAGGACATCCTGACCGCCATGTCTCCGGAAACCACCACCATCACGCTGGACGGACTGAAGGCCATCAAGAAGGCGCTCATCGACATGCGCCAGATCGATCGGATCAGTCTGTCCGGGCTGCCCGGCGAACGGGCGCCGGTATTCGCCGGCGGACTCTGCGTGCTGTACGGCATCTTCGAATCGCTCGGGATTGAGGAGATGCAGGCAACGAGCGGCGCGCTGCGCGAGGGTCTGATCTACGATCTGCTCGGCCGGGTGAACGATCAGGATACCCGCGAGACCACCGTGCGCGGCCTGGCGGAGCGCTACCACATCGAATCCGCGCACGCCCGCCGGGTCCGGGAGACGGCCATCGGGCTGCTGGCACAGGCGGCCCGTTCCTGGAAACTGACCGAACCCACTGACAAGCTCCTGCTCGGCTGGGCCGCCGACCTGCACGAAATCGGCATGGACATCGCCCACAGCCAGTATCACAAGCACGGCGGTTACCTGCTGGAAAACATGGATATGGCCGGCTTCTCACGACTCGACCAGCACCATCTGGCGCTCATCGTGCGGGCACACCGGCGGAAGTTTCCGCTGGAGGAAACGGACATGACCACCCGGCTGCAACGGCTGGCGATTCTGCTGCGGCTGTCAGTCGTCCTGCATCGGGGCCGTACCAGCGATGTGCTGCCCCATGTCGGCCTCAAGGTGCGGGGAAACCAGATCAAGCTCGAATTCCCGGACGGCTGGCTGGCCCGGCATCCGCTCACCCAGCTGGACCTCGCCCAGGAAACGAACTACCTCAAAGCCATCGAGCACACGCTCACCGTCGTCGCCTGACACCCCGGTTCTGCACCGGGGAATCCGTCAACCGCCCGTTATCTCCTCCAGCAGTGTTTCCTGAGCGCTCCTGCGTTCCGAAGCCGTGCTCTGCACCCGCTGGTAGAGCCCGTCCGATTCCAGCTGCCAGGCCTGACAGTTATCGGTCAGATACAGGCGGCATTCGGCCAGAATCCGCTTCTGGATGGCGGGGTCCTCTATGGGAAAACAGGTTTCCACACGATTGAAGAAGTTCCGGCCCATCCAGTCTGCGCTGGACAGGTACAGCTTCGGATCGCCGTCGTTCTCGAAGTGGAACACCCGCGTGTGCTCGAGAAACCGGCCGATGATGGAGCGGACCCGGATGTTGCCGGAAACGCCCTTGATGCCGGGACGCAGCGCGCAGATGCCACGCACCACCAGATCCACCTTCACCCCGGCCTGAGAGGCCCGGTAGAGTGCCTGGATGACCTGCGGCTCAACCAGAGAGTTCATCTTCGCGAAGATATACCCGGTCCTGCCACCGGCGGCATTGCGTGCCTCCTGATCGATCAGCTCGAGCATGGTCTTGTGCAGCGTGAAAGGTGACTGCAGCATCTTCTTCAGCCGGCCCGCCTTGCCCATGGAGGTGAGCTGCTGGAAGAGCTGCTGCACGTCCTCGCCGATGTCCGGGTCGCTGGTGAACAGACCGTAGTCCGTGTACAGGCGTGTGGTGCGCTGGTGGTAGTTTCCGGTGCCCAGATGCACGTAGCGGACCAGCGAACGGCCTTCACGCCGCACCACCATGCTCATCTTCGAGTGGGTCTTGTGACCCACTACCCCGTACACCACCTGAGCGCCGACGCTCTGTAGATGGTTGGCAAGCTCGATGTTGTCTTCCTCATCGAAACGGGCCCGGAGCTCGATGACCACCAGCACCTCCTTGCCGCTGGCTGCCGCCCGGGTGAGCGCCTCCACCACCGCAGAATCCGGGCCCGTCCGGTAGAGTGTCTGACGGATGGACAGTACCTGGGGATCCGCTGCCGCCTGGCGGAGAAACTCGATGAACGGCGCGAAGGAGTCGAACGGGTGGTGAACGAGAATGTCACCTTCGCGGATGGCCTCGAAAGCATCGCCTGCCTGTCGGAACCGGTCGGGAATCCGCGGTGTGAACCCCGGGTATTTGAGCTCCGGCCGGTCGACCAGATCCGGGATGGCCGCGAGCCGCATCAGGTTCACGGGTCCGTTGCAGCGATAGACGTCGTCCTGATTGAGCCTGAACTGTGCGCGCAGAAAGGCTTCCAGATCGTCCGGGCAGTCCACGTCCACCTCGAGACGGACTGCATCTCCGTATCGTCTGGATGACAGTT
Source organism: Gammaproteobacteria bacterium (assembly GCA_030425195.1). GTDB lineage: Bacteria > Pseudomonadota > Gammaproteobacteria > Pseudomonadales > Azotimanducaceae > SZUA-309. The sequence goes on along the minus strand of JAUIAV010000025.1, from coordinate 52,700 downwards.
CACCTTCGAGGGCCCGGAGCAGATCGTCCACCTCCTCGAGGTCCACGAACAGGTCACTGTTGCGGGTGACCCGGAACGGATAGCAGCCGGTGGCCTTCATGCCCGGGAAAAGACCGGAGACGTGGGACTCGATGATCGACGAGAGCAGCACGAACTCGTACGGGGAGGTGGCGCAGGAATCCGGCAGCCGCACGACTCTGGGAAATGCCCTGGGCGCCTGGACGATGGCTCTGCCGATCTGCCGCCCGAAGGCGTCCTGCCCCTCGAGGGCCACGATGAAGCAGAGGCTCTTGTTCAGCGGCTGCGGGAAGGGGTGCGCCGGGTCCAGCGCGATCGGACTCATGATGGGCGCCAGTTCCTTCTTGAAGTAGCGTTTGAGCCACTGCTTCTGCTTGTCGTTCCAGTCCCCCTCATCCAGGATCCGGATCCCCTGGATATCGAGCTTGGGAATGAGCACCTCGTTCAGGACCTGATACTGTGCTTCGACCAGACCATCGGCCGTGGCCTTGATGCGCCTGAGCTGCTCCGACGGAGACAGGTTGTCCGGACCCCGCTGGCTGGCACCCACGGCTTCCTGCTGCTTCAGACCGGCGACCCGGATCTCGAAGAATTCGTCGAGCACCGAGCTCGCGATACACAGAAACCGCAGACGCTCGAGCAGCGGCGTGCCTTCGTCCTGTGACTGGGCGAGCACCCGCCGGTTGAACTCGAGCAGCGACAGCTCCCGGTTGATGTAGAGCTCAGGGTTGTGAAGATCTTCGGACATCTGTGTACTAGCCACCTCTGAACATCAGGCTAACGGAGAAGAACCCCCGAGCCTATCACGCACGCTTGAGCGAATTGTTATGACCAGAGACCAGGTATTCAGCGAGCCGAAACCTCAGATCGTCGACTTCGTGTTCGACGAGACCGTGGCGGGCGTCTTTCCGGACATGATCAGACGCTCCGTGCCCGGTTACGAGCTGGTGGTGCCCATGACGGGACTGCTGGCGGCCCGGGCCATGCGGGACAGCGGCGTGAGCCGCGCCTACGATCTCGGCTGCTCCCTGGGCGCTTCCTCCCTTTCGATTCTGAAGGCACTGGATGCGCTGGACGTCACCCTGGAAGATCCCGTCGTGGTCGGCGTGGACAATGCTGCTCCCATGCTGGAACAGGCCCGTGCCGCCATCCACGACCGCCGGATCCTCTTTCTCGAGGCGGACATCCGGGACCTGGACTTCGAGCCTGCCGGTGCCGTGACCATGAACTGGGTGCTGCAGTTTCTTCCGCCGGAGAGTCGTCTCGACGTGCTCCGCGGGATCCACGCGGCCATTGCGGAAAACGGCGCGCTGCTCCTGTCCGAGAAGGTCCGCTCAGACGATCCCGCGGTGGAGTCCTTCAACTTCGAGGCACACCTGGACTTCAAGCGGGCCAATGGCTATTCCGAGCTGGAGATCAGCCAGAAGCGCACGGCCCTGGAACAGGTGATGATCCCGGACACCCTCGAGACGCACGTGGCGCGTCTCGAGGCTGCCGGATTCCGCCGGGTGCAGGTCTGGTTCCAGTGCCTGAACTGGGCTTCCTTCATCGCCACGCCGTGAACCCGCTCGATGCCATCGCCCGGCCGACCGTCTGTGCCGACGTCCCCGAGTGGCATACCGTCGTCGCTGCGGCTCGCAGTCGCGTGGCCCGGCACGGAGACCTGCCCCGATGGACGCAGGCGCTGTCCGGGCTGCCTGAGCTGGCGGCGGAACGAATAACGCTGACGGACCCGGTAGCGGCAGAGGGCCGCATCTCGGCGCTGGAGCGGAGCGCGCTGACTGCCGCGCTCCAGGCACTGCGGCCCTGGCGGAAAGGGCCTTTCGATCTTTTCGGCATCCATGTGGACACGGAATGGCGCTCCGACTGGAAGTGGCATCGGATCGCGGCGGCTCTCGGAGATCTGAACGGACAGCAGGTGCTCGATGTAGGCTGCGGGAACGGCTACTTCGGTTGGCGCCTGCTCGGCGCCGGTGCGGAAGGAGTGCTCGGCGTGGATCCTACGGTGCTCTTCTTCGTACAGCATCTGGCGCTCTGCCGCTTCCTGGGCAGCGGCGGGCCGAACACCAACCCGGTGCAGAGTGCCAGCATGGTTCTGCCGATTCCTTTCGAGATCCTGCCCGCACATCCTTTCGATCTCGTCCTGAGCATGGGCGTCGTCTATCACCGCGCCGATCCCCTGGAGCACGTGCGTGGCCTGCATGCGTGCACCCGGCCCGGCGGCCGCGTGCTCCTGGAATCGCTGGTGGTCACCGATGGCACCGACCTGCACCCGGCCAGCGCCCCGGGTCAGAGCCCGGGCCGGGGCCGGTATGCCCGCATGCGCAACGTACACGTGGTACCCCGCGTGGAGACGCTCACAGACTGGCTGATCGAAGCGGGATTCGAGGACGTCCGGACCGTGGACATCACCCCGACGACCACGGACGAACAGCGCAGCACGCCCTGGATGACCTTCGAGTCGCTCGCCGAATCCCTGGATCCGCGAAACCCGGCACATACGGTGGAAGGCTATCCGGCACCGGTCCGGGCAGCGCTCATTGCCCGCCGCCCCGAACGTTGAGGTACCCGGCTCGGGGCGGCGACGGCATGCTAGACTCGCCCCATCATGATGTTCGGCATCATCCCAATCCGCTTCCGGTTCCGAGGCAAGCTGCGGCGGCTCGCCCGCATCTATCAGTGCTTTCTGGATCACCCGAGTGTCGGTCTGCATCCGACGCAGATTGCCCGCTACACCGGCATCGGCTTTCAGGAAGTGAGCGCGCGGCTGGACGCGACTCCGGAACTCTTCGTCAAACTCCCGCGTCGGCCGGATGGCATCACCCGTTACCGGCTGACCAGCGCCACCGCCGCCCGTTCCCGGGAAGACGTGGAGCGCTTTCTGATCAGTGCCGCGCGGAAGGAATCTCTCATTCTGTATGCGTTCGCCGCCATGGTGATGACCATCCTGCTGATCGTCGTCATCCTGGTGGCACCTTCTTTCTGAATCTGCCGACAGGACGACCGCCATGCCGGAAATGCTGACCGAATCCGAACGCGCTCTCGCCGGGCGCGTCAGAGACTTCGCAGAAGGTGTGCTTCTGCCGCTGGCCGACAACGGCGAGGATCCCCGCAATGCCCGGCAGCGCGTGATCGAAGCCAGCAAGGAGGCCGGTTTCTTCGCCATGACCCAGCCGAAGGCATTCGGTGGCACCGAGTCGGGCGCGCTGGCGCTCACCATCGTCCGGGACGAGCTGGGTGCGTTCAACACGCCCTACGCCGGCGCCGTGTTCGGGCCGGGGCCCGGCGTGCTCGGTGGGGCTTCCGAACAGCTCCGATCCACCCACCTGGCGCCGCTTCTGGAAGGCCGCATGCGCGGCGGATTCGGCTTCACCGAGCCGGATGACGCACCAAGCCCTACCGCCGCCGTGCTCGAAGACGACCACTGGATCGTGAACGGACAGAAGTCGTACGTCACCGGCGGCGCAGACGCGGACTTCATCAACACGCTGGTTCAGGTGCCCGGTAAGGGCCCCGCCATGATCCTGATCGACACGGACGCCCCGGGCGTGGAGCTGGTGCGGACGTTCAGCTCACTGGACGGCAGCCATCACGCCGCCTTCGAGTTCCGGGACGTGAAGGTCCCCGCGCACCACATGATCGGCAAGCCGGGCGAAGGCATGCCACGGGCGCTGCAGCAGATCGGGGATACCCGCCTCGCCTTCGCCGCCAGCGCCGTCGGTACGCTCCGCTGGCTGGATGCCTTCCTGGTGACACATCTGAAGCAGCCCGACCGGTCGGGAACGCCGAGGGGCGACAAGGAAGGGGTGCGGCTGCGCTACTCGGACATCCGGATGAAAGCGTACGCTGCCAGGAGCATGGTTTACCGGACCGCCCGACTGGCGGACTCCGGCGAGGACATCCGCAACGAGGGAATGGCCGCCAAGATTTTCACCACCGAGCTCGTCGGTGAAGCGGTGGATACGGCCATTCAGCTGGTCGGGGGAGGTGCTCTGGTGGTCGGGCATCCGCTGGAGGCCCTGTACCGTCAGGTCCGGTCGCTGCGTCTGGCCGAGGGGGCCAGCGACATTCTTCGGCTCAATCTGGCCAGAGGTGCGCTCGAACTCGACAAAGGCCGGATCTGACCCGCGTCGGCCCGGTCAGTCCGGATCGGATTTCTGACCGAAGGCTTCCCGGGTTTCTTCTTTCGCAGCCGCCGATTTCCGCACCAGCACCAGCACCGCACCCGTGCCGCCATGGCGGCGGTCTGCACTCGAATAAGCGATCACGTCCGGCATCTGACCCAGCCAGTGGACCACATAACTCTTCAGGCGCGCCGGTGTGGCACTCTGTTCTCCGCGCCCGTGCGCGATCAGGACCGTTCGCCAGCGTTTCGCCTCGGCGAGACGGAAAAACTTGCGGACCGCCTCCCGGGCCTCTCTGACGGACAGCCGGTGCAGGTCCAGCGAGCCCTCAATAGGGTACTGGCCGTTCTTCAGACGGGCGAAGACCTGATGCTGCACACCATCCTTCTTCCACTCGAGCACATCGCGGGGCTCTAGGGCGGGGACGTCGCCAAGCGTCAGGGGATTGGGATCCACCTTCGGAGTCCGATCGATGCCGAGGGCGGCATATCGGCGTTCGAGCTGGGTGAGGGAGACGGCCCGGGGCATTTCCTTCTTCGCCTCGCGCAGCTGTTCCTCGTGACGGGCTTTCTTCTTCACCTTCTCGCCGAGCGGCGCCACGTCGCTCATGGCGGAACGGAAGTCGTCATCCATGCGTGCGGTTACTCCGCGCTGAGAGGGATGCTGGGCAGCTGGGCCGAGCGGGTTTCCGGAATGGGTCGATTGTCCGCCGCGTGGTAGGTGAAGACCAGCGACTGCTTGATCGTCTCCGTGAGGTTCATGCCGGCTGCATGGAAGAGCCGGCAGTGAAAGAAGAGCACGTCACCCGGCCCCAGCGGCACGGACTGTGCCGAATCCAGCAACGCCTGGTTATCTTCGAGATCCGTTCGGAGAAACAGGGCGGAATCCAGCCGGCCCCGATCCAGCTCGAGCCGGTGGCTGCCTGGAATCACCTTGAGCGCACCATTCCTCTCCGTCTCCTCACCGAGCGCCAGCCACACGGAGACCAGCTCCGGCCTGTCGAAGGACCAGTACCGGATGTCCTGATGCCAGAGGGTGGCGCTCGAGAAGCCCGGGTACTTGGTCATCAGGCAGTTGTGATGGCACTGGGACAGCTGCACGTTTTCATGACCGGCCTCCGCCCTGAAGATGGCACGAAGCTGATCGCCGACTTCCCGCCCGATGGCCCAGTCCCTGAAGGCCGCGTCCCGGCTGAACGCATTGAGCAGACGCCGCGGCGTGTTACCGCCCTCGTCCGAGCGGCTGGCCGGCGAGCCCGGATAGCCCACTTCCGCCTCGTACTCAACCGGACCCAGGACCGGATTCTGATGTGCGGCGGCGGCAGACAGCAGCCGTTCCCGCAGGAATCCGGGACACAGGCCCCGGACCACGAGATAACCGTCCCGCTCGAAGGCGCGGGTTTCCAGTGCCGCTGTCGCGTTCATCACTTCATCTGAGCCCGGACCGCCTTCAGCATTTTCTCGCCGTAGGGCGGTTTCAATCCGGCGAGCTCCGCCACGTTGATTTTCGACTGCGTGAAGATGGCCTTCGCATGGCTGAAGGTTCTGAAGCCGTCGTGTCCGTGGTAGGCACCCATGCCGGAAGGACCGACGCCGCCGAACGGAAGATCTTCCTGAGCCACGTGCATCACCACGTCATTCACCGTCACCCCGCCGGAGGTGGTGCGGGTCAGCACGGTTTCCTCTTCGGTCTGATCCTGGCCGAAGTAGTAGAGGCCGAGCGGGCGGGGTTTGTGATTCACATAGTCGATGGTTTCCTTCACGTCCCTGTAACCCTTCACGGGCAGCACCGGGCCGAAGATCTCATCCTGCATCAGACCCAGATCCTCGTCCGGATCGATGACCAGGGTCGGCGGGATCTTGTGATGCGGCTGCTGACGGAAATCCTCACCGGCCGGATTCACCTCCACCACCCTGGCACCCCGGGCCCTGGCTTCTTCCAGATAGCCGTTCAGACGCTGGTAGTGCCGCTCGTTGATCACCGAGGTGTAGTCCGGGTTGTCCAGCAGGGTCGGATACATCTTCTCCACCGAGCGCGCGGCCGATTCGACGAAGTCATCCACCTTCTCCTCCGGCACGAACACGTAGTCCGGCGCCAGACAGATCTGACCGGCATTCAGGGTCTTGCCCATCATGATGGCGTCCGCCGTCTTCTGCACATCCGCAGAACGTCCCACCACTACCGGCGACTTGCCGCCGAGCTCCAGGGTGACCGGCACCAGATTCTCGGACGCCGCGCGCATCACGTGACGGGCGATGGAGGTCGCTCCCGTGAACAGGAGGTGGTCGAAAGGCAGTCCGGAGAAGTCAGCACCCGTCTGCGGGCCGCCTGTGACGACGGCGATTTCCAGCTCATCGAAGGCGGTGGGAAAAATCTCGGCCATCACCTCGGAGGTCGCCGGCGTGAATTCGGAGGGTTTGATCATGCAGCGGTTACCGGCAGCCAGAATGCCGGCCAGGGGCGTGAAGGTGAGATTCACCGGGAAATTCCAGGGGCTGATCACGCCCACCACGCCGAGCGGCTGAAACTCCACCCGGGCTCTGGCACCGAGCAGGTTGAGCGGAAAGGGTCCGACCTTGCGTTTCTCCGGCTTCATCCACTTTTCCAGATTCGCCTCTGCGTGGCGCAGCGGGCCGATGCAGCTGGCGATGTCCGTGAACAGGGACTGATGCTCGCTGCGATGGCCGAAGTCGTCCCGCATGGCGGTGACCAGCCGGTCCTGATGGATCTTGAGCAGAGAAACGGCGCGCTCCAGCCGGTCCCTGCGCTTTGCCGCGCTGACCACGCCTTCCGCCAGGTAATTTGCCCGCTGCCGCTCGAGCAGCGCGAGCATGTCTTCCCGACTGGTTTCGGGTATCAGAGTAGCTTCCGCCATTGAGTGCCTCCCGGGCCCTGCCCGTTCATCGTTGTCAGTATCAGGCCGCGACCGGCTCGTCGAAGACCGGTTCGCCGTTGATGGTCACCTGCAGCCGGCCGGTGGATGCCCAGTAACGCGCCTCGATGTAGTGGTGCTCTTCCCACTCCAGCTCCACATTGGTCCACACGTACTGGGGCTCACGGCCTGTCTTCGGGCGGTCCTTGCGCAGACAGTCGTCCACGTAGAGCTCGAGCGTACCCTCGTCGGTGATCCGCAGATAGTAGGACTTGTGCCGGTGCTGGAAATCGAACTGCTGCATATGGCCTTCGGGACCTGCCGCTTACGTTATGCTTGTGAGACAACAATTTTAACAAGCTTATCCGCATGAATCGTCACCACGCCTCAGATCCCGGAACAGGCCCCGAATCCCCCGCGCGCTTCATGAAGGTGCTCAAAAGCCGCGAGGTGATCACCCTCGCCTTCGGCGCCATGATCGGCTGGAGCTGGGTGCTCATGACCGGATTCTGGGTGCAGGAAGCTGGCTCCGTGGGCACCCTGATCGCATTCGCCGCCGGGGGCCTGGCCATCGCCCTCATCGGCCTCACCTACAGCGAGCTGGTCTCCGCCATGCCCCATGCGGGCGGCGAGCACGTCTATACGCACCGGGGACTGGGCCCCGGCTGGTCGTTCTTCTGCACCTGGGCGCTGCTGCTGGCCTATGTGAACGTCTGTCTGTTCGAGGCGGTGGCGCTGCCCACGGCCATGGAATACCTGACCCCGAACATCCGGCTCGGGACGCTCTGGACCTTCATGGGCTCCGACGTGGATCTCGGCTTCGTGCTCATCGGCGCCGGGGCCTCCCTCGTGATCACCGTCGTCAACGTGCTCGGAATCAAACCCGCGGCCTGGTTCCAGACGATCGCCTTCTCGATGATCATGATTGCCGGCGTGGCGCTGCTGATCGGTGCGGTCAGCTTCGGCAGCGTGGACAACGCCAGGCCCTGGATCGGGGTACCTGCGACGGGCATTCTGAGCGTGCTGATCATGGTCCCGGCGCTGCTGGTCGGATTCGACGTGATCCCCCAGTCCGCGGAGGAGATCAACCTACCGCCCGCGAGGATCGGGCTTCTGCTGGTGGTTTCCGTTTTTCTGGCCGTGCTCTGGTACGGACTGATCAGCTTCGGCGTGGCCATGTCCATGCCGCAGTCGGACCTGATCGCGAGCGAGATGGCAACGGGAGACGCCGCAGCCACGCTCTGGGGCCACCCGAGCGCGGGCGCGCTGCTGGTGCTCGGTGGGGTGGCCGGCATCCTGACCAGCTGGAACGCCTTCGTCATCGGCGGCAGCCGGCTGCTGTTCGCGCTGGCCGAATCCGGCATGGTGCCGGCTGTTTTCGCCCGCCTGCACCCGAAGTTTCACACTCCGTACGTGGGCATCATCGCCATCGGCGCCCTGTCCTGCGTGGCACCCCTGTTCGGAAGAACGGTTCTCGTCTGGCTGATCGACGCGGGCGGCTTCGCCACCATCGTGGCGTACCTCTTCGTGCCGTTCGCTTTTCTGGCCCTGCGGAGAAAGGAGCCGGACATGGAGCGGCCGTTCACCGTCTCCCATCCCAGACTGGTCGGCTATGGTGCCATCGCCCTGGCGGTGGCGCTGATCAGCGCTTACCTGCCTGGCAGCCCATCAGCGCTCATCTGGCCCTATGAATGGGTGACGATCTCGGTCTGGACCGTGCTTGGGATCGCGCTCTACCTGCGCTTCCGTGCCGGCAGACGGTTTCAGGGAGGCTGACCGAGCGCCAATGAAAAGCCCCTGTCGGTCTGAACCGACAGGGGCCTGATTGCTCCAGAATGGCTTCAGATTTCCTGAGTGACCCGCAGGTACCACATACGACCGCGAATGTCGTACAGGAAGGTTTCGATGCCACCGAGATTCAGGATGGGATCCGGATACTCGTCGAAAACATTCCGTCCTCCTGCTTCGATCGTCGTCGGACGTCCTTCTCCGAACAGGCTCGGGAAGGTGTAGGAATAGCTCAGATCCGTATAGAGCATGTCCTTCATCACCGAACCTCTTGTGGCGACTTGAGCTGCCTGCAGCGCGCCGGAGTTGAAGTCGATCTCGACCTCATCCAGCCATCGCAGCCGGAGCATGGCTGCATGATTGCGCAGCGACCAGTTCACCGTGCCCGTGATCCGCCATTCCGGAATCGGCGGGACTTCGGCAACGCTTTCATTCTGCTTGCCCACACCGTCGCCGGGCGGAATCCCGAAGCCGAGATCGTAGCTGTATTCGTCAACCAGAGTCGCATCCAGATTGAGGAAGAAGCTACCGATACTGTCGGTGTTCAGGTTGTAGCGCGCATAGAAATCGAAGGCCTTGTGCTTCATCTCCTGTGCATTCAGCAGGGACGTGGTCACCCGGGTAAGCACACCCGTCGTGTCCCTCTGAATGGCCGGGTCACTGCCGCCGCCCGGTGCAATCCAGGCCGCGATGTCAGCTGCGTCGCCCGGCGTGTTGCCCGCCGCAACGAAGTTGTTGAAATCCCGGCTCAGCACTTGATTCATGGTGGTTTCGGCAATCCGGTCCTGGAAGTCGAACGAGCTGTAATCCATGCCCAGATTCAGATCGCCCTCCAGCAGCTGCAGCGAGAAACCGACGTTCCAGACGTCCGCCGTTTCCGGTTCGAGTTCAGAGTTTCCGGCTACACAGGCCACCCGGAAGGACTGAGACAGGTCACCGGTCAGCGGGTCCGAGGCCGTCTGCAGGCCACAGTCTTCCGGCTCGTACAGATCCTCGAGTGACGGCGCGATGAACGCCGAGCTCCACGATCCTCTGATCGACAGCCATTCGGTCGGCTGCCAGAGACCGGCAAACTTCGGATTGAAATCGCCGCCGATACCGCCGTCATAGTCCTCGTAGCGGCCGGCCACCTGAACTTCCGCATAGCCGAGCGAGTCGCTGTCCATCAGCGGTATGGCCAGTTCGAAGAACGCCGAGTTCACACTCTGGCTGGCACGGTAGTCGAACCCACAACCGCCTTCGTGCCAGTCGCATCGGTTGTAGGCCTCATTCAGATCAACATCCCAACGGGTCTTCCGGTACTGGGCGCCAACCGCCATGCCCACCGTGCCTGCCTGCCACTCGAACAGATCACCTACCGCGATGAGGGTGTAGTCCTGGTAGATGCTTTCCAGCACGTCGTTTGCGGTGATATCGACGGCGTTCATCACGTCCAGTGTGTTCTCGAAGCTCGCGGTGCCCGTGTTGGCGCAGACGCGATCGACGCAGTTGAGCTCCACCGTGGAGAAGGGGTTCCAGTAGCTGGTGGTGGGGTCCACCGGGCTGGCCTTCAGCTCTCCCATCAGGCCGGCGACCAGCGCCGACTGGCTGGTGTTCTTCTGTCTGAACACCCGCTCGACCCGGTCGTAAATACCGGACAGAGAGATTTCCCAGCTGGAATCGGGGACCGTAAACGTGAGCGTATCGGTGATCCGCAGATCCTTCTCATCGAAGGTAGCGTTACCCGTATTCGCGCCGTCGCTGTCGAGTGCCGATGGCCGCGTGCCCAGCTTGCCGTAGATCCTCAGGGCCACCACGTCCACGTCCTCGTTGAAGGGAATGCCGCTACCCGCATCGAAGGGGGTGGCCGTGAGCAGAACGTCGGGAACCCCGTCACCATTGGCATCAGCCGTCCCGCGATCCGGAATGCCATCGCCATTCACATCCTGCGCGTACAGCGGCTCCAGCACGTCGTCCCCGTTGGAATCGGCCATGGCCCGGAACGGGTTGCCGGGGTGGTCGCCCAGCACGATGGGAAATTCTTCGGTACGTCCACCCGGATTCTGCGCGGAACCGCGGCTTTCCGTATCCAGACGCGTGTAGAAAATGTCGAAATCGTTGCTCAGATTCTCGTTGAAATCGTGGGAGAAATTCGACCAGATCGCCGTCTGCTTCACCGGGTTCATGTAGTTCCACCACTCCCCGAAGTGCAGCCGGCAGTTGGTACCGGTCGGATTCCGATCGCCGCTCCGCCAGTTGAATCGACTGCCCACATCCGTACCGCCGGGGCCGTTGTCCACACCGCAGCCTGGATCCGCCATCCGCGCGGCATCCCCCGTGAGCGCACCTGTTGCATCCCGATTCGGGACCAGCCAGTCGCCGGGGTTTCCGGTCCCGGAACGTTCGAAGCCCTCACGCAGAAACTCCGGCCGGTCCGTCTGTCTCAGCTCACCGCGATCCCGGTAGGAAGCCGCGAACGTGAAATGGCCCGAGCCTGTTTCAGTGCCGAAGAGGACCTCCAGGTGGTTCTCATCGAAATCGTTATCCTTATCCTGGGTGTGGAAGACGGAAAACTTCAATCCATCGAAGTTCTTCTTCGTCACGATATTCACCACACCAGCCACCGCATCCGTACCATAGATCGCGGACGCGCCGTCCTTCAGCACGTCGATGCGCTCGATGGCGATCTGCGGGAGGGCGTTGTTGAGATTGGATCCCGCACCCGTATTGGGCGCGAAATTCAACCGCTTGCCGTCGATCAGATTCAGCGTCGCTCTGGCGCCGAGTCCTCTCAGGTTGGCCGTGGTGGTGGTTCCGCCCTGTCCTCTGGCGGCGTAAGTGTTGGTCTGGAAGTCGCTGCCGTAGTTGAAGGTCTGCTGGGACATCAACTCACCCAGATTGGGTGTGGCATTGGCCGTGATGGCCTCGCTGTCGATAACGGTCAGTGGCGAAGAGGAGTCAAAGTTGTCTTTCTTGAGGTAGGAGCCGGTAACTACGATCTCTTCGATTGCCTCCTGGGCAATCGCAGGCCCGCTCAAGATACTGCATAAGACAACTAAGCCAGCTCGCCTGGCAGAATTGTCCATGGTCTCTCTCCTGATTTATGTTTTAGTTCGTTTCCCCAAACGAACCCGGACATAACAAGCTTGTTGCGATCATTTGTCAAGGGCCCGTGTCTTTGCAGAGCCTGATCGGAACGGCGCTCAGAAGAGCTCTGCCTGCATGCCCGGCGGCCTGAACAGGTCGCTCCGCAACGGTCTGGATGCCTCTGCATCAGCCAGGCCGCTGGCTTTCAAAGCATTCCGGAACCGACTGGCGATCAGATCGGCCATCGGCCCCGTTCCGCGCATCCGCTGGCCCCAGCGGGACCGGTACATGGCCCCGCCGCGCATCTCACGGATGGCGTTTTCCACCCGAGATGCCTTCAGCGGATAGTGCTCGTCGAGCCAGGCCTGGAAGATGGGCGCGACCTCGCTCGGGAGCCGCAGGAGGATGTACGCCGCCCAGCCCGCACCCGCCCCCGCGCAGGCCGACACGATGTCTTCGAGCTCCCCGTCGTTAACAAAGGGGATCACGGGAGCCACCATGGCACCCACCGGCACGCCCGCCTCTTTCAGTTTCGTGATCATTCTGAGCCTGGCAGCCGGCGAAGCGGTACGTGGCTCCAGTCTGGTCTTCAGGTCGTTGTCCAGCGTCGTCACGCTGATGCTGACCCGGACCAGTTCCAGCCTGGCCAGATCCGTCAGCAGATCCAGGTCGCGCAGGATCAGCTGCCCCTTGGTGACGATGGTCACCGGATGCCGCCACTCGAGCAGTGCTTCGAGGATCCGCCGGGTGATGCGGAGCTGGCGTTCCGCCGGCTGATAGGGGTCCGTATTGGTGCCCATCGCGATGGGGTGGCACTCGTAGCCTTTCGCGCCGATCTCCTGCTCCAGCCGTCTGCGGACGTCCGTCTTGAAGAAGATCCGGGTCTCGAAGTCGAGACCGGGCGACAGGTCCAGGTACGCGTGGGTCGGGCGTGCAAAACAGTAGACACATCCGTGCTCGCAGCCCTTGTAGGGATTGATCGACCGGTCGAAGGGAATGTCCGGCGAACGGTTCCTGGTGACGAGTCGGACGGTTCTGTCCGGTAGAAGCACGGTCTCCGGCTTTCCGGCCTCTTCCGGCGCCAGATCCCAGCCATCGGACACGGGAATCGAGCGGGTTGGGAGAAAGCGGCTCTCCGAGTTGGTCACGGCACCGCGGCCTTTGTGCACTGAGCGCTGCTGGGGGATTGCTGTCCGTCCTGTCCGTCCTGTCCGTCCTGTCCGTCCTGTCCGTCCTTTCAATCCAGGGCGACCCTCCATGTTTTCGTTCATCCGTCATCCCTTTCCGGCCGTTCAGGCTATCCCAATACTGTATATATGTACAGCATCGAAAGCTTGTCACGCCGCCACCGGCCGTTAGACTACGCCGCACCCCTGACGGGATGGGCACATGGACACTGCACCGGGAATACGGCCGGACAACAGGCCGAAGCTAGTCAGACTCTGCGCGATTCTCCTCGCGGGCATTGCCCTGGGCGGCTGTCTGCAGACGGAGTTCGACCCCGATCAGACCACGCTGGACGATGTTTCGGCCCAGATCGATGGACTGTCGACACAGCTGTCCCGCTCCGAGGCGGCGCTGACGGCGATCCAGAGCAGTGACCTGACCGGCAGGGCAGCACTCGATGCCCGACTGGCCGATCTGGACGAACAGATCCGCACGCTCCCGGACAGTCTGCAGCTCAGCTGCCCGGAGCCTGAGGCGGTCGCTCAATGCGAGGAAGTGGCCCGTGTGATCGTGAGCGCCGACAAGATGCTCGTCGGTGAACTCGAGTACGTCTACATAGAGCCGCCCGGTGTGACCGTGGTCGCCCGCATCGATACGGGGGCCACCTCCAGCTCGCTGCATGCGGAAAATCTGGTGCCCTTCGAACGCGACGGTGAAGACTGGGTACGCTTCGACATGATGATCAACGAAAAGGATTCCGTCACCGTCGAGGAGCGGATTCTTCGTCACGTGCGGGTCGTTCAGCAGGCGGATCCCAGCGGTTCCCGGCGCCCGGTGGTGGAAATGCGGGTGCGGATCGGCGAGATACAGGACACCTTCGAGTTCACGCTGGCCGACCGGTCACACCTGGAGAACGAGCTGATTCTCGGCCGCAACTTCCTGGCGGATGTCACCCTCGTTGACGTCGGCAAACAATTCATTCAGCCTCGTTACTCACCGCCTGAAGGGCCGTAGCGCCCCCGATACGTGACAAACCGAGGCCCGTTCCTATTTCTCGTGCTCCTGCTCTTCGCGGCGGGCGTCGGCACGGCCGGGTTCCGCCACCAGGAATACCGTATCCCGCTGCTGCCGGGTGAGCAGCAGACGGTCTGGCAGGTGGAGGCCCGGATTGAGTACACGGCCCTCGGAGGCCCCACGCAGATCTTTCTGACCCTGCCGCCGGAGCAGACCGGCTTCCGGCTCCTGGAAGGCACCGGTGCGGCGCCCGGCTTCGGATTCGACGTGGACAGGAACGCCGAGCAGCGGCGCGCTCACTGGACCAAACGCCACGCGGAAGGTCAGCAGGCCCTTTTCTACAGCCTGCCCGTCGTCGAAGACCCGGCACAGATCGTCGAACCCATTCCGCCCGGTGCTCTGATCCCGCCCCGCTGGGACGAGCCGTACCTGACTGCCGCCCGGCAGGTGATCGATTCCCTGCTGCCGATCACCGCCGACGCACACTCCATGGCGGTACAGCTCGTCAATCTGATGACCAGCACACCGGCCGATCAGAACATGAGCCTGCTCAAGGACCGCTATGACGATCCGGAGCTCCTGGCCAGGCTTCTGACAACCGCAGGCATTCCGGCCAGGTCCGTGCAGGTGCTTCTGCTGGAGGATGGTCGACGCCGGCAGGCGCTGATGGAGCACGTGCAGGTCTGGCAGGGGGACCGGTGGCGTCTCTACCATCCCACCACCGGGCCCGTCCCGGATTCGGAGAAACTGCTGCTCTGGCAGACCGAGACACCGGCCGTATTCGAAGTCATCGGCGGCACCAGCTCCCGGGTGACCTTCTCGATGATCAGTCAGGACCGATCCATGCTGGAGCTGGCAGAGGAATCCCGGGAACCCGGATTCGCGCTCTCTCTGTACAGTCTCCCCATCGCCGAGCAGGGCATGTTCAAGCTGATCATGCTGCTTCCCGTTGGCGCGCTCGTGGTCGTCTTCATGCGGATTCTGGTGGGCGTGCGCACGTCGGGCACCTTCATGCCGGTGCTCATCGCCCTGGCATTTCTCCAGACGGATCTGCTGCCCGGGCTCGCCAGCTTCATTCTGGTGGTGGCCTTCGGTCTTCTGATCCGCTCGTACCTTTCCAGCCTGAACCTGCTTCTGGTGGCGCGGATCGCGACGCTGGTGATCCTGGTGATCGGCATCATCTCGGTGTTCAGCGTGGTCAGTTACCAGCTCGGACTCATCGGCGGCCTGACCATCACTTTCTTCCCCATGATCATCCTCGCCTGGACCATCGAGCGGATGTCCATCATCTGGGAGGAGGAAGGACCGAAGGAAGTCCTGCTTCAGGGTGGAGGCAGCCTGCTGGTGGCCACCCTCGCCTTCCTGCTGATGGACGTGGGGCTCGTCCGGCACCTGGCATTCAATTTTCCGGAGCTGCACCTGGCCATCCTGGCGCTGGTGATGGTGATCGGCCGCTACACCGGCTACCGGTTGCTGGAGCTGCGCCGGTTCGCGAGCTTCGAACCCCGATGAACTGGATATCCCCCTGGCGCCTTCGACGGATCGGTGTGCTCGGCATGAACCGGCGGAATGTCGCCTACATCAGCCGCTATAACGACCGCTCGAACTACCCGCTGGTGGACAACAAGCTGAAGACCAAGCTCATGGCCCGCAAGGTGGGTCTGAGAGTTCCGGAGCTGCTGCATACCATCTCCACTCAGCACGAGATCGAGGACATCGCGGAGCTGCTCGAGCACCTCAACAGCTTCGTCATCAAGCCTGCGCAGGGCAGCGGCGGCAAGGGCATTCTGGTGATACGCGGCCGCAGGCCGGAAGGCTATGTGAAATCGAGCGGTGGCATCGTCGACATCGCCGGAATCAAGCGGCACCTCACGAACACCATCAGCGGCCTGCATTCCCTCGGCGGCCGCCCGGATGTCGCCATCATCGAATCCCTGGTGGAAACCACGGATGCCTTCGAAGCCGTGAGCTTCGAAGGGGTACCGGACATCCGGCTGATCGTCTTTCAGGGTTTTCCCGTCATGGGCATGCTGCGGCTGGCGACCCGCGAGTCGGATGGAAAAGCGAACCTGCACCAGGGAGCGGTGGGCGTCGGCCTGGACATCGGCACCGGGCAGGCGATCGCCGCCGTGCAGCACAACCGGCTGGTCCGGCAGCACCCGGACACGAACGCCGATCTCAGCCGGATCCAGGTACCGAACTGGTCCTCGCTGCTGCGGCTGGCAGCCAGCTCCTACGAAGCCACCCGTCTCGGCTATCTGGGCTGCGACATCGTCATCGATCGACACCAGGGACCGCTGCTGCTCGAGCTCAACGCCCGGCCGGGGCTGTCCATTCAGATCGCCAACAATGAAGGCCTGCTGCCGCGACTGCGCCAGGTTGAAGCGCTCGATTCGCCCTTCATGTCGGTGCAGGAGCGTGTGCAGGAGGCCATGAGCTGGTTCGGACGTTCCGCAGGGTCCGGCCAGGAAGAACTCTGGCAGGGCACCGAAGGGCAACCGGCAACCGGCTGACCGCCGCTGCCCGAACGCAATCAGAGGAGAACAGCATCATGCTCGTCATCGTTGTCAGCATCGACACCACGGCCGACAACATCGCCGCCGTCCGGGACGCCATCACCACCATGGAAAAGGCCAGCCGTGAGGAAGCGGGCTGTCACGACTACACCTTCGCCGTGGAGCTCTCGGATCCCAACCGGCTCCGGATCACGGAATGCTGGGAGGACGAGGCGGCGCTGAAGGCGCATTTTGCGACTCCGCACATGGCGGCATTCAACGCCGCCATGGCCGCAGCGGCGCCGCGCAGCATGGACCTGAAGTGCTACGAGGCCACCGAGGTGCCTTTCCCCATCAGCCGGGGCTGACACCCCCTGCTGCGGAGCAGACACATCAGGCGAGCAGCCAGTCGAGAATCCGGTCGTTTTCCTCGCGCGGGTAGGTGTGAGACAGGTCCTCGATCTCCCGATAGGTGAGATCCACACCCGCACGGGTCAGCGATTCCCGAGCGACCCGCGCCACCTCCACGTCGAACATCCAGTCCAGGGCGCCGTGCGTCAGGTAGACGGGCAGTCCCTGGAGACGCCCGGCTTCCGCAACTTCGATCAGCATGGGGTGGAAGCTTGCCGCAATGGGTGCAAGGTGGGTAAAGGGGGCATCCGGGCGCAGACCGCTGAGGTAGGAGAAGGTGCCGCCGTCGGACATGCCGGTCAGCAGCACCCGCGCTTCATCCACACGCCAGTGTTCGGATACCCGGTGGACGATGGCATCCAGACCCGCGCTGTCCACATCCGGCCCCATCAGCGACCAGGTGCCTTCCCGGGAAGTGGCGCTTGCCAGAATCACCCCGCGGCTGCGGGCATCCCTCAGCCAGCTCCAGAGGAAGCTCCGCCCGTGACCGCTGCCCCCATGTAACGCCACGACGAGCGGCATGGCCTCGCCGCCATCGTAGTACTCCGGTACATAGAGCGAAAATCCACCCCGCTCCGTGACCTCATTGGCGGCGTGCATCACACCCACCCCGTCCCGGCCCGCGTCCGACGCCGCAAGCCGAGCCTGCAGCGACTCGTCGCCGCGATGGTTTTCGGAAAGGTAGAAACGGCTCACCGGCGGCAGCATGGATGAGACGGGATACAGAGCCTCCACGGCCCGGGTACTGAAGCTCATGGCCCGGTAAGCGCCCATGACCGGATTACTCTGGGTCAGGCAGTTCGCCAGGCCGTCATAAGCCTTGAGCGCCTCTTCGCCCGCCCGCGCCGAATGCTCCGCGAAACGGGTCAGATGCTCGGGCCAGTCGATGGCCTGGAACGCCGTCAGCCCTTCTGCCAGAGGTTCCCGGAACCTGGCCACACCCGGCACCAGCTCGGCCAGCGCGGGCGGATGCAGGTGGCGCCCTGCATACGCCAGTGCATCCAGCGCCGTCAGCAGTGGCGGGATCAGCGCCGTGGTGGCATCCAGCAGGGTATCCGTATCGGATTGTGCATCAGTGCCGTCCGTCATCACAGCGCATCCACAAGTGACCGACGCTCACTATAGCGCAGGGTCGCTGGCCCTTCTCGCATCTCACCGCCCGCGCGGTTAAAGTCGTTGAGCGCACGCGGACAGGGGGCAGGACGTGGCAGAACAGGCACAAAAAACAGAAAAGGCAGAGCAGACCGGCGCAGCCGCACCGGAGTTCGACCGGGCCACGGAAGACGTGGGCAACATCATCATGCTCGAGCACGTGAATCTGACCGTGCCGGACCAGGGCATCGCAGCGCTGTTCTACGTGACCGGCCTCGGCTTCACCCGTGACCCGTACATCGATTTCGGGACTCTGAACATGTGGGTGAACCTGGGCGAACAGCAGTTTCATCTCCCGAAGGCGGACGCCCAGGTGTTCCGCGGGCACATCGCCGTGGTGGTGCCCGATCTCGAGGAGCTGAAGAAACGACTCGGCTTCATCGCCAGACAGATGCCGGATACGGCGTTCGGCTGGGAAGAGCAGGCGGACCATATCGCCCTCACCTGCCCCTGGGGTAACCGGATCCGCGCCTATCCGCCCGGCGTGTTTCCTCTGATGGACCTGGGGATGCCGTACGTGGAGATGCAGGTGGCTCCGGATACCAGCGAAGGCATCGCCCGCTTCTATCGCGAAGTGATCGGCTGCCCGGCTACCGCATCGGCCGGCGTCGCCCGGGTGAAGATGAGCAGCAATCAGGAAATGCGCTTCGCGGAGACGGATGAACCCATCGCCGACTACGACGGCCACCACATCGCCGTCTACGTGAGCAATTTCTCCGGGCCACACGCCTGGCTGAACGAGCGATCCCTGATCAGCGAGGAATCGGACGCGCATCAGTACCGGTTTCAGAGCATCGTCGATCCTGACAGCGGTCAGACCCTGGCGGAAATCGAGCACGAGGTCCGTTCGCTCGCGCATCCCATGTACCGTCGCAACCTGGTGAACCGGAACCCGGCCGTAAACTTCTTCACCTATCGAAAAGGCAGCGAGATCTACACCCCCGCATGAGCACAGCATTGAACGAATCCGGCCACCGGGCAGACCCGGTCGAGCTGCGCGAAGAGCCCTACTACCTGGCCCTGGCCGACGAGGTGACGCTGTTCGAAGCCGCCTACCATGCCCGGCTGCCCGTGCTGCTGAAGGGTCCAACGGGCTGCGGCAAGACCCGTTTCGTGGAACACATGGCCTGGCGCCTGTATCGCGATCAGCGCGCGAGCGATCTCGACGTACCGCTGATGACCATCGCCTGCCACGAAGACCTCACGGCCACCGACATGGTGGGCCGTTTTCTGCTTCAGGGCGACGATACCGTGTGGCGG
The DNA here is from genome assembly GCA_030425195.1 of Gammaproteobacteria bacterium. Classification (GTDB taxonomy): domain Bacteria; phylum Pseudomonadota; class Gammaproteobacteria; order Pseudomonadales; family Azotimanducaceae; genus SZUA-309. The sequence goes on along the minus strand of JAUIAV010000025.1, from coordinate 33,333 downwards.
GATGGACCACTTACCCAGTCCGTGCGCAACGGTGCCATCTGCTACCTGGACGAGATCGTCGAGGCACGCAAGGACACCACGGTGCTCATCCATGCGCTGACCGACCACCGTCGCCTGCTGCCCATCGACAAGACCGGTGAGCTCCTCGCCGCCCATCCGGACTTCCTGCTCGTGATTTCCTACAACCCCGGCTACCAGAGTGTGCTCAAGGATCTGAAACCGAGCACGCGGCAGCGGTTCGTCAGCCTCACGTTCGACTATCCGGACGAGGGGCGGGAGGCGACCATCATCGCGCACGAATCCGGCGTCGAGCGACCGGTCGCAGAGCGCCTGGCCCTGATCGGAGCCAAGGTGCGGAATCTGCGCGAGCACGGCTTCGAGGAAGGGGTGAGCACACGCCTGCTGATCTACGCCGGCAGCCTGATGCAGCAGGGTATCGAGCCCCGCCGCGCCGCGGAAATCGGCATCATCAGCGCGGTCTCCGACGACGAGGCCGTGCAGCAGGCCATCGCCGACATCGTCGACGTCATCCTGCCCTGAGACCGGCACGGTGGTAGCGCTCGTCGACGTCGAGGCCGCGCTGACCCTCTTCGCCGAGGGCATTGCCGGCCACTACTACCACATCAAACCGGTCAGCGAGTTCGGTCAGCGGCAGTTCAGTCTCGAAGACGATCAGACCGCCATGGCCGTGGACACGGTCTACGTACCGGACGAACTGGACTACCCGGATCCGGCCGCCTACCGGGTCCTGGTGATGCTGCAGCTCGGACAGAAGGAGTTCGGTACCTACCGGTTCGACTTTGAGGAAGCCCGCGGGCGGATTCCAGCGCTGTCGAAGCTGCCCACACCCGATGTCCGGCTCAGAGCCAGCGACTTCACGGCCTTCTTCAGCCGTGTGCCGCACCCCGGACTCCTGAAACGTCTGTTTCTCGCCTGCGAGGAAGCCCGGATCACGTACCGGCTGCTCGGCCGCTACCCGGGTCTCGCCCGGCATCTCGACCGTTACCGGACGTACCGGTTCTCCGGCACCGTGCAGGTCGACGACGTCTGGGATCTCATCGATGCCATCGAGGCAGTGGCGAAAGGCGCTCCCAGAGACTCCGTGGACGACGGGACCGGCCTGGCAGCCGACGCCCTGGATGCGCTCGAGCACCTCGACACCGACCGGGCGGACGTCTACGACGCGGCAGAACTGGCGCTCGAACTCTATCTGGGCTGCCTGCCCCTTCTGCCGCCACCGGACGCCTTTCCGGAGCAGATGGCCGAGCTGGCCGTCGCCGCCGAAGACGATGCCCTCGAGTGGATGCAGCGTGAAGCGCGCATGGAGGACTGGGAGGAATCCCTGGATCAGATCGACCAGACGCTCTTCCTGGAGCTGCTGGAGGAATCCGAGGTGGACGCCGCCTCTGCAGAGTCACTGGAAAATGCGACGCTCAGAGACGAGAACGTGGCCATACGGGCGCTGTCAGACGAACGGGACAACCTGAAACGCAGGCTGGACATGGAGCGTTCCAGTGTCAGGGATGCCCTCGGCACCGTCACGCCGGGTACCCGGAGCTACCGCTACGACGAATGGAACTACCTCGAGCGCCGCTATCTCCGGCACTGGTGCCGTCTGTTTGAAGAGCGGCTCGAGAGCGACGGCAAATCGGATCCCGCGGAGCTGAAACGCGTCATCCAGCAGCATGCGGCGTCGGTGATGCATCAGCTCGAACAGATCAAGCCGCTCGGCTATCAGCGGGTGAAGCGGGTGGCCGACGGCGATGAGCTGGACTTCAACGCGCTGATGGATGCCCGCCAGGACGTGCGGGCCGGTATCAGTCCGGACGAACGGGTCTATTCCCGTAAGGACCGCGTGCACCGGGACGTCTGCGCCGCGTTTCTGGTGGACCTGTCCGCCTCGACGGACGACCCCATAGAGCCGCCCGAACCGCCTCCGCCTATGCCGGACGGCATGGACGTCAACCTCCGGGACCCCTACGACGATGACTTCAGCCTCGATCTGGCATCTCCGGAAGACCGCCGGCGGATCATCGACGTGCAGCGGGAGTCCATGCTGGTGATGTCCGCGGCCCTGGAGCGGCTCGGCGACAGCTACGGCATCTACGGTTTCTCGGGATACGGGCGCGATTGTGTGGAGTTCTACGTGGCCAAGGAACCGAACGAGCCGTTTACGCAGCGGACACTGGATGCCATCGCCAGCATGAAACCACGTCGCAGCACCCGCATGGGTCCGGCCATACGGCACGCGGCAACCAAGCTGGTGAGCAGCGGCAATGCCATGAAGATTCTCATCATCCTGTCCGACGGCTTTCCCCAGGATTCAGATTACGGTCCGGAACGGGGCGATCACGAATACGGCCTGCAGGACACGGCCAGGGCGCTGACGGAGGCTCAGAGCAAAGGGGTCGAGGTCTTCTGCGTGACGGTGGACAAGTCCGGAAACGACTATCTCAAACGCATGTGTCCACCGCATCGCTACCTGATCATCGACGAGATCGAAGACCTGCCCGAGAAGCTCTCCGCGGTCTATCAGACGTTGAGCGGGCGATAATAAAAAGCCCGCAGGAGGCGGGCTTCAGGTCGAACCGGTCGTCCGGATCCGTCAGTCGTCGCCCATGCCGAACAGGATGAGCAGCCACTGGAACATGTTCCAGAGCGACATGTAGAGAGAGGTGGTGGCCAGAATGTAGTTGGTCTCACCGCCGTGGATGATCTCGCTGGTCTGCCAGAGAATCATGCCGCTCATGAGCAGAACCACGGCACCGCCGATGGCGCCGTAGAAGGCGCTGAGATCCATGAACCAGCTCAGCATCACCACCGCAAACACCAGCAGCACGCCCACCGTGAGGAAGCTCGACATGAAACTGAAGTCTTTCTTGGTCACCAGCGCCACAGCGGACAGACCGACGAAAGCGGCCGCCGTGCTGCCGAGCGCCATGGTCACGATCCCGGCACCGTTCGGCAGGGCCATGAACATGCTGATCACCGGGCCGATGGTGAACCCGAGGAAGCCGGTGAACGCGAACACGGAAGCGATGCCCCAGGCACTGTTGGCCGTCTTGTAGACCAGGAACAGCAGGCCGGCCCAGCCGAGCAGCGTCCACAGACCCAGATAGGGCGCATTGATGGCCATGGCGAACGCGGCCATGGCTGCGCTGAAAGCGAGCGTCATGCCGAGCAGCAGATACGTGTTGCGCAGCACTCTGTTGATTTCGACGGCACCACCCGCGCCCGGTCGGGCAGCGGACGGCGCCGGATGAATTCGCTCCTGAACTTGCTCTACCGCAGGACGATCAGCCATAGCTTCAGATTGCCTCTAATTCCAAGTGAATTACTGGGTTATATAGGGCCAATGGACAGAATTTGCAACCGATCCCGGACCCCCGACTCCCGGATCCAGCCCCGGATTCGACTTCAGTAACGCCAGCCCAACAGGTTCCAGTAAGCGAGCACTAACACCAGCAGCATGAAAATCACGCTCACCCAGGTGTAGCGCAGGCGCTGCCAGAAACTGCAGGCCGATGAACGCCAGACGGCCGGCAGGGCTGCCAGGCTCAGTACAGTGGCCAGGGCGAGGAGCACCGGGAAGAAGAGCACGATCCCGGTCCCCGGTGGCGGAAAATCGAAGATCACCTTGTTCATGTCCGCATCCGCAAACACCAGGGCAAACGCGCCGATGAACGCGAAAAGGCATACGGCGGCCAGCACCTGGCTCCAGCGTCCCGCATGCACGAGACCCGAGAGCGTTCCGGCGCTCCGGTTTCTGACCGCGTTGATCAGCAGAAACAGTGCCGAGATCAGGGCCAGGGCAATCACCAGCTGATGGTTCGCCGCCGTCTCCCAGAATGGAAGACGCTCAGCGACCATGATGGGCAGGGACCCGATCAGCGCCCGCTGCACGGCGCCGTCCTCATCGGTCTGAAATACCAGCGTTTCCTGTCGACCCTGCAGCCGGAACCGATACGGCGCCACCTCGATGAACCGCCCGCCGACGCCTTCGCCCGGCACCACGATCTGCCCCTCGGGTCCTGGCGTCACGATCAGATCGCCGGCCAGGCCGATGATGCCTTCGAGCCTGGTGAACGAGCGGCGGTTCAGCCGGTAGGCACCGGCCACCTCTTCAATGCGCCCGACACTGCCCGGGAGGGGGTTGGGCGGAAATGCGGGCTCTGCGCCGCCGTCTCCGGGATAGAAGTAGTCCAGAACCGCATCCACGACGGCAGTCCGTGCCCGCGCACCCTCCGGGGTGTTGAAGGAAACGAAGAGCCCGAAACCGGTTTCCGGGTGGATGACCAGCTCCGAGTGAAAGGCGATGGTGTCGCCCCCATGCCCGATGAAGCGAACATTGTTACGGAAGATCTCATAAAAGCCGTGGGCCATTCCGGCCACGGACTCATCGTGGGCAAACAGGCGGCTGTGCATCAGGTCGGTCGTCTCGGGGGAAAGAATCCGGGCGGTTCCGCGTCCGCCTCCGGTGACCTGAGCGACGATGAACCGGGCCATGTCCTCCGCAGAGGCGGACAGCGCGCCGGCCGGGCCGAAGTTCCTGATGAACTCGAATCCCATGGGCTCGATGCCACCCTGCTCGGCGATGTATCCCTGCGCCATGTGGGATGCCAGATGCGCCGGGAGCGGCTCATCGAAGGTCGCCTGGGACATGCCGAGCGGTGCGAAAATGTGCGCGGATACGTAGTCCTCGAAACGCATGCCGGACACATTCGCCACCACCAGACCGGCAAGGGCCGTCGCCCAGTTGTTGTAGGCGGAGAAGGTGCCCGGCTCCCAGATCTGGCTGGGTACATGGGCGGCCAGCGACTCCGCCAGCGGTACCAGATCGTCGGCTTCGTCCGCGAACAGGAATCCGGCAGCCCCATCTTCGAGACCCGGCGCATGCGTCATCACGTGGGTGAGCGTCATCGGCACACCGAACGCTTCGGGGATCTCGAACTGATCCACGTAGGTACCGATGGGGGCATTCAGATCCAGTCTCCCCTGCTCGACCAGCTGCATCACCGCGGTCCAGGTGAAGAGCTTGGAGACACTCCCGGGCCGGAACAGCGTCAAGGCCGGATCCACGGGCTCACCCGTTTCCAGGCTGGAAACCCCATAACCCCGTGAGAGTGCGAGCCGGCCGTCCCGAACGAGCGCGAACGTCATGCCCGCCAGCGCATAGTCCCTGAACTGAGCCGCCATGACACCATCCAGATAGGCCTGGAAATGCGCCAGATCCGGAACCGTGCCGGTGGCGGGCGCCACCGGCACCGATACCCCCGTTTCCCCGTCGCCGCCTGCCTCGCTGGACGCGGCGGTTCCGGCTGTAGAGAGCGCACCGATCAGCAGGATTGCACGAAGGGCAGGATTCCAGCTCGGCCACCTCGAGTTCCGCACGGCATGTCTCCCCTGAATGACGAGCGCCAACTTACCGTAATTCCCGATGGCCGCAAATCCATCGATAGTAGCCACTCACCCCCAGCGGTCGCCCGGCGGCGAGGCAGGGGGCGAGGCACGATTTCCACACGAAATCCGTACGATTCTCTGAAACGGCCCCGCTATCCTTTGCCGCAGGAATCGGGCTAACTGACTTGATGATGAAAACTGCAATCACCCTGGTGGCGACCGCACTGCTCGCCTTTGCCGGACAGATTCACGCCGCGGCCGGAGAGACGCCCGTGCTCAGCGGGTCGGAGATGCCCGAGGGGCCCGCGCGCGCCTACTATCGCTGGATCGATGCAGGAGGCCGGATCCAGTACACGGATTTCGAGCCCGTCGGCGTACCGTCGGAGCTCATTCCACTGACCCCCGAAGAGGATGACGATGCACCGCTGCTGGTCAGCGCGGACGGCAGCCGGGAATCCGATCCTTTCCATGATCAGGATCAGCAGATCCTGCCGATCGAGCACATCGGTCCCTGCGCGGAAGCACGCCGCCGCCTGACCGTTCTGCATTCCGCGCTACCCGTCTACAGGGACGGAGCCGGAGGCTACCGCACCGCCTGGCGGGGCGACAGCTATCGCGGTGACCGGGACTACCTGGACGCCGAAAGCCGCACCAGCGCCATCAGCGCCGCCCGGAACGCCGTCCTCGAACACTGCAGTGATCCGGAAGCCTTCGCCCGTGAGGAAGCGGCTTTCCGGGAAGAGGTGGAGCGCGACTAGCCGATACCCAGCGCGTCTTCCGAGCGCGCTATCCAGCCACGCACCGTCGGTCTGGTGTCGAGATCGAAGCCGCCCTCGTGGGCCAGCCGGGTATAGGCCAGCAGAGCGATGTCCGCCACACTGAGGTGTGTGCCGGAGAACCAGTCACGGCCTTTCAATGCCTGCTCCATGAGGTCCAGAGCACCCTCTCCACGCTCCACCCGCCAGGGCTCCCGCTCGGACGCCGGCTTCTTCTGATAGAGCATGACAAAGCGGCAGACGGCAACATAAGGCTCGTGACTGTACTGTTCCCAGAACAGCCACTCATCCACCTTGGCCCGGTCATAGGGATCGGACGGCAGCAGCACGCTGTCCCGGGCCAGATGGGTGATGATGGCGTTCGACTGAGCAAGCGGCCGCCCGTCGTCGAGGACCAGCAGGGGAACCTGGCCGGCGGGATTGAGAGACAGATACCCGGGCGTTCTGGACTCTCCCGCCAGAATGTCCGTATCGACCCATTCGTATTCGAGACCGAGATAGTCCGCCGTGTACTGAACCTTCAGGCAGTTGCCTGAAATGCGATCGCCGTAAACCTTCATCACCTGCTTCCTCCTGCCACCGGCAGCGCCGCCATCTCATACCACGTCGGTTGCCGTATTGCCGAGTATGTAGAAACCGACGCCGATCATCACCAGCGGTGCCAGCCAGTGGCTGATCCGCTGGATGAGGGGCAGCCGGCCTGCGTGACCGCTCAAAACACGCGCCAGCATGAACCAGAGACAGAACAGAATGATGAACAGACCCGCGATCTCGGCATCGAAGATCAGCTGGGAGTCCGCCAGCAGCGGGGAGAAAACGAGGACTGTGTCGATGCCGTTCGACAACTGGGTGGAAGCAACGGCCAGCACACCCCCGGTGGTGGCAACCGCTGCCGGCGGAACGTCCACGCCGCGCCGGAGGTTCCCGATCATCAGACGCAGCCCGAGCAGGATGGGAATGACGCCCAGATAGCCGAGATATCCGAGCGGAAACAGATAGCCCACCAGACCGACGAGCACGGCGATGGCGAGCACGCCCAGCATCCCCAGCGCATACGCCGCGAACAGGCGTCCGCTGGACAGGGTACCGCCGAGCTGCCAGCCCACCAGGAGCAGCAGATTGTCCAGATTGGTGGAGGCGAAGGCGAGCGCGACCACTCCGAACAGAGCAAGAAATGCCTCCATACCCGATCCCCGAGTCTGATCCGGCGCTCAGCTTACCCACGGGTCCGGTTTCTGACCATCCGGGTCCGCAACCCTTCAGTACGGAGCCCTTTAGTAATAGGATTAGCCCCAGAGCGGGACCACCCGCCACTAATGAGACTTCTGTGGGAAACAGCAAACCGTCCGACGTGATCGTCGTCGGCAATTCGTCAGACGATCCGTTCGCCATCGATGTGGCTTTCTCTGTCGGCCAGACAGAAGACATCGCCGACCTCATCAGCATGAAGACGTTCGCGAACTCCGAGTTCTGCCCCCGCTTCATCTCCGACGAGGAGGATTTCAGCCGTATCGGCACCAAGCTCACAGGCATGCGCGTGATCATCGTCAGCACCTCCAGCCGGGTGGTGAGCCGACAGAATCTCGCCATGCGCAACCTGCTGATTGCGAGGGCCGCCAAGGAGAACGGCGCCGCCCACGTGATGCTGGTGGAACCCGACCTCTTCTACAGTGCCCAGGACCGGGGACCCAGACCGGAACTCGGCGAAACCCAGTTCGAGCGCACCGCGGAGGACATGAAGAAGTTCGACGGCCAGCCGTACACGGCCAAGCTGTACGCGGAAATGCTCAAGCTCGCCGGTGTGGACAGCGTGCTGACCGTGCACAATCACTCACACTCCGTGCAGACCATGTTCGGCCAGGTCTTCGGCGGCCAGTTCTACAATCTCATCCCGTACGAGATCTACGTGGACTACCTGCGCCACTCGAATCTGGTGAACTACGGGGCGGAAGGCGAAGGCCTGGCGCTGTGCGCGCCGGACAAGGGCGCACGGGATTTCGTGAAGGAGATGTTCCGTCAGCTCGGTCTCCCCAGGGCCAAGTTCATCCTGCTCGACAAGGAACGCTCCGGCGAACGGGACGTGCAGATCAAGCTGCACGACGAAAGCGAATCCACCTTCGAAGAGATCGACGGCCACGACGTGGTGCTGTTCGACGACATGGTCCGCACGGGCTCCACGGTGGTGAAATCCTGCCAGTTTCTGAAAGCCATCCATCCCGGACGCATGGTGTTCGCGGTCAGCCACTTCTACGCCAGCGACGAGGGCCGGGAAAAGATGGCGAGCACGGCCATCGACGAGATTCTCACCCTGAATACCCTGCCCACCATCCAGAACCGGGATGAGCAGGGCCGGCTCAGAAAAAAGATGGTGGTCCTCAAGATCGAGAAGTGGCTGGCCAGAAATCTCTGCGGGATTCTCAACCTGCCACATCAGCCGGACGAAGGCCTGTACCAGATCGAGATGTCATCGAAGAACCCCCGCTTCATCCGCAAGATCTACTCGAGTGACCAGCTCAGATCCCTGAAGCAGGAAGAACTCTTCTAGATCCAGGTCGCGGTCCAAGTGCCAGCCAGGGGGGACAGTCAGCCATGAACAACGACGACTACCGCACGCTCCGCTTCGAGTACCTGGACGGTGCGGTGCTGAAGATCACCATCGATCACCCGGACAGCGACATGAACGCCGTGGACGGCGTTCTGCACGAGGAGTTCACCCGCCTCTTCCGGGAGCTGAAGCAGGAAGATGGCGCCCGGGCCGTGCTGCTCACCGGATCCGGCCGCGCCTTCAGCGCAGGCGGGGATTTCGACTGGTTTCCCACCCTCCAGGATCCGAAGACGCTCGAGCACCTCCGCCGTGATGCGAAGCAGCTCATCTGGGACATGCTGGACGTGGAGCTGCCCATCGTCTGCGCCCTGAACGGTGCGGCCGCCGGACTCGGCGCCTCCATCGCACTCCTCTGTGACACCATATTCATGGCCCGAAGCGCGGTGATTCTGGATCCGCACGTGCGGGTCGGCATCGTCGCCGGCGACGGCGGCACGGTGATATGGCCCATGGCAGCGGGACCGGCGCTGGCCAAGCAGTATCTGCTCACCGGCGATCCGGTCACGGCAGAGGAAGCCCATCGGATCGGGCTGGTGAATTTCGTGGCCGAGAACGAAGCCCTGGCGGAGGAAGCGCTCGCATTTGCCCGGCGTCTGGCCGCCGGTGCGCCGCTGGCCATCCAGTACACCAAGGCAGCGGTAAACAAGCTGGTGAAGAACAATCTGAACCTGGCGTTCGACCATGCCACCGCACTCGAGATCGTCACGTTCAGATCTGCAGACCATGCCGAAGCACTGTCGGCGCTGAAAGAAAAACGGAAACCCGAGTTCAAAGGAGTCTGACATGCCCGAGCCGAAGACCACCGACATGAGCCTGAGTGAAGCCATGAGCACTCTCCGGGCTGTTCGCCGGCTGAAGTCGGACCCGATTCCCGAGGATGTGCTCGATCGGGTACTGCAGGCAGCGGCCTGGGCACCCACCGGCGGAAACGCTCAACCCTGGCGCATCGTCCTGGTCCGGGATCCGGCGAAGAAAGCCCGCCTGGGTGAGCTCTACGCAGAGCAGTGGGCCGTCTTCGCCAAAGGCTACCAGGCCAATGTGGAGGGACTGCCGGAGGCGGATAAGGCTCAGGAACAGCGCAACCTCAACGCCGGCAACTATCTGGCCGAGCACTTTCATGAGGCCCCCGCCATCGCCATCTTCTGCTTCAACCCGAAGATGATGGCCATCACGGACATCAGACTGGACCGGGTCTCGGTCGTGGGCGGCGGCTCCGTCTACACCGCCGTTCAGAATCTCCTGCTGGCCGCCCGCGCCGAAGGCCTCGGTTGTGTGCTCACCACCCTGCTGTGCATCTGCGAGCCCGAAGTGAGAGAACTGCTGGAGATCCCCGAACCCTGGGGCACCGCGGCTGCCATCCCGCTCGGCTATCCGGTTGGCAGAGGCCATGGCCCCATCCGCCGCCGGTCCACGAAGTCCCTGGTGTTCGAGGACACCTTCGGTAATAAGCGCTCATGAGCTGGACCTACACGGACGAGCCGGAGCACGTCCGGCTCCTGCGCGACAGCCTGCGCAGCTTCGTGGCCAGGGAGATGCCACCGGACCGCGTCCGGGAGTGGGACCGGGCGCATCACTTTCCTGCGGATCTCTGGCCGAAGGTTGCCGCGCTGGGCATCTGCGGTCTGACCATCGACGAAGCCTATGGCGGCCAGGGCCGTGACCTGGTGGCCGCCATCGCTGCCATCGAGGAGCTCTGCCAGGCCGGGAGCTTTGCCGCAGGACCGTTCATCCACGCCGCCTTCTATGGCGGCGTCAATCTCTCGGAGAACGGATCTGAAGCACAGAAAGCTGACATGCTGCCGAAGATCGCCCGGGGTGAGTTGCGCTTCGCCTACGGTCTTTCGGAGCCGGACATCGGCGGCGATCTCGCCAGCGTGAAAACCAAAGCCAGGCTGACGGAAGATGGCAGCCGGGTGGTGATCAACGGCTCGAAACGCTGGTGCACGGGCGCCGACTTCGCCGACTACATCATCTGTCTGGTCAATTCCGATGCGGAAGCCCGCCGTTACCGCAATCTCAGCTTCGTGCTGATCCCGCCGGATGCGCAGGGCGTCTCCGTCACGCCCATCGAACATTCGAACCTGCGTTACACCGCTTCCTCGGACGTCAGTTTCGACGACGTGAGCGTGCCCGCGGAGAACATTCTCGGGGGGCCGGATATGTGGAACCGGGGCTGGGAAGTGCTGGCTGGAGAAGCACTCGAGGTGGAGAAGCTCGAAATCTCCGCCTGCGCGCTGGGCTTTGCCCGGGCCTGCGTGGAGGAAGCCTGGCGTTACGCCGGTGAACGGGAACAGTTCGACGCGCCCATCGGCCAGCACCAGGCCGTCCGCCACGCGCTGGTGGATGCCAAGACCCGGCTGCAGGCCTGCCGGCACCTGCTTTACCATGCGGCCTGGCTCGCCAACGAACGCAGACCCTGCAGCGTGGAATCGTCCATGGCGAAGCTTTTTATCGGCGAGACGGCCGTTGAGATCGCCCTCAGCTGCCAGCGGGTGCTCGGCGCCTACGGACTGTCGGACGCTTTCGACATGGAGCGGAACGTGCGCGATCTGCTCGGCATGCCCATCGTCGGCGGCTCATCCAACATGCAACGCAACAACATAGCCAACCGGCTGCGGCTGGCAGGATAGGTGACCATGGGAGCAGAAGCACGGCTCATAGAAGACGCAGAGCGTCTGTCGGAAGCGTTCGCCGCCAGAAGTGACGAGATCGAAGCCGCCCGGCGGGTGCCTCGGGAGATCTCGGACGAGATGGCGAAAGCCGGCTTCTACCGCCTGTTCGTACCCGAGGCATACGGCGGCCTGGAAGTGGCGCCTGCCGTGGGCAGCCGGGTCTTCGAGGCCCTGGCCCGGGGCGAGGCTTCCTGTGGCTGGGTGTCGTTCATCGGCGCAACAAGCGGCACCACGCTGGCGCTGATCCCGGAAGCCACGGCCAGGGCCGTCTTCAGCAGTCCGGAAACCCTGATCGCCGGCGTCTTTGCGCCCAATGGCCGGGCCGAGCGGACCGATGGCGGCTTCGTGGTCAACGGGCGCTGGCAGTGGGGTTCGGGTACGGAGAACGCTCAGTGGGTGCTCGGCGGCAGCATGCTGACGGAGAACGGCGAACTCATGCTCGACGACTCGGGCAACCCCCGCGCGCACATGATGATGTTCGCCGCTGATGAGGTGGAATTCCTGGATACCTGGCACGTCTCGGGCCTCAAGGGGACAGGCAGCACGGACTTTCAGGTCACGGACGTGTTCGTGCCGGAAGAGCGGGCCGTGGCCTTTCTGAATCCGCAGAATCCGGACCGGCCACTGTATCAGTTTCCCAACTTCACCCTTCTGGCACTCGGCATCGCCGCCGTTTCCTTGGGGATCGCCCGGGCCTCAATCGACGAGCTGGTCGCCCTGGCGGGTGCAAAGAAACGGGTCGGCAACTCCAGAACCATGGCGGAGAAAGCACACACTCAGCTCGAGGTCGCCAGAGCCGAGGCCTCCCTGCGCAGCGCGCGGGCTTTCTACTATGCGGCCATCGACGCGGCCTGGTCACGGGCGGCTGCGAGCGAGCGCGTACCCATGGAGCTGCGCCGGGATCTGCGTCTGGCCACCAATCACGCCGTCGAGGCGAGCGTGAAGACCGTGGATGCCATGTACACCCTGGCAGGCGGGACCTCCGTGTACTCCAGCTCCCGCCTGCAGCGGCATTTCCGCGACGTGCATGTGGCCACCCAGCACATCATGGTGGGTCCGGACATTCTCGAAACCGTGGGCAAGCTCTATCTGGGCGTACCGGCCAACGCCTCAAGGCTCTGACCGGCCTTCCGACCGGTCCGCGGGGCTGAGCTCATTCCGTAGCCCGAGCCACCTGCTGGAGCGACTTCACGACGGAGGCGTCCGCCGCCACATCGGCCTCGTGCACCTCGATCGTGATCTTCGACACCTCTCCGTTGAATCGGGATCCTGCTTCCGAGCCGACAGGTTCATACACGGGTGTTGCCAGGTCGATACCCACGTCGGCAGTCTCGTCGGCGGAGAAGATGGCGGGCTGGGTGCGTCCGATGCGACCCTGTCCCACCTCTTTGCCATCGACGTACAGCGTTCCAGTGCCACCTTTGCCGAGCCCGCCACCGTCGTAACTGAACTCGAAACGGAGCGTCGCACGACCGGATTTGATCGGCCTCGCCGCTTCGATCGTGAAGTGCTCGAGCCCGAGGAAGTTGTAGTGATAGCCGGGGACGCCCTCGTCGACATAGAGGGTCCAGCCTCCAAAACGGCCACCCTGGGCGATGATCGTTCCCTGACCGCCCCCTTCGGGGATCTCGACTTCCGCAGTGATCGTCTTCGATTTGTTCTTGATGTTGAGAAAAACGTTCTCCGACATGCCCGTCATGCCTTCGGCGAGGGTCAGCGACGTGCGCCCACCCATGAGGTCGGGCCGGCCTGCGAGTGCCGGGTTGACACGGACGACGGTGCGATCGTCGATCGGCAGCACGTGGTACTTCTCAGCCTCCGTCATGAAAACCGCCTGCAGTTCGGCCAGCCTGTCGGGATGGTCCGCTGCGAGATCATTCGCCAGACTGAAGTCTGAACGCGTATCGTAGAGTTCCCAGACGTCTTCCTGCAGCGGACGCCTGGGCTTCGGCTCCCACGGGGCTTTGTGGATGGTGCCGGCCAGCCAGCCTTCGTGATAGATCGCGCGGTTCCCGAACATCTCGAAATACTGGGTCGTGTGCCGGTCAGCAGCATCTGCCTCGTCAAAGGCGTAGATCATACTGACCCCTTCCATGGGTACCTGAGGTGTGCCGTTGACCGACTTCGGCTCCGGAAGCCCGGCCGCCTCGAGAATGGTGGGCGCCACATCGATCACATGGTGGAACTGGCTGCGAATTGCGTCTTTGGACGCGATACCCGCAGGCCAGTGCACGACCATCGGATTACGCGTGCCGCCATAGTTCGATGCCACCTGTTTCGTCCACATGAACGGCGCATTGAGTGCCACCGCCCAGCCTGCTGCCATGTGCGGATAGGTTTCCGGACCACCCCACTTGTCGAGAAGGCCGAGCAGATCACTCACCTGTTCCTGCACGCCATTGAAATAGGTCATCTCGTTGAACATGCCGTTCATGCCGCCTTCCGCCGAGGTGCCGTTGTCACCCAGAACGTAGAAGATGAGCGTATTTTCCATGTCACCGGTCTCTTCGATGGCCTGCACGACCCGTCCGATCTCGTGGTCGGTCATCTCTAGAAACGCCGCGAACACCTCTGCCTGGCGGGCGAAAAGACGGCGCTCGTCGTCCGACAGGGCATCCCAGTCCTTGATCGCTTCCGGCTTACCGGCGAGCTTCGTGCCTTCCGGTACCACGCCGAGCTCGATCTGCCTGGCAAGCGTCTCCTCGCGAATGGCATCCCATCCCTGATCGAAACGCCCTTTCCAACGGGCGATCCGGTCTTTCGGCACGTGGTGCGGCGCGTGCGTCGCACCGGGCGCGAAGTAGACGAAGAAGGGCCGGTCCGGTGTCAATGCCTGCTGGTACTTGATCCAGGAGACCGCCTGGTCGGTCATGTCCGTGAGAAAGTGATAGTCGGGATCCTCAGGCAGCTCGACCTGGTGCACACCATCGTAGATGAACGGCGCCCACTGGTTCGTTTCACCGCCGATGAATCCGTAGAACTTGTCGAATCCCTGGTGGGTCGGCCAGCGATCCATGGGACCGGAGATGCTCGCCTCCCAGGGCGCCGTCTCGTGCCATTTGCCAAAGGCTCCCGTGCTGAATCCGTTGAGTCGCAGCATCTCGGCCAGCGGCGCCACGCTGTTGGGCAGCCGCCCGGTGTTGCCCGGGAAGGCCGTGGCCGTTTCCATGATCGAACCCGTCTCCGCGGTATGATGATTGCGGCCCGTCTTGAGCGCATTCCGGGTCGGCGAGCAGAGTGCTGTGGTGTGGAAGTTGTTGAAACTGACGCCCCCTTGCGCGAGGTCGCTCAGAGTCGGGGTCGCAATCGGCCCGCCGAAGGTGTCAGCCGCGCCGAAGCCGACATCGTCGATCAGAAAGATGACCACGTTAGGCGCATCATCCGGAGCAGTGACCTCGAACCGCGGAGGAGGACTGGCATTGCGGGCATCCAGCTCCGTGTAGACGGGGCGTTCGGGCTCCGCCACCGGCAGATGTGTGCGGTCGGGCTCTGCAGCCGCAGCTGACAGCGGGCAGACGGCCAGTATCAGACCGAGAGAGCAGGTGTTCAGGAACGAAGATCGGTTTGGCATGAAGTTTTCCATGTGATGCCTGATCGGAGCCGGTGTCCGATCAGAGCTTGGTATCAGTACAGGAACCGAACACGGTTACCACCGCACCGTCCCGGGCGATGGTGGCCGTCAGCCGGCCAGTTGCCTCGTGGATCACGAAGCTGAACGCTCTCCCGTTCTCCATACCCTGGAGAAAGATCAGATCGTCCGTCCGTTCGCGGGAGCTGAAGCTGCTGGATCGGTTCAGCCCACTGGCGCGCGTTGTCGACACGGTGCGTTTTCCGGTATCGATCACGACGAATTCCGGCATGGAGAGTTCCCAGGCAGTGGTGGCATAGCAGGTATCTGCTTCCACACAGATCTGAGCCTGGCCGGCGGCACAGATGAATTCGTCAACGCCCGTAAGATCCTCCGCTGAAGCCATACCTGTTGCGATCAGGAGCGCCGTGATCGTCCAGAATCTTCCGAACACGCGGTTATCTCTGTTCATCAGTATTTCACCATGTAGTCTTTGGCTTCGAGGCACACCGAGAAGGCTTTCTTGAAGTTCGAAAGCTGTTCCGCCGTCACCTGTTCACGCTGGGAAGCCTGAGCAGTCGCCTGCTGCTGAGCCTGGGCCTCGGCCCGTCGTCCCTGCCGGCGACCGTGGATGGCACCGACCGCAGCACCCCAGGCAGCGCCTTCGCCTGCGTCATCATCGGCGATCTCGCCGATCAGAGCGCCAGCGGCCGCGCCGCCGAGCGCACCGCGAGCACCTGAGCCGCGACCGGCACCTTTCGCCGCTTCCTGTTCCGCCTGGGCCTGCTGCTGGTCCGCTTCGGATTGCTTCGAGAGATCGAAAGGATCCACACCGGCGTTGTCCACCGCCCAGTCGTAGCACGCCGCTTCATCCTGAGATTGTTGTGACGATTCCTGGCCTTTGGCCGGAAACACGTACACGTCCATGGTTGAAGCCAGAGATGCGCTCTGCGCGTTCAAACTGATGCCAACACCTGAGATCAGCAGGATGACCGGCACCGATACAAATCTGATCACGTTTCCCTCCGAGTCCGTTGAACTGGTCACTAGACACCTTTGACAGAAGCACGGATATCCGCAGATGTCCTTAGGCAACAGGGGTGGATTTCACTCCGGGTGGCTATGGGACCGCGGGCCGCACAGTGTTCAATATGCCGAGCCTTCGGCGTTACCGCCTTAAGAATAGAGCAGATCGCAGCTATCCGGAGCAATACGGATTGCTCTCTGCTGCCAAGCCTGTTGAGATGGAGTCGCCAACCAAGGAGGATAAAAATGGCAGGTAAATTCGAAATCTACAAAGACAATGCCGGTGAATTCCGGTTTCGCCTCAAAGCGGGAAATGGGGAAACGATTCTGACCGGTGAAGGCTATAAGGCCAGGGACGGTGTGCTGAACGGCATCGAGAGCGTGAAGAAGAACGCGGGTGACCCCGCACGATACGAGGTGAAGGAGGCCAAGAACGGCAGCCCGTACTTCGTACTGAAGGCCGCCAATCATCAGGTGATCGGTCAGAGCGGCATGTACAGCTCGAAGGATGCCTGTGAAAACGGCATGAAGTCGGTCGCCGAGAATGCGGCAGATGCCGCAACGGACGATCAGACCTGAGGGAGGCAAACGCCATGGATGTAATGGATCTGCTCAAGAACGCGCCAGGACTGATCGACTCGATTCAGGCGGCCGGGGTGCCGGAAGACAAGATTCCGGATCTGGGTGCGATGCTCGGAGCGCAGCTCGGCGGCGGCGACGGCTTCGACCTCACCGATCTGCTCGGAGGGCTCGATCTCGACGGGTTTCTGTCGAAAGTCGATGTAGGCGCACTGGCCGGACAGCTGGGGCTGACCCCGGAGGTCATCGAACAGGTGCTCAAGGTCATCGGTCCGAAGGTCGCCGAATTCACGCCTGGTGGATTGGGTGCTCTGGCAGGCAAGCTGTTCAGCTGATCTGTCGATGGGCCTCGCGTCCGTGAGGCCCTCATCACCGGAATATGGTAGCTACGGTTGGACTTGAACCAACGACCCCAGCATTATGAATGCTGTGCTCTAACCAGCTGAG
Source organism: Gammaproteobacteria bacterium (assembly GCA_030425195.1). Lineage (GTDB taxonomy): Bacteria > Pseudomonadota > Gammaproteobacteria > Pseudomonadales > Azotimanducaceae > SZUA-309. The sequence continues at coordinate 16,260 of JAUIAV010000025.1, read as the reverse complement.
CTACGTAGCCATTGTCCGTCAGGGCGTCTGGCTATAAAGTGGCGCCCTTTTTCAGGGGGCGCGATTTTCCGGCACCCTCCCCGAGATGTCAAACGCCTCCAGCGGCTTGCGTAGCAACGCCATCGACCCATTCTCTGTCCGGCCGCTGCCCGTTACGACGGCACTGACCGCGCCCTATGACAAGTGGATCCGGCTCACGGACTCCATGACCCATGCCCTCGGGGAAGCGTTCGGAGAGCTGCCCCGGGTCAGCCCCGGTCACGAAGGTCCCAGTCGGCTGGCGCCCTGGGAGCAGCGTCTGCTGGGTCTGAAGGACAGCCGATGCTATGCCAGGGAAGTGGTGCTGACCGTGGCCGGGAGACCGGTACTTTCGGCGCGCACGGTGAGCCGGCTTGACGATCCGGCTCTGGAGGTGATCCGGCGGCTTGGAAGCCGGCCGCTGGCGCAGCTGCTGTTCGAAGATCCGGCGTGGGTGCGCGGCACTGCGCCTGTACCCCTGATCGAGCTGGCCACCCGGCGCATAGGCCGGGTGTGCCTCTGGCAATCGCTAGGCCGTCAGGGACAGGCCGGGAGAGGCAGCCGGATTCTGGTGAGCGAGTTCTTCGAGCGCCGGATCTAGTCGCCTTTCCGGACGCTCGCCTCGAACCGGCCACCTGTGATCGAGCGCGTCTGCCGATCCGGCGCATCATCGGAGGATCCCAGCGCCCGGAACGACATGCGGGCTTCGAAGTGTCCGGACAGCTGCAGCGATTCCCCCTCGCTGCGGAGCGAATCGGTCACCAGCCGCACGAATCCGCCCTCTTCGTTAGAACCGTATCCCTGCATCATGCCGCCGGACAGATACGCCACCTCGGCATCGAACACCTCAGCGGTCGCATCCAGACTGGAAGTGGTGATGGTGATGACGAGCGCTTCCTCGCCGGAGATGAGCGTGTCCGGACTGGTGTGGCCGAACAGCGTGATCTGATTCACGCCCCCATAGCTGTCCCACGAACTCTGGCTCGTCTGCTCACCATTCAGCTCGCCGCTGGTGATATGCCATTTCCGGGGCTCGCCATCGAGCGTGCCCTCGATGACTCCGTCCACAGACCGTACTGACGGTACGCCACCCGCCGCCGGGGCTGGCGGCCCGGAGTCACACCCCCACAGGGCAGTAGAGAGAAAAAAAACGACGATCGCTCGCATTGACTGAGTCATGGCCCGGCTCCATTCCGCGTTTCCCGCCGCAACCGGATTGATGCGGCCCTATTCCCTATAACGTCAGATCGCAGTGTTTCCGCCAATCCCGAACGGTTTTTTCTAGACATTGAAGCGGAACAGGATCACATCTCCATCCTGGACCACGTAGTCCTTGCCCTCGAGCCGCCACTTGCCGGCGTCCTTCGCGCCCTGCTCGCCTTTGCAGGCGATGTAGTCGTCGAAACCGATCACCTCGGCACGGATGAAGCCCTTCTCGAAATCCGTGTGAATCACGCCCGCGGCCTGTGGCGCCCTGGTGCCGATGGGGATGGTCCAGGCCCGGGCTTCTTTCGGCCCGGCGGTGAAATAGTGGTGCAGACCCAGCAGTCTGTAGCCTGCCCGGATCACCCGATTCAGCCCCGGCTCCTCGATACCCAGGGACTCGAGAAACTCCGCCCGGTCCTCGTCATCGAGCTCGGAGATCTCTGCCTCGATCTTGTTGCAGATGGGCACCACCTCGGATCCCTCAGAAGCGGCGAGTTCCACCACCGCATCCAGCAGGGGATTGTTCTCGAAACCGTCTTCGGCCACGTTGGCGATGTAAAGTACCGGCTTGGCGGTGATCAGGTGGTATTCCCGGAGCCGGGCGAGTTGCTCCGGCGCCAGACCCAGCGCCCGAACGGGTCGGCCTTCGGCCAGGCCGTCGGCGACGACCTGGAGAATCTCCATGAGCGCCTTCGCATCCTTGTCTCCGGCATTGGCCACCCGGCGGGTACGGTCGAGTACCTTGTCCACGGTTTCCATGTCGGCAAGGGCGAGCTCGGTATTGATGATCTCGATGTCGTCGATGGGTGAGATTTTGCCGGAGACGTGAATGACGTTTTCATCCTCGAAGCATCGCACCACATGCGCAATCGCATGGGTTTCGCGGATGTGCGCGAGGAACTGATTGCCCAGCCCTTCACCCTTCGAGGCACCTGCCACCAGCCCGGCAATGTCCACGAACTCCATGGCTGTTGGCACCACTTCCTTGGAATGCGCCAGTGCCGCTACCTCGTCCAGACGCGGGTCGGGCACCGGTACCACACCCGTGTTGGGATCGATGGTGCAGAAGGGAAAGTTCTCCGCATCGATACCGGCCCTGGTCAGGGCGTTGAAGAGCGTCGACTTACCCACGTTGGGCAGGCCGACGATGCCGCAGTTGAATCCCACTAACGTTTCTCCGCAGTCCGGCTCAGCCGACCGGGTCGGACTTGTCCGATCCGGGTGCGTGGAGCCAGTTCATCACTTTCTGAAATTTTCCGTCGAGCAGATCGCCCAGCACTCCTTCCGGCAGCTCGAAGGCATCCTCGATCTGCCGCCGCTCGTCCGCCGGCGTAGTCACGGAAGTGAGGTAAGGGGTAACGCGGTCACGGTCGCCCGGATGCCCGACGCCGATCCGGAGCCGGTGGAAGCCCTGAGCATTGCCCAGACTCTCGATAACGCTCCTGATACCGTTGTGGCCATTGGCACCACCTCCGGTCTTCAACCGCAGAACACCGGGTTCGAAGGCCATCTCGTCGTAGGCGATCAGGATCTCTTCCGGCGTGATCCGGTAGAAGTGCGCCAGAGGTCCGACGGACTCGCCGGAAAGATTCATGAACGTCTGCGGCAGCAGGAGCCTGAGCTCCCGGCCCAGCACGTCGCCCCGGCCCAGATCGCCTTTGAACTTCGCTTCCGGGGACAGCGGGATGCCGAAACGCCGGGCAAGCCTGTCCACGAACCAGGCACCTGCGTTGTGCCGGGTGTCCGCGTAGCGCGGACCCGGATTCCCCAGGCCCGCTATCAGACGGATCGCCATGTGCACTCCCGAAGGGCCAGGCCCTGAGGATCAGTCCTCGTCGGACGCTTCCTCGTCGCCGCCCGCAGGTGCTTCCTCGCTGTCCGCCCCGGCTTCGCCTTCGGCAGCCGCTTCCAGGACTTCCTCTTCCTCTTCGGTCTCCACGCGCGGTGCCTGAACGCTGACCACGGCACGGTCGTCGTCATGGCTGAGAGCGATGATGGTGACGCCTTCCGGCAGAGCCAGGTCAGAGAGGTGAATGATCTCACCCACATCGAGCTCGGCCATGTACACCTCGAGGTACTCGGGCAGATGTCTGGGCAGACAGCTGATCTCCACCTCGTTCATGGTGTGAGCGATGGTTCCGCCGCCCATGCGCACACCCTTGCACTTGTCTTCGTTGACGAAGTGCAGCGGCACGCTCACCTGAATCGGCTTGTTGGCACTGACGCGGAGGAAATCCACGTGCAGCACCCGCTCCGTTGCAGGATTCCGCTGCAGATCCCGAAGTACCGCCTGCTGGCTCTTGCCGTCGAACTTCACGTCGAGGATCTGAGAGAAGAAGGCTTCACTCTGCATCGCCTTGTTCAGATCGTTGGCGTTCAGCGTCAGGTTGACCGGGTCATCCTCGGCGCCATAGATGATGCCGGGCACTTTGTCACCCGACCGGCGCAGGCGGCGGCTCGCACCTTTCCCCACGTCCGTACGCAGCTCTGCGTTGACTTCAATTTTCTGAGACATAACTGTTCCTCAGTTTCATTTACCGACGATGGGCGGCGATCACCGCGCCGTCGTCACCTGTTAACCGATGCTCGCGACCAGGCATCGATCCTCTTTCATCCACGAGCCGTTCTACCTGAACATCTCGCTGATGGATTCCTCGTTGCTCACCCGGCGTATGGACTCAGCGAGTACCGCAGACAGGCTCACCTGAACGATCTTGTCGCAGGCCTGGCCGTCCTCTGAAAGCGGAATGGTGTCTGTCACGTACATGCCGTCCATGGTGGAGCCGGCTATCCGCTCGATGGCTCTGCCGGACAGTACCGGGTGGGTGATGTAGGCATACACGGCCAGCGCGCCTTCGTCCTTGAGGGCCTCGGCCGCCGTGCACAGCGTGCCGGCGGTATCGACGATGTCATCCACCAGCACGCAGGTCTTACCGCTCACGTCACCGATCACGTTCATCACCCGGGTTTCATTCGCCTGGGGACGGCGCTTGTCGATGATGGCCAGATCCAGATCATTCGCCTGCTTGGCGATGGCCCGGGCCCGGACCACACCGCCCACATCGGGAGACACGATGATCGGTTTCTCGTAGCCGGCGGAAACCATGTGATCCACCAGCACGGGCGAGGCATAGACGTTGTCCACGGGCATGTTGAAGAAGCCCTGGATCTGATCTGCGTGGAGATCGACGGTGAGCATCCGGTCAATGCCGACGCTGCCCAGCATGTCGGCCACCACCTTGGCGCTGATCGATACCCGAGCCGAGCGGGGCCGTCGGTCCTGCCGGGCATAGCCGAAGTAGGGGATCACTGCCGTCACCCGGGTGGCCGATGCCCGGCGGATCGCATCCGCCATGATCATGAGCTCCATCAGATTGTCGTTGGTGGGCGCGCAGGTGGACTGGAGCAGAAATACGTCGTGACCGCGCACGTTCTCGTGGATCTCCACGTTTACCTCGCCGTCGCTGAAGCGCCCCACGGTCGCATCCCCCAGCTCGATCTTGAGCTCGGCCGCCACGCTGGCGGCCAGCGCGCGATTGGCGCTGCCGCTGAAGAGCATCAGGTCGGACACGGTAATCTCGTCGTTGTGAGTCGGGTCGTGTTGGGTGCCGCGATCTTCAGTCGCAGGCGGTCATATGGCTGGGGTGGCAGGATTCGAACCTGCGCATGGCGGGATCAAAACCCGCTGCCTTACCACTTGGCGACACCCCAGACGTCAATCGCCCGGGTCACCCGGGCGAAGGGGGCGCTATTTTGCGCACGCGCCCCGTTGCTGTCAAACCAGCATCCCGGGCGGACATTGGGCCGAAAAGCCACGAAATCAAAGGGTTAATGGGCCAGGAAGCCTTCGGGTCAGAGCCGCCATTCGGAAACCACCAGGCGAACCCTGGCACCTTCCCGGGTGGCCGTGATCCGGGTGGGCAGATCCCGGGCAGAAGCCCCATCCTGAATGGCCTGGTATCGCTCGAGCACCACCGCCCAGCCAAGCTGCGAGAAGCCTGTGAGGCGGCCATCGGCATCCCGGACCACCGCCTCGGCCGGCTCTCCCGCATAGGGCGTTCCCTGCACCCAGGCGGGCAGCACGTCCACGGGCAGGCTCCAGCCGAGATGCTCGCGCATGACGGCATCCGCCTCGCCGGCCGCGAGTACCCCCTGGTCCGAGCGCAGCTCTATTCCGTCACCTTTTTTAACGAGTTTCACCCGACCCTGGCCCAGCGGACCCCACAGGTCGATGTCGAAGGCCTCCCCTTTCTGATGCCAGAGCAGATTGGCGCTGAAGCTTTCCCGGGCTTCCCGGACCCCGACCTTGCCCGTGAGCACGAAGGTCTCCGGCGACTCCGGCATGCCGGGCAGTCCCGCGCAGCCGGCGATCAGGAGCGGCGCCGCGATCAGCATCGCCCCGGTCAGCCGCCGCCAACAGGCCAACCGGGGAATCACCTTCACGGAAACACCTTTAAAAATAGTAAGTTATACAAGTCCGCCGGATCGTCACTTGCGATAGAATGCGCGTTCCGAGCAGAGCCGCTCAGCGGAGCGTGCATTCAGGTTTTTCGAAGTTCTGGAAATGGCGATATTGGCATACGGCGTCAGCTACCGCACGGCACCCGTGGAATTCCGGGAGCGGATCGCTTTTCCCGAGGAAACCCTGGGAGACGCTTTGCTGGCCGCCACGCGCAGCATTCCCAGCGTCTCGGAGGCCGCCATCATCTCCACCTGCAACAGAACCGAGCTCTACCTCTCCATGGATCCGAACCGGGAGCGGAACGTGGTGGAGTGGCTGGCGGATGAGCGGGCGATCGCACCCGCGGAAATCGAAGCCGTTGCCTACAGTCACTGGGACCAGGACGCGGCCCGTCATCTGATCCGGGTCGCTTCCGGCCTGGACTCACAGGTGCTCGGTGAACCCCAGATCATGGGCCAGGTGAAGTCCGCCTACGATCTGGCCCGGACTGCCGGTACGGTGGGTCCGGAGCTTTCACTGCTGTCCCAGATCACCCTGTCTGCCGCCAAGCGGGTGCGCACGGACACGGACATCGGCCGGAATCCGGTTTCGGTGGCCTACGCCGCCGTCAGCCTGGCGCAGCAGATTTTCACCGACCTGAAAGACACACGCGCCCTGCTGCTCGGCGCCGGCGATACGATTCAGCGGGTGGCCGAGCACCTGGCGGAGTTCGGCGTGGCCGGGATGGCCATCGCCAACCGGACCCTCACCAACGCGGAGAGCCTGGCGGCAAGATTCGACGCGGTGCCCATGCAGCTCACGGACGTGGCCGCCCACCTGCACGAATACGACATCGTGATCGCGTCCACGGGCAGCTCGCTGCCCGTGGTCGGCAAGGGCGCTCTGGAGGCAGCGATCAAGCAGCGCCGCCATAAGCCCATATTCGTGGTCGACATCGCCGTTCCCAGGGACGTGGAACCTGAAGCCGCCGAGCTGCCGGACGTTTATCTGTACACCATCGACGATCTGACGCAGATCATCGAGGAAAACGTCCGGTCCCGGCGCGAGGCAGCCGAGAATGCGGAATCCATGGTTACCGACGGCGCAGATCACTACCTCCGGGAACGCCGCGCCCATCATGGACAGGCCATGCTGCGCCAGTTCCGGGACAACGCCGAACGCATCCAGCAGGCCGAGCTGGAGAAGGCGCTGAAGGAACTCGGTCGCGGCGGTGAACCGCAGGCGATCCTGGAACGCTTCAGCCGCGGTCTCACCAACAAGCTCATCCATCCGCCCACCACGGCCATCCGCAACGCGGCAGCCGACGGGCGTGCCGATCTGCTCGAGTACCTGAAAACCCTGTATCACCTGGACTGACGTTTCATGAGCCTATCGGATTCCATGACGGCCAAGCTGTCGGGTCTGACCGACCGTTATGACGAGGTCGCCGCCCTCCTCGCGGACCCGGAGGTGATGGGCAATCGTGATCAGTTCACCGCGCTGTCCAAGGAGTTCGCTGAAATCGAGCCGGTGATCGCCTGCTTCAGGCGCTACGAGTCACTGACCGGCGAGCTCGAGGACGCGAAGGCGCTGGCCGAAGACGAGGACCCGGACATGCGCGCGCTCGCCGAAGAAGACGCACAGCGGCTCGATTCGGAACTCGAGGACACGGAAACGGCGCTCAAGAAACTCCTGCTGCCCCGGGACCCCAACGACGGTGCCAACGTTTTTCTGGAAATCCGTGCCGGTACCGGCGGCGACGAGGCCGCCATCTTCTCCGGCGACCTGTTCCGCATGTACTCGAAGTTCGCGGAGCGGAAAGGCTGGCAGCTGGAGGTGCTGAACGAAAAACCCGGCGAGCACGGTGGCTTCAAGGAAATCATCTCCAGGATCTCCGGACAGGACGTGTACTCCCAGCTGAAATTCGAGTCCGGGGCCCATCGGGTCCAGCGGGTACCGGAAACGGAGTCCCAGGGCCGCATCCACACGAGCGCCTGCACGGTGGCCGTGATGCCGGAGGTGGACGAAATCAATTCAATCGAAATCGACAAGAAGGATCTGAGAGAAGATACCTTCCGGGCATCCGGCGCCGGCGGTCAGCACGTGAACAAGACGGACTCCGCCATCCGCCTCACGCACCTGCCCACCGGCATCGTGGTGGAGTGTCAGGACGAACGTTCCCAGCACAAGAACCGGGCACGGGCGCTGTCGCTCCTTCAGGCCAAACTGCTGGACATGGCCCAGTCCGAGCAGCAGGCCGAGCAGGCCGAGACCCGGAAGTCACTGGTCGGCTCCGGCGACCGATCGGAGCGCATCCGAACCTACAACTTCCCCCAGAGCCGGGTGACGGATCACCGCATCAACCTCACACTCTACAAGCTCGACGAGGTGATCGAAGGCGACCTCGATCACGTGGTGCAGCCGCTGATCCAGGAAGATCAGGCCGACAAACTGAAATCTCTCGGGGAAGCTCAGTGAGCACCACCCTGTCCGGCTGGCTCGCAGGACAGCGCGGGCTGCCGGAATCGGACCTGCACTTTCTCCTCTGCCACCGATTGGGTACGGATCGGGCCGGGCTGATGCTGAATCGGGACATCCCGCTGACACCGGAGATGACGGAGACGCTGACGGCAGACGTGACCAGACTCCGATCCGGCGAGCCGCTGGCCTACGTTCTCGGGGAATGGAGTTTCTGGGATTTCGATCTCTCGATTACGCCCGACGTGCTCGTGCCCCGGCCGGAAACCGAAACCCTGGTGGAAGCCGCACTGGAACGGGCGACGTCCGGCTGCCGCATCCTCGACCTCGGCACCGGCAGCGGCGCCATCGCCATCGCGCTGGCTAGAGCCGGCGAATTCGAAGTGCTCGCCGCGGACAGAAGTCCCCGGGCCCTCGCAGTCGCCGCCGGTAACGCGGAGCGGCTGAAAGCGCCGGTCAGGTTTCTGCATAGCGACTGGTTTTCCAGCGTGAGTGGTCTTTTCGACGTCATCGTCGCCAATCCACCTTACGTGGCCGAAGGCTATCCCCACCTGCCTGCGCTCAGATACGAGCCCGTCGGGGCCCTTGTCAGCGGGCCGGATGGGATGGACGATCTGAAGCGCATCATCGCCCGTTCGCCGGACTTTCTCGCAGGCGGCGGCTGGCTGCTGGTGGAACACGGATTCGATCAGTCCGCTCAGGCAGCGTCGGCTTTTGCCGCAGCAGGCTTCGAGGCGATAGAGTGTCGCACAGACCCGGGCGGACAGCCGCGGGTCACCCTGGGCCGACGCAACTGAGGCCGCACAACCGGATCCGATCGAATCGCATGGACATGAACGACGAACAGCTGCTGCGCTACAGCCGCCAGATCATGCTGCCGGAGGTGGACGTAGCCGGGCAGGAAAAGCTGCTCGAGGCCACCGTGCTCATCGTCGGCCTGGGCGGACTCGGTTCCCCGGCGGCCCTCTATCTCGCGACGGCGGGGGTGGGTCGCCTGATCCTCTGTGACCATGACAGGGTGGATCTTTCGAACCTCCAGCGTCAGATCGTGCACAGCCAGGCAGGCATCGGACGTCTCAAGGTGGACTCCGCCGCAGACACGCTGGCAGGCATCAATCCGGACATCACTCTGGAGCGCATTCCGCACAGACTCGAGGGTGATCTTCTCGAGCAGGCCGTGTCCCGGTCCACGGTGGTGGTCGACGCTACGGATAACTTCGAGGTCCGATTCGAGCTGAACCGGGCCTGTGTGCGCACCCGGGTACCGCTGGTTTCCGCGGCGGCCATTCGCTGGGAGGGCCAGGTCGCACTGTTCGATGCAAGAGATCCGGAATCACCCTGTTACCGATGTCTGTATGCCGAAGGCGACGACGGCGCGCTGAACTGCTCGGAGAACGGTGTGATCGCACCTCTGGTGGGGGTGATCGGCACCTGTCAGGCCATGGAGACCATCAAGCTGATCACCGGGGTCGGCGAGACGCTGACCGGCTACGTGCTCTACTTCGACGGGAAGCGTATGGAGTGGCGGCGTCTCAGGCTGCCGAAGGATCCGAACTGTCCGGTCTGCGGGGACTGACGCCGAAGGACTGCGCCAGACTGGCCAGGAGATCCGAACGCACCTGATCGAGATCGCCGGGACCGCCCAGATCGACGATCTGCGTGACCGGAGTGTCCGTGAGGCCGCACGGATTGATCCGGGTAAACGGCTCCAGATCCATGTTCACGTTCAGCGCCAGCCCGTGGTAGCTGCAACCGCGACGGACCCGCAGACCGAGTGAGCCGATCTTGGCACCGTTCACGTAGACACCCGGGGCGTCCGAACGGGCCGCGGCACCGATACCGTATCCGGCCAGGGTATCGATCATGGCCTGCTCGATGCCGCTGACCAGGCCGCGCACGGACACCCCCAGCCGACGCAGGTCGAAGAGCAGATAGCCCGTGATCTGGCCCGGACCGTGATAGGTCACCTGGCCACCCCGGTCCGACTGAACCACCGGTATGTCACCGGGCATGAGCAGGTGTTCTGCCCTGCCCGCCTGGCCCTGGGTGAAGACCGGATGGTGCTCGGTCAACCAGATCTCGTCGGGGGTATCCGCCCCTCTGGCATCCGTGAACGCGCGCATGTCGGCAAAGACGGGCTCGTAAGGGGTGCGGCCCAGATCCCGGACGATCACTGCGGGCGTGCTCATCAGAGCACCAGCTTGACCAGAGGATGCGCCATCAGATCCCGGTGCAGCGCCTTCAGCTGCGCCTCGGAGGTAGCCCGGATGGACAGCCGCAGGGAGACGTAGTTGCCCCTGCTGCTCGGCCGTTCCACCACCCGTTCGGCTTCGAACGCCTGATCGTGCATCCGGACGATGGCAGCCACGTGACTGGCGAACTCCTCACCCGCCGAACCGATCACCTTGATCGGATACGCTTCCACCGGGAACTCGATGACGGGTTTCTCGTCCACGCCGCAGTCCGCTCAGCTTTCCCCGTCGCCCGAGCCGAGCAGGTCGGCGAAGAAGAGGCTGATCCAGTCGGACAGACGGGAGAACACGCCCGCTTCGGCCACTTCCTCGAGCGCGACCAGAGGTGCACGATAGACCTCCTCGCCATAAAGGCTGAGCACGATCTCACCTACTTCGTCGCCGGTGCGCACCGGCGCTTCGAGGGTGTTCGGCACGACGAGTGCCGGTGCCAGATCCTCGTAAGAGCCGCGGGGAATGGTCAGTGAAACCGATTCGGCCACACCCATGGGCAGCTCCTCCTGCTCACCGTAGTAGATCCGTGCAGTCTTCAACGGCACATCCGCATCGTAGAGCTTCTGAGTTTCGAAATAACGGAAGCCATAGGAGAGCAGCTTCTGGCTCTCCCGCATCCGCGCCTCTTCGCTGTCCGTCCCCATCACCACGGAGATCAGCCGCATGTTGCCGCGCAGGGCGGAAGCCACCAGGCAGTAGCCGGCTTCCTCGGTATGACCGGTCTTGACGCCGTCGACGGTCCGGTCGCGCCACAGGAGACGGTTCCGGTTCGGCTGCTCGATGTCGTTATAGGTGAAGGAGCGCTCCGAGTAGAAAGCGTAGTGCTCCGGAAACCGGTTGATCAGGTCGACCGTCAGCAGCGCCAGGTCCCAGGCCGAAGACTGATGTCCATCCGACGGCAGTCCCGTTGCGTTGGCGAAATGGCTCGAGTGCATGCCGAGCACGGCAGCCTGCTGATTCATCATGCTGGCAAACGCATCCTCGCTGCCGGCAATGTGCTCGGCCACGGCAACGCTCGCATCGTTGCCGGACTGGATTATGATCCCTTTCAGCAGATCTTCGAGACCTACCCGGGTGCCTTCCCGGACGAACATCCGTGACCCCGGCGCACGCCAGGCCTTGACGCTGATGGGAACCTGATCCGTGAGCCGGATGCGGCCGGCTTCCAGCTCTATGGCGGCCAGATAGGCGGTCATGATCTTGGTCAGGCTTGCCGGCGGCAGGGGCTCATTGGAATTGTGCTCCACCAGGACTTCCCGGGTATCCGCGTCCATCAGCAGATAGGAGCTTGCGGCCACCTGCGGAGGTGGAGGAATGATGGGCTTGTCCGCCGCCCGCGCGTGCGGCGTGCTCAGCAGCGCCGCCACGGTCAGACAGGCGCTGATCAGAATCACCGCAGATCCGGGCAGGGCTCGCGGCATCGAGAATGCAAAAAGCTGCTGCATTGGGGGGCCTCGATCTTGGGGGGTCGGCGAAGTTTACACCAACCCCCGACCGGCCCGGAAAACGGCCCTCGCGGCTGCGGGGGCCGATCAGTGCGGCAGTATCAGCGCGGAGCCGAAGTCTGCAGCATGGATGAGACCCTGCAGCCGTTCGGCCTCGCCCCGTCCTCGAATCGGCCCGAGCCGGACCCGGTACAGGGACTCACCCGACACCTTGACCACATAGGTCGGCTCGCCCGTAAGCTCACCGAGCGCGGCCTTCAGACGATCCGCCCGGTTCAGATCCGAGAATGCGCCTGCCTGGAGCACGTAGCGATTACCGGGCTCCATCACCTCCACCCTGACACGGGCGGTGCCGATGGCGGCAAAGCCGAGCTTCACCGCCGCCGCGTAGGACAGATCGATGATGCGGTTGTCGTGAAAAGGACCGCGGTCGTTGATCCGCACGATCGTGGTCCGGCCGTTGTCCAGATTGGTCACTCTCGCGTAGGCCGGAATCGGCAGGGTGCGGTGTGCGGCGGTGAGCTCGTACATGTCGAAAGGCTCGCCCGACGAAGTCAGGCGCCCGTGAAACTTCCGGCCGTACCACGAGGCGTTACCCACCGCGTCATATCCGGCGGCCGAGTTCATGACGTAATAAGTCTTACCCAGCACCGTGTAACTGCTGGGGTTGCCGCGTTTGGTGGGTCGTTCGTGGCGGATCTCCGGATCCGGCAGGTGGGCGAGACCCGCAGGCTCCACCAGCGGCGGGCCGTCCTGCTCCTCGTGCTTGCGTGCCGACGGGCTGGACTGACAGCCTGCGAGCAGCAGGCCGGCGGATACCGCGAGCAGCAGGCCGGCCTTCACTCTGCCGCCCCTGCTGCACCGGCTTCCCGGGCAGCTGCGATGGCCTGGCTGAGCTCGTGCACGGCCAGCGCATACAGACGGCTTCTGTTGTACCGGGTGATGACGTAGAAGTTGTTGAGGCCGAGCCAGTACTCAGGGCCGTCTTCCTGCATCATGCGATAGAGATTCGCTGGCGCTGCGGGATCCAGATCCGGAGCGACGACGCCCATTCCGGTGAGCTCGCCTACCGTACGCTTCAGGTTCAGAGATTCGTTGGCCACGGCGTCCGCCGAGCCGTCGGCCAGCGTCACCGGCACCGCAACCCGTTCACCGGGCTTCCAGCCGTGCCGGCTGAAGTAGTTCGCCACGCTGCCGATGGCATCCGACTCGTTGGCCCAGATGTCGCGGCTGCCGTCGTCGTCGAAATCCACGGCATAGGCCCGGTAGCTCGACGGTATGAACTGACCGTAACCCATGGCGCCGGCGTAGGATCCCGTGAACGTGGTCGGATCCTCCGCCTCTTCGCGAGCCAGCAGCAGATATTCGGTGAGCTCCCTGCGGAAGAAGTCCGCACGGGGCGGATAGTCGAATGCGAGCGTGGTCAGCGCGTCCAGCACCCGATAGCTGCCGGTGATGCGTCCATATCGGGTTTCCACACCCAGGATGGCGACCACGTACGCCGGTTCCACGCCGAAGCGTGCTTCGGCCCGGTTGAGAATGGCCTCATTCTCGTTCCAGAACGCCACCCCCTGGCTGATCCGAGGTTCCTTGACGAATATCTGCCGGTACTCGTGCCATTCCAGCGTTCGCTCAGCAGGCCGGGCGATGGATTCCAGAATCCTGTCCTTGCGTTCCGCCTGGCCGAACAGCGCCAGGAGTTCCGCCTCGTCGAAGCCGTGCTCGGCAACCAGCTCGGCCACATAGGCCTGAACGTCCGCCCGTTCCGCATAGTCCGCATGGGCCGAGCTGTGCAGGGCCAGCGAGGTCAGCCCGAAAACGATGGCAAGCCGAGTGGCGATGTTCATGATCTGTCTGATCTCCATAGCGGTCAGCGCCAGCTGCCGCCGCTCCTCGCGGCGAGCGCCATGATGAGTCCGAATCCGGCCATCAGGGTGATGGCCGAGGTACCGCCGTAGCTCACCAGAGGCAGCGGCACGCCGACCACGGGCAGCAGCCCGGACACCATGGCGATGTTGACGAAGACGTAAACGAAAAACGTGAGCGTGAGCGCCCCGGCCAGAAGCCTGCCGTAGGTATTGCCCGCCCGCGCGGCCAGGATCAGCCCCCGGGCGATCACCACCACGTACAGTGACAGCAGCAGCAGGATGCCCACCAGCCCGAGCTCCTCTCCCACCACGGCGATGATGAAGTCCGTCTGGCTTTCCGGCAGAAACTCCAGATGGCTCTGGGTGCCCTGGAAGAGTCCCTTGCCCTGAATCCCGCCGGAGCCGATGGCCGTGGTGGACTGAATGATGTTCCAGCCGGCGCCGAGCGGATCGCTTTCAGGGTCGAACAGGGTCAGGATCCGCTGACGCTGATAATCCTGAAGGGTATACCAGAGCCCGGGGGCCGCAGCCGCAAGCGCCAGCAGGGCGAGGCCGATCCAGCGCCACTGCAGTCCCGCCAGAACCACCACCGCCAGGCCCGCACCCGCAACCAGAATTCCGGTTCCCAGATCGGGCTGGAGGATGATGCAGCCGGCAGGGACGGCAATGATTCCGAGCGCTACCAGCACGTCCCTGAAGCTCGGCGGCAGAGAACGGTCGTGGAAGTACCAGGCCACCATCATGGGCACGGCGATCTTCATCAGCTCCGAGGGCTGGAACCGCAGCAGTCCCGGGATCTCCAGCCATCGCTGAGAGCCTTTCACGCGGACGCCGACCAGCAGCACGAGCACCAGCAGGATCACGCCGAACAGGTAAACGACGGGTGACCAGCGCCGGTAGAACCCCGGGTCGAGTTGCGCGGCGACCACCATCACAGTGAACGCCAGACCCATCCGGACCAGCTGGTTGTTGAAATAGGTGGCGTCTCTGTTCACCGCGCTGTACAGCACCACCAGACCGAAACCGACGATGACGATCAGCAGGAGCAGTAGAAGCGGATCCAGGTGGATTCGCAGCAGCTGGTCCCGGGCGGAGACCGGCGGGCGGCTGCCCGGCAGGGTGCGGACGAAATCGTGCGTGCTCATCGACCCGCCACGTCCAGCTTCGGCAGCAGATAATAATCGAGGACTTCCCTGGCGACAGGCGCCGCCACGGAGCTGCCGCCGCCGCCGTTCTCCACCAGCACGGCCAGCGCAATCAGCGGATCGTCCGCCGGGGCGAAGGCGATGAACCAGGCGTGTTTCCGCTTGAACTCGTCCAGCTGTTCCTCGTCGTACTCCTCACCCTGTTTGATCTCCACCACCTGAGCCGTGCCCGACTTACCCGCCATGCGGTAATCGATGTCGCGGCCGATGTAGGCCCAGGCGGTACCGTTCTGACCATAGCCGTTCTTGAATCCCCGGTTGCCCCGATGCACCACGTCTTCCATGGCATCGATCATGCGCTCCCAGTCATCCGGACTGGGGCCCATCACGTCAGGCAGCGGCTGCGGCGGATCGAACTCCATGGGCAGCTGCCCCGCAGGATCCGGCAGCAGCATCCGGGGACGGATCACCTTGCCCCGGTTGGCGATGACGGAGGTCATGGTGGCCAGCTGCAACGGCGTCACCAGCACATCCCCCTGACCGATGCCCACGTTGACGTTGTCTCCCGGATACCAGACTTCTCCCTTCGCACCCTGTTTCCAGATGGGGTCCGGCATCAGCCCACTCGAGGCTTCGGCCACGTCCACCGCCAGCTGCCGGCCGATGCCGAACTGGCGGGCGAAGGCACCGATCTGATCGATGCTGAGCCGGGTGGCCAGATCGTAGAAGAAGATGTTCGAGGACCGGTAGATGGCCCGGTGCATGTCGACTTTGCCCTGGCCGCCCCCACCGCCCTGGCGCCAGCTCCAGTCCCGGTAGATACGGTCCTGATTCGGCAGCTTGAACCAGCCATGATCCTCGATCTGCTCGTCCCAGCGAATCACGCCGTTGGAGATGCCGGCCAGCCCCACCACCGGCTTGAAGGTCGAGCCCGGTGAGTACTGACCATTGACCGCCCGATTGAACAGCGGTGTCTGGAGCGAATTGACCATGCTCTGGTACTGCTCGGTGGAGATCCCGGTGACGAACAGGTTCGGGTCGTAGCCTGGATTGCTGACCATGGCCAGCACACCGCCCGTCTTCGGATCGATGGCGACCACCGAGCCACGCCGCTCACCGAGCGCCGCCGTGGCCGCGATCTGCAGGCGGCTGTCCAGATGCAGCCGGATGTCCTTGCCCGATTTCGGGGGCTCGATATCGAGCACCTTGAGAATGCGTCCGTGGGCGTTGATCTCGACCCGTTGATAGCCGACCTCGCCGTGCAGGGACCGCTCATAAAAGCGTTCGACGCCGCGGCGGCGCACCTCAGCCACCGCGAGATCGTCGAGCTGATCATCGCCGTCGGCTTCTACACGATGATGGCGATGATCATGGAGTCGACCGGCATCGATCTCGACGAGCCGATGGGCGACA
>JAUIAV010000024.1 GCA_030425195.1 Gammaproteobacteria bacterium | reverse complement strand
TCGGAGGGAGCGACCCAGTTCAGGGCTACGGATGAAAGCGTGCTCACCGTCAGCATCTGCATCGCGTTGCCGCCCGGACCGGTGCAGGTGAGGCTGAAAGTGGTGCTCGAACCGATGTTGCCGACGAACTCGCTGCCTGACGTGCTCTTCGAACCTGACCATCCGCCGCTCGCCGTGCAGCTGTTCGCATCGGTAGCCGTCCAGCTCAGCGTGACGCCAGCGCCCTGGGCGATCAGATCATCGGAGCTCGAGAAGCTCAGCGCGGGCGGCTGGGCGTTCACGGTCAGCGTGGCGGTGTCGCTGTCGCTGCCGCCGTCACCGGTGCAGCTGAGGGTGTAGGTGCTGGTTGTGTTCGGCGAAACGGTCACACTGCCCGACGTTGCCCGGGCACCGGACCAGGCGCCGGAGGCAACGCAACCGGTGGCATTGGACGACGACCAGCTGAGACTCGTGGATCCGCCGGCGTCGATCCGGCTGCTGGCCAGATTGAGCGCAACCACAGGCGGATCTTCCGGTGCGGGGGTGACGTTGACGGAGACCGAGTCGTTGATGCTGCCGCCGTCACCCGAGCACTGAAGGGTGAAGACGGTGGTGGCGGTCAGCGGACCGACGGTGGTGGAACCCGACGGGTTCCTGCCGCCCGACCAGCCGCCGGACGCCGTGCAGCTCGTGATGCTGGTGGATGACCAGGAGAGTGTGACGCTGTCGCCTTCATCCACCGTGCTGCTGGAGGCATTCAGCGAAAGGGTGGGTGCAGGTTCGGAAACGCTCACCGTCACTGAATCCGAACGACTGCCACCGGGCCCGGAACAGCTCAGCGTATACGAGGCGCTGGTGACGGGCGAGAGCGTTCGGCTGCCGCTGGTCGCGAGACTGCCGGACCATCCGCCGCTGGCCGTACAGCTGGTGGCGTTGCTTGTGGTCCAGCTCAGGCGGACGGTCTCTCCCCGTGTGATGCTGCCGTCGGTCGTACTCAGAGAGACCACCGGGCGGGGCTCTGGCTGACGTACGCTGATGGATTGGCTGGCACTCTGGTTGCCGCCCGGACCCGAGCAGTTGAGCACGAAGGTAACGCTGTCGGTCAGCGGTCCGACCGTCTGACTGCCTGTCACGGAGCGTGAGCCGCCCCAGGCGCCACTGGCACTGCAGCTGGTGGCATCGGTTGCCGTCCAGGTCAGCACGACGGATCCGCCCGCGTCGACGCTCGTCCGGTCAGCCTGGAAACCGATCACGGGCGCCGGTACGGGTTCAGGTTCAGGCTGGGGCGCCGGTTGAGGATCCGGCGACGGCTGAGGGTCCGGCTGGGGGTCGGGATCAGGCACCGGTGCCGCCGTGACGCTGACGAAGACGCGTTCGGTCACAACGCCGCCACGACCGCTGCAGCTCAGCACGAATTCGGTTGCCGAGTTCAGCATCTGACTGGACTCGGAACCGGACGGGGATCGGGAACCGCTCCAGCCACCGTTCGCCACGCAGCCCTCAGCATTGCTGGCCGCCCAGCTGAGACGCGTCGACGTGCCGGTCAGAACGCTGACCGGATCCGCGGCGAACGAGAGAAAAGGCGGTTCTGCGGGCAGCTGCTGTCGCTCGCCCACCGCCTCGAGCTCCGGTTCTGAGGCGCTGGCGATCCTGGCAGTCATCGAATCGAGCGCCTGCGTGGTGGAGGTGTCCAGGACCTCGGCGACCTGTGATCGGGCCGTGCTCGGCGTCGCCTCCTCCAGCGCCATTGCCAGAGACAATAGAGCATCGTCATCGGGCGTCGCGAACACACCCAGGCGGTCCCGGGTCTGCTCGATCAGCGCCTGAGGCGCGGACAACGTCGTAACCGTCGCGGGCGCGCCCGGCAGCACCGTCTGCAGCGCGAAGTCGAGCCGTTCAACGGCATCCGAGCCATCGACGCGCAGGCCGCCGGCGATCACCTCGAGACCGATGGTGGTCGCATTGGCCGCCAGAATGAGACCGGTGCGCATGCTGACACCCGCGCCGTTGCCGTTGAGCTGTCCGTCCGCAATGTCACAGGCGAGCTGATCCAGAACCTCATCTGTCGTCATGGGCTCGACGCCGGAGGCGGATGCGGCCGCCGTGCGGCGGATCAGCTCTCCGAGCGCTTCACTCGCTACCAGCACCGTTGAAACGTTCGCATCATCGATGGCATCGCCCATGAGATCGGCGATGATGTCCGTGTGCCAGCCGAGGTTGACGGTATCGTCGATCAGCGACCAGGCGGTCTTCAGGTTGTCCGGCGTGATGTCACCGAGACAGCTGGCCGTCTTCACGGCCAGGGTGGTGTAGGGTGAAACGTTCAGCGTGGTCGGGCCGGAATCGAATGCCACGCTCAGCATCTCGAAGTCGGCGCCCCGGCTGGTTACCAGATCCGTGCCACCGCTGACCCGGACGGTCACCGGCAGTCGGGTGCCGTCCGGGATGTCGAAATGGTAGTTGGCGGTCTCGTCGCTCACACCTTCGAAGACCAGTTCGCCGCGAGCGTCTTCGATACGGATGTCGGCGCCGACGATGGGCCCGTCGCCCACGCTGCCGGTCAGCACCATGCCTTCACTTTCGATGATGTTCTGCTTGCTGCTGCCGGAACAGGCAGTCAGAAGAATGATCAGCGCGCACAGGCAGCTGTTTCGAACGCCCCACGTCCCTTTGGGGGTTCGTCTCTCTCTCTTGGATCCCACTTCGTCTCTCCGCTCTGAAGCCAAAAACAACGACGGGGTGGGTGGGTGTTCACCGCGTCGCTTAGCGTTAGAACGGGATCAAGTATCGGAAATGATCCGGCGGATTCCCGTGAGCGAATCGACAGTTTCAGCGAGGATGTAAATGGGGTTCGAAACCGTGCGCCGGCGCACGTTTTCTCTGTCAGCGCAGATACGACTGCTGGCGGGCAAGCGCTGTTTCGGCCTCAGCCACCAGGGTTTTCATGATCCCGGCGACCGGACGGACCTCGTTGAAGTAGGCCACGCTCTGACCGGCGCCGGAATGGATGAGAGGCTCGATGTCGTGCTCTTCGATGGCGCCGAGCAGATCACCGACCAGCACGTCCTGATAAGGCATCTTCAGCGGCTCCGGGGCATCGTCGTTTTCCCATTCCTGGCTCCAGGCCGTGCGCACCTGCCGGAACGTCTTGCCGCTCTCGGATCGGGTGATCACCGTGTCCGCGCTGCCGGCAGCTTTGAGCTTTTCCGTGTTCACCGGGTGCATATGCCCCTGATGCTCTTCCGAGAGGAGCCAGGCCGTGCCCATCCAGACGCCGGCCGCACCCATGGCCAGAGACGCGGCGATGTGCCGGCCCGTGGCGACCCCACCCGCAACCAGAACGGGCATATCGCCGGCTTCGTCGACGATCTGAGGCACCAGAGAGAAAGTGCCGATGGGGCCCGTATGCGCACCGGCATCGTAACCCTGAGCGACGAGCATATCCACGCCGGCTGCCCGGCTCCGGGCCACATGGTGCGGACTGCCGATCAGCGCAAGGGTGATCTTGCCGAGAGCCTTGGCTTCCGCGATGGCATCCGGTGGTGCGCCGATCCCACAGGCGAACATGTTCACGTCTGACTCGAGCACCGCCCGCAACTGCGCGGCCTCGATCTCGGCTGAGCGGATGAACCGGGTACGCATGCCCGGCTCGGAGGCGGGCGGGACCTGATACTTCTCGATCAGCTGCTGGACGAATGCCTTGTGGGCTTCGGGAATCTCGGCTTCGATGGCTTCCCTGGAGTTGTGCTCCGGCATGCCGGGCGGCAGCACGAGATCGACTCCGAACGGCCGTTTGCCCACGAGCCTTCGGATCTCGGCCAGCTCTTCGCGGATTTCGTCCGGAAATCTCCGTGTGGCGCCGTACACGCCGAAACCGCCGGAGTTGGTGATGGCGGCGACCGTGCTGACATCATGGGCGAAGCCGAAGATGGGGTAGGTGATACCCAGACGATCACAGATCGGCGTCCAGAGTCCGGCCATGGCAGCTGTCCCGTGCGGATGATGAGCCCGATCATGCCATGAACGGTGGGGATGCCGCTTGATGGTCAGTAAAGAAGGGTTACCATTGACGCTGATTGACGATAGTAAAGGGGATCGTGATGAAAACGATTTTTGCATTTGCGGCCGGTGTGGCTGCCGTTGTTGCCGCACTGGCGGTGATCGGGGCGGAAGAACGGACGGATACTGCCGCGGAACAGGAAGCGCAGGGCAGCGACCGCTACGCCGAGCTGGTCAAGGTCGATGGCAAGTTCCAGGAGACTTTCGTGCTGCCGGGCACGAAGTTCGGCGATTTCAACAAGGTGTTTCTCTGGGAGGCGCAGTTCGAGTACCGGGACGTGGGACCTGCCCGCAAGACGCGTTCCACCATGCTGAGCACGCACAAGCGTGAGTTCGGCATCAGTGAGGAAGACCGTCGCAAGTTCGAGGACATCGTCAGCGAGGCCTTCGAAAAGGAGATCTCGAAGGCCAAGCAGTTCACGATCATCGACAGCATCGACGACATCGATGCCCAGACTCTGATTCTGCGCGGCGCGCTCGTGGACATCATCTCGAGGGTGCCGCCGGAGACGGTGGGCCGGTCGGACGTCTATCTGTCCAGCGTGGGTGCCGCGACCTTCGTCATGGAATTCATGGATGCAAGGAGCGGAAACGTCGTCGCTCTGGTAGCCGAACGAAGGGCGATCGAAACCCTCAACTCCCGTTCCGGCATGGCCGCCGTACCCGCCAACTCCGCTTCCGTGATGGGGGACATCCGTCGCTGGTCGGGTGATCTGGCCCGCCGCCTGAGGCAGCGTCTGGACAAGGCCATCAAGGAGGATCTGACCGCCTGATGGATTCGATCCCGGGTACGGTACGTATTCTTCTGACGCTGCTGCTGGCGGTGATTACGGTCACCGCCAGCGCAGATTCCGAAGATCCCCGTCTGGCCGAAAGCCGTGCGCTGGTGAGCGCGTTTGCCGGCGAACTGCAGAGTGCGCTGAAGGCGGCGCTGGATACGGGCGGACCCGTGGCCGCCATCGACGTCTGTCGCGATCTGGCCCCGCAGATTGCGTCCCGCCTCTCCCGTCAGTCCGGTGTGGCCGTCGGTCGCGTCAGTGCCCGGTACCGGAATCCATTGAACGCGCCGCAACCGGGGCAACTGGCGGTGCTGTCCGAGTTCGCGGCGGCGATGAAGGCGGAACCCGGCACCGTTCCGGAACGCTTTGAAGCCAGGACCGGAGAGCCGGCGCAGTATCTCAAGGCCATACCCACCGCCCCCCTGTGCCTCGTCTGTCATGGGGAGACGCTGGCCGAATCCGTGTCGAGTCAGCTGGCCGTCGACTACCCGCACGATCTTGCGACGGGCTACCGAACAGGCGAGCTCCGTGGTGCCTTCAGCGTGATCTGGCCGGCTCCCTAGTCAGGCAGACCGAGCACCCGCTTGGCGATGATGTTCCGCTGTATCTCGTTGGAACCGCTGTAGATCGACGCGGCCCGGGTGGACAGGAAAGTCCGGGTCCATTCCTTCGCCGCCGGATCGAACTCGTCACCCGACCAGCCGTAGCCCTGAGTCCCGCGCAACCGGCACATCAGGTCCGACTTCTCCTGCTGGAGTTCCGTTCCGTACATCTTGAAGATGGACGTTGCCGGACCGGGCGTGCTGCCGTCTTCTGATTCCTGCACCGTGCGTCTCTGTGTGAGCCGGAAGGCGGCACTGTTCATATTGTGCCGCAGCACCTGGTCCCGGAACGCCGGATCATTGATGCGTCCATCCGGTGCACGTCCGAGATAGTCCAGAGCGATGGATTCCAGACTGCCGGGCGGTTCCATGCGCCGGGTCCCCACCAGCGAGGACATGCCGGAACGCTCGTGCTGCAGCAGGCGTTTGCCGACGGTCCAGCCCTTGTTCAGCTCGCCCACCAGGTCCACTTTCTGGGCGATGGCGTTATCGAAAAACGTTTCGCAGAACGGCGAGTTGCCGCTGATGAGCTTGATCGGCTTCACGGTCACACCGGGCTGATCCATGGTCAGCAGCACGAAGCTGATCCCCTCGTGTTTGGGCACGTCCGGATTGGTCCTCACCAGGCAGAACATCCAGTCTGCGAACTGTGCGCCTGACGTCCAGATCTTCTGCCCGTTGATCACGAAATGATCCCCTGCGTCCTCGGCCCGCGTGCGCAGGCTGGCCAGGTCCGACCCGGCGCCCGGCTCGGAATAGCCCTGGCACCAGGCGATCTCACCTCTGGCGATCCGGGGCAGATGTCGGGCCTTCTGATCATCGGTGCCCATCTCGAGCAGGGTCGGCCCGATCATGCTGGTGCCCATGCCGAGCAGCGGCGGCCGCGCATCGATGCGGCGCATCTCCTCGACCAGGGTGACGAACTCCTCGGTGCTGAGACCGGCTCCGCCGTACTCGGTCGGCCAGGTCGGCACGGTCCAGCCGCGCTCCGCCATCCGGTCGAGCCACAGCCGGACGTCTGGATTCTCGATCTCGATCTTCGTGCTGCCGGTGGGTATCTGACCGTCGCCACGGGCTCCTGGCGGGCAGTTCTCTTCAAGCCAGGCACGTGCTTCCGCACGGAACTCCGATACAGACATCTTCTCTCTCCGTTGATTCCCCATCTGCCGTTCCAACCGATGATAAGCGCAGTTGAGGCACTGTGCGACACACCCGGGTCACGTGCGAAGCAGGGCTGTTACCGCGTATAGTGCAGACAACGAGCGTAGAGGAGCCATGGGGAGGTTCGATGAGCGCAGGGGGTACCGCCGCCGGAGCGGATTCATTGCTGAAGGCGTACCGGGATTTCTCGCCCACCTCGGCGTCGCTTGCCGAGCGTGCGCAGCAGGTGTTTCCGGGCGGAGACACCCGCTCCAGCGCCCACTACATGCCGTATCCGCTGGTGATCAGCCGTGCCGAGGGTTGTCGTCTGACGGACGTGGATGGCAACGAGCTCGTTGACTTCATGAACAACTTCACGTCGCTCATTCACGGGCACGCGCATCCGGGTGTGGTGCGGGCCATTCAGGCGCAGGCACCGATCGGATCGGCTTATGCGGCACCGAACCTGAAGCAGATCGAGCTCGCCGAGCTCCTGGTCGACCGGGTGCCATCCATCGAGCAGATGCGCTTCACCAGCTCCGGAACCGAGGGAACGCTCATGGCCCTGCGCTGTGCCCGGGCGGCGACAGGGCGACAGAAGGTCATGAAGATGGAAGGGGGGTATCACGGCAGCTACGAGCAGGCCGAAGTCTCCCTGGTACCCATGCCGGACAAGCGGGGTTCTGTCGAGGCGCCGCTGTCGCAGCCGGTGGATGCCAGCTTTCCGGACAGCGTGCTGGCGGATACCGTCATCTGTCCGTATAACGAGCCGGTCCACGCAAAGGCGCTGATCGACCGGCACGCCGATGAGCTTGCCGCCGTCATCGTCGAGCCCGTGCTCGGATCCATGGGAATGATCGCGGCGACGACGGAGTTTCTCGAGACGTTGAGAGAAGCGACCCACCGGCACGGCATCGTGCTGATCTTCGACGAGGTAATCACCCTGCGTCTGGATACCGGTGGTGCGCAGTCGCTGCACGGTATCACGCCGGATCTCACCTGCATGGGCAAGATCATCGGTGGTGGGTTGCCGATAGGCGCCGTGGGCGGCAGGCGGGATCTCATGCAGCTGTTCAGTCCGGAGCAGGAGAATCCCGTCATGCACGCCAGCACATTCAGCGGCAATGCGCTGACCATGGCGGCGGGCCTGGCGGCCATGCAGGCTTACGGATCCGACGAAACGAAAAGGCTCAACAGGCTCGGGGATCGCCTCCGGGCAGGATTCAACGAAGCGTTTCTTCAGAGTGGAATCCGGGGACAGGCGGTTGGAGCGGGATCGCTGACGAACCTGCACTTCACGGAGGGTCCCCTCAACAACGCCCGCGACAGCATGGCCGGTATGATCGATGCCGGACGTATCGCCCGACTGCTGCACATCGGCATGCTCCGGCGCGGGGTCATGTCCGCGAGCCGGCTGATGTACTGCGTGAGCACGGCAATGAGTGAATCCGACGTGGACCTGGCCATTGGCGCCCTGAACGAGACACTGCGCGAGCTCCGGCCGATCATCGAAGCCGAGCGGCCCGCGCTGCTCCTGGCCGCAGCGTCCGCATGAGCGCCGCCGGAAGCGGACCGGACGGGCAGACGACAGAAAAGGCGGGCAGTACCTTCGCACCGGGCTACCGGAATTATGCGCTGGCCGTCCTGTTTCTCGGCTACGTGGTCAACTTCGTCGACCGGTCCATCCTGGCCATCCTGCTCGAGCCCATCAAGCTGGAGCTGGAGTTGAACGATACCCAGCTGGGCCTGCTGGGAGGCCTGGCATTCGCACTTTTCTATACCACGCTCGGCATTCCCATCGCCGCGCTCGCGGATCGCTGGAGCCGGGTGAAGATCCTGTCCATCGCCATGGTGGTCTGGTCCGGCATGACGGCGCTCTGCGGGCTGGCACAGAGTTTCTGGATGCTGCTGCTGGCGAGGATCGGCGTGGGGGTGGGGGAGGCGGGCGCCAGTCCGCCGAGCCACTCGCTGATCTCCGACTATTTTCCCATCGAAACCCGGGCCACGGCCCTGTCCATCTATGCGCTGGGCATCCCGTTCGGGTCCATGGTCGGCAATTTCGTGGGCGGCTGGGGGGCGGAAGCGCTCGGCTGGCGGCACACGTTCGTGCTTGTGGGGTTGCCCGGCGTTCTGGTGGCTCTGCTGATCTGGGTCACCCTGAAGGAGCCGCCGCGGGGGATGGCGGACCGTCACATCAGGGTGGACGATGCCCCGGCACCGGGCGTGAAGGAGGTCATCGCCCGGCTCTGGCAGCGGGTATCGTTCCGGCACATCGCTTTCGCCGCGGGACTCCACGCCTTCGTCGGCTACGGCGCCGGTACCTGGAACGCGCCGTTCCTGATCCGCAGCCACGAGATGCCGATCACCGAGGTGGGATCCTGGCTGGCCCTGATCAGCGGGATCGGCGCCATCGGCACCTTTCTCGGCGGTTATCTCTCCGACAAGCTCTCGGAACGGTTCGACGATCGGCGCTGGTACATGTGGGTGCCCGGACTCTCCACCATCGTCATGGTGCCGTTTCAATTCGTGGCCTACCTGTACGGGGGTATCTGGGCCGTGATTCCGTCGCTCATGGTCGTCTCGATTCTGGGCGGCATGTACCTGGGCCCGTCCTTCGCCATGACGCAGGCGCTGGTGAGTCTGCGGATGCGCGCGGTGGCGTCGGCCATTCTGCTGTTCATGCTCAACATCATCGGCATGGGGATGGGGCCTTACCTCGTGGGCGTCGCCAGCGACCTGCTCGCCGCCGACATGGGTATTCAGTCGCTGCGCTATGCTCTGTGCCTGGCGGTGTTCGTCAACGTCTGGGCCGCCTGTCACTACTTCATCGGTGCCCGTTCCCTGCGCGGAGATCTGGCTTACGTGGAATCGGCCAGCCGCTAGAACGGGGTCGGGGCGACGGCTCTGACGAACGTGTCCAGGGCGGTACCGGCGGTTTCGCGTCCGTGGCCGGGATCCGCATCCACAGGCCGCCGATGGATGCCTGCACTGATGATCCGAAAATCCGACAGCGCATCGACAATCTCTCCCGCGTCCGGCAGCAGGTCCGGATCCTGAGGGCCGCCGAGCCCTTGCTCGATGTTCCGGGGATCGTGTCCCAGGTAGAAAAACGTCCCGCCGGGTGCCACCGCCCGGACCAGGCGGGGGAGCCAGAGGGCGCGTTCGTCGGCGTCGGTGTGAAGATAAAGGACGACGACGAGATCAAAGGCGCCCTCGGGAAGCGGGTCCCGTGCCACGTCGGCCACCCGCCAGTCGAGATCCAGTCCCCGGTGCCGGGCGATCTTCCGGCCTTTTTCTATGGCCACCTCGGAAAAATCCACGGCCGTGACCTGCCAGCCCTGTTCGGCCAGCCAGAGCCCGTTGCGTCCCTCGCCGCAGGCCGCATCGAGCGCGGTTCCGGATTTGAGACCGGCGAGTTCCTCCGCCAGCAGCGCATTAGGCCCGGCAGACCAGATCAGTTCCGCCGATGCGTAGCGCCGGTTCCAGCGGGTGCGTTTCTCGTCGTTTCCGGTCATGTCGTTTTTTCCTGCCTGCAGACGGACTATGGCTTGTCTGTGTGCCTCAGGCAATTCGGGGCCTGCGTGCAGGATCGACTGTGAAGGCGTAGGGTGAGAGAACCCGCTCAGGGAGAGTGACGATGCGTGTGGATGCGGAAGACTTCGGCGCCCGGTTCGACCGTTCCCGAGCCTACTACGAGTCCTGGCTCGGTGATCTGACGACGGATGTCCCCGCGGTGCTCGAAGCTGCCCGGAACCGGTACACGGAGATGGGGCCCGGGCTCGTCTACGCGAATGAGCCCGGGCATCCCATGGCGTTCTCGCTGTTCACCTGCGCGGCCCTGCTGTGTCTGTATCTGGAGCTCGTCGACCGGGGTGTGGACGTGCATGACTTCGGCGCCCGGATGCTGCGGGCGCTCACGGACGCGGTGGAGGCCTCCGGCATCGGCCGGACGGCACCGGACCCCCGGGCCGCGGCGGAATCCGTGCGCAGTCTCGAGTCGGCGGGTGAACGGTCTCAGTCTGCTGAGGCGATGGGTTCGACTGGCGGGAACGGCGCCTTCGTCTTTGATGTTCAGTGGATCGATGAGCCGAACGGGCACTGGTCCATGACCATGACCCGCTGCGGAATCTGCCACCTTTTCGGCCAGCACGGGGCCATGGATCTGGTGCCCTACATGTGCGCGACGGACGACGTGATGAGTGAAGTGCAGGGGCAGGGGCTCAGACGCACCGGAACCATCGCGCTCGGTCTCCCGCAGTGCGACTTCGACTATCAGGCCGGTCGTGCCACCCGCCCGGTTGCCGGCATCTTTCCGGACCGGATCCGACTGATCGATTAGCCTGACCGCTGTTACGGACGCCGCATCCTCTCCGTGCCGTAATACTTCTGTAACTTCTAATAACGATTCTGTCTAAAAATGACGGTTTTCGGATCGGAAATGGGGCCGTATCTGTAACTAAATCGAGTATGATGCGCGCCACTCAGGCCTGGTAATTGCCACCAGGCCGGAGGAATACCTTAAAAATTCAGAATGAAAACCTTAGGTAGACCTTCTCCTGAAACATTTCGTAATAAAAACTAACTACAGGGAAACCAATGACTAATCAGAACCCCATGGGCTTAAAGCCCGCATGGGCTCTGGTGTGTGCACTGGTCGTCGGCGTTCTGCCTGCGGCTTCTTCCTTCGCGGAAGAGGGCGTCATGGAAGAGATCGTTGTGACCGGTTCCCGCATCAAGCGCATCGACGCTGAAAACGCCAACCCCCTCGTGGTGATCGGCTCTGACCAGATCCGCGACGTGGGTTATAACAGCTTCCAGGAAGTGATGGCGAATCTGACCCAGAACTCCGGCGGCTCTCTGGACCAGCAGCAGGTCTTCGGCTTCACGCCGGCAGCATCTGCAGTCGACCTCAGAGGTGTGGGCATCGGCCGCACGCTGACGCTGATCGACGGCAAGCGCACGCCCAAGTACCCGATCCCCGCCGGTGGTACGGACAACTTCTCCGACACCGCCAACATCCCGCTGGCCGCCATCGAGCGTATCGAGGTGCTGACCACGGGTGCTTCGGCCATCTACGGTTCCGATGCCATGGGTGGTGTTGTGAACATCATCACCAAGGACCATTTCAACGGCGTCAACGTGGATGCACGCTACAGCGATACCGATAAGGGTGGTCTCGAGACGGCCAACATCAACCTGATGGTCGGTGTGGGTGACGAGGACCGGAACATCATGTTCCTCGTGGAGCATGAGACGGCTGAGCGTCTGAAGGCACGCGAGCGTAACAACTTCGACGATCTCGGCTCCGACCTGGCCTTCGGCGGCCTCGGCAGCTACAGCTCCTACGGCATCTCTCTTCGCACCTTCGCCGGCGGCATCGTTCGGTCGCTGGATCCGGCCACCTGTGAATCCCGAGGCCTGCAGCCCTGGGACAGCCTGCCGTTCGATCTCTGCGGCTTCAACCGTTCCGCCCGCCGGGATCTGTTCCCGGAGCGTGAGCGGACTTCCGCGATGACCAAGTGGAACTACGCCTTCGGCGAGAACGTGGAGTTCTACGGACGCCTGGACTACACCAAGAGCACGACCGACCGGGCCATCGAACCGATGCCCGTTGACGACTACAGCTTCTTCGTCGGCACGGACGACGCAGGCAACCCGGACGCCGGTTTCGTCACTGCGCTGTCCGACCGCAGCGGTGCGACCGCCCGGTTCCCCCAGGCCACTGCCTTTGGCGGCGACTTCGCCGGCCTGGCTGACGGCGGCTACTACTACACCCGTCGTATGGTCGAGTTCGGCAACCGGACCGACGAGATGGACGTGGACAACTACGCGCTTCTCACCGGCCTGCGCGGTGACTTCGGCAACAACTGGTCGTATGACGTGGACTGGTCCTTCATGCGGACCGACTTCAAGAGCACGAGCGGTGGTTACGCCAGCGCCAATACCTACTTCGACTTCCTGACTTCCGGTACGGATGGACGTTCCTCTTTCGACGTCATGACCCCCGAGGAAGTGATGGCAGCAACCTACGTGCCCACTCAGGATGCTCAGGGCAGCGTGAATCAGTTCAGTGCCACGCTTTCCAATGCGAGCCTGTTCGAGCTGCCTGCGGGCGGTGTGGGCTTCGCGGTGGGTGCGGAAACGGCACGTGAGTGGTTCTACAACACCTCCGACACCGAATCCATCAATGGCAACATCCTGGCCACCGGCGGCTCCTCGGGTGAGGGCAAGCGCGACTACGATGCCCTCTACACCGAGTTCCTGATCCCGGTACTCGAGACCGTCGAGATTCAGGCAGCTCTGCGCTACGACGATTACAGCGACTTCGGCGACAACGTCGCACCGCTGATCGGCATTCAGTGGCGTCCCATGGATGAGCTGATGTTCCGGGCCAGCTGGGGTGAGACCTTCCGGGCACCGGACATGCAGCGCGTGTACGGTGATCCGACCGCTGCCTTCCAGCAGGTTACCGACCCGGTAGCCTGTGAGTTCCAGGGCGGCACCATCGGCGACCCGTCCATTGCCGCCTGCCGGGGCGAAGTGTTCATCGACGTGGCGGTAGGACCGAATGCCGACCTCGACGCCGAGACCGGCGAAAACTGGAACATCGGCGTGGTCTTTCAGTTCGCCGGCTTCGACGGCTCAGTCGATTTCTGGAACGTGGAGATCGAGGACATCGTCAACGATCTCGCTGCTCAGGACATCGTCAACAACCCGGATACCTATGCCGATCTGATCACCCGGAACCCGGCGAACATGGAGGTGACCTCGGTCAATGCGACCGCTCAGAACCTCACCTTCGTCGAGACCCAGGGTATCGACTTCAGCCTGGGCTACGGCTGGGATACGGCCCGTGCCGGCTTCTTCGATTTCCGTCTGAAGGGCACCTACATGACCAAGTGGGACGAGCAGTTCGACGTGCTGTCCGAGGTCGAGGACGTGATGGAAGACGATCGGGTACCGGAATGGCGCTGGAACTTCACCACCAACTGGACCTACGGTCAGTGGGGCAGCACGCTGTTCATCAACTACATCGATTCGATGAATGCGACGAACAACGAGCTGTACACGCCCGGCGATCCCAACAACCCGAAGCTGACCATCGGCTCCTGGACCACGGCCAACCTTTCCGGCTACTGGACCAACGATGCGCTTCGCGTTCAGGTGGGTGTGAACAACCTGACCAACGAAGGACCGAAAGCGGACGAAACCGACAGCTGGCCCTTCTACCCGCAGGAGTACCACAACGCCATCGGTCGTCAGTACTACCTCCGGGTGTCCTACAACACGGGTAACTGAGCCCGGTATGCGCGTCCCGGCCCCTGGGGCCGGACACGCCACGCTCGAGCCCGCCTCCCGAGAGGGAGCGCGGGCTTTTTTTCGCCCAGAGGATAGACTTGGGGAGCACGTTTCCTGGAGCCCGTCATGTCGAGCAGCATCATCGATCTGTCCATCTTTCTCGAGAACGACGTGGTTTCCGATCCGCCGGGCATGAAGCCGGAGATCACCTACTACAATCACCAGGACACTCCGGAACAGGTCACAGCCTTCTTTCCCGGGCTCGAGCCGGGCGATCTGCCCGATGGTGAAGGCTGGGCGGTGGAGCGGGTGAAGCTGTCCACGCACAACGGCACCCACCTCGATGCGCCGTATCACTTCCATTCGACCATGAACGAGCAGCTCGAGGGCCAGGCGGAGCGCGCGATCACCATCGACGAGGTACCTCTGGAATGGTGCTTCAATCCGGGCGTGAAGCTGGACTTCCGTCACTTCGACGACGGCTATGTGGTGACGGCGGAGGACGTGGCTTCTGAGCTCGAACGGATCGGCTACGGATTGCAGTCGCTCGACATCGTGCTGGTGAACACGGCCGCAGGCACCGCCTATGGCCGCGATGACTATGTGCATACCGGGTGCGGCATGGGCTATGAGGCGACCATGTATCTGCTCGAGCGGGGCGTGCGCGTGACCGGCACGGATGCCTGGTCCTGGGATGCGCCGTTTTCGCACACCGCCCGGAAATACGCCAGGACGAAGGATTCCAGCCTGATCTGGGAAGGTCACAAGGCCGGCCGTCACATCGGCTACTGCCATCTGGAGAAGCTGCACAACCTGGAAGTGCTGCCACCCTTCGGGTTCCGGGTCGCCTGCTTTCCGATGAAGATACGCGGTGCCTCCGCGGGCTGGACCCGGGCCGTGGCCATTCTCGACGATGGTGCGTCGGTCTCACGCTGACGGGATGAAGACATGAGCGAGGA
Source organism: Gammaproteobacteria bacterium (assembly GCA_030425195.1). Classification (GTDB taxonomy): domain Bacteria; phylum Pseudomonadota; class Gammaproteobacteria; order Pseudomonadales; family Azotimanducaceae; genus SZUA-309. The sequence goes on along the minus strand of JAUIAV010000024.1, from coordinate 54,955 downwards.
ACAGGCGAAGCGACGGGCGTCCGAGCCGCGTCTTTCTCTGCTGATCGCATTGAAGGACCGGCCGGGTGCTCTGGCTGACGCGTTGAACCGGTTCTCCGCCGCCGGAGTGAACCTCACCCACATCGAATCCCGGCCGAGTCGTGGAGAGCGCTTCGACTTCTATGTGGATTGTGAGGGCGAGCCGGATGATCCCGCCATCCGACAGCTCCTCGACGCGTTCGAGCGCGAACGGGTACCGGTGCTGCTGCTGGATGAGAAAACCGTAGCCTGGTTTCCGCGACATGTCAGCGAGCTCGACCGAATTGCAGGCAATACGCTGGATGCCGGGGTCGCGCTGGACGCCGACCATCCGGGATTCAACGATCCCGACTACCGGCAGAGCCGGGCCCGCATCGATCGCCATGCCAGAGCGTACCGGCAGGGCGCGCCGCTCCCTGAGATCGAATACAGCGAAGAGGAAACCGGCACCTGGCGGCAGGTCTATGAATGGCTCAAGCCACTTCATGCGCGACACGCCTGCGAGGCGTACCTCAGAACGGTGCGGGAGCTGGAGGCTGCCTGTGGATTCGGGCCCGACCATATTCCGCAGGCGGCTACCGTCAGCGCCTTTCTCACGGCACGGACCGGCTTCCGCATCCACCCGGTGCCCGGGCTTCTGGCCTCGAGGGATTTTCTGGCCGGTCTCGCCTTCCGCGTCTTCTTCTCGACCCAGTATGTCCGGCACCATTCCAGACCCCTCTACACGCCGGAACCGGATGTCTGCCACGAGCTCATGGGGCATGCGCCCATGTTCGCTGACGCAGCGTTCGCCGAATTCTCACAGGAGATCGGACTGGCCAGCCTTGGAGCCACGGACGCCGAGATCGAACGTCTGGCCCGCTGTTACTGGTATTCGGTGGAGTTCGGATTGCTGAGGGAAGGTGGTGTGCTCAAGGCCTACGGTGCGGGTCTTCTGTCCAGTGCCGGCGAGCTGGCCTACGCCTGCGGCGGCCATCCGCCCGATGGGGTGTCACGCAGCGATCCCGAATGGCTCGACTGGGCCCCGGCCGTTGCTGCCGAGCGGCCGTTTCCGATCACGGACTATCAGAACGCCTACTTCGTGGCACCCTCGCTGCAGGAAGCGAAGCGGCGCATGCGCGAGCACTGCCGGCAGCTGCCGAGGCCGTTCTATGCCCGGTACAATCCGGCGACGCAACGGATCTGGGTGGATCGCGCCATACGCCGCGAGCCCTGAGCGGCCGGTTCCGGACTCAGGCAGGAAGCACCCGGCTGTGCTTGATCTCCTTGAGACTGAAACTGGATTCCACGTGCTGCACGCCGGGGAACTTCAGGATCTGCTCCATGCACAATTCCGAGAAGTGGTCGATGCTCCGGGCAACCACCTTCATCAGGTAGTCGTGTGAGCCGCTCATGGCATGGCATTCCATGATGTGCGGCTCTGCTGCGACCCGGGCATGGAAAGCATCGGTGGCGGAGTCCGGCTGACGCTCCATGGTGACCTGCACGAACGCGGTCACCTCCAGTCCGAGCAGCCGCTGATCCGCGAGGGCGGCATAGCCCTGGATCACACCCAGGTCTTCGAGCTGTTTCACCCGTCGGTAAGTGGGCGATTCGGACAGACCGATCTGTTCCGCCAGGGCCACGTTGGACAGGCGTCCGTCGGCCTGAAGGAGAGAGATGATCTGTCGCTCGATCTGATCCATGGCGTTCGCCTCCATCCGTATGAAAAGACAATATGCTGCCAGTATTGTGCCGGTTAGCGGATAAAACCACCTGAAAATGTTGTTTTTTAGAAGAAAAAGAAGAAACTCTGCCGATCGTTCCCTCTAAACTCATGACATCTGCGTATTCGAGGAGACGGCCGGTGAAAGACAATCCAATGGGACTGGATGGATTCGAATTCGTCGAATTCTCGGCACGCGCTCCGGGAGCGCTGGAACCCGTCTTCGAGATGCTCGGTTTCCGGCAGGTGGCTGTGCATCGCTCGAAGCAGGTCACCCTCTGGCGGCAGGGCGACATCAACTTCGTCGTCAACTACGAGCCCAGAAGCCTGGCGGCTTATCACGCGGAAGAGCATGGCCCGTCGGCCTGCGGGCTGGCCTTCCGGGTGCGGGACGCACACCAGGCCTATGATCGGGCGCTGACCCTGGGCGCCCAGCCGCTGGAGATCCCCACCGGTCCCATGGAGCTCCGTCTCCCGGCCATCCGTGGCATCGGTGGCGCGCCGCTGTACCTGATCGACCGCTATGGTGACGGTGCGAGCATCTACGACATCGATTTCAATTTTCTCGACGGCGTGGACCGCCATCCCGCCGGCGTGGGTCTCGAGGTGATCGACCATCTCACCCACAACGTCTACCGCGGGCGCATGGATTACTGGGCCGATTTCTACGAGCGCTACTTCTCGTTCGAGGAGATCCGTCACTTCGACATCCGGGGACAGGAGACCGGACTGGTTTCCCGGGCGATGACGGCACCGGATGGCAAGATCCGGATTCCGCTCAATGAAGAAGCTCGAGGCGGCGCGGACGGTCAGATCGAGGAGTTTCTGCTGCAGTACAACGGGGAGGGCATTCAGCACATCGCCCTGGCCTGTGACGACCTGAATCGGACCGTGGATGCGCTCGCGGCGAGAGGGGTCCCCTTCATGACGCCGCCGCCGGATACCTACTACGACATGCTCGATGAGCGCCTGCCGGGACACGGCCAGGACGTCGCCGGTCTGGCCGCCCGCGGCATCCTGCTCGACGGCAGCGTCGAGGGTGGGGATGTCCGGCTGCTGCTGCAGATTTTCTCCGAGACGCTGATCGGTCCCATCTTCTTCGAGTTCATCGAGCGGCGCCGCGACGAAGGCTTCGGCGAAGGCAACTTCCAGGCCCTCTTCGAATCCATGGAGCGGGATCAGAAGCGCCGCGGCGTGCTTAAAGAGAGGCGCGGCGTGCTTGAAGAGAGCCGCGGCGTGCTGGAAGGCGGGAAGGCGGACGTCGCATGAGCCTGCAGGGGATCCATCACGTGGCTTACCGCTGCCGGGATGCCAGGGAGACGGTGGACTTCTACCGGCAGCATCTGGGCATGGACTTCAAGCTGGCCATAGCCGAGGACCGGGTACCGTCCACAGGCGCAGATGACCCCTACATGCACGTCTTTCTCGATGCGGGCGGTGGCAACGTGCTGGCGTTCTTCGAACTTCCCACCGCGCCGGACATGGACCGGGATCGGAACACGCCGGAATGGGTCCAGCACATCGCCTTCCGGGTTGCCGATCACGCCGAACTGCTCGCCACGAAGGCACGGCTGGAAGCCGCCGGCATCGACGTGCTCGGTCCGGTGAACCACGGCATTTTCGATTCCATCTATTTCTTCGACCCTAACGGTCACCGCCTGGAACTCGCCGCCGACAAAGGCACGGCCGAAGACCTGGAACGGCTGCGCGCGGTCGCCGACGACATGCTCGAGGAGTGGAGCCGTACCCGCCGGGCCCCGCGTCACGCTGCCTGGCTGCACGAAGACTGAAACCGGGCGGCGGTCTCATCCGATGTGAGGCCGCATCTCATCCTGCCCGTTGATCATCCGGAAGCGGATGCCCGGATACTCGAATACACCTCAGGCAGATGCGTCGTCATACGGCCGTCCCGTCCAGGGGAAATCCCGGATTCTCTGCAAGGGCAGGCGCCGGCGGTGAAGCCCGCCTGCGCCTCGGGCTAGAATGCCCCCCGACAGAGAGGAGACGACTACTGACCATGCACAAGCTTTATTCCGCTGCCTGCCTGCTGATTCTGTCAGTCGGGGCCGACGCCAGCGACTACGTGATCATGAAGAATGGCGACCGAATCACCGGGGACATTGAGAAGATCTGGAATGAGGAGGTGTTCATCGAGCCGGAATACGGGGATACCTACGCCATCGAACTCGAGCACGTTGCGTACGTACATACGGACGAGGACTTCGATGTGGAATTCCGACGCGGGCGCCGCACCGAGAAGGTTACGGGCCGGCTCGGACTGAATGCAGATGGAAAGCCCTCGGTCATCGTCGATGGCGGTGCGGACAGCTATCCGCTGTCGGAAGTGGACAACATGCTGGAGATCGAGGAATTCTTCGACTGGGAACTGCGCAGCGACATCAGCGTGAACGTCGCCAGCGGTAACACGGATACCAACAGCGGACGCTTCTACGGCATGGGTGCTCTGAAGCTGGGCGAGCACCGGCACAAGCTCGAGCTGACCCGTGACGGTGCGGAGGCGGACGGAGAAACCACCAAGGATCAGTACAACGTCTACTACGAGGACGTCTGGACGTTCCGCGACGACTGGTTCGTACGCGGCTCCGTCACCTGGACCAGGGACACGATCCGGGATCTGGACAGCCGGAGTCAGTACTACATCGGCCCGGGTATCCATTTCTGGGACGACTCCAAGCGGACGCTGAACCTGTCACTGGGACCGAACTACCTGGTTGAGACCATTGGCGGCGAGGACGAAAATTCGATTTCCATCCAGACGGTGTTCCGCTATGAGCAGCTGTTCCTGCATGATGATCTGGTGCTGTTTCAGCAGACCGACGCTCAGCGGGTGGTGCAGGGACGTGAGAACAAGATCATCAACACGAGCACCGGGCTCCGCTGGGAGCTGCCCAGGGACGTCTACGTGAATCTTCAGGTGGATTACGACTATGAATCGAATCCTGCGGAGGGTCGGAAGAAGACGGATATCACCTACCTGGTTGGTGTGGGGATCGAACTGGATTGAGCTGGACTTAACTGAAGGGGAGCGGATATGAAATCCGGAATCTGTGATCTGCTGGGGTGTGAGTTTCCACTGTTCGCGTTCAGCCATTGCCGGGACGTGGTGGCCGAGGTCAGCAAGGCCGGCGGCTTCGGTGTGCTTGGCGCGGTGGGACATACGCCGGAATCTCTCGAGATCGACCTCAACTGGATCGATGCCGAGGTGGATGGAAAACCTTACGGCGTCGACCTGATCGTGCCGACGAGCATTGCGGACAAGGAAGGCGCGTTGACCCCGGAGGATCTGGAAGCGCGGATACCGCCGGAGCACAAACTGCACGTGGAGCGGATTCTGGCCGAGAACGGAATCGATACCGCGGGGCTCTGGGACCGCGAGATCCGGGCAGATACGGGCGATGCCATGCGGGAGCGGGGGGCCAGCCGTCAGCTGGCCGTTGCGCTCGAGCACCCGATCCGGATGGTGGTGAACGCGCTCGGGGTACCGCCGCCTTTCATGATGGAAGCGGCGCGGGAGAAGGGCATCGTAGTCGGCGCGCTCACCGGTTCAAGGGAACATGCGGTGAAGCACATCGAGGCCGGCGTGGACGTGCTGGTGGTTTCCGGCACGGAGGCGGGCGGCCATTGCGGCGAAATCTCCACCCTGGTCGTGGTTCCGGAGGTGCTGGATACCATTGCAGAGATGGGCGCCGATACCCTGGTTCTGGCTGCCGGAGGCATCGTCACCGGCCGGCAGATGGCCGCCTGCATGGCCATGGGTGCCGCCGGTGCCTGGACGGGGTCCGTCTGGCTGACCACGGCGGAGGCGGAAACCGCCCCGGCCGTGAAAGAGAAGATGCTCGCCGCCACATCCCGGCAGACCGTGCGCTCCCGGAGCCGGACGGGCAAGTACACGCGCCAGCTGCGCTCGCCCTGGACGGATGCCTGGCAGGATAAGGATGCGCCGGAGCCGCTGCCCATGCCGCTGCAGGGACTCGTATCCGGTCCCGCGCTGGCACGGATCGACAAGCTGGCGGAAGCCGGCGATCCCAATGCGAAACGCCTCGCGACCTACTGGGTCGGGCAGGGAGTTGGTCTCATGAACAGCCCGGTCAGCGCTCGCAGCGTGGTTTATGCCTTCATGGAAGAGTTCGCGGAATCCTGCGATCGCCTGACTGGAATCCTCGAGGACTGAAGAGGATTGATCCCGGCCTGCGGCGTCTGACCGCCCATCTCCAGAACGGTCACGTTCGTCCGGAAACGTGACTCCTGTACTCAAGAAATGCAGCTCCCGTCCGACCTGAACGGGTAACTCCTCTCGTTCCGGGAAGGATACCCATTGCGCAAGCAGGCATGTCAAAGGAGCTGACAAGATGAACAGACAACAGGGATTCACGCTGATGGAGATGATCGGCGTCATGGCGGTCATCGCCATCCTGGTTTCCGTCGCCACCCCCATGATTTTCGACGCGATCCGCAATGCCAAGGTGACGGCATTCGTGGAGGACGTGAACATGGTAAAAGGGGCGGTGGCCCAGTATTACGAGGACACCGGTAACTTTCCCACCCACATCCCCACCGACCGGCGGGACCGGAACAAGCAGCTGATGAAGGACAATCCGTCCAGCCCGATTCTCGGCTGGAACGGTCCCTATATGGAGAAAGATCTGCAGAATCCTTTCCAGGAAGGTGCATACAGCGGCGTGCTGGTCAGCTCGAACGCGAACTTCCAGTTCGATCTGGACGGCGATGGCACCATGGACACCAGCAACGTTGCCGTTCTGCGCATCGACCGGGTCACCGACGAGGAAGCGAAAGCGATCAGTGACATCTTCGACAATGACGGCAGCATCGATTCCGGCAGCGATGCCTGGAATGCGGGCGGTCGGGTGAAAAGGTTCGGCGTGAACAGCGATCACGCCCACTCGCTGCTCATCTACATCAGTAAGGTTTAAGCACCGGTCATGGCCCGCGAAGCGACGATCTCACAGGGTCGTGGCCCGGTCACGGCTGTCGATACGGCACCGCCGAAACCGCTCGGTCAGCGGCTGCTCGATGATGGGCTGATCGACGAGCAGCAGCTGGATCTGGCGCTCAGAGAACAGAAGCGCCAGCGGCGGAAACTGGGCGAGGTTCTCATTGATCTGGGTTTCGTCCCGCCCGGTGTGATCACCGATGCGCTGGCCTCCGAGGCGAAGACCGAAGTGGTCGACGTGCTCGGCGTCAGTATCGATCCGGACGTGATGGCGCTCATCGACTACGACCTGGCGCGACGGCACCGGGTGCTGCCGCTGATGGTCGAGGACGGCGTGCTGACCGTTGCTCTGGGCGATGCCTTCGACGTGGTGGCCATCGATCAGATCGAAAAGATCACCGGTCTGGTTGTCCGGGTCGTCACGGCCGCCGAGTCGGACATCCTCGAAGCACTCGCGCTCCACTACGCGCAGGGCCAGAGCATCAACGAGACCATCGATCGCATCCTGCGCGAAGGGGTCGAGGCGGAAGAGGAGGACGACGGTCTGGCCGACGGCTCGCCCATGATCCGGCTCGTGGATCAGATCATCGCGCTGGGCATCAAACAGAAAGCCACGGACATCCATGTGGAACCGGACGATCGGGTACTCCGGATCCGTCTTCGCGTGGACGGGGTGCTGCATCAGGAGGTGCTGGCACCGAAACCGATTCAGCTACCGCTGACCGCCCGGCTGAAGCTCATGGCCGGACTCGACATCACCGAAAAGCGGGCGCCTCAGGACGGACGGATACGTTTTGCAAACGGTCAGTCGGAAGTGGACCTCAGGGTCTCCACCCTGCCGACCAATCATGGCGAAAGCCTGGTGCTGCGGATTCTCAACAATGCCGGGATCACACTGTCCCTCGAGGGACTCGGATTCAGTCAGCAGGACCAGGAACGTTTCTCCGGAATCATGCAGCGGCCGTACGGTATGGTGCTCGTCACCGGCCCGACCGGCAGCGGCAAGACGACGACGCTGTATACCGCGCTCTCCCAGGTGGATGCCAGGGCCCGCAGCGTGTTCACCCTGGAAGATCCGATCGAGTACGCCATCGGAAACATCCGTCAGACCCAGATCCGGCCGGAAGTGGGTATGGATTTCGCCGCCGGTCTTCGGGCGCTGCTGCGACAGGACCCGGACGTCATTCTGGTGGGTGAGATCAGAGATACGGAAACGGCCCAGCTCGCGACGCGGGCTGCGCTCACCGGTCACCTGGTGCTCTCCACTCTGCACACCAACACTGCCGCCGGTGTGATTCCGCGGCTCATAGACATGGGGGTGGAACGTTATCTGCTGCCGGGAGCTTTGACTGCCGTCGTCGGCCAGCGCCTGGTCCGCAGGACCTGCACCAGCTGCCGTGAAGAGATCGACGATGCCGAAGCAGAGCTCGCCCGTTTTCATCTCACCGACACGGCCGGCAGATGCGCACCGGATGGCCGTTTCCGGCTCTGGAAGGGCACGGGTTGCCCCGGCTGCAGGGGTACGGGCTACGCCGGACGCCAGGCCATCTACGAAGTGATGATCATCGACGAGACCTTCCATACCGCCATCGTCGAAGAAGCTCCGACCACAGAGCTCGAACGGATCGCCCGGGCGGGCGGCATGAAGACCATGCTCGAGGACGGAATCAGCAAGGCACTCAACGGCCTGACCACGGTGGAGGAGGTTCTCCGCATCGTGCGGTGAACAGTGCCATGCCGGAATTCTCCTACCATGCCGTCGATGCCAGCGGTCACGCCACCCGCGGAGTGATGGCCGCCGAGAACGAAATGGCCCTGGAACATCGATTGCGCGAGGTCGGCTACTGGCTGATCGACGCAAGATCCGGCGCGAGAAAGCATACGAGCGGAAGGGGGCGCGTCTCCCGCGCCGAACTCGTGGAGTTCCTCTACGGCATGGCGTCTCTGCTGACGGCCGGTGTAACGGCGGCGGACGCATTGCGCGCAATGGTGGAGGAAACCGAGAACGAGAGCTTCCGTGTTGCGCTGGAAGACATCGAGCTGAATCTGAATGCCGGTTCCACCATCCACGATGCGATTTCGAAACATCCCCACATCTTCAACACTCAGGCCCGCCACCTGATCAACGCCGGCGAATACAGCGGGAACCTGGCAACCGCGTTCAGGGATCTGGCCGAACACATCGAGTGGACGCAGAAACTCCTTGCTGACGTGAAGCAGGCGACGCTCTATCCCGCCATGATTCTCACCGGCGTATTCGGCCTGATCGCACTGATGGTGACCTTTGTGGTACCCCGTTTCGCGGCGATATTTGAAGACCTGGACATGGATCTGCCGGTTCTGACCCGGGGAGTGATCGCGCTAGGGGAGTGGGCACAGAGCTTCGGCTGGATTGTGGCGCTGGTTCTGATCGCCGCCGGCTTTGCCGTCCGGTTCGCCTACCGGAACATTGATGAGGCCCGGCTGCTGATCGACGGTCTCTGGCTGCAGGTGCCCGTGTTCGGGCCTCTGAACCGGATGCTGGTACTGTCGCGCTTCGCTCACAACATGTCGCTGATGATCGCGGCCGGAATACCGATTCTGCAGGCTCTGGCGCTCTGCCGGGGCGTGGTCGGAAATCGCGTGATGGAAAGCGCGATCCGCGCGGCGGAGACGGCGGTCAACGACGGTCACCGGGTCAGCGAGGCCCTTCGCGAACACCAGATCATCTCGCCCATGGTGCTCAGGATGCTGACGGTCGGAGAGGAAACCGGCCGGCTCGACGAAGCGCTCGCGCACGCTGCCCGGAGATTCGACGAAGACATTCCCCGCCGTATTCAGGCCGCGTTCGCCGTGCTCGAACCGGCCATCATGATGACGCTCATCGGCATCGTCGGTCTGATCGGCGGTGCTGTCTTTCTGCCCATGTTCAGTCTGATGTCCGGGTTGAGTCACTGATGCGCGTTGCAGCCTACAGGGCGAATCAGAGCGGCTTCACTCTCATGGAGCTGATCGGCGCCATGGCGATCATCGCCATTCTGGCCGCCGTGCTCGCGCCGAGCGTGACCGACGGCATCGACCGTGGCTACTCCGCTGCCGAGGCCGGCAACCTCGATGGGCTCATGGACGCGCTGCAGGAACACGTCGAACAGAACAAACAGATTCCCCGCGAGGCGGTAGCCGAGTGGACTGCCGCCGTGGCCGCCCATGCGGACCTTGCCCGGGCAGACGTGGAATTCAATGCCCGCGGGTACCGGCGCCGCCTGTATGTGGATCCGCAGTTCTTCTCGGGTTCGGAGGCGGTGTTTCCAGGCTACACACAGACCGGCGGTCTGTCCGGGCGTCCGTACTCGCCGCGGCTCATGCTCGTCTCCGATCTCACCCGCAATGCGCCCGCGCCGCCCCGCACGGCTGCCGAGTTTGCGGCAATCTGGGATCAGACCGGTTCCCCGTCGGTTGTCGAAGGCGAGAAGGTCAAGGTAGCACGGCTCAATCTCAGCGGTTCCTTTCACCGACTGCTTCTCACGAACAGTCACACTCTGCAGCCCGCCTATGCACTGGAGAACGGCACCGCCGTTCCCGTACCGGCGGCGGCAGGCGGTATGGACGGTTCTCTGACCCGGTACGTGCTCGGAGCCACCACGCTGCAGGTGTTTTACAGCCCCTATCCGTCCGGGGGCGTACATACGCGAACGCTCGTCCGTGACGATATGGCCCTGCACTACGCGACGGATGGCAGCAGCTGGTTCTGGGAGCGGTCATGAGCAATACACGCTTCGGCATCGAGTGGATCTACGGCGAGTTTCTGATATCCCGATTCGCCGGCGGCAGGGTCGTGGAACGCTGGCAGGCACCTTATGCGGTGAGCGATCTGAAGAGCCTGGGCCAGGCCATGCATGATGCCAGCGAGCACATCGATCTGCCCCGGGGTGGTGATGTGGCCATCGCTTATGAGGACGATCTGCACACGCACGAGTTTCTGGAGGGTCCTCCGCTCAGGAAGCGGGATCTGGAAAAACATCTGGCGCTGCGGGTGGAACAGGGCAAGACGTTCGAAGGCCCGGCAGCCTGGTGTTATCACCCGGCCAAACCCGGCGACAAAATGGATGGTGTGCTCCTGCATCTGATGCCGAGAGAAGTCGTGGAGGCCGTCATCCGGATCTGCGGTGAGTACTACCTGACCCCCAAACGACTCGTACCCCTCACCGAGATCATCTCCGAGCACGTACCGAAACTGGAAGCAGAGGCGCAGGAGGTGCTGCTGCTCATAGCCGTGTTCGCCGAGCGGGTGCAGCTGGTGGTTGCCTATGGCGACGGCGCAGTGCTCTTCGTGCGGGAGCTGCAGTACTCATGGCAGAACGACAACATCGACCGTCTGGTGCTCGACATCAACCGCACCATCGGCTACGTCAAGCAACGGATCAGTCTGCGGCCGGACCGGGCCTGGATCATGGGCGAGCATGCAGAGCGGGTCGTGGACGCTTTCCAGCGGGATCTGGACTGTCAGGTGGAAGTGGATCGCGGCAGTACGGGGGCCGACTTCTGGATGGAAGAGGTCGCCGATCTTCCGCAGCGCCTCGACAGCAATTTCGTCCCGCGTCTGGCCAGGCGCGCCGTAAGTCGAAAGAGCCTGATGCGCGCGGCGGTGCTGACCGGATTCAGCCTGTTCGGCGCAGCTGCGCTCCTGGGCGGACTGGTTCAGTGGCTGGTGGCTACCAGAGCGCTGGATGCGGAAAAGATCGGTGCCGACATTGCCGGACTGGAACAGGACATCCTCCAGATGGAGGAGGAACTCAGGGTATTCGACGTGGAGCAGCTCCGCCTGAATCAGCTGACCGCAGATGCGTTCAATCTGCCTGCGCTCTTCCTGAGTCACCTTGGCGACATCGTGCCTGACGGGCTCGTTCTCCTGCACGCGAACGTGATCCGGGAGGAACATCACTGGCGCCTCGAGCTGGCGGGCACCAGCAGTCTGCCGTTCGACCTCGCGCCCGCCGAGTTTGCGCTGCTGGAATCGAGACTGACGGCGGCGCCATGGAACGCGGAAGTCACGGAGAGCTGGCGGGATACCTGGATGGAGCAGCTGAAGAGCGGCGGGGCGGCGAACGATGGTGCCGTCGGTTTCCGGATTACGGGGAGGTTGCGATGATCGCGGAAGATCTGGAGCTCGTACCTCTGGGAGAGCCGGAACGCCGGAAGTCACCGCGGCCGGAACCCCCGCCCCCCGGACTGGCACCACGGGTGCGTCAGCTCGTGGACTGGCACGCGGAAAAAATCGAGTCCGGTCCTGCCGGCTGGTTGGCGTTCCTGCTCATCTGCACTGCCTGCATCGGCTTCATTTACTGGAACATGACCACCCGGGTCGCAACGTTTGACGCCACCTACGAACTGATCAGCGAGCGGGCTTCGCTCGAACGGGAATACGAAGCGCTGACGGAACACTACTCCCGGGACGAGCTCAGGAAGCTGCTCGAACAGATCTCGTCTGCCGAAAGCAGCATCTTTCAGGACTTTCCGAGCCTCGCTTCCTGGCTGTCTGCTCAATCGGAGTTCGCCGCCGGACAGGGTCTGCTCCTAACCTACGTGATGCATGAGACCGTTGCCGCCCAGATCAGAGGCGTGGAGGAGGTGCCCATCACCCTGAGCCTGCGGCCGGTCGAAGGGATTCCGGAGAGCACCTACCAGCATCTTCTGAACTTTCTCGCGCAGATGGTCGGTACCCGCTGGCATCTGGAGATCATCGATACCGTCGTGGCATCGGATGGCCGGAGCATTCAGAGCCTGGATGCCACGGTGCATGTCTGGGTGGATGCAGGCGCGCTCCCGGGAGGCAGATCGTGATCAGACGGCTGTTCAACAACCGGTATTTCGTCATCGGCCTGGCGGCGTGTTCCCTGATGCTGATGCTCACGTCGATCGGTGCACCTTTTCTGGAACGGCCCGAATTCGACGACGCGGAGGACCCGGACTTCTATCTGCTTGCCGAAGAGACGGCAGACGAAGACCAGCCGGTTGTCGTCCGTCCGGGCCGGTCCGTGCTCAGCGGTCTGCTCACCTGGAATGACTCGCCCCGGCGGGATCCGTTCTCTCCGGTGTCTGGCGATACAGAGACCGTCGTGCGCAGATCAGTACCGATGGGGCGCACACCGGTGCTGCCGCGGCTGGATGCGCTGGTCGCCGGGCCGGAATCTCTGCTGGCCGTGCTGGACGATCGGATCGTCCGTGTAGGCGACCGCATTGGCGAATACCGGGTAGAACGCATCAGGGAGAACGGGGTCCTCATTGCGTCCGTGAACCGCTCTCACTGGCTCGCGATCAGGAACAACACACCTGAAGGACATAGGTGAATCGATGACAAGGATGACACGAATGATGATCGGGCGAAGGACCTCCCGTTGGCAGAACGGCATCGTGCTGATACTGGTGCTGCTGGGTGGATGTGCGGGTGCTGCGCCGGAAACGGCGCCTGTGGAAGACACGTCGACGGCAGCAGCGGTGCAGCTCGGCGAAGCCGGCTTCCCGGTGTCGGACCGCATCGCCTGGCCCGCGCTCCTGCCGCTGGTTCCGGCAGAAGCCAGCGAGCCGCTGTTCACCTTTGCTGCGGATGACCTGCCGCTGCGGCGCGCGCTGGAGCTCTTCGGCGAAGCCTATGACCTCAACATGGTGATCGACGAGGAGGTCAGCGGGACGGTCAACGTGGACTTCAGCAATCTGCCCTTTGCCCACGCCATGGCTGCCCTGCTGGACAGCAGGGGCTACTTTTTCACCCGGGAGGAAAACCTGATCCACGTGAAGTCCACGGAAACGCGTACCTTCACCATCGACTACATCCGTCTGGTGCGCAGCGGTTCCGGCAGCAGCCGTGCGCAGGTGAATTCCGGCGTGGACGGCGGCGGCAGCAGCGGCAGCGCCGGTGGCAGCGGATCCGACAACACGGCCGGCGCGATGACCATCGAGCAGGTGGACAAGGTGGACTTCTGGGAAGAGATCGAGGCGCAGCTGGAGGCCATCGTGTCCGAGACCGGACGCCTGGTGGTGAACCGTCTGGCGGGTATGGTGCAGATCACGGATCAGCACCGTCGCGTGAACGAGGTCGCCCGCTTCGTGGATCAGGTCAACCGCTCCATCTACCGGCAGGTGGACATCGAAGTGAAGATCGTCCAGGTGGTTCTGCGGGAAGACCAGGCGCTGGGGATCGACTGGTCCCGGCTGGTCTCGGAAACCAATGCGGGAAGCAACTGGGATTTCAACATCAACAATACGGTGACCAGCCCGGCCGGCGGTTTTGCGCCGTTGTCGAATGTGGTGAACCTGGTGTTCTCCGACGTCGATGCGGACGGTACGAACAATCTCACCGCCGTGATCACGGCTCTGGAGGAGCAGGGCGACGTGGAGGTGGTTTCTCAGCCGAGGATCCGCACGCTCAACAACCAGTCGGCGCTGATCAAGGTGGGTACGGACCGCACCTTCTTTCGCCGGGAGCAGCTCACGGACAGCACGTCGGCGGGATCACAGGTATTTTCCACGGATGTTCCTCAGGTGGTGACAGAGGGTGTGGTGCTGGCAATCACTCCGCAGATCTCCATGGATGGATGGATCACCATGGACGTCTCACCGGTGGTCACCCGGGTTTCCAGTGTCAGCGAGGTCAAGGACGACACCGGTAACGTGGTCTCCTCCGCACCCAATCTGGACGTGAGTCAGGCCTCCTCTCTGGTCCGCACGCGCAGCGGCAACACCATCGTGATCGGCGGTCTCATACAGGACATCAGCAGCAAAACCGACCGCGGCATCATCGGCCTTGCCGGTGTGCCGGGGATCGGCGGGTTGTTCAAGGGACAGTACGACGCGACGGAGCGGACGGAACTGGTGATGTTCGTCACGCCGCGGCTGATCGGACATCCGGACACGCCGGATGCTTCCGATGTGACTCAGCGGGCACTGCGCAGAGGAGACATCTGATGAAGACATTCAACTACCGGACCCTTCTGGCCGGACTGCTGCTGTGCTCGGCCGTGCAGGCAGCCGCTGACAGGGTGGACGACCGGATTGCTGAAGCCGCCGGCGCGCTCGAACGCAGCGACCACGCGGCAGCGATCCGGATGCTGGAAAACGTCGAGACCGGCAGCCGATGGGAAGTACCTTTCTGGCTGGGCACGGCACATCTGCTCGAAGGCAACCTGGACGAGGCTGCAGCGCTGCTCGATGACGCGCTCACCCTGGAATCCGACCTGGCCGACCTCTGGGTTCAGCGGGCCGTGATTGCCCAGGAGCGGGGTCGACCTCAGGTAGCCCTCCAGTTCCTGGAGGTGGCCCTGCAGGTGGATTCGAAAGCGTCGCTGGCGTATCTGAACGCCGCGGTCGCCTACGAGAGTCTCGGTGATGCGGAGAGCGCGCGGGGTGCCTATGGCCGGTTTCTCAGAGTCGCGGCCGAGGCTGGTGATTCGAACCGGATGCGCCGGCTGCGCAGAGACGTGCTGAACCGGATTGCAGCCAGCGGGGACTGAGGGCTGACGTTGAGAATCAGGCGGCCATGACTGCCTGGATGGCCTCTTCCACGTCCCGCAGCCGGTCTTTGCCGAAGTAGATCTCGCCGTTCACGTAGAACGTGGGAGAACCGAAGGTGCCGCGCGTCACCGAAGCCTCCGTGTTGGCGATGAGTTTCGCTTTCACCTCCGGGTCTTCCATCCCGGTGAGGATTTCAGACGCAGGCAGTCCGGACCTGGTCAGCGCCGCTTCGATCACATCCACGTCGTCCATCTTCAGTGCGTCCCGCCACATGTGGCCGTAGACCGCGTCCACATAGGCGTCGAAAAATTTCTGTGTCTGCGCATAGACCGCGCCGCGCATGATCTTCAGCGTATTGACCGGGAAGTGCGGATTCGGCGTATAGGCGGGCACCCCGTAGGCCGCCAGAAAGCGTTCGGTTTCGATACGCGCATAGTCCGGCTTGTTTCGAATCCCGTGCAGAGAAACCGCGGGTGAGACGTTACCGGTCGCCTTGAACACACCACCGAGGAGGACGGGTACGTACTCGAATTTCACACCCGTTCGCGTTTCGATCTGTGGAACGACCAGGTGGGACAGGTAGGCGTTGGGACTGCCGAAATCGAAGTGAAACTCCACGGTGGGGATGGCCATGGCAGAGACTCCGGGTGCTGGAAAGACTTCGAAAACATAAGCTGATTAGTTTTATAATGCAACTCAAAATGGCCGGGGAGAACGATTCGTGATCACTATGGACACAGGTACGGACGAGCTGCTGGTGACGCTCGAGAATCGGGTTGCCACGGTAACGCTCAACAAACCCGAAAAACGGAACGCCCTCGGCGACGTGCTCACGCCCGCATTGCGGGAGATCCTGCCGGTGCTGGAAGCGGATTCCCGTGTGGGTTGCGTGATGATCACCGGGGCAGGCAAGGCGTTCTGCTCCGGAGGCGACGTGAGCGGAATGGGCAGCGGTACCTCATCAGGATCGCAGGAGGAACGGGTCACCGAGCTGACCCTCCGTCAGGAGACCCTGACGCTGCGGCTTTATGAGTTCGCCAAGCCGACGGTAGCGGCATTGCCCGGGCCGGCCGCCGGCGCGGGACTCTCCATTGCTCTCGCCTGTGATCTCCGGGTGGCGGCGCGGGACGCCTTCATCGTGACGGCGTTCGCCAGCATCGGGCTGTCAGGGGATTACGGCGCCAGCTGGTTCCTGAACCGTCTGGTCGGTCAGGCAAAGGCGAAGGAGCTCATGTTCCGATCGGAGAGAGTGGATGCAGAAACCTGTGAGCGTCTCTCACTGGTAAACCGGGTGTTCGATCCGGACAGCTTCCGGGAGGATGCGCAGAACTATGCCGCCGAGATCGCCAACGGGCCGGCTACCGCGCTCCGGCTGATGAAGCGGAATCTGAACCGCGGAGCGTTCCAGGGACTGCGCGAGTCGCTGGCCATGGAAGCCCAGCACATGATTCTCTCGGGCCAGAGCGAAGATGCGGCGGAAGCCATCCGTGCATTCAGGGAGAAGCGCAAACCGCAGTTCAGCTTCCGATAGATCGTCTCCGGTGTGCGCGATGCCGTAAACTGTCCGGCTTCATACGACCGGACTCCAGGGGAGAAAGACGATGCGGAAGATGATGACGTCAGGCCTGCTGATCGGACTGGCGATGGCGGGCCTGACCATGAATGCGCGCGCGGGAGAAACGCCGGTATTCGAGCTGCGGACCTATACCGTGCACGAGGGCCGGTTGCCGGCCCTGCAGGCGCGATTTCGAGAGCACACCATGCGCATCTTCCAGAAGCACGGCATGCGCAATGTGGGCTACTGGATTCCCGTGGATACGCAGAACACCCTCATCTACATCCTCGCGCATGACAATGGTGATCCGGCCGCCAACTGGCAGTCTTTCGTCAGTGATCCGGAGTGGCAGACCGTTTACCGTGATTCGCGCAGGGATGGTCCCATCCTGATTGAGAACGGCATCGTCAGTCAGTTCATGACGGCGGCCGATTTTTCGCCGGTTCAATAACATCAGCGCGACGGTCGGGAAGCGGTCACTCGTTCCGCCTCCTGATCCGCTATGCTCTGAATACCGGTATTGAGCAACGCGAGGTCTCTCATGGGAATCGAAGTCGGCGGAATCGGCGGTCTGATCATCCTCATTCTGGATGTGTACGCCATCGTCAAGGTGATCGGCAGCAATGCGAGCACGGGCGCCAAGGTAGGCTGGACGGTGCTGATTCTTCTGCTGCCGCTGCTCGGGGTTCTTCTCTGGTTTCTGCTGGGACCCAAGGGCGACTGACCCGGCATGACGGATGTGGACGGATACTCCCAGGTCCCGCACGGGCTCGCCATCGGTCTGGTCATGGATACCCTGGCTGACGGGACCCCGGCGATCCGTCTGCCGTACTCGGAGCATCTCATCGGTGACCCGGACACAGGGGTTCTGCATGGCGGGGTCATCACCGCGCTCCTCGATCAGACGGCAGGCATGGTGGCCCGGCCGCCGGACAGTCCGAGGGAGGAGGCGGCCATCGCCACACTCGATCTCAGAATCGACTACATGGGCCCGGCGACCCCGGGCAGGGATCTCTGGGCGGCCGGGGAGTGCTACAAGCGGACCCCGAACATCGCCTTCGTCCGTGCCTGGGCGTTCCATGAGACCCGGGACGATCCGGTGGCCACCTGCGTGGCCGCTTTCATGATGAATACGCCCAACACACCGAGGCCGCCTCTTTGAAGATCCTCAGTGAGCTCCGGCAGCAGGGCAAGGGCCAGGACATGGCCGCGGTCGTTGCCGCCATTCCTTATGCGGCCTTTCTCGGCGTGGAGGTACAGCAGCAGGGGAACGAAGTGATCACCGTCCTGCCGTTCAAGGACGAGCTGGTCGGCAACCCGATCCTGCCTGCGATTCACGGCGGTGTGATCGGTGCCTTCCTCGAAATCACGGCGGTGCTGCAGCTGCTGTACGAGACCGCGTGTGAACGCATCCCGAAGACCGTTGACGTGAACTTCGACTATCTCCGTTCCGGACGGGGCGTGACGACCTACGGCCGTGCCATCGTCAACCGGCAGGGCAGGCGGGTGGCCAACGTCCGATCGGAAATCTGGCAGGAAAGCCGAGACCGTCCCATCGCCCTGTCTCAGGGCCACTATCTGCTGGCGCCGCTGTGATCCGTTCCGTCGTCCTCATCGGCCTCTGCCTCCTCGTCGGCGGCTGTCTGAACATCGGCCCGAATACCATCCTGCGGGATCGCTTCGAGTACAACCGCGCCATCCGGGATTCCTGGGAGGAACAGATGCTCACCAACATGGTGGCCATGCGCTACGGCGAATCCCCGGTGTTTCTGAACGTGACTTCGGTGATTGCCCAGTACGGGCTGGAGACCTCTGCCGAGCTCCGGGCCGGCTATCAGACGAGCTTCACCGGAGACGATACCGTGCAGGGGGGCGGCCGTGCCGTGTGGTCCGAACGCCCCACCATCACCTACTCGCCGGTCGAAGGTCAGGACTTTGCCGCCAATCTGCTCACGCCCATCAATCCGGACGAAGTCTTCTCGCTGATCGAGGCGGGCTGGAACGCTGAACGCTCACTCCGGCTGCTGTTGAAGTCGATCAACGGTGTCGGTGCTTACGATCCGGCGACCCGGCAGTTGAACCCGCACTTCTTCGAGGTGCTGGATGCGTTCAAGGTCCTGCAGGACGAGGAAGCGCTGGGTATCCGGCGGGAGAAAGGCGAAGACACGGACAGGGTAAGGACGTTCGTCTATCTGCGGGACGTGGACGAGAATCCGGCCATCGTGCAGGCGATCGGGACGCTGATGTCGCATCTGCGGCTCAGTGATGGCGGAGGAGAAGGCGTGGAGGTGGTCTTCGGTCCCTACTTCAGAGACGGCCGGACCATCGCCATGCAGACCATGTCGATCATGGACATTCTGACGGAAAGCGCCGCCTACATTCTGGTGCCCGAGGAGCATGTTCAGGAGGGCCGTACCCGGGCCAACCGGACCGTGGCCGAAGACGATCACCGGAGCCGACCGCTGCTCTGGGTCTACTCGAGTCCGGAGAAACCCGAAGATGCGCTGGTGAGCATTCAGAGCCGCGGCTTCTGGTATTACATCGACGACCGGGACATCGACTCCAAGAAGACGTTCTCCTTTCTCATGATCATCATGCAGCTGACGGCGGCCCAGCAGGTGAACAGAGGCCCGGCGGTCACCATCGGTGCGGGCAACTGATTTCTCTCAGACGTCGCCGTTCTTCTGAAGGTCGGCAATCTCCCCGTCCGTATACCCTGCGGTCTTGAGCACTTCGTCCCGGTGCTCGCCCACCTCGGGGCCGGGCCAGTCCGTGAAGCCGGGAGTTCGGGTGAGCTTCGGCAGGATCGCGGGGATCGCCAGCTCCCTGCCGTTCACGTCCACGGACTCGAACATGCCGCGAGCCTGATACTGAGGGTCCGCCATCATGTCTGCCACGTCGTAGATCAGACCGACGGGTACGTCGGCTGCTTCCAGCGCCTCGACCACGTCCGCTGCGGTCCGTGCGGCCGTCCATTCGGCTATCGCTTCATCGAGCAGAGTCTGCTGAGCGACCCGTCCCGTGTTGTCCGCCAGCGCGGGATCGCTCGCCAGATCGTGCCGGTCCATGGCTTCCATGAGGCGGACGAAGATGGAATCCCCGTTGCCGCCGATCACCACGTACTTTCCGTCGCTGCAGGGATAGGTGTTGGTGGGCACGATGCCCGTGATGGTGGTGCCGGATGCCTGGCGGATCTCACCAGTGCCCGAGTATTCGGGCACCACGCCTTCCATGAGGTTGTACATGGACTCGTACAGGGCCACGTCCACCACCTGGCCTTCCTCGGCCTGTCGCCGTTCGAGGAGCGCCAGCAGAATACCGAGTGCGGCGTGCAGTCCGGCCACCGTATCCCCGGTGCTCAGATTCGGTCGCACGGGTGCTTCGCCGGGAAAACCGTTCAGATGCCGGAATCCGCTGAATCCTTCCGTGACGGAGGCGAAGCCCGGTTTCGTCGCGTACGGTCCGGTCTGACCGTAGCCGGAAATGCGGGCAAAGATGAGCCCAGGGTTGACCGCCTTGAAGTCCTCCGGCCCCAGCCCCCACTTCTCCATGGTGCCGGGTTTGAAATTTTCGATCACCACATCTGCCGACCCGATCAGACGCCGCACCACCTCACGGCCGGCCTCGCTTCTCAGATTCGCCGTCACCGATTTCTTGTTGCGGGCCAGCGAGCGCCACCAGTAGGAGGTGCCGTTCTCGTCCACCATCCGCCAGGTGCGGATGGGGTCCCCGGTACCCGGGGGTTCGACCTTGATCACCTCGGCGCCGAAATAGGCGAGCAGGGTGCCTGCGAAAGGGCCGGCCAGCAGCTGTCCGACTTCCACGACCCGAATGCCGTCCAGCGGTCTCGTTCTACTCAAAACGTTTTCCTTCCAATGCTTCGTTGATATCAGCAGGTTCCGGCTCAGTTGCGGCGGACGTCACGGAACGGTCCCTGGTCGAACCGGGGTTCCTTCTCCATACCCAGTACCCGTTCTGCGATAATGTTCCGCTGAATCTCATCCGTGCCGCCGGCGATGGAAATCGCCGGCACGGAAACCAGGATCTCCGCGATGATACCGTTCTCCGCACTCTGTTCGCCGGACAGCAGCGCGTCGGCGCCGGTGATCAGCGTGTGCGCCTGTGCTGCTGCACGGGCCACGTTGCTGGCGGCCAGCTTTCCGAGGGAGCCTTCGGGCCCCTGAGGTCTGCCCTGCTGCTGAGCAGCACGCGCCCGCTTTGCCGTCCATTCGGCGGAACGGGCCATGATGAGCACCTTCGCGATTTCCTGTCGGACCACCGGATCCTGGATCCGTCCGGTCTCCTGCGCCCGTTTCACAAGCAGATCCACGCGTCCAGCGCGCTGGGGATACCAGGTGTAGGGTGCCATGAGCACCTCGTTCTCGCGGCGGACCTCCTCGTAGATCGACCCTCTGCGTTCCCCAGACGAGGCGTTCCGCAGCACGTCGGCCATGCGCCGCTCGTTGGCCAGCGTCGTCATGGCCACCTTCCAGCCATCGCCTTCCTGTCCGAGCATCTCGCCGTGGGGTATGAAGGCATCGGTGAAGAACACCTCGTTGAAGGACGCGTGTCCGTTCATCTGTTTGAGCTGCTTGACGTTCACTCCTTCCTGATCCATATCCAGCAGGAAGTAGGAAAGGCCCTGGTGCTTCGGCAGGTCCCAGTCGGTTCTCGCGACCAGGAGACCATAGCGGGCGTGATGCGCACTGGTGTTCCAGACTTTCTGGCCATTGATCCGCCAGCCATCGTCGATCCGGTCGGCTCTGGTCGTGGCACCCGCCAGATCGGACCCGCTGCCGGGTTCGCTGAACAGCTGGCACCACAGATCCTCCCCGGTGAGGATACGGCGCAGATACTTCTCCTTCTGGGCGTCAGTGCCGTGCTCGAGAATGGTGACCGCCGCGAGACGCCCGGGGCCCCCGCTCGCGACGCCGACCGCGCCGGCCTCTGCGAAGACGTCGAGCACCGCGGCCGCCTGCTCGCCGGACAGCCCGCGGCCGTACCAGCGTTCCGGCCAGGTCGGCATGCCCCAGCCCGAGTCCACCAGCTTCGACCGCCACTCAACCAGCTTCGCATCGGGGTCCCAGTTTTCTTCCAGCCAGTCGGTGACCGACTGCCGCAGATCCTCCGGATCGTTCATTGTCAGTATCCCCAGCGCTGCATGAGCTTTTCCCGGTGCCAGGTGGGATCCCCGAGCAGCACCTCGCTGCTCTTCGCCCGTTTGAACCACAGATGCGTGTCGTTTTCCCAGGTGAAACCGATGCCGCCATGGATCTGAATGGTTTCCGCGGCCGTGCGCACGTAGGCTTCGGAGGCGGCGGCTTTTGCCAGGCAGGCCAGCGCAGGTGCTTCCGGGTGGTTCCCGGCGGCAGCCCCCGCCGCCGCGTAAACGGCGGATCGGGCAGACTCCACATCCAGCAGCATGTCGGCGCACTTGTGCTTGATGGCCTGGAAGGATCCGATCGTGCGCCCGAACTGCACCCGCATCTTTGCATAGGCGACGGCGGAATCGAGCAGGGTCTGAGCGCCGCCGATCATTTCACCGGCCAGCGCTACCGAAGCCGCATCCAGGGCTGCCTCGATCTGTTCCCGGCAATCACCCGGGCCGCCGATGCGGATTGCCGGCGTTCCGTCGAAGTCCACATCGGCCAGCTTTCTGGTGGCGTCCATGGTGACGAGCGGCCGTCGAAGCAGGCCGCCGGCGTCGTCTTCCACGAGAAAGAGCCCGACATCGTCGTCTGCGCGTGCGGTGACGATGAGACAATCGGCGGTGTGGCCGTCGATCACAAAGCGCTTGCTGCCGCTCACCTGCCAGCGGCCGTTTCCGTCGGTGGTCGCCCGGGTGTCGATCTCATCCACTGCCCGGGATCCGGAAACTTCCGTGAAAGCGAATGCTGCCCGTCGTGACCCATCGGCCAGACCGGGGAGCAGGGCAGACCGGTCAGTTTCGGTACCGGCCGCCAGAATCACTTCCGTCGACAGAACGGCGGACGAGAAATAGGGCGCACACAGGAGGGTGCGGCCGAACTCTTCCATGACGATGCCCAACTCCACGGCGCTAAAGCCGCTGCCGCCATACGGCTCCGGAATTCGCAGCGCGGTGAGGCCGAGCTGGCGGCTCAGCTGCTCCCAGAGAGCCGGTTCGAATCCTTCATCGGTTGCCATGAGCCGGCGGACGGTGCTGGCGGGAGACTGTTCGAGCGCGAACCGGCGTACCATGTCCCGGAACTGCTCCTGTTCTTCCGTGAAGGTAAACTGCACGCGTTGCCGCTCCAGATCGGAAAGCGGATGAATGTACCACGGTAGAGGAGGTCTTGGGCCATGATTGAGATCTATCACGCGCCCATGACACGGGGCATCCGACCGATCTGGGTCTGCGAGGAACTGGGCCTGCCCTATTCGGTGGTACCCGTGGATTTCTCCAGTGAGTATCGTGCGAGCCCGGCCTGGCGGCGGATGAATCCGGTCGGCAAGGTGCCCGTGCTCGTAGACGGTGACCTGACCCTGTTCGAGTCGGGGGCCATGGTGCAGTACCTGGTGGACCGCTACGGCGGGCAGGGTCGACCCGCGCTCCAGCCGGCACCCGGTACGGAGACACACGCCCGATATCTGCAATGGAGCTGGTTTGCGGAAGCCACCTTTGCCCGTCCGCTCGGAGAGATCGTCAATCATCGCCGGGTGTTCGCGGAAGGGGAGAGAAGCGATCGCGCCATTGAGGAGATGCAGGAGCGTTCCTGGTTGTGCGTATCCGCCATCGACGCGGCGGTTACGGCGGGACCCTGGATTCTGGGTGAGGAATTCAGCGCGGCCGATGTGATGCTCGGCTACTCCCTCATGCTGCACACGGCGTTGGCCCCCGGCGATCTGCCGGACGCGGTGGCCCGTTACTGGAAAGCACTCAGTGCCCGCCCAGCGTATCTGGCAGCAGCAGCTGCCTGAGGTCAGTCGGTGTCGGGAATGACCCCTTCTTTCCGCAGCGCCTGAATTTCTCCAGCGTCGAACCCGGCTTCCAGCAGCACCTCATCCGTGTGCTCACCGAGGCCCGGTGAGCTTCTGAACAGCCCGGCCGGTGTCCCTCTGAACTGTCCCTGAGGTCTCGGCTGCCGCATGGGGCCGGCCAGATGGTGCTCGAACGTGCGCAGGGCGCCCATGGCGACTATCTGCGGGTCGTTGATCACGTCCTCCCGGCTGTTGATCTCCGCATAAGGCACGTCGTTGGCTTCCAGGCGCTGGCAGAGCTCGGCAGTGGTGAACCGGATGTACGCGGCATTCAGCAACGCCTGAAGTGCCTCCGAGTTCTTCCGGCGGGATACGGCACTGTCGAACCTCGGATCCCCCCAGAGTTCATCCAGATCCAGAGACCTGAAGACACCCTGCCATTCCGCTGCCTTCACGGGCATCACGGCCACAAAGCCATCCGCCGTCTGGCGGACGAACGAGGAATAGTCCAGGGTCGGCACGGGCTCGCTGTCGTCATCGATCAGGCTGTAGTTGTACATCCCGTCCGGCCAGATGAAATTCAGGGCCGCGTCCAGCATGGTGAGCTCCACCTGCTGACCCTGGCCGGTGCGCTCCCGGGAGAACAGTGCCGCCGTCACCACCTGAGCGGCATTCACCGAGGTGACCTTGTCGCAGATCAGCGTATTGACCAGCTGCGGCCGGCCGTTGTCCGCGTCCGCCTGCAGGGCAGCGATGCCCGAGACTGCCTGGACAACCGCATCGTAGACGCGTCGCCGTGCATAAGGACCTTCACTGCCGACGCCGTTGATCGATACGTAGATCAGCTTCGGATGGGCTTCCCGGAAACTTTCGTAGCCGAGACCGAGACGGTCCATCACGCCCGGCCGGAAGTTTTCGATCACCACGTCGGCGCCGAGAATCAGACGCCGCAGGGTTTCGCGTCCCCGGTCGCTTCGAGCATCAATCACCAGCGAACGTTTGTTGCGGTTCATCATGGCGAAAGCTGCGCCCACACCGTTGCGGGCTGGTACGCCGCGCCGCATCACATCGCCTTCGGCCGGTTCGATTTTGATGACGTCCGCGCCTTGATCCCCGAGAATCGCGGTGCCGATGGGCCCCGAGTAGATGGAGGTGAAATCAATGATGCGCACACCGGCCAGCGGCCCCGTGAGCGTGGGTGTTGAAATCGAATCCGGCATGGTCCCCTCCCCGCAGAATTCCGTCTGAACGTCTCAGGCCGCCGCGGTCAGAGCCCCGAGCAGGTAGTCGATGCGGGCTCTGATCGCCTGCCCCATGCGCGGCGTAAGGTCCTCACCCAGGGTTTCGGCGATCACGTCCTGAACACTGTTCAGCAGCGATCCGTACATATGGGCCTCGACACCGTATGAGCGGTGATTGGCGGTCTCGAAGGTGAGATAGCTGGCGAGCTCCTCTTCCCCTGATTCCATGATCAGCAGGAGCACCTGGTCCATCATGCGACCGAGCATGTGCTCGTCCATGTGATCCATCAGAGCCTTGGACTCCTGACACCGTTCGAAGTACCGCTCGAACACGGCAGGTGCGACATCGCCGGCCTTCTCGGCCAGAATCTCCATGGCCGACAGGATCTCGGCCGTCTGTTCTTCTGTGGTCATCTGCTCCCCTGAGACATTCGCGCCAGGCCCTTTGCCTCGTGGCGTTCTCCCTGTGCATTATCCATGAGTCGGCGCTGGACGCGAGCCCTGCAAAATTTTTGGAATCAGGTTAGAAACATCATATAACTCTATGAAAAATATCAATAAAATAACTCAAAGCTGTCTGATCGCAGTGCTTTGCGAGGTTTTCCTCGCCCCACCGGCGGCAGGTGCGGGTGGTCTGCTGGCGTCACCTGAGCAACTGTACGATCTGGTGGGCTCGGTGAACGCCGACCGGCTCGAGCAGGACGTGAAAGCGCTGGTCGGATTCGGCACCCGGCACACGCTGAGCGAAACGGCATCCGAAGTGCGCGGTATCGGCGCGGCACGGCGATGGATCGAAACGGAGTTCCGGAAGATCTCCGCGGACTGCGGCGACACCCTGGAAGTCTTCACGCAGAGCGACGTGGTTCAGGGCCCCCGGATTCCCGAACCCACGGAGGTGGTCAACGTCGTCGCCGTCCAGCGCGGTACCGACGATCCCGACCGCTACGTGATCATGAGCGGCGACATCGATTCCCGGGTCAGCGACCCGCTCGACTACACGTCGGACTCACCCGGCGCCAACGACAATGCCAGTGGCATGGCGGGCGTGATGGAGGCGGCGAGGGTGCTCTGTGGCCATCGTTTCCGCGGCTCGATCGTCTATGCGGGACTCTCGGGAGAAGAACAGGGCCTGTACGGCGGCCGGATCATGGCGGAAGCGGCGAGGGCGGCAGGCTGGCGCGTTCAGGCGGTGCTCAACAACGACATGATCGGCAACATCGAAGGCGTGAACGGCGTCGTCGACAACAGCAGCGCGCGGGTATTTTCCGAAGGGACCCGGGCGGTGGAGACGGCGGAAGAAGCCAGACTGCGCCGTTTCACCGGGGGCGAGGTGGATTCCGCGTCGCGGAACCTGGCTCGCTACATCGACGTCATGGCCGACCGCTATCTGGCGAATCTGGATGTGATGATGATCTACCGCCTGGATCGCTTCGGCAGAGGCGGTCATCACCGGCCGTTCAACGATGCCGGTTATCCCGCAGTGCGGATCATGGAGACGAACGAGAATTACACCCGGCAGCATCAGGATCTCCGCATTGAGGACGGCATTGCCTATGGCGATGTGATCGAAGGCGTGAGCTTCGACTATGCCGCCCGGCTGACGGCGCTGAACGTGGTCTCGCTCGCCGCCATGGCTTCTGCCCCCGCACCGCCGGCGGCTGTGGAAATCGAAGGCGCCGTGCAGCCGAGCACCACGCTGCGCTGGCAGCGTTCCGCAGGTGCCGCCGGATACCGCGTGCACTGGCGGCTGACCACTGCGCCGGTCTGGACACGCAGCCGGTTCGTCGGCGACGTCGGCGAAGCGACCCTCGAGAACCTGGTGATCGACAACTACCTGTTTGGCGTGTCGGCCGTCTCTGCCGCGGGCTTCGAATCCCCTGTGGTGTTTCCCGGCCCGGCAGGCGCCATGACCCCGGCGGATCCGGTGCGCTGAGCCTTGCGAATCGCCAGCTACAACGTTCAGAACCTGTTCGATGAAACCGATGCCGGTGCCAACGGGGGCGCTGTGAAGACACCCGCTGCGTTGAAAGCGCTGTCCGGCACCATCGAAGCGCTCCGGGCGGACGTCATCCTGCTGCAGGAGGTGGGCTCCCATCGTGTGCTGAATAGGGTGAACGACGCACTGAAACGACCTTTTCCTTTCACGTCGGTCCTGCCCGGAAACAGCGATCGGGGCATCCACCTCGGTATTCTCAGCCGGGAACCCTTCGAGCTCACATCCCATCGCACGCTGACCCTCTGGGACGAATCCGGCATGGCGCTCCTCGAGTACGCGAGCGAGGCAGATGCTGCGGCCGAACGGGCGACGCCCGTGCGCATCCAGCGCGATCTGATGCTGGCGGAAGTCGATCTCGCGGATCAGGGAGTGCTGGCGCTGTTCAACGTGCACCTGAAATCGAAAACCAACCGACCCTGGCGGCGGCTTGCGGCGGACGACATCCGCGCAGCTGAGGTCCGCGAGGTGGCAGCGAGAATCGGAGAATACCTGCTCGAGCACGCAGACCGGCTGGTGATCCTCGGCGGCGATTTCAACGACCTCCGTTCCAGCGCGATTCTGCGTCCCATCTTCGATCTGCCTCTCAGCGACCCGCTGGGCGAGAGTCTGGCCGCCAGCGGTTCCAACCCGTCCACCTACTGGCCAAAGCGGCGGATGCGCCTGGACTTTCTGCTGCTCGGAGAAACGGCGCGAGACAGGATGGTGGGCGACAGCGCGACCATTCATGCCAGCCAGAGGGCACGGCGGGGTTCGGATCACTATCCGATCAGCATCGATCTCGATTTCGGCTAGCGACCCGCAGCACCGGGTTCCGGGGTCAGATCCACCTCATGACCCTTCAGCAGCTGATTCAGCTCGATGTGCCCCGTGATCACCCGGTGGTCGACCTGCTCGAGTCGGTCCATTGCCCGCCAGCGGATGAAGTGAAAGAGCAGAGCGGCCAGCGCCAGACCGCCGGTGACGACGTAGAGCACGGCCATGATGCCGGGCTTCGCATCCAGCTGCACTTCGGCAGTGACGGCGAACACGGACAGAGCCAGCACCGCGAGCGATCCGGCCAGCAGCCATGCGATCCTGCCTTTCAGCGCCCGTGTGCCGCGGGCCATCACCATCTGCAGCTCGCCGCTGGTGTAGTGATCCAGGTACCAGCCCAGATCTTCGTCCTCGTGACGCTCGCTGTATGGCGGGATGCGATGGCCATTGATCGGATCGATGGCACTCTGTCCCTGTTTCAGCCGATCGATACCGTCCCAGATTTCCTGGTGGACCTTTCTGCTGATCGGATACAGAAGGCCGATCAGGAGGGCGGCCGATGCGGTGGCCGCCGGGCCGAGACCGAAGATGGCGCGTATGGCGAACTGCACTTCCTCGGTCTGGGGCACATTGGGCAGATAGCCGGCGGTGGCGAGAATGGCCAGGGGAATGGACATGCTGGGAATGATCACGAATTTCTGCATGATCGACCAGAGCGCGCCGTACTGCGCTTCGCGGCGTTTTCCGGTGTAGAGCTCGTCGTAGTCGATCACATCCGCCTGCATGGCCGGGCCGAGAAAGAGGCCGGCTCCGAAGGCAGCTCCCGCCCAGATGAGGATGAAGAAAGTGGGCCAGATGTCTCCGGGGCCCATGAAGAACAGCGCTCCTGAGCCTGTGATACTGGGGATGAAGCTGGCCAGCCAGACCGGTTTCTTTTCGAAGCGCCGGGCCAGCCAGATCCAGACCGGCAGGAAGAGAAAGCCGGCTCCGAAGTAGACGGCCAGAAAAGCGGCGAGCCAGGTGTCCGGATTCTCGGGCTGCAGCACGTATTTGGTGAAGTACGGCATCATCAGTCCGGGGATGGCGCCGGTGGTCGCGCTGGTCAGATAGACCGCCAGGAGGATGCGGAACGCCCGGTTGCGGAATACGCGCCGCAGCCCGGGCACCAGGGGGTTGGGCGCCCGGCTGGTGAAGTCCGGGCGCTCCCGGATCTGCATCACCAGATTCAGATAAAGACCCACGAGCAGCACGCCGAGAAGCGCGGCAAATCCGGAATAGCCTTCCCGGGCGCCGCCGAGAGTCTGAATGAAGATGGGCGGCGCGACCGCGGCAACCAGGGTTCCCAGAACGACGAAGGCCTCACGGATTCCGAACAGCGTGCTGCGCTCGTTGTAATCCAGCGTGAGCTCGGGGCCGAGGCCGTTGTGCGGGATGATGTAAACCGTGTGGAACACGTAATAACCGATGTAGGTGGCGGCAAACCAGGCAGCGGCGTTGGCGCCCGCCAGGCCGTCCGGAGGAGAGAACATGAGATAGAAGGACAGTGCTGCCGCCGGGGCCCCGAACAGAATCCAGGGACGGCGGCGCCCCCAGCGGCTGCGGGTGCTGTCGGTCAGCCAGCCCATGAACGGATCCGTGAGCGCATCCAGGGCACGTGCCAGGGCTTTGACGAGCGCGATCAGCCCGAGGGGTACAAGGATGGTGTCCGAATAGAAGATCGTCAGGTGTATGGCGATGGGGATCGCCATGCCGGCTCCGGCAAAGCTCGGTGCGCCATAAGCCAGCTTGATTCTGAGGGGCAGCTTCTCTGCCTGGGTGCTCATCGCGGTGATGATGTCGCCTCAGTCAACGGGTGACAACTTGACAAGCGGGCTCACTCTGAGCTCAACACACCGGAAGCTTCCAGCGTATCGATGTCCGCATCCGTTCTGCCGAGCAGGGTCTTCAGCGTCCGGCGGTTGTCGCAACCCCGCGTGGTTGCACCGCTGCGTGGACCGATCTCTGCGCCAGCGATCCTGAACGGGGAACGCGGTATCCGTATCCGTTCCGTGCCGACGGGGATGTCCGTGAATGCCCCACGGGCCACCGCCCAATCCTCGTCGGCGATGCCTGCCAGCGGCTTCACCTCTCCCAGCGGGATACGGGCGCTCGCGAGCGCGGCTTCGAAGGCTTCCCGGGTAGGGAATTCGGCCGCCCAGGCCTGCATCAGGGCTTTGATCTCCTCGTCCTTCCCCTGAGTGAGGCGCGGTTCCGTCCAGCCCCTGGCCTCGAGTTCGTCCTCTCTGCCGAGTGCTCGGGCGACACCGAATATCCAGGTGGTGGGATTACCGGGAACCTGAATCCAGGCGCCGTCCGGGAATCTGAGCAGGGCCGCCTTGCCCGGACGGAAGGGACTGATCTCATCACCGAAACCGCCGTTGGCTTCGACGGCGGTCCATTCGTTCACTGCCAGCATGGTTTCCGCCATGGAAACGTCCAGGTGCTGACCCTCGCCGGTGCGCAGCCGGTGAACGAGGGCGGCCAGGATGCCGGTTGCCGCCTGAGCGCCGACCGCGAAATCCGCGTGGGAGACGGCTTCGGGCAGCGGATCGGTGCCCCGTTCCCGGGCATTCAGATCGATCAGACCGAGCTCTGCATGAATGACCGGCGCATAGGCCCGCCGCCCTGCGGCCGGCCCGGTCTGCCCGTAGCCGGAGATGGAGCAGTAGACGATGTCCGGCCTGCATGCCCGGACCGCTTCGTAGCCGAGCCCCAGACGCGCGGCAACGCCGGGCCGATAGTTCTCCACGAGAACGTCTGCCCCGGCTGCCAGCTCGAGAACCAGCGCCTGGCCCTCTTCCCGGGTGAGATCGATGGACAGGTGCTGCTTGCCGGCGTTCTGCTGCGCGTAACCCACGGCCACGCCGCCAACCTTCGGAACCCCCCGTCGGAGCAGATCACCGTCAGGCGGCTCGATCTTGATCACCTCGGCGCCCAGATCCGCGAGCGTTCTCGTGCAGCAGGGTCCGGCGACGACGCGGGTCAGATCGATGATCCGTATTCCGTTGAGCAGCATGTCAGTCCGCCGTTTCGAACCGGGCTTTCGGATCGATGGGCCAGAGAGGCCGGCTGGACCGCTGCCGCGGGAAGACTTCGATGTGGTGTGTGGTCAGGCCGGGAGGGTCGGCGGTGACGATGGCGCTGGCCAGATCCTGGAAACCGGCCCGGAAGTGATTGCTCGATTTCAGGGCGACGAAACGGTAACGACGCACGTCCATGCCCAGCGCCAGGAAGGGCTCAGGGTCGAAAGTCTGGGACCGGCGGCTGGCGACGATGATTTCCACGTTCGAACCCACGGGCTGCAGCCTGGCCATGGGTCCCAGGTTCAGGGGCATACCCCGGAACATGGCCTGAAGCCGGATGCGACCGTCATGAAGCGCTTTCACGTAAACGGACAGCTCCAGTGGATCCCCGTGCAGATCGTCCGTCTTTCCGCCCAGACGTACGTCCATGGTCTGCCCCACACCGGCGGCATGCGCTGCCGCGGCCACTTCCGGGTCCACGATGAAGCCGAAGCAGGCGTTCTCGAGGTCACTCGCGAGCATGGCCCGCAGCAGGTGAGTGCCGTCACCGGGCGAACCGCCGCCGCAGTTGTCCGAGGTTTCATGAATTACGATCGGGCCCGCCTCAGGGGACCAGGGCAGGTTGGCCGCCTCTGCGACGGCTTCCTCGGCGCTCAGGCTTCTCGGTTCAAAATCCGCCCGGTCATGCCAGAGCTCGGAGGCCAGTACCCGGCCTATGCGCGCTGCCTGATCCCGGTCGCCGTCCGTGGTGACCACCACATAGGTGCCCACGTGTGCCACATCCGTGTACGGAAAGCCGTGAAACCAGCTCACGTCGATCACGCCGGGCTCCGCTTCCGCGTCGAGCATCTGCTCCAGACGGCTTCTGCCGGGATCGATGAAGGTGGTCGTCGTGGGCAGAAGCATGGGCAGATAGGTCACCACGCTGACCGGGCGCACGCCTTCCCCGTGCATGCGGACGATCAGCTCGACCGCTTCTGCCGCCCGTTCGTGCAGGTCGACGTGCGGATAGTGGTGGCAGGCGAAGGTGCCGTCCAGCGCATCGGCCATGGCCTGGGTGACGTTCCCGTGCAGGTCGAAGGAAGCCGTGATCGGCAGATCGGTTCCGACCAGAGCGCGGATGGCCCCGACCAGATCACCTTCCAGATCCTCGATGCCGTCCACCACCCCGGCACCGTGCAGACAGAGGACGAGCCCGTCCAGCGGCAGGGCCGCGGCAAGACCATCGAGGATCTCGTCCCTGAAGGCCTCATAGACCTCCCGTTCGATGGTTCCGGAAGGCTGCGCGGAGGCGAACAGCAGCGGCACCGCTTCCACGCCCAGGCGTTCACAGGCCGCCACAGCGCCGCCGACATCCGATTCCTGTCCCAGCGTGGTCAGAATCTTTTCGCCGCGCATCTGGTGGAAGTCACGCCCGGTGGTAGGCGCCTGACAGTAGGTATTGGTCTCGTGGGAGATTCCGGCAATCGCGATCCGCACTACTGTTTCTCCAGCGTACCGAGGATGTCGTCCAGGTGTTCGATCTGACGTTCCAGCCAGTGCACTTCCCTGGCTCTTTCCGCCTCGTCCGGCATGTCCAGACCCTCGAGCCTGGCCTGCAGTTCGCTCCGCTTGGTGCGCAGGCGATCGACGCGGGCGGCGAGGTCGGCTTTGTCGAACATGAGCGATTCGGCGTGGGAATCCTCCACCTCGGCCCGGGCCTGCTCCGGCGGGCGGATGGGGCGGGTGGGATCCAGAGCGCGCTGATTCATGAAGCTGGGGGAAACGATCTCCACGCCGTCTTCGTGCAGGCGGTCGAGCATCTTGCCCCTCAGCTCCGTGCGCTTGGTGACCAGGTTGCTCACGTCTTCGAGGAATCCGTAGATACGATAGGAGATGGCGTGATCGCCCAGCTCGGTGATCTGCAGGAATGGATCCGTGAGCGCCGCATCCTCGGCAGCCAGTTTGAGCAGGTCGCGGACGCGGTGCCGGTGGATGTCGTAGCCGAGGGAGACTTCTGCCGAAATGAGCGTGCCGGAGGACCGTACCACCCGAACCGGCTGATTCATCACGAAGAGATTCGGCAGCGTGATGAGGTCCCGGTCTTCGCTCTGAATCTCCGTGTGCAGCAGACCCTTCTGGGTGACACGGCCGAAGCTCTCGCCGACCCGGATGAAATCGCCGGTATGAAATCCACCTACCGAGCGGAGCATGAGTCCGGCCATGGCATTGCTCACGAACGTGGTCGAGGAGAGGGCGATCACCGCGGTGATCACGAGGCCGAACAGGCTCAGCAGCTGACCGGTGGTCGCGCTGTCCAGAGGCAGTGCCAGGACGAGAGCGATATTCGCGACCACGAGCACGCCCACGGTGGCGAGCTGGCGGGCGACCCGGGTGGCGGCTTCATCCGGGATGAGGCGCCTGAGCACCACGAGCACGAGCGCCGTGACGCCGAGGGTAGCGGCCACGGGCACCAACCATTTCTCGAGCAGCGGCAGCCAGTCCATCCGGCCATTGTACATGCCCTTCCGGATCCGGTAGAACGGACCGGAACAGGGCTGGGAGTGGTGAAGAGATGAGCGAGGCTACGGAGCTCGGGAAAGGGGCGGCAGCCGGGAAGGGGATACGTGCTCTGGAATTTCCCGATCCCTGGGAGGTTCCGCTGGAGGACATCAACCTGGCGCAGGGGAGGCTGTTCCAGTGCCAGGAGCACTGGCGTTACTTCGAACGCCTGCGGGCGGAAGACCCGGTGCACTACTGCCGGGAAAGTGACGTGGGACCTTTCTGGTCAGTAACCCGGTTCAGGGACATCTTCCAGGTGGACAACGACCACGAGACTTTTTCTTCGGCGGACGGAATCGGTCTCGGTCCCCCGATCAGCCTGAAGCCGGAGCAGCGGATGCGCACGCCCATGTTCATCGCCATGGATCCTCCGGTGCACGACGTTCAGCGTGCCACCGTTGCCCCTGTGGTGGCGCCCCGGAATCTGGCGGCGCTGGAGGGCACCATCCGGGAGCGGGCGGGGCGAATTCTGGACGGGCTGCCGCGAGGCGAAACCTTCAACTGGGTAGACCGGGTGTCCATCGAGCTCACCACCCAGATGCTGGCGACGCTGTTCGATTTCCCTTTCGAAGATCGGCGCAAGCTCACCCGGTGGTCCGATGTGGTCACCTCGGCACCCGGCGTGATGGTCGAATCCATGGAGGAGCGGCGGGCGGTCATGATGGAGTGCCTGGAAGCCTTTACGACACTCTGGCACGAGCGTGCCGGTCAGCCTCCGAAAACGGATCTGATCTCCATGCTCGTGCACGGCGAAGACACCCGGGACATGATCAACCGGCCCATGGAGTATCTGGGCAATCTGATTCTGCTGATCGTCGGGGGCAACGATACCACTCGGAATTCCATCAGCGGCGGCGTGCTTGCATTGAACGAGCATCCCGGCGAGTACGACAAGCTCAGGAGCGATCCGGGTCTCATTCCCAACATGGTCTCCGAAATCATCCGCTGGCAGACGCCTCTGGCTCACATGCGGCGCACCGCGACGAAAGACACGGAACTCGGGGGCAAGCCGATCCGTGAAGGGGACAAGGTGGTGATGTGGTACATCTCCGGGAACCGGGATGAGGAGGCCATCGACCGGCCCAACGAGTTTCTCATCGACCGCCCCCAGGCGCGCCACCATCTCTCGTTCGGGTTCGGCATTCACCGATGCATGGGGAACCGCCTGGCGGAGATGCAGCTCCGCATCGTCTGGGAAGAGATCATGAAGCGCTTCCGGATGGTGGAAGTGGTGGGCGAGCCGCAGCGGAATCTCTCGGCCTTCGTGCATGGTTTCACGGAGCTGCCGGTGCAGGTCCACGAGCGCTGATACGACCGGCACACCGCCGACGGTGCGCCTTCGAGGTCAGACCACGCCGTTTCCGGACAGCGCTGATATCCCGTCGTCGTCATAGCCCAGTTCGGTCAGGATCCTGCGTGTGTGCTCGCCATGTGCCGGTGCCCGGAAGTCGATGTCTGCCGGCTCGGCGGCAAACTTCAGAGGTGTGCCGAGATGTTCCCGGCCTGAGTCGTCTGTGAGGCACATTTCCCGGTGACGGGTCTGGGCCAGGTCCAGACCCGTGCGCAGGTCGTTGACGGGCGCGAAGCAGACATCCAGCGGTGCGAAGAACTCGATCCATTCGGCCCGGGTCCGGGTGAGAAAGGTCTCCGAGAGAAACTCGACCACCGGCAGCTGACCTTCGCCGGGCGGCAGGGTGCACAGTGCCACCAGATCCGGACGTCCCAGCGCTTCCAAGGCATTCCGGGCGAACTTGATCTCCGAGCCCCCCAGGGTGATGTGGCCGCCATCCTTGGTCTCGTAAATCCGATAGAACGCGGCGCCTCCCCAGATCCTTTCGTTGCGCGGTACCGGTGGCATGTGATCGGCGAAAACCGCGCCCATGCTGTTCGGCATGCAGGAGAGAATCGAGTCCATCATGGCGACGTCCAGGTAATCGCCTTCGCCTGTCTCTTTGCGCCGGAGCAGGGCCATGAGGATCCCGGAGAGAGTGAGGGTGGCCGCCAGCATGTCTCCGGCAGGCATGCCCGGCATGACCGGACGGCCCGCGTCGTCGACATTGTTCGAAAGGAGTCCGCACATGGCCTCCACGGAGAGGTCGTGGGCAGGGTCGGAAGCCAGCGGACCCGTCTGACCATAGGCCGAGATGGAGGCGTAGACGATGTCCGGCCGCACCTGCCTGACGGCGTCGTAATCGACGCCGAGACGTTTGACGACGCCGGGCCGGAAAGACTCCAGGATCACGTCGGCATGCTGTACCAGACGCATGAACACGTCGAGCCCTTCGGGTGCCTTGAGATTCAGGGTCAGGCTCTCCTTGCCCCGATGCGTGCAGGCGAAATAGACGCTTTCGTCGCCGCGCCGCTGACCGATGTGCCGGTTCGGCTCTCCTTCTCCCAGGCTTTCGATCTTGATCACCCGGGCCCCGTGATCGCTCATCATCTGGCTGACCGTGGGTCCGGGGAGAAACAGGGACAGATCCAGGCAGGTGATCCCGCTCAGTTTCATCGCGCTATCCTGCGATACTTGAAGCTGGTTAATATACGTCGTTCGGCCCGGCGGTGGTGAATGCTGCCCGGTGCTCTGGTGCTCTGGTGCTCTGGTGCTCTGGTGCTATTAGGGTCGAACATTTTGGTATCTCAGATTGTTTCAGGGGAATTCAGGGGAACATATGCGTCGTTTTCTGCTCGTGGCCGTTTCTATCGCTTCGCTCGCCGTGCCGGCTCTTGTCAACGCGGAGGCCTACAAAGCGCCGCGTGGCCCGGACGGCGTGCATCCGGACCTGAACGGCATCTGGCAGGCGCTGAACGAAGCCAACTACGATCTCGAGCTGCACATGGCCCGCTCGGCACTGCAGGAAAGGGAAGGTCCGCACGGGCCGGTTCCGGCGAAAAACGTGCTTGCCATGGGCGCGGTGGGCTCGGTTCCGCCCGGGATGGGCGTGATCAAGGGCGGCGGCAGAATTCCCTACAAGCCTGAGGCGCTGGAGAAGAAGCAGGCCAATCAGGCCAACTGGGCCGAGCTGGACCCGGAGGTGAAGTGCTACATGCCGGGCGTGCCGCGGGCCACCTACATGCCGCAGCCGTTCCAGATCTTCCAGGGCAAGGAAGACATTTTCATCGCCTATCAGTGGGCGGGCGCGGTCCGTGACATCTACATGGAAGATCCGGGTCCGCCTCAGGTGGATTCCTGGATGGGCCAGTCGGTGGGCCGCTGGGAGGGGGACACACTGGTGGTGGAAGCCACCGGTTTCCATGGTCAGGCCTGGCTGGACCGTGCCGGCAATCACACCAGCTGGAAGCTGAAAGTGACAGAGCGATACACACCCATGAGCCCGTATCACCTGCACTACGAGGCAACCATCGAGGATCCTGAAACCTTCACGGAGCCCTGGACCATCGAGATGCCCCTCTACCGGCGCATGGAACCGGACATTCAGCTGATGGATTTCAAATGCCCGGAATTCGTCGAAGAGCTGCTGTACGGTGAGTATCGACGGAAACCGCTAGACTAGACGAGAAGCAGGAAGCCGGAGGGAGGGGATCATGAATGCAACGAAAACCAGGACGAAAGCCATGACGAAAGCCATGGTGAGAGCGGCTTCGAGCCTCGCGATGTTTGCCGCGATCACCTGTGCGTCCGGTTTCGCCTTTGCCGACGCCCGGACCAGCGACGGGCGACCGGATTTTACCGGTACCTATGACACGGCCACCATCACGCCGCTGCAGCGACCGGAGGAATTCGGGAACAGTCTGACGCTGACGCCGGAAATGGCAGAAGCCGCGGCGAAACGGATTGCGGACTACAAGGCGGCCCAGAACCAGGACAGCGATCCGAACCGTGGCGCACCGCCGGAAGGCGGCGACGGGTCCACGGGTGCCGCGGGCAACGTGGGCGGCTACAACACCTTCTGGGTGGACAATGGTGAGACGGCCATCAAGATCGATGGAGAATACCGCACGTCCATCATCACAGTGCCTGAGAACGGCCGTCGCCCGGAAATGACGCCGGAAGGACAGAAGCAGGCCATGGCGCGGCGTGCGTTCTTCCGGGAGAACCAGGGTGATGCCTGGTGGCTCGAGATGGATGGGCCCGGACCTTACGACGGACCGGAAAGCCGAACACTCTCGGACCGCTGCCTGCTCGGTTTCGGGTCCACCGGCGGCCCCCCCATGCTCCCCACGCTCTACAACAATCACAAACGGATCGTGCAGACCCCCGATCACGTGA
The DNA here is from genome assembly GCA_030425195.1 of Gammaproteobacteria bacterium. Taxonomy (GTDB): domain Bacteria; phylum Pseudomonadota; class Gammaproteobacteria; order Pseudomonadales; family Azotimanducaceae; genus SZUA-309. The sequence continues at coordinate 17,458 of JAUIAV010000024.1, read as the reverse complement.
TGATTCTGGTGGAGATGGTGCACGATGCCCGGGTCATCCGGCTGAACGGCGAGCACGCGCCGCCCGAGGTCCGCCGCTGGCTCGGCGACTCCATCGGCTGGTGGGAAGGGGATACGCTGGTGGTGGACACCACGAACTTCACCGACGAGCCGGCCCTGTCCCTGGCGACGAGGGACCTCCACGTGGTGGAACGCTTCCGCCGCCTCGACGACGGGACCCTGCTGTACAGCTTCATGGTGGAGGATCCGAACGTCTGGACCGAACCCTGGGGCGGCGAGTATCCCTGGCCGGCCACGGATGACCGTGTGTATGAATACGCCTGTCATGAGGGCAACTACGCCATGGAAGGGATTCTCAGAGGCGCACGGATTCTGGAAGCGGAAGCAGAAACGACGGGGCAGTCGGTCGAGGAGGCCGACGTGGGTGCCGGTGGCAACTGACCCGTTCCCCCGAATAGAATCAGCGAATTGGAAGACCGAGAGAGGACCATGTTCAAGCAGTATCTGATCAAGCAGAAAGTCGTCCGTCTGAGCGCCATGGGTCTCGCGGCGGGCGCGCTGGCTGCGGCAGCGCCTTCGCTGGCGCACCACGCCTTCGGTGCGGAATTCGATCCAAACCGCCCCCTCGTGCTTCGCGGACCGGTGGTGCGGGTCGAGTGGGTAAATCCCCATACCTGGATTCACATGGAGATCACCAAGGACGATGGCTCCAAGGAAGTCTGGATGGTGGAGGGGGGGACCCCGAACACGCTGCTGCGCCGTGGCCTGACTCGGAACACGCTCACGCCAGGCACGGAGATCATCGTCGACGGATATCAGAGCAAGGACCGGTCCAACCGGGCGAACGGCAGAGACGTGACCTTTACGGATGGCCGCAAGATCTTCATGGGTTCCTCCGGTACCGGAGCGCCCCGTGATGGGCGCGATCCTACCGAACGCTGAGTTCCGGTTCGCGGCGGATCGAGCGTCTCAGGGTGTGTCGGTGGCCGATTTCCCTGAGGCGCCATGCTGGCCGGCCTGCCGCTCGAGCATGTCGTCCACGATCACCTTACGCGAGTCCTCAGTCTGCGCACTGACCGATTCGCGCCGGAGTCTGTGCAGGCTGCTCTGAATCTCCGCCCGAACGCGTTCGGAGGCATCTGCTGGCGGCCGTGGCTCCAGGCGAACGCGCGGTGCGCCGAGCGCATCCGAAGAAGGCACGGGGTCCACACGCTGACGGGCGAGCGCAGCCTCATTTGCCTCGGACAGATCTCTCAGACCCGATTCGATGATCAATACCCGCTGATCGCGGGCGCCGGTGCGTTCCTGCGCCAGAAGGCGGGTCCCGGGCAGGCCTGCGGGCGAGCAGAGCAGCAGCAGAAGAAGAATCCGCATGAACATGCGTTCATCGTCCGTCCGAGCAACTCGCGGGTCAAGAACACGTACGTGCACTTGTGCTCCGTCACCGGCGCCGCCAAGATATCCCGGAAAACCGGTGGGGGAACAATGATGGCCGAGTCCGCAGCACTGCCCGAAGGCTGGCAGGTCCGAAAAGTCGCGCCGGCGCTGGGTGCGGAGATCACGGGTGCCGATCTGCGTGATCAGAGCGATGAAGTCATCGACGCACTGAAAAGTCTGCTTCTGGAGCATCTGGTCATCTTCTTCCCGGATCAGACTCTGAGCGTGGACGAGCACGTGGCGCTCGGCCGGTGCTTCGGTGAGCTGGAGGGGCACCCGCATCTGAAGAATCCCTACACGCCGCACACCGAGATGTTCGAGCTGGCGGCGACCCACGGCGGCGTGGCTGACGAATGGCACACGGACATCACCTTCCGGGACGAGCCGGCGCTCATGAGCATTCTGCACATGGTCCGCTGTCCGCCTACCGGCGGCGACACCATGTGGGCGAGCCTGTACCGCGCCTACGAAGAGCTGTCTGCGCCGATGCAGACGCTCTGCGACGGGCTGACAGCGCTGCACGATGCGCTGCCGCACAACCGGCCGGATCAGATGGCCATCCATCCGGTGGTCCGGGTGCATCCGGAGACCGGCAGAAAAGCGCTCTACGTGAACGAGCACTTCACCCGGCGCATCGTCGAAATGAATGCCTATGAAAGCGATGCGCTGCTGCGTCATCTCACCCGCTGGGTGACCAATCCGCGATTCACGGTGCGTTATCAGTGGCGCGAGCACACGTACGCGATCTGGGACAACCGCTGTACCCAGCATTTCGTGCTCAACGATTTCGAAGGTGAGCGGGTGATTCAGCGGGTCACCGTGATGGGCGACCGGCCCGAGGGTGGGCAGCCGCGCTGGGAACCGTTCGTCCGCCCGGGCCGGCTGTCGGCCACTTCCCGGCACGACCGGCAGCTTTATCAGTTTCTGAAGTCCCGGTCCGAAGCGTCCTGAATTTCCCCGGCCGGATCAGTCGGGCAGCCACTGCGAGAGCAGGTGGTGAAAGTGGCGGATCTTGGTTTCCTGATACCGCGCCAGCACGACCTCCTGGTACTGCGCGGCTTCCAGTCCTGCCTGCACCTGGGGCAGATTGAAGGTGTCCTGAGTGAACACCTTGGCCAGCAGGCCGAGTTCCGGTGCCTCGGTCCAGGGCGTGTCCTCATCGAGCAGCCGGAGCGGGGCCGGCGCCGGCCGATCGCCGGCAAACGGACTCAGGTAGTAGCATTCCATCAGACACCGGTCGTGCCGGTTGTCCCAGGGTCTGAAGCGGTAGACGATGCGGTTGTAACCGCCCCAGGGATGGAAGTTCGGGAAAAGCGTGTAGTAGATGCTGTCCGAAACCTCCGCATCGGCGATCACCGCATCGGTGCCGAGAATTTTCTGGAGCCCGGCCCGGGCACCTGCCGAGAGCATGGCCCGCGCGGTCATACCGTCCGGGACCTCCGGGTTGGGCGGGTCGTCCAGCGCCCGCATGGTCACTGAGTCGAACAGTTCCTGCTCCGTGGGCTGACGCTTGAGGTGCGGGCTCGGTGTTCCGTTCGGCGTGATGGCCCGGGAGAAATTGTCCCAGGCGTCGTACTGGGAATTCTCGTCACCGATGCCGTCCAGAATCTGCGGATGGGTGGTAATCACGTGGAAGGCTTCCATGAAGGCTTCCTGCACCAGCTTCCAGTTGGCCTTCATCACCTTGCCGACGTGGGCTTCCACGTAGCGTTCCTCCGGCGGCCAGAAGTCGAAGTGCCGGGGCAGGTCGCCCATGAAGTCCGCCAGCGGTTCCGCGTTCATGTCCATGTTGATGAACACCCAGCCGCCCCAGAGCTCGGCCCTCACCGGCGTCAGACCGAAATTCTGCCGGTCTATGTGTGGAAAATCCCACTCAGACGTGATCGTGCGCAGCGAGCCGTCGATGTTCCAGCTGAAGCCGTGGAAAGGGCAGATGAAGCTGGCCGCATGACCGGTCGCAAAGTCGCACAGCTTCCGGCCTCGGTGGCGGCAGACGTTGTGATGCGCACGGATGCCGTCGTGCGTACGCACGATGATGATGGAATAGGGGCCGAGTTCGTACAGGTGGTAATCGCCTGTCTGCGGGATCTCCTCTTCCCGGCAGGCCATCTGCCAGACCCGTGGCCAGAGTTCGCGGATCTCGCGGTCGTAGTACTCTCTGCTCGTGTACCGGAGCACGGGGACCCGTACCGTGGGCACGTCCAGGGGATTCTCCCAGGTCAGGGGTGCGGGCGGAGGGACCCTGTCTTGTGCAATGAGCGCCTGGTAGCTGATCCCGGCCGAACGCTGTCCTGGCGGTTCCGCTCTGCTTGCCATGTGGTCGTCTCCCCGATGTCCCGTCAGCGGTTTCTGCGGACGTTGTGGCGTGCCGGCAGCTGAGGTCCTGCAATCCACAGCAGCATGTGCGGATCAGCCTGGCGCAGGCTGCCTGCGTGATGCCGGCCTTCGAAGGAGAACACGCCGGAAAGGCCGTTGTTTTCCACCTCCACGAGCCCGTCATCCCGGAGCCTGTAGGTGGCACCGCTCAACGGGTGTCTCAGGACGGTCATCCGAGCAGCTCTCCCATTCACCCCTGGAGGGTCATTCTAGGGACTCCCGGAGTTGCCGGGCAAGACCGGCTGGCGCGGCGTTCTCCGGACTGTGGACTTTCCCTATAGGCACGGGCATTTCAGGGTGGTAGACAGCGGTAAGCACCGGGGCGCCGGATGGGTCGCATTTACGCCGTATCCGGCTACAATCCGCTGTTCCAATTTGCAAACCGGCGGCGTCGAAGCGCGCGCTGACACTATCCAAGAGAGCGGCCTACGCTCTGATCAGTTCAGGAGTTTTTCATGGCGAAGATTACCTTCATCACCCACGACGGCCAGGAGCACGTAGTAGAAGCTGCGAACGATACCTCGGTCATGAACGCGGCGATCGACAACCTGGTTCCCGGGATCGATGCGGATTGCGGCGGAGAATGTTCGTGCGCGACCTGTCACGTGGTGGTGGACGATGCCTGGTGGGACAAGGTCGGCGGCCCCAGCGATCGTGAGGAGTCCATGCTGGATCTGAATCCGGAGCGTGAAGCACATTCGCGGCTGTCCTGCCAGATTCCCGTGCGGGATGAGCTGGACGGACTGGTGGTCAACGTCCCCGAATTCCAGATGTAAGGACGCCCGGCCCATTCTGAACAAGTACTTCCGCCGGCGTCTGTGTCGACGGAAGAAGGAGGAAGGAAATGAGTGAAGCAATCGATCTGACCGCTCCCGCCACCGCGCTGGAGCAGGCCAGACAGGACGCCTATGGCACACCGCTGGACAAGCTGGACGTGGCCAACGGCGAACTCTTCGAAAAGGATCTGATCTGGCCCTATTTCGAGCGTCTGCGGGCGGAAGCCCCCGTGCACTACTGCGCGGAACCCGAGTTCGCCAACGGTCCCTACTGGTCCGTATCCACCTACGACCTGATCAAGGAAGTGGATACCAATCACGAGACGTTCTCATCGGAACCGACCATCGTCATCGACGATCCGGACGAGGATTTCGTGCTGCCCATGTTCATTGCCATGGACCCGCCGCAGCACGATGAGCAACGCAAGGTGGTCTCCCCGGTTGTGGGCCCTCGCAATCTGGCGGCGCTGGAGCCCGTTATCCGCCAGCGGGTATGTGACATTCTGGATAGTCTGCCCGTAGGGGAGACGTTCAACTGGGTGGATCGCGTCTCCATCGAGCTCACGACCCAGATGCTCGCGACGCTTTTCGACTTTCCCTGGGAAGATCGCCGCAAGCTGACCCGCTGGTCGGACGTGGCCACTGCGGACGAGACCATGGGGATCGTCGACTCGGAGGAACAGCGCAGGGCGGAGCTGTTCGAGTGTCTCGAGTACTTCACCGGCCTCTGGCACGAGCGGGTGAAACAGACCGAACCGGGAAATGATCTGATTTCGTTGCTCGCCCACGGTGAAGCCACCCGCGATCTCCCGGAACGCCCCATGGAGTTTCTCGGCAACCTGATTCTTCTCATAGTCGGCGGCAACGACACCACCAGAAATTCCCTGTCCGGGGGTGTGGTGGCTCTGAACCAGTTCCCGTCGCAGTTTGAGAAGCTGAAGGCGGATCCCGGCCATATTCCCAATATGGTTTCCGAGATCATCCGCTGGCAGACGCCGCTGGCGCACATGCGCAGAACGGCGACCCGGGACACTGTCCTCGGCGGAAAGCAGATCAGGGAAGGCGACCGCGTGGTCATGTGGTACGTTTCGGGCAACCGGGACGAGGCCATGTTTCCGAATGCCAACGAGTTCATCATCGACCGGGAAAACGCACGCAAGCACATTGCTTTCGGATTCGGCCTGCACCGCTGCATGGGTAACCGGGTGGCCGAGATGCAGCTCAGAATCGCCTGGGACGAGATTCTGAAGCGGTTCGGGAAGGTCGAGGTCATGGGCGATCCGGTTCGCGTGCGGTCGAGCTTCGTCAAGGGCTACCTGGACCTGCCGGTACGGCTTACTGCGAAGTAAGTCTGCTTCGGTACCCATCGCCCCGGGAGGCTTGGGTTTCCCGGGGCTTCGTTTTTTCCGGCATTCAAGACAACCAAGAGAGGACAGCATGGAAAACACCAACAAGTTCTACATCAATGGTGAGTGGGTCGATCCCTCGACCAGTGACACGCTGGAGGTGATCAACCCGGCCACGGAAGAGCCCATTGCCAGCATCAGCATGGGCGGCAAGGCCGACGTGGACAAGGCAGTCGCAGCGGCCAAGGCGGCTTTTGAGACCTTCTCACAGACCACGGTTGAAGAGCGGGCCGCGCTCCTCGGTCGCATCATCGAGTGCTACAAGGCACGCATGGGCGACATTGCCGGCATCGTCTCTCAGGAGATGGGCGCACCCATCGGGCTCGCCACCGCAGCTCAGGCACCGGCAGGCCTCGGTCATCTCATGTATTCGCTGAATGCGCTGAACAGCTTCCCCTGGGAAGAGGATGCAGGCACCGCGAAGATCGTCCGCGAGCCCATCGGTGTGTGCGGCCTGATCACGCCCTGGAACTGGCCGCTCAATCAGATTGCGGCCAAAGTCGGACCGGCCATCGCCGCCGGCTGCACCATGGTGCTCAAGCCCTCGGAGGTCGCACCTCTGAACGCCATCATCTTCGCCGAGGTCATGCACGAGGCCGGTACGCCGCCCGGTGTCTTCAACCTGGTCCACGGTGACGGTCCGAACGTGGGTGTGGCCATGTCCTCCCATCCGGACATCGACATGATGTCCTTCACGGGCTCCACCCGCGCAGGCATCTCCGTTGCGCAGGAAGCAGCCACCACGGTCAAGCGGGTAGCGCAGGAACTCGGCGGAAAATCTCCGAACGTGATCCTGGATGACGCGACCTTCCCGGAGGTCATCGCCCGGGATACCTTCGGCGTCTGCATGAACACGGGCCAGTCCTGTAATGCGCCCACCCGCATGCTGGTTCCCGCCAGCCGGATGGAAGAGGCGGCCGCCATCGCCAAGGCGACGGCGGAACAGATCAAGGTGGGCGACCCGTCCAGTCAGGAAACGCAGATCGGTCCGCTGGTCTCCGAGACCCAGTTCAACAAGGTGCAGGCTCTGATTCAGAAGGGCATCGACGAAGGCGCAACCCTGCAGACCGGCGGGGTGGGTCGTCCGGATGGGCTCAATCGCGGGTATTTCGTCAAGCCGACGATCTTCTCGGACGTGCGCAACGACATGGCCATCGCCCAGGAAGAGATTTTCGGTCCCGTGCTGTCCCTGATTCCCTACGCGGACGAAGAGGAAGCCGTCGAGATTGCCAACGACACGGTGTACGGCCTGGCTGCCTATGTTTCCAGCGGAGACCTGGAGCATGCAGCTCAGATCGGTCGGAAGATCCGCGCCGGTAACGTGCATCTGAACGGTGCCGGAGTGGATCCGGGCGCACCGTTCGGCGGCTACAAGCAGTCGGGTAACGGTCGGGAGTTCAGCAAGTGGGGGCTCGAGGAGTTTCTCGAGACGAAGGCGCTGCTCGGCTACAACGCCGCCGGCTGAACCCATGACCGACCCACGATCCGCACTCGCGGATCGGTTCCGGTGGCTGGCTCTGGCCACCGGGATCGCTCTGCTGAGTGCGTGCACCGAGCCCGCAGGTGAGTCTGCGGGCGCTCCGGTACCAGGCGAGCCTGTCACCGCCCCCACCGGGGCTGATCTGGTGATCACCGGCGCGAGGATATTCACGGCGAACGACGCCCGGCCCTGGGCGGATGCTCTGGCTGTGCGTGGGGATCAGATCGTGGCGGTCGGTGCGGATGCCGAGGTGGCCGCTCTGATCGGGCCGGACACGGAGCACATAGAGTCACCGCGGGGCATGGTGGTCCCCGGCTTCATCGATTCCCACGTGCATTTCCTGGACGGCGGTTTCGCGCTCGCCTCGGTACAGTTGCGGGACGCCGCGACGCCGGAGGAGTTTACCCGGCGGATCGGCGACTATGCCGCGGGTCTGCCGGTGGGTGAATGGATCACCAATGGAGACTGGGATCACGAGAACTGGGGAGGCGAGCTTCCCAGACGGGACTGGATCGACGCGGTGACGCCGGATCATCCCGTGGTGATCAACCGGCTCGATGGTCACATGGTGCTTGCGAACTCCGCAGCGTTGTCACTGGCCGGGGTGAGCGCCGATACGGCGGACGTGGCTGGCGGTGAGATCGTCCGGTATCCGGACGGCTCGCCCACCGGTGTGCTCAAGGACAACGCCATGGACCTCGTCTACCGGGTCATGCCGGATCCGAGCCATGCGCAGCTCGACCGGGCGCTCGAGGCGATCAGCGCACACGTGGCCGCACAGGGCGTGACCAGTGTTCAGGACATGGCAGGGTGGCAGAGCCTGGCCACCTACCGGCGTGCACAGGCGGCAGGAACGCTGAGCACGCGGGTCTATTCCATAGTGCCGCTGTCAGACTGGGCGAGACTCGCCGGGGAGGTCGCCGCGAGCGGCACCGGTGATGAATGGCTCCGCATCGGCGGGCTCAAGGGTTTCATGGACGGTTCCCTCGGCTCGCATACGGCGGCTTTCTTCGAACCCTTCACGGACACGCCCGAGGAGCGGGGCTTTTTCATCAACGAGCTGGACGACATGTCCCGCTGGATCCGCGAGGCGGACCGGGCCGGTCTGCAGGTGATGGTGCACGCCATTGGTGACCGGGCGATTTCGGCGCTGCTCGACATCCAGGCGGACATGCTGGCGCTGAACGGTCCGAAGGACCGGCGGTTCCGTATTGAGCATGCCCAGCACATTCATCCGGACGACATCCAGCGCTTCGCGCAGCAGGGCGTGATCGCCAGCATGCAGCCTTACCATGCCATTGACGATGGACGCTGGGCGGAGCGGGTCATCGGACCCGAACGATCGAGAACGACCTACGCGTTCCGGTCCCTGCTCGACGCCGGAGTTCCGGTGGCTTTCGGCAGCGATCTCATGGTGGCACCGCCCATGCCGCTGCTGGGCATCCATGCGGCCGTCACCCGGCGCACGCTCGATGGGGCACATCCCGGAGGCTGGGTGCCGGAAGAAAAGATCAGTGTGGAAGAAGCCCTGGTGGCCTATACCAGGACAGCCGCCTATGCGTCCTTCGAGGAGGACCTGAAGGGGACGATTGAAACGGGACGCCTGGCCGATCTGGTGCTGATCGACCGGGATCTGACCGCCATCGCACCCGACAAGCTCCGGGATGCTCGCGTGGTGCGTACCATCGCGGGCGGCCGGACGGTTTTCCGGGCCGACGACTGACGCCGGGTCAGTGCATGTGCCGCGGCTGGGCGGCACAGGGGCAGCACGGGGGCCGGTGCCAGGCAGCGGCCAGCCCGGTGCGCCCGGCGGACCGCAGGCGGACGAACCGACGCCAGGGTGCACCCAGTTTCACCTTCCGGATTCCGATCTTTCGCATGATTCCCGCCTCCTCATCTGTTGGTGTCACTTTAAACCGGTCCTCCTGACAGCTGTGTGTCAGGAGCTTCACCAGAAAGTCCCCGTATTTGCGTGACTGCTGACAGCGTTATGACAGTATCTGGTCAATTTCTATCGACCTGCTGTCAGCGTCGGCTGGTAGACTGCTGTCAGCTGACAGATCGGAGCAGGCGGTAGACGTGAGACCGGCAGACAGACTTTTTCAGATCGTGCTTCAACTCGGGCGCGGCCGGGTAGTGACAGCAAAGACCCTGGCGGAGCGCCTGGAGGTTTCCGAGCGGACCATCTACCGGGACATTCAGGATCTGGCCGCCTCCGGCGTGCCCATCGAGGGGGAGGCGGGTGTCGGTTACGTCCTCCGACGGGGCTATCAGATACCGCCGCTCATGTTCAACGAGGAGGAACTTCAGGCGCTGGTCTTCGGGGCCGATGTGGCCAGAAGCTGGGGCGATGCGCAGATGGCCCGGGCCGCCGACAGCATTCTCGCCAAAGTGGACGCCGTGCTGCCTGAAAAGCTCCGGCCGGCGCTGGATTCACATCGCCTCGTGGTACCGGATACGAGCATGAACGAGCGGACCTCGGAAATGCTGGGTGCGGTGCGCGACGGAATCAACCGGCGGGTGCGGATCTTTCTCGATTACCGGGATGCCTCGGATCACGGAACCGAGCGCATCGTCTGGCCGCTGACGCTCCTGTACTGGGGTAAAACCTGGACACTCGGTGCCTGGTGCGAGCTGCGCCAGGCGTTCCGCAGCTTCCGGGTCGATCGGATCAGCACGCTGAACGTGCTGAACTCCACCTTTCCGGACGAAGCCGGCAAGCGGCTGGAGGACTACCTGATCTGTGCCGGCAGAGAGCGCTAGGAGTCTGGGCGGCAGAAATCTACGGGCTGCGGCGGCCCCACTTCGGCCCGCAACTTTCTACGCTGAGCACCGGCGCATCGCTGCTACGCGACCCGGACGTCGTCGGTCTCGTCCCGGATGAACAGCGGCTCCACGCCCAGCGCCTGTGCATCCGCCGCCATGGCCGCGTCGTCCGGTACCGGCGAGCGGGTCATGGCCGCTTCGAACACGGCAGGGAGCAGCGTGGCGTCGCTGGTGGTATTGAGGAACAGGCTGGCGCGGCCGAGCACGTAAGCCACCGCGCGGGCGATGGCATCCGGATCCCGGATCGGCATGTACCAGGAAAAACGCTTCCCGGCATCGTCGTCGGTCCACCGGCGGCGGGCGATGGCCTTGATCGTCTGCACGGCCACCTGCTTTTCGGCACAGGTTGTCAGCAGGGCCTCCAGATCATCGCGGTACTGCGGATTCTGCCGCATGGAGAAATTGTAGGGCACCAGGACCGAGGCGAAGTCGTATTCGGCGAGGCTCTTAGAGTGCATCTCCGGCGCATAGGTGCCATGCCCGGTGACGCCGATGAAACGCACGAGGCCTTCATCCCGGGCCCTGACCAGGGCAGCCAGCGCACCGTCGGCGGCCATGGCCCGTTCCCAGCCCGGCTGATCGGTGAGGTTGTGCAGTTGAATGAGGTCCACCTGATCCACCTGCATGCGCGAGAGAGACTCCTCCAGCTCCCGACGGGCATCAGAACCGTTCCGCTGTCCCGTCTTGGTGGCGAGGAACAGCTCGGATCGATGCTCCGAGAGGAAGGGTGCCAGCCGCAGTTCCGCCTCCCCGTAACTGCGGGCCACGTCGAAGTGATTGATGCCAGCCCTGACCACCATTTCCAGCACATCGTCCGCCTTATCCTGACGCATGCCGCCGAGGGCAGCCGCCCCGAAGATGATGCGGGTGGAATCGTGACCGGTGGCGCCGAACGGAATCCGCTCGATCTGACTCGTTGTGCTCGTCTGCGACATTGCCGTCCCTGCTCCCTGAAGGTGTACCGGTTCCTAGCCTACCTTGGTCAGCGCCACCTTTCACCGTAGACTGAGCGCCGGATAACGGGAAGGGAAGAGAGCGCGAGGCATGGTCAGTCAGGCAAGAGAAGCCGCCATCGTCGGCATTCACGAATACCCCTCGAGGGATGTGGAGGGGCGGGTCAGTCCGCTGCAGATCAAAGCAGAGTCCGCGGCTGCCGCGCTGGCGGACGCGGGCCTGGCATTGTCCGATGTGGATGCCATCTACGATGCGGGTGACGGAGGCGGCATGTCGGGCCTTACCATCGCCGAATATTTCGGGCTGAAACCCAGCGTGATCGACACCACCAACGTGGGCGGCAGCTCCTATGAGTATCATGCGGCCCACGCGAAACGGGACATTGCCGCAGGCAAAGCGAAGGTGGCGCTGCTCACCTACGGATCCACCGCGCACAGCAACGTCCAGCGGATCGGTGCCGGCGGCCGGGCAGGCGGCATTCATCCGGCGGACAACATGGAATCCTTCACCGGAATGACGCTGATCGCCAACTACGCCATGGTTGCGAAACGGCACATGCACGAGTACGGCACCACGTCGGAGCAGCTGGCCGAGATCTCAGTGGCGACCCGCTATCACGCGATGCGCAACCCGGAAGCCGTCAGGGCCATGGAAGATCTGGAGTTTCTCGACATCCGGGAAACCACCATTGCGGACGTGATCGGGTCCCGGATGATCGCGGATCCGCTGCACCTGCTGGAGTGCTGCATGATCTCCGACGGCGGCGGTGCCGTGGTGATCGCCTCACCCGAGGTGGCGAAGAACTGCGCGAAGCCGCCGGTGTGGATTCTGGGGAGCGGTGAAGCGACCAGGTATCCGGAGAACGGCGGCGATATGACGGTCAGCGCTGCAGCGCAATCGGGGCCCCAGGCGTTCGGGGAAGCGGGCGTTTCGCCGGCGGAGATGGACATCGCCATGATCTATGACTCGTTCAGCATCACGGTGCTGGCGCTGCTCGAGGATCTCGGTTTCTGCGCCAAGGGCGAAGGGGGTGCCTGGGTGGAAGGGGGCCGGCTCCGATTCGATCAGGCGGGAGGCCCGGCGCTGAATACGGATGGTGGCGGCCTGTCCTCCAATCATCCGGGGATGCGGGGCATCTTCCTGCTGATCGAAGCGGCGAGACAGCTCAGGGGCGAATCCACGGCACAGGTACCGGATGCCCGCCTGGCCGTGGCCCATGGCAATGGAGGCATGCTCGGCACCCGGCACTGTGCCGGTACCGTGATTCTGGCGAGGGACTGATCATGAGCGACACCACACCCACGAGACCGCTGCCGAATCCGGATGAACCGGATACCGCCGAGTTCTGGCGGAAGACGAAGGACAAGGTGCTCGGCTACCAGCACTGTGACGATTGCGGCACCGTGGTTTTCTATCCCCGACGGCACTGCACGGGATGTCTCGGTTCGAATCTCACCTGGCAGGCCAGCAACGGAGAGGGCACGCTCTATTCCTACAGCATCATCCGTCAGGCCTATCATCCGTTCTTCCGCACACAGGTGCCCTTCGCGGTGGCCTGGGTGGACCTGGATGAGGGGCCGAGGCTGTTGACGAACATCACCGGCGTCGAGGATCCGGCGACTCTGGAGATCGGACAGCGCGTCCGAGTGGTGTGGGAAGAGCACGAGGCGCTCAACATCCCTCTGTTCGAGCCGTTCTGATTCCCGGAGGACGCCGGAGCATCAGCCCTCCGGCCAGGCATAGTCGCCATCCGGCATGAAGGGCACGTCGGTGTCCTCCGGACGGGCACCGGCTGCGGTGAGCATGGCGTGGACCTGGCCGCGATGGTGGGTGCCGTGGTTGAAGAGCTGAACCACCAGCACCCAGCGGGGCCGGATCACCTCCCGGCCGATGGCGCCCGAGTGCCAGGACAGCGCTCCCGCCAGATCCTCACCGGTGACCCGTGCGGCCCATGTCTGGATCGCGGCGTCCGTGGCCTGGCGATCGGCGGCCAGTCCGGCCCAGTCCGCGTGCTGGCCGATGGATCCGGGAATGTCCGGGGAAGCGGGCGCGGGTGTGCCTGCCAGGCGATGCAGCCAGAGCTGGTCGCCCCAGAGCAGGTGATTCAGGGTCGCGTGTATGGAGCCGAAAAAGGCACCGCGGTCCTCCCGCCGGGCTTCGTCGGTCAGGGCGCCTGCAGCCTCGTAGACACTCCGGTTCTGCCAGCCCGTGTAGGCGGCCATGAGACGGACATAGTCGGAATCGATCACGTTCCGGCGGTGGGAAGATCCACCTTGGCGGTACCGAACACCCGGGTTTCGCCCTTGTCGTTGGTCACGGTGAGATCCACTTCCACGCGGCCGGCATCCTCATCGATGTCGGTAACCACGCCGTTGATGTGGTAGGCCTGATCGACGATGACGGGTGCGCGGAAGATGGTGTCCACCTCGACGATCCTCGCAGGCGGCGCCCAGCGGTGAATCATGGCGCAGAGAAATCCCTGGCTCATGATGCCGGGCACCAGAGCACCGGGCAGGCCTTCCTTCCTGGCCGCTTCGTGGTCGGTGAACCTGGGCCCCCGCCAGCCGGCGGCTTCGGTGAAACGGATCACGTTATCCAGGGTGGTATCCGGATCGAACACGGGAAGATCCTCGCCGAACTCCACATCCCTGACGGTCTGAACGGTCATGCTTCCTCCCCGGTGGGCTTCTCCCGGATCACCACGCGGGTATCCGCGTTCGCCAGGTGTGTCCCCGCGTCGTCATAGAGCGCCATGCGGACCACCAGGAAGATCATGCGGCCCGATCGGCCCGTCTTGGTGTAGATGTCGTGCATGTGTGTCCTGCTCGTCTTCGGTCCCGGGCGGATGGGCGCGAAGGCCTCCACGGCCTTGCCCGCATCCATGCCGAGGCCCGGCATCTGCGGGAAGTTCTCGGGCAGCCCGCGACCGCGCTGGAGGCTGGATGCGAAGGTCGGCGGCGCCTGGAAGTCGGGATCTTCCGGGTCGGTGTAGAGACCGGCCACCTCGCCGCAGGCCTTTGCATATTCGGCCATGGCGGCGGCATCCAGCTCGAATGCCCGCTCCTCGAACTGCACGCCGATCCACTGATCGCGCAGGGCCTCGATGTCCAGTGCGCTCATCCTGCCTCCCGGAATGTCACGGCTTCGAATTCTCCCGCGTTCAGCGCTTCGACCAGAACCTGCTCGGAGGTGATCGGCGCCGGGAACCGGGTGGCGCAGCGGCCGACATGGCTGACGATGTGGGCGTCGCTGCCGCCGATGCCGAGGTAGCCGAGATCCCGGGCCATGTCCTGTGCCACCTGGTCTTCGTTGTCGCGGCTGCCGCCATTGTAGATCTCCACGATACGCACACCCTCGGGGACGCCGTGCTCCTCCAGGTGCGCGCTCATACCCACCCGCTTGCGTCCGGGATGACAGGGTACCGGCACCGCGCCGTGGGACTCACAGGCTTCGATGACCCTGGCCAGCGGCAGATGGATGTTACCGAAGTCGAACTCCTGCATCAGGGGCTCGGTCACTCCGAAGACGAGCACGTGACCGTACTCGGTTTCCACTTCCGCACCCTTTAAGATGGTCAGGCCGAACTCGCCGGCCAGACCGGAATAGTCCGATTCCAGATCGAACTGCCGATGTTCGGTGAGGACGAAGCCGTCGATGGGGAGTTCGCGGGTGCGGATCCACTGACAGTAGTTTTCCACCTTGGCCCGGCCATCGTCGGATTTTATGGAATGTGTGTGCAGATCGAGTATCACGTTGCTGACTTGCCGAAGACCCGGACACGGGCGAAGCGGGGCAGTGTATCAGGCCGCCAGAAGTGCCGCGAGTGACCTATGTGGGGCCGGATGGCCGCCGGGATTCCGTGGACGTGGCGGTGGGCGATACGGTCATGGACGGCGCTCTGGACAACAACGTGCCCGGCATCATCGGCCAGTGTGGCGGGGCGCTGACCTGTGTAACCTGTCACTGCTATGTGGATGCCCCGTGGTTCGACCGGCTCCCGCCGCCCGATCCGGACGAAGCGGAGCTGCTGCCTTTTGCCGAGGCCGTAGCGGCGGACAGCCGCCTGTCCTGTCAGATCCGGATGACGGACGCACTCGACGGCATCACGGTCAGGCTGCCGCCGAGACAGCTGCCGGAGCGGGGATGACCGCCTACCCTCATGACGACGCCATCGGAGCGTGAGCAAGGACCAGACAGGATGAGCAGTGAACTGCCCGATTGGGACTTACCCGATCCGTTCGCGATCGAGGTGAGGGCCGGAGCGGAGACCATCGACTCTTACGGCCACGTCAACAATACGGTTTACCTCGGCTGGCTCGAGCAGTGTGCCTGGGCCCATTCGGATGCAGTAGGGCTTTCGGAAGCCCGATGCCTGGAGATGCAGCGCGGCATGGCGGTACGCACCCTGCGGGCGGACTATCTGGCGGCCTGCTATGAAGGTGACGAGATTGCGGTGGCGAACTGGCTGATCGCCAACGACGGCAGGCTCAGAGCCACGCGCCGTTTTCAGGTGATCAATCGGACCCGGAGGCAGGTGGCGTTCAGGGCGGAGGTGCTGTACGTGTGCATGAATCTTCAGACAGGCAGACCGGTCCGCATGCCCGCGGAGTTTCTCGAGGCTTATCGGCCGTTGAGCTAGACGAGTGCCTGTGCTGAGTACGAGGCGAGCAGAGCCAGTCCCAGGGCCGCCATAATCAGCAACTTCGTGTTGCGATCCACCTCCGCTTCCCCCAAAGCAGAAAGGACAGGCACTATACGCCCCGGCCGGCCGGACCGTGTGCTGAGTACGTAAATACTTGGGGATCAGACAGTTGAGTGGTGCTTATCAGAGCGCGTCGAGTTAGGGAGCCTCTGTAAGCCCCGGAGGGCGCGGCCAGAGGCGCCCCTCTGTCGCGTTGCCGCGCTTGCAAAGGGCTACGGCCATGTACTGCGCGCGGCGCCTTGCAGAGGAACACCTCTGGCCACGCAGCGTTGTGCAGACTTGTTCAGAGGTTCCCTAGTTACCGACCCGTTTGAGCCGGATCACACCCTGATTGAGCGAGCCGGAGCGGAATCCGGTCAGGTCCAGGGCGACAAACCGGTATCCGCAGGCGCGGATGCGCCGCTCGATCTCTTCAGTCAGCTCCAGTGCCCGTGGCATCTCTTCCGCCAGCAGCTCCAGCCTGGCTACGTCCTCGTGATGCCGGACCCGGTACTGGCTGAATCCCAGTTCCGCGAGCACGTTCTCGGCTCGTTCAACCTGTTCGAGACGGGCCTCCGTGATAGGGCTGCCGTACGGGAACCGGCTGGACAGGCAGGCAGCCTGGGGTTTGGCTGCGTTGTCGAGACCGAGATGGGCGGCCAGAGCGCGGATGTCGGCTTTGCTGAAGCCGGCGTCCACCAGCGGCGAGCCCACGTCATGGTCCGCGGCTGCGACCAGCCCGGGGCGGTGATCGCCCAGGTCGTCGCAGTTCGTACCGTTGAGTACTCTGGCGCCGCCGAGTTCCGCGGCGATCCCGTCGAGGGCGTCGTAGAGGGACGTCTTGCAGTGAAAGCAGCGGTCCACGGGGTTGGCCCGGTAGTCGGCCTTCTCGAGCTCGTCCGTGACGATGATGCGGTGCTGCATCCCCCATTTCCGGGCCAGGTCCGTGGCGAGCGCGAGATCGCTGCGCTTCAGGCTCTTCGATCCGGAGGTGACCGCCAGGGCTCCGGCGCCGAGCGTTTCGGCGGCGACGTAGGCCACCAGAGAACTGTCCACGCCTCCGGAGAATGCCACGATCACCCGCTCATGAGCGCCGATGAGGGTTTTCAGGCGTTCGTACTTCCGTTCCAGATCAGAGTTCAAAGACATTGCGCTTGTCCGGTTGTGTGATCAGAGTCCGTTGATCATGTTGGCCAGGTATCCGGCACCGAAGCCGTTGTCGATGTTTACCACGGAAACCCCGCTGGCGCAGCTGTTCAGCATGCCGAGCAGCGCCGTGATGCCGGAAAAGGAGGCGCCGTATCCGACGCTGGTCGGAACCGCGATCACCGGCTTGTCCACCAGGCCGCCGACCACCGAGGGCAGGGCGCCTTCCATGCCTGCCACCACGATCACCACCTTCGCGGCCCGGATCTCCTCGGTGCGGGCCAGGAGCCCGATGGCCGCATGCGACGGCGCCGTCTCGACCCCATAGCCATCGCCGAGCGCACCATCGTCGACTGTGAGACGCCCGGTGAGGTCGA
>JAUIAV010000023.1 GCA_030425195.1 Gammaproteobacteria bacterium | reverse complement strand
AGCCCACGGACCCATGCACTACGTCAGCCGGCCGGACAGTGAGGCCGTGGCACCGCCCGAGGCCATCTATCGGGGAGACCCGGATCTGCAGCAGAAGCTGGAACCGCTCGAACGATCGAGCGCCGCCCCCGCCGGCAGCATCTTTCCCTACAGCATCGACGTTTATCACCGGGGGACCAATCTGACCGCCCCCGGCGGCTACCGGTTCGCCGTCATGGCCTGCTTCAAGCGGGCGGACAACGATGCCATCGGCTATCACGCCTGGCCCTATCATCACACTCAGCCCTGGGCGAACGTGTTCGATCATGCCACGCCGGAGCAGCTCTCCTGTTTCGGTGTCCATCCCCCCGGACACCCCTTCTGGACGCCTGTGACGCTCGAGCGCGCCGCGGCCCGGTATCCGAACTGGAACCTCGAACCCTACCGTCGGGCCCTGAGCGCCTGATGGCCATCACGGTCTGGGTCGACGCAGACGCCTGCCCGAACACGGTCAAGGAAGTGCTGTTCCGCGCTGCGGACCGGCGCCAGGTGAAGGTGACGCTGATCGCCAATCAGTTCATCCGAACACCACCTTCACCGTTCATCAGCAGTGTTCAGGTGCCTGCCGGGTTCGACGTGGCAGACAACACCATCGTCGAGCGTCTCCAGGCTGGTGATCTGGTGATCACCGCAGATATCCCACTGGCGGACGAGGTGGTCCGCAAGGGCGGCACCGCTCTGTCGCCCCGGGGCATGCTCTACACCACCGAGAACATCAAGGACCATCTCAGCCGGCGCGACATGCTCGACGAACTGCGCGGCAGCGGCGTGCTCACCGGGGGCCCACCGGCGCTGGACAAGAAGGACATCCAGCAGTTCGCGAACGGCCTGGACCGTTTTCTCACCCGGGCAGGTGCATAGATGGCGGATTCCCTGCCCGTTTTCGACGCGGACGACGTTCGCGAACGTCTGCCCATGGTCCGCTGCATCGAACTCATGTGCCAGGTCCAGAAAGGGTTGAGCACCAGGGCGATTTCCGTGCCGTTGCGCTCGTTTCTGACGCTGCCCTATCCGGCCGAGGCCGCCTCCGGAGACAGCGCCGGGCTGCTGATCATGCCCGGCGCGCTTCCTGAGCCGCCCGTATTCGGCGCCAAGCTCCTGAGCATCTACCCGGAAAACGGCCGGCTGACAGAGCCCCTGCCCGTCATCCAGGGGCAGGTTCTACTCTTCGACGGCCGTCATGGCGGTCCTCTGGCACTGATCGATGCGGCCAGCCTCACCGCCATCCGCACGGCGGCCGCCTCCGGCGCTGCCACAGGGGCCCTGGCCCGGGAAGACGCCGCGACCCTCGCACTGCTCGGTTACGGCGTGCAGGCGGACGCCCATCTGGAATCCATGCGCGCGGTCCGACCCATCCGTCACGTACGGGTCTGGGGTCCGAACGCGGATCGGGCGACCGCCTTCGCAGAACGGCATCGGTCGCCGGACCTGATCGTCGAAGCGGTTCCGACGTCTGAACGGGCCGTGCAGGAAGCGGACATCGTCTGCGCCGTCAGTGCCAGCCCGACGCCCATCATCAAGGCAGGCTGGCTCGCACCAGGCACACATCTGAACCTGGTCGGCGCGCACGCGCCGGATTGCCGGGAAGCCGACGGCGGCACCCTCGCCCGGTCCCGTGTCTTCACCGAGATCGGCGAGTTCGCGCTCGCGGAGGCCGGCGACCTGCTCCTGGCCATTCAGGAAGGCGCGATCACGCCGGCAGACATTGCCGGAGAAATCGGCGCCGTCTTCTCCGGTGAGCTCGAGGGCCGCCAGAATCCGGAACAGATCACCCTGTACAAGAGTCTCGGCAATACGGCCCAGGACCTGATTGCCGCCCACGAAGTGCTGCGGGGCGGTTGAACCCGGCGCCGGGCTGTGGACTACTTCGGGCTCCTCGAGCCCCGAAACGGTCATACCATGGAACTCATTCTCATCCGTCACGGCCTGCCTCAACACGTGGAAACCCGCGACGGCAGTCCGGCGGATCCGCCCCTGTCCGAGATCGGCCGGGCACAGGCGGCGCAGATGGCCACCTGGCTGCAGCACGAATCCATCGACGCCCTCTACTCCAGCCCCATGGCCCGCGCTCACCAGACCGCAGAACCGCTGTCCCGGGCCCAGGGTCTTTCCGTCACCCTGCGCGACGGGGTGGCGGAGTTCGATCAGCACGCTGCCGCCTATGTGCCGGTGGAGAAGCTCAAGCAGATCGACTTCGACCGCTGGCAGCGGCTGATGAAGGGCGATCTGGACGTGGACATGGGCGAATTCGCGGACCGGGTGGTCGAGACGCTGGAAGACATCGTGACTGCCCACCGCGGACAGCGGGTGGCCGTCACCTGCCATGGCGGCGTGATCAACGTCTGGACCGCGCACGTCATCGGTTTTCCGCCCAGGATGTTCTTCAATCCGGACTACACGAGCATCAACCGCTTCCGTTGTGCCACCAGCGGTGAACGGTCGGTCATCACGCTGAACGAGGCCGTGCATCTGCGTGAGGTTCAGGGCTGATCGGTCAGGCGTGCATCGCCCGCATTCTGGCTCCGGCTTCGATGCGCGGGTAGTACGCCCACAGCAGCAGCGACCGGGTGAGCATGAAGGCCGTCATGGCGATCCAGATGGCGTGGTAGCCCCACACCGGCAGACTGAAATAGAGAACACAGGCCCAGACCGCCGCTGACAGGGCCATGGCGTTGCGCATCTCGCGAATATGGGTGGTGCCGATGAACACGCCGTCGAAGATGAACGCGCCCACGCAGGCGAAGGGAATCAGCGCGATCCAGATCAGATAGGCGCCGGCCTCCGTGCGCACGTCGACGGAGGTGGTGAGACCGTCCACGAACGTCTGGCCGAACACTGCATAAGCCAGCGACATGATTCCGGCAACAGAAAATCCCCACAGCATGGTCAGCATCGTCGCCCGCCGCAGCCTGTCCGGCCGGCCCCCTCCGTAGGTGAATCCCGCCAGCGTCTCCGCCGTGTGCGCGAAACCATCGATACCGTAGATGGCGATGAAGAACAGCTGCATGAGCACCGCATTCAGAGCCAGCAGCACGTCGCCCATGCTCGCGGCGATCAGCGAGTTCACGAAGAACGGCACGTTCACGAACAGCGTGCGAAGCACCAGATTGCCGCTCAGATCGAACAGCCGCAGCATCTCCCCCCGATCCGTCACCCCCGAAGGAAGTACCCGGCGCCAGCCGTGGGCTTTCAGCGCGCGCATGACCAGCAGCAGTCCGAAGGCTGCCGCGCTCCACTCCGCAATCACGGTTCCGAGCGCCACACCGGTCACGCCCATACCCAGACCGAGCACGAAGAACACGTCGAGAATCAGATTCGTGGTGGACAGCATCAGATTGAGCACCAGGGTGGCGCGCATCTGCTGGAGGCCGAACAGCACACCCAGATTGACCAGGTGAAACAGAAATCCGGGCACGCCGAAGACTCTGAGTGCAAAGTAATCGCCGGCCAGGGTTTCCACATCGGCGCTGGCCTGAAAGAGGCTGAACATGGCGAGCCCGAGCGGCCACTGCAGCAACAGGACGGCCAGCCCGATCACCGCCGCGATCATGAGCGCCCGGACCATGATCACGACGGTGGCATCTGCCGAAGCTCCGTGCCCCGCATGTTCGCCGTAAGCCTGCGCCACCAGCCCGGTGGTTCCCATCCTGAGGAACAGAAACATCCAGTGCAGAGCGGTGAAGATGGCGGCACCCACGGCAACCGCGCCGATGAAGACCGGATCCGGCAGACGCCCCATGACCCACACGTCGGCAATGCCGACCAGCGGGGTCGTGACGTTGGCCAGGATCACCGGCCAGGTCAGAGACAGGACGCGACCGTGGCCGAGCGCTGCCTCCGGCCCCTTGGGCGGCCTGTTCGACATCAGCGGGTGAGGTCGCGCGTCCGCCCGCGCGGGGCCTCGCTCTCAGCCGGAGAATCTTCCCCCTGCCGCATTCAGTCCCCGGCTTCCTGATCATCCGGCTCGATCTCGATGATGCGCTCATCCGCCGCAATCTGACTGCCGGCTGCGGCCACGACCGACTTCACGATACCGTCCACATCGGCGAGGATCTCGTGCTGCATCTTCATGGCCTCGAGCACCGCCAGCTTGTCTCCCTTCGCCACCCGGTCGCCTTCGCGCACCATGATCTCCAGCAGCTGGCCGTGCATGGGAGCGGTTACCACGCCGCTGCCCGCGATCTCCTCGCCCGCTGCGGCGAGCAGCGCCGAGTCCAGAAGATCGAGGCTTTGCGCCGGCAGGGCGAGGAACAGACGGCCCGACGGGTGCCGCCAGAAGCGCACGTTCACGTGGGCTCCATCCAGCGAAAGCAGAGCGCTGTCCTCCGACAGCGCCAGCAGCTCAGCACTGAGCTCGGCACCACCCGTATCCACCCGATAGCGCCCCGTGCCGTCCGCACGTACGGAAACATCGTGGCTGCCGTCCGTGAGCTCATAGCGCAGCAGCGTCGTGAGATCTCTGGCGCTGGACCAGTCGAGCAGCTCCGGACTCACAGAGCCGCTCTCGGCAATGGCCTCCCGGCGCCCGAGGGCATGCTCCACCAGCCCCGCCGCAGCGAGCGCTTCGTCTGTCAGGGGCGGCGCCGTCCAGCCGGATTCGCCATATACGTCCCCGATGAAAGCCGTGGTCGCCTCGCCGGCCGCAAACGACGGCTGGCCGAGAACGTCGATGAGAAAATCCCGGTTGCTGACGATACCGAACAGCGCCGTATCTCCCAGACCTTCGATGAGCTTGCGCCTCGCCGCATCCCGGGTATCGCCGTAGGCGATCACCTTTGCCACCATGGAGTCGTAGTAGGGAGAAACCTCGCTTCCGGACTCGATCCCCGCGTCAACCCGCAGAGACTCCGCCGGATGCCAGTGATGAACGGACCCGGTCGCCGGCAGGAAGTCCTGGGCCGGATCCTCCGCATACAGGCGCACCTCGATGGCGTGCCCCGTCAGGGCGACCTCGTGCTGTTCGATACCCAGGGGCCGGCCTTCCGCCACCGCAATCTGCAGCGCCACCAGATCCAGACCCGTCACCAGCTCGGTCACCGGGTGTTCCACCTGCAGCCGGGTGTTCATCTCCAGAAAGAAGAATGCGCCGGACCCATCCAGCAGGAACTCCACCGTGCCCGCACCGCTGTAGTTCACTGCTCTGGCCGCTTCCACCGCAGCCGTACCCATCGCTTCCCGGAGCGCCGGTGTCATGACCGGACAGGGCGCCTCCTCCACCACCTTCTGGTGCCGCCGCTGCACCGAGCAGTCCCGTTCGCCCAGGTGAATGACGTGGCCATGGAGATCGGCGAACACCTGCACCTCCACGTGTCTCGGCTCGATGATCGCCTTCTCCAGGATGAGCTCACCGGAACCGAACGCGTTCTCAGCCTCGGATCTGGCGAGCCGCAACGCGTCGGGCAGGTCTTCCGCCGCCGTGACCAGCCGCATGCCCCGACCGCCTCCTCCGGCAGCCGCTTTCACCATCAGCGGAAAACCGATGGCATCGGCGGCTTCGAGAAACCGGGCTTCCGTCTGGTCCTCACCTTCATAGCCGGGCACGCAGGGAACACCCGCGGCAATCATCCGCCGTTTGGCCGCGGCCTTGTCGCCCATCACCTCGATGGCATCAGCGGGTGGTCCGATGAACGTCAGTCCGGCTCCGGAGACCGCACGCGCGAAGTCCGCATTCTCCGACAGAAACCCGTATCCGGGATGAATGGCGTCCACCTCTCTGGCCAGCGCCGCGGCGATGATGGCGTCACCCTTCAGGTAGGACTCGGAAACCGGTGCCGGGCCGAGCAGCACCGCGTCGTCCGCATAGTGCACGTGCGGTGCCTGAGCATCCGCCTGTGAATAAACGGCCACAGTCTGGATCCCCTGGGCCCTGGCCGTGCGCATCACCCTGAGTGCGATCTCGCCCCGGTTGGCTACCAGGATGCGTCCTATTTTCTGATGACTGGGATCGGACATCTGTTCAGAGGCTCCTTAGACCCGGGCCACGCCGAAGCTGTTCGGTTTCAATGCACGATTGCGGGATTCGAGAACGGTTTCCAGAGCAAAACCCAGCACCTGACGGCTGTCGCGTGGATCGATCACGCCGTGATCCAGGTTACGCCCCGAGGTATAGAAGGCACTTTCCTGACGACTGAAGATGGCTTCGATGGCCGCCTCCTGTGCCGCAATCGCCTCCCGGTCCACCGGCTGGCCGCGGCGCTGTGCCGCAACCTCGGCCACCTGACTCATGGTTCGGGCCGCCTGCTGTCCGCCCATCACGCCCGTGGAGGCGTTCGGCCAGGAGAACAGAAAGTCCGGCTCGTAGGCATAGCCGCACATCCCGTAGTTTCCCGCCCCGTAGCTGGCACCGATGTAGAGGGCGATCCGCGGCACCCGGACGTTGGTCACCGCCTGGATCATCTTGGAGCCATGCTTGATCATCCCCGCGTGCTCGTACTCCGTGCCCACCATGTAGCCCGTGATGTTGTTCAGAAAGATGATGGGGAGGTCGGCCTGATCGCAGAGCTGGAAAAAGTGGGTGGCCTTGTTTGCGCCTGCGGGGTCGAAAGGACCGTTGTTGCCGATGATGCCGCATGCGAAACCCATGATGCTGGTCTGAACGCAGACGGTCGCCGGTCCGAACAGCGGCTTGAACTCCTGAAAATCCGATCCGTCCACGATCCGCGCAATCACTTCCCGCACATCGTAGGGCACGGTGTAGTCCACGGGCACGACACCGGCGATCTCGTCAGGATCGCAGGCGGGCGGCTCGTAGGGCCGCCGATGAGGCGGCGTGAGGCGAGCGTTCCAGTCCAGGCGGCCGAGCACATCCCGGGCAACCGCCACGCCATGGGCATCGTCCTCCGCCAGGTACTCCACCGAGCCGGTGACCGACGCATGCATCTCCGACCCGCCCAGCGTCCGCTCGTGTGCCACCTCGCCAGTGGCCGCTCTCACCAGGGCCGCACCGCCGAGCGCCGCAAGACCGTTGTTCTTCACACCCACCACGTAGTCGCTCATCCCGGGCATGTAGGCGCCGCCCGCGGTGGACGGGCCGTGCAGCACCACCAGGGTTGGAATACCTGCGGCGGAGAGCCGGGCCAGATTGCGGAACAGCTTGCCGCCATCGGCCCAGAGCTCGACCTGATACTCCATCAGGTTCGCACCCGCACTTTCGACCAGGTGCACGAACGGCAACTTCAGACGGATGGCCATCTCCTGGGCATTCAGGGCGGCGAGCCAGCCGCCGCGGGTGGCGGCACCGGCGCGGATACCGCTGTCATCCGTCCAGATCATGCAGCGCACACCGCGAACGAAACCGATTCCGAGAATGACGCTGCCGCCGGGGACACTCGTCCCGGGATCTTCATCCTCGAGCAGATAATTCGACAGCGTATGCAGCCTCAGAAAAGGCATGCCGGGGTCCAGCAACCGGGCCAGCCGAGCCCTGGGCGGCAGCTGACCTCTGGCTTCGAAGGTGGACGCCCGCCGGTTCGAGGCTTCCACGGCTCGATTCTCGAGGCTTCTCAGCTCATCGATCAGGCCGAGCATGTCCGACCGATTGGCCGCAAAGGATTCCGACGCCGTATCGACGCGTGATTTGAACACTGCCATGGAGGTCCCCCGGTCTGAATGGCTTGGCGTGCAGGCGCCCAGTATAGCCGTCGCGATGACGGACAGCAGGCGATAGACTCGCCCGGGACGCGGAAGGATCCAACCATGAACCGACTTTTCAGCCTGGACAACAGCTTCGACCTCATCTTCGCTCTGGTGGCCGCAATCGGCGTTGTGGCCGTGCTGCAGACCTTCGTGATCGGTCAGCACTACATCATTCCTACCGGCATTCTCACGGCGACGGTGCTGATCGGAAACATCGCCCGCTACGGATTCAGCGGAGCCCGATGGGCAAAGGAGGTCCTCTTCTGGTGCGGTTTCCTGTTCACCGCCCACCTCTTCTTCGCGGTCTTCTTCAGCAAGCGCTACCCGGAAGTGCTGGGCGCGGCGTTCTATCCCGTGACCATCGGCCTGTGCGTTCTGTTCGCCTTCCTGAGCACCCAGTACGCACGCCGCAACCGGATTTTCGGTGTCGCTTGAGCTGGTCGCCATCGACGAGCACAACCACCGGGCCGTCCGGTCGCTCGACGTCCACCCCGACCAGACCCACCTGATCGCGAGTGTTGACGCCTCTCTGGCCGATGCCTATGTCTGGACGGACTCGATATTCAGGGCGGCTCTCGAGGAAGGCATCCCGGTGGGTTACGTGCTCGTCTATCCGTTCGACAGAGACGGGTACCGGTTGGTGAACATCGTCCGACTCATGGTGGACGCCCGCCATCAGGGGCGTGGCATCGGCCGGACGCTGCTCGGCACCACGCTCGACTGGATTCGGACCTTCACGCCCGCACCCGACCTGATCCGCATATCCACCCTGCCCGAGAACGAGCGGGCGCTCGGTCTCTATCTCAGCATGGGTTTCGAGGCCCGGGGAACCGAAGACGGTGAGATCGCCCTTTACCGGCGCCCGCCTGCGGGGACAGTCACTGACTGACGCGATCGAAAACCAGCGTGGCGTTGGTGCCACCGAAGCCGAAGCTGTTGCTCATGACCCGATTGACGGTCACGCCGTCCCGACGTTCACGAACGATGGGAAAACCCGCTGCCTCCGGGTCCAGGTTGTCGATGTTGGCCGACGCGGCCAGGAAGCCGTGCTCCATCATCAGCAGCGAATAGACCGCCTCGTTCACGCCCGCGGCACCCAGCGCGTGCCCGGTCAGGGATTTGGTCGAAGAGATCGCCGGCAGATCATCGCCGAATACCTCGCGTACGGCTTTCAGCTCGGTCATGTCGCCGGCAGGCGTGCTGGTGCCATGAGCGTTCACATAATCCACACCGCCGTCCAGACCCTCGAGTGCCATCCGCATGCAGCGCACGGCGCCTTCGCCCGACGGTGCGACCATGTCCTCGCCGTCGGAAGTGGCGCCGTAACCCACCAGTTCCGCATAGATGCGCGCACCCCGGGCCATCGCCCGTTCGCGCTCCTCGAGCACGAGCACGCCCGCTCCGCCGGAGATGACAAAGCCGTCCCGGTCCGCGTCAAAGGGCCGGGACGCACGGTCAGGGGTGCCGTTGTACTTCGTTGACAGTGCGCCCATGGCATCGAAGGCGAAACTCATACACCAGTGCACCTCTTCGCCACCACCCGCAAACACCACGTCCTGCTTCCCCATGCCGATGAGCTCAGCGCCGTGGCCGATGCAATGCGCACTGGTTGCGCAGGCGGAACTCAGTGAATAGCTCACGCCTTTGATGCCGAATGGAGTCGCGAGGCAGGCGGAGTTGGTGCTCGACATCACTTTGGTGACCACGTAAGGGCCCACCCGCCGCATACCCCGTTGCCGCAGCGTGTCCGTCGCCAGCACCTGACTGGCGAGAGACGGTCCGCCCGACCCCATCACCAGACCGGTCCGTGGGTTCGAGACGTCCGACTCCGCAAGACCGGCATCGGCAATGGCTTCCTGCATGGCCACGTAGTTGTAGCCAGCTCCCGCACCCATGAAGCGCCGGATCTTCCGGTCGATCTGAGACTCCCAGTCCAGGTCGATGAGTCCTGCCACCTGTGAGCGCATGCCGATCTCCGCGTACTCGGGCTCCGTAACGATGCCGGATCTGCCAGTCTCGAGCGCCTCCCGCACCGCCGCCTGGCCATTACCAATGCTCGAAACCACGCCCATACCGGTGACCACAACTCTTCGCATCTTCTGATCTCCCGCACTCCGATAGGCCGAATATACGATGAAAACGTGCAGCGCCGCTCAATTCAGCAGTTTCCCGGCCAGGCGGGCCGGGCACTCCGCGAGTCTCAGGCGAGCACGGAGCTCGTCTGCTGCAGTTCGCGGTGCCTCGAGTAGAAATCGAGCGATACCGAGCGTCCGACCCGGGGCAGATCGAGCGTCGCAGGTTCCTCATCGTGCCGGGCACCCTTCAGGATCACGTTCGCCATCAGCTCGCCAACCACCGGCGCATTCTTGAACTGGTTGCCGCTCGTGCCGATGGCGAGGTAGTAGCCTTCCAGGTCCGTCCGGTCGTAGACGGGGATCCAGTCGTTGGAAACGTCGTACAGTCCCACCGTGCCCCGCGCCGTGTTCCCGATGGGCAGCGCGGGAAAACGCTGGGCCGCCCGGTAGACCTGGGTCGTCCACTGCTCGGAAAACTCCGTATTGTAGGCGTCCGGGTCCACCACATCCGGTGGATCGCAGACCGGATCCGCGGAACCCACCAGGAGGTCGACGCCATCCGGTCGCAGATAAACGCCGGTATCCAGGTCCACCAGAAAGCCGTTCCCACCCGTCACGTAACTGCCGGGTGCCCGCAGGTACGCCACTTCGTGGCGTTCGGCCCGGGTGCGGATCCTGAGCGTTCGACTCACACCGGCCAGCTCGTTGATCGCGGAGGAATGAGGACCTGCGGCATTCACAACGATGGGCGCGCTGCACGTCCGGCCGTCTTCGAAGGTCACGCCAGCGACCCGGTCGTCTTCCCGGTCGACCGCACGGACCCGGGTATTGAATCGGAATTCTGCTCCGATGGCCTGCGCGGCGGACATGAGATTGCGGGCGGCCAGCTGCGGATCGGATACGTAGCCGGCGGCTGGCATGAAGATGCCGCCGCTGATCCTGCCGCGCACCGGCTCTCCGAATCCGGGTTCATCGGCTCGTTTCGGGGGGCCGAAGGCATCCAGGCTGATCCCCGGATACAGATCTGAAAGCGCCAGCCCGTCGAGAATCTCGTAGTCGACGCCGATCTCCTCGAGCACCTCGAGGTTTCCGGCATACCGGTCTTCGTCCCCTTCCCGCATGAGCACGAGTCCGCCGGACTCCGTGTAGTGGGCCATGCCCTCCGGGTCTTCGAACCCGAGCGTGCCAGCCCAGTCCAGCCAGCGATACCGGGCTTCATGGGCGACAGCCGCCGCAGTGACGTGTGAATAGAAGGGGCGGATGACCGCAGAGGAATGGCTGGTGGAGCCGTATCCGGCAGCCGGCAGCGCATCCACGTTCAGGGTTTTCAATCCCACCCGATTGAGCCCGAGGGCGATGGCGCAGCCGATCACGCCTGCGCCGATGACGATTACGTCCGCTGAGGTCTGTGAACTCATGCAGTTTCCCGGCTTCCCGTGTTGAACCGGGTCCACATTCCCGAACCCGGTATCCGTATTTCACTCCGATCGTGGCCGGGTTCGCAATTTTCCCTGCCGCATCTCAGTAATCTCATGAAATCAAAGGAATTTCTGATAGAACGGGAACCACTCATGCCGCTTCTGACGCCCGCGACCCGGGTAACCCTGCTGTTTACCGCCCTGCTTCTTTCCAGTCCGACAGGCGCCACCATGACGAGCATGCGAACGCCACTGTTCGGCAGCGCGGACGAGGCCCGGTCCACGGCGGATGGGCAGGATGCCCGGCTGCTCGCACCCATCGGATACGCGGAAGCGACCGGTCTCTATGAGCGGGCGGATGAGACGTTCCGGAAAGCCGGCAGCGTCGACAGCATCCGCCGTTATCTGTCGAAGGCCGAGCGCATGTTTCTGGAATCAGCGGAAGCGGCCGCGTTCGCGGCAGACGCACTCGAGGCAACCCTTCGTGCGCGGACGGATGCCCTGGCCACGGACACGGCCACCTACGCAGCCGACGAATGGGAAGACGCCGAGAAATACTTCTCCCAGGCCACCCGGAGCCTGGAGCGTGGCAGCATCCGTTCTGCCGAGCGGTCCGCGCAGAAAGCCGAGGCCGCCTACCGCGACGGCGAGCTGATATCGATCAAGGCCAGTTACCTGAGCGAGACCCGCGACCTCATCGCCATGGCCGGGAAGCTCAATGCCGAGCGATATGCGCCTGAATCCCTCAGCAACGCGAAGTCACTGCTGGCCAGCGCCGAATCAGAGCTCAACGACAACCGCTATGACACGGACAGGCCGAGAAGTCTTGCAGCCGATGCAAAACACAGTGCGCTGCACGCCATCTACGTGGCGAAACTCGAAAACCGGATCCGAAACCGGGAGCTGAATCTGGAATCCGTGCTTCTGACCTGGGAAGCCTCCCTCTCCCGTCTGGGTGACGCTCTGGATACACCCATTTACTTCGACTATGGCGAAACCGAGGCCATCGACACGCTGCTCGAATCCATGACCCGCCTGAATCTGGAGAAAAGCGCACTGGCGGAAACCGTCGAGGACAGAACGCTCGAGCTGGCCGGCCTGAAAGAGCAGGTGGCCAAGATGCAGGAGCTCCTCGGAGGCGGCAATCAGACCATCGAGGAACTCGAGGTGCTGCTCGCCGAGCAGCAGCAGCGTCTGGAGCAGCAGGCGCGGCATCGCGAACGATTCACCGCCCTCGAGTCGATGTTCGAGCCCCGACAGGCGACCGTGCTGCGCCAGGGCGACACGGTCATCATCCGCATGATCGGCCTGAATTTCGACAGCGGCACGTCCGTTCTCAAGCCGGAGCACCGGGAGATCCTGACCGTACTCGAGCGCGCCATCGCGGAGTTCCCGGAGTCCCGAGTGGTGGTGGAAGGCCATACGGACGCATTCGGTTCGGACGCCGACAATCTCGGCCTTTCCCAGGACCGGGCAGACGCCGTGGTACGGCACCTGCTGCATACGCTGCCCATCTCTCCGGCCAATCTCAATGCCATGGGCTATGGCGAAACCCGACCGGTGGCAAACAACGAAACGGCAGACGGGCGGAAGCGCAACCGCCGCATCGACATCGTCATCAGACCTCAACGGATCGACGGCCGGACCATCGCCCGGGTGCAGGTTCCGGAACCCATCGAGCTGCCGGATCTGATGCTCGACGAGTAGATCTGGCAAATCCCGGGAGCGGGGCGGAAGATAGGGACATCCTGAATTTCCCGGGGGCGGGCCATGGTCCCGAGCGGCCATTCCGACAGTGAGGGTCCCGGCCTGAGAGCTGGGATCCGTAATCTATCTCATGCAGACGAGGCCCTGGTCGTCAGGCGCCTGATGGATGAAGTGCGCACGAACTCCGATCTGCGGAGTCGGGGCGACACGTTCTCCCGGGCGCGGGCACTGGTGGAGCGGTGCCGCAGCCGGTCCGAGCGTTCCGGCACCCTGGATGCATTTCTGAAGGAATTCGGTCTGTCGAATCCGGAGGGTATCGCCCTCATGTGCCTGGCCGAAGCCCTCCTGCGGGTGCCGGATGACGACACCGCGGACCGTCTCATTGCGGAAAAGATCCGCTCGGGCAACTGGGCGGCGCACGCGGGACACTCGGATTCCATGTTCGTGAACGGTTCCGTGTGGGGCCTGATGCTCACCGGTGCTCTGGTCACCGTCGAACCGGAGGCCGAAGGCAATCCGGGTCTCTGGGTACGGAAGCTGGTGAGCCGGATGGGCGAACCCATCGTGCGGAGCGCCGTCGTTCAGGCCATGCGGATTCTCGGCCGTCAGTACGTGCTGGGGCGGAACATTTCCGAGGCCCTGGAGCGGAGCCGGGAAGCCGATACCCCCGGCAGCCTCTACTCATTCGACATGCTCGGTGAAGGGGCACGTACCCGGGCGGACGCGGACGTCTATCACGACGCCTATCAGGCAGCACTGGAAGCGGTGGGTGATGCAGCCCGTACCGAAGAGCCGGAGCGCAATCACGGCATCTCCGTGAAGCTGTCGGCGCTGGATCCCCGCTTCGAGGCATCTCAGCGCGCGCGGTTGTTCGAGGAGCTGCCGGAGCGTCTTCTCGCGCTGGCCCGCACGGCCCGGCACCACGGACTCGGCCTCACTGTCGATGCCGAAGAGGCAGGCCGCCTGGAGCTGACCATGGATCTCTTCGAGCGTCTGGCTCTGTCTCCGGAGCTGGCCGGCTGGGATGGGTTGGGATTCGTACTCCAGGCGTATCAGAAGCGTGCCCCGGAAGTGGCGGACTGGCTGATCGACCTGGCCCGGAGGTCGGGCAGACGGATCATGGTCCGACTGGTGAAAGGGGCCTACTGGGATCACGAGATCAAGCACGCTCAGGAGCACGGACTGCTGGACTATCCCGTGTTCACCCGCAAAGCGAACACGGATCTCTGCTACGAAGTCTGCGCCGCCCGGCTGATCGGAGGCGGCAGCCGCATCTTCCCGCAGTTCGCCACGCACAACGCCAGCACCGCCGTACAGGTCCTGGCCATGGCCGCGGGCAGGCCATTCGAGCTGCAGCGTCTGCACGGAATGGGTGAGCTCCTATACGAGACCCTGAGCGCAGACTTCACCGACGGAGCACAGCTGCCGCTGCGGGTTTATGCACCCGTAGGTTCCCACGAGGATCTGCTGCCGTATCTGGTCCGGCGCCTGCTGGAGAATGGCGCCAACAGCTCGTTCGTCAACCGCTTTCTCGATGATGCCGTGCCCGTGGATGCACTGATCAGAGATCCGCTGGAAGCAGCGGGCGCATCGGAAAGCCTTCGACACGGAGCCATTCCGCCCCCGCCGGCTCTCTACCGGTCGTACGGAGAGGCCCGCGACAGCGCCCGCGGCACGGATCTGGACGACCCTGAGCTTCCGGACCGGCTGGCCGTCAACCGCGCCCGTCTTGCCGGCACCCGCTGGCTGGCAGTCCCTCGAGGCACAACGAATGCTTCCGGCACGGTGGAAGACAGCCGCGCCGTGCGTTCTCCGGCAGACGGCAGCCTGGTCGGGCATGTCCTCGAGGCGGACGAACGCGCCGTCCTCGACGCGATAGAACGCGCCACACAGGCGCAGCCCGCCTGGGAAGCCAGGGGCGCCGAAAGCCGTGCCGGGATCCTGGAACAGGCAGCTACGGATCTGGAAACCGCGGCGCCCGAGCTGACCTATCTCCTGGGCGCCGAAGGCGGCAGAACGGTACCCGACGCGATCTCCGAACTTCGCGAAGCCGTGGATTTCTGCCGCTACTACGCCATCCAGACTCGTGCGCACTTCGAGCCGAAACCGCTCCCGGGACCCGCCGGTGAATCCAACGTGCTCAGCCTGCACGGCCGGGGCACCTTCGCCTGCATTTCTCCCTGGAATTTTCCACTCGCCATTTTTCTCGGCCAGGTGAGTGCAGCCCTGGCCGCGGGAAACAGCGTGCTCGCGAAGCCCGCGGAACAGACGCCGCTGATTGCCGCGCTGGCCGTCCGCATCCTCGTGAACGCCGGCGTGCCTCGGGACGTGCTGCAGCTCCTGCCCGGAGCGGGCGAGGGGATCGGCCGGGTACTGACGGAAGACGAACGCGTCAGCGGCATTGCTTTCACGGGCTCTACCGCCACCGCCCGTCTGATTCAGCGGCAGCTTGCGGCGAGAACGGGCCCTATCGTTCCGTTCATCGCCGAGACCGGCGGTCAGAACGTGCTCATCGCCGACTCCACGGCGCTGCCTGAGCAACTGGTGGACGCGGTGGTGAGCTCGGCCTTTCAGAGCGCCGGTCAGCGCTGTTCCGCGCTGCGCGTGCTCTATCTCCAGAACGAGATCGCCGACAGGGTGCTGACCATGCTCACCGGCGCCATGGACACACTCGTGCTCGGTGACCCACTGGATCCGGCAACGGATATCGGGCCGGTGATCGACGAGGACGCGAGAATCATGCTCAGGACCCATGCCGACCGGCTCACCCGGGCCGGGCGGCTGATTCATCGCCTGTCCCTCCCCGCACCGTGTGCGAAGGGGACGTTCTTCCCGCCCCACGTTTTCGCGCTCGACAGTATCCGGGAGCTGGACGGCGAAGTGTTCGGACCGATCCTGCACGTGATCCGCTACGAGGCGGATGCGCTCGACGCCGTGCTCGAAGAGGTCAACGGCACCGGCTACGGTCTGACGCTCGGCGTGCACAGCCGGATCGAAGGTTTCGCCCGGGAAGTCTTCCGGCGAACGCGGGTCGGTAATACCTACGTGAATCGGAACATGATCGGAGCGGTGGTGGGCGTGCAGCCTTTCGGCGGCCAGGGTCTTTCCGGGACCGGTCCCAAGGCAGGCGGCCCTAACTATCTGCAGCGCTTCGCCGTGGAGCGCACGTTCACGGACAACGTGGCGGCACGGGGAGGCAACGCGGCGCTGTTCCAGCTGGACGACCCACCACGCGGGTGACGATTCGGCGGATGTGCGGTGGACTACCGAGGCTCTACTGAATCTTTCTACTGAATCTTTCTACTGAAGAAGGGACTCCCGTCGGTAGCCCTCGAACGGTGTACGGATGGACTGGATCTCCCGGATCAGATCCGGCGGCAGACCGCCCGGCTCGTCCACCGGTGTACCCGCGGAGACGGTATCCACCAGGCCGCCGAAGCGGGCTTCCATGGCGCCCTTCAGCTCGTCGTGCCGCCCCACTGCCGCAAACAGATGCACCACGTCATCGCTCACCGCCCGGGTCATCTCGTCCCATCCGCCCGTCTTTGACAGGTGGTTCAGCTTCTCTCCGAGCGCTTCCAGCCCGTGCGCTTCGAAAACGGGCCAGTAGGCCCGGGTGGAGCCGTAGAAACCGACCCGCATGCGCACCCATTCGAACGCCTTCGACACGGCTTCATCCGTCGCACCGGTGGCGACGAATCCGCCGCCGGAGATCTCGAAGCTGCCGCGTTCCCTGCCGGAGGCGGCAAGCGCGCTTTCGATACGCGGCACGGCCACATCCTCCAGATACTTGCGGGTGCAGAACCCGTGCAGCCTGGCCCCGTCACAGACCTCGCCGGCCACCCGCATCATCGCCGGACCCACTGCAGCGATCGTGATCGGCGGGGGCGGGAGAGCCATGGGCTCCGGCGTGAAGTTCGGCGTCATCAGGGAAAACCGGTAATGCTCGCCCTGGAAATCGAGCTTCGAGCCGTCCTTCCAGCAGGACCAGATCGCCCGTATGGCCTGCACGCATTCCCTGAGTCTCGGCGCCGGCGCAGACCAGGGCACGCTGAACCGGCGCTCGTTGTGACCTTTCACCTGCGACCCGAGACCGAGCACGAACCGGCCGCCGGAAGCCTTCTGCAGATCCCAGCCCAGGTTCGCAAACACCATGGGACTCCGGGCAAAGGCGATGGAGATGCTGGTGGCCAGCTCGATTCTTTCGCTGGCCACGGCGGCGACCGCCAGAGGCAGAAAGGGGTCATGCCGGTTCTCCTGGGTGGTGGCCAGGTCGTAACCGAGCGCTTCACTCTGCCGGATGGAATCGGTAACCCGGTTCAGGTCGTCACTGGGCACACCGGTGGTCAGGCGCATGAGCTCGTTCTCCCCTTTCCATCCGGCAGAATATCACGGAGCGTTCAGGTGTCTGCAGCCTCACGGGCTGGTGGCGCGTTGAGAGACAGGGTCTCCATCCAGGCGAGGGTGGCCTGCACGACGGCCGGATCGAACTCCCCCGTGCCCCGGGCGCTGAAACTCTCCGTGAGATCACCGTACCGCAGGAAGCCGTCGTCGAGACCCGGAAGGGATTCGAAACGGCCGCCGGTCAGGCGTGCGATGCGCTCGTGGTCTGCCCGGGTGCTGCGCCAGTCGTATTCCCCGTGAAGCGCCAGAACCGGCTGCCAGACCTGGCTCCAGACCCTGGCGGGATCAACGGCCGCAAGCTCGACAAAGAAACGAACGGAGCGGCCGCCGTAGTGCGCATCATCGGCGAGCCTTACCTCCGGCAGATCCGCGGCCTCCGGCATGCGCGCGGTGAGCTCGGCCGGTGTCTCCCCTCCATGGAGCAGCCCTTTCTGAAACGCAGACCGCAGCGCCTGTCGGCGTTCGATCTCGGACGAATTCAAACCGGCCAGCCGGTCCTGGCGCTCTAAGCTCCTCATCATGTACTCATACCAGGCTTCGCTCACCGTGCCGTACACCATGACCCCGGCGACCGAATCGGTAACCACCAGCGGCGCGATCACACCGCCCAGGCCGTGCCCGAACAGCACGATCCGTCCACCATATCCGCGCTCCACCAGCCGGGCGATGGCCGCCGCATACCCGCGTCGCTCGTCTTCGAAGGAAAGCTCGGAGCAGGCGGGACCCTGACTGTCACCCTCGCCCCGCTTCTCGAGACGGGCGGTGCGGAAACCGGCCGCCGCCCAGCCGTCGAGGAGCCGTTTGACGGCGCTGTCCGTCCCGTACCAGAAATCATAGGAAGCACAGCTCAGACCGGAGAGGTAGAAGACGAGCCCCCGGTTCCCATCCACCGGCTCACTGAGAATGAGCCGCTGACCGATCCCATCCACACGCACCGCATCGTACCGGACCACCGATCCCGGCATGGTTTCCACCGGCAGCGTGGTCAGCGGCGGCGCGACCCGGATGACCCGGTCGTCCCCCCGATACCAGCGCAGCGGTATGCGCGTGCCTGCGGGTATGCGGGCAAGCTCTCCTCTCAGCTCGGAAAAGGATCTGATCACTTCCACATCACCGGCGGATGTGAGCCGGTCGCCCGGACGGATGCCGGCGGCCTCCGCCGTGGACCCCGGCAGAACCCGCTGGACGAGCAGCCCCGGGCCCTCCCGGTCAGAGAGGTCGAACTGCAGCCCCAGATGGGTCCTGCGTGCCAGACTGTCCGAGGGATACGCCGGTGCCGGCAGCAACAGTATCAGCAACAGCAGATGGCGGATGAAGATGAAGGCGTGCACGGCCTGATCTTAACGCCGGGTCCGGGGGGCTGCAGGCGTCGGTTTCAGTTTTTCCGGCCCTCATCTGTAATAGAGCCTCCACCTCAGTCGTAAACAGAGACAGGCAGCTCAGGCTGCGTGACGGATCAGACATGAAGAAGGCCGCATTC
Source organism: Gammaproteobacteria bacterium (assembly GCA_030425195.1). Taxonomy (GTDB): domain Bacteria; phylum Pseudomonadota; class Gammaproteobacteria; order Pseudomonadales; family Azotimanducaceae; genus SZUA-309. The sequence goes on along the minus strand of JAUIAV010000023.1, from coordinate 51,770 downwards.
GATGCCCTCTACCGCGAGCACTACGGCCGTGTGTACGGCCTGTGCCGGCGGTTGCTCGGCCAGAGCGCGGATGCGGAAGATGCGACTCAGGAGGTTTTTGTGCGTGCTTATCGATCATTCGGACGTTATCGCCGGGAAGATCCCTTCGGCCCGTGGATCAGCACCATCGCCGGCAATTACTGTATCGACCTGCTGCGTGGAAAGCAGCGTCGCGGGGATCTGTTCAATGAGGACGCGGAGGTCGACCCTGCGTCAGATCCGCTGGACAACGGCGCAGGCCCGCTCATCCGGTCACAGGATGCTGAAACCATCAATCGGGCCGTGGAGGCGCTGCCGGAGCAGTTCCGACTGCCCGTGGTCCTGGCTTACTACTCCGATGCGAGCTACGACCAGATCGCCGAAACCCTCGGAATCACCAGAAATCATGTCGGTGTTCTGCTGCTGCGGGCCAAGAAGAAGCTCCGCGAGCAGCTGACCACCCAGTCGGCTCAAGGAGAACTGAGATGAACTGTCCCAACGAACTGACCTGTTCCCGCTTCGTGGACAATGGCCTGGACGCTACTGAGCATCAGACGGTCTCGGCGCATATCCGCGAATGCCGGGCCTGTCGGACGCTGGTCGATTCGCTGACCGCGGAGCGGAAGCTGCTCCGGGAGGCGATGCAGACGGCGGGCGCGGACGGGGTGATTCCGGCGTTCATACCCAGGCCGACCATCCCGAGCCTGCTGGTCTGGCTCGGCTGGACGGCTGTTGCTCTCTGGGGCGTCGGCGTGGTCTGGCTCAGTCTGGCAGACACGCTGACCCTGCCGGCCTGGCTGAGCTGGATTTCTCCCACGGCCATCGGCACCGGCATCCAGGTTCTGGTCTCCACGCTTCTCCCGGGCAGCACGCCGATGGATCTGGCGGATGGTCTCCTGGCATCGACCCGCTCGGTCGTCATCGCCATTGCCGCCATCGCCGGTTTCGGCTGGCTCGTCCGGAATCAGCCCGGCGCTTCCGGCACTGCGCTGCTGGCCTTCTGCCTGCTCGGACCACTCCTCGCCGCCGCCCCCGAGAGCCATGCGTTCGATCTCCGCCGGGACGAACAGCGCGTAATCGTCGGGCCCGATGAAGTGATTGATGACACGCTCATCGTCACCTCCGAGGACGTGCTGATCGAAGGTACGGTGACCGGAGATCTCATCGTCGCCGGAGAGACCATCCGCATCCGCGGTCGGATCGACGGCCTGGTCATCGCCATGGGCGAGTCCGTGCAGCTGGAAGGCACCTTCGGCGGCAGCGTCCTCGGACTGGGCGAGACGGTGGACGTGCGCACCGCCACCCTGGCATCCAATCTGTTCGGCGCCGGTGAACGGATCACCGTTCAGCAGGATGTCGAAATTCGCGGCAATGCGGCTGCAGCGGGTGAGGAAGTGTCGCTGCACGGTGCCATCGGGAAAGATCTGATCTCCGCCGGGGGACGGGTGACGCTGCTCGGCAGCGTCGGCGGCAGCATGCGGGGGTACGCCGGCAAGGTCGAACTCACGGATTCCGCGAGGATAGCCGGCAACCTGACGCTCAGAGTCGAGAACGCGGACGCCGTCGTGATCGACCCTGGCGCGGTCGTTTCCGGCAGCACCGAGATCGAATCCTGGCCCGAGGAGCGGAACCGTTTCCTGACCATCGACTTCTACCTCGGTAAGGTGCTGCAGGTGCTGGCTGCCTTCCTGACCGGGCTCGTCCTCTTCCGTTTCGTGCCCGCGCTGGCGGACGTGGAGCTGGCTGGAAGTACCGAAGCGCTGGTCACTGCCGGTATCGGCGCGCTCGCTCTCATCGCAACACCGGTCCTGTCCGTGGTCGCCATACTGACCCTCATCGGTGCGCCGCTGGGCATCATGACTTTCCTGATCTGGCTCGCCGCCCTCTATGCCGCCGGTATCGTGATCTCCGGCTACGCTGGACGCCTCCTGCTCCCTGGAGCAGAGGGTCGTGCAATACCGCTGCTGCTGGGCCTGGTGCTTCTGGTCGTGCTGTCGAACCTGCCCTTCATCGGCGGGCCGGTGAAGCTGGTGGTCGGCATCCTGGGTCTCGGCATGATCGCTCAGTGGCTGCAGGGGCTCTGGCAGGCACGCCGCGTCTGACCCGGCTGCCCGCAGGCTGTCAGACAATCACACGGGCGCCCACCGACAACGGCCGGCGCCTGACATAGCATGCCACCCGTCCACACCACAGGAACACCACATGATGCGCTTCAGCCACCTGCTCGTGACCACCATCGTCGTTCTGGCGTCGGCGTCGCCAGTGCAGGCCGCGATGAATACCGGGACCCGGACGCTGGTCGAGGCCGCCATCGCCGGCGAGCACCGGAGCAATGAGAACCGGGCCCGTGACAGGTACCGGAAACCGCTGGAGACTCTGGATTTTCTGGGTCTGGATGCGGGCATGACGGTCGTCGAGATCTGGCCGGGCACCGGCTGGTATTCGGAGATCCTGGCACCGGTGCTGAAGGACGGAGGTCGGTTCTACGCAGCCCAGTTCGATCCGAACGGGCCCTACGGCTACCAGCGCCGGGGACTGGGTGCGTTTCTGACCAAACTGGGAAGCACGCCCGATCTCTACCGGCAGGTGGTCGTGACCACTTTCGACCTGCCTTACCGTCTGGAGATCGCACCGCGAGCGAGCGCGGACATGGTGCTCACCTTCCGGAACGTGCACAACCTCGTGATGGACCTGTACGGCGGCGGCCGCTACGCGGACCTGGCCTTTCAGGCCATGTTCGATGCATTGAAGCCGGGCGGCATTCTGGGCGTGGTCGATCACGAATGGGATGACGCGGCAACCGAAGACCCTCTCTCGGCCAACGGCTACATCTCCCGGGCGCGGACCATCGCCATGGCAGAGGCCGCCGGCTTCGAGTTGGTGGCGGCATCCGACATCCTGAAGAATCCGAGGGACACCCGGGACCACCCGGCCGGTGTGTGGACTCTGCCGCCGAGTTTCGCCCGCGGTGACGAGGACAGGCAGAAGTACGAGGCGATCGGCGAGAGCGACCGCTTTCTGCTGAAGTTCGTCAAGCCCGCGCCATGAGCGTCTGAGAGCAGGCGGAAACGGGCGCTGCTATACTGCGGCGTTCGTTCATCCGCACCGGGGATTCTCATGAGCCACCAGGACGTCATCATCGTCGGCGCCGGTCTGTCCGGCATCGGCGCGGCCTACTATCTTCAGACCCGATGTCCGAAGAAGACCTACACCATCCTGGAAGGCAGAGACGCCATCGGCGGCACCTGGGATCTGTTCCGCTATCCCGGCATCCGCTCGGACAGCGACATGCACACGCTGGGCTACGACTTCAAGCCCTGGCGGGAAGCCAAAGCCATCGCTGACGGACCTTCCATCTGGAAGTACGTCAACGAGACGGCCGACGAGAATGGCATCCGCCAGCACATCCGGTTCCGGCACAAGGTGGTTTCCGCCGCCTGGTCGTCTGAGGATGCCTGTTGGACCGTCACCACGCAGACTGGTGACGGCACCATGGCCGACCTGACCTGTAATTTCCTGTACATGTGCAGCGGCTACTACAACTACGAGGAACCGTTCGACGCCGAGATCCCCGGCCTCGATGCTTTCGGGGGGCAGGTCGTTCATCCGCAGTTCTGGCCGGAAGATCTGGACTACAGCGGCAGGAAGGTCGTAGTCATCGGCAGCGGCGCAACCGCCATGACCATCGTGCCGGCCATGGCCGAGCGCGGTGCGACCGTGACCATGCTGCAGCGAACACCGACCTACGTGGCTTCGCGGCCCGCCGAAGACAGGATTGCCAACGCACTGCGCCGAATCCTGCCGGAGAAGTGGGCTTACGCGATCACCCGGTTCAAGAATGTCCGCTTTCAGGCCTGGATGTACCGGCAGACGCGAACCAATCCGGATAAGGTCAAACAGCGCCTGCTGAAGATGGTCAGCGATGCACTGGGAACGGAGTACACGGACAGCCACTTCACGCCGCCCTACAATCCCTGGGATCAGCGCCTGTGCCTCATTCCCGACGACGATCTCTACAACGCCATCAGGAATGGCACGGCGAGCGTCGTCACCGACACCATCGACACCGTCACCGAATCCGGCCTCCAACTGAGCTCAGGCGAGACCCTGGAGGCGGACATCATCGTCACCGCAACCGGTCTGAAGCTCTCCGTGCTCTCGGACGTGTCTTTCAGCGTCGACGGCCAAACCATCCACTGGCCTGACAAGGTAGCCTACAAAGGCATGATGTTTTCCGACGTGCCCAACATGGTGCAGACGTTCGGCTACATCAACGCCTCCTGGACTCTGCGCGCCGATCTCACCGCCGCCTACGTCTGTCGGCTGCTCAACCGGATGGACAAACTCGGCATGTGCGAAGTCACGCCGCGGCTCCGGGAAGAAGACCGGGACATGCCGCTCAAACCCTGGATCGACGACTTCTCGGCCGGCTATATGCAGCGTCTGATGCACCTGTTTCCGAAACAGGGTGCCCGGGATCCCTGGCGGAATACCCAGAACTATCTGCTCGACCGGAAGCTGATTCCCAATGCACCGCTCGAGGACGGCGCCCTGGTCTTCAGCCACCCGATCGATCAGCAATCTGCGAAGGGCGGCGCGGAGCCCATCCGGACGGCGGACGCTGCCTGAGTGGTCGATGCGGCAGCGCTGCGCTGCGAATCCGATCTCAGCCTGTACAACCGGCTGCTCGAAGACGCCACGGTCAAACGGGTGAACGAACAGCTCGCCCGCATGGAGGCCTCCGAGGGCGAAAGATCGAGTATCCGGCGGCACCTGCTCGCCACTTCCGTGCGCATGAGCGAAACGATGGCACCGGATCTGCACGCCATCGCCCGGGACTGCAGCGAGCGCCTGGCGCTCGGCATCGAGCTCGAGCTCTACGTGTTCGCCTCACCGGTCTACAACGCCATGTGCTTCAAGCCGGAGGACGGGCGCCTGTTCGTGATGTTCGCCTCGAGTCTCCTTGAAGCCTTCGACGAAGCCGAGATCAGATTCGTCATGGGTCACGAACTCGGTCATCACGCCTACCGACACCACGACATTCCCATTGGCTACATCCTGCGCGGCCAGGAACGGCCCGGGCCGCGCCTGGCTCTGGATCTGTTCACCTGGTCCCGATACGCGGAGATCTCTGCCGATCGCGCCGGCGCTCACTGCGCCCAGGACCTGGACGCGGTCGCCCGGTCGCTGTTCAAGCTGGCCAGCGGTCTGACCGGAAAAAGCATCCGTTTCAATCTGGACGACTTTCTCTCCCAGGTGGACGCCATGCAGGTGGAAGATGCGCAACCCGGTCAGGGCGCGCCGAAGGAGGACTGGTTCTCCACCCATCCCTTCAGCCCGCTGCGGGTAAAGGCCCTCCAGCAGTTCCATGCCTCGGTGCTCGCGGGCGGTTCCATGTCCAAGCCGGACCTGGAAGCCGCAGTGATGGGTGTGATGAGCCTGATGGAACCGAGCTATCTGGACGGCCGTACGGAAACTGCCGAGAACATGCGCCGACTGCTGTTCGCCGCTTCGCTGGTGATCGCCAATGCGGACGGGAAGATCACGGCGGAAGAAATCGAGGTGTTCGAAAAATTCTTCGGTAACCGGGCGTTCAAGGAAGATCTCGACATCGAGAAGCTCGAGGCCGGCCTGGACGACAGAATCCGTGCCGTGAAGACTCAGGCCAGCGTGCCTCAGGCCATGCAGGTGGTTCGCGATCTCTGCCTCGTCGCCCGGGCCGGCGGACACGCCAGTCCCGCGGAAGAGGCGATCCTCGAACGGGTAGCCGACGGTCTGGACGTGCCGCGTGAGTTCGTCTGTCAGACCATGGAAAGCGATCTGAGCCCGGACTGAGACGCCCGGGCCTCAGGCCTTTACCGCACTCCAGGCGGCCTCGGCAAACAACGCCTTGACCTCTTCCGGGCTGCCCGGATGGTGACCCGAGAGCCAGCGCCGGATGTACTCCTGAATCGGCCCGCTGATGAGGGGTACATAGGTCTCCAGCGGCAGTGCGCGCATCTCACCCCGCTCGACGAACGGGGCGAACCAGATGAACACCTCTCTGATGTACAGCTGGTGAATTTCACGCAGCCGGGACCGTGCCTGTCCGGAGAAGTCGATGTCACGGGAGTGGAGATAGCTGGCCAGCTGCCGATTGCCCGTGGACCAGTCGCAATAGGCACCGACCACCGCGTGAACGCCCTCTTCCGCATTCCCCGCCGAGCGGATTTCCCGCAGGAGTGCCGCATTCTGCTGCTGTACGCCCTCGAGAAAGAGCTCCTCGGCGATGCCCTCCTTGCTGCCGAAATGATGGTAGAGGCTGCCGATACTGCAGTTGGCCCGGGCCTGGATCTGGTGAATGGTCGTGTGCTCGATGCCTTTCTCCACAAAGCATTCGAGCGCAGCCTTGAGCACACTCTCCTTCCTGGCGCGCGTGGCAGCCTCGCGGCCGCGGGATTCTTGAGGCTTGGAGGAATCGGCAGGGGTCATGACGCCGTATCTTAATATAGAACTTTGTTCTAGTAAAAAATTCTAGTTTTGCTAAGCTCCCCGCCTTCACAAACACGGTGATGCCTGATGGATATTGAACTCGCCCCGGAAGATCTGGCCTTCCGCGAAGAAGTCAGAGCCTTTTTCAAGGAAAACGAATACAAGCCCGGCGAGGACTACGCTCAGTGGCGCCTCGACTGGTTCGCCAAGGCCGCCGAGAAGGGCGGCTGGGACGTTCCGAAGTGGCCGGTGGAATTCGGCGGTCCAGGCTGGTCGCCTACCCAGCACTACATCTGGGAGCAGGAAACGGCCGTGGCCAATCTGCCCTGGGACATGCCATTCGGCATCGGCATGCTGGCGCCCGTGCTCATGGCCTACGGCAGCAAGGAGCAGCAGGATCGCTTTCTGCCCGATATCCGCGCGCGTAAGGTGAACTGGTGTCAGGGCTATTCCGAACCGGGTGCCGGGTCCGATCTGGCAGGCCTGAAGACCAAGGCGGTTCTCTCTGATGACGGTACTCACTACACCGTCAACGGCACCAAGATCTGGACCACCGCCGCACACATCGCCGACTGGATCTTCTGCCTGACCCGTACCGATGATTCAGGGAAGAAGCAGGAGGGCATCACCTTTCTGCTCTTCCCGATGAAGCAGGAAGGGGTGGAGGTGAAACCCATCATCACCCTCGGGGGTGCACACAGCGTGAACACCGTCTTCATCACGGACGTGAAGGTGCCGGTGGAAAACCGGGTGGGTGAGGAAGGCAAAGGGTGGACCTACGCCAAAGGTCTGCTGCAGCACGAGCGGACCGGTCTGGCAGGACTCTCCCGTTCCCTTGTGGCCCTGGACAAGCTCAAGAATCAGGCACGTACCGTCAAGCGCGGTAACGCAACCCTGATGGACGAGCCCGCCTTCCGGGCCAAGGTCGCCGAACTCGAAGTGGATCTCATGGCCGCCGAGTACACGGAGCTGCGCTCACTGGCCAGCGCTTCGGCGGGTGCTGCCCCCGGTCCCGAGTCTTCGATCCTCAAGCTCAAGGGCACCGAGATTCAGCAGCGCATTCAGAAGCTCACGGTGGAAGCCGGTGGGCTCTACTCCGCCGCCTGGGGCGCCAAGCAGCCCGGCCCCTCGTTCGCCAGATCCGGTATGTCCGGCTACCTGGCCAGCCGCGCATACACCATCTACGGCGGCGCCAGCGAAGTGCAGAAGGACGTCATCTCCAAGAACGTCCTCGGCATCAAGAAATCGAAGTAGGAGACGAACGTGAATTTCGAACTCAGTGAAGAGCAGCAGATGCTGCAGGACAGCGTCGCCCGCTTCGTGCAGGACAACTACGAGCTGGAAAACCGGACCAGGCTCGTGGCCAGCAAGACGGGCTTCAGCGAAGACCACTGGAAGACCATCGCCGAGCTCGGCTGGCTGTCGCTGCCTTTCGGGGAAGCCCAGGGTGGATTCGGCGGCAATCAGATCGACACCATGGTCGTCATGGAGCAGATCGGCAAGGGGCTGGTGCTCGAGCCGTTCTTCGCAAGCGTCGTGCTCGGCGGCGGCGCGCTGAAGCGTGCGGCCGGCGACGCGCAGCTCGCGGAACTGGTGCCCGGCATCATCGATGGCAGCAGGCAGCTCACGCTGGCCTGGGCGGAGGAACAGGCACGATTCGATCTGCATGACGTGACCACCACGGCCCGTGCCGATGGCGATGGCTTCGTGATCAACGGCACCAAGTCCATGGTTCCGAACGCGGAAACCGCCAGTCACATCATCGTCTCCGCGCGCACCAGCGGTGGCCAGATCGATGAGAATGGTATCAGTCTGTTCATCGTCGCAGCCGATGCGGATGGCGTGACTCGTGAGAACTTCCCCACTGTGGACGGTCTCCGGGCTTCGGAGGTGATCTTCAAGGACGTTCGCATCAGCGCGGATGCGCTGCTCGGCGAACTCGATGCCGGGTATCCGGTGCTGAGAGCTGTTGCCAATGACGGCATCCTCGCGCTGGCCGCGGAGGCAGTGGGCTGCATGGAAGTGCTCTACAAGGATACGGTGGCCTACACGCAGGAACGCGAGCAGTTCGATCACCCGCTCTCGGACTTTCAGGTGCTGCAGCACCGGATGGTGGAGATGTTCATGGAGTACGAGCAGTGCAAGTCGCTCCTGTACCGCGCCACACTGGAAGCCGCACAGGGCGATACTCCGGAAGCGCAGCGCTGCGTGCACGCCCTGAAGCATCTGATCGGCAAGATGGGCATCTTCATCGGCGAAAACGCCGTCCAGCTGCATGGCGGCATGGGCATGACCGAGGAACTCCGCATCGGCCACTACTTCAAGCGCCTGCTGGTGATCGACGCCCAGTTCGGCAATGCGGACTACCACCTGCACCAGTTCGCCGCCTAGCGGCGAAATGCGTTTGCCGCCTAGCGGCGAAATGCGTTTGCCGCCTAGCGGCGAAATGCGTTTGCCCGCCTAGTGTCCATCTGACGGCCGCCCGCAAGGGCGGCTTTCCTCACGGCTTCAGGTAGAATCCGCGACCCATGCGATACCTGAAAGACCCGCTCACGCTCTTCCTCGCCTTCGGCCTCGTCATCTTTGCTGCCGAGCGTTTTCTGTCGTCGGACGATGACGGCGACTTCCTGATCGAAGTCACCCCCGGCCAGCAGGCCCGGATCTTCGATCAGTGGCAGGCACAGATGGGACGTCCGCCCACATCACCGGAAGCCAGCGGCCTCCTCGACCAGTGGGTCCGGGAGGAGATCTTCTACCGGGAGGCCAGGAAGCTGGGTCTGGACGAAAACGACACCATCATCCGGCGGCGGCTGGCCCAGAAGCTGACCTTTCTGAACGAAGATCTGGCCAACGCGCAGCCGCCCTCGGAAGCCGAGTTGGCCGCCTTCTTTCAGGACAACCTCGCAGACTATCTGATCCCCGAACGCTACAGCTTCGAGCACCGCTACTTCTCGGCAGATCGGCGGGATGATGCCGAGGCCGACGCCCGCACTGCGCTCGCAAGCGGCGACCCCGGCGATCCGTTCATACTGCAGAAAAGCTACGCCGAGCGATCCGCCCGGGAAATCGGCGATCTGTTCGGACGTGAATTCACCGCCGCGCTCGAGGCGCTCAACGACGACCAGCCGGATGCCTGGCAGGGCCCGATTCCGTCTGCCTACGGCTGGCACCTGGTCCGCCTGTCCGGTCTGCAGCCGGCACGGGAGCCGCTGATGCGGGAAGTCGCCGACGCGGTTCAGCGGGATTTCCTTCAGGATCGCCGCCGACGCGCAAACGACGAGTTCTACCAGGGGCTGAAGCGCCGCTACGAGGTCGTCATTCTGGAATCCGGCGCGTGATGACACGCGAAATCTGCACGGCCTTGCTGGTACTGCTTCTTGCGATGGCGGCGCTGGCCCCGCCGGCGGCGGCCCACGAGGTGCGACCGGCCTATCTTGCCATCGAAGAAGTCGCAGAAGGCCTGCACCAGGTGACCTGGAAACAGCCGGTACTAGGCGACCGGCGTCTGCCGCTGGAGCCGGTGCTCCCCGAGCATTGCGAGGTGCTGAACGACGGTCTGCCCGAGCACACCGGTGCTGCCCTGATCATCCGCTGGGACGTCCGCTGTGATCTCAGCCACGGCACGATCATGATCGACGGACTGTCCCGAACCCTCACGGACGTGATGGTTCGGATCACCCCGCTGGATGGTGAGCAGATCAGCCGCATGCTGAAACCCGAAGCGCCGTATATGGATCTGTCGGATCCGGCCCCACCCATCGCGGCGTATCTGTTTCTCGGGGTGGAGCATCTGCTGTTCGGCATCGATCACATACTGTTCGTGATCGGCCTCGTGCTCTTCATCCGCGACCGCTGGATGCTGCTGAAGACGATCACGGCCTTCACCCTGGCCCACTCCGTCACCCTGGCTCTGTCGGTGCTGGACCTAGTCCGTCTGCCGCAGGGTCCCGTGGAGGCAGTCATCGCGCTGTCGATTCTTTTCCTCGCCAGAGAGTTGATGCTGCCCGAGACCGAACGATCCGCAATCATGCGGATCAGACCCTGGCTCATGGCGTTCGCCTTCGGACTCCTTCACGGTTTCGGCTTCGCGGGGGCGCTGGCAGACATCGGTCTGCCGCGGGACGACCTGGCCCTGTCGCTGTTTCTGTTCAACGTCGGCATAGAAATCGGACAGCTGATGGTGATCGCCGTGATGCTCGGCATCGCGTGGCTGGCGCGGCGCGCGGGGGCGTTTCACTCACCCGTCTGGCAGCAGGCATTCACCGTCGGCATGGGCATCGCAGCCGCCTACTGGACCGTCGATCGAACCTGGGCCGTTTTCTGACCCGCCACTTTCGGCCGCCCGTTCACCGGATTGTGGGCACGAGCCTGTCCATCCGCTAGACTGACCGCCGCGCGAATCACAGAAGAACGGGAGGGAACACAATGAAATCAATGAGTCCTATGGGCCTGCCGGTGCTGTTCCTGCTAGGCGCTCTGCTCGCCGGCTGCAGCGATCAGACAGCGGCTCCTGCCGGAACCGCGTCCGAGGCTGAGACCGTCGATACCCCCTACGAAGACAGGCTGCGGCTGGCGCTGGAAACGGCACAGCCGGGAGATGTGATCGAGGTTCCCGAGGGCACACATCAGTTCACCCGGGGTCTCACGCTGAACACCGACGGCGTGACCATCCGCGGTGCCGGAATGGACAGGTCCGTGCTCAGTTTCTCGGGACAGATCGCTGGCGCGGAAGGCCTGCTGGTCAATGCAAGCGATTTCACCATCGAAGATCTGGGCATCGAGGATACGCCTGGCGATGCCCTGAAGATCAATGACGGCAGCAACATCGTGATCCGCCGTGTACGCACCGAATGGACCCGGGGACCGCACACGGAAAACGGCGCCTACGGCATCTATCCGGTTCAGACGGAGAACACGCTGGTGGAAGGCGCCATCGCCATCGGCGCCTCGGATGCCGGCATCTACGTTGGCCAGTCGAAAAACGTGATCGTCCGGGACAGCGTAGCCGAATTCAACGTGGCCGGCATCGAAATCGAGAACACCGTGGGCGCAGACGTCTACAACAACGTGGCTACGAACAACACCGGCGGAATCCTGGTATTCAACATGCCCGATCTGCCCCAGGAAGGTCACAGCACACGCGTGTTCAACAACCGCATCAACGGCAACAACACGGGTAACTTCGCCCCGCCGGGCGGAGCCGTCTCCGGTGTTCCGGCCGGCAGCGGCGTGATCATCAACTCAAACGACCGTGTGGAGATCTTCGAGAACGAAATTGCGGACAACAGAACGGCCAACGTTCTGATCTCCAGTTTCTTCTCCGCCTCCTACAGCGCCCGGGAGACCGCCCCCCACTTCGATCCCTATCCGGAAACCATCTACATCTACGACAATACCTTCAGCGGCGGTGGTGATGCCCCGGATCGGGAGGAACTGGAAGCATTGCGCACGGCCCTGTTCGCCGAGGCGGGCCGTCTCCCGGACGTGGTCTGGGATGGCATCAGAAACCCGGAGAAGGCGGATGCCGCCTACGCCATCTGTCTGAACAACGGCGAATCCGTCGTGCTCAACGTGGACGCGGGTAACGGCTATGAAAACGTGCGCGTGGACATGTCCGGACACAACTGCAGCCACGAGAAGCTTCCGGAAATCGTGCTCGCCACCGGAGGTTGAGGGCTCCGGAATGATCGCGCGCGGCTCCACCCTGTTCGGCCTGATCGTCGCCGCGACGATGACGCTGACCACCGCGGGCTGTGACGACGGCCCGTCCGGCGTACGCTTCCATGCGCAGGATGCCTATCCGGAGAATCTGTCCGCCTGGAGACTCCATCGGCTTGAGGGAGACAGACTCATCCTTGCAGGCGACGTGGTCCCCTACGACCTCAACGCGCCGCTGTTTACGGACTACGCGCAGAAGCTCCGTGCCATCTACCTGCCGCCAGGCACTTCCGCCACTTATCGGGACTACGAGTCGTTCGATTTCCCCGTCGGCACCATCATCATGAAGACGTTCTTCTACGCAAAGGGGGAATCATCGGATGTGGTCAGGGCGAACTATGTCTGGCAAGCGGGTCAATCGAGCCTGGACCGGAGTCAGGTACGGATTATCGAGACCCGCCTGCTCGTCAGGCAGTCGGATGGCTGGGACGCCCTCCCCTATGTCTGGCAGGGTGATGATGCCGTGCTGCGCCTGGCCGGCAGTCTGGAAAGGCTGGAGATAGACCTCGCGGACGGCCGGCGGGTCCCGCTGCCATACATCGTCCCCACCCGCAACGAGTGCGCCGCCTGCCATGCCACCGACCACTCGAGCGGCGCGCTGCAACCCATCGGCCCGAAGGCCCGGCACCTGAACCGGGGGTATCTGAGCGGGCCTGTGAATCAGCTGACCCGGATGATGAAAGAGGGACGGCTGAGCGGGCTGCCCGATCTGGCAGCCGTGCCGGCCAGCGCGGATCCCGCGGGCGATGAGCCGCTCGATCGGCGGGCCCGTTCCTACCTCGACATCAACTGCGGCCATTGCCACAGCCCCAAAGGCGCCGCGGACACCTCGGGCCTGCATCTCGATGCGGCCACCAGCGGCAGCCGCGCGCTCGGCATCTGCAAGCCGCCCATCGCCGCCGGTCAGGGCACCGGAGGCCGATCCTATTCCATCGTGCCCGGTGACGCGGAAGATTCCATCATCGTCTTCCGTATGAAGACGAACGACCCCGGCGCCCGGATGCCCGAGCTCGGGCGGTCTCTCTCCCATGCGGAAGGCATCGATCTGGTGGGCGGCTGGATCGACGGGCTGGCGGGAGAGTGCATCGAGCGGGATGGCCCCTCACTCACCGGCGACTGATGGGCGGTCCCGAAACACCTACTCGGGGTCGTCCACCTCGGGGTGAAACCGGTAGACGAAGGTCCGCACGAGCAGGAAGTTGTTGATGACCGCCAGCACGTTGCCCACCACCATGGCGATCAGCGGCCGGTCCTGAACGGGTCCCACCAGCATCAGCAGCGCGAAAGAGCCGATATTGATGCCTGCGCCTACTGCCTGAATGAACAGATAGTTCACGAACCGCGAATGCCGGATGGATGCGCCGAAGGTGAGCTTGGCGTTCAGGAAGTACGTGAGCAGGATGGCGACCGCCCAGGCAGCGACCCGGGCACCGATGAGCTCCAGCCGGGTCTGGGCTGCTTCCAGGCCATAGATCAGGCCCCACATCACCGCCAGGTCCAGGAGAAAGCCGACGAAGCCGACGAGAAGAAACCGGGCCAGCTGATGATGAATCCGGGCGTCCGGGTCGGAGGCTACTGTTCTGGGCTTTGTGATACCGGATCTCTCAGTTCGGATTGGGTGTCGGTCTTCAGCTCCGGGAAGTTCCGCTCGACCAGCGGACGCAGCGCATATTCAAAACCCACGTAACTGAGGCCGAGCAGGATGATACCGGGACCACCAAGCTGCTGCAGGACGAAAAGCGGCCACAGAAGTGCGAGGAATACGTTCAGAAAAGCCATCAGGCTGAAGCGGAGGAGGTACTCGAGCGCTGCACCGGCAGCGAAGGCGCCGATACTCTCGCTCTCCGCCACATCACCGATGAGCACGTTCACCTGTAGCGAGACAAACGCCATGAGATAACCGAGGCCGTAGAAACCACCGCCGCGGGTCCGCCAGGTTTCCAGCATGGCCTCCCTGGCCATGGGCACCAGGCGTCGGGGTTCGCGGAACACTTCGCCACAAAGACGCAGATGGCGTGCCATCCGCCCTTCCCTGGCAGGCTTCGAACTCCCCTCAGCCGACGGCACTGCGGGTCTGCTCCGCCTGCGCCGCCCGGCGCCGTAATCCGAGCTCCGCCACGATCTGCCTGTGCCGCTGCCGGTCCAGTCTGTGCTTCGAGTAGCACCAGACGCTCACCACGGCAAATCCGGCGACGATCGGGCCATACACCAGGCCGAGCCAGGTGATGGTCTCCGGCGGTACGTCGGCGGCCGTCTGTATGGCGACACCGCGCGGCCAGCTGATCAGATCCAGCGCCACACCGCCGACCACGTTGCCGATACCGGTGGTGAACTTTCCTGAGAACGAAACGGATGCGAAGAAAATGCCTTCCTGGCGTTTTCCGGTCTTCAGCTCGTGCTCGTCGACGATGTCGGCCACCATGGATCCAAAGGTCACCAGCGCCTGCACCACGCCGACGCCCTGCACGAACTTCACACAGACCAGCGTGATGAGCAGGCTGTCGGTTCCGTTTTCCGGGAAGTAGCCGAATATCCGGAGAATGATGGGCACGATCTGACAGAGCGCCCACCAGGCGGTACCGAAGACGATCGAAGGTTTCTTGTCGAAGATCGTGTTCAGACGCCGGGCAACGAGCGTGCCGACCAGCACTCCGATGGGAGAGGCGGCGAAGAACAGCGTATTGCCGGTGGCAGACAGTTCCCAGAAATAGGTGTTCATGTGCAGATTGAGAGCACTGTCCACGCCCACCATCATGAATACGATCAGAACGCCGGAGAACAGCCAGGCGAAGGACCGGTTGGACAGCGCCTCACGGATCTCCCTGAGCATGCGCACGAACATGGCACCGAGACCGAGCTCTTCCGGCTCGCCCGTGGCCTGGGGCAGATAAGGTATCTGTGACCGGGTACCCCAGGCGGAAGTCACGATGGAGGCCACCATGAGCAGGCCGAGTGTCATCGCGAACGGCGCATAGGCGTCCGCCCTGAACTGCCCATGCGGCAGATCGGGGCTTTCATAGAAGAACAGCGAAAAACCGATCACGTAGGCGGCCAGGGTTCCGAAGGTGGAGAAAAACTGTCGGAAGGCCACCACGGTGGTCCGCTCTTCGAAGTCCTCCGTCAGCTCCGCGCCGAGCGCGATATGGGGGACGTGGTAGAGCGTCATCGCCCCCCGGGTGAGAATCGCGAATATCAGCAGCCAGGCAAACAGGCCGCTCTGGCCGAGATCGTCCGGTGGATTGAACAGGAGAAAGAACGCGATGGCGAGCGGAAGCGCGGCAAGAAACATGAACGGGTGCCGGCGCCCGAACTTCGAGCGCCAGTTGTCCGAAACGGATCCGGCCATGGGATCGGTAACCGCATCGAACACCAGGGCGATACCCACCGCCAGCCCCGCCAGGGTTCCGGACAGCGCCAGAACCTGGTTGTAATAGAAGAACAGAAAGACGCCGAACGCGCCGTTCTTCAGACCTTCCGCCGCCTGGCCGAAACCGTAGGTGAACTTGGTCGCGAACCCGAGCGGCGGGCGTCCGTCCATGCCGGATGGACGTTCGTCCGTTCTGGGCACATGGCCGCCTTCATGAGTACTCACGCATTCTCCCGCCCCGCTTCACCGCGACCTGCAATCCTTCGCCGGGATCATCGATCCTCCAAAACGGACGGTCAAGGTATGATGGGGGTTGCAAAACGGTCTGTGAGAGACAACCGAGGATGTGGGAGGCACCTTTCGTCGCGCCGGATCAGACGATCGAGGCGGACTGGATCGACTACAATGGCCACCTGAACATGGCCTTCTACAACGTGCTCTTCGATCGGGGCGTGGACTGCGTCTATGACCGGCTCGGAATCGGAGAGGCGTATGTCCGCAGGGGCGGCGGCTCCTGCTTCACGCTGCAGGTGCACCTGAACTACCTGAACGAGCTTGCTCTCGGAGATCCTGTGAGTGTGACTCTGCAGCTCGTGGACTTCGACGAGAAACGGCTCCACTACTTCCAGACCATGACGAACCGGACAACGGGAGAGCTCGCGGCAACCAGTGAAAACCTGGCCATTCACGTGGACATGAACACGCGCAGAAGCGCACCTTTTCCCGCCGAAGCGCTCGAGCGTATCACCGAGCTCCATCGCGCCCATGCAGGGCTGCCAAGGCCGGTACAGCTCGGCAGCGCCATCGGCATCCGCAAGAAGAGCGGATGAGCGAACCGGCTCCCGCAGGCCCGGCCGGGCGCTTCTTCTATGGCTGGGTCGTCGTCTTCGTCGCGGCCTGCCTGGGATTTCTCGGCACAGGTTTCTACTCCTACTCCCGCGGTGTGTTCCTGCCCGCGCTGGCAGAGGAGCTGGCGGATGGCAGCCGCTTCGCCATCGCCATGGGATTTTCCGTTGCCGGCGTGACCACGGCGGTCCTGGCGCCTTTTCTCGGCAGGATTCTCGACCGGCACTCACCGAGACGCATCATGCTGATCGGCATCGGCGTGGTCACGGTGTCGTATCTGCTCCTCGCCAACACTCAGCATCTCTGGCAGTACTTCCTCATCGTCGGCCTGGGCATGGGTGTGGGTATGGCCACCATGGGCGGTCTTGCCTGGCACCGGTCGGTGATCAGCTGGTTCGATCACTGGCGCGGCCGCGCCATCGCCATTGCCGTGATGGGCGCCTCGCTGGCCGGTGTCATGATGCCGCCGCTGGTGACGGCACTGGTCGCGGAGGTGGGCTGGCGCGGCGGGTTCACCGTCTTCGCAGCCGTCACCGGCATCTCACTGTTTCCACTGGTGTTCTTTCTCATGAAGGACCGTCCGGAAGAAATCGGCGAAGTCCGTGACGGTCACCGATACGTGCAGGCTCACGTTACGGAGGTGCTTGAGGATCTAGACGACACCCGGTCATGGCACTGGAAGGAGATGCTGAAGGCACCACCGCTGTGGGCCATCGCCCTCATTTTCGGGTCCATGACCTGCGTGTTCTCCGCCGTCATGCTGCATCTGTTCGGGCATCTGCTGGATATCGGCATCGACGCCACCCGGGCCGCCTGGGTGCTTTCCGCGACAGCCCTGTTCTCTGCACTGGGTAAGCCGGTGGTCGGCTGGATGTCCGACTACTTCGGAGCCCGGGTCACCATCTGGATGGCTCTGGTCGTCCAGGCCATCGCCCTGACCCTGTTCGCGACCGCCGACTCGCTGCCTGTTGCCCTGCTGGCAGCCTGCACCTACGGATTCGGTTTCTCCGGTATGTCCCCTCTGCGTACCTTCGCCATCTCCACGGCGCTCGGCAGCACCTCGTTCGGCACCGCCAACGGGGTTCTGCGCATCGTCGAGCTGCCGCTGGTCATGTCCGCCTCGCCGCTGGCCGGCTTCATCTATGATGCCACCGGCAGTTACCGGATCGCCTTTCTGATTCTCACCGGTCTGCTGCTCTGTGCCTGCGTGGCTCCCTTCTTCATCCGCGCAGGCGGCGCCCGGGAGCGGCGACGGGCGCTGGAGGCCGCCTGACCGGGTTCAGCTGCCGGTGATCTCCAGAATGCTGTGCGCGTGATGCTCACGGCCGAACTCGTCCCTGGCCCGCACGGAAAGGGTGTAGGTGCCGGGCGCCAGGTCGTCCGGAAGATCCGCACTGAACAGGTGCGTCGACGGCGCCGGGCGCAGCCAGGACTTCTTGGTGTCTTCGTTTCTCGCGAAGACTTCAATCATGTAGGGATCCGGACGGCGCACCCGGTTCATCGGCAGCTCCGGACCGTCCCCGATCCGGAAGAACGCCTCCGACTTCGGTCCGCCGTCGAACAGATTGACGATGACTTCAGCGGCCGGGACCGCATCCACCGAAAAACGTCCGTCGAACAGCTCGCCCGCACGGAAATCCCGCAGGCCGTCCACCCGCAGACCGTGATGGGCCACATCGTAGAGTATGCGCATCTGGTAGTCCGCGGGTTTGCCCGCCGCCTTGTAGCGCACGGTGGCCTCCACGCCGTCCACCTCGAGGACGTGATAGCCGTTCGGTGTGCCGTCCGCCTGGTCGGTGGTCGGTATTCCCCGCGGGTCGAAGGGGCCGCTCCACCAGGCACCGGAGACGGTAGCCAGCACATGGTGATGAAACTCTCCCGGTCCCTCGAAACCATCCTCAGTCCCGAAATAGCGATGCTCCGTGGTGTGTGTGTGACCGGCCACCGCGTACAGATTCTCCCGGCCTGAGAGCAGTTTGAAGAGCTCCCGGCGATCCGCCGTGGTCACACCCGGCCCGTCGGAAAGATAGGTCTCCAGAGGAGAATGCATGGCCAGGAAAACGAGACGGTCTTCGGGGACGTGGGCCAGCTCGCGCCGCAGCCAGGTGAGCTGCCGCTTCCCCAGCCTGGCCACATAGCCGCCGTTGCCGCGCACGTCACCCGGATCGGACTGTCCGTTGCCCTGGTATTCGATGTTGTCGAGCACGACGAAGAGCGCGTCACCATACTCGAAGGCGTAATAAGGGGGACCGTAGTAGCGCTTGAAGGTTTCCAGGGAGTACCGATCGTCCTCCGCATCGAAATTCAGCTCGTGATTCCCCGGCACGTTGTACCAGGGGATTCCCAGGGTCCCGATCAGCCGGTTCAATCTGGGCATGACCGACAGGTCGTCGAACGTGATGTCTCCCATGGTCATGCCGAACCGGGCGCGGGTACCGATGAGCTCGGCCAGCACATCGTCTCGGATGTAGTCGAGCTCAGCATCCGTCTGCGGCTGGGTATCGGAAAACAGCAGCGCCTCGAAACGGCTCGGCTCGTCCTGAGCGGTGAGCGGGAAATCGATCCGCTCCGGCAGAGGACCGGTCGGTGCCACACCCGGGTAGCGCATGGGCGGCGACCCTTCAGGCTGGTGGATGTAGTAGAACTGCGGCAACTGGCTGGCATTGACCGGGGTCGCATATCCCCGGGGTTTGGTGATGAAGATGACGGCTTCGGACCCCACCTCCAGCCGGTACCGGCCCGCTTCGTCCGTCAGGCGAACCGTCTCTCCGTCCGAGACCCGGACACCGGCGATACCGGGCTCGCCCGCATCCAGTCGGCCATTGCCGTTGAGATCTTCAAAAACCGTGCCCGAAGCCGTCTCGGCCATGGCGGCACCCGCACCGAGCATCAGCAAGATGGCACAGAATCCTCGAACAAACATCATCATCCTCCACCCGGAATAAAAAAAGGGAGCACGGGGCTCCCTTTCTTCAGCAGCAGATCCTGCTCAGTAGCCTTCCAGCTCACCATAGCGGTTGCGGTGGAAATTCACGTCGCCGAACGTCTGCTCGGTGACCGCCGCCCGCTTGATGAAAAAGCCGATGTCGAACTCGTCCGTCATGCCGATACCGCCGTGCATCTGGATGCCTTCACGGGAAACGGTATGGAAGGTCTCTCCGACTTTCGCCTTGGTGAGACTGGCGAGCTTGGCGATTTCGCTGGCGTCCCGGCCTTCGTCGAGCGCGGTCAGCGCTTCCAGGACACAGGACTTGGACAGCTCGATCTCACAGAACATGTCTGCGGCACGATGCTTCAGGGCCTGGAACGAACCGATGGGCACACCGAACTGCTCCCGTTCCTTCAGATACTGCACGGTGCGCTCGAAACACTCCTGGGTAGACCCGAGCATCTCTGCCGCGAGGCCGATCCGTGCAATGTCCAGGGTCGCGTCCAGGACGTCGGCACCTTTGCCCACTTCACCGATCACGCCTTCCGCTGCGGCGTTGGTGAGCTTCACGTTCGATGCATTCCGGGAATCGGCCATCAGCGTGCGGGTGATTTCCACGCCATCCGCGCCGGCGTCCACCAGCAGCAGGGTGATCCCGTCCCGGTCACCCGCGCTGCCTGAAGTGCGGGCGGCGACGATGAGCTTGTCCGCCACGTGA
The DNA here is from genome assembly GCA_030425195.1 of Gammaproteobacteria bacterium. Lineage (GTDB taxonomy): Bacteria > Pseudomonadota > Gammaproteobacteria > Pseudomonadales > Azotimanducaceae > SZUA-309. The sequence goes on along the minus strand of JAUIAV010000023.1, from coordinate 31,703 downwards.
CCGTCGAGGACGAACGTCTTCTCTCCGGATACCTGCCAGCTGCCGCCACTCTCGGCCGCAGTGGCGGCGACCCCGTACGGGTTGTGCCGATGAGACTCCTCCAGCGCCAGTGCCAGCAGCAGTTCGCCGGCAGCGATCTGCGGCAGCAGGGCCGCCTTCTGTTCGTCGCTGCCGCCGATGTTGATCGCGGTACCGCCGACCCAGACCGAAGCAAACAGCGGGCTGGCCGCCAGCGTCCGGCCGGTTTCCTCGGTGACCACACCAAGGCCCTTGTAGCCGAAGGCCAGACCACCATGCTCTTCAGGAAACGGAATGCCGGCCCAGCCCAGCTCCACCATCGCTTTCCAGGTGTCCCGGTCGAAGCCGTCGGCGTTGTTCTCGTCTCTGAGCTTTCTGAGCTGCTCGATGGGCGCGCTGTTGGCACAGAAGTCCTTGGCGCTGTCTTTGAGCATGTTCTGCTCTTCATTCAGAATCATTGGCATGGTGTGTTTGTCCCCGAATACCCAACAAGAAAGCCGGTTATTCTACGACCTTCCCGTAGAAGCCTTCAAACCAAGTCTGCCACCCCTCTCGGCCCGCCTCATCCGCCCGCCATTCCTCGAAAAACTGGCGGACCCGACCGTCCCCCAGGGGCGTCCAGGTTCCCCGGAAAGGCCGCCTGGGCCCGGACGCATCCGCCCGGCCCCCATCCACCGGCCGCCGGTAGCGGATCTCGCCCTCCAGCACCATGCTCCCGCCGATGAGACCGCCGCTGATTTCGATGATGTTGTCCGAGGACACCCAGATCTGCCGCCAGCGATCGTCTGCGGGCTCATAGAAATTCAGGCTGAAACCCTCTGAACCCCGGGCACCCCGCCAGCGCTCGACGAGACGGCAGCCATCCCCGGAGGCTTCGATCCGGTTCTCGCCGGCCAGCCGGCCATCAGCCAGATGAACGTTCCAGTGACCGAGCCAGAAGTCGAAGTCCCGGTAGGGGCCGCTGTCGCAGGCCGGTTCCGCCGCCGTAGCAACCGGCGCGATCAGAACGCCTGCCATGCCCATCACCCGCGCGGCCTTGACCAGGCTCTTCACCAGGTCATTTACCAGACGCTTTATCACGGACATCGCAAGCAACTGGCCGAGCAGAATTACGATCGATTTACAGTCTATACATGCGCCTCGCTGCATGGCTTCCCCTCCCTTTTCTAGACTTTCCTTCGATGAAACGGCTCGCCAATACAGTACTGCTCCTGCTCCTGACGGTCACGCCGGCCGCGCTGGCCGCACCGGAACGGAACAATATGTCAAAAATATTGACCGATAATTCGATCGAAACCCGGACAACGGCCGTTCACAGCGACCCGACCGTCTCTGCACAGGACCTCTACCTGTTCGGTGTCATCTCCCTGGGCATCATCGGCCTGTTCTGGATCCGCCGGCACACCTCCGAGCTCTGATACCCTTCCAACGGCCTGAAAACCGACCGACCCAGAGCATGACCCGGAACAGACTCGAGGGCGCTCTCCGCCGCACTCTGCCCGACGCCCGCATCGAAGTGGTCTCCCTGCCGCGGTGCGGGACCCTTCGCCTCGGGCTCATCAACGCCGACTACCAGACCGGTCCTCTGGATCCGGATGTCATGCAGGCAGTCATCCGCTCGCCGGCCTACTGGGCCTTCTGCTGGGGCAGCGGTCTGGCGCTGGCCCGGTTTCTGCTCGAGCAGCCGCAATGGGTCAGGGGACGCACCGTGGTGGACCTGGGCTCGGGATCCGGGATCGCCGGAATCGCCGCCGCCATGGCCGGCGCCCGCCGGGTAGTCGCCTGCGATACCGATCCGGACGCCCGGCTGGCCTCCGCCGAAAACGCGGCGCTGAATCGGGTGGACCTAGAAGTCAGCGACCGTCTCAGCGGCCGGTGGGACGTTCTGCTGATGGCGGACGTGCTCTACGATCGCAGCAACCTGCCGTTGCTCGGTCTGGCGCAGACGCATGCCCGTACCGTGCTCGTGGCGGATTCCCGGGTGACGGATCTGCCGGATCCCGGCTACCGGGAAATCGACCGCATCGAGGCGCTCACACTGCCGAATCTGGGCGAGTTCGACGAGTACCGGACCGCCCACCTGTTCCACTGGCAGAGGGCGGACGATCAGCCGGACTGAAGCTCGAGTACTGCCTCCGCCGCATGCTGACGTCGAGCCAGCGCTCTGGCCGTCGCGGTGGACGGCGCCTCGAGCCACTCGGCCAGTGAGCGGCTGTCGGGGAACGCCATCAGAATCGCGTGGTTCCAGTTCCGATCGCCGTTCAGAACGGCGATGGGCGCAGACCAGATCCGCTGCCCGCGGAAATCCTCCGCCGAATCACCGAGGGTTTCGAGCACCCCGACATCACCGCCCTCCACCAGCTCCACCAGCCAGAGCGCGAGCGTCTCGTCGTGGGCAATCGGTCCCGGCGGCACATCGGTTCCGAGCAGCACGGGCCGGGTCCGGGCTGTCAGGTCACGGTAAGCGCTGCTGGTCAGCATCTGAACGACCCGGGAACCGGCGGTGAATTCCAGCAGCGCCACATCGTTGATCTCGTCCTGCGTCCGGCCGCTGTGCAGCGCCTGAAGGCTCCCACGCCAGAGCAGCTGCGCTTCCTCTTCCCGCAGCAGCGCACCGAAGGTCTGGAAGTACGTCCCGGCGTCTTCCGTATCCAGCAGGTGGATCACGTAATAAGGCATGCTCCTCCGGTCTTCGTCCAGGGCCAGCGAAACCAGCGCCGGACCGGCCCACCAGGCAAGCAGCCCGGCAGCGCCGATCAGAAGACAGAGAAACACCAGAAATGTGGCGAGTGATCGATTCAAGAGCGGTCCTGTCCGGCTCAGCTGGCGGGCATGTTAGCTCATTAGACGCCTCGGCTCCCGGTGCGGTACATTCGCCGCTTCCCTGATCGGAGTTGCCATGTCAGAGCCAGCCCGGCAGACCGTTTCCGCCAACGGTGTGAATCTGAACGTCTACCTGCTCGGCCGGCAGAACGATGCCCGTCCGCCCGTGATCATGCTGCATGGCATGCGGGACGTGGGTCTTTCGCTGCTCCCCATCGCCGAAGCGCTGGCCACCCTGCATCCCGTCTATCTCCTGGACCTGCGCGGTCACGGCAACAGTGACCGGCCGGGTGGCTACGCCATGGTTCAGCTCGTCTACGATCTCCACGTGGTGCTTTCGGAAGCCGTGGGTAGCCCCGCCATCCTGTTCGGTCACAGTCTCGGCGGGCACGTGGTCTGCCGGTTTGCCGCCCTCTACCCGGATCTGGTGCTCGGCGTGGTCGTCGTGGAAGGCCTGGGGCCGCCGGATGGAAGAGCGCCCGAAGACCCTGCGCTCGCCCTGATCCGGGAAGGCGAACGGATCATAACGACCCTGTCCATCCCGGAGACGCAGCGGCCGTTGCCCGATCACGCCTTTGCTGCCGAAAGGCTGCTGGCCAACAATCCGAGACTCGACCCGGAACGGGCGCTGGCTCTTGCGCGCCAGGGCACCGTGGTCAGCGACGACGGGACGCTGATCTGGAACTTCGACCCCAGAGCTCAGAGCGTTTTCACGGGCGCGGACACGGATTCGAGCGAGCGCTACTGGCGGAACGTGCGCTGCCCGGCCTGCATCATCGCCGGTGATCTGGCCGGTGAGTACTGGTCCCGGGCCATGCCCGCCGGATCCGACTGGACCGGCAGTTTCGCGCCCGGCGAGCTCGAGGCCCGGGTCGGTCTGTTTCCGGACGCCGAGCTGCACCGATTCCCGGGCTCCGGGCACATGGTGCACTTCGACGAACCGGACCGGCTGGCCGCTACCACTCTGGATTTTCTAAGGAGACGACTATGAGCGACCTGATCGCCAGCGAGAACACGGCCCTCGATTTCCCGGAACTGGTCGCGGGACTCAATCAGTATCTGAGACTGAGAACCACGCCCATCGGCATGAAACTGTTCGAGACGGCGGGGGAAATGGAGGCCATTCCCCGAATCCGGAGGCCGAGTGCCATTCACACGACGGATCAGATCGTCGGCATGGCCACGCGCAACGGCTGGACCGTGGGGATCACCGCGGACGACCTGGTCGGTGCTCAATGCAGCACCGTCATCGGCCTGCACCCGAGAAGCGAGCAGTGGCTGTCCGGAGACCGTATGCACGGCGTCTGGTTCAAGGAGCTGGAGGACGCCAGAGCGCATCAGGAAGCCATGGATGTGGTCGAACACGGGCGTTTCGAGGCAATGGCTGTCAGCCCGCTGGCCAGCGGACGCCTGAACCCCCCGGACATCTGTCTGATCTACGCGACACCGGCTCAGATGATTCTGTTCATCAACGGTCTGCAGTGGACGGGCTACCGGAAGCTGGAGTGGGGCTGCGTGGGTGAGTCCGCCTGCGCGGACTCCTGGGGAAGAGCGCTCAGCACCGGGGAGCCCAGCCTGTCCATTCCCTGCTTTGCCGAGCGCCGCTATGGCGGTGTCATGGAGGATGAGCTTCTGATGGCGCTGCCGCCCCATTTCCTGCCGAAGATCATCGCCGGCCTTGCGGCGCTGTCGAGCAACGGCCTGCGCTACCCCATCGCGCCTTACGGTGTGAACAACGACGTGCGCGCCGGTATGGGGGTGAGCTACGACAGCTGAACGTGCTCAGCCTGCGGAAACGGCGGCCTCTCCGAGGTCGCCGAGCGCATCGAAGTTCTTGAGGATCTGCGCGCCGCCATCATGCGCCAGAATGAGTGGCTTCAGCGTCTCGTAGGCATTGCGCGCGGCGATGGCCGGCTGATCCACCGTCGCCCAGCGGACCAGGCCCGCCCAGAAGCGGTCGATGAGCTCCGCCCCGCGGATGGTGCCGCCGTCGACCGTCCTGAGCGTCAGCTCCCTGAGCTCCCCCAGATAAAGGCGCAGCGACTCCACATGAATGAGCTCGTCCTCCCGGATCCGGCCGACGATGTCCGCCGCCTCTTCGGCCTCTGCCCGCCGATCCCGGAACAGATTCCCGTTGCGCAGCGCCTCCTGTGTGGAAGCAAAGCCGATTTCCGCCCGGAACTCGATCAGCAGGAGATTCATGAGGAAGCTGAGCATGCCTTCATACTCGGGCGGCAGCTCGGGCATGAGGCGCTCGCCAGCCTCCGGTCGGGATATCGTCTCCGGCGGCTCCACATCCGGGAAGGCGTCGGCGCCGAAGGCGAGATCCCTGGCGACGAACCACATCACATCGTGACCTCCGATGCCCCGGTCCGGCTCACCACCCTCGTCGATCCCGTGCATGACCAGCAGGCCTTTGTTCAGATGTCCCAGCGCCATGGTGGAAATGTTTTCGACGACGACCGCCTGGAGATCCGGAAACGTCATCTCCGCCAGCACCCGCCCGCGCGCTTCGATCTTGCCGGTGATGGTGAGGCTGTTCCAGAACGGTTGCCCGATGCCGTTCTCGAGCAGCAGTGTCTGTTGCGCAACGTTCGGCATGCGGGCTCCGGTCAGGAGCGAGGCATCGGCATCGAAGAGTTCACCACCCCGCTCTCTGAGGGCCGCGGTCCAGGCAGCCATGGCTTCCCGGCGGCCCCCGGACCGGGGCGGCACGTAGCTCCCCTTTTCATCGAAACCGCCATGCATGCGCACGCCGTTCGATACATGCGGCGCCACGGTGGGTGCCTCGGAATACAGCTCTGCTTCGCTGAAGGTGAGTCTGGTCATCGCCCTGCCCATCGGAATCCAATCGGTCAGGTTATAGCAGAATTGAAGCCGCGACGCGCAGATCGGGCTGCCGATCAGTCTCCCAGGCGCGCCAGGTCGTTCAGCTTCCGGCAGGTCATCGCGAACATGGAGAAGTCCTGCTGGGTGGCGTGCTGAGCATCGCCGATCACACGGCGCCACTCGGCGACGAACTTCGCGCGATCGTCCAGCCAGGCCTCCATGTCGCCGCCTGCATCCGAGAGCACGCTCACCGCCAGTCGGCCCTGCTGAGTCATCACGTCGTCGAGCAGCGCATCCCGTTCCATCGCCTGCCAGTGACTGGAAGCCGTCAGACCGGCCAGCTGATCCGACAGCCAGTCAGTCTGCAGCCGGTCGGACAGGGCAACGAACACTTCGCCCACGGCGACCGCATCGAGCCCGGTGGTGTCTGCCGCGTCGATGATGGACAGAGCATCCGCCAGTCTGGAAGCCCGGGCCGTCCGTTTGGCCAGCGTCTCACTGACCCCCGCATCGAGCAGCGTCTGCAGCGATTCGAGCCAGTCGTCCCGGTTGCTGCGGCTCATGAGCATGTCCCGCTGTTCGATCAGGGTTTCAACCCGGCCACCGCAGGCATCGACGAATTCCTGGACATCCTTCATGTTGCGCCGGTGCCGGAGAATCCAGCGGGTGGCCCGGCGGCCGAGCCGGATCAGATCGAGCAGCATGCCGAGCCGCACCTGCTCGGGAACACCCTCTTCCGCTTCGATGGCATCGAACCAGGCCCGTACACCGAAAGCTTCCACGAAGCCGTAGTGCGCCCGCACCATCTCCTCCATGCTGCCGCCCACGAACTCCAGCAGATGCACCACGAAGGTGATACCCATGTGATCGACGATGCTGTTGGCGACCTGGGAGGCAATGATCTGTTTGCGCAGGGGGTGCGCGAGGATCACATCCTCGAACTGTGCCTCGAGACGGCCGGGCACCGCGCCGAGGATCTCCCGCTGCACCACCGAATCCTGGTCGATGTCCGTGTCCACCAGGGTCTGCTTGATGTGAATCTTGGCATAGGCCAAAAGCACGGAAAGCTCCGGCCGCGTCAGACTCTGGCCCGGCCGCTCCAGAAGCTCCTCATCCGTCGGCAGGAACTCCAGCGCCCGGTCCAGACCCCGCGCCGACTCCATGAACGTGATGAACCGACGGTATTCCGACTTCCGGGTGGCCGCGTGCATGCAGGCCAGGCTCAGCATGCGGGTCTGGCGCCGGTTGTTGGCCAGAACCAGCTCGGCAACCTCATCGGTCATGTCTTCCAGCAGCTGGTTGCGCTGCTTCGGCGTCATGTCCCCGACCGCCACCACGCCGTTCAGCGCGACCTTGATGTTCACCTCGTGGTCCGAGCAGTCCACACCGGCCGCATTGTCGATGAAGTCCGTATTCACGGAGCCGCCGTGGAGGGCAAACTCGATCCGTGCCCGCTGTGTGAGGCCAAGGTTTCCACCTTCGCCGAAGACGCGGGCGCGCACCTGGGCGGCGTTCACCCGCAGATGGTCGTTGGCACGATCGCCGACGTCGGCATCCGTTTCCGAGCTCGCCTTTATGTAGGTGCCGATGCCGCCGTTCCAGATCAGATCGATGGGGGCCTTCAGAAGCTCGTGGATCAGTTCGTCCGGCGCCAGCGAATCCGCCTCGATCCCGAACCGCTCCTTCACCTCGGACGAGAGCCGTATGGATTTGTCCTTCCGGGAGAACACGCCGCCGCCCGCGGAGATCGCACCTGCATCGTAGTCCGACCAGCTGGATGACGGTCCCGAAAACAGTCTCTGACGCTCCTTGAAGCTCACCGCCGGATCCGGATCCGGGTCGACGAATATGTGCAGATGGTTGAACGCCGCCACCAGCTTGATCGACGTCGACAGCAGCATGCCGTTCCCGAACACGTCACCGCCCATGTCGCCGATGCCGAGCACGGTCACCGGCTCGTTCTGCACATCCACACCCAGCTCCCGGAAGTGGCGCTGGACGGAGATCCACGCGCCCCGGGCCGTGATACCCATTTTCTTGTGGTCGTATCCATTCGAGCCGCCGGAGGCGAACGCGTCACCGAGCCAGAATCCGTAGCGCCCGGACACGTCGTTCGCCTGATCGGAGAACGTGGCGGTTCCCTTGTCAGCGGCCACCACCAGATACGGATCATCCCCGTCATAACGAACCACGTTCACCGGCGGCACCACCTCTCCCTCCACCAGATTGTCGGTCAGGTCGAGCAGTCCGCTGATGAACTGCCGGTAGCAGCTCACCACGTCGTTCGTCGTGCCGCGTACTTCCTTCAGGACGAAACCACCTTTGGCGCCCGTGGGCACGATCACCCCGTTCTTGACTATCTGTGCCTTGACCAGTCCGAGCACTTCGGTCCGGTAGTCTTCCAGCCGATCAGACCAGCGCAGACCGCCACGCGCGATCCGTCCACCCCGCAGGTGAACGCCTTCGAAGTGCGGCGCGCAGACGAAGATTTCGAACTCGGGCATGGGCCGGGGCATGTCGGGCACTTCCGACGGCGAGAGTTTCAGCGCCAGGTAAGGTCGCGGCTCGCCGTCGGCTTCGCAGCGGTAGTTGGTCCGCTTGGTGGCGCTGATCAGATCGAGAATCCGCCGCAGAATACGGTCTTCGTTCAGCAGCGCGACCTCTTCGAGTGCGGCCAGAATCTGCCGCTGCAGCCTGGCCGCCGTACTCGTATTCTCATCCAGGTCGAAACGCGCTTCGAAACAGCGCAGCAGCAGGCGGGAGATGTGCGGATGCCCGACCAGGGTGTCGCTGATGAAAGGCTGACTGAACCCGAACCGGATCTGCTGCAGGTAGCGGGCATAACTCCTGAGCACGGTCACCTGCCGCCAGGTCAGTCCGGCAGCGAGCACCAGCCGGTTGAAGCCGTCGTCCTCCACCTGTCCGGTCCAGACCCGCTCGAATGCTTCGTTGAATCGCCCACCCGCTTCAGCCAGGTCGATCTCGCCCTGATGAATCAGCAGAAAGTCATGCAGGGATACGGTTCTGCCGTTCGCGGTCTGAATCCGGTGCGGCTGCTCTTCGGCCACCACGAGCCCCATGTTCTCGAGCTTGGAGACCACATCCGACAGAGGCAGCGGCCCGCCCAGGTGAAAAACCTTGAGCCGTATCCGGTTCTCCTCGTCCTCCGGCAGGTGGTAGAAGCGCGTGAGCAGCGGATGCTCGCCGGACAGGCGCTCGATGCTCGCCACATCGTCCGCGGCTCCGCGCGGGCTGTAACTCTCCCGGTAGCCGGCGGGAAAAGCGTCCGCGTATTCCCTCTGGTGCTTGCGCCCCCTGGCTTCCCCGAAAGCACTCAGCAGCACCTGGCTGAGCTCGGTGTTCCAGTCACTGATCAGCTCCGTGATCCGGCGTTCGAGCGTCGCCTGATCCACCACGACCTGGGAACCCGGCCGGATCCGGATGGTGTACTGGAGACGGAGCAGAATGGACTCCGAGAGATGGATGTCGTAGTCCAGATCCTCCGCCTCGAACGTCTCCCGGAAGAAGCTCTCGATCTTGGTGCGGGAGTAGGTGTTGTAGAGATCCCTCGGGAGATACACGAGACAGTTCACGAACAGGCCGTAGCTCTCTTCGCGGATGAAGACGCGGATGATCCGCCGTTCGTGGATGTTGGTGATGGCGACCGCAGTCTGCAGAAGCTCATCCGCCTCGATCTGGAACAGCTCGTCCCGTGGATAGGTGGCCAGGAGATGGGCGAGCACCTTGCCGTCGAATCCGGCCGGATCGAACAGAGCCCGCTCCGTCACTTCCCGGACCTTGCTGCGGACCACGGGAATTTCCAGAGGATCCTGGCGGTAGACCCTCGAGGTGTAGAGGCCGAGGAAACCGTCCTCACCGATGACATTGCCGTCGTCATCAAACCGGCGGATACCCACGTAGTCCGGATAGGCCGGGCGATGCACCCGTGAGCGGGTGCCGCTTTTGGAGAAGGCCAGCAGCGAGGGCTGCAGCAGGAAATTCCGGGTGCGTTCCGGCTGCTCGGACAGCTTGCGTTCACTGGCCCGGTTTCTCACCCTCAGGATGCCCAGCGGGTCTCCCACCTGCCGGATCTTGTCACCGGCGTACTCGAAGGAACGGAAACCGAGAAAGGTGAAGTTGTCTGCGGCCAGCCAGTCCAGGAACGCCAGAGACTCCGGATCCGCCGCCGGACTGGCTTCCGCCTGAGACCGCAGCTCGGCAAGCCTCTCCTTCATCAGGGCGAAATCCCCGACCACGGCGGTCAGGTCCCGTACGGTTTCCTCGAGTCTCGCCTGCAGCTCCGCCAGATCACCATCCGCAAGCCGGTCGACCTCGGCGTACAGCAGCAGCTCGCGGTTCGGATGGTCGATCTTCCGGTTGAGCGTGGTGATGTCCCCATTCTCGCCGCGGTCCACGCCGAACACGACATTGTTGAGGTAGTGGGTCACCTGGCCGTTGTGCGAGAGCGCCATGAGCGCGGAATCAACCACGAACGGCATGTCCCGGGTCATGATCCAGACGGTGGTGTGCTTGCACTGCCAGCCGTCTCTGGCATGAACCGGATTGGCCACCTCGATCTGGATTTCGTCCACCTTCCGCCGCAGAAAGCGCTTCCAGGTATCGATGGTCAGAGACGCATCGTCTTCCGCGCTCCGGCCTTCCAGGTCCGCCGCAGCGACCCGCTCATGGAAGAGCCGCGCAAACTCCGTCACTTTCGTGCGTTCCGGCTCCTGCAGACGCAGAGCAATCTGCCGCTCGAGCTGCTCGAGATAGGTGGTCACGATTTCTGCTTCGGCAGCCAGGGTGCTCATTGGGCAATTTCCTTATCCGAGCTCACTTACCGGAGAGCGGCGCATTCTGACCTTATCGGCTGACGAGATCGATCCCTGAACGCCTTCGGGCTTGGGGCTTCAGCCGGCGAGGCGATGCTCCCCTCCGTGCAGAGTCAGCCACTTGAGAATGTCCGCACCGCGCAACAGACCCACCACCTCTCCGCCGGCAACCACGGGCACCGGACGGTCCTGCCGCCTGGCAAGCGCGCCCATCGCCTCCATGGCGGGCAGGGCGGCATCCAGAACGCCGCTGGCTTCCAGTGAAAGGGCAATCTCCCGTACCGTGGTGGTGTCACGATCGTCTACCGGCAGTTTCATCACCTCCTCGATGGAGGCAGTGCCTATGCAGCGGCCGTTTTCCATCACCGGCCACATCAGCTGGCTCGATCGGAGCAGGCACTCGTCCACGAACCGGGAGACGGTAGTATCCCCGGTTACCCGCTCGAAATGGGTCCGCATCAGGTCCGCCACCGTGACCGGCGCCAGCCGGTTCTGGGTGAACACGGCCGCATAGCTCTGCGCGGCCAGATGACTCAGGAACCAGCCGATCAGCACCAGCCAGAGGCCGCCCATGGACCTGAGCGCCAGAAGCTCCCAGAAGCCGAGCCCCATGATCAGCCAGCCGAACAGCCGTCCTGCATTTGCCGCCAGTTGAGTCGCCTTGAGACGGTCACCGGTCACCTGCCAGATCGCAGCCCTGGCCACACGGCCGCCATCCAGAGGAAAGCCAGGCACCATGTTGAAGATGGCCAGCATGAGGTTCACCGATCCGAGCCACAGACAGACGGTGACGAACGGACCGATCTCGGCCATACCGGTTTCCGGATCTTCCATGATCACTTCAACCAGCGAGTCTTCTATGGCGGTGGAGGCATACAGCATGCAGATCATGGCGATGGCCAGGCTCATCAGCGGTCCGGCGATGGCGATGGCGAACTCCTCCCCGGGCGTCTCCGCCTCGGTTTCGATTTCCGCCATGCCACCGAACAGAAACAGCGTGATTCTGGGCACCCGGATCCCGAAACGCCGGGCCACCAGGGAATGGGACATCTCGTGAGCGAGCAGCGACGCGAAGAACAGCAGTCCCGCCATCAGCGCCATGCTCCAGACGGTGCCCGCTGGCCACCCGGGATGCCAGCTGGGGAAGACCCCGGTGCCCAGGCTGTAGACGATCAGCGCGAAGATGAAGACGACGCTGAAATCCAGCCGGATCTCGATACCAAACAGCGTGAACAGCTTCACCGGCTCAGGCCTCCACCGGCTTCTTCTTCGGCATGATCGAGATCTCCATGGGCTCGAAACACTCCATGTCCACATCCACGAGATAGGGGCCGGTTCCGCCCAGGCCCCGCTCGATGGCCGCCTCGAAGGCGGCCACGTCCTGGACCCGTTCGCCGGGCACGCCCATGCTCCCGGCCATCTTCGCGAAGTCCATCTTGCCCAGGTCCGTCTCGTTGATCCGGCCGAAACGGGTGTCCTGCAGCCAGCGCAGCACGCCGTAGCCGCCGTCGTTGAACACGCAGACCACCAGCGGCACCTGGTACTGGGCGGCCGTGGCCAGCTCCGTGGCGTGGAACATGAACCCGCCGTCACCATTGATCAGAATGCCGGGCTTACCGGTGCCGATGACGGCACCCAGCGCGAACGGCAGGCCCGGCCCGATGGCGCCGGACGACGGGTTGATGGAAGTCCGCGGCGCATGGATGGGGAACAGCTGATTACCGAAATTGTAGGCGGCGATGGTGGAGTCCCGGCACCAGAGGCCGTCCCTGGGCAGCTTTTCCCGCATGATGTCCATGAGCCGGGCGTAGTCCGGCCCGAGCCGGGCGCGCATGGCACTCTGGACTCCGTCCCGGGCTTCGAGCACACCCTGATTGAACTGCGCATCGTTGCCGGACGTCTCCGCCAGAGCGCCGAGGAAGGCCTCGAGCGCCGCACCCGCATCCGCAATGATGCCCAGGTGCGCATGATGGGTCCGACCCACCATGTTCGGATCCACGTCCACCTGGACGAGCTCACCCGGGGGCGTGAAACGGGCCCCGTTTCCGTCTACGCCAACGGCAAACTTGGTCCCGATGGCCAGCGTCAGATCCGCTTCGGCAATGGCCTGGTAGATACCCGCACTGCCATAGTAGTTGCCGATGCACAGCGGGTGGTCTTCGGGAATGGCGCCTCGGCCATCCACGGTGGTGATCACCGGCGCATCCAGCTTCTCTGCCAGGGCGGTGAGCGCGTCGCCGGCGTCCGCTGCAATCACGCCACCTCCGGCGATGATGACGCGGCGGCTGGCTTCGTCGATCTTCCGAACCGCCCGTTCGAGCTCGTCTGGAGCCGGTGCGGGGCGGTACTCGGCCAGGGGCGGGAAGCTGGCCTTCGCCGATTCCGCGTACTGGAGATCGATGGGGATCTCCAGGGCGCCGGGCGCCCGCCGACCCGTGTGCATGTCCGCAACCACGCGTGCGAACGCGTCCGCCAGCTGACCGATGTGGCGCGGACTCTCCACACGGCGGGTCACCGTAGCGAGCATGGGCAGCTGGTTCTCCGCCTCGTGCACGTAGGACAGACCCTTACCATAGAAAGCCGTCTCCGCCTGACCCGTGATCACCAGCACGGGCGAGGAGGCGTACCGGGCTTCGTAGAGCCCGGTCACCGTGTTGGTGGTCCCCGGTCCGGTGCTCGCGATCATGACACCCATCTTTCCGGTCGCCCTGGCATACCCGTCCGCTGCGTGGGTACCCGCCTGCTCGTGGCGAACATCGATGATGCGCGTCCGCCCCAGCCGGTTGATGGCATCCAGGATCGGCATGTTGTGGATGCTGACGATGGCGAAGACGTGCTCCACCCCGTACTCGGCGAGCCCCTCGGCAATCAGATCCGCACCCGTATACGTCATGCATCAACCTCCCATAACAGAACGCGCTCAGCATAGCGCAAATCGTTACATGCTTGACGTGGCGCCGCCGGCTCACGCTCTGCTAGGTTCGCCGTCCCATTCGCACCATCCAGACAGACAGATAGAACATGACGACTCCGGACATTCAGGATTCCCGCCTGCGCAGCCTGCTGAAAGGCATCACCTGGCGGGCAGGAGGAACTCTCACGACGATCACCGTTGCCTGGTTCATCACCGGCGATACATCCGCGGCCATGCAGATCGGCTTCATCGAGGTCTTCGCCAAGATCGGCATCTACTACCTGCACGAGCGGGTATGGGCACAGATTCCACACGGAACCTTCTCCAGACGCTGATTGGACTCATCGCGACCAGCCGTGCCAGACTCTCGACCAGACAGGGTAAAGGGGGATCCGCATGAAATTCGGCATTTTCTACGAACACCAGCTGCCGCGGGACTGGAACGAGTTCAGCGAGCACAAGCTCCTGAACGACTCGCTGAAGGAAATCGAGCTCGCCGATCGGCTGGGCTTCGACTATGCCTGGGAGGTGGAGCATCACTTTCTGGAGGAATATTCCCACTCCTCTGCACCCGAGGTGTTTCTGGCTGCCGCCAGTCAGCGCACGAAGAACATCCGGCTCGGGCACGGCATCATTCAGCTCACCACCAACCATCCGGCCCGGGTAGCGGAGAAGGTCTCCACCCTGGATCTGATCTCAGGCGGCAGGGTCGAGCTGGGACTCGGCGAAGGGGCATCGGTGACGGAGCTGCACCCGTTCAATCTCAAGTACCGGGACAAGCGGGACGTCTGGGAGGACGCGGTCCGCTGCGTGCTGCCCATGTTCTACAACCACGGCTGGGAGTACGACGGCGAGTATTTCAAGTTTCCGTTGCGGGCCGTTCTGCCGAAGCCCTATCAGAAACCCCATCCGCCGCTCTGGGTGGCCTGCTCCCAGCTCGACACCATCAAGTATTCCGCCCACCGGGGCATGGGAGCGCTGTGCTTCAAGTTCGTGGATCTGGCCGCGGCCAGAGCCTGGGTGAACGCCTACTACAACACCTACCTCAATCACCTGGAGAAGCTCACCGACTATCAGACCAATCCGAACATCGCGGTCGTTGGCGGCTTCATGTGCGCCGAGACGGATGAAGAGGCCTGGGAGAAGGCGGACGGCTGGACGTTCTTTCAGTTCGCGCTGCAGCTGTACGGCAAGGAAGGCCCGTTCGAGCCCGGCACCGTGAACTTCTGGGAACGCTACCAGGAATGGCGTCAGACACCGGAAGGCAGCCGCAGGAGCGGCAGCGAGCTGATCGGCTCACCGGACACCATCCGGGCGCGGCTGAAGGAGCTGGAGGAAGCCAACGTGGATCAGGTGATCCTGCTCAATCAGGCCGGCAAGAACACCCACGAGGACATCTGCGCAAGCCTCGAGCTGTTCGCCAGGGAGGTGATGCCGGAATTTCACGAGCGGCACAAGGAGCAGGAGGCCTGGAAGGCGGCCGTGCTGAACCGTGAAATCGAGCTCGAGGACATCGACACGGAACCGTTCAATCTGACCCGGGGCAGAAAGCCTACGCTGCCGTCCACCAAGGAAGCCAGAAACATGGTCTCCGGCGCGGTCGGCCGGCCGGACGCGGTGAGCGAGGGCTGAACCATGGGAAACTTCGAGTATCTCGGTATCAACCACCTGGCCCTCGTCTGCGAGGACATGGACAGAACCGTGAACTTCTATACGAACGTGCTCGACATGCCGCTGACCAAAACCATCGAGCTGGCCGGCGGCCGCGGCAAGCACTACTTCTTCGACTGCGGCGGCGGTGATCAGCTGGCGTTCTTCTGGTTTCCGAAGGGACCGGATGCGGTGGACGACCGGGAGTTCCGGCGGATCACGGCGACCCCGGGCACCATGAACCATGTGGCCTTCAACGTCGCACCCGAGAAGATCGACGAATACCGGCAGAAGCTCGAAGACCTGGGCATCGAGGTCACCGAGGTGGTCAATCACGACGACAGCGAGACGGGCGTGAGCCAGGACATATCACCGAGCACGTTCGTCCGTTCGATCTACTTCAAGGATCCGGACGGAACGCAGCTCGAGTTCGCCGCCTGGGCGAGACCGCTGACCGATGCGGACGTGACCTACCCGGCCCGTTCCTGAAGCGAGAGCCCATTGGCCGCACGCCAGAGTTTTTCCGGCGTCAGCGGCATGTCGATGGCGGTGACGCCGCGGGAGGCCAGCGCATGGAGCGCTGCGTTCACCAGCGCCGGTGGCGCGCCGCAGGCGCCGCCCTCGCCGATCCCTTTCACGCCGAGCTCGTTGTTCGGATCCAGCACCTCGTTGAAGCTCACGTCAACGTCCGGCATGGCGTCCGCGAACGGCATGGCATAGTCCAGAAAGGATCCGGTCAGCAGCTGACCGTCCGTGTCGTAGACCACGTTCTCGAGCAGCGCCTGACCGAGCCCCTGAACCACGCCGCCATGGACCTGACCGGCTGCGAGGAGCGGGTTGATGACGCGTCCGCAGTCGTCCACGGCCGTATACCGGCAGATGTGGAGCACGCCGGTGTCCGGATCGATTTCCACTTCGGCCACGTGCGCCCCGTTCGGAAAGGTGTAGGTGCCCGCTCCCCGGTCATATCGGTGGGTTTCCGCCAGGCCCTCACCGCCGAACTGGGCCGTCTCCGCCGCCCGGGCAACGTCTGCAAGGCTCACCTGTGCTGAAGCGTCATCGAGGCGGTAGACGGCCGCTTCGTAGGTGACCCTGCCGGGCTCGGACTGCAGGAGCTCGGCGGCGACCGCCCTGCCCTGCTCGATGACACCTTCGCCTGCCCGTTTGACGGCGATACCGCCCATCTGTGAGGACCGGGAGCCGCCGGTGCCGCCGCCGAATTTCACGAACGCCGTGTCGCCCTGAATGAACCGGATTTTGTCGAACTCGATTCCGAAGGTGTCGGAGAGAATCTGGGCGAAGGCCGTCTCGTGGCCCTGGCCATGAGAGTAGGTGCCGACGATCACCTCAGCACTGCCGTCCGGATGAATGCGTACCCTGGCCTCCTCCTCCGGACCGCCTCCCGAGGATTCCACGTAGTAGCCGAGGCCGATCCCGCGCAGCCGTCCGAGCCCCTCGGACCGACGGCGCCTGCGTTCGAATCCTGCCCAGTCCGCCCGCTCCAGCGCCAGGTCCATGGTGGCTTCGAATTCACCGGATGAGATGCTCACCCCCGAGTGATTCACGAAGGGCATCGCCGACGATGGTATGAAATTCCGCCGCCTGATCTCGTCCCGGCCGATGCCGAGCTGCCGCGCCGCTTCGTCCATGAGCCGCTCCATGACGTAACAGGCTTCCGGACGGCCTGCGCCGCGATACGCCGCCACCGGCATGGTGTTCGTATAGAGGCAGCGCACGGAGTGATAGAGCGCCGGCAGCCGGTAGACGGTGCCGACCACGCGCCCCCCGGCCATGGTCGGCACGAAGGGACCCACCGCCGAGCAGTAGGCACCGAGGTTTGCCAGCGTCTCGATACGGACGCCGAGCGCCCGGCCGGATTCATCCAGAGCCAGATCGGCACGGGTCAGGTTGTCCCTGCCGTGCGAATCCGAGAGAAACATCTCCGAACGGTCACCGTGCCACTTCACCGGCGCTCCCAGCGCTCTGGAAGCGAACAGCGTCAGGGCGGCTTCAGGATGCACCTCGCCGCGGATGCCGAAACCGCCGCCGGTCTCGCCGGATATCACCCGGATGGACTCCAGCGGCTCGTCGAAGATGGCCCTGGCCAGCACGCCCTGCTGGGCGAAGGCACCCTGGCTCGGGTTGTACAGCGTGAAGGTGCCGTTGGCGTAGTGACCCACGGCGGCACGCGGTTCGAGCGGGCTGGGTGCCACCCGGTTGTTCACCAGGGAGACCTGCACCCGGTGCGCGGCCGCCGCCGCAGCCGCTTCCCAGGCCGCCTCGTCGCCATTCTCGTAGTGGATGGCCAGGTTGGACCCATGCGCTTCGTGAAGGACGGTGGCCTCGGCAGCGGCCGCCGCGTTCAGGTCCACCACTGCCGGCAGATCCTCCACCTCCAGCAGCACCAGCTCCGCCGCATCCCGCGCTTCGGTCCGGGTTCGGGCAACGACGGCTGCAACAGGCTCGCCGACGAAACGCACGCGACCTTCGGCCAGAAGCGGTCGCTTCGGAATGAAGCAGGGATTTCCCTGCCGGTCCTTGAGTACGGCACGGCACGGCATACCCCCAAGACTCTCGATGTCGGCAGCCGTATACACGGCCACCACGCCGGCCGCGGCTTCCGCCGCATCCGTATCGATGGAGGCGATGCTGCCATGCGGATACGGGGATCGGGCGATGGCCATGTAGAGCTGGTCCGGCAGATTCACGTCGTCGGTGAACCGGCCGCTGCCGGTGATCAGCCTGGGATCTTCGAGCCGGGGAACCGGCTGTCCTACGCCGAATTTCACCCCGCGCAGACGCTATCCGACGACGACGGGATTCGACAGGGTGCCGATGGGTTTCACTTCCACTTCGATCAGATCGCCTTCGTCCATGAACACGGGTGGATTCCGCGCAGCACCCACACCGCCGGGTGTGCCGGTGACGATCACGTCGCCGGGAACCAGCTCGATGAAGGTGGAACAGAACTCGATCAGTTCGGCAAAACCGTGGACCAGCAGCGCGGCCCGGGCGTTCTGCATCACCTCCCCGTTCAGCCGGGTGGTGATCTCCATCTCGTCCAGGTCGCCGATTTCATCCGGCGTCATCATCCAGGGCCCGAAGCCGCCGGTGCTGGCGAAGTTCTTGCCCGGTGTGAACTGGGAGGTATGCCGTTGCCACTCACGCACGCTGCCATCGTTGTAGATGCCGAAGCCGGCCACGTGTTCGAGTGCCTCTGCACGTGGAATGCGCCGTCCGGCCCGGCCGATGATCATGGCGATCTCACCCTCGAAATCGAGGCTCGCGGATTCCTTCGGCCGCACCATGGGGGCGCCGTGGCCCATCTGCGCCGCCGCCAGGCGGACGAAGATGGTGGGCACGCCTTCACCCCCGCGGCCGGTCTCCTCCTGATGGGCCTTGTAGTTGAGACCCACACAGAGAATCTTGTCCGGATTCGTGATGGTCGGCAGATAGGTGAGGTCGTCGAGCGCCAGATCGGCCTTGTCGCCCTGGGATGGCCCTTCGGCCAGCAGACCGGCGGCGATGGCGTTCTTCAGATCGATGAGATCCGTCCGGCGGCCCACGTCCACCACGCCCCGACCGTCGCTGGTCAGATAGCCGAAGCTCTCCCGACCGTCCGCCTCGAATGACAGCCAGCGCATCAGTCGAACATGATCACGTTGCGCGCGATCTCGCCGGTCTCGAGTGCCGCGAACGCATCGTTGATGTCGGAGAGCTTGATGTGGCTGGAGACCAGGTCGTCCAGGTGCAGCTTGCCCTGCAGATAGAGCTCTACGAACCGCGGCATATCCACCCGGAAGCGGTTGGAGCCCATGAAGGAGCCCTGGATCTTCTTCTCGAACAGGAAATCCGGCCCATGCAGGGACACCATGTCCCCCGGCGGAATCATACCGATGACCGTTGCCGTGCCGCCGTTCCTGAGCATTCCGAAAGCCTGCTCGGCAGTGATCTTCAGACCGATGGCTTCGAACGAGTAGTGCACGCCGCCGCTGGTCAGCTCCTGTACCTGGGCGATGGGATCACCCTCGGAAGCGTTGACCACGTCCGTGGCGCCGAATTTTCTGGCCAGCTCGAGCTTGCTCGGAACCATGTCCACGGCAATCACCCGAGAGGCCCCGGCGATGGCCGCGCCATTGATGCAGGAGAGGCCGACACCGCCGCAACCGATGACGGCAACCGTGGAACCCGGCTCCACCTTGGCGGTGTGAATCACGGCGCCAACGCCGGTGGTGACCCCGCAGCCGATCAGCGCCGCCCGGTCGAGGGGCATGTCTTCGCGGATTTTCGCTACCGCGTGCTCGTGCACGAGCATGTGCTCGGCAAAGGAGCCCAGATTCGCGAACTGCTGAAGAACGCTGCCGGACTGACTGATCCTCGGCTCGTCGCCTTCCCCGCGCCGGGTCTCCGGCTCCTGACACAGAGACATGTGACCGGTCAGGCAGTGCTCGCAGTGGCCGCAGAACACCGAGAGACAGGTGATCACGTGATCGCCCGGTTTCACGTAGTGCACGTCCGAGCCCACCTGCTCGACGATGCCGGCACTTTCATGTCCCAGGACCATGGGCGTGATGCCGGGATAGGTGCCATTGAAGAAATGCAGATCACTGTGGCAAACACCGGCAGCGGCAGTGCGGATCAGCACCTCCCGCGGACCCGGCTTGGAGATGTCGATGTCCTCGACTTCCATGGGCTGATTGACTTCCCGGAATACGGCAGCCTTCATACTTCCCCCCTAATCATTGCTGGTTTATCTGAATCGAAAAGATCTTGAGCCCGGCAGTGTGCCCCACGCTCGTGACGCTGGCAATTGACCAGGCAGCCATTGCGGCGCCGGACGTCCAGCCGGCTCAGAGACGACCCAGTTCGCCGGCAACCAGGGCCCGGGCCGCATCGATGGCGGCCACCAGACCCCTGGGGTCTGCCAGTCCCCGCCCGGCGATGTCGAAGGCCGTGCCATGGTCGACCGACGTCCGGATGAACGGGATGCCCAGGGTTGCCGTGGTGCTCCGGTGAAAGTCGTGCACCTTGATCGCGATGTGGCCCTGATCGTGATACAGCGCCAGCACCACGTCGAACTCGCCTTCGATCGCCCGGAGGAAGACCGAGTCAGCGGGAATGGGACCGACGGCCCGGATGCCTTCCGAGTTCGCGGCTTCGACTGCGGGCTGGAGCACCTCTATCTCCTCCCGGCCGAGGAGACCGCCCTCACCGCCATGAGGGTTGAGCGCCGCCACGGCAATGGCGGGTTCCACCAGCCCCCAGCGGCTGAGCGTGTCATGCATCAGCCGGAGCTTGTCCAGAACCGTTTCCCGGGTGACATAGCGGGCCGCTTCGATCAGCGACTTGTGGGTGGACAGGTGCACGACCTTGAGCCCGGGGGTCATCAGCATGGTGGCCGTGCTGGATGCGCCCGTCAGCCGCGCAAGGATCTCCTGATGGCCGATGTCGTCGACGTAGCCCGCCGCGTGGATGGCTTCCTTGTTGATGGGACAGGTGACCATCGCCGCCGCGCTGCCTTCGATGCAGGCGTGCGCGGCCCGCTCCACCGCCAGCACCGCCAGACGACCGCAGTGGGCGTCCACCCGACCGAAGTGAAACACCCGAGGCTCGTCTCCCAGATCCAGCAGCGAGAGGGGCGCACGGGCATCGGCGGGGTCCGTGATCCGCGGCAACGCTGGCAGGGTCACACCCGCGGACCCGGCGCCTTTCTCCAGCGCCCAGCCGCTGCCGACCAGGACCAGCGGCTGAGCGGGCGGTGTCGAGTGGCTACGGTCCGCGATCACCCGGGCGGCTACCTCCGGACCGATCCCCGCCGGATCCCCGAGGGTGACCAGAATCGGTTTTTCTGCCATTGCCAGGCCCTCCACACCCGCTCACGAATACTGTATAAACATACAGCATGAAAACTCTGGAAGATCTGCTCGAGCGCTTTCAGCTGTACGCCGTCTGCACGGACTGCGATCGCATGGAACAGGTGCAGATTCCCGCACTGATCGAGCGCTGCGGTGCCACCCTGTCCATCGAAGAGGTCCGGCGGCGGCTGCGGTGTCGGAGTTGCCGTCGACAGACGGGCGACATCCGCATCGTCTACGTCGGCGAGCAGCGCAAGCTCGCCGGTTTTCACTACCGCGGCACCGATCCGGACAACACCCGTCCCTATGACCGTCAGCCGGTGAGCAGCTCCGTGGACTCCAGCGTCAGTCCGAATCCTTCCACACCCACGTAGTCCACTTCCCGGCCGGCGATCAGGCGGATGCGCGTGATTCCGAGATCCCGGAGGATCTGGGCACCCACACCGATCTCCAGCCATTCCGCCCGACGTGACTCCTCGCGACTCTGACCGGTCAGGGACGCCAGCGGGACACCCACGAATCCGGAGCGGAGATAGATGAGCACGCCACCGCCGAGGGCCTCGATCCGGTCCAGAGAAACATCCAGCAGGCTCTGCTCGTGACTGGTCTGGGGGCCGAACACGTCGTCGAGCAGCTTCTCGCGATGGATCCGCACGGGCACCGAATCACCCAGGTCTCCGAAGACCAGCGCGATGTGTTCCGCATCCTCGAATTTCGTCTTGTAGGCGAAGGCGCGGGCAGTACCGATCCGCGTCTTCATCTCAAATTCCATGGTCCGTTCCACCAGCTGTTCCCGGCGCTGACGGTAGGCGATCAGATCGGCAATGGAGATGATCTTCAGATCGTGTTCCTTGGCGAACTCGAGCAGCTGGGGCAGCCGCTGCACGGTGCCGTCATCGTTCACCAGTTCGGCCAGCAGTCCGACCGGCGGCAGACCGGCAAGCTGGGCCAGATCGATACCTGCCTCCGTGTGCCCGGATCGGACCAGCACGCCGCCCCTGCGGGCAACCAGCGGGAAGATGTGTCCGGGACGAACGAAATCATCTGCCGCCACGTTGCTGCTGGTGAGAGCCTGAACGGTCGCCGCGCGCTCTTCCGCGGATATGCCCGTGGTCAGACCGTCCCGGTAGTCGATGGAAACCGTGAATGCCGTGCTCATGGGCGCATCATTGCGCGCCACCATGGGGTCCAGATGCAGCTTCGCCGCCTGCTCTTCGAGAATCGGCGTACACAGAATGCCGCTGGTGTGGCGGATCATGAAGGCCACCTGCTCTGCCGTCGCCTTGCTGGCCGCCATGATGAGATCACCTTCGTTCTCGCGGTCGTCGTCGTCCACCACCACGACCATTTCACCGGCGCGGATGGCGGCGATGGCGACTTCCAGGGAATCAAAAGGCGTGCTCATGGCTTCGGGTTCTATGCGGCGGAAAGAAGCCGGCAAGCCTATCACGGCGGTGCCGGCAGCGTCAGGCTCAACCGGAAATGTGCGGAAGCAGGAAGACGGTGACCAGCCCGACGAAGAGCCCGGCACGGAAGGCGGTGGAGCGCACCCGGCCGCCGTGCCGGTGAGCGGTACCCGAAGCTCCATGCTCGTGCCCATGGTCATGGCTGACGCCGAACAGGGCCACATGGACCAGAGAGCCCGCCACGAACGCCTGAAACAGCGCAAGCGCTTCTACACCCGACGCAAAAACCTCCACACCGGCGCTGTAACCCAGAATCGTGGTGACGATGACGAGGGCGAAGGTGCCGAGCGCCGCTGCCGTACCGAACTGAGGCCGCACCACCCACCAGATCGCCATACCGACCGGCAGCCGATGGATGATCACGCCTGCTGCCAGCTCCCGGCCTGAGGAGGACGCATCCGTGACGATGGGCAGCAGAGCGACGCCATCGAGCACCGCGTGCACCGCAATGCCCGCCGCGGCCACCGCAAGCACCACCAGATGGGCCCGGGCGAGCGCGTTCCGGTAGAGCCGTTCGAGTACGGCAGGAAACACGAGCCCCAGCATGCCGGTGACGACGCTGGCGATTCCCGCAGCCTCCCAGGCATCCGGCGCGATGTGCAGGCAGACGATTCCGCCGATGGTCACGAGCACGAACCCGTCCAGCGCCGCGCGCGCCGCCGGACGACGGGCCGCCGCCGCGGACAGAAAGGGCCCGGCAATGAGCGCGAAGATACTGAGCAGAAGGTAAACCAAGACTCAGCCCGAAGGATCCAGACCGTCGTGCAGCGAGATCCGGTAGGCCTGCCAGGCCGGCAGCGCGCCGGTGAGGAAGGCAAGCCCCGCTACGAGGAGCAGCAGTCCGAGCTCCCTTGCCGCAGGCAGCCCCGCCGAAAAACGGATCCCGAGCTCGGTGGCCAGCAGCGGATTGGCAGCCAGCAGAACGCCGCTCAGAAGCAGATAGCCGGCCAGAGCGCCGGCGATGCCGATCAGCGTCGATTCCGTCACGAACAGACCGAAAATATCCACCGGCCGTGCGCCCACCGACCTCAGGATGGCCATCTCCCGGCGACGCTCATTGAGCGTGCTGCTCAGGCCCACGACCATGCCGATCAGACCGGTCGCCACCGTCATGGCCGCGACGATGAGCAGCCCGGTTTCGAATCCCCCGAACAGTCCCCACAGGCCGTTGAGCGCCACGCCCGGCAATATGGCCGAGAGCGGCTCATCCGGAAACGCATTGATCGCCCGCTGCAGGATGAGCGCGTCCGAGCGGCGGTTGAGGCCCAGGAAGAATGCGCTGATGGTACCCGGGTGCAGCTGGGCGTGTTCAGCGTGCGCCGCATCCAGCTCCGCATCGGGAACCCGGACGCCGGATTCCCAGCCCACGTGGATGGCTTCCACGGCATCGAGGCGGATGTGAACCGCCCGGTCCACGGGCGTGCCGGTGGGTTCGAGCACGCCGGAAACCGTGAAGGGCAGACTGTCGTGACCGCTCAGGCCATCGTCCCGGGTGCCGTGCGCGATGACGATGGGGGCACCGACGCTGTAGCCGAGCGCCCGGGCCACTTCGGATCCGAGCACGGTGTCGAAACGGGACTCGAACGGCGCGCCTGACTCGAACGCCAGCGCCCGGTCTCTGCCGTAGCGGATGTGTTCGAAATAGGTCGTGGTCGTTCCCACCACCCGGTAACCCCGGTGCGAATCGCCGAGCGAGATGGGTACCGCCCAGGCAATGGATGGATGCCGACTGATCTTCTCGAAGCTCTCATAGTCGAGGTTGGCCGTGGCGTCCCCGATCCGGAAGACGCTGTAGAGCAGCAGCTGCACCGGGCTGGTTCGCGAACCCACGATGAGATCGGTTCCCGCCACCGTCTGGGTGAAGCTCTCCCGGGTTTCCACGCGTATCCGTTCCACGCCGAGAATCAGGGCAACGGAGACCGCGATTCCGACGATCGTCAGAATCACGGACACCCGGCGGCTGACCAGGCTGGCAAGACCGAGACGGAATCTGCCCGGATATCTCATGCCGGCACCAGGGCGCCGCCTTCGAGGACCAGATGCCGGGTGAACCGGCTGGCCAGCGAAGGGTCGTGGCTGACGAACAGGAGCGCGGCACCGGAGCTTTCCACTGCACGGATGAGCAGATCCAGGAACGCATCCCGCGCCCCGGCGTCCAGGGCGGAGGTCGGCTCGTCGCAGATCAGCAGTCCTGGATGTCCGATCACCGCCCGCGCGACCGCCACGCGTTGCTGCTGACCCACGGACAGAGCGCCGGGTGTGCGTGCCGCCACATCCGCAGGCAGGCCGAGATCGTCGAGCAACTCGCGCGCCTGGCCGTCCGGCGGTCCGTCGGCTTCGGCTCTACGCCTGCGGACGGCGGAAAACGTGAGCGGCAGCAGCACGTTCTCGAGCACGTTCAGGTAAGGCACCAGATTGAACTGCTGGAAGACATAACCGAGCTCTGCCCCGCGAAGCCTGTCCCGTGCACCGGCACTGAGTGCCGAGAGATCCTGGCCGAGCACGTTCACCCGTCCGGATTCCGCGAGATGGATGCCGGCCACCAGGCCGAGCAGCGTGGATTTGCCGCTTCCACTCGGGCCCTGCAGGAAGACGCGCTCCGACGAGGCAAGCTCGAACGTATCGATGTTCAGCAGGGGCGGTCCGTCCGGCCAGCGATAGCGGACGTCCGAAAGCTGCAGCACGGGGTCTTGGTGGGTATCCGGGTTCATCAAGGCGCAGGATTCTACCCCAGTTCCCGTCCGCGGCTCTGCCGTCGTGTGCAGTACCGCAGTGCAATGGCGCACCTGGTAGGACTCGAACCTACAACTCTCGGCTTCGAAGGCCGATGCTCTATCCAGTTGAACTACAGGTGCGTAGCGCGAGCATACCCCAGGCGCAGGCCCCGGCACAGCGTCGGTCCCTCAGACATCCGTGTCAGATATCCGCGTCGCCGCGCAGCACGAACGCGTTCCTGGAACGATCCTTCACCACACGGGATGCATCGAATACCTGTCCGTTCATGCAGATGTACACGCCGGGCTGCAGGGACTGCACGGCACCGAAGGCCATACCCACATTGAATACCGCATCACTTTCGGCAAACCGTGCGGGAGAGAGCGCGCCGGTCAGCACGATGGTCCGGCCGGACAGATCTTCGAGCGCGCGGGCCGTATCCGTCATGGTATCCGTGCCGTGCGTGACCACTACCCGGCGCTCCGGCCGCCCGGCGATCGCCGCGCGGATGGCCGCCCGGTCCGCATCGTCGATCTCCAGGCTGTCCTTGCGCATGAGCGACAGAATCTCGTGGGGCTGGCGTACGTGCGCCTGCGCCAGCAGGCGCCCGACCACCGAATCACCCACCTCGAATTCGCTTTTCGCGTCGAAATACACCTTGTCGATGGTGCCACCCGTGGTAACAATGAGTATGGAATCGGTCACCTGCCGTATCCTATCAGGATGATCCGGTACCCGATGACAATTGAGCAAGAGCGAATACCCCGCCGTGATTCTTCCCGACTGGCGTGTGCATGAAGGCAGCGGCCCCTACCTGCTTCTGGTACATGGCTTTCTCTCCAGCCGCTCCCAGTGGATGCTGAACCTGGACGCCATCGCCAGGGGAGCAACACCGGTGACCGTGGAACTGTTCGGGCACCACGACTCCCCGTCGCCGGCAGATCCCCGCTGCTACGAACCCGGCTACTACCTCGCGGCCTTCGAGGCAATACGTGAGGCAATCGGCGCAGATCGCTGGTTCGTCCTGGGATACTCCCTGGGAGCCGGTCTGACCCTGAGATACGCCATCGAACATCCGGACCGGGTCATCGGGCACCTGTTCACCAACTCCACATCCGGTCTCGCGGATCGGGAACGCCAGGCCGCGTTCCGGGAAACCGCAGAGGAGGCGGCGGAAAAGATCCGGCAGGGCGGTCAGGCCGCCATGGCTCGCATACCCGTGCACCCCAGACACGGCTGGAAGCTGCCGAAACCCGTCTACGACGCTCTGGTCTCGGACGCCGCAGCGCACGACCCTGCCGGGATCGCCAGCACCATCGGTATCACGAACCCGGCCGTCTCCGTGCGGGAACGGCTCACGGAGAATACGCGACCCGCGTGCCTGATTCTGGGAACGCGGGAAAAACGCTTCGCCGCAATGGCCGAAGCGGCACAGATCTCCATGCCGCACCTGGAGGTCGTGCGCCTGAATGCCGGGCACGGGATGAACATGGAAGCGGCCGGGGAATTCAATGAGGCCGTCCTGGAATTCATGGAACGATGTCGGAACTGCTAGAACAGACCGGAACGGCGGAAAATCAGCACATCGTCGACGTGCTGATCCGGGAACGGGCACAGGAACTCATCGCCCGCCCCCATCTCTGGCGTGTCCTCCGACCCACCATTCTGCCTCTGCTCGGCTACCATACGGCGATCGAAGCCGTGGATCACACGGCGGGCATGTCCGGACTCGAGGTCTTTCACTACGTGAGCGACCGGATCCGTATGAACGTGCTTACCGAGGGCGTGGACCGGATACCCCGGAAAGGCGGAGCGATCATCATGCCCAACCATCCGGCCGGGATCGCGGACGGGATCGCCGTTTTCGACGCCATCAAGGGCATCCGGCAGGACCTCATCTTCTTCGCGAACCGGGATGCCATCCGGGCTTCGCCGGGTCTGGCCGACATGATCATTCCGGTGGAATGGGTGGATGAGAAGCGCACCCACGGGCGGCGCAAGGAGACGGTCAAAAGCATGGTCAGGGCGTTCAGAGACGAACGGCTGGTGATCATCTTCCCGTCCGGACGTCTCGCTCAGCCGACACTGTCGGGCCTGAAGGAACGGCCCTGGCAGAGCACCGCCATGAACCTGGCGCTGAAGTACGATTTTCCCGTGATTCCCATGCACGTCCGGGCCCGGAATTCCTGGCTCTATTACCTTTTCTATTTCCTGCACCACGAACTCCGGGACATGACCCTGTTCCGGGAGCTGTTCAACAAGTCCGGCCAGACCTACCGGATCACCGTGGCGGAACCGTTCGATTCCCGGGCGCATCTCGAGCGGCTCGACGGAGACCTGGACAGCCTGACAGAGCAGCTGCGGCGGTTCGTCGCCGAGGCCATGCCGCGGGGCGCGCGGACATTCGACGGCAGCGGGATGGATCAGGCCCGCCGGTAGGGATAGACCTCGGCCGTTTCCTCATCGCTGCAGCTCTTGAGAACCGTCTCTGGCTCGCTGGCGCGATGCACGTCGATGTGAACGGTTCTGCTTCCGGCGGCGAATCGCACCCGGGTTGCATCATTCAGCTCCTCCACATGCAGGAGCCGGAGACCGTCGGTACCGAGCAGCGCTTCCGCCGCCTGCACCGCCGGCGGATAACAGGTTCTTCCACGCAGATGGGGAAAGGCAACCAGGCCCTGCTCGGTGGCGGCGAGGAAGTCATCGACCTCTTCCGGCGTCAGGCGGCCGTACAGGCAGGCATCCGGCAGCGTCAGGACGTTCGGCGCAAACCGGTGCCCGCCCAGATGCGTGACCTGCCAGGCCCGTTCCCCCACCCGCTCACGGAGTGCTGAGTACAGAGGCAGGCCGAATCGGGCACAACAGACGTCACGCTGACCGTTGGTGCAGACCAGATACTGCGGTTCCCGAATCCGCTCGGCGACGGCGGCCAGCGCTCGTTCCGTCACCAGCGCGGCAAGATCCAGTTCCTCGAGATACCCGTAACCGGCGCCCTGCCACTGATAGGTGCTGCCACCGTGGCTGAGCAGCAGCCGGACGCTGTCCGATTCGATCTCCGGCTGCCGGATGAACTGAGGCCGGCACTTGAGCCCGGCCGATTCGAATCGCGCAAGCGTCTCCTGAAGCCACGACCTGACCCCGACGGACAACGCGTTGTCGGCGAGCACACGGGCCTTCCAGGTGGGCCGGTACTCGAGGCAGAGCCATACGTCGACCGAGTCCGCCGTCCCGCAGAGGACCTCCTCCTGGTTGTGCTCACTGCAGTAGACGCGCGCGGTACGATCGGACCCTGTTTCGGGATTTGCCATGGTGTTCCTTAGCGGCTAGCGTAAATAGTCTGCAACGGGGGACTGATAATGCAAGCGACCAGACTGCTGGCCGGGCGTGTGGCGTCGGCCGGCTTTGATGCCGTGCCCGACGATGCCCGGGAGGTTGCCAAGCAGGCCATCATGGATTTCATCGGAGTGACCCTCGCCGGCGCCGGGGAACCGCTCACCGGAATTCTGCTGGCAGAGGCCGGCGAGCAGGGGGGTAACCCTCAGGCGAGCGTCATCGGCACGACCACCCGTGCTTCCACGACCCAGGCCGCCCTGATCAACGGCGCCGCCGGACACGCACACGACTACGACGACGTGCACAACGCCATGTCCGGCCATCCGACGGTTCCCGTAGCCCCCGCCGTGCTGGCCCTGGCTGAGCACCTGAACCGCGGCGGACGCGATCTCATCACCGCCTTCTGCACCGGTGTCGATGTGGAGTGCATTCTCGGTCGGTATGCGGGCCCTGCCCACTACGCGGATGGATGGCACAACACCGGCACCATCGGCACCTTCGGGGCAGCGGCCGCCTCGGCCGTGCTGCTCGGTCTCGATGCGCAGAGAACGGGGCAGGCGCTCGGCATCGCGGGAACCCAGGCAGCAGGCCTGAAGAGTCAGTTCGGCACCATGTGCAAGCCGCTCCACGCCGGACATGCCGCGTCGACCGGACTGCAGTCGGCCAGCCTCGCCGCGCGCGGATTCACGAGCTGTGACGACATCCTCGAAGCCTCTCAGGGCTTCATGGACACTCAGGCGCGGAGTGCCAGCGAAGAGCGCTTCGAGCAGGCCATGAAGACGGAGGCCTTCACCCAGGACATCTGTTTCAAGTACCACGCCGCCTGCTATCTGACCCACTCGGCCATCGAAGCTACCCGGGCGCTCTGCGCGAGCAACCGCTTCAACCCCCGGGACGTGACCCGGATCGACGTGCACGTGGACCGGGGACACCTCAGAGTCTGCAACATTCAGGAACCGGCCAGCGGCCTCGAGGCCAAGTTCAGTCTGCGGCTCACGACCGCCATGGCCATGAACAATCTGGACACTGCGAGCATCACCCTCTTCGATGACGCCATCACCCGGGACCCGGACCTGGTCTCCTTCCGTGACCGCGTACACGTGCATGCGCATGAAACGTCTCAACCGGAAACCATCGTCCGCATGACGACGGCCGACGGCCGGCAGTTCGAAGAGTCCGCCAACGTGGCCATACCGCTGCGCGATCTGACCCGGCAGTGGCAGAAGCTCACCGACAAATTCCTGACCCTGGCCGCGCCCGTGCTCGGCGAGGACAGCGCGCAGCAGGTTGCGCTGACGTGCCGCCATCTGGAGGACGTCACCGTCACCCGGGAGCTGACCGATCAACTGAGGAGAGCCCCATGAGCGATTTCGAAGCCGTGCGGGACGCGGCCGTCACCCGCCACAAAGGCAACCGCTACGAAGACATGACCGACGGTCGGGTATTCGAGCACCACTGGGGCCGCACCATTACCGCCGGGGACAACGCCGCCTTCACCACCCAGACCCTGTCCTTCTGCCCGCTCTATTTCAACGAGCGCTATGCCATGGCCGACGGCCACCCCACCACCGTGGTCAATCCGCTCCTGGTCTTCAACACGGTGTTCGGACTGTCCGTGGAAGACCTGAGCGAAGGCGGAGGCCCGTTCCTCGGGGTGGACGAGTGCGATTTCGAACGGACCGTCTACATCGGCGACACGCTCACGGCCAGGTCCACGGTGATCGGCGCCAGAGAGTCCAAGGGCCAGGCCGGTTTCGGCATCGTCACCTGGCAGACCGAGGGCTTCAATCAGACGGGCGAACGGGTGATCCGTTTCAAACGGACCAACCTGGTCAGGCGCCGGAAACGTGCGGAGGCAGACCAGTGAGCCTCACGGGCAGCGACAACTATTTCGAGGATTTCGAGCCGGGGCAGGCCATGCGCCACGCCCGCGGCAAGACCATGTGCGAGCAGGACAACGTGGGCATCACGCTCATGGTCCTGAACACGGCCGAAGGTCATTTCAACGAAGACGCGATGCAGAGAAACTCGATGGGCAGGGACGGCTGGAATTCGCGCCTGCAGTTCGGCGGTGTCACCATCTCCATGGTGATCGGTCTCGCCATGCAGGATACGGGCGAGAACGCCATTGCCGAGCTGTCTCTGGACAGAATCCGCCTGAAGGCGCCGGTTTTTCACGGCGACACCCTGTACGCCTTTACCGAGGTACTCGCCACCGAACCGGCGGAACGGGACGATGCCGGCATCGTCACCTTCAAGCATTTCGGGGTAAATCAGAAGGAAGAGGTGGTGTTCGAAGGCGAGCGCCGCGTGCTCGTCAGGCGCAGACCCGGGTGACGGGACGAATTCAGAGGGGAAACGTATGAACAGACAACCGAAACGCGCCCGCCGCTGCCAGCTGTCGGTGCCCGGCAGCTCCGAAAAGATGATGACCAAGGCCTCGACCCTCGATCTGGACCACGTGTTTCTGGATCTGGAAGATGCGGTCGCTCCAAGCGCCAAACCGGGCGCACGCGGCATGATCGTGGAGGCATTGAACAGTCTCGACTGGAAGCCGAGAACCGTCTGCGTGCGGATCAACGACGTGGAGACCGAGTGGTGCCACGACGATGTGATCGAAGTGGTCACCGGTGCCGGGGAGAAGCTCGATACCATCATGCTCACCAAGGCCAAATCGGCCGCCGACGTGATGTTCGTGCATCTCCTGCTCGATCAGCTCGAGCAGAAGCTCGGCCTCTCCAGGCGGATCGGCATCGAATGCCTGATTGAGGAGGTGGAAGGCATGATGAACGTCGAGGAGATTGCGGCCTGTTCCGACCGCCTCGAGTGCCTGATCTTCGGTATGGGCGACTATTCCGCCAGCCAGCAGATGCAGCTCGGCCACGTGGGCGAAACCGGCGGATACCCCCCGGACGTCTGGCACTATCCGCGCTACAGGATGACCATCGCCTGCCGGGCGAACGGCATCGACCCGGTAGACGGCCCGTACGCCAATTTCCGGAATCCCGAGGGCTACACCAAGGAGGCCGAGCGGTCCTTCATCCTGGGTATGGTCGGCAAGTGGGCCATCCATCCGAGTCAGGTGGAAGTCGCCCAACGGGTCTTCTCCCCGGACGCGGAGGCCATCGCCTCCGCGAGGAAGCAGAAGGCCGCCTACGAGGAAGCGCTGAATCAGGGCCTCGGCGCCATCAACGTGGATGGTGTGATGGTGGATGCGGCCAGCATCCGGATCGTACAGAACCTCATCGACCGGGCAGACCTCTACGGT
>JAUIAV010000001.1 GCA_030425195.1 Gammaproteobacteria bacterium | reverse complement strand
AACGGCTCTTTCCCGAAACTCCGGGGAATATCGATTTTGTGTGCTCATTGCTCCATCCTCTCAAGGGTTGGAGCCTCCGACAAACCCGGGGCGGTTCATGTGACGTCATCGCGTCGAATGAGGCGGGCATAGTAGTGGGGCGGGCTGGGCAGCGCCAGAACCGATCTGGATAGCGATGTGAGGAAACAGGGTCAGGCGTGAAACCCCGGTGATAACCCTGCGCGTAAGAGTCGGCTATCATGCCCCGTTTAACCGGCCCGCAGGCAAGTCAGCATGCGTCGATATCCCGGTCAGGCTTAACCAGAGGAAACAGATGAGTACAGCAACCACGGCAGCGGACGCGAACGCATCCGCGCAGTCACAGAGTCATTTCGACGTCGTCATCGTCGGGGCTGGATTTTCCGGCCTGCTCTGCGCCACCTACCTGCGCGAGGCCGGCATCGACAATGTCCGGATCTTCGAGATGACGCCCTCGGTAGGCGGAGTCTGGGCCAGCGGCGGCGTTGGTGCCTACCCTGGCGCGGCCTGCGATGTTCCGGCTTACACCTACCTGCCGTTTCTCGACCGGACCGGTTTCATTCCGTCGAAAAAGTACGTCAGCCAGCCGGAGATTTCCGGCTACGCTGAAATGCTCGTCGACCACACCGGCATTCGCGACACCATCCGCTGTTCACGTAAAGTTACCGAGCTGAAATACCTGGGCGAAAACGACCGCGTCTGGCAGGTTACGACAGTCGACACCGGGACCGGCAAAATGGCTGAGGTTGTCACCTGCCGCCATGCGGTCAGCGCCAATGGCCCCCTGTCCAGCCCGCGTCTGCCGGAAATTTCTGGTATGGACGACTTCAAGGGCGAGAGCTTTCACACCGCGCAATGGGATCAGAGCGCCAGCCTGAAAGGCAAGCGGGTCGGCGTTGTCGGTACCGGGGCGTCTGCGGCTCAGGTCATCACCGCTATTGCCGACGACGTCCAGACCCTGCACGTATTCCAGCGCACGCCGACCTGGTGTCTGCGGCGCGACGACGAACCCACCCCGCCGGAACTGGAAGCGAAGTTCAAGGCTGGCGGATACGGCGAAAAACTGCGGCTGGTGGACTGGAAGGGTGAGCTGCCACCCGACGAAGTCGAACCGCCACTGATCGAATTCGAAGCGCTGCACGACGAAGAGCAGAACGAAGCCATCTGCGCGGCTCTGCGGGAAATCATCGAAAACGACGTTGACGATCCGGAACTGGCGAAAAAGCTCACCCCCGACTATCCGTTCTTCTGCAAACGGGCGCTGTTCATCGACGACTACTACACCACCTTCAACAGGCCCAATGTCACGCTGGTCGACGATCCGGGCGGCGTGGTCGGTGTTGACGAAACAGGCCTGACCATCGCCCGCGGCGAACACTTCGATCTGGATGTGATCATCTACGCCACCGGCTTCGACAACGGACTGATTCCGTTTCCGATAATCGGCCGCAACGGCGTCACTCTGGCGGAGAAGTTCGGCGCCAGTGAAGCCAATCACTATCAGATGACGAGACCGCATTCGTTGTGGGGTATCCATGTCGACGACATGCCGAACTTCTACATGATGATCGGGCCTCAGAGCCTGAATCCGGTCACCAACGTCACGCTGTTGTGTGAAGAACAGTCCCGCTACATCGCCGACCTGGTGAAAAGAATGCAGGACGCAGGGCTCACGGAAGTGGAGCCGAAGAAGCAGGCGGTCGAGGAGTGGACGGCGCTGTGCAATGCAACCTCGGAAGGCAAAGTCTGGTTGCGCTGCAACAACTGGTATCTGAAAACCACGAAAACAGATGCGGCCAAGGGTCGAGAACGTTCAGCCGGGATGTGGATGGACTCCTACACGGAATATCTGCAATACCTTCTCGGCGGCAAAGGCGGGACTCGGGAAGAGCTGCTGGATTTCGCCTGAAGGGTAGGAAACATTGGTCAGTTGTTCTTGCTGCTTGCCCCCTGCACCCGATGGTGCTGATCCCTCAATCCATTTTCAGCCGTCCGAAAACCGGCTGCCCGGGATACACACCCTCAACCAGGTCCCCTTCCGAGACGACAGCCACGCCGTTGACCAGTACGTGCTCAATACCCTCTGAGAACTGCATCGAATCCAGGTACGTTGCCTTATCGATGATCTCGTCAGGATCGAAAATCGTCAGGTCCGCATCGGCGCCGACCTGAACTCTGCCCTTGCGCTGCATGGCTGGTGCAATGGCCTCCAGTCGACGCGCCGGCAATATCGTCATCTTTGCCAGCGCCGTCATCAGATCCAGGGCTTGGGTTTCTCTCACGTAGTGGCCGAGCACTTTTGCGTAGGTCCCAGCACCGCGCGGGTGTGACGCACCCTGGGCGAAAGAAATGCCGTCGGAAGCGACGATGACGTCGGGTTGGCTGACCAGCCATGCATTGGTGGCTTCCGATCGGCCGTGGATGATCACCGCACCCCCTTCAGCGCGGTACTTCTCAAAAGTCTCTTTGGTCAGGCGCTCGCCCGTTGCGGCCCACTGCAGGCGTCCGTAGTCACTCTGCCAGTTGTCGAAGAGCGCGCTCTCGATGAGCGTAGAGCCAGCTGTGTACGGATAAGACTCGGTGGTGATGTCGAGGCCGGCGGCTCTCGCGCCGCGGATCATGGCGAGGGCGGGCCGCGCAGATTCGTCGGTGCTCGAATTCAGATGGACTATGTGCAGTGATGCGCCGGTGGCGAGCGCGTTGGTGATGACTTCCTGGATCGGCGCAAGCAGGTCGCCGCCCATCCGGTTTGCGCCACGCATGTGCACGAACACGGGGGCCTCGAGCTCTGCCGCCGTCGCGAATGCCTGATAAATCTCCCCGTGGCTGGCACCGGGTGTATAAGTGATGCCGAAGCCGAAACCCAGCGCGCCCTGCCGCATACCTTCGCGCATGAGCTCGAGGGCGTAGCTGAGCTCGGCTTCCGTTATCGGCTCACGGGCTGAGGGCGCGCCGAAGGCGCTCTGGAAGTAGCTCATGAAATCGGTCGTGACGTCCTCGCGGCCTTGCACCGCCGCGTGGCGGGCAACCACGTGACTGACCGTCGAGCCGTAGTTCAGGAGCGCCTTACCTCTTCGCATCTCGTAAAAACGCTGAATCGGCCAGGTGCCGATCTCCAGTTCCAGTGCCGTGGTCACACCGTCTGCTGCCTGGAATCGGTTGCTGGGCAGATCCTGGCCGTGGGCGTGCAGGTCGATGAAACCGGGTGCCACCACGAGTCCTTTGGCATCGATGGTCCGGTCGGCGTCAGGAACAGACTCACTGATGTCTGCGATCCGGCCGTCCTCGATGAGCACGTGGCGGATGGCGTCGAGACCGCTTTCCGGGTCCATGACACGACCGCCGATGATAGCGAGTGTATCGGCGATAGCGTGGACCGTATTGGCCATGAGTGCGGCCGCCACCAGCAGCCGGAGTGAATTGATGCGCATGTTTTCTACCCTCCCGCTCCTGATTTTACGCTGAGCGGCTGCCTCTGGCAGCCAGCGGATCCGCACGGTCGATAGCCACCGGTGATTATGGCTACACTGACCTCCCCAGAAGTACGAGGCCCGCCGTGCCTACATTCCAGCAACCCAAGGACGTCACCAGCAGGATCCACCTGGAGGACACCGATCGCCCATTGCCGGAGGTGCTGAATCCGAATACCCGCTACCGGATCATCGCGACCATCGCCAAGGGCGGTAAGTCCCTGATCCAGTCCTGCATGGATATGCATCTGGGCCGGGTAGTGGCCTACAAGACGCTGCGCCCTGAGCTCAGAGGCGACCCCATCGAGGAGCGCCGGCTGCTCCGCGAAGCCCGGGTTTCAGCCATGCTGCAGCACCCCAACACCA
Source organism: Gammaproteobacteria bacterium (assembly GCA_030425195.1). Classification (GTDB taxonomy): domain Bacteria; phylum Pseudomonadota; class Gammaproteobacteria; order Pseudomonadales; family Azotimanducaceae; genus SZUA-309. The sequence continues at coordinate 314,151 of JAUIAV010000001.1, read as the reverse complement.
TGCCCACCTACGAATTGGGGCGGGACGCTCACGGCAACACCTACTTCACGATGAAGCTCGTGCACGGTTATACGCTCCGTGAGGTGCTGAACTACCGCGAACGCTACGATCTGGGGCAGCTCATCGAAGTGCTGGAGCAGGTCGCCAACGCGGTGCAGAACGCGCACGAGCATGGCGTGGTGCATCGGGACATCAAGCCGGAGAACATCCTCGTCGGTCCCTACGGCGAAGTGTTGTTGCTGGACTGGGGGTTCGCCAAAGTCTGGAACAAAGATGGCACGGCGCCGGACGAGCCCGATCAGGAACGGCCGATAGATGATCTCGAGCCCTCGATGACCGGTCACCAGAAGCTGCAGGGCACACTCTGTTACATGGCACCGGAACAGATCTCAAGAGACGCAGACATCTCCTTCGCCGCCGACATCTACAGTCTCGGGGTTGTTCTCTACGAGGTGCTGGCAGGACGCGTTCCCTTCGAGGGCGAGTTCGCCCACGAGGTGCTGGAGGCGGTCCAGACGCAGCTGCCGCCAACGCCATCGAGCCTCAGTAAGTTCCCGGTTCCCCGCCTGCTCGAAGACCTGGCGATGCAATGCCTGCGGAAATCCCCCGCAGAGCGCCCTGATGCGGCTGATTTTGTTCGCACGCTGCAGGAAGACTGGTCTCAGGACCTCTCGCGGCACCGCCGGAACTGAGGCTGCCGGGCAAAAACAGGCCAAAAAAAAGCCGGGATGGCGTGCCATCCCGGCCTGTCAGCAAACGCCCTGGCGTCAACGATCAGATCAGGCGAGTGCCTCCTTGGTGATCTTGACGATCACGGCCGCCACTTTATACGGATCGGCGTTGGACGCCGGACGGCGATCCTCCAGGCGACCTTTCCAGCCGTCTTCGACCGTTCCGATCGGGATTCGGATCGACGCGCCACGGTCGGAAACGCCGTAGCTGTACTGGTCGATGGACTGGGTTTCGTGCCTGCCGGTCAGGCGTTGCTCGTTGTGGGCACCGTAGACGCTGATGCACTCAGGAATGTGCTTGCCGAACTCTTCGCAGATCTTGGTGAAAACGGACTCATCGCCCGAATCGCGCATCGGCCCATTGGAGAAGTTGGCGTGCATGCCTGAACCGTTCCAGTCGGTGTCACCCAGGGGCTTGGGATGCCAGTCAACGGCGAGGTCATACTCTTCTGCCGTGCGCTCGAGCAGGTAGCGCGCGAGCCAGATTTCATCGCCGGCGCGCGCTGCGCTCTTGGCAAAGATCTGGAATTCCCACTGACCGGCGGCGACCTCGGCGTTGATACCTTCGACGTTAAGGCCGGCTTCGAGACAGAGATCGAGATGCGTGTCGATCAGTTCCCGGGCGTACGCATTGCGTGCGCCGACCGAGCAGTAGTAGGGGCCCTGCGGGGGCGGGTAACCGCCTGCAGGGAATCCCGGCGGCAGGTTGGTTTCCGGATTCCACAGGAAGTACTCCTGCTCGAAGCCGAACCAGAAATCGTCGTCGTCATCCTCGATCGTTGCGCGTCCGTTGGACTCATGCGGCGTGCCGTCGGCGTTCAGCACCTCGGTCATCACCAGGTAACCATTCTTGCGGGCCGGATCAGGAATGATCATGACCGGCTTCAGCAGACAGTCTGAGGCGTTGCCCTCCGCCTGCAGGGTGGAACTGCCGTCGAAGCTCCACATGGGGCACTCTTCCAGGGTGCCGCCGAAATCCTTGCGGATCATGGTTTTGCTGCGCAGACTTTGGGTCGGCTTGTACCCATCCAACCAAATGTACTCCAACTTGCTCTTCATTTACTTTCAGTCTCCTATCGAGGATCAATGGTCAGGCTCAGGCCTGGTTATTCGGCAGATGTCCTGACCGGCAGGGAAGTCACCCTGACCAGTCCTGAGCTTCGAGCCGTTCTTTTTTGGGGCAGCTTTGGGACTACTCGGGTATCCCGCACGGCCTGTCTGATGCAAGAGGCCTGGCGCGAGAGCTTTGCGCACCAAAAAGAGGCGTCGCAATCCGGCTTCCAACGATACGCACCGTTATGGTGCGTTACCGTTCCCCCTGATCACCCCAATCCCATTGTCTTTTCAAGGACTTAGCCCATTTCGGGCGGATAGCGGTGATGCGTACCAGGATTAGTTGCAAACAGCGTGCCTGTTCCATCTTGATGCATGGCGGAAGCCGTGGGCGATGTGGTCTGTGCGGGTGGGGCGCGAGGTACCAAACCAGGTACCCGTTCGTCGCTCGTTGCATTCGAGGGCGAGAGCATGGCTACCATCGCGAAGATCTTGCGCAAGAAAGGCATCTCCTACAGTGCTGAGATCACGCTGCTTGGCCGTCACGGCCGGCTGGGTTGAATTCCCACCCGGGGCGCTGCTGGTAACGGCCTGTTCATGAGTCCGGCGCGGGACGGGCTGCACACAGGATGAGACACATAGCCTTGAGTGAAGCGTGCGCCGCGCCCTGCCAGGGCATCGATGTTTGGCGTGTTGATCAGTTCGCTGTCCGTATGCGCTGGTATCCCCGATACCAAGATCGTCGGCGAAGGAGGAGCTTGCTGCCCTGGATCCGGAGCGCAGCCGAGCAAGGTCGCACCTGCTACATAGGAAGTTAGAGATACATCGCGGCGCTGCTCCGGGTAATGCAGGAGCAGGGGACCCCTGCAAACTGAGGGTGTTCAGATCCGCTGCACATCCCCTTCCCAGACGGAGGGGAGGTCGCCATCCGGCAGCTCATAAATCATGATCTCACGGCCAACCGGATACCTCGCTGCCCGGTCCGCCGGCAGCGGCAGGGAATGCCGTTCCTTCCCCGCTCCATCACGCCAGCTAAGTCGGGTCGTCGGCTTGCCATTGCTGCTGAACAGCGGCTCCTTGTGCTCGGTCACAGTCACCTCAGACCTGCTGCCCGTGTCCCGCACGAGGACTGCCTGACGGGCAAAACGCGCTGACCGGAACAGCACCAGCAGCCAGCAGGCAAGCGCAGCAGCAGCCACTGCACCCAGAATCAGCGCAGCCTGGAGGTTGGTACCCGCTTCGATTTCAATCTGCCGCGGATTCTCAGGGAGATAGAGGATGCGCACGACGTCGCCGGGCTGCGCTTTTTCGTACAGCTCGGGACTGATCCTCGACGCGGCGAATATCTCCTCTCCTGAAACTAGGAATCGCACCGTGGCGGTGGGTATCTCGTGATTGTTACCGGAACCGGGACCGCGGCTCCTGTCCAGCTGGGTGCTGACGATTTCGGCGTCCACCGCCTGACCTCTGGACGAATAGTCCGTGGCGTCCGCCATGAAGAGCAGGCCGACCACACCGGCTAAGCCCCCGAACATAAGGGGAAAAATCAGCATGAACCCAGCATGGCGAAAAAAGAGCGAAAAAATACTTCGAGGCTTGATTTGTCTGTTCATGTTTCCGAGTGACTTCAGTTATTCAGAGGCAATGAGCCGCTGCGGAGGCTGTCGAGCAGCGTCGCCTGCAGCCATGCGGACGCAGCATGATCGTTCAGCGTCCGCTGCATGACCTCGAGGCCATAGTTGTTCCCCAGGCCGACGTCCAGCAGCTCGAGCTGGCTGACCAGGTTCGCCAGCCCGTTATCCTTCTAGTTTATTCACGGCGCTCTCGCTTTATTGCTGCCGCAACACCTTCCAGGCGAGGTTTGCTCTTTGCCGTTCCGTCGAACTTTATTGACTCTGAGAGCTCGAGCATCATGTAGTTTGAATGGGCTGATTCCACCGAAAGACGGTACCCCATCGAATCCTGGGCGGAATTGATGGACTGTTTTAGCATGCGGAGCCAGAGCAAGTCCTGTTCGGCGAATTTCAGCGCTTGATCGAATGCGGCGGAGTAGGCCGCCCCTTCCGATACGACTTCCTGGACCAACCCTAGTTCTTTTGCCTCGCTCGCACCAATAAAGCGGCCTTCGAAAAGAATCTTTTTTGCGTTGCGAACACCCAAGTCCCAGGGAGCAGAAAACAGCTGTAGATGGGAAGGGAGAAACTGAGCAGTTGTCGAAGCGATTATCAGGTCCATGCAGGTGGCAACAAGGTAGCCGCCGAATATGCAATAGCCTTCGACCGCTGCAATCGTAGGCTTCTTAACGTCCCGCCACCGCAACGAATTTTCTACGTAGAGATGCCAGGATCTCGTAAGCCTTCCAAGATGATCGCTTGAAAAAGGGGAATTCTCGCGGTCTTCAAGTTCTTCCGGTGTACCTAAGTCATGTCCGCTAGAAAAGTGCTCTCCTTTTCCGGCCAGTATGATCACCTTGATAGTTCTGTCCTGATCGAGTTGTGCGAACGCGTCCGTGATTTCCTCGAGCATGACTCGAGATTGCGCGTTTCGATACTCAGGGCGATTGAGCCATATGGTTGCTATGGGTTCGGTCTGCTCAATCTCGATGTGTAGATATTCCACTCCTCACTCCTCCAGATCATTGCATCTGTTTGGCTTGTTTATTACATAAAAAATATAATGTAAAGTACATGAGAGAAGAAGGTGGGTGGATCGGGTGGAGATCAGTCTCCTTCACCTCAAAGTTACCGGAGAAGATCTTTGGAATACGAACAGATTGTCTACGAGGTCGAGCAGGATGTCGCAATTGTTACTCTGAATCGCCCGGAAAAACTCAACGCTATGACCGCGCTCATGGGTGCAGAATTGTCGGATGCCATGGCTGAGGCAGACCAGGATGACAGTGTGAGAGCGGTGGTCGTTACGGGTGCAGGAAGAGGATTTTGCGCAGGAGCTGACCTTGGTTCGGGTGACGAGTTCGCGGGGGGTTGGGGTGAAGCTGGGCGCGACTTCCGTAGTCTCTTACCAATGGAGGTTCGAAAACCGGTGATCGCGGCCATCAATGGTCCTGCGGTTGGCGCAGGTCTCACCTGGCCGATGCAGGCAGATGTCCGATACGTGGCCGAAGACGCTAAGCTCTCGTTCGCGTTTGTTCGACGTGGGGTACTGCCGGAGCTTGCATCTCACGTGATTCTGGCACGTGTCGCTGGACTGTCTAATGCTGCCGAACTGTTGCTATCGGGGCGCACTTTCTCCGGTCGGGAGGCGGTAGACCACGGCGTAGCCACGAAGGCATTGCCCGCGGATCAGGTCCTTCCAGCGGCGGTGGAGTTCGCTCGCGATGTTGTGAGAAATGCTGCGCCTCTCCCAGTGGGCATTGCCAAGCGTCTGCTGTGGGAGGGGATCGGAATTGATCTCGAGCATTGGCGGGAGCAGGAACGAAAGCTGTTCAGATTGACGACACAACATCGCGATTCCAGGGAAGGTACCATTGCTTTTTTTGAAAAGCGCGACCCGGACTGGTCCGGGTCAGTCAACGATGAGTTTCCAGATTGGAATGAGTAAAGGGGCCGCGTCTCAGTAGGGTGCTTTACCCTGGTTTTGAGACTCGTCCAGAAGAGTTCTCAATCCCATTTCTATCATATGAGTCGCCATTTCTTGAAAATACTCGACACCGTTATCTCGATAGTAGGACTCGATAGCGTAACCATACAGCGTTCCCCGTAGAGCGTAGCCGATCTCAAGCCGACGCTTGGGAGGGATATCGCTATCAGCAGTCAGAACGAGCCACCAGCGCTCAAAAATATCTATCTGTTGTTTGATCGCCTTCTGAACCAGTTTCCGCAGTTTGGGTTCTGCTCTTGCGCCGATCATTATGTCTGCCAGGATTCCGTAGAGCTTTGCAGTCCCTCTTGTGGCTATCAGTTCCTTTAGATGTTCGAAGCGAGCGGGTAGATCAAGGTCGCTATTCACGGGAAGAGCGAGCGAGTTGAACCGGCCCAATACTTCAGTAAAGATCGCCTGAAGCAGAGCCTCCCGATTTCCGTATTGGTGCTGAATGGCCCCTGTTGTTACCCCTGCCAGCTTGGCGACCTTGGCAATGCGAAGGGCGTTAGTACCTTCTGTCGCAATAATCTTGATGCCCGCGCTAACAATTGCATGACGGGTAGCTGTGTTCCGCTCCGATTGAGTCCGTTGCTTGCGAGCTGTCATGGTCGTGCTGCTTCCAGTTATCTCGACTTATTGTATTTGGAAATGGCTCATAATTATAATACATTAAATAATTGATGTTTCAGAAGATCTGGATACGTTAATGAATCGAGATGACTTTTACCAGCACGCTCGCAAAGACATCACGGGGCCTTTGTCCGGAGTAAAGGTTGTTGAGCTGACAACAACTTGGTCGGGTCCAATGGCGGGGTGTGTTCTTGCGGATCTTGGCGCAGAAGTTCTGCGTATTGAGCATCCTATGGGGGATATAACACGTCACGCTTTGCCAGATCATCCTCAGGGTTCTCAGAACTCTGTTCTGCACGCAAACGTCAACAGAAACAAACGCGCCATAACCCTCGATCTCCATTTGGAAGAAGCACAAACGATCCTTCGACAGATATTGGAGACGACGGACATCCTGATAGAGAACTTTAAGCCTGGAACGCTTGATTCCTGGAGCCTGGGGTACAAGCAGCTCAATGACAGCTTTCCCAGCCTCGTGTATGTCTCAATATCGGGTTTTGGTCAGTTCGGTTCTCTTCGTGATTGGCTGGGCTACGATCCTCTAGTGCAGATGATGAGTGGCTGGGCGGCGATCAACGGACAGCGTGATGATCCATTTCCGCTTAAAGCGCCAACAACTCTAGGTGACGACTTAGCTGGTTTGCATGCTGCGATTGGTTGTCTTGGTGCGCTCTTATACCAACGTGAAACTGGCGAAGGACAGCACGTGGACGTATCGATGCTCGACTGTATGCTGTTTCAATCCAACGCGAACTTGTCTCTGGCAGCTCTTGGGCATCCAGTTCAGAAGAGCGGGAATGAATTCCATGGCGTGGTTCCCGCCAACACTTACAGTTGCGCGGGTGGCCAGATCTATATCGGTGTTTTGCTCGACAAACATTGGAATCGACTTGTCGAGCTGATGGAGGACGATGGAGTAAACATTCCGGAAGGAGTCCATTTGAGAAACGAAAGGGTGCACAAACGCGAGCAGGTGAACCTGCTGATTGAAGATTGGTGTGCAGAGCAGGATAGGGATGGGCTTCTCAGAAAAATGACTAGCGCAGGAATTCCTGCTGCTCCGGTACTCTCGTTCCAAGAAGTTGCAGAAATGAACTACGTGGTGGAGAGGGATATGCTGCAAGACCCTGACCCAGATTCCATTTCCATATCTGTCGTCGGGCCGCCAGCCAAGTTCTCACGCACACCCACCCGTGTCCGCACACGCGCCCCGCAGTTAAGCGCAGACACTTCTAAGCTCCTGCGACAGCTAGGTATGGAGGAGGCTCAGATTCAGTCATTGGCTGAACGCGGAGTTGTGGCCCCTCCTGAATCGGGTGTGGTCGGGGACTAGATCCGGGGAACATGCTGGTATGAACAGCCCTTTGCACCAAGTGTCAGTTTCGAAGCGCGCAGGCAGGCGTTGAGCTCATGAATCGCGAACTGCCTAGTAAAGTGATCCGAAGATACGCTGTCGTCGGCCGCAATACCGCGAGCTCAAGTGCCGGGTCGATCCATGATGACAGGCAAGCGAGTAAATTCGGCTTCGAGGGAGGCTTGGTGCCGGGCGTGAATGTGCTAAGTCACATGTGCCATCCAATCCTGGACACCTGGGGAGAGGCCTGGCTGAAGGAGGGTAGTCTGGACGTAATTCTGAAGCGACCTGCCTATCATGATCGAACCATAGATATGACGGCACGAGTTCCGTCGACCAATGATCAGGCCGATAGTTGTTTGATCGAAGCCGCTTGTGGGGAACGTGTTTGTGCAACGGGTACTGCAAAAAGACGGGCTGAAGATCATGATGATCCCACCTCGCGCGTCGTCCCTTACGAGTCAGCGAAGATGCCAACCCCGGAAAATCGTCCGCTGATGAACGGTTCTGAGCTGTTTGTTGGAATGCCCCTTGGATCGATCAAGGGCACTTATACACAACAGGAGGGACATCGCTTCATGGAACGGATGGGGGAGAAACACGTTCCTTTCACGAACGGGGACTACGCCCATCCAGGGATCCTGTTGTCCTATGTAATCTATTCCTTCGTTTGGACTGTAGCTACTCCGGTGGGCATACATGCTGGATGTCGGTTGATGTTCCACGACCTGCTAAGAACCGGCATGCCTTATGAAACGCGCGGGCGAATAGCAGAGATTTACAGGGTGGGTTCAAAAACCTTCGTCGAATATGAACATGTTGTTTTATCACGAGAAAGCATCATATTGAGTGGATGCCAAAAAGCTGTCGTGCAGCTCGATTGATGCAAGTTGAACCAGCGCCGGCAGCTACACGAACGAAACACCTAATGGTCCACTATCCTCTGTTCGTACTGAGTTTGGTGAACCTCTTTTACTACGTTGATCGATACGTCATCTATATCCTGGTGGAGCCCATTCGCCTGGAGCTGGATTTGAGTGACGGCCAGATGGGTGTGATTACCGGGGTTGCGTTCGCCATAACGTATACGCTTCTTGCGATGCCGATCGGCATGCTGACCGATCGAGTCAATCGGGTACGGCTACTGACTATTGCGTTAACCGTTTGGTGTCTGTTCACGAGTTTCTGCGGTATGGCCCGAAACTATTGGCAGTTCATTTTTCTTCGAATCGGAGTTGCCGCTGGAGAGGCCGGAGGATCGATACCAGGACAAACCCTGGTCTCTGATCATTACCCTCCCGAAAGCCGGGGCCGCGCTTTTAGTGTTTTTCTTTCAATGTCGCACATAGGCAAGATCCTGGCTTTTGCGGGTGCTGGTTTTCTCAATGAACTTATTGGGTGGCGGTGGACGTTTGCCGTTGTAGGCATGATAGGTCTGGCGCTAGCGCCCATTTTGTTGTTCACAGTTCGTGAGCCAAGACGTGGTGCGATGGATGGGGTCGGCACAGGTCAACTTGGAGCCGCCATCCCAGCGATGAGAGCGTTCAAAGAGCTCTGGCAACGACGGTCGTACGTGTTTCTGGTTGCGGGATACGCAACGACCGGTATCGCTGCTTACTCAATGCTCTCGTGGCTCCCTGCGTTTTTTATGCGTAGATTTGATATGGAGACAGGAGAGGCGGGATTGTTCGTCAGCATCGCGACTGTGGTTCCCTCGCTACTGGGCCTGCTGTTGGGTGGAATCCTCTCTGACAAGCTATACAAGATTGATCCGAGTTGGGTCGCCCGTGTGCCTGCGATAGCGTTGCTGATTGCTTGTCCAGCCCTCGTGCTACAGGTTTATGCCCCCAGTCTGACAGCAACTGTTCTGGTCGGGATTATTCCTGCGATTGCTGCGGGAATGTATGGGCCGCCACTAGTTTCCGCCATTCACATGACCGCAGGTGCTCGTATGCGAGGAACTGCTAGTGCGATCCTTTTGATGGCACTTCTGTTTGTAGGCCAGGGTATAGGCCCGGCGCTTTCAGGCTATCTGAGCGATGTGTTTTCTGCGCACAACATGGTGGACACGCCCTACATGTCTCTGCGCTATTCGTTAGCCTGGGTATCGGTACTTTATGTGGTGGGTGGTTTGTTGCTATTGCTTGCGGGTCCGTACATCTCGCGCGATACCGAAACCGCTAAGTTGTTTGATGGTTCGTCTCCCTCGGGTCGAAAGCCCATTCCCTCCCCGTCCCCTTTGGAACCTCGAAAGCCCCACTGACTTCTCTCTCCTGAGACGCTGAAAAGATGCACCTTGTTTCAATTTCGGGCTGCATGGTGGGCGATTGATCTTTCTGCCTTCGAACAACGTACTCAATCGACTTTTGAGGATAAAATATTTACATAAGTTAAATAAAAGATTTAATATAAAAAATCGCGATCGTATCTCGACAGCTAAGAGAGGGGAGAAAAGATGTCAGCGAAGCAAGCGCTCATTGCTATATCCGCTGTGATTGGAATGGTCAGTGTTGGCGAGTCTCAGGCCGAAGAAGGAGAGACCGGAGCCAGAGCCATCGAGGAGATCATCGTTACGGCTCAAAGGCGGGATGAAAGTCTGCGGGATGTGCCGATCTCGGTAGGGGTGGTTCAGGAAGACGTCCTCTTCAGCTTCGGCATCTCAGAGGTAGACGATCTTGCGGCCATCGACCCGTCGTTAACCGTGAACGCGGCCAGTGGCACAGCGGGTGAGGGCTTCCGGATTCGCGGGATCGGTGGTTCCACTTTCGCGGATGGCATTGAGCAGAGTGTCAGCGTTCTCATAGATGAGGTGATTACCGGATCGAGTGGTTCCGGGCTTCTGGAATTCTGGGACATCGACCGCATTGAAGTCTTGAGAGGGCCCCAGGGGACTCTGTTCGGTAAAAATGCCTCGGCGGGCGTAATTTCCGTCCACACCAACGATCCAACCGATACCCTGAGTTCAAAGCTGAGAGCCGAGTACAGTCCGACCTTCGATGACTCACGCCTGGATTTTCATATCGGTGGGCCAATAGCGGACTCTCTGGGGCTCAGACTTTCGGGGTTTTACGCGAACCGAGCTGACGGCTATATCGACAACCCCGTCAGCGGAACTGGCGAAAACGAAAAAGAACGATGGGGGAGTCGGCTGAAGGGGATCTGGAAAGGTCAATCCTTCGAGGTCGATGCTTCGATCGAGTACTTTGAGCAGGACAACGAATGCTGCTCAAGGACGTACCGTTCTATAAACGAAGATGTTGCTGCCACATCTGGCCTTAGTCAGCTGTTTATTTCGCGGCTTAACGCCAATGAACTGGTGCCAAGCGACGAGCAGTACACGACTTTGACAGATGCTTCGATTACCCACACGAATGAAGTCCTCCATGCCACCCTCAAACCCAGCTGGACGTTCGATAGCGGATTAGAGCTCCGCTCGATCACCGGCTACAGGGATTGGGATCAGCGCGCCATCACCGATAGTGACATGATTGATATCGATGTAGCCAATCGGCTTGATGTCAAACGGGATATGCAGGTGTTCTCTCAGGAGTTTCAATTGCTTTCGCCTCAGGAAGCTAAACTGAAATACCTGGTGGGCCTGTATTATTTCCGGCAGTGGTTTGACGTTGACGCTGATCTGCAAGGCGGTTCTGCGTTGACCGGTGGAACGACCTTGCAGACTTTGCAGGAGACTGAGGTAGACAGCGAAAACTATGCGATTTTTTTGCATGTTTCTTATGCGTTTTCTGAGCAGTTGGAAGGCTTCATAGGATTGAGACTGCTGCGCGACAAGATTTCGGCTGACTTCGTCAGTGACGGTAATTTTTTCGCATTTCCGGTTGGGTCCCTGGCGGGCGCGGAAACTTCCGAAGACTCGAATTGGACCGGCACGATCGGGCTGAAGTATTACCTGCGTGAATCCATGATGTTCTACGGATCCGTTTCCCGGGGATACAAAGGTCCAGCGATAGATGTCAGTGCCAGTGGCGTGATCGCAGATCCTGATGCGGATCCGATTTTGGATCCTGAGATAGTGGTCAACTACGAACTCGGTGCGAGAACCAGCTGGCTAGACAACCGGCTCCAGTTGGACGCTACGGTTTTCTATAGCGATGTGGACGATTTCCAGGCGTCGGCATTCGACAGTCAGACATCGACCTTTGTGCTACGGAATGCGGGCAAGATGGAATCCAGCGGTGTCGAATTGAGCCTCGCCGCATTGTTGACACCAAATCTCCAGCTCAACTTCACCGGTACCTATACTGATGCGAAATACGTTGACTTTACAGGGGTTCCCTGTACCGCTCCGGATCTGGTTGCAGGTACTTGTTTCAATTCGCCGGCTGCGGCACCACCGGGAGCGATTGTCGGTCAGGATCTGAGTGGTGAGCACGTAAACCAGATTCCTAAGTGGGCCCTGGTGATGGGATTGCACTACAGCTATACGCTCGGTCGTTTGAACGGCTATGCCCGTTTCGATCTCTCCTGGCAGGATGACATGGTTTCTGATCTGGATCTGGATCCAGCAACTACCGTTCCTAGCTATTCCATTGCGAATTTCGAGCTTGGGGTTTACCCCGCTGAACGCTGGTTGGTTCAGGGATGGGTCCGTAATGCCTTCGACGAGGCATACACCAATCGCGTTTTCGATGCGCCTGCTTTCTCTGGGGGTTATGCACAGTTCCTTGCGCAACCCAGGACCGCTGGCGTGACGATACAGTACTCAATCGATCCAAATTAGGGAGGTAGGCAGACTATGAACACTTATGCTGGCGAGAGAAGGATTGCAGACGCAGACAGTCACATCATGGAGCCCGATCGGCATTGGCTGGAAAGACATGCCGATGCTTCCGTTGTAGATCGACTGAGAGCGATTCCTGATCAGGTTGGATTACTGAGTCGACGAAAGTCCGTCCAGGTTGATGAGATTCAGAAGCTACCGGAAGACGAGCGCGCCAGGAAGCTTCTGCATGACAAGGGTTGGTTGGCGATGGGTGCCAGTAACGCAGGCGATCGCTCAGCCGCGCTTGATCTATTAGGCTTTACTGATCAGCTCGTGTTTCCGACATTTTCGTTGTTTCAGTTTCACTCGGTGAGCGACCTGACTCTGCTCTATGGCGGTGCCAAGGCGCTTGGAAGAGCTGTGACAGACTTCTGTTCCGCTGACGAAAGGCTTCTTCCCGTGTGTTACCTGCCGCTGGCGGATCCAGAGGAGTCGCTGGCTCTGTTGAACGAACTGCTCGAACTTGGTTGCGCTGCAGTGTGGGTGCCGGCTGCGGTTCAGGGAACAAAGTCGCCAACCCATCCTCAATATGACCCGATCTGGCGCAAGCTGCAGGAAAAAGAAATTCCGTTTCTGCTCCACATTGGAGGAGATGGCGGAGCGTTAGTTGACAAGGCCTACCACAACAATGGGATAGAAGTGCGACCGCTTAACGGCGGTGGCGAATCGGTTCGATCCAAAGACTACTTTGGCATCGCTCACAGTACGCAGCTGTTTCTTGCGTCCATGATCCTTGATGGTGTGTTCGATCGGTTTCCGAAACTCATGGGCGGAGTGATCGAGTTGGGTGCGTTGTGGGTACCCGGTTGGCTTCGCGCACTCGATCTTGTGCAACAGAACTTCGTGAGAATGGAGCCGCACCTGGCCGAACTCCGCTTGAAACCGTCGGACTATGTCAAACGACACCTGCGTTTTACGCCGTTTTCGCATGAACCGGTTGGCTGGTTGATAGAACAGACAGATCCGCACCTGTATATGTTCTCGTCCGACTTCCCACATCCAGAGGGTGGAAGGGATCCGTTGAAGAAGTTTGAGGCGAGCGGTATCGAGCCAAATCACGCTGAACTATTTTACTATCGGAACTTTGACAGTCTGATGTCGGGTCGGACTGATTAGCCAGCAGGTATGGAGTTGGACCTGACGGCCTGTTTCAATATGATCGGAGACTTACCCTGGCAGTCGGAGCCATAATCACCCAGAGAGGACTCACGCCGGCAGAGTGAGTCGATAGGCTCTGGCTGCCGTCCCGCTGAAAACGGCGCTCTTTTCTGATTTCGATAAGCCGAGCTCGTTGGCCATCTTCTTGAACAGATTCCACAGCGTCCGGTAAGAAATGCAGTCCTTGTCCACCGGGAAATTGCTTTCGAACATGCACCGCTCGGGACCGAAAGCCTCCAGTGCGTACTGATAGCGGGGCAGCAGCGCCTCCATGAACCGGTCAGAACTCCAGGGCGCAGAGGCGCGGTGCATGTGGTAGGGCGGTTCCCAGTCGCCAACACGCATCTGGGCGCCGCCGAGCTTCATCACCGCGTTCGAACAGGCGGCGACGGCATCGATTGCGCCTTTCCACGCGTTCAGTTCCTCGTCGTCAGCGTCCGGGTCAATCCTGCCGCCGAGGTGGTTCACGATGACCGTGACGCCCGGAAACCGGTTGGCGAGCTCTGCTAGTCGCGGTAGCCGGGAAAAATCGGGTGACCAGTTGTCGTAGCTCAGGTTGTATTTCTCGAGGAGCGCGAAGCCTTTGAGGAAATCCTCGTTCAGATCGGAAGGAAAAGCCGTGCGAACGCCCCGAAAGTATTCGCTCGCGTGGAGGTGTGCCTCCAGCACGGCGGCCGCGCGTTCACCCAGACGGAGGTCTGCGGTGCTGAAGATGCCGGTGCACAGGCGGGTTGGCCCGTAGATCCCGGAGCGGCTCATGGCGGCGATGCCATGAACAAACTCTGTCTCACCCACGCAACGCATCTCCTCGGGGCCGTCGGCTCGATAGAAAGCGCCGCACTGCGCGAACACGGTCTGAACGATGTTGTGCCCGCTCGTGGCAATGTCCCGGCTGATCTCCTCGCACAGATACACTTCCTGCCGGAAGCCCAGGCCGTCGCGACCACGCAGATCCCACAGGTGATGGTGGGGGTCGATGATCGGCAGATCCGGTTCGAGCACTTCCTCGGGGATCTCTTTTGCTATCCAGTTTTCGATATCTGCATTTTCGGGAATGCTCATTTACGCTTTTCTCCTATTCAGCAGAACTTCTCAGCAGAACTTCCATCCGTAGTCAGGCCCGACCGCAGCTGGCCAGCAGAGCATCGGTACGCATCTCCAGCTTCTCGAGGCTGCGCGCACCGAGTGGCGCGATGATCTGCGCGACACCCAGTTCCGCATAAGCCGCCACGGTCTCGTCGTTGATTGGATGACGGTTCGGACCAACATAGAGGGTGACGTCATCCCGGGAGCGGCCGGCGTTGCTCAGTTCTGCGTCCAGAAGCGGCAGCTTCTCCGCGAGACCCTCCGGTGAAAGGTCGTAGGCATACCAGCCGTCGCCGCGCTGCGCGACTCTCCGCATGGCGGGCCGGCTCTCACCGCCGAAAAAGATCGGCGGGTGCGGGGTCTGTATGGGCTTCGGGTTGAAATGGCAGGGGTGCAGCTGCACGTACTCGCCCTGAAATTCCGTCACGCCCGGCGACCACAGGGCTTTCATCGCATCGATGTAGTCGTCACACACCTTCGCGCGTGTGCTGAAATCCATGCCCAGATTGTCGAACTCTTCTTTCAGCCAGCCGATGCCAACACCGAAGTCGACCCGCCCGCCGGACAGAAAGTCCACATCCGCCACCATCTTGGCGGTATAGACCGCCTGACGCTGAGGGACCAGACAGATACCCGTGCCCAGGCGTACCCGTGTGGTATGCGATGCGATGAACGTCATCGCTGTGAACGGATCGAGGATGCCTTCGGGATCACCGGGGATACGGCCGGAATCGCTGTACGGATAGGTGGATGCGTAGTCCGGAAAAAAGAGCACATGCTCGGGCAACCAGATTGAGTCGATACCCTTTTCTTCCACCAGTTGCACCGCATCGCGGATGAATGCGGCATCCGTGTGCTGATTGAACGCCATGGCCGCGCCTACTTTCATGTCTCTCCCCCGAGGAAATCAGTCGCAGTATTGTGACACACAGTCGGATGCCACCGGGCCCCTGCGTATCTGACCGGCTCTCACGGCTCTTCTTTCTTGTCGGCCTTATCGGCCTCCGAACGTTTCAGCAGGCCCCGCAGCCCCTGCTCGAGCAGGTCACGCGTGGAAGGCGGCTTGGCCTCCTCGGCGGTGCCGGGCTCGGCCGGCGTCTCTGTCGGCGCGGTCGGCTCAGCCGCGGCACCGGTCGCCGGTTCGGCGGGAGCCTTCTCCTCTTCCTCATCCAGGCCGAGGCGCTTGAGCAGGGCATCCCGCGCCGTTTCCCTGACCGTCTCGACGATGAGGCCCTGCATGTTCACCCGCACCTTCGGGTCGGCCATGGGGCCGGAGATGGTGAGTGGAATGACGCTGCCGCCGAGACCTTTGAGGGCCGTGCCGGTGGCACTGTCCGCAGTCTTCAGCACCTGGGCGTTGAGCTGATAGTCGAGGGTGCGCTCGAGCAGATTGACGCCACCTTTGCCGACGAGTTTCAGGTACGGAATCTCCGCGTTCAGACTGTCGCTGCCGATCACACCCTCGACGATGTCGCCGGCAAAGGACAGGGCGCGGATCGGCGTTTCCTTGCGGTCCGGCCGCTCCGGTGCGGCGGTGCGTTTCAGCAGGGACTGCGCGTTTTCGATCTCGTAGGCGATGTCCATGCCGTGATACACGCCGTCGCTCAGGTTGAAGTCGATGTTGCCGGTCAGCGCTTTCAGCAGCTCGGTGCTGGTGTTGCCCACGCCGGATCCGGAGAGGTTGAGCGAAAGCGCACCGGTGATGCGGTCCGAGCCGACCAGGGTGCCGAGCAGCTGCCCGACCTGCACGGCGGAAAGGCGCTGGTCGAGGGTCATCCGGGACTTCGCTCCCGTTGCGTCGATGAGGATGGTGCCCTGATAGGTGCCGCCGTAGAGATTTGCCGTCAGCGGCGCCAGGCGCAGTACGCCGTTCTCCGCGGTGACGGTGGCATCCAGATCTGCCAGGTCGAGACCCATCACCCGCAGGGCGCCGGCCTTGAGCCGTCCTCTCAGATCCAGACCCCGGAGCGTCTCTACCGGGATCTCCACTTCCGCAGCGGTGTCGTCCGCTTCCGCATCCGTCTCCGGAGCCAGATAATCGTCCAGGTTGATGCGATCGAGCGCCAGGTCGAACCGGGCAGCAGGGGTGTCGAAGCCGTCGAGACCGAGTGTGCCCGTGAAGCGCGTCCCGTCGAGCTGCCAGTTCATCTGCTCGAGACGCAGCGTCCGGCGACCGAGTTGCCAGCCGGTAGAGCCCGAGAGATCACCGAGCACATCGGGGTTGGCGGTATCCACCGTTGCGCCGAGGGCGGTCAGGGCGGCGCGGGGCGAGATGCTGCGCATCTCGAGGTTGCCGCTGAGCATCGGCGAGCTGGCGGCGGGATTGCCGCTGCCGTTCAGGGACAGATGGCCGCCGTAGAGTTCGGATTCGAGCAAAACGGACAGGGCGCGCCCGTCGGTGTTGAAACGGGCCGTCATGTTCTCGAGCGTCGTGCCCTGGGCGGTCAGCCGCCCGATCGTGAGCTCCACGTCCAGGAGCAGGTCCTTCAGTGATTCGAAGGGTACCTCGGTTGATCCGGGAGTCGGCTCGGACGACGTGCTGGCAGCCGGGGTGCCGGACGCCTCAGGCAGGTAGCCATCCAGTGCCAGGCTGTCGATACGGATGCGGGCCGTCGCGGCGCCGGTTTCGAAGCTGTCTACCTTCGCCTCGCCGGTGATATTCGTGCCATCCAGCGTGAGATCGAGTGCGCTCAACGCCCCGCCGGTGGGGGTCAGCGACCACCGGCCGCTTCCCGTGAGCCGTTTGAGTGCTTCCGGGCCGGCGGGGACGTAGTCCACATCCGGGAGCGAGCCCAGGAGCGCTCGCAGATCGCTTTCGGGAATCTGGAAAGTGCCGCTGCCGGTCACCGCATCTGCGGCAATGGCCACGTCGCCCGTCATCACCAGCCGGCTGCCGGGCAGGGAAACCGCGGCGTCCAGTCCCTGCAGACTGCCGGCGGCGGTATCGGTGTCGTAATTCAGCGCGGTGGCGGTCATCGCCACTTCGGCGGTACCGGAGGGAATCGATGAGCCTGCTGCCCGGACGGTCAACTGCGGCCTGTCGAGCGTCACTGAAGCGCCCGAGAGCGCCAGACTGGCCGACAGCTCGATCTCCGCATCCGTTTCGGTGCTCTCATCCCGAGCTGTCAGTTTCAGCGCCACGGGGACCGGTGCGTCGTCGGCGATGGCACCCGTTTCGAGAAGAATGTCGCGTGCGGCGTAGCGCTTTCCATCGGCACCGGTAAAGGTCACAGAGCCATCGTTCACTGCGAGCCCTTCGACGGTGAGGGAAGAGATGGCGGCTCCGCCGTCTTCCGCGGGCTGATCGGCCGGCTGGGCGGAGTCGAACGTCCAGTTCGTCCGGCCGTCGGCGAGCTTGATCAGATTCACGGCTGCCCCGGTAAGCGTCACCGTGCCGATCTGCACTTCGCGGCGGGTGAGCAGCGGCCAGATCTTCACGCTGACCGAGGCGGACTCGATGGCGGCGAAGGATTCCTCCGGAAAACCCGGCGGGTTCCCCAGCCGGGCGGAACCGACGCTCACACCGCAGCAGGGGAAGAGCTTCAGTGACAGGTCACCGTCGAGCTCGAAATCCCGGCCCGTGGCATCCCGGACGGTGTCGACCACCAGGGGACGATAGTCGTTGGGCTCGAAGACGAAGGCGACCGCCACGGCAATCGCGATGAATATCAGCGCGATGGCCGCAAGGGCCGCGAGCAGGATCTTGATCGGGGTACTCATGCCGGCGGCTCAGCGCTCAGGAATATCGTAGTACCGCTCGAAATCGGCCGGATCGTGATTGCGCAGTTCCATCTTCGCGATGCCCGGGAGGTGCACTTCACTGGGGCCATCGGCAATGCTCAGGTGCATGCCCAGCCCGAACAGCGAAGCCAGTGGCGTCTGATTGGACACCCCCATGGCGCCGTGTACGCGCAGCGCGCGTTCAGACACATTCTGCAGCAGCTCGGTGCCGACGATCTTGAGCATCGCGATTTCCTTGCGCGCGCCTTTGACACCCTTTTCATCCAGTGCCTTCGCGGTATGCAGGCACAGCAGCCTGGCCTGGTCGATCTCGATCCTGGAACGGCCGATGTCATTGGCCACGCTGCCGTGTTCGTGCAGGTACTTGCCGAAGGCGAACCGCTCCTTGGCCCGGGAGATCAACAGCCCCAGGGCCACCTCAGCCATGCCCACGCAGCGCATGCCGTAGTGGATGCGGCCGGGACCCATGCGCTTCTGCATGATGGCGAACCCTTCGCCCGGTTCGCCCAGCAGGTTCTCGGCCGGTACGCGGACGTTGTCCAGCAGGATCTCGGGGTGGCCGCCTGTGTGGTAGGCGTTCATCACCGTCGTATCCTGCAGAATCTCAACGCCGGGTGTATCCATGGGAATGATGATCACGCCGTGCTGTTTGTGGCGGTTGGCGTTTTCGGGATTGGTCTTGCCCATCAGGATCATGAAGCGGCACTTCGGGTGCATCGAGAGGGAGATGAACCACTTGCGGCCACTCACCACGTAGTGATCGCCATCGCGCACGATGGTGGTCTGGTAGTTGGTGGCGTCCGAAGAGGCGACTTCCGGTTCGGTGGCGGCGAAACAGGAGTAGCACTCGCCCTCCAGGAGCGGCAGCAGCCACTTCTGCCGTTGTTCTTCATTGGCTGCTGCCCCGAGCAGTTCCATGTTTCCGGTGACCGGCGCATTGCAGTTGAAGACTTCAGGCGCCCAGGGGAGTTTGGCCATCTCTTCGAAGATGGGTGCGAACTCGAAATTGCTGAGACCGGTGCCGGGTTCATCCTCCCGCAGGTGTGGAAAGAACAGGTTCCACAGGCCCAGGTCCTTGGCCATGGCCCGCAGGTCATCGACGAAAGCCAGCGCCTCAGGGTCGTTGCGGCGCTCGCTGTGGGCGATGTCCTGATAGTGTTTGTTGACCGGGTAGATGTGCCTGTCCATGAAATCGACGACCTGGGCTTTGATTTCCAGGCTTCTTTCGGTTTGGCTGAATTCCATTGGAGGTTCTCTTGTGCTGGTGGATTCCGGTAGAGGGCTGCGCTCTAATCATCCGGCAAACGAACCATCTGTGGATACTGGAACAGCGGCTTCGGATCGTACTTCAGTTTGACTTTCTGCAGCTTCCGATAGTTCTGTCCCCAGTAAAGCTCCCCGTAGGCGTCCTCCGGCGTGGAGCGGTTCGGATAGTTCTGGTAGGCCCTCCCGTTGGACAGGGGATCCACCATTTTCCTGAACTTTTCGACGAGTGTTTCCGCGCCTGATCGATCGCTTTCGTACATCCAGAAGCTCCAGACGAACAGATCCATCATCGCGTTGCGATGCTCGAATGCCATATCGTCGGGCTCCGGCACGTTGATCGCACCGCCATACGATTCCATGGCGATCATCAGCGCTCCCCTTGGCGCGCTCAGGAAGTAGTCGATGAGGCTGCTCCAATCCCCGGTGCGGAGAGGGTCGGCGATGATTCTGGATTCGACGACAGCACGAACGTTCATCGGAACGTTCGGCAGATCTGTCGGGTAGCTCATCAGGTACATGTTCAGGTACTCGTAGGAACCTGCTTCCCAGATGTCGAAAGGGTTGGCCGGATCGTGGCACAGATCGGTCAATGCCTCGAGCGCTGCTGCGCAGGCTTTGTGATCACCTCTGAACATGCCGCGAACGATCAGCTCCGGCTTCAGCGTTCCGGACGCCGTGGGATGCTCTCTCTCCAGATCCACAATGAACAACTGGGTTCCCATATCTGGCGGGGCGTTGGGACCTGTGTACCCGTTCTGCCAGGTTTCCAGCACCTGGGCCGCATGCTTTCGCTCCTGCTCGGTTTCGAGCGGCCAGGTCATTCCGAATCCCCATACCTCATCCAGCTCGTGCAGGCGATAGGTGATCTCGAGCAGGACACCGAAATTGTTTCCAGTCCCGCCGCGGAGTGCCCAGAACAGCTTCCTGTGCTGCCGTTCGTTCGCCGTGACGATTGTTCCATCGGCCAGTGCAACCCGGCACTCGATGACGTTGTCGCAGTTCATTCCGTACATCTGAGAGGTGAATCCGTAACCCCCTCCCTGCATGAAACCGGCAACGCATACGCTCGGGCACCCGCCACCAGGCACATGAAGGTTGAACGGACTCAGTTCCGCATTTAACTTCGCGAAGTTGGTCCCGGCACCGACCCTGGCAGTTTGAGTGGTTTCATCGACCACCACATAGCTGATCCGGCTCACATCGATGACCATCTGGTCGTTGACGGAGTAGCCGGCTGTGCTGTGCCCTCCGGACCGGCACACGGGAGTCAGTTCGTGATCGTTGGCGAATGCCAGACAGATCTGCACATCCCGCGGAACCTCGCAGTAGCAGACGATCTGCGGGACCGACTCATAGGTGCGCAGAAAGTCCTGTCGCATCTGATCGTAGCCCTCGGTGGAGGCCAGAACGACACTGCCCAGAAGATTCCGCTGCAGCTCCGCGGCTTCCTCCGCCGTGAAATTGTTGCTGCTGGGGTGTTTGACGGCGGCGAAAGTCGCGGCCCGTCGAATGTTTTCGAGTTGCTTTCCGCTTTTTCTCATGATTGCTCTCCCTTTCCCTTGTCTCTAGTCTCGTCAATGCACCGCAAATGTCGAGAATCTTGTGTAAGCAGACTGTTGGATGTCCGCCAGGTAGGCTGGTGTAATGCCTGACATGACTTTGGTATATCCTGGGATTTCCGCGGGCTCCGCGTATGGTGAACTGAAGCCTTGAGCTCGAATCCCCGGCCAGCGCTGGCCTCGATGGACGCCGAGAACCGGTGGGTCACCGTAATGTTCTGCGACGTCGTTGAGTCTACGGCCATGTCGGAGGCGCTCGATCCGGAAGATCTGCTCGAGGTTCTGCATACCTACCAGTCGACCTGCCAGAAGATCATCGAACGACACGGCGGCTACATCGCTCAGTATCTGGGCGATGGGATTCTCGTCTACTTCGGGTATCCGCAGGCACATGACGATGACATTCAACGCTCCGTTCGCTGTGCCATCGAAATCCTCCGTGAACTGAAACCATCGGGCGACGAAGACGATCCGACGGCACCGCTGGTGAGGACCCGCATCGGCATCCACACAGGGCCGGTTGTCGTTGGCGCTCTGACACCTGGATCCGGCGAGCTCCTGGCAATGGGTGCAGTACCGAACATCGCCGCGCGTCTGCAGGCTCTTGCCGAACCGGATTCCATCGTCGTCAGCGGCGAGATCCATCGTCTGGTGGAGGGCTTCTTCCGCTGGAAGGAGCTGGGCGAGTTCACGCTGAAAGGCACCGCGCAGCCCATGGCGGTTTTTGAACCGCTCGAAGAGACCGGCGTACGTACACCGTTCGAGCTTGCCATTCAGAAGGGCCTAAACCCGATGGTCGGCCGGGAGTTGGAGCTCGACTCTCTGAGGCATCAGTACCTGGCGGCGCAATCAGGTGCCGGGCAGATTGTCCAGATGTTCGGCGATGCCGGTATCGGAAAGTCCCGGCTGCTGCATGCGATCAGAGAAGATGCGATCTCGAAGGATGCCATCTGGTTGCTGGGCCGCTGCACGGCGCAGAGCCAGAACACGGCGTTCTACCCGATCCTGGAAGTCCTCAGGATCCTGCTGACCTTCGCGGTGGATGATTCGAATGAGGTCAGGCGGAAGAAACTGGACGACGCGCTCTCGAAAGACACCGACTCTGAGCTCAAAGAGCTGCTCGCGGTGCTGCTGGGGATTCAGGACGAGGAATCTCAGCCTCCGGTGTTGAGCCCGGAACTGGCGCGAACGAAAACCATGGAAGCTGTTGAGCATCTGCTCGTTCGGACCTCTCAGCGGTCGCCGCTCGGAATCATCATCGAGGACCTGCACTGGATCGACCCTTCTTCGCTTGAGCTGCTGGAGCGGATGCTGGATACGATTTCGCGGAATCGGATACTCCTTCTACTCAGCTATCGACCTTCTGCTACCCCCCTGGTATCCGACGCCCGCCATGTGTCGGAGATCCGACTCGCTCCTCTGACGGATGAATCCACCCGCGAACTGATCACGAGCATCGCCGGACAGGCGCAGGTTTCTGAGGCCCTGCTGGAGAAGATAGTCCGGCGAACAGACGGCGTTCCGTTGTTCGTGGAAGAGCTGGTGAAGATGTTCATGGAAGCTGGAGCTACGGAGCAATCCTCGCCGGAAGACCTGTTGTCGCGGCTTGCGATTCCTCTGTCCCTGGAGAGTCTGTATCGGAGCAAGCTGGATCGTCTGGACAGCGCGAAAGACGTCATTCAACTCGCTTCGGTGGTGGGCCGTGAGTTCACGCACAGCATGATGCAGAATCTGGGTGCGTTCGACGATGCAACGCTGGACAGCGCGCTGGATACGCTGGTGAAGGCGGAGTTGCTGATCCGATCGAGGCTCTGGACGGAAACACACTACAGTTTCCGACATGCCCTGGTCCAGGATACGGTCTACCGATCTCTGCTCCGTCAGCGACGACAGGCGTACCACGGGCTTGTCGCGGAAACCGCGCTCTCCAGACGCTGGCCGGTGACGATCGACCAGCCCGAGTTCGTTGCCCATCACTTTACTGAAGCCGGTAAAACTGAAGAGGCCGTCGACGCCTGGCTGGCCGCGGGCCGGCAGGCCTTCGACAGAGCCGCGAACGCAGAGGCGGTCGTACATTTCAACCGGGGTCTGGGCGTCGTCGCCGAGCTTTCGGACGAGCCGAGATGGCAGAGAGAGCTGTCTCTCTCGCTGGGCCTGGGTCCCGCGTTGACCGCTGCTCGCGGCTATGGGGCGCCCGGGGTCGAGGAAACCTATACAAGAGCTCTTGAACTCTGCGATCAGCTTGGCGATGCACCCGAACGTTTCTGGGTTCTCTGGGGGCTGGGCGCGTACTACCAGGCTCGGGGGCAGCATCAGGAGGCTCTGCTGAAAGGCCAGGAGTTGCAGCAGCTGGCCGCCCTGCAACGTGAGCTGCAGGCTGAAGCCCAGTTCGGGGTTGGTTCGAGCCTGTTTTATCTGGGTCAGCTCAATGAGGCTCGAAACGAGCTGGAGAAGGGTGCAGCCTTTTTCACGAATCAGATAGCAGAGCAGAACATGTCTCCGTCCGGCCATCACGCGGGTGTCATGTCACTGGGGTACCTCGCCATCGTGCTGTGGCACCTCGGGTTTCCTGATCAGGCGGTGCACAGAGCGAATCAGGGCATCAGGCTCTCGGATCAGATCGGGCATCCCTTTGTTCGACTGCAGAGCCGGCACTGGGCTTCGTTTGTTCATTATCTGCGCGGAGACTGGGCAGAACTGCGACAGGCCGCGGAGGCTGAATCCGTCCTTTCCAGGGAGTTCGGCTTCCCCTTCGGCGAGCTCAGCAGTGCGATGACCCTCGATTGGCTCAGCGTGATGGAAGGTGACTCCGGAGGTATCGAGCGCCTGCGTGGCAGGATCGACGCCTACCGAGAGGTGGGAGCCCGGGTCGCTCTCACTTATTACCTCACGAAGCTTGCGGATGCCTGTCGAGTAATCGCCTCGATGAGGGCCTCCAGGCATGCGAGGAAGGAATGCGCGAAGTTGCAGCCGCCGGTGAACATGCCTGGGAGGCAGAGCTTTACAGACTTCGCGGCGACCTGTCAGCCGACTCCGAGCCGGAGGAGGCCGTCCGGTTCTATCAGCAGGCCATCGAGGTGGCGGGTAATCAGGGAGCCCGCAGCCTGCAGCTGCGGGCGGCGGTGAGCCTGGCTGGTCTGAATCCTGGTGAGACTGATCGATCTGAAGTTCTTGCTTTAGTCGACGATCTGTATAAGGTCTTTGAAGAGGGGTTGAAGACCACCGATCTTATCAGGGCAAGGGAGCTCCTGAGGAGCACCTGATACATCCGATCAGGGCGGTCCACCCGCAAGCGTGGCATGGAAGGAGGAGAGAGATGTCGAACGTTCAACGACTGGCGGATGCCGGCCTGCTGGACCCGGCCCGTGTGCCGGATCATCAGAAAGCCGTCATCGAAAACGATCTGAGCGATGCAGAAGTCGACGCGCTCATAAGCTCACACCAGAAGCTCGGTGGTGAGGGCTCAATGCATTCGGGAGACGATCCTAACTCATCGGTTTTCTAGGCTTCAGCCGGGATGGCGGAAACGGGTGCAAGCCGCCAGCTGAAGCGGAAGATCGCGCTCGCGGAAGCGCCGGTACGCGGGGTTTATCGTCATTTCTGGACGCATCCAGAGGCAGCCACGCTGTTTCCCCGGCTGCAGCTTCGTACCTATGACCTGGCCAGAGCCAGCACGTCGCTGCTCGAAGCCGCGCTGGCGAGGTGCGCTGAGCTGGCAGGCACCGACGAGGTTGCCGCCGGGATGGTCGACTATCTCCGCCGGCATATCGACGAAGAGCAGAACCACGATGTCTGGCTTCTCGATGATCTGGAAGCTCTGGGAATTTCGAGAGAGGAGGTTTCGAAACGCATACCTTCCTCGACAGCAGCGCGCCTGGTGGGAATGCAGTACTACTGGATCTTTCACGCGCACCCGATCGCTCTTGTGGGGTACATGGCAGCGCTCGAAGGCAATGTTGCCGATGAGCAGTTTCTCGAGAAGTTCAGACAGCGCACGAATCTGCCGAAAGAAGGATTTCGTACGCTGCTGCTTCATGCCCGGGAAGATCCGAAGCATGAAGGTGACATCGATGATCTGGTCGATCGGTTGCCGCTGACGGAAGTGCAGCAGGGCCTGCTTGGGATCAGCGCGATGCAGACGGTTGCGTTACTGGCTCAGCTGACCCAGGAAGTCCTGCCTCCCTGAGCGCCGCCTTCATGAGAACAGCGATGCCCGCAGGCGTTTGGCCCAGGCGAGGCTCGTGCGATGAGCGGTTGTGAGATCCAGCAGGCCGGGTAACCCTTTCAGAGCGGCCTCGAGGTCCTGCCAGGAAGCGTGCCCGTGAGAACGGATGATTTCCAGCTCCGCGTGCTCGAGGTCGGATCTTCTCAACGTCAGACCCAGTCGGGCGGCCTCACGTTCGGCTGCAGAGATGGCGCGCCACCGGAACACCGCAGCATCCAGCTCATTGTTCTCCGACAGATCCGCCCAGATTTCCCTGACCACCGATTCGAATTCAGTCGAGTACCGGTGCAGTTCAATCGGTCTGGTCAGGACCGAGCGATGTCGACCGCTCGCCAGAAGATATCCGGCCAACGATCCCATCACTTCAGCGGTCGGCCCGGCATGGAGGGCTGCATACGGTCGCTCCCGATGGCTTTCCGTGGGTACGAAGGGGGATCTGCTGGCTCGAGGACGCATGCAGGCCTCCGGAGATCGTGCGAGGTGCGTTGCAAGACGCCGGAGAGCTGTCTGCGCGTCTTTGCGCTTGAGGTCGCAGCTACCGAGCCATTCCTCGAGGCGACCGTTTCTGTCAGGTACTTCGGCCTCCCGCAGCAGATGTGCCCAGTTCCTGTCCGCGTAGTAGGTATCCCGGGCGCACTCCAGCAGCCGATCCACCTGAGGTTGCGTGAGGCGGTGACGGCGAATGGCCTGTTTCAACGCGAATCTTATGTTGATCAGCGGTATGGACGAGAAACGCGGAAGTCCCGGAACGAACGAGACTGCGACTTCCTCATCTGATTCGAGGATTCCGCGGCGGAACATCCTGTAGATGGAGCCGATACCCCGCATACCCGCCGGCCAGCATTCCGCGGCCCGCAGGGCACCCAGGCTCGACGCACCAAAGACCAGCCCATCATCCTGCAGCACGTCAACGACCTCACGGACGGGAAGGGCTTCGTGCTGGCGGAACACCCCATCGATGATCAGAAACACGGAATGCCGCAGCGTTCTGTCCCGATAGAGGTCTCCGCGGCGGATGGGTGGTTTTACCTCCGCTTCAGGGAGCAACTTCCGGACGGCGGCGTCACTGATGGTCGGTCCGGCATATACGACTGGCGGTACCAGAAGGGCTGAGCTGTTCACAGAAGATGTCGGAGACATCGCCAATCCACTCTTCGACGGTTGACTATGAAGCACGACAGCCGGGGGATGCGAACTCGAACTACCGGGATCGCCGTTTCGGGATCTGTCAGATCGGTTGCGATGACGTGCTGGATTCCGATGCTTCGCAGCCTGGCGATGAGAAAGTGATAGTCGTCCAGAAGATCATGGTGATCCACGCTGGGAATCTCCGAGAAGGCGACATGCTCACGAGGCGCATACAGCAACGCCCGTTCAGATCTGGTCCAGCTTCTGGGCGTAGAGGACGCGATGTTGTAGTCGTCGCGCGCTCCCTGGATGAGCGACAGCCTCGCCTGCACTGCCTCGGTAATCGCGCGCAGCATCGCGGTGCGCGCGGATGGATGTGTACCCAGGCCCTGAAAACGCATTCTGGAGATGCCGGTTGCAGTCACGTAGCTGGGGTCGGTGAGCAGCGCCTGACAGGTGGCTACACCCACATCACTCGTGATGTCATGCACTGTGAGTTCCAGGCCTGCAGACAGAATCCGTTCTATCCACCGGCCTGCTTCTCCCGGAACGGAGGAGAGGCCGATTGCACGTCGTTCAGGACGCGGACTGTGTTCATCGGCGAACAGCGCGGCGAATTCCTGCTGGCTCCAGGCATCCCGCTCGATGACTTCGCACATCGCGTGAACGACTGCCTCGAGGTGGGTGTTGCCGGCCGCCAGCCCATTGGTATCTACATCCAGAAGCACGCCTTCGACAGGGGGAGTGATGACCAGATCGGATAGCATCCAGACTGGTCGTCCGGCCAGAAGATCGCGACTTCCAACCCAGGTGTAACGCTGATCGGGATGGTATTCAGAATCGTCCGGCAGTGTGAAAAGTCGTGGATCGATGACTGCTGTGTTTTCCGCCAGCGATGAATAGCTGCCTCTCCTGGTATCCCCGGGCACGGGTGGCTCTGCGCTGATTCTCTCGACAGCCTCCATCATCGCGCTGACCCGGGCACTGCCTGGGTCCCGTCCCTTTCCCATATGGCTGGTCAGATCCGCTGCCAGCGGTGTAACCGCTGAGAACGAAGGAAGGCCAAGCCGATCCAGTGGCGTCAGGTCGGAAACGCGAGTGACAGGCAGAACAGAAGCCGCTGCACGTGCACGAAACTCGGTCTGCTCCACTGGTACCGTGCGGTGCGTGCCTGGGATCTTTGGTGCCGGTTGAAAGTCCCAGATTGAAATCTCTCATTCTCCACGCAGTGCTTTCAGCAGTTCCGATCCTCTGGGAGTGCCCAGACCGGTGCAGGCATCCCACCCCGGCGCGGAAGAATATGCTCCATTGCTGCCGGAAACGATGTCGCGGACCACCTGCCTGCCGCCGGCCGTCAGGCGGTACAGGAGAGGATTCAGGTAACCGACGGGTGCGTCCAGCGATTCGTTCAGCCGCGCGATGAGTGCCGCCCACAGGGGTGCCGCGGCGCTGGTACCGGCGGCCGGCCCCCATTCGTCACCCGCATAGACCAGGCAGTGAGCGATCGGATCAGCGTCTGCCGCCACATCGGGAACGCCGCGCCCGACGAAACCGCTCTGTGCTTCAGGCACCCCGTGGCCTTTCTGCCAGTCTGGAAGGTCGAAGGCGTTGCTGATCCCGCCACCGCTCGACATGCCGATATCGGTCGACCACGCCACCTCGGATTGCAGGCGTCCTTCGGAGAAATTCAGCCTTGTTCCGCCGCAGGCAAGCGCGTATGGGGATGTGGGTGGAAACTGGGGATGCAGAACGTCTTCCGGTTCGGAAGCCCCGGCGATTCCGCGAGAGCCGAAATCTCCGGATGCCACGCAGAAGGTGATGCCCTTGTGGGCCGCTTCCAGCAACCGTTCGTTTACGTGTCGCTCCAGCTGATCGTGGTGCTCATTCCAGGACCAGCTGAGGGAAAGAACCGACGGGAGGTGGCCTTCCGGATCCAGCGCGGCATCCATTGCATCTACCAGGCCCTGATCCGAGTTCTCCGCAAAATAAACGATAATCTCAGCATCGGGTGCCAGCGCGCCTGCTATCTCGATATCCATCGTCACCTCGACGGTATCCTTACCGCCAGCCGGCGGGCTTCCCCCGTTCGTCTTTCCGTCGGCGATGTCACTCAGCCATCGCATCAGATCCGCTGTGTCCTTCCTGGTCGCCGGCTGGTTGGAACCCTGCCCGACTGGCTGGAAGGTGATGTTGGGGGAGGTCCCTGATTCGAAGTACCTGTCGAGATCTGACGGATAGCAGCCGCCGCCCAGTTCGATGATGCCGATACGCTGACCCTTTCCCGTGCCTGAGGGAAAGTCATAGATCGCTTCGAGCTCTTTCCACTGAAGTATTGTTCTTCGTTTTCCGTCCGTTGCAGAAAGCCCTGTCATCGCCCCGGCGCGAGGCCGGTTGTGAAGGCCGAACACGCCGGTCACCACGCCATCCAGATTCTCAGGCAGGTGGACGGATCCCTGATAGCCACGATGACGTCCTCGAGGATGCTCGAACTGCACAAAGTCGACCCCGAACGCTCTGGCGAAGGCGTCTTGGGTTCCGCTCAGCTCCACCCGGCACTTTGCTGCTGAGCTGGATCGAACCTCAAGTCCGCTTTCCCTCGCGAATTCTTCGACCAGCGCGATGTCTTCGGGATCCGCCGCAAAGGCCGCTTCCTCCGTCGTCGGGCGCTCGTGGGGCAGGAGCAGTGCCCAGTCTGGATCATCACAGAGTGACGGCAGGGGTCGGGCACGGCGGACCGAAACCGTGACCCTCAGGCGGGTGTTACCCGATTCTTCGTCAGATGAGCTTGCCCGTCCCAGCGGCCGGTACTCGGAACCCTCGAGCGGAACCCTGCGTAGCTGCTTCGTCATACCGCCTCCTGATCTGGACACCCGGTCGATTGGCGCCAGTCCCTTTCCGGTTATCGTACCTGCTTACCGGCGTTAAAGGGACACGCCCGAAGGCGGGCGGTCTGCCGACCGTGCATTGACAGATCTCCTGTTGCGCTCCAAGAATGATGACCGGGCACGGCCCAGGACAGGACAGGGGAACATCATGCGACTGACTGAAACAGACGCGGCTTTCATCTACGGAGAAACGGCGAGCAGTCCGATGCACATATCATCGGTCTACACGCTGGACGGCGAGCTGGACTTTCAGCGTCTCCTGAACCGCTTCGAGAAGCGCATCCACCAGGTGCCGGCCTATCGGCGCAGGCTCCAGCAGATCCCGCTCAGCATCGCGCACCCGGTGTGGGTAGACGACCCGGACTTCGATCTTGCCAATCACGTGATCCATCATGAGCTCCCGCCAGGCACCAGCTACGAGGACGCCCTCGATGCGGCCGTGGGGCTCAATGAACCGCTGCTCCCTCGAGACCGCCCCTTGTGGCGCATGGTCATGATCTCGGGGGTGCCGGGCAGGACGCTGCTCCTGCAGCAGACCCACCACGCCATGATCGACGGAGCCTCCGGAATTGAGCTCACGCTCGTCCTCTACGATCTGGATCCGGACGCCGGCGAACCGGTGGCGCCGAACGAACCCTGGGAACCGGCGGAGCCGCCCGGGCCCGGCGCGCTCATGGCAGAGGCGGTGCAGGACAACATGAAGGCCATGCGCGAGAAGAACCTGGTGAGTCTCGCCGGCCGGGCTGTCTCCAATACCGGGCCGATGCGACACGCCGCTGAGGTGCTGAGCCGGTTTGTTGCCCAGCCGGCTGTTACGGCGCCCTTCAATGCAGGACTCGTGGGCCCGCGACGGAAGGTGCGCTGGATCAAGAAGTCCTTCGGCGATATCCGGGAAATCCGCCGCCAGCTCGGCGGTACCATCAACGACGTGGTGCTCGCCGTCGTTTCGGAGGCTGTTGCGCGCTATATGGCCGATAAGGGTGAAGCGGCGAGCACCGGCCAGTACCTGCGGATCATGTGCCCGGTGAACGTGCGCACCGAAGACAAGAAGGGGGCGCTCGGCAACGAGGTCTCCGCCATTTTTCCGCGTCTGCCGGCGGAGCCGCTCGACCCGGAACAGCGTCTTCATGCGGTGATTGGTGAAACGGAGCGTATCAAGCGGGAGCAGGATGCTCAGTCCGTGACCGTCATGCAGGACGCCATGCCGTACGTGCCGCCGGTGGCCATGCTGGGCACTCAACTCGTGGGCACGCCCATGGACCCGACGGCGGCCATCGCCAGGATGAGTCTGCCCGTGCTGCCGGCCATCGCCGGTAATCGTCCGCCCAATGTCGGGATCAACTTCGTCTGCACGAACGTTCCGGGGGTGCAGGTGCCGCAGTACATGTGCGGCCTGGAAGTGACCGACACCGTGGGTCTGCTGGTGCTCACCGGCAACATCGGTTTCAGCGTGACCATCCTCAGCTACAACCGGCAGCTGTTCTTCTCCTTCATCTCGGAGAAACGTCTGCTGCCGGATCTGGAGCTGGTGGCAGAGGCTGCGGACGACGTGTTCAACGAGTTGCTCGAAGCAGCCGGTAAAGCGGCCGGATCGAGAGCCGGATAAGCGAGGGAACCGTCAGGTTCTGACAGGAGGGTTCATTGTGCAGCGTCCGTTCGTTTTTTCGTTGGCCGCGCTGGCGGTTCTGCTGCTCGGCAGCCAGGTCCGGGCGGAAGCCATCATCGAATGTGAACCGGAAGGCAACGCGCGACCGATCTGCGGGTTTTCGAACCCAGAAGACATGGTCGCGTTGCCGGGTGACCGGGCCATTCTGATCGGGGAGTACGGCGCCTCAGCGGCGGCTACCGGAAGACTTGTGGTCCTGGAGCTCGAGACTGAGAAGCAGCACACGGTGTTCCGCGGCGGGCAGGGCAGAGGTTCGGCGGAGCCGGGCTGGGGCCATCCATCCTGCACCACGCCCCCCGGGGAGACGTTCAACAGCCACGGGATCGATCTGATCCGTCGGGACGACGGGCGTCTGCAGCTGCTGGTCGTTCAGCACGGCAGCCGCGAGGCGGTGGAGCTCTTCGAGGTGATGGGTGAGGGAACTGACTGGCAGGTGGAGTGGCGGGGCTGTGTGCCGGCACCCCCCAACGCGTCGCTCAACAGCGTCGCAGGCCTCTCCAACGGTGACTTCTACACCACGCAGATGGTACCCCTCGACCCGCCGGTCGATCTCACGAAGGACATTCCCCGTCATGTGACGGGCCACGCGTACGCCTGGTCGCAGTCCGACGCGAGTTTTCGAAAGATTGCAGGGACGGATGGTGCGATGCCGAACGGGATTGTCGCTTCGCCGGATGGCCGTTATGTCTACATGAACGCGACGGCAGAGCACAGCGTGCGGAAAGTCGAAGTCGCGACCGGACGCGAGCTCGGCCGGGCCGCGGTCGACACACCCGACAACGCCCGCCGGGCCCCTGATGGCCGCATCCTGATCGCCTCCCTCGCGCGGGACCTCACAGGGGAAGACTTCGGGGTCTGCGTCAGTATTCAGCAGGGCGCCTGCAGCATTCCGTTCAGGATCGTCGCGCTCGACCCGGACTCGATGACCATCGTCGAAACCCTGTATGAGAGCGACGGTGCTCCAATGGGCGCCGGAACGGTTGGCCTGCGCGTTGGCGACGAGCTGTTCATCGGCTCGTTCCACGGCGACCGGATCCTGCGGGTGAATCTGAAGAACGCCCTGGCGCAGTGAGGGTGGCGAGGAGTCGGCCGCCGCTCAGCCGGCCGGGTTCAAAGCCTCCTCCAGCAGGGCCATCGCCGCGCCGGTAAACCGCCACATATTGGCTTCACGATCGTCGCTGCCTGTCTGCACGGTCGTCGTCAGGGTCACCGGCCCGACCACCGCCAGCACGCAGGTGCCGGCCGGATGACCATATCTGGCGCCCGATGGACCGGCAGCACCCAGCTCGGCGATGCCCCAGGTCGCATCCAGCTGTTCCCGCGCCCGCGCGGCGAAACGCTCCACCATGGGTTCCGACAGCGGCAGAAGTCCTTCCACATCCGCCGCCGTGATCTTCAGCAGTTCGCGACGGGACAGGAGCGTGTACACCACGCTGCTGCCGAGGAAGTAGGCGGACGCACCTGCGACGGAGAGCAGTGAGGCGGCGATGAGACCGCCGGTGGAAGACTCCGCCACCGCGACGGTATCGCCGCGCGCCTTCAGCCGCTCGCCGATTCTGAAGACCTGATCTGTGTTCAGTGACTGCTGCATGTCCCGTCCCTGTGCGATCCCTTTTCAGCTATCCCCCGGAAATCGCTCCCAGGATGAACAGCGGCTCACGACCGCTGGCGATCTCCGCCGGCAGCAGGTCGTCCGGTGAGTCGTGAGAGACGTCTTCGCTGCAGGCAAAGATCCGCACCTTCGGCCGGCGCCTGCCCTCGTGATCGCGGATGGTGCCGCGCAGGGCCGGATGCGCGGATTCCAGCGCGTCGAGGATGGACCGCTGGGTGACGGGACCGGTGACCCGCAGGCAGATCTCATGCTCCACCCTGGCCAGCTCCTGGAGTTGATGCGGCAGCGTCACCCGTACTTCGACGGGCTGGGCTTCGGCGTCCTGGCTCATGGCAGCGTCTGCACCTCCACGGACAGCACCGCAGGGAGGTCGCGCACGATGGCCGTCCAATGGTCGCCGCCGTCCGGCGAAGCATAGACCTGACCGCCCGTGGTGCCGAAATAGATACCGCACGAGTCGAGCTGATCCACCGCCATGGCGTCGCGGAGAATGTTCACGTAGCAGTTCTCCTGGGGCAGGCCGTCAGTGAGCGGTTCCCACTCATTGCCGCCGCCGCGGCTGCGGTAGACGCGCAGCTTGCCGTCAGGCGGATAGTGCAGCGAATCACTGAGAATCGGTACCACATAGATGGTCTCCGGCTCATGTGCATGCACGGCAATGGGGAAGCCGAAGTCGCTCGGCAGATTGCCGCTCACTTCGTGCCAGGAATCACCTGCATCGTCGCTGCGCATGACGTCCCAGTGTTTCTGCATGAACAGCACCTGCGGCCGGGACGGATGCATGGCCAGGTTGTGCACGCAGTGGCCGATCTCCGCGGTCGGATCCGGCATGAATTCAGAGTGCAGGCCCTTGTTGATCGGCTTCCAGGTGTCGCCGCCGTCGTCCGTACGGAAGGCCCCGGCGGACGAGATGGCGACGTAGATACGCTGCTCATCGGTCGGATCCAGCAGGATGGTGTGCAGGCACATGCCGCCCGCGCCCGGCTGCCAGTCCGGGCCGCTCCCATGGCCGCGCAGACCGGCCAGCTCGCGCCAGGATTCGCCCCCGTCATCGGAACGGAACAACGCCGCATCCTCGACACCGGCGTAGACCACGTCAGGGTCGCTTCGGGACGGCTCCAGGTGCCAGACCCGGGCAAACTCCCAGGGATGCTGGGTACCGTCGTACCACTGATGGGTGGTCAGCGGCTGGCCCGTCGCCTCTGAGGTGTCGTAGGCGAAACGGCTGGGGAGCTTCGGCGGCATGTCGGAGGGATCCTCCGGCGGCTCGTCCAGGTTCGGCAGCGCACCCGGTTCGATTCCGGGCTGGTCCCAGGTCCTGCCGCCGTCATTCGAACGCTGAACGATCTGGCCGAACCAGCTGCTGGTCTGCGAGGCGTAGATACGATCCGGATTCAGCGCCGAGCCCTTCATGTGATAGACCTCCCACCCGGCGAAGAGCGGGCCGTCCACCGTCCACTTCCTGCGTTCCTCGTCTGAGGTGAGAATGAACCCGCCTTTGCGGGTACCGACCAGAACCCTGACTCCCTTCATGATGTCCTCCAAGGTGCTTGCGGATGCTTACCGGCCTCGTAGTTCAGCCCAACTCAGGCACGCGGATTTTCTGCCCGGGATAGATCCTGTCCGGATCCTGGATGACTTCCCGGTTCGCTTCGAACAGCTCCGGATACTTCATGCCGTTTCCGTACATCTCCTGGGCGATGCCGTAGAGTGTGTCTCCCTTCTGGATGACATAGAAACGGGTGTTCTCGGCTGCTGCTGCAACCTGCTCCGGCGCGACGGGTTCTTCCGCCTGGGGTACGCTGGGAAGCACGGAAATACCATCCGCGTCGACCCGCTCCACGCCTTCCACATTGCCGGCCATCAGAATCACTTTCTCCTTGCACGCCTGATCCCGGGCGCGGCCGGTCAGGGTGACTACCCCATCGTCGTAGGCGACCTTCAGTGAATCCACACCCGGATTGTCTGTCTGGATGTGTTTCAGCAGGTTGTCGGCCGCCTCCGCGTCGGTATCGAATACCTTCCGGCCGAGGTGTTTCGCGAAATCAAGCAGGTTGCTGAGCATGGGTTTACTTCCTTGTGGTTGGTGGTTCATGCCGGTTTGCCGGCAGTCGTCAGATCAGCACATTCGCCTCAGCGAAGGTGTCGCAGGCATCCACCCGCCCGGTGTCCATCCCCCGCCTGAACCAGGCTACCCGCTGGGCGGATGAGCCATGGGTGAAGGACTCGGGCTGCACGCGTCGGCCTGCGTTCCGTTGCAGACGATCATCGCCGATCGCGGCCGCGGCCTGAAGACCTTCTTCGATGTCGCCGGTCTCCAGCAGATCGCGCTGGGTCTCTGCCTGGTTCGCCCAGACACCGGCCAGGCAGTCTGCCTGGAGCTCCACCAGCACCTGAAGCGCGTTGGCCTGTTGCGACCCCGCTCGCTGCTGCAGCCGGCGCACCTTCGAAAGCGTCCCGCTGAGGTTCTGAATGTGATGGCCGACCTCATGGGCAATCACATACGCTTGAGCAAAATCTCCCGGCGCTCCCATTCGCTCCAGCTCGCGGAAAAAGCCCGTGTCGAGATAGATCTTCGTATCGCCGGGACAGTAGAACGGTCCGGTTGCCGAGGACGCATAGCCGCAGGCGGAGTTCACCGCGTCACTGAACAGCACCAGGCGCGGCTCCACGTATTGAGATCCCGCCCGGGCGAAGGCGTTCTGCCAGGTCGTTTCGGTGTCGCGCAGAACGACACTGACGAACTCGGACACCTCCTGGTCCGCTGCATTGGCAGGCCCGGGAGCGGCACCGCTCTGTGAGACGGCGGGACCGCTGCCGTCTCCGGCCGCGAGCAGCAGAGAAAGCACCTGATTCAGGTCACCGCCGCCGAGCAGCACCACACCGACCACGATGAGCAGACCGACCCCGCCGAGTTTCAAACCGGCAGGGCGGGCAGAGCGCTGACCGCGCCGGTCCTCCACATTGGTGCTGCGCTGACGTCCTCGCCACTTCATCTCATCGGACTCCCGGTCCTGTCCAGGCGCTCATGGTAGCGCAGAGCATGTGACGGATGAGCATGACTCAGTTCCCGACGGCCGGGAGAAACCTGAATCCAATCAGGCTGGCCTTATAGGCCGATGGCTCTCCATGGTAGATCACGGTGTCGTCACCGGTCACCAGCAGCAGGACCGCCTGTCGATCCCCGGCCAGGTTGACCACATCGTCACACTGCCATTGGGACGCCTCGAAAAACCCGACGAGGGTCTGCCCCAGGGAGCGCAGATGGGTCGGCGCCAGACTGACCCCGGCCACCCACCGGTCCGAACAGATAGCCAGGAAGCTGCGGAAGTACTCCGGTCGCTGAAGATCCGCTTCGGAGATGTCCAGCTGTCCCTGCTCGATGATTCCGGGGCCCGCCTGCAGCGCGCTGTGGAACAGATCGCGCTGGTAGTGGCTGCGATGCACCACGCCGATGCCCTCGTCGTTCATGCCGAGAATGCGGGTATAGCCATAGGCCTGTATCGGACTCAGGGTCTGACCTTCCACCTGAAGCAGACCCACGGGTTCGAGCCCGCGCAGCTCCGCGACGAAGCCGCTGCCCAGCACCACGGTCAGCTGGTTCCGGCGCAATGCCTCCGTCGGCGAGATACCTTCCCGGGGCATTCCGATCAGAACGGGCTCGAACTTCGCAGGATCGAGTTCGAGCAGCAGCAGTTCCTCATTGCCATCGCCGATCATGTGGGTTGTGAGGCCGTCGATACCCGGATCGGCCAGCCGTTGTCTGAGATCGGCGACGGGCTCCGGCAGGCTTCCGAAAGGCAGGCTCACAGCCGGGGCGCTCGATCGGGTGACCGCCGGCGGTTCGTCGCAGCCGGACAACCCAAGCACGGCACACACCATCAGCAGCCATTGAGGAACGACTTTCATCATCAGGCCTTATTCACGTACGGCTTCCGCGATCCCCGAAAGCCTGTCCAGGAGCGGCAGCACCTTGTCCGCAGGCGCGTCGGGCAGGGTGAAAATGAGCTCATCGAAACCCTGCTCGATCCGCCCCTTGAGCTGATCGACGTCGCTGGGCGCTCCGAACAGCGCCAGCTCCAGATCCTCGATCTTCCGACCCCGGGCGGCGAGCGCTTCGCTCATCCGCGCCATATTGCCCGATCCCAGCCCGCCGATGGGCATCCAGCCGTCGGCATACTCCGCCACCCGGTCGAACACCCACTTC
This sequence comes from Gammaproteobacteria bacterium, assembly GCA_030425195.1. Classification (GTDB taxonomy): domain Bacteria; phylum Pseudomonadota; class Gammaproteobacteria; order Pseudomonadales; family Azotimanducaceae; genus SZUA-309. The sequence continues at coordinate 277,464 of JAUIAV010000001.1, read as the reverse complement.
GAGTTGGCCCCGACCCAGACGGGCGGTCCACCGGCCTGCACGGGCTTGGGCCAGGACCAGATCGGGTCGAAGTCCACGTGCTCGCCATGAAACTCGGCCTCGTCCTCCGACCAGATCGCCTTCATCGCCAGCACCTTCTCCCGGACCACCGCCCAGCGTTTCGGATAGCTGGCGCCGTGATTCTCCATCTCTTCCCGGTTCCAGCCCGCGCCGATGCCGAGTACGAAGCGGCCGTTTGAGATCACGTCCAGCGAGGCGACTTCCTTGGCCAGGGTGATGGGATCCCGCTCGATGACCAGACAGATGCCGGTCCCCAGCCGGATGCGTTCCGTGACGGCGGCACAGGCTCCCAGGGCAACGAATGGATCGTGCGTATGCCAGTACATCTGCGGCAGATCGCCGCCGCCCGGGAACGGAGTCGCGCGGGAAGCGGGGATGTGGGTGTGCTCGGGGAAGAAGAGGCTGTCCAGGCCGCGTTCCTCCACCGCTCTGGCCAGTTCCACGGGCTGGATGCTGTAGTCTGTCGGAAAGATGGTGACGCCGAATTTTGGGTTGTCCGAAAAAGCCATGAACCCTTCTCCCGGTAACTGTGGCTGGAGGGATCTTATAGCCTATCTCGGCGCCGAAGGCTCAATCAGCGCCCCGGTGCCGCGAGGTTGCCAACCGCCGCGGTAGCGGCACAATGCGCTTTACGCGCGTCGTCTGTTCGCGCCGGTGTGAGGTTCCAATGTCTGAAAAGAGTCTGGGTAGCCGCAGCTCCACCGCCGACGTTCTCTCCGGTGTCGAGCTGACGGGTAAGAAGATGATCGTCACCGGCGCAAACACCGGGATCGGCTTCGAGGCGGCGCGAGCGTTCGCCGCAGCCGGGGCGGACGTCGTCCTGGCCTGCCGCAGTATCGACAAGGCCCGCGACGCCGTGGCCGGAATCCAGGCACGCCATCCTGATGCGCGTGCACAGGGTCTTGCCCTGGATCTGGCATCAGTGGCCAGCGTGAAACGGTTCTGCGATGAGCTGCCCTTCGAGACGATCGACGTGCTGGTGTGCAACGCAGGTCTGGTGCCCGACAGGTACCAGGAGACAGAGGAGGGCATTGAGCTCTGCGTGGGCGTGTGCCACTACGGGCACTTCGTGCTCTCAAGGCTGCTTCTCGATCGCCTTCTGAAGTCGGGGGATGCGCGCGTGGTCATGGTGTCGAGCGAATCACACCGATCCCCCGCACAGCTCGATTTCGACCGTTTTCCACTGAGCCGGAACACGTTCTCGACCCTGACAGCCTACGGTCAGGCGAAGCTGTGCAACGTTCTGTTCGCCAACGAGCTGCAGCGCCGCCACGGCGCCGAGGGTCTCAGCGCCTGCTCGCTGCACCCGGGCGCGCTGATCACCACGGAGATCGGACGTTATTCCGGCCTGCTGGGGCTGCTGGTGAGACTGGTCAGCCCGTTCACCAAGAATCCGGATCAGGGGGCTGCGACCACGGTTTACTGTGCCGCCAGGGCAGCTCCAGAGGAGATTCAGGGAAGTTATTTTTCACATTGCGCGAAAGTCGACTCGAGCAGGGCGGCCAACGATCCCGAGGTTGCCCGACGGCTCTGGGCATTGAGTGAGGAATTCTGCCGAGCGCACGGGGTGAGCTGATCAGGAAGCCAGCAGCTCGATCGATTGCTCGACGGCCGTACCCAGCCGCCGCAGGCCCTCGTCGATCTCATCAGCAGAGATGATCAGCGGCGGCACGATGGAAACTGTGCGCGGCTGCAGAAGACAGGTCTGCAGCAGCAGACCCTGACGCCGGCAGGCCTGCACCAGCGGTGCCGCGTCAGGACCGGTCATATCAAATCCGTAGACGAGCCCACGCCCTCGCAGGTTGTCGAGGTGCCCGGAGCTGCGGGCGATCAGATGCTCGAGGCCCGCATGCAGACGCCTGCCGGCGTCCGCCACGTGCTCCGCGAGATTGCTGTCCAGGTAGCGCTCGGAGACCAGTCCTGCGATTCCTGCGGCAATCTCGCTGCCGGCGAACGTAGACAGGTGCAGGGCGGGCGACTGGCGCAGCAGCTGGAAAAGCTCGGTTCTCGAGCTCATCGCGCCCATGGGGTAGTAGCCACCGGAGATGCCTTTGCCGCTGATCAGGATGTCGGGCTGGATACCGTGCCGTTCGAACGCCCACCGCGTGCCCGTGCGGTAGAGGCCTGCCTGCACCTCGTCGAGAATCAGCAGAGCACCGCGTTCGTCACACAGGCGGCGCACATCTTCGAGGTATCCGGGCGGCGTTTCCCGGACGCCGCCCGGCACCTGCAGCGGTTCCAGGCAGACGGCGGCCACGGAGCCGTCGAGCTGACGATCCAGCGAATCGATATCCCCGAACTCGAATCGGGGGACGGGGCCTGCAAGCGGTGCATACAGCTGCGGCTGGAACAGATCGTCGTCCATTGCCAGAGAAAACCCCAGATGCCCGTGGTATCCACCCGTCGCAGACAGGAGATTCGGGCGGCCGGTGAAGCGTTTGGCGAGCTTGCAGGCCACTTCAAAGGCCTCGGACGCGCTGGGTGCGAAATAGGTCCGATCCAGGCCATCCGGCAGCAGACGCGCGAAGGCGGCTTCACCATCGCGCCTCCGCTCTGAGGCCATCATGCCGATACCGACGTCGCCCGCCTGGACCAGTCCGGCGATTGCGGTACCGAGATCGGGCGGATTGAATCCCAGATTGAACAGCCCGCCCGCTGCCAGGAACGTCAGCATCTCCCGGCCGTGCTCGTCGATCAGCCAGCAGCCACGACGTTCCTGCTGGGGCCATCTGCCGGGTTCTTTTTCCAGGTCGCTGCTCATAGCGTGTAGATTAGAATGATCTCAACGGAAATCTACTGGAGTCGGCAGTGAGTGAGCACAGTTTCTGGGGCCGTCGCGCTCAGAACATGGCTGAGATGAACGAGCTTTCTCAGCGGAACATGGATCTGGATGGCATGCGGGCGTCCATCGCCGCCTATCAGCCACGGCCGACGGACGTGATCATCTCCCCGGCGGGTAAATGCGGTACCACGCTGCTGCAGCAGACGTTTCATACGCTGCGCACCCGCGGCGACATGGATTTCGACGACATCTCCAGGGTGGTGCCCTGGATCGAAACGGCGAAGAAGCTCGAGATCGACATCAACGCGGAGCAGGTCGCCGAACCGCGCGGATTCAAGAGCCATCTGTCCTGGGATCACGTGCCCAAAGGCGCCAGATACATCGTATCGCTGCGCGATCCGAAAGACGCCTTCGAGTCGAGCTACCGCTTCATGGAAGGGTGGTACTTCGAACCCGGCACCATCACCTATGAGGAGTTCTTCGTGCCGCGTCGGGAGGGCCGCGGGCGGGGACTCGATCAGTGGGCGCACCTGGTCAGCTGGTGGGGTCAGCGGGACAACCCGGATGTGCTGCTGATCTCCTACGACCACATGGTGGAGGACCCGGAATCCACGATCCGGCGGATAGCCCGGTTCTGTGGCATCGATCTCGACGATGAGCTGCTCGCGCTCACCCTGGAACACACGTCCCGCGCCTTCATGCTGAAATACAAGGATCGTTTCGACGACGCGATGATGCGGGCGGCCTCCGAACGCTTCGGTGGGCTGCCGCCAGGCAGTGACTCGGCGAAAATCCGGGCCGCCGGCGCCGGCAGGCGCCAGGAGGCGCTGCCGGAGTCCATCAGCCGTGAATGCGATGAGATCTGGCAGAGCGATGTGACATCGCATACGGGTTTCGAGGACTTTGCCGGTCTCGAGCAGGCTTTGCGAGCCAGATCGGGTGAATCCTGATCGTGTGAACTCCGATTCCGGACTCAGTTGAGTATCGGGTATCCCCTATTGCCGCTCGTCCGGCTGCCGGGCTACAAATTCCTTCTGTTTCAGCAAACAGGTGACGGGTATGCGGAAGGAAGGCGCGGCATTGAGGAATGCCCTGATAGTCGGGGGAACCATCGTCGGGCTGCTGTTTATCGTCTGGCTGTTCGCGACCGGCGCAGTCTGACCGGCACAGGAGAAACCGTTATGAAACGACTCTGCTTTCTCTCCCCGGATCTCGAGCACACGCGTCAAGTGGTCGGCGATCTGAAGAAGAGCGGCATCCCTGAGAAGCACATCTATATCGTCGCCAGGCACGGTATCGATCTCGAGGACCTGCCGGACGCCGGTCCCGAGGCAGACGATTTTCTGCCGGCCTACGAGCGTGGGCTCGCCTTCGGCGGCGTTGCCGGTCTGATCGCCGGTCTGACCGCGCTGGCTTTTCCGCCTGCCGGGGTTGTCATCGGGGGCGGTGCCGTCCTGCTGATCAGTCTGTTCGGCGCGGGCGTAGGCGGCTTCCTATCCGGCCTGGCTGGCGCCGCTTTTTCCAGTTCGAGGCTGACTGAATTTGAAGACGCGATCGAAGCGGGCAGAATTCTGGTCATGGCCGACGTGCCAGCCGCAGAGGTGGAGCACTACGAAAGCCTGATCAGATCGGCGGATCCGGACGTTGAAGTCATGGGCATCGAGCCGCACGCCCCTGTCATTCCCTGAGATCTGGCGGGTGCCACATCGTGCCCGGACGTCCGCTCAGATCTTGGTGGGCGGTCCCTGGTCGGGTTCCGGCTGCGCGCCCAGCTGGTGCAGGGCATCCAGAACCTCGTTCAGCAGATTGCTGGTCGAAGTGGTCCCCGGAGCCTCTTCCTCCTCCACCTGAATCTCCCGAGCGTCGTATTCCCATCGGCGCAGGATTTCGATCCGGGTTTCCCTGTCGATGCTGGTGGTTCCAGCCAGCGCTCCGGGACTCTCGAACACCTGGGACGGATCCAGCAGGGCCTTTTCCATCTCCTGCCTGGTGATCTCCTTTTCCATACTCACATTCCCTGCCTTGCGGCTTTCTCTCTATCGACGCAAAGGCCGTGGTCCGGCCCCGGTCATCAGGTTCGAGAGGGTATTGTGGACCCTATCGGATGCGCGTCAAACGCCCCTGTGAGAAAGTTCGGCTCGCCACACCCATCGGATCGTTCAGATGACCCAGTTCCTCGCCTTTTCAGGCAGCAACAGAAAAGATTCCCTCAATCAGAAAGTCGTTGACTGCATCGTGTCCGCGCTGAAGGAAAACGGCAGGTCTGTCACCGAAACCCTGCTTCAGGCCCAGCCGGTCTACAACGGAGACGATGAAAGAAACGACGGGCAGCCTGAAGAAACCCGGCGGTTCCGGCAGTTGCTCAGCGGCCACGATGCTTTCGTCATCGGTTGCCCGGAGTACAACGGGTTCATGACACCGCTGCTGCTGAACGCCATCGACTGGGCGACACGCTCCCCGGAAGCCGCACCGGATCTTTCCTGTTTTGCAGGCAAGACAGTGCTGATCGTCAGTGCATCACCGGGTCCGGGTGGCGGAATGCGGTCTTCGACGCACCTGAAAACCATGCTATCGGGTATCGGCAGCGTCATCTTTCCCGGGACGTTCGCAGTGCGTAGCGCATCGAATGCGTTCGACGAAGCCGGAAAGCTCGTGGACGAAAGCGTCCGACAGAACGCCGAACGGGTGGCGGAGCGCTTTGCTGTGTTTGCGGAGAAGCTGGCCGGTTAGCGGTTGACTGAAGGCTCCTGGCCTATCTGCTATCCCCTTCGACACGGCCCGGTGTTGCGCGGGCGATCGTGGCGCCTGAACCTGCTTGAAGCAACCCGAGCTCTATCTGACGAACTTCGAGATCCGCCATGGTCTCCTCACTGAGCTCTATGCCGGTGATGGGTGCAAGCTCTGCGACGGCGCTCATCAGGTGCTCATGCCAGGCGACGCCAATGCCCAGCTCGTTCAGAAAATTCTGGTAGCGTGCATCTGAAACGACCGAATCAGGAAAGAGGACTTCAATGCCCGGCAGCCAGTAGTAGAGCGCCTCGATCGCCTGGTTGCTGAGCTGATCCCAGTAGACCAGCCCGCGTTCCACATCACCCAGAATCAGATAGGCAGCGCCATTCCCGTAGTTGAAATCGATTCCCTGTCGAAGCCGCAGTCCATTCGTCATGTTCTCCGGTGTCAGTTCGCCAGTGGCAGCGCCGACAATCATGCTCAAGCCATGGTGCCAGACTCCGTTCGTATCGCTTCTTTCGAGCTCATCGAGGTAGAACCGGGCCTGTCGCGCATCTTTGACCTGCAAGTGCATGAGGATCAGCCCGCCCAGGTTCGGGATGTTGTTCGGATTCGTCAGTCTGGCGCGCTTCAGCACTGCGATCGCTTCGTCCAGATGCCCCAGTCCCTTCCTTCCAGGATTCTTGATCTGTTCGTAGATGAACTTATGGTCATCGTCTACGAGCCTTTTCGCGATGTCGATGTAGGCGATTCCTTCCCTGAACAATCTCGCACCCATCAGCAAACGACCGTATATCGTATAGGTGGTCTCGGTCGCCTCGCCGGAGCTGATCTGCTCTCTGCACTGTCGCTCCACGCTCGTCAGCCCTACCCCTGTGAGCATTCTCATGATCAGGGACATTTCTGACATGATTTCCGCGTCGATGTCGTTTTCGAGCGCTGTCGTGTAGATCGCCGCCGCATGTGACCGGAGTCTGTCCAGGCTGGGGGTGTCGACCTGCACGCTCAATGAGCCCAGGACGCCGATCACCATTGCATAAGCCGCCGAAAAGTCAGGGTCGTGGCGAATGGCTTCTTCGTACAGTGCCAGAGCCCTCGACCAGTTGTCTGTTTCCGTTTCCTGGTGATAGAGATATTCACCCTGCAGATAGGCGTGGTAGGCAGCGGGGTTGGATGTGCCCCAGTCGATCATCCGTCGTCGGTGTTCCGGATCCAGAGCGACGTGCAGTACGTCGACGACATGCGAAGCGATGCTGTCCTGGATCTCCAGAAGGCCTGTAGCATCCTCATCGAACCGATCGGAATAGACGTGCATTCCGTCAGGGAGTTGAATCAACTGAACGGTGACACGGATACGGTTGCCGCTTCGTTGGACGCTGCCCTCCAGCAGGTGATTTACGCCCAGTGCACTTCCGATCGCGCGCGAGCTCAGACGGGCAGGGTCGATGTTCAACGAATCCGTCCTGGCGGCCACCTGAATGCCTGGTACCCGCGCGAGCCCATCCAGCAGTGCTTCGGCGATTCCGAAAGCCAGATAGTCACTCTCCGAATGACCATCGACATTGGTGAATGGGAGCACGGCGATAGAAGGTGCTACCGCGTCCGGCTGGTGATTCCAGTAGGCGACTAGTGCCGACGCCGCCAGGAGGACGGCAGCCGAGAGTGCGGCGGCAAATACTCGTGTCCGGCGTTTTCCGGAATCTACACCGGTGACCCTGGCGATCAGCCGGTAGCCTTTTCTCGGCAGGTTCTCGATATAGCTGGGATTGTGATGGTCGTCTTCAAAGGCTTCGCGAAGCTCGTTGATGGCCTTATAGAGTGCGTTGGTTCCCACCTGATTGGATGGCCACACGGAACTGAGGATCTCATTTCCGGACACCAGTCCGCCTTCGGCCTGGACGAGCAACCGAAGTACCGCTGCGGTTCTGGTGTGAAGAGAGAGTTCCTCGTCGTCTCTAAGGACGAGTCCGTCCTCAAGGTTGACAATATATTTGCCGATACGGACTACGCCATGCGGATCGCTGGTCGTCATACGGGCCTCCCTCCCTTTGAATCCTCACTCAACCCGGGCCCTGATGACAAGCAATTCAATGTATTTGAGAACGGCTCCCAACTTGCAGGCAGGGAAGAACTTCAGAAGATGTTCGGAAGGGACTCGTGGATCGGTGGGGGTTAGTTTTTTCTCACATGCCTGGGTCAGGGGAGAGGCCAATGCGCGGATGGAGGGAGAATCGGAAAGCCCGGAACGCCCGGATGGCCGTTCCGGCATTGATCGGGGTCGTTGTGCTGGGAGGGTGCATGGGCGGATTGCCTTTAACCCCCATGGAGCAGGCGCAGCAGGAGCATGAGCGCCGGATGGCCATCGCGAAGAGTTGTCTGAAGCAGAGGCGGGACTCCTTCTGTGTCGGCGGGCCTTCGTACTGTCGTGAACACATCGTCGAACACAAAGGCGTGTTCTACGTTTGCAGGTAGGTTGACTCCAATACCCGTTGGCGCATGATGGCTCAGACAACTGCGGCCACGGTGCAGGGAGACGATGCCGCCAGTCCTGTCAGGTGCCAGGGTTTCTGTCTGGGCGCTGTTGCTCTGTTGGCCGGCGTTCGCTCTCGCTCGGATTCTGAACCCGGACGTGTCTGCTCTCGATCGGGGAATCTCGAGCTGGGAAACGCACCCTTTTGAACTCGAGTCTGCGGGACCGGGAGTCGTGACGGTCGTCAGCCAGCGCGGTGCCGTCATGCTTACCGTCACGCAGGACACGTCGTTCTCCTACGATTCACAGTTTCAGTGGGCCTTTGTTCCTGCCGGAACAGAGAGGGTGGCGGTCTCTACCGAGGGTGTCCCCGAAGGGACGACCTATCAGATCCGCTTCGACGCCATCGACGAAGGGATGGACGACGAACATCCGCTGATTCTGACCACGCTTGCGGCCGAACTCAGTGAAGAGGATGGCGCTTCGCGCAAGCAGGCCATCGTGCTCAACGCCCGTGCGCTGGCGCGCTGGGAAGCAGGCGCCTGGCCGGAGCACGAGTTCATGACCCGGATGCGGCAGGCGGAGCTGCTTCGCAGAGAGCTGCGTTTCGCAGATGCGGAAGTCATGCTCCAGCAGGCTCTGGCGCATCCGGAAGGCCGTTCTCACGAGGCCCTGATCTGGAACCAGCTGGGTGCCCTCTACGACGCGCAGGATCGCGCTGTCGATGCACAGCAGGCGTTCTGCAATTCGATCAGTGCAGAGGCTCGAACGCCGTTCTCTGACTGCACGCTGGATATCGTGGCACAGGCGGATTTCCGTGACGCCTACTGGCCCGGTCGATCCAGTACGTTTCTCGGGCTGATCGAGCACTACCGCGGCAATCTGACGCTGGCAGCCAGCTGGTATCGACTGGCGTTGCAGCTGCTCCCCGAATGGTCCGAGGAAAGCCGCGAGCTGGTGACCAACAATCTGGGCGGCGTCGCACTCATGCAGGGTGATCATCGGGCGTCGCTGGCTGCCTTCGACACCGTTCGCCGTCAGGCAGCGGAGCGGGGGAACGATCACCGGCAGGCACTCGCGCTCGGGAATCTGGCCGCCACCCACATGGCCATGGGCGAGGCTGACGAAGCCATACGGCTCTTCCGCCAGTCTCTCGACTACCGTCGCGATGAGGAGGACATTCCCGACATCGCACACATACAGTACCAGATCGGTTCCATGTACCTCGCGCTGGGGAACCTGCAGGCTGCGGGAGACTTTCTGGAGCAGAGCTACAGAACGCGGAGTGCGCACGGTCTCTCGGGCAGCGCGCAGTCCCTGCTGCAGCTGGGGAAGCTGCGCCGCGAGGAAGGCAAAGTCAGCGAAGCGGTTCAGCTGCACGCGCAGGCGCGTTCAGAGTTCGAGCAACTCGCCGATGTGGACGGCCAGTTCGAAGCGGTGCTCGAGCTGGTCCGCGACCGATTGGCCAGTTCGGACTTCGAGACCGGCGAGCGGCTGCTGGCTCAGGCGACCGGTCTCGAACCGGTCGTGGAGGACGAGCGGCTGAAAGGCCCGTATCACTTTCTCAGAGGCCTGCTGGCGCTCAGTGTGGGTGAAGCGGCTGAGCCTCATTTCAGAAAGGCACTGAATCAGGCGGAGCGCGTCGACGACCACAATCTGCAGATCGACTGCTGGTATCAGATTGCGGTAGTCCGACTTGCCGATGAAGAACCAGGCGAGGCGCTGGACGCACTGAACACAGCGATAGCGCTGATAGAGGCCGCGCGTCTGGACGTCTCCAATCACAGCCTGCGGGCCTCCTACACGGGTGGCCGCATACGCGTCTACGATCTCAAGGTCGATGTGCTCAACAGCAGTGGCAGGATCGAAGACGCGCTGGAGTTCGCGCTCGGCAACCGCACTCGCGTGCTGGCGGAATCGCTGACGGTCACCAGTGAAGCCGCGGACAGTGATCTCGAGAGGATGGCCTACACACTCCGCACTTCTCTGGCGGCCAGGACGGATGGACGGCGCCGTATCGCGGAACGCTGGCCCGGGAGTCCGGAGCTGGAAAAACTCGACCTGGAGATTGCCGATCTGATCAACGAGCTGGATGCCGTTGAAAGCCAGCTGCTGACGGGGCGGATAGGGGACCTGCGGGCTCCGACTGTGGACACCCTGAAAAACTCACTGTCATCGGGCGATCTGCTGATCGTTCACTGGCTGGGAGAGACCCGGAGCTGGCGCTGGGAAGTGGATGCGTCGGACGTTGTCACACACGCCATTCCTTCGCGTAGAGCGCTGCTCCCGCTGATCCGTGATCTGCGGCAGGAGGTGACCGGCGCGAGAAGACGGCAGCCCGACACCGCGGCGATGACGGCGGTGCTGCTCGGTGAACGCAGACTTTCAGACTATACCCACGTCTCGATCATCCCGGACTCTGAAACGATGCTGGTGCCCTGGGCGGCCCTGACCAACAGCGAGGGCCCGGTCGTCGGGCAGGTGAGTGTCACCGTTGTGCCCGGTGCGCTGCTGCCGGTCACCTCGGCGGCCAGAGAAGGTGCGCCCAGAGCGATCGTGCTTGCGGATCCCGTGTACGGGCGGGGTGACGCGCGAGGCAGCGATCGCATGCCGGAGTCTGCTTTCACCCGCCTGGTCCACTCCGGGAAAGAAGCAGACAGCGTCAGCGACACGCTCGCGCAGCGCGGCTTCGAGGTGAAGGATCTCCGCGGATTCGACGCCAGCAAGCAATCGCTCATGGACCTGGCACTGAACGAAGCCAGCATCATCCACCTTGCTGCTCATGGCGTCAGCAGCGTGCGCTATCCGCAGAACTCCGGCCTTCAGCTCACGTCGGTCACCAGAGCGGGAGAGCCGCAGACAGGCCTGCTCTCACTGTCGGAGATCTACGATCTGGACATTACCGCCGACCTGGTCGTTCTCAGCGCATGTGACACCGCGGTGGGCGAGGAAATCGCGGGAGAAGGGCCGATCAGTCTGGCCCGGGCGTTCATGGTCGGTGGCGCCCGCCAGGTGGTGGCGAGCCTCTGGCCGGTGGACGACGTCGCGACCCGGGAACTCATGACCCGTTTCTACGACGCCTGGACCGGGGGTATGCCGACGGCGGCGGCCCTTGCCCGGGCGCAAAGTGAACTCGCCACCCAGGCCAGGTTCAGAGGCCCGCGGTACTGGGGTGCATTCGTTCTGGTGGCTGCCGGTGAGACAAATCCCCCGCCTGAAGCAGGTAGTAAGCGGGACCTCCCAAAACAATCGTAAAGGAGCAAAACCATGCGGATCATCAGAATCCTCATTGTGCTTTTCACAATCACGCTGATCGCAGGCTGTAAGGGCGTTTTCGAACGGAACTGGACCATCTCCAATCCGCCCTATTGTGACACCACGTCGGGTACACACCTGGTACCGGGCAATCGCCTCCTGACCAGCAGCAGTGATGGCAGGGCGATCGATCTCAAAACACCCGATGTAATCGGTTTCGAGCTCCTCGGCATCGAGGACAGAGCCAACCGCGTCTGGGCGCGGGTGCGGCTTCCGGATTCGGATACCGCGCACTGGGAGTGCCTCCTGATCGAGCGGGCGGACGACATCCTGGAGGAAAAAGGCATCGAGATCTTCCTCTTCGCTCAGGATGACGAATCGGTACCCTGTCAGACGCTGATCGATGATGCGGTCAAGGCGGAGATCAGAGAGGGTGTCAACTGCGGGATGTCCCACAAAGGCGGCTGGAAGGCCTACTGACGGTCCGGCGGCAGAACGGTCGGCCTTCGTGGCCGTTCGTTCTGCTTCGGCGGACATGTTTCGAGGTCATGGGATGCGGCGAGACTGAATCGCTGCGGTTCCGGCAGCAGCGAGGCGTTCACACGAAGCCGCCATTCCCCGCCGACGGCTGTAACGGCCTCCGCCTTCTCGACGTTGTTCAACCGGTCCGGCTGATCCTGAAAGGCTGAGTATCCGTACGGACTGGCTGAATCGGCACGCAGGGTCCAGGGGAAGGTCTCGACATCGCCCGGACCCAGCAACTTGAGGTCGAGATCGTTTTTCAGCACCGGAATTGCGGCGCAGGCCATGTCCTCGTATGCCGTGCCGGGCGGGTCGTCCCAGGCCAGGGTCACCGCCAGATGCTCACCCGTCTCTGGATAGAAACAGCGTTCAAACACTTCGCTTTCCTGATTCTCGATTCCGGCCTCGAGCCATCTCGCCCCGTTTCCGGCAAGGGTAACCGCCCGGTCCGCATCCACGAGACCCCAGCCGGTCGCGCCATCCGGGCCGGGGTGGAATCCGAGTTTGGATCGGCCGGTCTGTGACGGTCCCGTCTGATCCACTGCGGTCTGGATCAGGATCGCCTTGTAGGTGCTCGGCAGGGTGATCTGCACAGAGTTCCGCTCCGCCTGCTCCATCATCACAGCGATCACACCCGTGACCACGGGTGCCGCCGTGGATGCGCTGCAGACTTTCGTGTACCCGTCGGTGGTGTCTCCCCGTGCCGCCCGGATGCCCTGGTTCAGGGTCTTGCTGTCGTTGCATCCGGGCGCTATCAGGTCCGGCTTGATCCGGCCGTCGATGGTCGGGCCCAGGCCGGAGCCGAGCCGGGCGCACTGTCTGGGCGGATCCGTGCAGCCGATGGTGTCGGCGGGTGCGATCAGCAACGGGTTTTTTGCGGCGTTGGTCGGCGTCCATCTATCTGTGCTCAGGCACATGCCGGAGCTGGAACGCGACGGCGGGCAGAACCCGGCCGAGTAGACGTGCGGTGCGGCAGGAACCTCGAAGTTGAGATAGCTGCTGCTCCTGACGTACTCGTCGATGGTCCGATGTTCCAGGCGGTAGGCATTTTTACCGTCCTCGTTTTCGAGCTCGTAGGAATGATTGACCACATCCATGCCGTCCTGACTGAGCGCCTGGTCGAAGAGGGTGATGTCCGTGCCCATGGTGGGGTAGTCGCCGATGCCGGCGCCTGGTGCGTGGCCGTGCAGACTGCCGTCCGCAGAACCGTCCCCGGTGGCCACCGAAGCGACGTGAGTGCCGTGGATCCGATTGCCGCTCACGGCACGGGTGATCAGCATCCTGTTTTTAAGATCCTTGTGATTCCCGTTGATGCCCGCATCGGCGATGGCGATGTTCACGCCCTCGCCGGACACCTCGAAGGCGCGCGTGGCACAGTGGGGCGGTTCGCACAACTGGAGTGCGTCGTCCGTGTTTGCCGCCTGCCGCCCCAGGTCGTTCAGCAGCCTGTGCGTCGCCGGACCCTGCTCGATCCGCCGGATGATCGACAGCTCGTCGGGATGCAGACGGTCGATGAGCCCACGGGTCGTCACGGCGCGCCAGACCCGCGGCGCATGAACCTCAGCGCTCGAATCCAGCTTTTCCGCCACGCATCCGGCCGCCGACGCTGTCACGTTGTCATAGAATCCGATCAGCACCTGAATCCGTTCATCCGGAACCGCGCGCAGAATGGCGGGCACGACCTTCTCGGGCATACCGAGGCGGGCATCGGGCTGGACGAGCATGACGGGCGGCGAAGAGGCTTCCATCCCGAGCGCGGATGCGACATCAGTCGTGAAGTCGACGGGATCCTGACCTCTGGGGATGGCGACGATAAAATCACGTGCTCCGCGCCGATCCAGCACCATCGCCGAACGGCGGGTGAGTTCCCGTCTCAAGCCGGCGTCGAACCTGCTGATTTCCATGACCACGTACTGGTGGTCGATCAGACTGCGGCAATCCTCTGCGGCCGCGGCAGGATCGGACAGCAGGGTCAGCAGCCCGGCCATCAGCACGCCGACGGGATTCGCTTTGGGTCGTTTCGCTTCGATTCGCATAGGTACGCTCCTCATATCGGAATACCCAGCTGGATGGTGGAACTTCTGCTGTCTCAGCGGGTTCCTGTGTCTCCACTAACCTCCGGCATCCGGGATCCGGAATGGAAGGTTCGTCGAACCGAGCCAGACGCCTTCCGACTCGGCTTCGATACGGAGCCGGTAGGTGCCCGCTTCCAGATCTTCCGATCTCAGATTCACCACCAGCGACTCACGGGTACCGGCCGGTATCCGCTGCTCGAGAACGGCCAGCCAGGATGCCGGCTGCTGCTCCGACCCCTGGGCGCGCTCCACATAGACCCGATACAGTTCCGCCTCGGGAAAATCGGGATAGGCGAACAGAGTCACCCAGGGCTCGCCGTCGCGAGCCACTTCAGGGACTTCGGTCGACGCGCTCCGCACCACCTCCAGATAGACCACGTTTGCGGAAGCCATACTGGAACCCGCATCCGGGAACTGCGTGCGGGTGGTCAGCATTGAGCTGATGAGCACCCCGAGCATCAGAGCGGCCGCCATCCGCATCCATGGCTGCCGGTTGATGAGCTGCACGACCGTTGCTCGCTCGACCTGTTCCGCAGGCGTTGAATCGGGTTCTGCCAGCAGCCTCCGTGCGAACTGCTGCGCGGCCTGATCCACCGCTTCCTCAGAGGGCAGCACGCGTCCCTCCATGATGTCGATGGCTTCCTCGTCGCCGAGCTCAGTCAGCGACGCCCGGATGTCCTGTGAACTGGGACTGGTCATTGCACACCTCCCGACACTGCGGGTCTCAAATCATTCATCAGACAGCTGCCCGAGCGCACCGCGGTCGATCGACTCGATCAGGAGCGCTTTCAATCTCTGTTTTGCACGATGAACCACCCGGCGCAGGTGGTCCGGTTCGATGTCGAGTGCTTCACACACCTCTTCGCGGCTCTGCTGATCCAGGTATAGCCGCAGCAGCACCTCGCGATCGCGCTCGCGACCGCGGTTCGTGCCGAGCTCTGCGAGCAGCTGCCGGACGACCCGTGATGTCTCTCCATCTGCTGCGATCCCGTCCGGCGACACCTGATCGTCCGCGATCCGGGCAATGACCTCAGGATCCACGTCGCCGTCGTGCCGGCTGTGCTCGCGAAAGCGCGCGAGCCGCAGATTGCGGGCCACGCCATAGATGAATCCGCCGAGCCGTGCGGGATCGTCGATCCCTTCGTCGCGGAGCCGGAGGATGGCCGTGGTCAGCGCTTCCTGAACGATGTCGTCCACGTCGTGGGGATATTGTGTCATCTGGCGCTGAAGGACGTGGCGCAGTCGGTCTCCGTAGCGCTGAACCAGTGCGGTCTCCGCCCCCGCATCGCCAGCCCTGACCCGTCGGACGAGATCGGTGGCAATGTCTGCTTCTTCGAGTTCGCGCTGTTCTGGGCTCACCGGCGCATCATCCCCCTGGATGAGAACTACCAGCCTACTCTGACCTGCGTCGTTGACAAGTCTGATGACGTTGTCTGAACGATCGATCAGACGCTCCTGGTCTTCTCTGTCGGGCGGCTTCCTCATGCCGGCCGCCACATCAGGAGGACCATGAGCACGGCCGACAGCAACGCGACCTCCGCGGTCACCAGTACCCGATAGCGATGTTCGGCGCTGGGGATCTGATCTGATGACCGCTCCCCGGAACTGCGCCGCCGCTTTCTGATCCAGGGCCAGGCAAGTACCAGCGGCAGCCCGCCGATGCCCAGAACCACCAGAGACATGGCCGCCACCCGCGGCACGCCATGTCCTTCGAGATGCAGCAGCGTCAGACCAAGCAGCCAGATCAGCAACCCGACGGCAATCGCGCGTCTGACCAGTACACGGTGTAGATCGTCGGACATGACTCCTGCCTTTCCTCTTCTCTCCTTCTTACTGTCGCGGAAACACCGGATGTCTCACTTCACGGAAACACTGACGGAAAGCGGCCTGCTGGTGAGACGTCACGACCGGAATCCGCAGTACCTGTTACTCAGAGAGGACTGAGGAGAGAGGAAGTGAGCTCACACCCCAAGTTGACCGAGGTGCCGCCCGCCAGGACAGAGCTGCCGCGGGTACGCCCCGGGTTCTGGAGCCTGTGCAAAGAGCTGCGGAAGCGGAAGGTCTGTCGCACGGCGATCTCATACGTTCTGGTTCTGTGGCTGAACCTGCAGATCGGTGACGTGATCTTTCCGATGATCGGCCTTCCGGACTGGACGCTGAGCCTGATTATCGTAATCGGCGTAATGGGTTTTCCCGTCGTCCTGATTCTGGCATGGGCTTTCCAGGTGACCGCCGATGGCATCGTGCTCGACGACGAGGCGCCGGCCGAAACCCGGACGGATCAGCAGCTCGGAACGGTCGTCAATCTGCTCCTGCTGCTTTCGTCGATCGTCTTGTCCGCGCTGCTGATCCTTCAGTTTCTGGCCGACGATGGCACGGAGCAACGGATTGCCGCCGATGCAGAGCGGTCTTCCCGGGTGCTGGTCAGCAATCTGTCTTTCCAGTCGACATCCGAAGATGCCGCGGCTCTGGCCGATGGACTGAGGAACGAGCTGCGACACCGGCTGATCAATCTCGAGGGCATCGATCTCCAGCCGGAGTCCGCGCCCGTGGATCCGGAAGATGAGCGGCAACGGCTGGCCCTGTCGGGCAGCCTGCGGCTCGATGGGGAGAGGGCCCACATACTGGCCCATCTGATCGATCTGTCCGAAGGACGCTATCTGCTGTCGATCTCGTTCGACCTGGAGGTCGAGTCGATCATCGCAGTGGAAGCGGCGGCGGCAGATCGGATCGTCTCCGAGCTTGCGAGCCAGCTGATCGGTGAGCCGCTGACGATCGCGTACCAGAGTTCCGGCAGGCCCCGTGGCGCGGGCGCGGGATACGTCCGGAAGTAGTATAGTAAGCGGGCTTCATGGTGGAGGGGTTCCCATGAATCTCGCAAGAGTCTTCTCCGGTTTGCTCGTCGTTCTCGCGCTGCTCGTCGCTGCACCCGTGCACAGCGCCGTCCGGACCATGGACAAGATCGACAAGCTTCCGGAGAAAGACGATGAGGCGGAGCTCTGGGAGCGCGCGCGCAGCCACGAGGAGCGGCTGGTGCGCATCGGCACGCTGGTGTCGCACCCGGACCTCGAGCGCTATCTGAATGCGCTTGCCGACCGGATGCTCGGCGACTTTCTCGATCATCTGGGTGTGGAGCTCAGGTTCGTCGTCGTGGAGGAACCGACGCTCAATGCCTGGGCCTATCCGTACGGCACCATCGGTATCCACACCGGGCTCATGGTGCGCATGGACAATGAAGCCCAGCTGGCGGCGATCGTCTCTCACGAGATCTCACACTTCCTCCAGCGTCATACCTATCGTGAGATGCTTTCCGAAGGTCGGCAGGGCCTGTTCGGCAAGGGCCTGGGACTTCTGGCCAGCGCCGCAGTCGCGACCCAGACGGGTTCGTTCGATCCGGGTGTGGGCGATTTCGCTGGGGACCTCTGGTACAACCTGTCGACCAGCGGCTATTCGCAGAAGAACGAATACGTTGCCGACGAGGAAGGGCTCATGCTCATGGCGAAGGCGGGCCTCGCGCGGGATGAAGCCATTCCGGCCTTCGAGAAGCTGGCTGAGAACGAAGTCTACGGCGCCGGTGATCCGCGGCAGATGTGGAGCAGCCATCCGCGGCTCGAGGATCGCATCCGGAACCTCGAGAAAGAGATCAAGCGCGAGAAACGCAGAAAGGACTATGTCGAGGGGCTGGTTCCGGAGGCGATCGACTACTATCGCGCCATCGCCCCGGCCTACCTCGTCACCGCGCGCCTCGATCTCCGGGAAGGTCAGTTCGACCGGGCGCGTGAAGGCCTGACGCGCTACCAGATCGCCCGCCCGGGCGATCCGGAGGGCTACTTCCTCATGGGCGAGGCCTTCCGGCGGGAACACCCGCTCGGACCCGATTTCGATGAGGCCGTATCGGCTTACGGCATGGCGCTGGAGAAGAATGCGCGCTACGCAGACGCCTACCGCGAACTCGGCATGGCTTATCGGATCCAGGGAAGGGTGGAGGAGGCGCGAAGCGCTTTCGAGCGCTACCTTCAGCTGGCCGGCAGCGCGCCCGATGCCGGCATCGTCCGGGGCTATCTGGAGGGGCTGCAATGAAGACGCTGATCACGCTCATCACGGCCATCTGCATGGGGGCATCTTCCGCTGCGCTCGCCGCCGAGAAGTACGATCCGTACAGGATCGACAAGCGCGAGTTCCGGAAATCGTTTGAAACCATCGCGCTGGCACCGGTCGAGGCCGGCACCGCTCTCGGCATGCCGGAGGCGGCGAAGCAGATGATCGAGGAGGAGATCACGCGGCATCTGGAGAAGCGGGGCCACACGGTCATTCCGAGCTCGGTGCTGAAGGAGATCCGTCAGACGATGGTGGAGCAGGTCGGCGGTCTCGAAGATCCGGCGACGGGCGAGCTCGACATGGAGAAAGTCCAGGCCGTGCACAGTCACTCGATGCGGGAGCTCTGGTACCGGCACGACTTCGACGCGCTCGCCACCGTGCGGGTGCAGGTCACGCAGGCGCCGGCTGAGAACGACAAGGCCGAATGGGACGGCACGTCACAGAAGATCCGGAAGAAAGGCGGCAGTCTGAAATACACGGCGAACGTCGCCGCTTCGACGCTGACATTCTCCGTTTTCGATGCCACCGAGCAGCCGATCTACATCAACTACGGCGGCCTCGAAGTGCTCATGATGCGCGTGAAGGAGCAGTTTCAGCCCCTCGACTCGAGCGAGTACTTTCAGGACGAGAAACGGATCAGAAAGGCCGCGCAGCTGGCGCTCAAGCCGATCTAGCCCTCGGCCGGCCCTCAGAAAGGCAGTTCCACGAACAGATCGCGTATCGCGCTGTTCAGGGTTTCCTCCAGATTCCGCCGGCTGCTGTCGGTGACCCGCTGGCTCGCAGCACCTTCCCAGACCAGCTGGCGCTGCCGCGCATCCACGAGATCCACGGCGAGCGTGCCCTGGGTCTGCTGGGTGACCGTGGGAGTGCCCATGCTCATGCTGTAGCCGCTCCAGGTGCCGTAACGGCCGCGCCGCCAGTGCATGGAGCTGGCCGAGCTCGGAGAAGAGGTCAGCACCTCCCGGGTGGAGATGAAAAAGTTCACCAGCAGATCCGGGTTGTCGTCCGTACGGCGCAGGCCCCGCCGCTCCAGCTCGGTCGTGACCGCGGAAATCAGGTGCTGGCTGGTCAGCGTTCTGCCGCTGGCGCTGTCCGTCCCGAGAGGCTGCATGAAACCGAAGGTGCGGAACTGCAGGAAGTCCGTGCCCGGATCCGCGTTGGCAACGATCCGCGGGCTGCTGGCGCAGCCGGTCATCATGAGGGCGACGGTCAGGAGACACAGGGTGTTGCGGATGATCTGTCTCGAGGGGTTCATGCTGACTCCGGTCGGTATTTCAGGGTGGCGAGGATACTGTCGTCGATGCGAACGCGCCAGCACCCGAACGGGAAGGCGCAGTCGTTTCTCAGGCGAAGAACGCGCAGAGCTTGTTGCCGTCCGGGTCGCGGAAGTAGCCGGCGTAGAAACCGTCACCGCGAGGCCCCGCCGGCCCTTCGTCGGTGGCGCCGAGTTCCATCGCCCGGGCGTAGAGCGCATCCACTTCATCGGTGCTCGCCATGCGCAGGGCGACCATGGTGCCGTTGCCATAGGTCGCTTCGGCGCCGTCATAGGGCAGGGTGGAAGCGAGGCAGGGCTCGTCCATGGATCTGCCCCAGAGCACGAAGTTGTCGATTTCCATGAGCCGTGAGGCTCCGACGGCGGCGAGCAGAGCATCGTAGAAAGCCTGAGCTTTCGCCGGATCGCGGGTGCCGAGCGTGATGTAGCCGATCATTTGAGTTTCCTTTCTCAGTTGTATGTGAAGTGTCGATCAGAAGCGGCTATCCGTGCAATCGTACTGGAGCCACACCCGCAACCACGATCGGGAAGCAAGCAATCAGAACAGCACCTTTCAGTCCTGCTAGCATAGATCGCCATGCAGCTTGATCGATTCGAACAGCGGCTATCCACCGACTCCCCCGAGGCAGCCGCACACTATCGTGACGCGCTGGACTATCTCTTCTGTATGCGCAGTGCGGCACGGCAATCCATAGAATCAGCCCTCGCGTGCGATCCGGAATTTGCGCTTGCGCACTGTGTCGCTGCCCGGGTGTCTCTGATCGAGGGCGATCCCGGCGCCGCCCGGAAATCCGCTGAAAAGGCGATGGCGTTGGCGGCAGCCTGCAGTCAGCGGGAGCGTCAGCATGCCGAGCTCGTGGCTCGAGTTACCCGGAACGAGCTGGACGGCGCGCTGGAAATGGTTCGGGAGCACGCGGCCTCCTATCCCCGGGATGCATTGCCGCTTTCCTTTGCTCTGGGTGTGTACGGGTTGATCGGCTTCGGCGGTTTCGCTGATCAGCATGATCAGCAGCTGGCGTTCCTCGAGAGTCTGGTTCCGTCCTGGCCGGAGGACTGGTGGATGCAGTCCTGGCTCGGCTGGTCCCGCGTGGAAGCCGGTCAGGCCGCGCGAGGTATTCCGCTCCTGGAGTGGTCGCTCGAGGTCCGGCCTGACAGTGCCAACACCGCTCATGGACGCGCACACGGGTACTATGAGACCGGTGATCTGCGAGGGGGCCAGGCATTTCTCGAGGGCTGGATGCCGGGCTACGGTGCCCACGAACCGCTGCACTGTCACGTTGCCTGGCACCTGGCGCTCTTTTACCTGCAGGACGGTGACTTCCCGACCGCACACGATCTGTTCGATCGGTACATCCGTCCAGGCGCGTCACAGGCTCTACCCCTGTTTACCCACATAGATTGCGCGGCCTTCTCCTGGCGCAGTCGGCTTTACGGACAGTCTCTGAGCCCGGCCCAGCAGGCGGAAATCGAAACTTTCGCGGCCCGCCACTTTTCCGATCCGGGGATCCCGTTCGTCAACTGGCACACCATGCTCGTTCTGACGCAACAGAATCCGGATCGGGCCGCACAGTTCGCTGCAGCGGTGCGCGAGCAGGGGGTGCGGGCTGAGGGTCTGCCGTTCCGGATCAGCGCCAACCTGTGCACGGCGCTCGAGAAGTTCTCGCGGGCAGATTACGATGCGGCTGCCGGGCTGCTCGCCGAAGAGCTGAACAGCGTGCCGGCCATCGGCGGAAGCAATGCCCAGCGCGATGCCATTTTCAATACCTGGCTGGTGGCTCTGTGTCGCTCTGGTGCTTTCGACCTGGCGAAGGAGAAGGCCGCGGAACGCGCGGCGGTGCGGGCAGGGCACCTGGGCAGGGACTGGTTTTCACGCCTCTCGGGTGAGTAGACGAATGCACATGGCATGAAGCAGGATCGTCCGACGCTGCTGATTTCCGCTGTCGCCATCAGCCTGCTTGCGGCTGCGATCCTCATCGCCATGCGCGGCATCTCTCTGCTGCAGCCTCTGGAGCTCACCGGCTACGATATCGGTCTCGTGCTGCGGCGACCCAGCCTCGAGCCGCCGGTGGTGACGCTGATCGAGATCACCGAACGGGACGTGCAGAATGCGGGTCGCTGGCCATTGTCGGACGCGCAGCTCCTGGAAGCGCTGGAACGTATCCAGCAGCATGCTCCCCGAGCGGTCGGGCTCGACATCTATCGCGATGTGGCCGTACCTCCGGGGACGGACGAGCTGACCCGGCATATGAAGGCAAACGAGCAGCTGATTGGGATCTTCAAGGTCCGGGCGGCAGGCTCCGAAGGTGTGGCACCTTCACCGGTCCTTGCCGATTCGGGTCGGGTGGGGTTCAGCGACATGGTGCTCGACGACGATGGGGTCATCCGCCGGGGGCTGGCTTTGCTCGATGACGGCAGTTCGGTGTTCTGGTCCTTCTCGCTGAAGCTCGCCTTGGCCTGGCTGGCGGGAGAAGGCATCGGAATTGCCGCTGACCCGGACAGTCCTGAGCACTTCATGCTCGGACCGACGGTCTTCCGGCCGATTCCTTCCCGTTTCGGGGGTTATGCGGCACTCGACAACGCCGGCTACCAGTACCTGATGGATAACCGTCGGATACCCGCGTCCTTTCCGACTTTCACTCTGCACGACCTCCTCAACGCTAAGATCCCACCGGCGCTGCTCGAGGATCGGATCGTCATTCTGGGCGTGAACGCGGAAAGCGTGAAAGACAGCTTCGTTACGCCCACCAGCCGCTGGCCGTGGGTGGAGGATCCCCAGGTTCCCGGTATCGCGGTACATGCACTGCTGGTGGATCAGCTGGTCCGTTCGAGTGAGGGGACGGCGAAGCCCATGATGGCGTCTCCAGCCGTCATGGAGATGCTCCTGCTCACGCTGAGCTGTCTGGCAGGTGGGGTGACCGGTCTGCTGGCAGGATCGGCCACCCGGCTGAGCCTGATCGTTGCGCTCGGCGCCATCGGTATCAGCGGTGCCGGTGTTCTGCTGTTCCAGGCCGACTTCTGGCTGCCCGTGTTCCCGATGGCGTTGGGCTGGACGGTGAGCGCGGCGCTGGTGACTGCCTTCCTGGTCCAGGTCGCCCGCAGGGAACGGCGCGAGCTGGAACGCATTCTGAGTCTGCAGGTCTCGCCCATGGTGGTGGATGAGATCTGGCAGCGACGTGAGGAGCTGCTTTCCGAAGGGACGTTGAAACCCCAGGAGCTGACGGCAACGGTGATGTTCGTCGATCTCCAGGGCTTCACACGCATGACGGAGTCGTCACCGCCGGAGACCCTGCTGGCATGGCTCAATCCGTTCATGGCGCTGGCCACGGAGGTGATCGTCGAATACGGCGGCATGGTGGACGACTACTTCGGTGACGGCATCAAAGCGAACTTCGGAGTGCCGATCCGTCGAACCAGTGAGGCGGAGTTCAATGCGGATGCGGCGAACGCGGTGGAGTGCGCGGTCACCCTGGTCGGTCGCCTCGCAGGCCTGGACGCGGTGCAGGGCCAGCAGCATCGGCTGCGCTTCGGCATTCATACCGGCAGTCTGGTCGCCGCCACCGTCGGCAGCCGGGTCCGATCCAAGTACACGTCCGTAGGCGATACGGTGAACGTCGCGGCGCGCCTCGAGACCTTTGCCAAGGAATACTGCATCCGCGAGCAGGTCGAGGGCAGCGTGATTGCCGTCAGCGACGAAACGCTCCGCAGAGCAGGCAGCGGCCTCGACTGGCGTTCCTGCGGAGCCATCAACTTGAAAGGCCGTGTCAATCCGGTGACAGTACAGGTGCTGGAAATCTGAGATCCTCATACCGACGCTCAAGGAAGGAGGCCGGAATGTTCAAGAACATAGTACGGTTGCTTGTCGGGTTGCTGGCTGTCGGCACCGGGATGGCGGTGTTCGGCGAAAAACCGCCGGAACAGCCTGCAAACATTCAGAAAAGCGGGCCAGCCGGGCAGTTTGTGGAAACCCCGGCAGCAGGCGCGGAAGTCGCGATGATCGATGAACTGGACCAGGGCGATATGGCGGTCGCGGCAGTTCAGCCCACGTACGTACCGCCCCGCCTCGGTGCGCCGAAAACCAGAGTAGGGGGTGGCACCCGTTCCCAGGGCGCCGGGCTGGAACTGGCGCTGCTCGCGCCGGAGCACACGGGGATCACGGCTCAGGCCTCTCCGAAGCTCTTCTGGTGGGTATCCCGTGGTGTGAACGGTGAGGTCGAGTTCGTGGTGACCCGGCGAGGCGCCATCGAGCCGGATTTCAGGGTGCGCAGGACGCTGACCCTGGAACCCGGTATCCATGCGCTCGATCTGAACGCCGAAGGCGTGGCGCTCGAGCCGGGCGAGACCTATCAGTGGTCGGTGGCGATCGTACGGGATCCGGACCGGCGTTCGAGAGACATGGTGGGCGTGGCGACGGTCGAATATGTTCCGACTGCGGTCCAGGAAACGGAAGCGCCGGCGCTGGCGGCAGATGGGTTTTTCTACGATGCGATCGCCGCCCTGGACGGTTGCTCGGATCAGTCCTGTGACGCGAAAGCGGTCCTGCTCGAACAGGTGGCGCTGACGAACGTTGCGCACTGGGTTCTGAACGGAAGCTGAGCGGTCACAGCCAGTTGCTGATCAGCAGGTACGGTGCCCAGTAGAACGGATGGCTGAACCGGTCGTCCGTCCGCAGGCGCTTCTGTGCCGCCTGCAGCGCCTCCGCCTTGGACAGGCCCGACCCGGTCAGCTGCTCGTAGAAGTCCACGATCAGGATGCCGCTCGATTCGTCGTAGACCGTCCACAGTGTCCCCAGCGCACTTCGTGCACCCGCGCGGATCGCCGAACCCGATAGCCCCAGGGCCGCCTGCGCATCCCCGGCGGCGGTTTCGCAGGCGCTCAGGGTCAGCAGTTCGAGTGGTTCCCGGAACCGCGACTGTGCCACCAGCGTGTGCAGTTCGTCGATCGTGAACGGTTCGTCATGGGTGACCAGATAGCTGGCGGCAGCCTCCTGAAACACTGCATGCGATGCCACGTGGACGATGGCCGGCTGCTGCTCGACGAAGTGGTCGCGGAAGTCCTGACCGCCGAACGCTTCGTCCAGCAGGACTTCACCGCCGACCAGGTTGTGAATGCCGGCAAGCTCCTCGGGAACGTGCGGCAGATTGTCGAACGCGCCGACCGGATTGCTGATTCCGACGAGCAGGGCACTGTCGTTACGGCCTCCGAGCGGGGCCGGCGCGATCAGGCTCAAACCGGGCGTGACGGCCACGGCGAACCGGTCGGCCAGAAAGCGCTGGCCGTCGTGCAGCGCCGCCATGGGTATCGTCGTGAGCAGCCCGTCCGGGACGAAGACGATCGTGGAGACCCCGGCAGCGGTCAGGCGTTCGAGATAGGGCTCGACGACCAGCGCATGCAGCGCCTGGGCAACAGGCAGATACTCGTTGGTGGTCCGGTTTTCCAGGTGCCTGCGCAGCGAGGTGGCGAGCGCGTTGATCTCTGCCTCCGGCACCGGCACGGTAAAGCGCTCGAGCATCCGGTTGACGCTCACGAGCAGTTCGAGCCGGTCCTGCAGCACGATGGGATAGACGATGGCCGTCCTTTCGTCCACATCGTCCAGCGCTACCGCATCGGCGTCGAGGGCGGCGAAGCATTCGTCGTTGAAGTAGTTTTCGAGCTCGGAATGTTTGAACCGTTCGATGGTCAGCCTTGCGTCGGCGAGCAGCTCGGGCCGGGTCGTGGATCCGACCAGCAGGCTCTCGACCAGGTCGGTGTAGACGGATCGGAAATCGACCCGCCGGCTGCCGTAACGGGCCCGGGCGATCGGCCGTGTCAGCTCGAAAGCCTCGACTGCTTTCGTGAATGCGGAGGTGGCGGCATCGGTCTCGCCCATGGCCGTGAGCAGATGGCCTTCGTAGCCGTACCACCGGAAATGCAGGTCCGCGGCTTCCGGATCCGCTTCGATGGCTGTCCGGATCAGCCGCAGCGCCTGATCCGGTTGTCCATCCAGCGCGTAGGACTCTGCCAGCATGGCGAAAGACAGCGCGAGGAGGCGGGATTCCCGGTTGTCCGCTGCGTGGCGCTGTGCCTGCCGGAGCAGTGAAACCGTGTCTGTCAGGAGCCCGTCGCTGCCGCGGGTGCGGATGAAGTCGAGCGACGTCCGGCTCAGATGCAGTGCTGCCCGAACCTGCTCGACGGATGGCACGGACAGCGCGGCTCGGGCCTTTCGGATCCAGTCTGCTGTCTCCGGCACGCCTGCACGCGCGCTCAACAGAGCGTGATACAGCTGGATCTCGCGGCTCGAGCGGGCTGGAACTGCGGCCAGCGTTTCGGCTGCGGTCACGGTATCCCCTGCGAGAATGGCGGCGTTGGCGCGATTGAGCTCGACCAGCGCGATCTCGACCGGATCGGCCGCCAGGTTGCGCGCCGCCTGAAACTCACGCGCACTTTCGACAGACTGGTTCCGGGCCGCGAAGGCAACGGCGCGAATCACGCTCCGGCCGGCACTCGGAGTCACGGTGTCCGTCAGATTCAGAGCCTTCTCGAAGTCACCGCGCCAGAGGGCGTCGAAGGCGATCGCGGAATCGGGGTCGAGAACGCCGAGCCCGGTCAGGATGGATTCGGAGGGCACTACGGGAAGCCGTGGATGCTCGTCCACCACGAAGCTGCCCGTCTGATCCGTACCGGATCGGGCGGAGCACATGGGGGTGAACAGACTCGTGGAGTCCTCGAAATCCTCGGGCAGCTCGGTTACCGCCGCTTCCAGATTGGTTTCGGGCGAATTCACGATCACCTCGTTCTCGGCGATGACGATGCTGTCGGGCGACTGCACATAGGCGTCGGTGGTGATGGTGATGACGCCGCCGTCGCCGCCGGGTATGGCCGCTCGCGCCAGCAGACGGCTTCCGTTGAGCACCAGGATGTCGCGGCTGGACTGAATATCCACGTTGCCGCCGTCGCTGGCCGTGTCGCTGGCGTCGATGCCGCTGTCGCTGAGCCTTAGTGAGCCGATTCCTCTGACGGTAATATCGCCACCACCGGCGTCCGTGGCCGATGTTTCCACCGAGCTGGACTCGAGCAGCATGCTGGTCATCGGGTAGCGGACGGCCTCGCCGGAATCCCGGACCCCGATCAGTACGTCACCGGCATCTCCAGATCCTTCGCCCACGCTGCCGGCTTTGATGAGCGCGTTGTCGAGTTGGAGTTCCGCGGCATCGATCAGGATGCGTCCGCCGACTCCGGGTAGTGCGGTCGTGCTCCGGATTTCGGTGTCGTCCGCCATGGTCAGCAGCGGTGTCTCGACCACGATCTCGCCGGCTCTGCCGGTGCGGTTGCCGAGGTTGCCGGATATCTCCTCCTCTTCCACCTCGGTTGCCGCACGGATCGAAGACGGACTCCCGTCCCCGCGACGACCGCTGAGCTGAACGGAATCCGTCGCCTGGATGTGGATGAATCCGCCATCGCCGATGCCCGAGGTGCTCGACGAGATCCGGGCGCCATCGTCCAGAATCAGCGTGCCCGTGCGGATGTCGATACTGCCTGCGTCGCCGGAGGCGGTGAAAGCGGAGCTTGCGGTGATTCTCGTGCCGCGATCCCGTTCCGGATCGCCGGGGCTGTTGGTGCCGGAGAGTTCGACCCGGTCGCTGGCCTCGATCTCGATGCGTCCCGCGTTCCCCGAGGACGCGGCGGCGCTGGCGATGCGGGACCCGTTCAGCAGCTCCACCACCGGAGCCTGCAGGTGGAGGGTACCGGCGTCGCCCGCGGCGTTGCTGTTGGCGCCGAGGTTGACGTTCTGCCGGGCGGTGATGCGCTCGGCGGCGATCAGGGTGACATCGCCGCCGGCACCGGCGGGTTCGCCTGCCCCTCCCGAATTGCCACCGCCGGATCCACCACCTCCGGATCCAGAGCCGCCACCTCCGGAACCGCCGCCGCCGGAACCGGACCCGCCTCCCGAACCTCCGCCGGATCCCGAACCGCCACCACCGCCCCCGATGTCTGCAGGACCGCTGGCACTGGAGATGAAGGCACCGTTTTCGAGATCGATGACGGTTGCAGACAGCAGAACGTCGCCCGCGTCACCATCGCCGAGGGTGAAGGACGACATCGTCCCGCCCTCCATCGTGATCGAGCCGCCACTGCGCAGGCGCACGTCGCCGGCATTCCGCTGGCCCTGGGTACTCGTGCTGATTTCGGTATCGCGCAGTACGACGCTTCCCGACCCGGCCGGCAGGGCGTCCTGGAAGGGTGTCAGCGTGCCGTTCTGTACCGCGGCCAGCTCGACGCTGCCACCCGTCGTGACCGTGGCGCCGGTGGCGTTGAGATCGCCGGCAGACAGGGACAGCGAGCGGGTACCCGCAAGGTCGATGCTGGTGCCATCGATCACCAGGCTTGCGGGAGCGTCGAAAAAACCGAACGCGATGGGTTCTGCGACGGCCAGACGCACGTCGCCGGTGAAAGTCAGCAGCCCCTCCGGGTCGTCCGGCAGCATGGAGAGCGAAGAGGCAGTACTCAGATAAACGGAGCCCTGAGTGTCGATCGCGCCTTCCGGGCCGAGAATGACGCCGTTTGGATTGAGCAGATAGAGATCGGCGCCGTTCACATCAGACGCCAGGGTCCCCGAAAGCTCTGAGACGGCCCCGCCGGTTACCCGGGAGATGATTCTCGCGGTGATGAGGCCGGGATCGGCGGTGAACAGGGCAGTGTCACCGCTGCCGATGCTGAACTCACTGAAGCTGTGCAGCAGGTTCTGTCCACCGCCTGGACGGCTGCCCATGGATTCATCGATCTCAATCACGCCGCCCGTATCGATGGGCTGCACGCCGGTACCTGGCCCGACCGAGCCATCGCGGATGATGCTGGACTGTGCCCAGCAGGTGGAGGCACACAGGGTGGTCAGACACCAGACTTTCAGGGTGTCGGCGATCATCGGCTGGTCATCCAGTTGAACCGGAAATGAATGCCGTCGTCCTGAATGTCGTACTCATCCGGATACTGGACATCCTTCAGCGCTTCTCCCCAGTAGACCTCGAGCTGGAGAGTTTCCACGGGTGACCAGTAGATGCCGATGCCCGCGCTCGCCAGGGTTTTCGGGCCGATCTCATCGCCGTCGACGTTGCCCGAATAGGCGTAGTCGACGAACGGGCGCAGCTCGAGCTGATGGCGGCCGGAAACCGTCTGCTGCAGCGGCAGCCGCCACTCCAGGGAAGCGAGGATGGCGTTGTCTCTGATGAGAGTGTTTTCGCGATATCCCCGCACCGTCCAGCGCCCGCCGATCGGGTACTGCTCGAGACCGAACAGCGGGTCGTCGGACAGCTGACCATCCACCCGGAACAGGGCCTGACTGTCCAGCCAGGGAAGCCGGCGGGCCCACTGCACCTGGGCGCGGAGTTTCACGAAGCGTCCATCCGGCACATCGGCCCCGGAGTTTATGGTGGCCCCGAGGGCATCCAGACCGGCGCTGAGCTCCGCCCGGGCATAGATCACGTCCCGGGCGGTCCGGCGCAGGGTTTCAATCCCACCCCGGAGGATAGCCATCGTGGCCTCACCTTCTTCCGGGCCTTCGACGAACGAGAATCCCTGACCGAGCAGGTAGGTGCGGCTGCGGCGCCACTCGGCCGTGGCGAGAAGATTGGTCTGCTGCTGGAGGGACCTCTGCAGCGGCTGCCTGAAGCGTGCACCGGTGGTGAAGCTGTCCGCGCCGATATCCAGGTCTCTGTAGGGCCCGCGGACGATGTCGCTGTCCGCCCCGAAGGCGTAGACCGACAGTCTCCGGCCTGAGGTGCCGATGGGAAAATCGTATTCGCCCATGAACTCCAGCAGTCCCTCGGCACCCCTCGCCCCCAGTCTGAGATCGTCGGCTCTACCGGTGAGATTGAGTGTCTCAACGTTCGCCACGCCCTGAACGCTGCCGATGGCCGGGCTCAACTGATTGGACGCTTCCAGTCCGAATGCCCACCGATCGGTTTCCACCGGATCCACCCAGAGCACCGAGTCCCCGCGGTTCTCACCTGGCAGAAGCGCGGCGTCAACCACCTGGACATGCGGCTGCTGCTGAAAAATCTGCAGACGTTCTTCCAGATCGTAGACGTTGACCGGTTCCGGATCGCCGAATCCCTGCAGGTACCGGGATACGAAGCGCGGCCGGAAGTGACCGTCGTCACTCACCCTGATCGCGGTAAGTCTCCCCTCCACGGCGAGCAGCGTCAGGACGCCATCGTCTAGCGATGCCAGAACCACGCCGGAGGTGAGGTAACCGTTCTCCACGTACATGGCGGTCAGACGATCCCGGAGCGCAATCATCTCCGTGAAGGTGAGAGTGCGGTTCTCGTAATCTGCCAGAACGGGTCGGACGAGGGCGGGATCCAGCGCCGTGCTCCCTGCGAGTGTGATTCGCGATACGGGGTAGCTGCCGGCCGGTACGATACCGGGTGCGGTGCTGAGGTCTTCGAAATCGAACGGGGCGAGCACAGAGGGCCGATCCGGAGAAATCGGCCTGGAGAAGACGGAGGCCACAGACGTCGTCGACAGCGGGATGGTGGTGCGGTCGGGTGATGCAGCATTCCCGGAGTGACAGAGCAGCAGGGAGGCCGCCGCGATTGTCCGCAGCAGCACCGATCTGGCGCGTCCCTGCCCATCCTCCGGTGTCACGATCGAAAATCTCTGACAACCCCCGATGGAAACGTTAACACTGCTCGAGGCAGAATTTCGACTCCGGCAGATCCTGTTCCCGGGTCCATCCGGCGGCGTACCCTCAGGTAAACTACCCTTTTTCAGTTCGAAAAGAGGATGAGTCCGGATGATTGAGGATTATGGCGACCGCCATATACGCTTCGAAGGCTGTTTCAACTTCCGCGACATCGGCGGCTATCCGGCGGCTGACGACCGCACGGTCCAATGGGGCAGATACTACCGCGCCGGCCGTCAGGACCGGATGACACAGAGTGATCTGGACCGGATCCGCGACCTGGGCGTGCGCACGCAGATTGATCTGCGCAAGAACGACGAGGTCGAAGTGCAGGGACGGGGGCCGCTCGAGACCATGGGCGTGCGGCACGTTCACCTTCCCGTCATTCCGGACGGAGGGACCGACGAGCTGGCCCGTATCGTCGGCGATACGGGTATCTCCGGCCGCCGCTATCTCGGATACCTGTCCTTCGGCGGCGATACCTGGCTGAGGATGTTCGAGATTTTTGCCGAGCCGGACGATCATCCCATCGTCATACACTGCACCGCCGGGAAGGATCGGACCGGGGTGTCTACGGCCTTTCTGCTGAGCGTTCTCGGAGTGGACCGGGCGCTGATCGAGGCCGACTATGTGCTCACCAACCGGGACGTACCCCGGCAGGTGGAATTTCTGGAAGCCAGCGGCGCGCTGCCGGAAGGGGTGGGCCGCGAAGAGATGATGCACCACGCCGGTGTGCCGGAGACGGCCATGGGTGACTTTCTGGATCTGCTGGAGGATCGGTGGGGCGGTGCGCTCGGCTATCTTCGCAGCATCGGTATCGGCGATGAGACGTTCGAGGCCGTTCGCCGTAATTTCCTGGCCGACTGACCGGATCGATGTTCACCGACTCCGACGGCCTGCAGATCTGGTTCAACCGCACCGGCGACGGTAAGCCGCTGGTGATGGTCCACGGCTGGGGGGCGTACAGCCGCACCAACTGGATCGAAACCGGCTGGATGGACGTGCTGGCGGATCGACGGGCGCTGATCCTCATGGACGTCCGCGGCCACGGACAGAGCAGCAAACCCCATGTCCCGGAACTCTACGGCTACGGGGCCATGAGCCGGGATGTGCTGGCGGTGCTCGATGCGCTGGACGTCGATACCTGCGATCTCATGGGCTATTCCATGGGGGCGTTCATGGGCGCCTGGCTGCTCGGCCACCATCCGGAACGGTTCACGGGCATGGTGCTGGGCGGGATCGGCAGCGAAACCGAGGCCAGTGCGGCGCAGGGTGCAGTGATCGCTGAGATGCTGCGCCATCCCGAACGGGCGGAAAGCGACCCCGCCGCGGCGGGTGTTCTGGCATTCGTGCGGTCCACGCCGGACCACGACCTCGAAGCCCTCGCCTGTTCCGCGGAGCAGATGTGGCCGGAAGGTCATGCGCTGGCAGTCGCGGGGCCCGGCATCTCGAAGGCGCACTTTCCCGTGCTGATCGTCAACGGTGCGAACGATCACCCCTACGTGGACAGTGCGGATGCCTTTGCTGATGCGTTGCCGAAGGGACGGCACCTCGTGATCCCGGATACCGACCACCTGAGCACGGTGGCCAGCGGAGGCTTCAAGCGGGCGGTGCGGGAATTCCTCACCTGAGCTGAAGCCTGCGCGAACGACGGCTCTATCCGGAATCCTTCCCGCTGGGGAACAGGCTGCGCATGTTCTCCTCGAAACGGGTGCGCATGATCTCGAAAGCCTGGCTCTGAGACTCGGAAGCGATCTCGGCGAGCTCCCGCATGTTCTCGAGCGCCCGCTCGAATCCCTCACGGGCGAGCTCCGCCTGCTTCTCCACGGAAGCACTGTCGCCGCCCGTCTGCGTTACGTTTGCTTGCCAGCGCTCCATGGATTCCCGGAACATCTCCATCTGCTTTTCGGCGAGCGTCTGCCAGCCGGTCACCACCGCCTGGTTGGCTGCCTGAACCGCTTCGATGTTCTTCCGTGCATCCTCGGCCATGCGGCTGAGATCAACCCCGGGCATCTGCATCTGCTCGAGCATCTGGCTGAAGTCCGGAAAGCCGGGCGGGTTTCCGGTGCCGCCGGACTTGTTTTCCTTCTCTGCCATCTTGTCTCCCCTGATTGACTGTTCAGGCAGTCTACCCGGGTTTCACCCTGAAAAGGCATAGTCGAGAAATCCGCTCACGAACCGGTTGCCGCTGGTGAACGGCTCGATGCCCTCCAGGGTGAATTCGATCAACGGGGCGGGTTCAGCGGATTGACGGATCGAAAAATCCGAGGGCACCGTACATGTCGAATCCGGCGATGCGCCGCACCTCGGGTGAAAGCTCGGCGAGCCGCTCGGGCGGGACATCCAGATACTGATTCTCCTCCTGTCGCACCCAGCCTGCCGAGTAGGTGAGGATGATGCCGTAGCGCCAGTCTTCCGAGGTGTTGGCCCCGGCACCATGCAGCAGGCTGCCGAGCCAGAACAGCACCGAGCCCGCAGGCATCTGTGCCTGAACGATCTCCTCCGGCTGTGCTTCGCGGTCGCCGGGCCACCGGTGACTGCCGGGGACCAGAAGGGTGCCGCCGTTGTCCGCGCGGAAATCCGAGACGGCCCACATGCTGGCGACGATCAGATTCGGTCTCGGCATGGGGAAATAGGAAAAGGAGTCGTCTTCCCGGTGCAGGATCTGCCTGCGCGCGCCGGGGCCCACCTCCAGCGCTGCGGTGACGTGCAGCTGATAGCCGAGTTCCCCGGTGGGGCGCAGGAAGTGCTCGCACACACCCTGGGCTGCCGGGTGCGTGATCAGCTGGTCGGTCACGCTCGGCGAGCGGGCGATGAGGGCGGTGACGCGCCGGGTCTTTCCGGGATAGAACTCTTCCGGGTCATCTTCCTGGATGACGCGTGCTGCCGCCATGTGCGATGCCAGTTCGCTGGTGATCGACTGTCGCAGCGCCGGATCCATGACGTCGGTGATCACGGCACAGCCCGCTTCCTCCAGGGCTGCGTTGAACTCCGCCATCGGTACGTCGGCTGCAAACCGGGGTATGGACATGGCCAGGCTCCTTGCGCGGTGTCTGCGCCTCACTCTAGCGCGCTTCGGGCCGGAAAGCAGGCTGCAGGTTTGCAGGGACGGTAAACTGACGCTCTCTGAGAGTTCCGGCCAGGTCCGTGACACGAATCATCCTGTTCAACAAGCCGTACGACGTCCTGTCCCAGTTCACGGACCGTGAAGGCCGCAGAACGCTGAAGGACTTCATCGATCTGAAGGGCGTCTATCCCGCCGGCAGGCTGGACCGCGACAGTGAGGGCCTGCTGATGCTGACGGACTCCGCCGCACTCAAGCACAGGATCACCAGCCCGGAACACAAGGTGAGCAAGACCTACTGGGTGCAGGTGGAGGGGACGCCGGTTGATGCGGATCTGCAGCCTCTGCGGGAGGGAATCGAGCTGAAAGACGGTCTCACCCGGCCCGCCCGGGCGAAACTGCTGACCGCGTCGCCGGTGACCTGGCCGCGTGTACCGCCCATCCGGGTGCGCAGGACGGTTCCGGACAGCTGGCTGGAGCTCACCATCAGTGAAGGACGCAACCGCCAGGTCCGCAGGATGTGCGCGGCCGTCGGTTTTCCCGTGCTGCGACTGGTCCGTTACCGGATCGGGTCGTGGACGCTGGACGGTATCGAACCCGGAGAGATCCTGGAACTGTGATCAGATCGCCGTGTGCTTCAGACCATGACTACACCGTGCCGAGAAAATCGGCGAGTACGGTCATCACCTCATCCGTCTTCTCCAGTTGAGGCATGTGTCCGGCGCCCGGGATCCGCTCTATCCGGGCATCGGGCAGGCCGTCCCCGAACTCGCGCGCGTAGCACACCGGAACGTACTGGTCGTCCTCCCCCCAGAGCACCAGGGTGGGCATGGTGATCCGGTAGAGTCGCCGCCGCAGGTCCCGGTCCGGTATGGGCCAGATGAAATGAGACACCGCTGCCTGCGTCAGGAAGCGTCCGACCATGAAATCCGGAATGGCGGCGGGATCTTCCGGTTGTGCGAGCAGCGCTTCGGTGACGGTGGGAGATCCACTCAGAATGCTCGCCGCCCGTTCCGGTGGCACACCGCTGATGTCGTCGATGGGCGTGTCATCCAGCCAGAGTCCGAGTGAGTCGATCAGCACCAGCCGGCTGACGCGCGCGGGACAGTGCGCGGCGAACTCCGCCGCGGCCATGCCGCCGAATCCGTGACCCACGACCACCGCAGTGTCCACGTCCAGCGCGTTCAGCAGATCGTCGTAGTACAGGGCGAGATCCGCAAACCCATCCAGCGCCAGCAGCTCGTCCGGCTCATCGGAACCGGGATGGCGCGGTGCGTACACCGTGTGGGTTCCGGCCAGTGCATCGAGAAAGGCATCCCAGGTGCGGCCCAGGTGATTGTGCAGGTAGAGCAGGGCCGGACCGGAGCCGCCGGCGAGCACGTCGGCGGGCAGGCCGCTGGCGAGGGTCAGCTGGATCGTTTTCATGGCGCTCACCCCGCAGCCACGGCTTCGCCCGGAAGCACCGGTCGTCTGGCGCCGCTGGGCCACCAGTGATCTTCCCACTGATCGGACCAGATGTCCCGGATGTGCGGCAGCACTTCCTCCGCGTACAGCCGGGTGCTGTATTTGGTGAGCTCATGATCCATGGAGCCCACGTGCATCAGCAGGATCAGCTGTCCCACGTTCAGGTCCCTGGCCAGTTCCTTCAGGTGATCGATCACCGTGGCGGGGCTGCCGGCGACGACGCGCTTGGTCTTGTCCACCAGCTCGCTCCAGGTGATGGAGCCGGGGTCGATGGCCTCGAAGGGGTTCCCGGCACCGCCACGGCTCATGGCGGCCTGCAGCGAGGCCTTGGTGTTGTAGCCGGCGACCGCTGCATAGTGGCGCGCCACGTGCAGGGATTTCTTGTAGAAGTAGCGCATGTGCTCCAGATACAGCTTTTCCGCTTCCGCGTCCGTCTCGGCAACGCA
This sequence comes from Gammaproteobacteria bacterium, assembly GCA_030425195.1. Taxonomy (GTDB): domain Bacteria; phylum Pseudomonadota; class Gammaproteobacteria; order Pseudomonadales; family Azotimanducaceae; genus SZUA-309. The sequence goes on along the minus strand of JAUIAV010000001.1, from coordinate 242,568 downwards.
CACGATCTGCGCGAACCCGGCGCGGTAGGGATTGCGGTCGAGGCCGTGGGCGTCCACCACTTCCCAGAACCCGTCCATGAGCTTCTGAGCGGCAAGGCGACCGCCGAAGCTCAGATAGCTGTAGAGGTAGTCATTCTGTGCGGCGAATTCCCAGGTTTCGATGGAGCCGCCGCCGGCGAGCCAGATAGGCGGATGGGGCTTCTGAATCGGCTTCGGCCAGATGTTCACGTGGCGCAGCTTCGTGTACTTGCCGTTGAAGTGGAATTCCTTCTCGGCCGTCCAGGCTTTCGTGATCAGGTCGTGCGCCTCGAAATAGCGTGGGCGGACCGTGGTCGGAGTGATGCCGTAGCAGTGGGTCACGTCCATGGGTGTGCCGACCGGCATGCCGGACACGACGCGGCCGTTCGACAGGCAGTCCATGTAGGCGATCTCTTCAGCCACCCGGATCGGCGGGTTGTACAGCGGCAGCGTGTTGCCGAGGATGACGATGGCCTGATCCGTCGTGCTCTTCGCCAGGTAGTACCCGGTCTGGTTCGGGGAGACCGGGAATCCGTAGCCGTTCTGGTGATGCTCGTTGGTACCCACGCCGTCAAAACCCAGGCTCGCCGCGTAGTCCAGCTCATCCAGATTCCAGTTCAGATACTGGTGAACCTTCTGCGGGTCGCAGAGCTCATCGGTTGGCGGGGTGACCCAGACGGATTCATAGCGATCTTCGAAATCGGCGGGCAGATCGCGATAGCCCTGCAGATGAAACCAGATTGACTTCATGATCGTTCCTCCCTTGCGCGTAATTTAACGCAGCGGGGTGCCCGGGGACATCACAGTCTCTACCGGCGAACCGTCCGGGCTGGAGGAGATGGCTGATGCTGATTAAAACCCGTTATAATTTTCGTAAGGGAGAAGCGGGAATCCAGCGACATGCGCGACAGTTATGTTCTCGAGATACCGGAGCAGATCGATATCGAGGTGTCGCCGAAACGGCGCCCCCAGGCTGAGACCCGGCCCTGGCCCGCAGGCACGGTGATCGTATCGGCGGACAGTCATCTGATCGAAGGTGACTACTGGCACGGCCGGTTCCCGCCGGAGCTGGCTGATCAGGAGCCCAGGATGACTTTCGTGGATGGTCATTTCGACTTCCGGCTCGGCGACAAGCCCATGACGCCGCCGAACATCGCGGATTTTCTCTGCGAAGCCATGGAGTGCACGCCCGGGCTGAATGACATTCCGGCGCGCCTCGCCGATCTGGACGTCGAGGGCGTCGAGAAGGAGCTGATCTTCCCGCAACGACTGTTCGGACTGTTCATGTTCGGCGAAATGCAGAACCGCGAACTCGTCTTCGGCATCTACAATGAGTCGCTGGCCGAGCGCTGCGCGGAGGCGCCGGACCGTCTGTATCCGGTAATGGTACCCAACTACTGGGACATGGACGCAGCCCCCGCGTCGGTCGAGTGCTGCAAGGCGCTGGGCGCACGGGCGCTCATGGTGCCGCTGCGTCCGGGTCTCGATGCCGCGGGTGAGAAGATTCATTACAACAATCCGGAGATGGACGAGCTGTACGGGGCCATAGCGGACTCCGGCATCCCGCTCACATTTCACATCGGCGAAGCCATCCCGTCTGCCCGTCCGGGTGCGGCGGGAATCTCGCTGCTCACGCAGATGCAGGGATTCCGCAACCAGTGGTCGTCGCTCACCTTTGCCGGCGTGTTCGACCGCTTTCCGGAACTGAAAGCCGTGTTCGTGGAAGGTGGGCTGACCTGGGTCGCGAGCATGCTGCACGATGCCGATATGGCCGCCACCCATTTCCGCACGGCCATGAACCCGCAGCTCGAGCATCCGCCGAGCTGGTACTGGCGCAGGCACTGTTATGCGACCTTCATGACCGATCCGGTCGGTCTTTCGCTGCTCGACCGGATCGGCCCGGAGACCTGCATGTGGTCCTCCGACTACCCCCACCAGGAGAGCACGTTCGGCTACACGAGAAGCTCCATCCAGGCGGTCTTCGACGCCACCAGCGTGGAGAACGCACAGAAGATCGTCGGTGGAACGGCCCTCGAGCTGTTCCGGATGACGTCATGAAGGAATTCAGTGCAGCGGATCGAGGAAGCCAATCAGCAGTTCATTCGTTTCGGCGGGCCGTTCCTGCTGAGTCCAGTGACCGCAGCCCGGCAGGATCTCCGCCTTCACCAGATTGGGCAATGTCTCACTGAATCGCTCGATGGCCGGCGCGCCCCAGATGGTCGGGCCATCCCGGTCTCCACCGATGAAGAGTGCCGGCAGTTCGATGGGTCGATCGGCGAAGGCGGCGAGATCTTCCCAGTCCCGATCCACGTTCCGGTAGCGGCACAACGGCCCGAAGAAACCCGAGTACTCGAATTCCCGCACATAGGTATCCAGATCCTCCTCTGACAGCCAGGCGGGCATGCTGTCCGGATACACGAAATGATCACGCATCTGCGTGCCTCGGGGGACGATTGCGATGTTGGGGCCGTTCTCCACATCGCCGGAAGCACACCAGTAGAAACCGAGCAGCCAGCTTCGTATGTCCGCTTCGATCTCGGCTTCCGCGCGGCCGGGTTCCTGGAAGTACTCGACGTAGAATTCGTCCTCCCCGGCCATGGCCCGCATCCGGGCCAGAGGGCGGCCTTCCCGGCTGGGCGGGGAGTAGGGCACCGACAGCCCGGCGACACCACGAAACAGATCCGGTCGTATCAGCGCCGAGTTCCAGACGATCGGAGCCCCCCAGTCGTGACCGACCAGGGTGACGTCGTCGGTCTCCAGCGCGTCGACCAGGCCGACGATGTCGCTGACCATACGGACCATGCGGTAGTCGGCCACATCACGCGGTTTCGACGAGCGCCCGTAGCCGCGTACGTCGATGGCGACCGCCCGGTAGCCGGCGGCTGCCAGCGCCGGCAGCTGGTGGCGCCAGGAATACCAGGATTCGGGATACCCGTGGACCATGAGGACGACGGGGCCTGAACCGCACTCCACCCAGTGAATGCGGGCATTGCCGAGGTCGGTTGAGCGGTGGCTGAGCGGCTGCGGATCGATACTCATGGAGGAATTCTACAACGGCCAGAAGATCAGGAGCAGGGGGACGCCGAGCGCCAGGACCAGGATCTCGAGCGGCAGGCCCATCCGCCAGTAGTCGCCGAAGCGGTAACCGCCGGGTCCGAGAATGATGATGTTGTTCTTGTGGCCGATCGGAGTCAGGAACGCGCACGAAGCGGCCACGGCCACGCCCATGAGAAAAGTGTCGGGATTGACCGAGAGACGCTCGGCCACACCGATACCGATGGGTGCGGCTACCAGCGCCGTGGCCACGTTGTTCAGCACGTCAGACAGCGTCATGGTGATCACCATGAGCAGGACGAGGACGGCGACGGCCGACCAGCCTTCCGTCCAGTCCACCAGCGTTCCGGCAATGAGTGCGCTTCCGCCGCTCGCTTCGAGGGCAGCGCCGATCGGGATCATGGAGCCGAGTAGAACGATCACGGGCCATTCCACGGATTCGTAGACCTGCCGCAGAGGCACGATGTTCAGGACCACGTAGATGACCACGGTTGCCGCAAGAGCGAGCGGCAGGTAGAGCCAGCCGAAGCTTGCGGCGATGATCGCCGCCGCGAAAACCCCGATGGCCGTCCATGCCTGACGCCGCTGGGTGACTTCGAGCCCGCGTTCCGCCAGAGGCAGGCAGCCGAGCCATTCCACCACGTCGGGCAGCTGCTCCTCGGGGCCGAGGAGCAGCAGGATGTCGCCGGACTGAATGCGGGTTTTGCGGACCCGCTCGCGGATGCGGGTGCCGCTTCGCGAGATGCCCAGCAGGGTGATTCCGTGACGGTAGAGCAGTTGCACGTCCAGCGCGGAACGGCCGACGATGCGGGCGGCATCCGGTACGACGACTTCCGTCAGCGCCATGGTTCCGGCGGCGAGCCCGTTCCCGCTCGTGCTGCTGGTCAGAGAAAATCCTGCCGCACCCACGAACTGATCGATGGCTTCCGGACTGCCCTCCAGGATCACGCGGTCGCTCTTGTGGACGATCTCGCTTCTCGCGAATCCCGGCAGGCGCTTGCCCCGCCGGACGAGCCCCACCACGGTGACTCCGTACTCGTCGACCAGCTCGTCGAGCTCGCGAAGGGGCTTGCCGATCATCTGCGATGACTCGGAGACGCTGACCTCCGCGACGTAGCCCTCGAGCTCCGTGAGCTCCTGAGTGGTGTCGTGCTTCAGGCGCTCGACGGGAATCAGCCGGCGCCCGACGAAAACGATATAGAGGATACCGACGATCGCGACGCCGAGACCCACCGGCGCGAAATCGAACATGCTGAACGGAGCGCCAAGCCGTTCCTCACGGAACGTGGCGATCACGATATTGGGCGGTGTGCCGATCAGAGTGATCATGCCGCCGAGTATGGATGCGAAGGACAGCGGCATCAGAGTCTGTGCCGGGCTTCTCTTGGCCCGCCTGGCTGCCTGAAGATCGAGCGGCATGAGCAGCGCCAGAGCCGCTACGTTGTTCATGATGCCCGAGAGGGTCGCCGATACGCTGGCCATGATCCCGATGTGGGCACGGATACCCCGAGAGCTGTCTATCAGGCGACGGGCCAGGAGCTCGATCGCACCGGAGCGCGAAAGCCCGCGGGAAACGATCAGCACCAGCGCGATGATGGCGACAGCGGGATGACCGAAGCCGGAAAACACCTGATCCGCGGGCACCACCCCGATCAGATAGGCGGCGACCAGTCCGGCAAAGGCAACCAGGTCATACCGGAACTTTCCCCAGATGAGAAACCCGAGGATCAGCGCGAAAAGCGCGAACAGAAGGCTCTGATCCAGTGTCAAAATCAGTCATCCCCGTCCGGCCACGCCGTGCACTGCCACTCGCGTACGTGCTGGAGCGGGTCCAGCCACTGATGTGACGAGATGACCTCGAACTCGGCGGCGGTATCCGTTCCGTTCAGCCTGCGTGTCTGCCAGAGGATGTGCCGGGCCGCCGGGAACCGTTTACCGGCGAGGTCCTCTTCGTAGAGCCGTCTGAGCACGGCGTCCTCATGCATGCCGCCCGCCAGAAGACGGACGAGGAGAGCGGCATCCGGTGTTTCCTTCAACCAGCGGAGCACATCCGCCTTCCGCGGCCGTACGCTCATGTGCAGGGCGATGGCATCCGGTGTGCCGAACAGATTGGGGAAAGCCTTCTGCAGCAGGGTGACGGCCCGGAAGATGTCCGCCTGCTTGTCCACGTCCGCAAACTGTTCCCAGGGACGGTCCTCCTCCAGTTCACTCACCAGGTTCTGGCGGACGCCGCTGCCCAGGCGGGTGCCGAAAACCGCGCGCAGCACCAGATCGCTGGCTGCCTGGACGCCGAGATCCTGCAGCACCATGAGCGTCATGTCCTCGACGTCCGGCTCGTCCACCTGTTCCTCGAACTCGGCTTCCTCCAGCAGGGCGCGCAGCTCTGCCGGTTGCCAGGTATCTGGCAGGCTGTGGATCTCGGCCCAGCGGACGACGTCCACTTCGAAAGTTTCTTTCTGCATTGTCAGCGTTCAGTCCCGTACGATCAGCACATCACAGGATATCTCGTGCAGCAGGCTGTTGGTGGTGGAACCGATGGCCCAGCCCGGACCGATGTTCTGGCCTGAGCCGACGACGAGCAGATCCGAGTCGAACTCGCGGATGGTCTGCTCCAGCGCATCCACGACGCCTCTGGTCTGAGTACAGACACGCAGATCCGACCAGTCCGTGTCTTTGAGATAGTTGCGGGCTGCCGCGACGGTGGACTCGGATTCCCGCTTCTCGCCATCGATCACACAGACGACCTGCACGTCGCAGGGTTCGTGGATTCCGGCCATCGCCCGGGCAGCCGCGAGCACGGCGGGGCTGAGTCGGGATCCGTCGATCGCCACGGTGATCCGCTCCAGCGGGTTGTGAGGATCCGCGCGATGGCAGGCATAGAGATCGATGCCGCTGGCCAGCCTGAGGATGTTGGTCGCCGTGGTACCCAGAACCCTTTCCGACCCTTCCCGGGGTTGTGCGCCCAGCACGATCAGATCGCAGTCCCGGCGACGCGCCACGTTGACGATGGCTTCGCTCGGCTTGCCCACGAGCACATCCAGGCCCGGCTGGCTATCGCAGGTTGCGTCTACCCGGGCGCGCAGGGCCTCGCGAGCCTGTTCGAGAACGCTGTTCCGATCGACCATATCGGCGCTGAAAAATCCTCTGGTCGAGACCAGCGCCGTACGGACGACGGCGACTGCATGCAGGGCGGCCTGGAGTTCGCGGGCGAGGCGAACGGCGCTGATCAGCGGCCGATCCGAGTGACTCTCCACATCGAGAGCGGCCAGTATCCTGGTGTACATGGGATGCCCCGGCATCATGTTGGCGAGGGTTTCCGCTGGATTCTATAACGGCTTCGGACATGGGGCGAAAACTCTTCCAGGCGCACCGTTCTCAAAATCGAGTATCGTAACCGGCGACGGGGGAAGAACGGCGGGATGAGCGATGAGGGACGGCAAATCTGACCTGGAAGAGAAAACCGGCGGTGCGGTGATCGCACGGACGCTGGCAACGCTCGGTGTGCGGAATGTCTTTGCTCTCCACGGCGGCCATCTGGATGCCTTTCTCGTCGCCTGCCCGGACGAAGGCATCCGGCTGATCGATTTCCGCCACGAGGCGTCCGCCGGCCACGCGGCGGATGCCTACGCCCGATCGTCCGAGGCGGGATTCGGCGTCTGTGTGGTGACGGCCGGTCCGGGCTTCACCAATGCCGTCACCCCGATCACGAGTGCGTACGTGGATGCCATACCCACGGTGTTCATCGTCGGCTCGCCGCCGCTGCGGGAAGTGGAAACCAACCCTCTGCAGGGGGGCATCGACCAGGTGGCCATGGTGGCGCCGGTCACCAAATGGGCACATCGGGTGACGAACACGGAACGGCTGCCGGATCTGATCGAGAAGGCGGTGCGGATCGCCACGTCCGGCCGGCCGGGCCCCGTGCTGCTCGACGTCCCCATCGACGTCATGTTCATGCCGGTGGGAGATCCCATGTTTCCCGTCGACAGGCGCCTGGTGGCACCGGATCGACCTGCCCCGTCGCGCGGTGCCGTCGACCGGATGCTCGAGCTTCTCCGCGGGGCCGAGCGCCCCGTGATCATCGCCGGTGGCGGGGCAGTGTTCTCGCGCTGTTCCGGTGCGCTCCGGGGTTTCGTGGAGCGGACGGGGATACCGGTGGCCGCCAACACCATGGCCAGGGGCATTCTGCCCGAGCACCACCCGCAGTACGTGGGCGGGGTCGCGGCCATCGGCGGGGCGGTGGCGCGGGGTAAGGCTCCCGATCTCGTGATGATGGCGGGTGCGCGGGCGGGGATGTATCTGAGTGGCCGGTCCGGCGCCATCGTGCCGGATGGTGCTACGGTGATCCAGATTGACCTCGATGGTGGTGAGATCGGTCGTCTCCGGCCCGTCGATCAGGCGGTGATTGCGGATTGCGCGGAAACCTTCGAAGCGTTGACAGATGCCTGCGCGGATAGCGCCTGGTCCGACAGAAGCGAGTGGCTGCAGACCCTGCAGAGCGGGCGCTATCCGTTCGAACCCCTGTTTGCCGACGCACCGAAGGAAACGAAACCCGGCATTCTGCACCCGTATCACGCGGTGAAGGCCGCCATGGACGCGCTGGAGGAGAATACGGTCGTCGTGATCGACGGCGGTGAGTCCTCCGGCTGGGCGAGTGTGACGGCGCGTTCCGCGGGCCCGGGCCTTTGCATGCAGAACGGCTATCTCGGCTGTCTCGGGATATCGCAGGGATTTGCCATCGGCAGCGCCATCGCCAATCCTGACCGTTCGGTGGCCATCTTCTCTGGGGATGGCGCGGTGGGTTTCAACATTCAGGAGTTCGACACCATGGTCCGGCACCAGCTGCCGATTCTGACCATCGTTCTCAACAACGCCTGCTGGGGAATCTCCAGAACCGGTCAGGACATCGTGTTCGGTGAGAACCGTCGCAGCATCGTCAGCCTGGCCAGCACGAGCTACGATCAGGTGGCGATCGCCTTCGGAGGCGCCGGGGAAACCGTCACCGAGTACGAGCGGATCGCACCGGCGGTCCGGGAAGCGCTGGCCTCGCGGCGGCCCACCTGCATCAACCTGATCGTGGACCCGGATGTCATCAATCCGGCCATACCGGCTCTGGTGGGCGATCCGAGCGTGCCGGATCAGATCATGATCCCGTACTACGAGAACATCCCGCTGCGATGATGCTGCCGCCCATCGTCGACAATGCCAGAGAGGCCGGAGAACACATCCGGGAATACGGGCTGGCGCTGATATCGGGCCAGGTGACACCGTCCCGGCTGCAGCTCGCCCGCGAGGCGACCTACGCAGCAGCCGAGGAGGATCGGGTGCTGAAGCGCGAAGCCGACCGGTTCGGACTCGACTACGGCGAGAAGAACGTCAGGGTCTGGAACATCCTCAATCGGGCGCCGGTCTTCCGCGAGCTCGTTGCGTTACCGGTCGTTCTGGCGCTCCTCGATGAAGTGATCGGCTGGCCGGCGCTGCTGGGTAACATCTCCGCCAACATCGCGGAGCCGGGCAGCGAAGGCGGCGTCCTGCATGCGGATCAGCTCTTCATGCCGAAACCCTGGCCGGCCGATCCTCAGGGTATGAACTTCGCGTTTCTTCTCGACGATTTCACGGCTGACAACGGGGCGACGGAAGTTGTGCCGGGCAGCCATCGGGCGGCGGACGACGTGGATGAGTCTGTGCTCGCCGAAGCTGCGGTGCCCGTGATCGCACCGGCGGGAACGATCATGGTGTTCGAGAGCAGGGTCCTGCACAGAACCGGCTGCAACCGGTCCGGTCTGCCGCGGGCTGCGCTGTTCGGCTGGTACACCAGACCGATCTACCGGACACAGGAAAACTGGTTCCTGTCCCTGGATGCAGAGGTGGTGGATAACGCCTCGGACGATCTGCTCGTGCTGCTGGGATACCGGACTCAGGGGCTCGGCCTGGTTTACGGGCGCTCGCCGAGATGAATCCGCCGGTGCCTCAGCGGATCGCCACCGGGTTGATGATCGCCTGCACCGATCCCACGAAGCGCGGCTGACCGAGTACGAACAGGAACTCTGTCGCACCGTCCGCGGCAAGCTCCGTGGTGTTCATCACCTCCAGAATGTAGACGCCGTTCTTCGCCAGCAGCTCCGTGTGCACGGGGAAAGCCGTGGCCGGATCCTCATGAGGGATCGCTTCCAGTGCAGCGGTGTCGGCGCCGATCGCGACCACGCCGAGATCCGCGAGATAGCGGGCGCCTTCCACACCGAGTCCCGGCTGCCGGGCGATGAATCCGGCCGGATCAGAATCCGCTTTCGTCAGCCACCCCGTATGAAACAGCACCACGTCCCCTTTCCGGATTTTCACGCCCGCCCTGCGAGCCGCGGATTCGATTTCCTGGCGGTTGAAGGCCGTCCCCGCGGGCAGGGGGTTCTGCCCGAGCTCGATGGTCATGTCGAGGAGGACGCCCCGGGTGACGATGGGGGGTATCTCGTGGGTGGAAAATTTCCGGAGCCCCGCCGCGCCGGCGAACTCCGCGGCCGGTGTGCCGTTGTAGTAGAGATGATTGATACCCATGTGGCCGAGCCCGTCGATCTGGCTGCCCACACCCATGTAGGTGGTGAGCAGGTCGTCGTAGCTGGTGGCCTGATTCGAGCCGAGCGTGGCGCCGTCGCTGGCTCCGAGCTGGAGCACGGTGATATGAGACCATCGGGGTGGATAGGCGGGTGTTTCGGGTCCGGTCGGCACGCCGAGCGGGTAGGTTTTTCCCAGCTTCACCAGCGCAGCCGCCTGTCTGACGCCGTCCTCCGACAGGTTGTTCACGGCCCCCAGGGTGTCTTCGGCACCGTATTTCGAGGGATACCATCGCTCCTCGGCCGACGAGGCCGGCGCGATGACGAGCAGCGCGGCCAGCAGCGCGCCGTTCATGGTTCCGTGGACGTCCGGCCGGATGGAAAAGACCTTCGAGAACGGTTTCATCGTTCGACTCCCCTTTGTCTGAACGGAATGTGGGCGGACACATTACCATCGGTTGCCCGGCTTGTGACGGACTCCAGAGCAGCCATAATCCCGGGTTCATCCCTCAGGTATGTCATGCCATGCAGTTCACCGAGATCATTTCACTGGCCGGGTACTCGATCGAGGCGTTCGGCGTCGTCGTGGTGGTCGCAGGCTCGACGGTTGCGACGGTCGTGTTCCTGAACACGTTCAGGCGGCTGCCCTCAGGCGTCGCGTATCGGACCTATCGGCAGCAACTCGGCCGCTCGATCATCCTCGGCCTCGAATTCCTGATAGCGGGCGACATCATCCGCACCGTGGTGGTTGCCGATACCCTGGAGAACGTGGCCGTTCTCGGTCTGATCATCCTGATCCGCTCCTTCCTCAGCGTCACCCTGCATCTGGAGGTCGAAGGCCGCTGGCCGTGGCAACCGGAAGAAGGCGTGAACACAGTCGGGAATGACGTCAGATCACGCTGATCGATCAGTAAAATTTGTTTAGACGACTCTTTTAATTTGCTTTTCTTTTTGTTTTGGAGGTAGAGAATGCCCTCCGCCTCCAGGGTTGGAGTGCACCCGTCAACGCCACTGAAAGGAGCAGGCATTGAAGAAATCCAGACCGCAAGCGAAGCCCGCAGCGAAGAAGCCGGCTGCCAAGCCCGCGACCACCGCCAAGGCGCCACGCAAGCGCAAGTAGTCCCGTTACCCTTACCCCAGGGTATGGCGGGTGGCCCGTTCAGACGGCCGCCCGCTCCTGCCTCAGCCGAGAAGCCCGGCGGTGCTGAGGACCGCCAGCAGGAGCAGCACCGCGCCGACGATCTCAGGCTCCCAGGTTTGCCGGGACGCCACGTCTGCCCTGGCGCGGGCGCGAACGATCCGGTCTCTCACGTCACGTGTCATGTCGATGGCCTCTTTCATTTCCTGTGCACACTATCCAGCAGACCGTGTCGAGGGAATGTGAAGGACCGGGACCCGTCGCCCTCAGATCCGCCTACTGGACCAGCTCCAGCACCGTTCCGTCCGGATCCCTGAAACAGACGAATCGGGAAGTGCGACCCGACATCGTGACGCTCGCCGGTTCCGAGAGGAATTTCACACCCTGGGATCTCAGGCGGGCCATGTCCGCGTCGAGATCGTCGCTCGCCAGCGCTATCCGGGCGATGCCGAGATGATAGAGGTGCGGATAGGGCGGCGCGTCGTCGCTCGGGTCCTGCCACTCCAGCAGATCGAGAACGAAGGGCGAGCGCGCATTGCTCAGGCTCAGCAGCGCGCCTTTCACCTGGTAGGGCGGCATGCCCACTGCGGCGGCGACTTCCGCCGTGTTCCGGGCAGGGACGTCCATCATCCGCTCGAAGCCCAGGAGCTCGTAGAACGCCAGCGACCGGTCGAAGTCGCTGCAGTTCACGTTGACGTGCACGAGTCCCGTAATGCTCATCCCCGCCTCCTCCAGTGATGTTCTCGGTGCCGAAGCACACTAGCACATGGCCAGGCGTCATCTGGAGTGCGCGGCGGCCGGCCGGTAAGCTCCCGCACATGGCAGACCCATCCCCGAACGGAGCCGTGCTGATAGCCGGTGCCTCCGGCCTGGTGGGCACGGCCGCGGCCCGGGCGTTTGCGGAAGCGGGCTGGTCCGTGATCACCCTGTCCCGGCGCGCACCCGAACTGCTGGCGGATCTCGATCTGGCGCACTTCTCCGTGGACCTGAAGGATCCGGCTCTATGTGCACGGGTGGTCGGCGAACTGCCGGATGTCTCCCACGTGGTCTATGCAGCCGTGCACGAGCTGCCCGGGCTCGTGCCCGGCTGGGCGGACCCGGAGCAGATCGGGACCAACGGCCGCATGCTGGAGAACCTCATGAAGCCTCTGGCCGCTCGAGGAAATCTGCGGCACGTGACCCTGCTTCAGGGCACCAAGGCCTACGGCGCCGCCGTGCAGCCCATGCGTATTCCCGCCAGAGAATCTCAACCCCGGGTGGAGCACCCGAACTTCTACTGGCTGCACGAGGATTTCCTCCGGGCACAGGCGGCGCAGCACGGCTACGCGTTCACCATTCTGCGTCCGCAGCTCATCGTTGGGCCCAACCATGGTGTGGTGATGAATCTGCCGCCGGTGATCGGTGTCTATGCCGCACTCCGCCACCACGAAGGGCTGCCGTTTTCCTTCCCCGGGGGTGCGGACTGGGTCTGGGAGGCGGCGGACGTGCGGCTAGTGGGGCGCGCTTGCCTCTGGGCCGCCACAGAACCGGCGGCCCGGGGTGAGACCTTCAATCTGACCAACGGGGAGGTGTTCAGCTGGCGTGACATGTGGCCGGCTCTGGCTGAGACCCTCGGTGTGCCGCTCGGTCCGGACGAGCCTCTGAGTCTGGCCGCTTATCTGCATGCGCGGTCGGATCTCTGGCGGGAAGTGGTCGCGCGCCATGGGCTGGTGCCCATCGAGCTGCGTGATCTCCTCGGCGAGTCCCATCACTATGCAGACCTCTGTTTCAACTACGGCGCCGACCTGCCGCCGCCCCCCACCTTCGTCAGCACGGTGAAGATCCGGCAGGCCGGATTCACCGACGCCGTCAACACGGAGGAGAGCCTGTGTCACTGGCTGGCCGACCTGGCAGCCCGGCGGGTGCTGCCCCGGATTTCCTGACAGGGGGATTTCTTGACAAGGATTGCATGATCCACTGAACTGGTTCCCCCTTGCGGTTCAACCGGCCCCGAACACCATGACCTACTGCCTTGCCATCGCCGCCGACTCCGGTCTGGTATTCGTCTCGGACTCGCGCACCAATGCGGGTGTCGACATGATCAGCACCTACAGCAAGATGTACGGGTTCGGTGTGCCCGGCGAGCGTCAGTTCACGATTCTGACCTCGGGCAACCTGGCCACGTCACAGAGCGTGATCAGCCGGGTGAAGAAGGACATCAAGAGCGAGCCGACCAATCTGCTGACGCTGGACCATATGTCCGATGCGGCCGAGTACATCGGCGAGATCAGCCGGGAGGCGCAGGAGAAGACCGCCTCGGAGAAGATCAACGTGGAGTCGTTCTTCATCGTGGGCGGCCAGATTCAGGACCAGCAGCCTGCCCTGTACATGGTTTATCCCCAGGGCAACTTCATCTCCACCTCCACCGACACCACCTACCTGCAGATCGGGGAGACCAAATACGGCAAGCCCATTCTCGACCGGATCCTGTCCCCGGACGTGAGCCTGGAAACGGCGGCCATGTGCGCCCTGGTGTCCATGGATTCCACCATGCGCAGCAACCTCACCGTGGGCCCGCCCATCGAGCTGTCCATCTACGAAGCCGAATCTCTGCAGCCCGGGCGCTATTACCGATTCAACGAGGACAGTAAGTATCTGCGCCGGCTCAAACGGAGCTGGGATCAGCTGCTCAAGGATGCGTTCCAGAACCTGCCGCCCGTCGCCTGGAGTGCGACCTGGGACAGGCAGATGGAAGACGAGGCAGAGGGGCAGGCGTAGCCGCGCGCATCATGGCCATACACGTCGCCATCAGTCACCGCACCGACTATCAGTTCGACCGTCCGGTGGCGCTGTCACCTCACGTAGTGCGGTTGCGGCCGGCGCCGCACACCCGCACGCCCATCCGGTCCTATTCGCTGAAGGTGGAGCCGGGGGATCATTTCGTCAACTGGCAGCAGGACCCCTTCGGCAACCACCTGGCCCGGTTCGTCTTTCCGGAGAAGACGCAGTCGCTCAGCTTTCACGTCGAGGTGATTGCGGAGATGGTGGTGCTCAATCCGTTCGACTTCTTTCTCGAGGAGTCGGCGGAGAAATTTCCGTTCCGCTACGACCGGTTGCTGAAGCAGGATCTCGCCCCCTATCTCAAGATCTCCGAGCGGGGCGAGCGGCTGATGCACTGGCTGTCGTCGGTGGAGCGGAAACGCAAACAACCCATCGTGGATTTTCTGGTGGCGCTCAATCAGCGTCTGCAGGCGGACCTCCGCTACGAGATCCGGCTCGAAGCCGGCGTGCAGACCTGTGAGGAAACGCTCGAAAGGCAGAGCGGCTCCTGCAGGGACAGCGCCTGGCTGCTGGTGCAGATCCTGCGGCATCTGGGGCTGGCAGCCCGGTTCGTGTCCGGCTATCTGGTGCAGCTCACCGCCGACGAGAAAGCACTGGACGGACCTTCCGGACCGGAGGCGGATTTCACCGATCTGCATGCCTGGGCCGAGGTCTTCCTGCCCGGTGCGGGCTGGGTGGGACTCGACCCGACTTCCGGCCTCTTTGCCGGCGAAGGGCACATACCGCTCGCCTGCACACCAGAGCCCGCTACCGCGGCCGCCATCACCGGTGCCACGGACGTATGCGAAACCACGCTCATCTACGCCAATACGGTGGAGCGGATCTATGAGGACCCGCGGGTCACCAGACCCTTCGGCGATTCCCAGTGGCAGGCCATCGACGCGCTCGGGGAACAGGTTGATCGGGATCTGAAGAAGGCCAGGGTGAAGCTCACCATGGGCGGCGAGCCGACCTTTGTCTCCATCGACGACATGGAGGGGCAGGAGTGGAACAATGCCGCCCTCGGTGAGAAGAAACGCCAGCTGTCCGGTGAGCTGCTCAAACGGCTGCGGGAGCGGCTGGGTCCCGGTGGAATGCTGCACTACGGCCAGGGCAAGTGGTATCCGGGCGAACCGCTGCCGCGCTGGGCGCTCACGCTGTTCTGGCGTCGGGACGGCAAGCCGGTCTGGCGCAACGACCGCTGGCTGGCCGATGAACAGCAGGACTACGGTCACGACGCAGCCGATGCCGAACGGCTCATGAAGCAGATCACCAGCGGGCTCGGACTGCCCGGGAACCGTGTGGTGACCGCCTTTGAGAACAGTGCCTACTACCTCTGGAAGGAAAGCACGCTGCCGCGCAACGTGACGCCGGAGAACAGCAAGCTCAAGGACCCGCTGGAGCGGAAGCGTCTCGCCCGGCTGTTCGCCCGCGGTATTGATGCCCCCGCCGGTTACGCCCTGCCGCTCAAGCACGTGTCGGTTGGGGACGAGGACTACTGGCAGACGGGTCCTTGGCCGTTCCGGGTCGGCAAGCTGCTGCTCGTACCGGGTGATTCGCCGATGGGACTCCGCATTCCGCTTGATTCCCTGCCCTGGCGGAAGCCCGACGAGCTCGAGCCCGACCGGGATCCCTTCGAGGATCTGAGTCAGATCGGTGATCGGAGGAAGCAGCGCTCAGAAGCGCGGGATGTGTCTCGTGAGATCGTGCACACGGCACTCTGCGTGGAGGCCCGGCAGGGGCGCCTCTACATCTTCATGCCGCCGCTGACCCGGTTCGAACATTATCTGGAACTGATCGAGGTGATCGGCGCGGCCGCCGCGAAGGTCCGTCTGCCCGTGGTGCTCGAGGGTTACGAGCCTCCCCGGGACCCGCGGATGGACCTTCTCAAGATCACGCCGGATCCGGGCGTGATCGAGGTGAACATTCATCCCTCCGCGTCCTGGAAGGCGCTCGTGGAAAACACGCGCCTGCTCTACGAAGAGGCGCGCCTGACCCGTCTCGGTACCGAGAAATTCATGCTGGACGGCCGGCATTCGGGCACGGGCGGCGGCAATCACGTCACCCTGGGCGGTCCGACCCCGGCCGAGAGTCCGTTTCTCAAGCGCCCTCACGTGCTGCGGAGTCTGATCACCTTCTGGCAGCATCATCCGGCACTCTCGTATCTCTTCTCCGGGCTCTTCATCGGGCCGACCAGTCAGGCGCCGCGAATCGACGAGGCCCGGGACGACAATCTCTATGAGCTCGAGATCGCCTTCGACCGGTTGCCCGGGAAGGACTCTGAGAAACCCTGGCTGGTAGACCGGGTGCTGCGGAATTTCCTGGTGGATCTCACCGGCAACACCCACCGCGCGGAGTTCTGCATCGACAAGCTTTACTCGCCGGATTCGGCGGCCGGGCGCCTCGGCCTGGTGGAGTTCCGGGGCTTCGAGATGCCGCCGCACCCGGAGATGAGTCTGGCGCAGATGCTGCTGATCAGGGCGCTGTTCGCCTGCTTCTGGAAGCGGCCCTACCACCATCGACTCATCCGCTGGGGGACCGAGCTGCACGACCGGTTCATGCTCGGCCACTACATCTGGGAAGACATGAGCGACGTGGTGGCCTTTCTCCGTGATCAGGGGTACGAGTTCGAGCTCGAATGGTTCGAGGCGTTCCGTGAATTCCGTTTCCCGCGGATCGGTGGCATGAATGTGGGCGGTATGTCTCTGGAGCTGCATACGGCCCTGGAACCCTGGCACGTGCTGGGCGAAGAGTCTTCCGGTCAGGGTACCTCCCGGTACGTGGATTCCTCGGTGGAGCGGCTGCAGGTGAGCGTGCACGGTATGACGTCTGATCGGTACATCGTCACCTGCAACGGCCGTCGGGTACCGCTCAGAGCTTCCGGTGTGCGCGGTCACTATGTGGGTGGCGTCCGCTACAAGGCGTGGGAGCCGCACTCAGCCCTGCACCCCACCATCGAAACCCACACACCGCTCGTTTTCGACGTGGTGGATGTGGCGAACCGGCGTTCCATCGGCGGCTGCACCTATCACGTCTCCCATCCGGGCGGGCGTAATTACGAGACCTTCCCGGTCAATGCGAACGAAGCCGAGGCGCGCCGGCAGGCCCGATTCTGGCCGCACGGGCACCAGCAGGGGACCATCGACATTCCGCCCGAGGAGACACGGCCGGAGCAGCCCTATTCGCTGGATCTGCGTTTCGCGCCGCCGAAGATCGGGCGCAAACCCTGATGTCCCGATGACCGGAGCCAGCCTCAGGAATCAGCGGGTCGTCGTCATCGGCGGCTCCTCCGGCATCGGATTCGCCATTGCCGAAGGTGCCCGGCGCGAGGGTGCGGACGTCGTCATCGGTTCGAGCAATCCGGACAAGGTCGCAGACGCGGTGACGCGGCTGGGCGGCGGTGCGGCCGGACAGGCGGTGGACGTGCGCGACGAACCTGGCGTGGCCCGGTTCTTCGCGACGATCGGTCCTTTCGATCATCTGGCCTACACTGCCGGTGACTGGGGGCCGCAGCGGGACGGCGGCGGGGTCGCGGACATGGATCTCACGCAGGCCAACGAAACCTTCGCGGTTCGCTTCTGGGGTGCGCTGGCGGCAATCAAGCACGCACAGCCGCATATCGCTCCGGGCGGGTCCATCACGCTCACCGATGGCATGATCGCGCATCGCCCGCGGAAGAACGCGGCTCTGGGGACCGCCATGGCGGGTGCCATCGAGCATCTGACGCGCGGGCTTGCGGTGGAGCTCGCCCCGGTGCGGGTGAACGCCGTGTGCCCCGGTTACGTGCTGACGGAAGTCTGGGAACGGATCCCGGAAGCGGAGCGCGCGGCGCGTCTGCAGCGCATGACCGAACGGCAGCCGCTGCCGCGGGCGGGAAATCCCGCGGAGCTGGCTGAAGCCTATCTGTATCTGATGCGGGGTGGTTTTACGACCGGCCAGGTGCTGCTGGTCGATGGCGGCCTGTCACTCATCTGAACCTGAACTCTAAAACCTGAAAGGAAACGAGGAGAATCTCATGGAGAAGACGTTGCTGGATGTGGCTGGATCGCTGTTCACCTGCATTGAGGCGGGGGACCCCGCCGGCGTCGATGCGCTCTATTCGGATGACGTGGAAGTCTGGCACAACTTCTCCAATGCGGTTCAGACGAAGGCGGAAAACCTGCAGACGCTGACGGGTCTGATCGGCAGCGTCGAGCAGATCCGGTACGACGTCAGGGAACGGCTGGCCCTGGATGCAGAGCGGGTCGTGCAGCGGCATGATCTGTGCTGCACCACCCGGGATGGAACGCAGTTCGTCATTCCGGCGTGCATCTTCATCACCGTCAGGGACGGCAGGATCGTCCGTATCGACGAGTATCTGGACAGCGCTCAGGCCAACGAGCTCCGGAAAGCATCCGGGCGGGAAGCCATAGGCGCCTGACCCTCCCTGTGCCTCAACCGGTGGACGTGTCGGGCTTCGCCAGAGGCCTGACACGGCGGCGCACGTTCAGGCCGAACAGCACTGCGCAGACCACCGCGACCGCAACGGACGACCACGAGAACGCCGATTCGACCCCCCACCAGTACCGCAGCAGCACATACGCGGGATAGATCACGAACAGCACCGAGGCGCCGAGCAGCGCGGAAGTGAGGTTGATTTTCGCATCGCTGACTTCGAAGGGTCTGGCTGCGTCGGTATCCCCGGGCGGTAGAAAGTCATCGCTCATGGCCTGGCTCCTTCAGAAGGGTTTGACGATCGCGAGATAGAGAACGTACGGGATGGTGACGATCACGATGGGGGAGGAGACGATCAGGAACCACCAGTGTGTGTGAATGGCGGCCTCATAGGCTTCACCGCTCCCGGATGCCCGGATCTTCTCCTTGTTCCCCGCGAAGTGGGCCAGGTGGTAGTCCAGGATCTCGACGGGTATGAACACCAGAACGACGATCACCAGCTTCATGGCGAACCACCCTGCCGCAGGCGTCCATCCCCCGGCGATCATCAGCATGGGTCCCGTGATCAGCAGCATGGGAAACGCGATGTGCTCCAGGATGGCGCCGTCATCGAAGCGCTCCATGGCCCAGTTGCGCAGCCTGACGGCGTCCAGTTCCTCCGGCGCATTCATCCAGTGCCGGAAGATCGGCAGCAGATAAAAACGGTAGGCCACGGACGTGCTCATGAACCAGACGGCCACGAACAGCAGGTGCACGAATTTGATCTGAAAATAGTAGGGTGCCAGCAGTTGCTGTGCGGCTTCGACCACGTTGCCTCTCCCCGGTGGCGCGATGGAAGGCCATCCTACGCCGGGGACGTGTTGGCGTCAAATCATTTGACGCAAGATCCGTCAAAGCGTCCGCCAAAGATCGCCCGGACGGTCTATCGGGACACCACCTTGCGGGTGCTGCCAGGGTCTGCGGCCCGCGTCTGAATGGCCTCCAGCGTGCCAGCGGCCTGTTCCTGAGAGAGATTCAGTGCGGTGATCGGGAACGGGATGGTGATGCCTTCCTCGCGATAGCGTCGGTGCAGAGCCTTGATGAAGGCGGACTTGACCCAGAAGCGGTTGAAGTATTCCTTCGCACGCAGCATCACGGTGAAGTTGATGCTGGAGTTGTCGAAGGTGTGGTAGACGACGAACGTCTCATAGTCGTCCACACCCCATTCGTGTGACTGGAGGACCTCGCGCGCGACCTCCAGGGTCACCTGTTCCACGCGTTCCAGATCCGAGTCGTAGTGGACGCCGACTTCCACAGGTACCGACAGTTCCTTTTCCGGATAGAAGTAGTTGATGACCTTGGAATTGGACAACGCACTGTTCGGCATGATGACCGTGTTGTTCGGCAGCATGCGGATCCAGGTGGACCGCCAGCCGATCCTGTCGACGAACCCCTGCTCTCCGGATTCGAGCTCGATGAAATCCCCCACCCGGATGGGTTTGTCCACAACCAGCTGCACGCCGGAAAAGAAGTTCTCGAGTGTCGGCTGCAGGGCCAGCGCCACGGCCAGCGAACCGATCCCGAGGGAAGCGATGATGGGGGTGATGGGGATACCGAAGCTGCCGAGAAGCACCAAAGCACCGATCACGTAGATCGTGCTCCGGACGATGCCGGTCAGGAGGCTCTTGCTGTTCCGGATACCTTCGCTGTTCGCATAGCTGTTCAGGGCGCCGCTGGTGAAGCGGTCCATGAACACGATCAGGGCGAGGATGACCAGAATCTGTGCGCCGGTGCTGAACAATGCACCATAAGCGCTCACGTCGAGCGACAGAACTATCATCAGCTGCTTCAGGAGCAGAAGATTCAGGACCAGGATGGCCAGATTCAGCGGGAACCGGATGGAGGAAAGCAGCAGGGTGTCGAATCGGAAGCTGCTTCGATCCACCCAGCGCTGAACGGCCCTTATGATCAGCGTCTTGATCAGCAGCATCAGGAGCGTGGACAGCAGCAGAAAGCCGCCGGCAAGCAGCCAGACGGGCACCTCTATGCCGTTCAGGATCATGTGGCCATCTCCGTCGGTCGCAGTTCTGCTGCCTGCGGAGGGTGCAAGAACCGTTCCGGTGCGTACGCTGACATGTCCTGCCCGGCGCTACAGCAGGCGGCTTAGACCCGGCCTGCCGGAGCAGAGGTAGACATCTGGCCGATAGTCAGTCCAGCGTGACGTACCGGCTCAGATGCGCCACTTCTTCGTCGCTCACGTACTTCGACATCTCACGCTCGAACTGCTCGATGGAATCGTATGGCCGGTATTCCTCGAATTCGTGCGCGAGCTTGCCGGGTGAGAGGGTGGAGGGGATCAGCTTGAAGTCTTCCTCGGCCCCGGAGTTCAGACCCACCTTGATGAACATCACGCCGTAGATGCTGCGCAGCGCGTCTTCGCTCAGCCCCTGACTGAGTATCGCGTGCAGTTCGGACGGGGTGGAGAACGGCCGCCCGTCGAGAATCGCGCCGACCTGCTCGCTGCCGAGACCGGAGACACCGACCAGGATGGCTTCCGGTGCGGAATTGGGATCGATCAGCGGTGCGGTCGAGAACGAAGGCGCCGGCGCCGTCGTGGCCTGTTCCTGGCCGCAGCCGGATCCAAGCGCGGCCAGTACGCCCATGAGGGCAAGTGTTGTCACCGCTTTCAGTCGCATCACCTCGATTCCCGTGTTTGTTTCGAAAGGGGCCGCAGCATAGCATGCGGACCGGCTGATACGTGGAAACGGCACCTGGGTTCACAACGCGTGGGTAGGAAGTATTTCGTCTGGTGTCTGCTGGCGGTGCCTGCGGGGCTGATCCTCGCGGGGTTCCTCTCGGGCAGCATCAGCTATGGAGAGACCATACATCTCACCGGCCAGTGGAGCGTCGGGCTGCTCATCGCGGCTCTGGCGGCGACGCCGCTGTCCCGTTTTCCGGGGGCGCACCCGCTGCCGCGGTTCCTGCTTGCGCATCGGCGCTCGATCGGCGTCGCCGCCTTCGCTTATGCGGCCTTCCATCTTGGCGTGTACCTGGAACGGAAATGGGGAGCCGGGCTGATCGTCCGGGAAGGGCTCGAGCCCGATCTGGCCACGGGCTGGATTGCGTTTCTCGTCATGCTGATTCTGGCGCTGACCAGCAACACTCTGTCGGTGCGCGCGCTGGGCAGGCGCTGGAAGGTGCTGCACCGGATTGTTTACCCGGGTGCGGTGCTCACCTTCGCACACTGGGTGCTCGCCAGTCTGAACCCGGTCTGGGCGTATGTCTGCCTGGGGCTGGTACTTCTCATCGAGGGACTGCGGATCGTGCCGTCCAGCCGCCGGGGCACGAATTCCCGCTGACTGCCGTGGCGGTTTCGTTTGCGAGTTTCGTTATCTGGAGTAGGCTTACGAATTCACAGGGAAGAACGCAGCTCCGGGAATCCCGGAGCGGTCCTCAGCAGGGAGAAGTTATGCGACAGCTATCTATTTGGGCCGCGGCCGTGGCCGTTCTGGCGACGCCGGATGTGGTGTTTGCGGAAAGCGCACGCGAGATTCTCGAGACCGCGCAGAAGCGTCAGATCGAGCGCTGGGAAGGTGTCAACGCCTATGCGGTTGACCGGACCATCATGGGCCAGACGGCCACGTTGTGGTACGTGCGCACGGAATACGAAGACGATGCAGGCGAACAGCAGACGTTCTTCGTTCCGATGACGGCCACTCAGATTCAGAACCGTCAGTGCGACGTGGGCCTGTCTGCGGACGAGCTCGACTTCTTTGCCGACAGCACGCAGATGACGGGGGAGGTGCTGGCAGAGGAAAACCGCAGAACGTATGGCAGCGAATCCGGCCTGCCGGTCGGCGGTGAGTTCGCGTCTTCCGGTACGGATCCGTGGAACACCATGAATCCCCGGGTGATGATGGGCGGCAACGCGGAATTTCTCCGTGCCGCCGCCGATGCGAAGCGGGCGGACCAGGCCTACGATCCCACCGACGATGCGAGGCAGTCACTCGATCACATGCAGGCTTTCATGGAGAAAGCCGAGGTGGTGGGCACGGAAACGGTGGACGGCCGGAAGGCCTGGCACATCCGGGCGGAAGGTCTGAACCATGTGGAGAAGAACGATGGTGCGGAGTACCGCATCGAGGCGATCAGCCTCTACGTGGACACGGACCAGTACGTACCGCTCACCATGAAGATGGACGGCACCATGACGTCGGAAGGCAAGTCCCAGGAGATGACTCTGGAGACGGCGCAGGCCGATTATCGAACGGTGCCCGGCAGCAACATGTACGAGTCCTACCGCCAGGTCATGTCCATGAACGGCATGCTCACACCCGAACAGGAGGCTCAGATGGCGGAGGCCCAGGCTCAGCTCGCCGAGTTCGAAAAGCAGAAGAAGAGCATGCCGCCGCAGCAGTTGGCCATGATGGAATCGATGATGGGCCCGCAGCTCAAGATGATCGAGAACATGGCCAAGGGTAATGGGATCCAGTTCGAGACCGTCGTGGACAGCATCCGGGTCAACCCGGAGCTGACGGATGCCATGGGCAATCCCTGCCCGGGAACGGGCACCGCGGCGGTGGCGACCGTGAGAACGGTGTCCGATGGTGGTGAAGTGAAACCGGTGAAGACCTCTGCGCCAGAGCCCGCGGAGGGTGCCGACGGCATGGTGTTCATGATCCAGGAAGACCTGGCGGAACTCGGCTACAACGTCAACCCTACCGGAACCATGGATACGGACACGGCCATCGCCATCTCCCAGTACGAAGCCGAGAACGGCATGCCGGTGACAGGAGAGGCGTCACCCCAGCTGGCCGGCATCCTGGCTGCTGGCGGTGCTTCCGCCGCTGGCAGCAGGGAGCGCAGTCCCGAGGAACTCCGGGCAGCTCAGCAGGCCTGTCTGCAGGAGAAAATGGAAGCGGCCCAGGCGGCACAGAAGAAGAAACGCGGATTCGGCTCGCTGATGAGAGGCGTGGGCAGGCTGGCGAATCAGCTGGGCGACTACGACATGGTGCAGACCACGAATGATATCTATGAGGCCGGCGCCACCGCGGAGGACTTCTCTCAGGCCGCCAAGGACCTGGGCCTCACGGAAGACGATATCGAGGCCTGCCAGAACCCCGACTGATCCGTGAAGCGGATCGCCATCTTCTGCGACGGCACCTGGAACCGGCCGGACAGCATGGAAGATGGCGTGCCGGTTCAGACCAACGTGGTCCGGCTCGCGCAGGCTCTGTCTTATCAGAGCGCCGATGGAGCCCTGCAACGCCTCTACTACGATCCCGGCATCGGCACCAGCGGCTCTGTCTTCCGGCGCTGGTACGATGGCGCCACGGGCAGCGGTATCTCGAGAAACATCCTCCAGGCCTACCGGTTTCTCATCGAGACCTACGAGCCGGACGATCAGATATTTCTGTTCGGCTATTCGCGCGGCGCTTTCACCGTTCGCAGCCTGGCCGGACTCGTCCGGAACTGCGGCATCCTCCGGCGGGAGGCCGCACACCGGGTGGACGATGCCTATGAGCTGTATCGGTCGAGATCGGATCGAACCAGTCCCCGGGCCGAGGAATCCGTGCTGTTCAGACGTTCGAATGCGGTGGAGGACGTCTCCCCGATACACCTCATCGGCGTCTGGGATACGGTCGGCAGTCTCGGCAATCCGCTGCTGCTGAACGGACTGCTCTCCCGGCGCAACCGGTTCCACGACACGCAGCTGAGCTCGAAGGTACGCTCGGCCTATCAGGCGCTGGCGATCGATGAGAAGCGTCTGCACTTCAGGCCCACGCTCTGGCATCAGCCGAAGCCGGTTCCGGGGCAGACGCTCGAACAGGCGTGGTTCGTCGGCGCGCACGGCAGTGTCGGCGGCGGTCTGACCCGGCGCGGGCTGTCGGACATCGCTCTGGCCTGGATCAGGGAAAAGGCGGAGGATGCGGGCCTCACCTTCGATCCGCTGGCGCTCGAGCCGGACTATCTGCAGCCGCCCTACAATTCCAAGCGGGGCATCTATGCGCTGCTGAAAGACTACCATCGACCGATCCGGAAGCCGGATCCGCGGGGGAAGACTTTCGAATCCATTCACGAATGCGCGGTGCGCAGATACGAAGACGATCCGGACTACCGTCCGCCGAATCTCGAAGGGCTGATCTGAAAGCTCAATCCGTCTTGCTGGCCGCCTGACGCACCCGATCCGGCGTGAACGGAAGGGTTCTGAGTCTCAGCCCGGTCGCCGCGAACACGGCATTGGCAATGGCGGCGGGGGTCGGACCGGTGCTGGCCTCGCCCGCGCCCAGTGACCGCTCCAGAGGCCGATCCACGAGCACCGTTTCGATATCGGGTACTTCACTGAACCTGAGAATCGGGTAGCTCTCCCAGTCTCGGGTGGTGATGCCCTCTGCGTCCCAGTCCACGGCTTCCTTCAGCGTCCAGCTGGCTGCCTGGATGAAGCCGCCTTCGAGCTGATTGACGATGCCGTCCGGATCGATCACCAGGCCGGCATCCGCCGTGATGAGCGCCTGCTCGAGCCGGATCTGCGCGTCGTCGGTGACACGCGCATCCACGAGAATCGCGCACCAGGTCTGCCGGTTCTTGTAACGGGCGAGAGCGATTCCACGCCCCGTACCGTCGGAAAGAGAAGGGGCGTGATCCCGCAGCGTCGTCAGCACTGTCCGCGCCCGGGGATCGCTCAGATGTGCGAGCCGGAACTCGAACGGGTCCTGTCCCGCCGCATGCGCCAGCTCATCCATGAACGATTCGATGGCGAAAACGTTGGCAAAGGCACCGAGGCTGCGCAGCGAGCTGGTCCGCAGGGGACTCTCCGCCACCAGATGCTTCATCAGATGCTTCTGCGCAAACCCGTAGATCGGTTCCAGATTCCGGTGAATGCCCACCTCGGGGAAGCGGGCGGGTACCCGGGGTGCAGGTGCTCTGGGTTCGGCGCGCCACCAGCTCGACTGCAGGTTCGAAAAGCCAGGGGTGGGCCGGGGTCGACCGTTGTGGGAGAAGCTGAAGCTCTCGTGGCGCCAGTCGATGATGCGGCCGTCGGCGTCCAGGCTGGCCTGCAGATCGAGCACGGCAGCGGGTGCGTAGGGCTCGAACCCATGCTCGTCCGCCCTCGTCCACTGAGCACGGACCGGGTCCGGTTCCGCTGCCATGGCGAGCAGGGCGGCATCGAGTGCCACATCGTCTGCCCCGTTGTGACCGTAACAGCCGGCGCCCTCCGCGTGGATCACGTGGATCTGGTCCTCATCCAGCTCGAGCGCGTCCGCCAGCGCCAGCTTCAGAATTTCGACCCCCTGGCTGTGTGAAAAGACAGTGAGCACGCCGTTCATGAACTGTGCGATCGCAGCGGAAGGGCCCATGGCCCCGTGCATCTGGTAGGGCCGGTAGTAGCTGGCCGTCAGCGTGCGGGCGGCGTCGGCCGGCACCGGCGGTGGTGTGGCATCCTCTTCCTCCGGCTTGCCATCCCGGACCGGAAGACTGGCGCTCACGTTTTTCCTCAGATACGCGGGAACTTCTGCAGGGAGCGGAGAGAGGGGTATGGCATCCCAGCGGGCGGAGGCTGCGAGCTTCGCCGCGGCTGCCGCCGCATCCTCTTCACGATCGGCGATCACCGCGAGAAAACTGCCATCCCGGATCACGTCCACGCCGGACATGGAGAGCGAGGTCGGCGCCTCCAGCAGGCGGGCGTGAGGCACCGGAGGCTTCACCAGCCGGCCGTAGCGCATGTGGGGCAGGATCATGTCGTGCACGAACGCGACGTTGCCCTGCACCTTGTCCGGGATGTCCAGCCGATGCTGCCTGTGACCGACGATCCGATAATCCTGGGCGGCTTTGAGCGCGGGTGTCTCCCGGATACTGATGCCGAACGGGTGTCCGCCCTGCAGAGTCCAGAAGTCCGTCTGTTCGTTGGTGTCCGTGGACGTGACCGAGCCGTCTTCCACGGAGAGCGTCGCCGGATTCACTCCGAGCACCTCGGCCGCCAGTGTCAGGAGATAGGCCCTGGCCGTGGCACCCGCAACCCGCACGGCGCTGCCGCTGTCTTCCACGGACATGCTGCCGGCGGTGATGAATTCGTTCGGAGTCCGTGCCGTATCCGCCGTCTGCACCCGGATCCGGTCCAGGCTGACGTCCAGCTCTTCTGCAGCGATCATCGCGATGGCGGTTCTGATGCCCTGACCGATTTCCGCCTTGCCGGTGCAGACCGTGACGGTGCCGTCTTCGTTGAAGGCGATCCAGCGGTCCAGCTCCGGCTCGCGTTCGAGGGGAGACGGCAGGCTCACGGGACGTCCACCTGCCGGATGGCGATGGCCCGTTCGACGGCCTTCAGAATTCGCGGGTGAGCACCACAGCGGCAGAGGTGTCCGTCCAGGGCCCCGATGATGCTGGCCCGATCCGGGTGCGGCTCGTCGTCGAGCAGCGCCTTCAGCCGCATGATGATGCCGGCGCTGCAGTAGCCGCACTGCATGGCATTGAGCTCGATGAAGGCGCGTTGCAGCGGGTGCAGACGACCGTGTCCGTCCGCCAGTCCTTCGATGGTCTCGAGCCGACGGCCTTCGAGATCTCCCAGCCGCGCCGTGCAGGCGAATGCAGGCTCGCCGTCAATCAGCACCACACAGGCACCGCACTGTTCGAGCCCGCAGCCGAGCTTGGCACCGTGCAGCTGGAGCTCATTGCGAAGTGCATGGATGAGCGGCGTTTCCGAATCCAGATCCAGTGCCTGGGAGAGTCCGTTCAGAGTGAAGGAGA
Source organism: Gammaproteobacteria bacterium (assembly GCA_030425195.1). GTDB lineage: Bacteria > Pseudomonadota > Gammaproteobacteria > Pseudomonadales > Azotimanducaceae > SZUA-309. The sequence goes on along the minus strand of JAUIAV010000001.1, from coordinate 215,859 downwards.
TCGGCATACGAGCAGGCCCGGGCGCTTCATGCGTCTGATGATAACCCACGATCCTGGCGGTTTTGGGTTCCCGTTTTCGCTATTGAAGGGAGAGCATCGCGTCGGCGGGTTTTCCAATACCCTCGCCGGCGCTTAGACTCGTCAACTCAAAACATCCCGTTTTATGGAGGAGAGGGACATGTTCGATCTGCAGGCAACGGTTCGGTGGGCAACCGGTGTGATCACCGACCCGGACGTCACGGCACAGAGCTACCGCGAAATCACGCCGAACTGGCAGAACACCTTCTTCGTGTTGACTCTGCCGCTCTACATCGGCGCCTATCTGATCGCGATAGTGCTGTCTTTCGTGACGGGAGGCGGTCTGTTTTTCGGATCCCTGAGCTTCGGCATCGCCGTCTTTGCGCTCGTCTGGTCGCTGCTCTGGACCTTCGTGATTGCCGTGCTGTTCGACTGGCTGTCGGAGCGGTTCGGCGGCAAGCGCAACTTCGATGCGGCCTACGCGGTGGTGGGACTCGCCATCGTGCCGGCGGCCGTGGGTACGGCGATCGGACCCTTTCCCTGGATCGGCTGGCTCATCAGTCTTGCTGCGAGCATCTACTCGCTGATGCTCGCCTACCGTTTTCTGCCCCTGTTTCTCGAAATTCCCGAGGACAGCCGGGTCAAGCACTTCGTGCTTTCCATCATTGCGGCCTTTGTGGTCAACATCATCGTCAGCATGGCCATGGCCCCGCTGTTTCTGAGCAGTGCCGTGGATGACGTGATGCGGGAGGGCACCACGCGTGAGGACACCGGAGTGGGGGGCGTGTTTGGCGGTGGTTTAGAGCGCCAGGCGGAGATCGCGGAGGCGGCTGCGGAAGACACTTATGAACCGCCCGCCGACGGCAGACTGACGGACGCACAGGTCCGGCGTTTCGCCGAAGCGCTGGCCAAGACCGAAGCGCTCAAGGAGCGTCTCGGCGGCTCGCTCAAGAATATGGAGGAGAAAGAACCCTCTTTCAGCGATCTGATGAGCGGCGTAGGCGGCGTGGTCCGGCTGTCGACGGCGGAGATGGAGGTCGTGAAGACCGCCGGCGGCAACTGGGCGGAGCATCAGTGGGTCCGTGGTCAGATTGAAACCGCCCGCATCCAGCAGGATCTGAATGACACCACGGCGCACAATTATGAGCTGTTTCTGAGGTACCAGGATGAGATTGAGCCGTATGAGTGAGACAGGGCGGGAGCAGAGTCGCATGCTCAGGAATACGATCCCCGGCGCAGCCGTTTGCCTCACGATTGCGCTTCTGATCTCGGCCCTGCCGGGGACCGCGGAAGTATCGGAGAGCGATTTCCGAATGACCGTTCTCGATGCCTTCGCCATCACCGGGAGAGGTGTCGTAGTCACCGGTCGGGTCGTGGAAGGCGCCGCCGAGGCAGGTGACTGGGTCTGCGTGCCGATGCTGGAAGGCGAAGCCGTGGGCCGGCAGATCGCCGGTCTCGAGATGTTCCGCAAAGTGCTGGAAAGGGTCGAGGCGGGTGACAACGCCGGCCTGCTGTTCGAGACCCTGGACCACAAGCAGATTGCCAGAAACGCGGAGCTGGTTGCCGGTTGTTCCGGTGATCTTTAGCAGGGAGTCCTGGGCACCGTCAGGTCATTCCCGCTGCATCAGTCCCGTCGCAGGGTGCGCAGACCGCGGACCTCGAAACGACCGTCTGTCAGCGCCGCCCCTCCGCCGTGGCCGTTCTGCTCGAACGTCCCGGCGAAGCTGCCCTGGAGAGTCCCGTCGTCGGCAGAAGACAGGTCGGCGCCGGTAACTTCCAATGAGCCGGTTTCCAGAGTGCGCCCGCTGCTGAAGTCGCCGACCTTGCCGAACAGCATGATGTGCAGCATGGGTTCACCGCCGACCGCGTAGCTCGCGGTGTGCCCCGAGGGAGCCGCAAACGTCATCACCAGCATGGATCCCGGTCCGCTGGCGGTGGGCATCGGTGTTGATGTGTCGAAGGTGATGTCGAGGGACTCGTATCCACCCAGTGTGATGGCCCGCCCACCGGAATGTACGACCAGGGTGGCCGAATGCAGTGCGTCGCTCTCTCCCGCGAGCACGTGCCAGGTCTTCCGCTCGCCGTCTGCCGGGAATCGGGCGCGACGGATGTCCGCCCGATTTCCAGCCAGCCATCAGCGACCGATGAGCCTGTTGAAGGCCTTGTTCACCTGTCGGCGGGTTTCGTACTGAACCTCCTCTTCAGCCTGAAGTCGCGCAGCGGTGATGGTCCGGCCGACGAACTCCGAGACTGATCTGGAGGGACCAGGCTGGACGTAGGCAGCCTGCGCGTTCTGTGATGCACTCTCCGACTGATCCTGCGATTGCCGCTGGCTGCCCGGATCGGCCAGGGCCGTTGCCGGAATCAGGGTGGCGATGAGTATCAACGTGCTGGTTTTCATTTTCTGCTCCTCTTTTTCGGTGGTTGCAGAGAAGAAGAGCGGGAAATCCGTATGAAACCGCCAGGCAGAGGCGCCGCCGGGCAGGCAGAGCGCCTCGTATGGGGCGGCGAGCGCGGAGCCTGCGAGTGTGCGCCTGGACTCCTCGATCAGCGCTTCTCCATCTGCCTGGCCCTGACGAATGCGGGCGGTCCCCACCAGGCAGCGGGCGATGGCGGCCGGTCGGATGCTGTCGGTTCGGCCGTCGAGCCTGCCGAGCGCTGAAGCCGCGCGCAGTTCAGCGGCCGCTGGCTGATCCATCTGCAATAGGGCCAGAGCCATGGAGACCAGAGGCAGTGCGGTTCTCGGGTGTCCATCGGGCAGCAGAGCCTCATAGAGTGCAAGCGCCTGCTCGTGCAGTTCGAGCGCCTCGCCGTAGCGGCCCTGTCGGGAAATGGCGGTGGCCAGATTCTGCAGCGTGTTTGCCGTGCTCAGACTCTGTTCTCCATGTACTTCGCGCACGGCGGGTAGAAGTGCGCTCTGAACCGCTTCGGCTTCCGTGTAGCGACCCTCACCTGAGTAGAGCACGGCAAGGTTGTTGCGGATGGAGAGCGTGTCCGGGTGCAGCGGCCCGAGCACGTTTTCTGATTTCGGGATCAGCTTCAGGTAGCGCGCTTCGGCCGCCTTCACGTCGCCCACCTCCGCCAGCGAAGCTGCGATCTGGGCGTGGAGGACGAGGGCGGTGGGTGAATCCGCATCGATGCTCTGCTCGATCAGCGCTTCTGTGGCGAGAATCTGCGCGGATGGGTCGACGCCGACTGCAGTTTCGCTCAGCAGCGCGCGCAGCGCGTCTGTATCCACGGACGCCGCTACACCCTGTTCTTCGAGCAGACCGCTGATGGCGCTTTCCATCAGCTCAGCGCCTTCACCGGCCTGACCGGAACGTATGGCCTGCTCACCCGCCGCATACTCGGCGAGACCGACTTCTGTTTCGGATTCAGCGGATTCCCGGGCCAGCGCCAGCTGCTCCCGGGCCAGCGAGTCGGCGGCGGTCAGATCTCCGGCAGCGGCCTGCAGGCGGGTGAGGGCCCGCATGCTCTCGAGGGCCTGAGAGGAGGCTGGGCCGTGCAGGGACCGCTCCAGCTCCAGTGCCCGCTGCCGCATCCCGATGGCAGGCTCGTACTGGTTCAGCGCCGCATACACCGCGGAAAGCGTTCGACTCAGTGCGGCCTCCACGGCCGGCTGTCCGGCAAGATCGGCTTCGATGCTGGCGCGGCCGATATCCAGGGCTTCCAGAACGGTGATGCGGCGTCCCCGCTCGGGATCGGCCGGGGCTCTTGGATTCGGACTTTCGAAGAGCCGGATCAGGAACGACTGGCTGGTGGTGGCAATCGCCTGTTCCCGGGCCAGCTCCCGGGAGTAGATGGTCAGAGTGACCACATAGGCGGCGATCACGGCGGCGCCCACCATGAGCCCGGGAACGAGAAATGGCCGGCGTCGGATGAACTTGCCCGTGCGGTAACGCCAGGTACCGGCCCGGGCCATCACCGGCTCCTTCCGCCGGAAACGGTTCAGGTCGTCCTTCAGAGACAGAATGGACGGATAACGCGCCTCCGGCTCCGGTCGCGTCGCCTTTTCGATGATGGCTCTGAGATCCCGGTCACCCAGACCGGTGAGATCGGGGATGGCGGCTTCTTCGGGAGCCTGCTGCGGCCGGTTGCCGGAGAGGACCTCGGCCATCAGCAGCCCGAGCTGGTAGACGTCGGAGGCGGTGGTGACCGGAGCCCCTGCGTACTGTTCGGGGGTGCCGTATGCGGGTGTGAGCAGGCGCACGCCGGTTCGGGTGAGACGGGCTGCAACCGGTGAATCTTCCGCTTCCAGCAGTCTGGCGATGCCGAAGTCCAGCAGGCGCACGGTGCCGTCCCCGGTGACCATGACGTTGGAGGGTTTCACGTCCCGGTGCACGACCAGTCTCTGATGGGCATGGTGCAGGGCTTCTGCGACCTGCTCGATCAGTTCGAGGCGGGCGTCCAGGGCGGGGTTCCGTCCGTCGATCCAGGAGACGATGTCCTCGCCATCGACGAATTCGAGCACCAGAAACGGACGTCCGTCCGGCAGCGTGCCGCCATCGAGAATGCCGGCGATTCCTGGATGGGCGAGGCCGGCGAGAATCTGCCGCTCCGTACGGAACCGGCGGATCAGATCCTCGGAGTCCAGGCCCCGCCGCATGACTTTGAATGCCGCCGTCTGGGTGAATTCCCCATCAGCCCGGGTTGCCCGGTATACGGTGGCCAGACCGCCACGGCCGATCTTCTGTTCGAGCAGCCATCGGCCGATGTGCTCTCCCGACAGATCCTCGCCGGCATCCGGGTCATCGTCGGCAACCGAACGCCAGTAGTCGTTCCTGATCTCTTCCACCGGGGCGCTGAGCGCAAAGGTGTTGTCGGCCTGTGCGGAAAGGAGCGCGCGGACTTCCGCTTCCAGTTCCGGTTCGCCGGCACACAGACCTGACAGAGCAGCATCCCGCTCCGGGCCATCGAGTTCCAGCATCTCGCTGTAGATCGCGAACACCCGTTTGCGATCCAGCGGCACGGGATCAGTCTCCGGCCAGAGCGCGATTCACGTAACCCCGGGCACGCTGCCAGTCCCGTTCCACGGTGCGTAGAGACAGTTCGAGCGCATCCGCGGTTTCGGCGGGGGTGAGGCCCGCGTACACGCGGCACTCCACCACACTGACCAGACGGGGATCCAGTTCCTCGAGCTCGGCCAGTGCCTTTTCGAGCTTGAGCACTGCCATCTGACCACCGCTGCCAGCCACCTGATCCTCCTCATAGGTGAGCAGAGCGGCGCCTGCGCCCCGTTTGTCCGCGTTGCGGCGGCGCGCGTAGTCCACCAGCAGATGACGCATGATCCGTGCCGCGGCCCGCATGAAGTGGTCGCGATCCTGCCAGGGGCCCTGGTGGTCGGCCATACGCTCATAGGCTTCGTGCACCACGGCCGTGGTGCTGAGCGTGTGATTGTTGCGTTCTCTGGCCAGCTGGTAGTGGGCGAGGCGTTTGAGCTCCGGATATACCTCGGCGACGATCTGATTGAAAGCCGCCGGGTCACCGCTGCCGGCCTGATCCAGCAGCGTGCGCAGTGCCTCATCCCCACCATCGTCTTCCGAACTCATCGCGTGTTTCCCCCTCCTGCTCCAGCCTACTCTAGAGGAGGGCGGCTCGGGGAGGCAATGGATATGCGCCTGGGCCCCTGAGGGGCGGAAGATGATCCCGATTGAATCCGCTGAATGGTTTTTTCCGACCGTCTGGCGGTACAGCGAGTGTCCTGCGCCTTTCTCAGTAAGGCTGCTCACAGGAGCAGTGTCACAACGAGAAAGGTGAAATGATGAAAAACTGGAAAATCTATGTGTTTACCCTCACGTTCGTCCTGTCCGGCTGGTCCGCTGCATCGCTGGCCGCTGAATTCGGCGGTTTCCAGCAGAGAACCAGCGTCTTCAGCCAGGCAATGGATGACGGCGGTCTGTGCATCTGCGAGAAGGTGAACGGTCGTTGGGTCTGCCGCCCGGTCGGTTGTATCGGTACGTTCTCCGAAACCAGCGTATCGGATCAGCTCAAGCAGCGTCCGGTGGATCGTCGGATTCTCAAAGCGGATCCGAACCGATCGACCATCACGCCCGGTGCGCCGGTGTCATCTGCTGATTTCAGGCGCTGACAGCCCCCGGCGCGCGCGGTCCTCGCGCGCGCCGGTTTGCTCCAGGGCAGTGTGCCCGCACGACGCCCGACCCTCTCGCTCCTGGCGCTACGCCCATTCAGCGCTACACTAGACGTTTGTTGATTCCAGAACTCCGGGGAGGGACTCGAGGATGATGACAGGCGATCAGTACCGCGCCTCACTGAATGACGGCAGGGAAACCTATTTCGAAGGCCATCGGATCGACGATGTCGCAGCGGATCCGATTCTCGGCATCACCGTGGATTCGGCAGCAGAAGGCTACGATCGTTTCTACGACCCGGCTCCTGATGCGGTGGGTGCCTTCATGAAGGTGCCAGGGACCGCGGAAGAGCTGCGCGAGCAGGTGGAGCTGCATGAGACCGTGGATCTGCTCACCCATGTGACCTACGCCTCCATCATGACGCTGCTGACGGCGGCCGATCGTATCGAATCGACCCTGCCGGAGAACGCGGCCCGGATCCGGGCCTGGGTGGAGGATGCCCAGCGCCGGGATGTACGGATCACCCAGTGCATCACGGATGCCAAAGGCGACCGAAGCCGACGCCCCGGTAATCAGGACGATCCGGACCAGTTCGTACGGGTGGTGGAACGTCGTGACGACGGTATCGTGATCCGCGGCGCCAAGCTGCATATCTCCGCGGCTTCCATGGGTCACGAGCTGATGACCATCCCCACGAAATCCATGAAGCCCGGTGAGGATGACTATTCCGTGGCGTGCATGGTCGAGGTGAATGCGCCCGGTGTGAAGATCATCAACACCACGTACGCTCCCCGGCACGAGGACACCCGGGACTTTCCGATCTCGAGCCGTCATCACACACCGGAAGGCTTCGTGATCTTCGACGACGTGTTCGTGCCGACCGAGCGTGTGTTTCTGGATGGGAATCCGGAGCTGGCCGGTATTTTCGCCCACTCTCTCGGGCTCTGGGAACGGCTGGGAGGGCTTTCCTCCATGGTCACCAAGTATGAGGCGCTGGTGGGATTCGCCCAGCTCATCTCGGAAGCGAACGGGTTGGAGCGCACGGGCCACATCAAGGAGAAGATCTCCGAGATGCTCATCAACGCGACTCTGATCCGGGCGACCCTCGAAGCCGCCATCGAGAACTGCCACATCACCGCGGACCGCGTGGCCTTTCCGGACGAGCTCTATACCAATGCAGGCAAGTACCATGGCGCGGCGAACTGGTCGCTCATGGTCCGCCATCTGCACGACATAGGTGGCGGCGCGATTCTCACGTCACCCGGCATTGCCGATCTGGAGAACGCACAGGTCGGTCATCTGGCCCGCAAGTACATGTCGACCATGCAGTCGGTGGACGGCAGCTACCGGACCCGGCTGTTTCATGCGATCCGGGACCTGACGGCGGATGCCTACGGCGGCTGGAACGCGGTCACCAACATTCAGGCCGGCGGCGGCCTGTATGCGCAGCGGATCGTTTCCCGCATGCACTACGACATGGACCAGGCCAAGCGCACGGCGCTGGCGATGGCCGACATGAGCGAGTACGCGGATCAGGTCTGAACGGGCATCGACGGCCGGACCGTCAGCGCAGACTCATGCGCACTCCGTACGGCGAGACGACTTTCTCCCGTGCGTACTGTTTGCACCATTCGTCGGGTGCCGGGCCGCTGCCGCCCAGCTGTCGCCAGTTGAAATAGCCCGACGCGTCCACGAACGGATAGCGATACTGCTCCGCGATCGTCTGGCGTCTCGTGTATCCGATGGCACCGCGGAACAATGTCTTCATGCAGGAATCGTAGTGAGGAACCATCGCCCTCTCGGCGATGCATCGGGCATCAGGACAGGTACGGGGTGGTCCGTTCCGATCGGTCGCGCACCCGGTGAGCCAGACGAGACAGGCCAGACACATCCATGCATACGAACTCATACTGCACCTCCATAAGCAGTGACTGCGAGTTACGGGCCCGGTTGAAGCCGGCCCATGAGCTGAATTGCAAGACCGGGGCCAATCTGCGAATCGATGGGAAAAGCCCGGAATAACCGGGGCGCAGCGTGAGTCGAACGGGTGTCCGGCACCAGCTTGGCGCAGCCGCAGGCGTCCTCGCACCTTCCTGAGTCCCGGTGGTACGGTTGCAGGAGGTCCGCAGTCAGGGAGTCGAGTCGATGAGTTTGCGAGCGGGCGTCAGCCTTCTGATCCTGTGTTTCCTTGCGGTGTCTTCCGCAGGATGCGCCACCACCGAGCGGGGGTTCTGGGGGCAGAGCGTCGGCTGGCCGGACGGGCGCCGGCTGGGAAGGTCCGCGCTGGATGTCGCGAGACATCCCCAGATCTGGGTCCCGCTCGCCGGCGCTGCCGTGATCGGCATTGGCGGCTGGGACGACGACATCTCGGACTGGGCGGTGGAAGAGACGCCGCTGTTCGGTGACAACGCGGCGGACGTGAGTGATGGTCTCAGAACCTTCAACGCCGGTGCCTGGCTGGTCAGCGCGTTCCTCACGCCCAGCGATTCAATCGGAAGCCGGGCCAGGGGGCTCCTCGTGCAGGGCTCCGCGGTAACCCTGGAGCACTATTCGGTGAAGGGGCTCAAATCCATCACCGGTCGGGAGCGGCCCAATGGGCTCGACGACGAGAGCATGCCGTCCGGGCATACGTCCCGTGCTTCGATCGGTGCCGCCCTGGCGGCGGCCAATCTGGAATACATGGCCATGCCCGACTGGGCCAGATCTACTCTTGCGATCGGCCTGCATGGGAGTGCGGCGGCGACCGGCTGGGCCCGGGTGGAAGCGGAGAAGCACTACCCCACCGACGTGCTGGTGGGATATGCCATCGGCCAGCTCATCGGCCGTTTTCTGCAGGAAGCCTTCTTCCGCGACGCGGGTCCCGCCGCGGCCCACTTCACGCCGCTGCCGGGGGGCGGTCAGCTGACCCTGGTGCTGCCGCTCCGCTGACTCGGTCGAAGTGGCAGACGGCTCGCTAGTTGTTGCTATTGCGAAATATTATCATTTATATTTGCAAAAGCATTAATTCAGAGAGCCTGTCCGATGAAACTGAGATTCCCCACTCCGCGGCAGCTGTCAGCGGCTTTGCTTTTAGTGCATGCGACCGTTCTGTTCGCAGCTGAGACGGATGAGACCGACTACATCGAGACCATCCTGGTGGTGGGTGAACGGGAGCCCGGCAATCTCCTGCTGAACGCGGAAGCGCTCCGGCGTACCCAGGCGACGACGCTGGAGGACATGTTCTCCAATGAGTCGACGATCGCGGTGGGCGGTGGATCTGCGCTGGCCCAGAAGATCTATGTCAGGGGCTTCGAAGACGTGATGCTCAATGTCACCGTGGATGGTGCCCAGAGCCCCGGAGAACTCTATCACCACCAGAGCCGGGTGCAGCTGGAATCGGAGTTCATCAAGTACGTGGAGCTGGATGCCGGAGCCGGTGCGGCCACCAACGGCGCCGGTGCGCTCACCGGCACCATGCGGACCACGTTGAAGGATGCCTTTGATCTGCTCGAGCCGGATCAGAACGTCGGCGCCTTTCTGAAGGGAACCGGGCGATTCAATGGTGATGATGGTGAGGAGTATACCGGTGCGGTTTACGGTCAGCTGAGCGAGCAGCTGGGAATCGTCGCCGGCTACTCCTATCAGGACCGCGGTGATTACGAGGACGGAAACGGTGACGTACCCGGACCGTCGTCCTACGAGCGGAACCGCGGGTTCGCCAAGATCAGCGGCTCGTCGGATGCGCACAGCTACGCCTTCTCCTATGAGAAACTCGACGACGAAGGCGAGACCTTCGAACGGCCGAACCTGGTGAACTTTGCTGGGACCTACGAGTTCTCTGATCAGGAGATGAGCCGGGAGACCTTCGCGGTCAACTATGGCTATGCGCCGGGCGAAGACTGGCTGGATCTGGGTGTCACCGTCTACTACAACAGCACGGACTTCAGGGTTCAGAGGCAGAATTCGGACATCATCTATGGCGAAGGTGCCTTCGAGAGCACCGGCTTCGATTTTCGAAACACCTCGCGTCTCGGCCGTCACAGCGTCACCTATGGCGTCGACTACCGCAGGGACGAGGTGAGCTCGGCGCAGAATGCAACGCCGCCGTTTGCCTGGGGCGATACGGAACAGTCGGCATCCGTGACCGGACTCTATGTGCAGGACAACTGGCAGATAACCGATACGGTCGATGTCTCCTTCGGTGCGCGATACGACGACTACCAGTTCGATGGCGATGGCGGCGTGAGTGCCGGGGTGGACATCTCGGACTCGCGGGTGAGCCCGAACGTCGGTATCACCTGGGAGGCCATCGAAGGCCTGACGCTCCGGGCGTCCTATGCGGAAGCGTTCCGGGGGGTCGCAATCAGGGAAGCGTTCTTCAGCGCCCTGTACGTCCACGACGGCGATCTCAAGCCCGAAAAGGCTGACAACGTGGAGCTCGGGATCGCCTGGGAGCGGAACGGATATTTCGTCCGGGGAACGCTGTATGAGCAGAACATCGACGACTTCATCGATATCGAGTTCGAGGGGCCGTTGCCGGTCTGGGGCTACTGGCGGAACGTGGGCGATGCCAAAGTGGAAGGCTACGAGGCAGAAGTAGGCCGGCAGACGGACGACTGGTTCCTGAGCTTCGGTGTCTGGGAGGCCGACAACACGATCGACGGAGAGCCGCTGGTGGACAGCAACCTGGGTCTGGGTACCACCATCGGCCGCACCTGGCTCGGTCGGTTCCGGTACAACCTCGATGCCTTCAACGCGGATCTGGGCCTGGATCTGCGCTATGTTGAAGAGGAGGGCAACGAGATCGCGCCGGACGCGCCGCCGAAGGATGCCTACTTCGTGGCCAGTCTCTATACGAACTGGCGGCCGGTGGAGCGGGTGACGCTGGCGCTCGCGGTCACCAACCTGTTCGACGAGTTCTACTACGACCACGCGACCTACACCTATATCGGCGGCACCGTGAACGACTACGTCGGCTACCCGTCCAAAGGTCGGGAAATCGTCGCGTCGCTGGCGGTGCGTCTCTGACGCTGTCGACAGGACGGTGAGCGGACTGGCAGCCCTGGGATCCGGCAGCCTGGTGGCGCTGATTGCCGCCGGCGTGCTCTATTCCGCCCTGGGACCTGCCGGTCCCGGGCGTCTGCCGTTGAGAGTCTCGCTGACTCTCAGCGGCGTCCTTTCATCGATGGCGGTGGTGCTCTGCGCATTGTGGCTGGGTAGCGCGGAATCGATCTTCTTCGTGCTCATGGTGCTGATGATCATTCTGTCGGCGATGCCGTTTCTGAAGCTGCTGGGAAGCCAGGACGAATGACAGAGCGGACCACGGAGTCGCACTGGTTCGGAAAGACGATGGCCGGACTGCTGCTGGGATTCGCAATCGCGCTGGCGGCGAGCGGACTGTTCGCCTGGTTCGGCCCCGGTGGGATCATGGGAGGCTCGGGTAAGACCCAGTTCAACATGTGGCTGATCGCACCCATCTGGGCGTTCGTACTGAGTTCCGTCTTTCTCTTCACGTCTTCGCGGACCGCCTGGGTCTGGCTGGGTGTCACGGCTTGTCTGCTCGCAGCGCTGCTGTATGCCGGGCGCTGGCTCGCTGGATCGGCATCAGCTGCGGTCTGGCTCTGTTCATCGCATTTTATGCCGGCTCGATCACCATGTTCGAGGATACGCTGCGGCAGTGGGCGGCTCCTCCGTCACCGCTCCCGGAGCCCGTTGCCCTCGTGGATACGCCGGCGTTGCTGGCGAAAGTGGTTCAGGCTGATCCTGAAGTCGCCCGCAGCTACCGCATACATTTCGAGACCGGTCCCGACACCCCGGCACGATTGAGCTGGCTGGCCGAACCCGTGGATGACGATGATCACAGCTCGATTCCGGTGACTTATGGCGCCGCGCTGGACGGGGCTGGGGAACTGGTGACGGCCAGGGTTGATATGGCCCCCGTCGCCCAGTTCATCGATGTTCTGCACCAGCAGATCGGTTTGCCGTTTCCCCACGAGTGGGCCATGCCCGTCACAGGGCTCGTCGCGCTGGCGTACGTGGTGGCACTCGTCGCCGGCTTCATCACGCTGCTGCCCAGTCTGATCAAGGATCTTTTCGCGATGCGGATCGGACGGAATCTCAAGCGGATGTGGCTGGATGTGCACAATGCGCTGGGAGTCTTCAGCCTGCCGTTTCATCTGGTGATGGCGCTGACCACCGTCGTATTCGCCTTCCACGACCAGTTTTATGACCTGCAGAACGCGCTCGTCTATGATGGCCGTCTCGCCGAGCAGTGGACCCAGGATCGACCGGAACGGCCGGAGCCGCCGCCGGGTGCCGGTCTGATGCCGCCGGATCGGCTCCTGGAGCGGATCAGGGAGCAGGCACCGGGGTTCAATCCGGTCTCGGTGGAATACCGCAGCGCGCCTGACGGCAGTGTGAGCGCGCGGCTGCAGGGCAACGATCCGCGCTTTGCCATGCGCGGGCCGACCTTCGGTCTGGCGAGCATCGACCCCCACAGCGGCCGTTTCCTGGACACCAGCTACCTGCCGGGCCATCAGCAGGGCTGGCCCGCCGTCATCACGTCCTTCTTCACACTGCATTTCGGCAGCTTTGGCGGCAGCCCCGTCCGCTGGGGTTATTTTCTGCTCGGTCTGGCGGGCGCCGTGGTCTTCTACACCGGTAATCTCATCTGGCTGGAAAGCCACCGTAAGCGGGCTCGCGGCGGATCGATCCCGGAACAACCCCGGTCGAGCCGTCTGCTGGCTGCGCTCTCCGTGGGCGGCGCGCTGGGCTGCGTGGCCGGGATCCCGATCACGCTGGCTGCCGCCCGCTGGCTGCCCGGACTCGTGGAAGATCCAGCCGCCGGGCATCGCTACCTGTTCTATCTGATCTTTCTCGGTGCCATCGCCTGGGCAGCCCTCCGCGGGCCCGCCCGCGGCTCGGTGGAACTGCTCTGGCTGTCTGTCGGTGCGATGCTGCTGATACCGGCATCGAGCCTTCTGGTACCCGAAGCGCATCCCGGCGGCCCGGCGCTGGGGGTCGACATCGTTGCCATCATCGGTGCTGTGGTCCTCGGACGGTTGGGACTGGTCACGCGACGGCGCGCTCGTATGGGCCCGGCTGACAGTGTCTGGTCGGCGGTCGACGGCTGAGGTCGTTTCAGCGGCGCTCGAGGGAGCCGCGGGACGCGGCGAAACAACCCCAGGCTATCAGCATGGCGATCATCAGTTTGGTCGTCTGGGCATTGAGCAGCGTCTGGGACCGGTCGAGCACGACCTCTTCCGGATGGAGGATGCGGCCGGTACTACCCAGACCGCAGACCTCCCAGGTGGCCATCGCAAAGAACAGAACGGCCGTCGCTGACAGAAAACCGCGAGCCTGATCGCTGATGCGTGTCGCCCGCGTATGGGCGAGAACGATCGACAGCAGGATCAGGCTTCCAGCGACGATGTAGAACAGGGCGGGCATCCCGGGCAGGGAGGGCATCGACCAGAACGCGAGCCACACCCCGCAGAGGATCAGCGCCTGACGGAACCACGGCGAGCCCAGCTCGAGCAGCCGGTGGAGGTACAGACTCATCGCACCCAGATGGAAAGCGTACATCCAGAGAATCGTTTTCGCGGCGCCGATGACGACCTCCATGTCCAGGGTGCTGCCGGTGCTGGAGGTGCCACCCCGTTCCAGAAATCGGATGTAGCCTGGCAGGGCGACGTAGTTGCCGAGAAGCGCGTACAGAAACGCAATCACGGCGAATCCGACCAGCCAGGTCGACGTACGCGTCATGTGAATTGCGCCTCCAGCTTTGCGAGGATTCTGCGCAACTGCATCCGTTCTCTGTCGCTCAATGGTTCCATGACGTCGGCCATGATGCCGTACTGGTCCGGCAGCAGGGTCCGGATGAAGCGGTCTCCCTCAGAAGTCAGGCGCACGGAAACCCGGCGTCTGTCCTCTTCGTCGAATGTCCGGTCAACCAGCCCCTGCCGGCACAGACCGTCCAGGAGCCCGGTCACCGTCGGGCGGCTGACACCCAGGCGCTCCGCCAGGTACGAGGGGGAGACCGGCGCCCGTTCCGACAGCAGCTCGCACAGCACCGAGTACTTCCCCGGAGATATGCCCTGATCGGTAAACACTTCCAGAAAGAAGCCTAGCAACCGCTTGGATACCCTGAGCAGCTGCATGCAGTCGACCACCGCTCCGGCGTCCGCGGCCTTGCCGCCGAGGCCGCGCTCGAGCAGAGCGAGTGCCGGTGTGTCGCGGGTCGGGATCTCCATGGAAAGCCGTATGCCTGATAATTAGGGAGCTAATAGTAAGGAATTCGAATGATGTCGGACAAGTACTTTCCATCGTGTCATCCGCGTCCGCCCGAGCCTTCTCGGGTATCATTGGGCCGGATTGAGGGGAGAGGCAGATGCCGTATCAGGAAGCCACCGCGGAGGACGTTGCGTTCTTCCGTGAGCACGGGTGGCTGATCGTGAAGAACGCCATCGATCCGGACCACATCGCCCGTGTCGCCGGCCTGTGCGAAGAGATTCTGGCCAACCGCGAGACCATGGCGTTTGACTGGGCCTGGGAGAAAGGTGTCTCCAGGGAAGAAAGAGCTTTCAGAATCGTTCAGTCGGGTCCTACCCGTTTCTGGCCGGAGCTGAACGAGGAGACCTTCCGGCACTGGGCAGTGGCATTCGCCGGGGCGCTCATGGGAACGCCTGTGGAGTTCTGGTACGACCAGTTCCTGGCCAAGCCGCCGGGCAACGACGCACCGACGGCCTGGCATCAGGATGAAGGCTACTGGGGACGGAATCTGGCCGATAAGGGGATTACCTGCTGGATGCCTTTCCACGATGTGGACCCACGGAACGGCTGCATGCATTTCATCGATGGGGGGCATCTCGACGGGGTGCTCGAACACCGGCAGGCCCCGCACGTACAGAGCGATCTTCTCTGCTGCGAAGTGGATGAGTTGCGCTCCATCGCCTGTCCCCTGACTCTCGGCGATGTCACCTTCCATCATGGCAGGACCCCGCACATGACGCCGGCCAACGTCAGCAGCGAATGGCGCCGTGCGCTGACTCAGCATCTGCGAACGGTGGGCTGCGAAGGAGAGGGCGACCACTACCCCTGGAAGATCTACGTGAATCAGTTCAACGGCAAAGTGACCGTGCCGGAGTCACGGTAGCGGATCTCCGCCGGCCTGCACGGACAATAACAAGAGAGAGAACATCCATGTCAGAAGTCAACCCACCGCTGATCAGCGACAACGTCAAACGCTACACGCTGGGCGTGCTGGTCGTCGTTTATACGTTCAACTTCATCGACCGGCAGATCCTGTCCATTCTCATCGAACCGATCAAAGCCGATCTGAACGTCTCGGACTTCGGGATGGGGCTGCTGTCCGGCACCGCCTTCGCGGTGTTCTACGCCACGCTGGGTATGCCGCTGGCGCTCATTGCCGACCGCTGGAACCGGCGCAACCTCATCGGCCTGTCTCTTGCGGTCTGGAGCGGCATGACGGCGCTCTCCGGACTGGCCATGAACTTCTGGCAGCTTGCGGCGGCCCGGATCGGCGTCGGGATCGGCGAAGCGGGTTGCAGCCCGTCCGCTCACTCCATGCTCGCGGACCTGTATCCGGCGAAGGAGCGGGCAACCGCGCTCGGCATCTACTCCCTGGGGATACCCATCGGCATCATGTTCGGCCTTTTCGCCGGAGGCGCGATTGCCGATACCTTCGGCTGGCGGGTGGCCTTCTTCATCGTCGGGATTCCCGGGCTCGTGCTGTCAGCCGTGGTGTTCCTCACGGTCAAGGAACCGCCCAGAGGCCACGCGGACGGCCACGACGGCGCCGCGTCGACGGAGGGGCACGCGTCCATCCTTCAGGTGTTCCGGTTTCTGATTGCCCGCCGATCCTTCGTGCACATGGCGATCGGCGGCGGTCTGACCGCTTTCGTCGGCTACGGACTCGTCACCTGGGCACCCACGTTCTTCGTCCGGAGCCACGGCATGAGCCTCACGGAAGCAGGTTTCTGGCTGGGTCTGGTACTGGGCATCCCCGGCGGTCTGGGCATCGTTGCCGGCGGCTGGATCTCGGACCGCTTCGGCGCCCGGGATGCCCGCTGGTATCTGTGGGCTGTAGCCATCGCACTGGCGGTGGCCGTGCCGATCGGCGCCATCGCCCTGCTGATCGGCAGCTGGTGGCTGTCGCTGCTGCTGCTGTCGGTTCCCGTGATGCTCGGAAACTTCTATCAGGGCACTACGTTTGCCCAGACCCAGGGGCTCGCGCCCGTGCACATGCGGGCGGTTGCGGCCGCGATTCTCCTGTTTCTGCTGAATTTCATCGGTTTCGTGTTCGGACCACCGGCCGTTGGCATACTTTCCGACATGCTGACCGGTTCCTTCGGCGAAAACGCCCTGCGCTACAGCCTGTTCTCCTGGGGTTTCGTGAACATCTGGGCGGCTTTTCACTACTGGCGCGCCGGAGGCCACCTGCCTGGCGATCTGTCGAGAACGGACGCAGGATGACGGTCAGGCGAACACCGTGAAGCCGCCCGGCGAGACGTCGAGCAGACGGCGGGCCTCCTCGGACAGCCGGAGAACGTCCTCGGGGTCGTTCGTCACGAGCTGATTTTCGATCGGCCGCAGCCAGCTGACCACGTAGCCCAGATACAGGCCGACGCGTGCCTCGGCCTCCCGGTTGGCACCGCCGGAATGGACGGCGTTACCGCTGTAGATCAGAGCCGCCCCTTTGGGCATCTCGGCCAGGCACACCTCATCTTCCTCCGGTTCTCTGCCTTCATCCCAGCGGTGGCTGCCCGGCACCACCCGGGTGGCGCCGTTGGTGGCCGTGAACTCCGTGAGGGCGCAGTTGGCGCTGATCAGAATCTCGTTGCCCGCGGCTTTTTCCCGCTGCTGAGCGCGCTGCCAGGATCCACCGTCGGTATGAAACTGCTGAACGTCCTGGTCCTGATTGAGCACCATGAGCTCGGTGTTGCTCAGTCTGAAGTCGTGCGCGATTCCGGACTCCACGAGCATCCTTCGGGCCAGAGCGCAGAACAGCGGGTGGGTGAGCACGGCCTCCATGTGAGGTGACTTGCTGAACAGACCATGCAGGCGTTTGGTCTGGCCGCCGTAGAACTCACTCCGGTAGCCGAGCTCATCGATCCCCCATTCCATGCCGTCGAGGTAAGTCTGGAAGTCCGCCATCAGACCGTCACAGAGCTCCGGCGGGAGCACGTTCAGCGCAATGCAGGCGCCGTCCTCCGCGACCGCGGTCAGGATCTCATCGATCTGCGTGTGTTCGAACTGTCTGAGTGCAACCATGGACAGGAGTGTATCAGTGGTGAGCCGGAACGGGGCAGGTCACGCCGCTCAACGCGCTCCGAATCTGTACATCAGTCCGACAGTGGCCATGAACAGCTCGCTGTCGTGGAATCGGACATCCGAGTCTTCCTCTGCCCACAGCAGATGGCCCACCAGTTGCCAGCGACCACTTGCCGCAGGCAGCCGGTAGAATAGCGTCGTGTCGACGGCCAGGCGACTGGAATCGGTTCGCCTGCCATAGATCGGATTGCGCGCGTCCTTGCTCGTAGCGCCGACGGCGAGGTTGCTGGTGAGCATAAATCCCTGTCTGACATACGCATAGGTGAGCTGAACCCGGTAGGTATCGCCGCCGGCCGCATCTCCGTCCCGGTCGTTGGCGATATACCGCAATCTGGGCCGCAGAAGGTGATTGCGGTTCTCGCCGAGCCGGTAGAGGTAGGAGACGTCGAACGTGTACTCGTCCCCATCGCGGCGCAGCAGGTCCCGGCAGGCGACGTCGCAGACGACGCTGGTGACGCCTTCTCCGCTCAGTTCGGAATCGAAGGACAGATCCCGATAGGAGACCATCAGCTCGAAACCGGAGCCCATCACCCGGTCCCACTGCAGACGTACGCCGGTCGCCTTCCGGTCGGTCTTCTCACGCCGCACGTTCTCCGCGTAGGGATCCTCCCAGAGTTCGGCAGGCACGCCGTTGAACATGATGCCTGCCTGCATGATGCCGGTGCTGCCGAGGTCCCGCCGAACTCCGGCCTGGGTCACCGCGTCCATGGTGACCGCATCCTCCAGCGACTGACCGAGGAAAACCTGCCAGCGGTTGGCGAACGTGTAGTTGATCTCACCCGTCAGGGCCGGATGTACCGCATCGTCGCTGGTCGGTGACTGATTGACGGAGGTGATGACCGGGTCGCCCACATCGATGAGGTCGCTTCCGGCGATGAGGTTGCTTCTGACATCGGTATAGCCCGCACCGAAGATCACGAAGCCCCGTACCCCGGCGGTTTCAGGAATCGGCTCGATGGCACCGGCCGGCAGTGAGGTGCCGGCGATCAGCACCGTGAGCAGAGCGCACAGCTTTCCTTTCAGATTCATGATTCAACTCTCCTCGTTGCCGAAAACCGCGCCGGGTCGTGCTCCGCTCAGAAACCAATCTCGAGAAACAGAATCGGACCATACATCTGGATGTCGTAGGTCTCCGTCTTGCTGCCGCCGGCATCGGTCACGTCGATGCTTACGTACTGATACCCCAGACCGCCGCCGAACCTGCCGCCGCCGGGACGCCACTTCAGCGCTGCCCGGGCGGAGATCAGGTCGCCTTCCACGTCATCGTACTCGAGGCTGAAATAGCCCGCGGTGCCGGTGATCACCCAGTTCTCCGCGAAGCGGTGACTGGCCCGCAGGAACACGTTCGGCATCGGCGCCGTGATACCCGCGGTTTCACTGCCGAGATCAACGGGCGACGTGATGGGCGAACCGTTGAGTTCTCCCGTGGCCGTTGCGCTGATGTTGGCTTCGAAGTCGGCGATGTGCACCCCGACACCGGCGCCGATGCTGGTTCTGTCGGAATTGATGAAGTTCCAGTGCAGGTCGATGATGTAAAGGTCCAGGGACATGTCGGATTCCAGCCGCGCGTTGACCTGCCACGCGATGTCACCGAAATTGCCGTTCTTGTCGGCCGAGATTTCCCCGTCGGAATCGAAGGTCGCATAGTTGGCGGAAATGCCCCAGCTGTCCGCGAACTGCCAGGTCACGCCGGCCCAGATCGTCGTCACCCGCTGATCCATTCCCAGATCGTCCATATCCAGGTTGATGGGTGGACGCCCGTCGGTCGTCGAGCGGAAGGTGGAATCGGCATAGTGATTCATGCCTCCGAACCCGATCGTCAGCGTATCTCCGAAGGCGGGTCTCTCGGCGTGGACCGTGCCGGAGAGGAGCAGTACGGCGGCGGCCACCAGATGCCGGGTGGCGGGTTTCATCATTCTGTCTGCGGTGTTCGTCGTTGGAGCGGGCATCATCCCTGAATCCGACTGCATAGCCAAGAACTCCAGTCGATTCCCACTCCTCCGGAGCGCCAGGAAAGCGCGGACGGCGCTGCACCCCACGCAGCAGGATCGACTGCGTGGGGAAGCAGGAGGGTTCAATTCAGGTCGAACCGGTCCGCGTTCATGACTTTCGCCCAGGCGGCGACGAAGTCCTTCACGAATTTCTCCGCGTTGTCGTCCTGAGCGTAGACCTCGGCGTAGGAGCGGAGGATCGAGTTGGACCCGAACACCAGATCCACTCTGGTGGCCGTCCATCTGACTGCGCCGGTCCCGCGATCCTTTATCTCGTAGAGGCCATTGCCGGCCGGCTGCCAGGTATTACCCATATCTGTCAGATTCACGAAGAAATCATTGGAGAGAACGCCTTCCCGATCGGTCAGCACACCGTGTTTACTGCCGCCATGGTTGGTGCCGAGCACCCGCATCCCGCCGAGCAGCACCGTCATCTCGGGAGCCGTCAGACCCATGAGCTGGGTACGATCGAGGAGCAGCTCTTCGGGGCTTACCGAGTAGTCCTGCTTCAGCCAGTTACGGTAACCGTCGTGAACGGGTTCCAGAACGTCGAAGGCGTCTGCATCCGTCATCTCCTCGGTGGCATCACCCCGGCCCGGAAGAAACGGCACCTCGACATCGAAGCCCGCCGCACGGGCAGCCTGCTCGATGCCGACGTTGCCGGCGAGCACGATGATGTCGGCAATGCTCGCACCAGACCCGGCAGAAATGCCTTCCAGCACCTCGAGGACCCTGGCCAGACGCTCCGGTTCGTTGCCCTCCCAGTCCTTCTGCGGGGCCAGACGGATACGCGCGCCGTTTGCGCCGCCCCGCATGTCCGAGCCGCGGAAGGTCCGCGCGCTGTCCCAGGCAGTGGCAACCATTTCACCGACTGTGAGGCCGCTGTCGGCGATCTTCGCCTTGACGCCGTCCACGTCGTAGTCCGTGCTTCCGACCGGCACCGGATCCTGCCAGATCAGGTCCTCCGCCGGCACATCCGGACCCATGTAGCGTGCCTTCGGCCCCATGTCCCGGTGCGTCAGCTTGAACCAGGCGCGGGCGAAGACCTCGGAGAAGTAATCCGGATCCTTGTAGAAGCGCTCGGAGATTTCCCGGTAGATGGGATCCCTGACCATCGCCATATCGGCGTCCGTCATGATCGGGTTGTAGCGGATGGAGGGGTCTTCCACATCCACCGGCTTGTCTTCCTCCCTGATGTCGATGGGTTCCCACTGCCAGGCTCCGGCCGGACTCTTCTTCAGCTCCCAGTCGTAGTTGAACAGCAGATAGAAGTAGCCGTTGTCCCACCGGGTGGGGTGCGTGGTCCAGGCACCTTCGATGCCGCTGGTGATGGTGTCGCGACCGAAGCCCTTGCCGGTGGGGTTTCGCCAGCCGAGACCCTGCGACTCCACGTCGGCGGCCTCGGGATCCGGACCGAGCAGCTGTGCGTCGCCGTTGCCATGGCACTTGCCCACGGTGTGGCCGCCAGCGGTGAGGGCGACGGTTTCCTCGTCGTCCATTGCCATACGGGCGAAAGTCACGCGCACGTCCTGAGCCGTCTTGAGCGGGTCCGGCACGCCGTTCACGCCTTCCGGATTGACGTAGATCAGGCCCATCTGCACGGCGGCCAGGGGATTTTCCAGCGCCTCCCGCTCATCCCCCTCGTAGCGGCTTGCGGCCAGCCACTCCTTCTCGGAGCCCCAGTAGGTGTCCTTCTCTGGATGCCAGATATCCTCGCGTCCGAAGGCGAATCCGAAGGTCTTCAGCCCCATGGATTCGTAAGCGATGTTCCCGGCGAGGATGATCAGGTCCGCCCAGCTGATCCGGTTGCCGTACTTTTTCTTGATCGGCCACAGAAGCCGGCGGGCCTTGTCCAGACTCACGTTGTCCGGCCAGGAATTGATCGGCGCGAAACGCTGATTGCCGGTACCGCCTCCGCCGCGGCCGTCCGCGACACGGTACGTGCCTGCCGAATGCCAGGCCATGCGGATCATCAGACCCCCATAGTGGCCCCAGTCGGCCGGCCACCATGGCTGGCTGTCGGTCATCAGCGCGTGCAGGTCCTTCTTGAGTGACTCAACGTCGAGCTCCCTGACTGCCTCACGGTAGTCGAAGTCGTCCGCCATGGGATTGGTCTTGCGGTCGTGCTGGTGAAGGATGTCCAGGTTCAGTGCTTCCGGCCACCAGTCCATGCTCGATGTGCCGGCGGACGTGTTTGCGCCGTGCATGACGGGACATTTTCCGGCGCTGCTGTCGTTGTTGCTCATAGCTGTCTCCCTGCAATGCTGATCTGTACGGGTTGAGCAGGCGCGTCAGGGTCAGAACCGCCGAGCCTGCGGGATCGGTTCACTCTGCAGCCCGGACGTTAATTTAGGAAATCGATTGTTTTTATGACATCAATCGAGTCTGTCTATGAACAGGCGCCGTTCAGGCCTTCTGTCTCGGCACCACTGCACCGATGGACAGCAGGGACTCCACGCAATCCCGGATTGAGGCATCCAGATCGCGGAACTCGACGCCGGTGGCGGCACGGACCCGGTCGTTACGCAGCTCACACCCCGCCCAGATGGCGCGTAGCTCAGCCTCCCGGGCTTTCACGTGATCGGGAAAGTCGTCGGTCACTTCCGGTGCGTCGTGCCGGAGCTCCGGCAGCAGGCGATCGATGCTCGCGCATACGTCTTCCACGTTCCGGGTGTCCGTGGACCAGGCGATGTAGCGTTCGCCGTTCCGGACCGCCGTGCTCGACAGCAGACGCACGTGACACTCGGCGTCGTCGCGTACGTCCACCGTCATCCAGGGCCGGTAGGCGCCCGTCTGGGGGTAGCTGCCGGTGAGCATGCCTTCGATGATGTGCTGCCAGGGCCCCATGTTCTTCTGGTGCTTCGACTGGATCGGTCCCACGTTGTCCGCGGGGCAGACCGTGATGGCATCCCAGCCGCCGTGTTCGGCGGCGGCGTCTGAGAACGCCCGCTGGGCGATGAGTTTCCCGATCGCATAGCCGTGTCCGCGTTCCGGCGTGCGTTTGGGGCTGTTTTCGTCAGGGTTCCGGTCCTCATACAGAACCGGTCGCCGCACCAGCTCGTGGATGTCCCCTTCGGTCAGAATGGCGGCGATGCTGGAAGTCACGATCACTCGGCTGACGGTGCCGGAATCGTTGATGCTCCCGATGATGTGATCGCAGACCCGGCGCACGTAGTCGGCATCGTTGTAGTCGGTGACGTGAGAGACGTGGCAGACGCCGTGGCAGCCTGCGAAGATGTCGTCGAAGCAGCCTGCATCGTCCAGGTCCGCCGCGTGCAGAGTGAGGCGTCCGGAGACATGGCCCGGCATGGCTCTGAGAAACTCCGTGCGCTCCGGATCTTCCGTGTCCCGCACACAGGCCCGCACGCGATAGCCCTTGTCCAGCAGGTTCCGCACCACCCAGCCGCCGATGAATCCGGCGGCACCGGTCACTGCAACTGTTCCTCCTCCGGGTATTGGTGCCATGTCAGAATCCCACCTGGAGGAACAGGATCGGGCCGTAGAACTGGATGTCGTACTCCTTGGTTCTGCTGCCTCCGGAATCCTCGACGTCCACATCCACGAACTGATAGCCGAGACCTGCGCCGAAGGCGCCGCCGCCCGGCCGCCATTCCAGCGAGCCCCGCAGAGATATCAGCTCACCATCGATGTCGTCGACGTTCAGCGTGAAGTATCCGACAGTACCGCCCAGGTACCAGCTGTCGCCGAACCGATGCCCGGCCCGGAGGATCACGTTCGGCAGGGGTGCCGTTACCGCAGCGGTGTCGGTGCCGAGATCGAGGGGCGGATCCACCGGTTGTCCATCGATGTCTGCCGTGATGGTTGCCCCGATGCTGGCCTCCAGATCGGCGATATGCAGACCCAGGCCGATACCGACATTGGTCCGCTCGGTTCGGATGAAATCCCAGTGCAGGTCGATGATGTACAGATCCAGAGACAGGTCGGAGTCCAGGAAGGTGTTCACTTCCCACTCCACGTCCCCGAAGTTTCCTCCCTCCGACGCCGATACCGTTCCGTCCGATTCAAATCCGGAATATGAGGCGGAAATACCCCAGCTGTCTGCGAACTGCCAGGTCAGGCTGCCCCAGACGCTCGACGCCTCCTCGTCCATGTCCAGGTCGTTCATGTCGAGATCCACCGGCGGACGGCCATCTCGGGTGGAGCGGAAGGTGGAATCGGCTTCGCCCAGCATGCCGCCGATCCCGATGGTGAAGGTGTCTCCGTACACGGGCTTGTCCGCATGCGCGGCCATGCAGCCGATGGATGCGACGATGAGTCCGACGAGACGAGCGACGGATATCATGATGTGCCTCTTCCGTTGAGAGTGAACGGTGTTCAGAGCAGCTACTTAGCCGGGTTCCGCTGCCGGGCGCAACTCCAGACTTCCACGTAGTTGTGCCGTACCCTCCAGTCAGTCTGCAGTCAGCTCCAGCGCCCGCGGCAGCAGCGCACGGAGGCGCAGGAACAGTACCGTTGCCGCGATCAGCACGCCTGCGAAGAGACCGTACCAGATTCCTGCGGCCTGCAGGCCGGCACCGAAGGAAAGGCCGAAGGCGAACGTACCGCCGAACAGCCAGTATCCGGTCAGGCTGACCATGAAAGGGATCCTGGTGTCCCGGAGGCCGCGCAGGGCAGAGGTCGCGACCAGCATGGGTCCGCTGGCCAGCTGGTAGACGGCCACCGCCAGCATGACGACGACGGCTGCGGAAATCGTGGCGGAATTGGCCGCGATGGTGGTGTCCAAGAACAGGCCGATGATGGGCTCCCGGAACAGGGCGATTGCGAGGCACAGAATCAGCGCCGTGGCCACGGCGGTGCCGACGCCCGTCCAGGCGGCGGTTTCCGTCGCCTGTTGCAGTCCGGCGCCGGTGGCCCAGCCCATCCGGATGGTGGTCGCCTGAGCGCCACCCCACAGCAGTGCAAAGCCGACATTCTGAGCCTGAAGCGCGATGGCATGGGCAGCCACCTGGGTGGTGCCCATGGCGGCGATGGCGAATGTCGCGGCAACGAAAGTGCCGACGGAACCCAGACCGGAAAGCCCCATGGGCCAGCCGAGCCGGATGATCTGCCGGGTGAACGGTCCGAAGCCCAGGTCCGGAAGACGGATCCGCAGGCCGTCTACCCGCTGGATCATGATGAGAATGATCAGGAACATGAGCACATTCGCTCCGGTGACCGACAGACCCAGCCCGAGCAGACCGAGCTCGGGCAATCCGAACGCGCCGAACATCACACCGTAGCCGACGACGGCGTTGACGGCGATTCCCAGCAGGATGGCGATGAGTCCGAAGCGCGGGTGACCTGCTGCAGCAGCGTAGTTCCGCAGGACCAGCACCAGGCTGGCAGGCAGAAAACTCAGCGAGTTTGCTCTGGCGAAGTCATCCGCGGCGAGGGCGACGGATGCGGGCTGGCCCATCAGCATGAGAAATCCGCTCGTGTGCCAGGTGATCAGGGTGCCGATCACGGCGACGGTCATCGCCAGCACGATACTCTGCCCGGCGATCTGCCGTGCCCGGTCGCCGGCACCTGCGCCGAAACTGTGCGCCAGCAGTGGTGAGGCCGCGGTCAGGAGCCCGCCCGAAAAAACGTTGAAGAAAACAAAGAAGTGCAGGGCCAGGGTGCCGGCAGCGAGAATGTCCGCACCCGACCAGCCCATGTAGAGAATGCTCGTGATCCCGATGGCGGTGGAAGCCAGCTGGGTGATCGCCAGCGGCCCGAGCAGCCTGACATTCTGCTTCGCCTCACTGGCGATCGCGGCCAGCGCTGTATCGGTATCCCCATTCATGATCAGCCGTTCAGCCCATGCATCCCAACGCCAACCCGTGCCTGTTACCATCATAAGAAACGGAGGTCAGTCATGACAGAACTGCTCAACCGCGAGATTCATCTCACGTCCCGCCCCGACGGCATGCCTGTGCCGGAAAACTTTGCCCTGGTGGCGGCGACGCTGACGCCGGAACCGTCGGATATCGTGGTTCAGAACCTCTACATGTCCGTGGATCCTGCCATGCGCCCGGCGCTCTCCAACGGACAGACGCCGCTCGATACGGCGATGCCCGGCGGCGCCATCGGCAAGGTGCTTCAGAGTGAGTCTGAGAGCTTTCCCGTCGGCGCCTATGTCATGCACCGGTCCGGATTTCGAGAGTATCACGTCTCGGATGGCTCGGATCTCGCCCTGATCACTCCGGAGGATGAGGCGCTGACGACGCACCTGCACATTCTCGGCGGCACCGGCCTCACCGCCTACGGCGGTCTGCTCGTCACCGGTGAGCTGAAAGACGGGGAAAACGTCTTCGTGTCGGCTGCTGCCGGTGCGGTGGGATCCGTCGCCTGTCAGATCGCCAAGATCCGGAACTGCAGGGTCGCCGGCAGCTGCGGGTCGGACGCGAAGGTGGACTATCTCCTGAACGAGCTGGGTATCGACTACGCCTTCAATTACAAGACCAGCAGCATTTCGAAAGAACTGCACAGAGGTCTGCCGGACGGCATCGACGTGTACTTCGAGAACGTGGGCGGTGCGCACCTGGATGCCGCCTGCGGGCAGATGCGGCCGCTCGGCAGGATCCCCGTCTGCGGCATGATTTCCGCTTACAACAATAAAGGCGCCCGGTCTGAAGGGGTGACCACGCTATCCAACATGATCTATAACCGGGTGACGATGAAAGGATTCGTGGTCTACGAGTTCAATCACCTTCGTGATCAGTTTCTTGCGGACATGCGGCAGTGGATGCGTGAGGGCCGGATGAAGTATCAGGAAACGGTCATGGAAGGCATCGAGAACGCCCCGGCGGCGCTGATCGGCCTGCTGCACGGAGAAAACACGGGCAAGATGCTGGTACGGCTGGCCGACGGATGAAGACCGGCAGCTAGCCGCGGATAGCCGCCAGCACCTGGTGACCGGCGGCGAGCGCCGCGGCTGGTCCTCCGAGCGCGTCCAGCGACCGCCAGACGTGCTCACTGGTGGCCGCGAGCGCTTGGCTGGAAGCCCGGGCTCCCCGTACCTCGCCATCCTGTTTCACGAATTCACCCTCCACCAGCACGTGACGCAGGTTTTCCGGCGTCCCGTGCAGCACAAGCGCGCCTTCGAGCTGGGTACGGTCGAATCCAACCATGGTCAGATGACGGGTGTCGTGCAGCAGTATGTCGGCCTGCTTGCCCGGTGTCAGCGAACCGATCCGGTCGTCCAGACCCAGGGCGGTGGCACCGCCGAGCGTCCCCCAGTGGAGGGCCTGTGCACAGCTGACGTCCGTCCCGGACCGGGATATCCCGTCGACGCCCGCTTCCTCCCAGAGCCGCCCACGCTCAGCCTGCAGCATCAGGCGCAGGGTCGAGCGGAGATCAGCGCTGTTGTTGGAGATGATGTCGATGCCCAGCCCGAACGGAATGCCGAGCCGTTCGGCCCGGGTGACATTGGGCCAGGCCATGCCCATCTGCAATTCGGTCTCCGGCGTGAAGCTGAACGCGGCCCCGGCATCGGCCGCGCGGGACCACTCGTCCGGATGTGACCAGCCCATGTGCACCAGCGTGGTTTCCGGACCCAGCACACCCAGGTCTGCGGCGATGGTGACATCACGGCTGAGGGCCCGGTCGGCAAGCCCCATCGTCGAGTTGCAGTGCCAGAAGACGCGGGCGCCGCACTCCCTTGCGGCCTGGAACTGGGACCGGCCGCGCTCGCGGTCGCCTGCCCAGAGTCCCTCCTCTTCCGGCGAAACACCCAGCGACACACGGCCCTCCCGGGAAGCGAAGTGGCGCCCGGCGAGGTCGTGCAGATGGCGCACCCGGGCTGCGGTGTCGGCGAACGGTGTTTCGACCGTCGGCGGAACATTGAAGCCGTAGCACCAGATCACACGGGCGCCTGACTCGCGGGTGCCGCGGAGGGCTTCCTCGGCGTGATCCGGCGTGATCAGGTTGTGACAGTAATCGGCGGTGGTGGTGACCCCGGCGTGGAGCGCCTCGAGCAGACCATGCCGATTGGCCGCGTACATGTCCTCCGCGCGGAAGTGAGCGGCGGTGACCACGCGGATACCGGCAAAATAGTCCGCCAGGCTCCAGTCGGCGGTCAGCGCCCGGATGGCGCTCTGCCAGACGTGGTGATGCGTGTCCACGAAGCCCGGCGAGGCGATGTAGCCGCTGGCATCGAAGATTTCCGCATCCGTCACCCCCAGATCCTGGCCTATCGCCGCGATGCGTCCGTCCTCCATCAGCAGATCCGCCCGGTGCAGGTTGCCGATGGCCGGGTCCACGCTCACGAGGATGGCGTTCTGAAGCAACCGTCGTGTCATGCCCGATTCGCCTTGTGCAGCTCTGCCATCAGGCCGAACAGGGTGGCCGTGTCCGCTCCTGTGGATTCGCCCGAATATTCCCGGTACAGCGTATGCACGTTCACACCGATGCGCTCGGCATCGCCCCAGGCGGCGTAGTCACCGAGCGCGATGTCGAAGGCGGCATCCCGGGGACTCATTCCGGCGTCGAAACGTTTTCTGGCTTCGGCGTCGATGTAGACGAGATAGTCCCGCATGGCGCGAACGCCGGCGGCGTCCGTGAGCGGTCCATGTCCCGGCACGATCGTCTCGGCACCCAGCTCGATGATGCGGTCACAGGCCCGGATCCAGTTCGCGACCGGGCCGGCCCACATGATCGGCGTGCCGTCGATGAAGAGTATGTCGCCGGTGTAGACCACACGATCGTCCGGCACCCAGGCCAGCACGTCGCCGCCCGTATGGGCCGGCCCGACTTCGATGAGACGGACGGTCCGGTCACCGACCGGAATGTCGATCTCCCCGGAAAACGTCCGCGTCGGCTTGCGCATGTGGATACCGTTGAAGTCGAAGGCGCCGAAGCAGTGCATGAAGTAGTCGCCGAGTTCGCCCATGTCGGCAGCCGCGGCCACGAACTGCGCGAGCATCTCAGGCGGCACCTCGTCCATCTCCCGTGCGCTGGCTTCAGAAGCGATGATCTCGGCGCTGGTACACAGGCCGTTGCCGTAGCAGTGATCGCCGTTGGCGTGGGTGTTGACCAGTGTGGTGACCTCGCTGCCGCCGATTCCGGTCGCCGCTTTCATGGAATTCAGCATCTCGCCGGTGAGGTGTTCATCGAACAGCGTGTCCACCAGCAGCGACGCTTCCCCATCAACCACCAGACCGGCGTTCGACCAGCCCCATGAACCGTCCGGCTGCAGGTAGGCCCAGGCGCCGTTTCCAAGATCGTGCAGTCCTTTCGTGAAAGCCATCTTCGTCTCCCCGTGTTCGATGGTGCCGTTCAGTCGTCGCTGAATGCCCGGAGCTTTGCCACCGGTGCGAGGATCAGCGGATCCGGTTCGGTACAGCCTGACAGGTCTTTGCCTTCGTAGTCGAACTGATCGAGCACGTAGCGCATGGCCTGCAGTCTCGCCCGCATCTTGTCTTCCGCCTTGATGATCACCCAGGGCGCCTCGGGCGTATCCGTCTGCCGGAAGGTGGCTTCCTTGGCATCCGTGTAGGCATCCCAGCGGGCCTGTGCCTCTCTGTCGATGGGTGACAGCTTCCAGCGCTTGAGAGGATTCTGCTGCCGCTCCTCGATTCTCCGCTGCTGCTCCTCCCGGCTGACGGACAGGTAGAACTTGATCATGGTGATGCCGCTGCGGACGAGCATGGACTCGAACTGCGGGGCCTGCCGGACGAATTCGTCGTATTCCTCGTCGGTGCAGAAGCCCATGACCCGCTCCACGCCAGCGCGGTTGTACCAGGAGCGATCGAAGAGAACGATCTCGCCGCTGGTGGGCAGATGATCCACATAGCGCTGAAAATACCACTGGCCGCGCTCTTCCTCCGTGGGTTTGACCAGCGCCACCACCCGGGCTCCCCGGGGATTCAGATGCTCGAGAAAACGCTTGATGGTGCTGCCCTTGCCGGCGGCATCACGCCCTTCGAAGATCAGCACGACGCGCGCGCCGGTCTCCTTTGCCCAGTTCTGCAGCTTGACCAGCTCGACCTGCAGACGCAGCTTCTGGCGGTAGTAGGCCTTGATGCCGATCCGTTCCGCGTAGGGAAAGGCGTTCTCGGCGAAATAGCGGCGGACGGTTTCAGGACGGATGGTTTCACCTTCCGGCAACGGGCGGGCGTTCACCAGCGGTTCGTTGGACTCCTCGACCTCCAGTGTGTCGATGACGTAGTCAGACCATACTTCGTTCTTCATCCATCAGTCCCTTACCTCAGACATGGGGTGACTCGCCGATGCCGGTAAGCAGCCGGCCCAGGATGTCCGCGCCGGTGATGATACGCCGGGTGCCCGTCCAGATGAGAACCACGTCGTTCTCGATCACGTCCCCTTCGGCCACAGGTGTTTTCATGGCCCGGATGGCGTCGCCGAGGGTCGTATTGTGGTCCCTGACCAGAATGGGTCTGTGACACCATTCGTAGGGATTCAACGGCGCGCTGCCATAGAGAGCGGCGCGGGTGAAATCGTTCACGTTGAGCACCAGCTGCGGCTCGCCCTCCGGATCCACGACGATCACCCACTTTCTGCCGGAGGCATTGATCTGCTTCAGAAACGGGTCATCGGACGTCGGTTGGACCTCCGGGAACCGGGGCAGATCCAGATCCACGGGCAGCTCGATGATACTGCCTGTGTCGAGGGGTTCACCCTCGTCCATGGTGGTCAGGTCGTCGATGTCGAGGAAGTTGAGAGCACCGATGCCTTCCACGTCGCTGACTTCCGTGTCCTTGTCCTTGACGTGAGCCTTCAGGATGTCGCGCAGCAGCGGTTCATGAAAGAACTCCACCCCCTCCTTGCCGAGCCACCAGTCCAGGAACCGGGCGGTGGGCCGGGCGAACGGATAGAGCACGAACTGATAGACCCGGATCACCGGTGCCAGGATGGAGGCGGTCTTCAGCGGATGTCTCGAGAAGTAAGCCTGGGGCATGATCTCGCCGAACCAGGTGATGATGAAGGTGGAGAAGAAGAAGGCCGCCACCCCGATCAGTACGGAATTGGCCAGCAGAGCCAGCAGCACGTTGATGGCGACGTTGCCCCACAGAATGGTCGCCAGGAGAAAGTTGGAGTCCTGCCGCAGGCGCAGCACGCGGGCGGCCCGCTGGTCCCGTTTGGCTTCCACCTCCAGCCGCAGTCGGCTCAACCGGTAGAACGCCAGGTTGCTGCCGGAGAAGATGGCGCTCTGGCAGACGCAGAGGAAGATGCCGAGCCAGGCCAGTTCGTTCATCGGGCAGCTGCCTCGCTGTCCGCTGTCGCCTGCTCGCCCGAACCGTCGGACAGCTTGAACGCATGCAGTCGTTCAGAAGCCTTGGTGAGCTGTTCGGCCATCTTCAGGTAACTCCGGAGTCCTTCCAGCGCTGAATTGAGCCGGCTGATGGGAATGTGGCGGGCCGCGGCGGCGTTCAGCATATCGGTCTTCAGATCGTGCCAGTGCCCACGCAACCGCTCGTAGCTGTCGTTCTGTTCGCCTGCCGAGAAGCCCGGGTCGTCCGGGTCGCAGCGGCGGACGTGCGCGACGACGGCGGACTGATATTCGACGATGGCCTGGGCGACCGGCGGTCGGCTGATTGCCTCGATGTCGGCCAGGTGCCCCGTGGATTCCACGGCCAGCAGCAGAACGTCCTCCAGATACCCGCTGGTTCGCAGTGCGATCGGCAGGTTACCCCGCTGTGACTCCGGCAGCTTGTCCATCTCGAGATCGGTGATGAAGTTCTCCACGGCATCGATGAGCGTGCGCAGGGAATGTTCCTGCTCGGTCGCCGACTGATCCATCGGACCTTCCGCGCTGATCCGGCTGACGACGAAAGCACGCACATGTTCCGCCACCCGCCCGAGTTCCCGGTTCAGAGCTTCCATGGCGAGCGCTGGAGTGGCGAGCACGTTCCGGTCCAGGTATTCAGGCCTGGCGAACCGGTCCCAGTCGGTGACGAACCGTTCACTCAGAAAGTTCGCCAGCGGTGTGGTCAGCGGCCACATGATCAGCAGTCCGAGCACGTTGAACACCGTATGGAACAGCGCCAGAGACACGGCAGGGATGCTCTGCAGGCCGAAAACGGAACTCGTGGCGTCGACGAGCCACATCAGCACGGGCAGCAGGAGCAGGGCGACGAGGCCGGTCAGAAGGTTGAAGGCCACGTGGGCGGCGGCGACCCGCCGGGCGTTGGCCGTGGCACCGATCACGGCGAATGCTGCGGTGGAGGTGGTACCCACGTTGGCACCGATCACCATGGCTGCAGCGGCATTGATCCCCAGAACACCCCCGGTAGCAGCGGTCAGAGTGATCGCGATGGCAGCGCTCGACGACTGGGTTATCAGCGTCATGCCGAAACCCAGCGCCACGTAGAGCATCACACCCAGGCCGCTCTGAGGCGCGAACCCGGCCACGTCGATGTCCTCGGAGAACACGGTGAAGGCGTCCCTGAGCAGGTCGACGCCGATGAAGAAAAGGCCGAATCCGGCCAGGGCCTCGCCGATGGGTGCGATCCGGGACCCGGGCCGCAGCATCTTCGCCATCATGCCGAGTCCGATCAGAGGGAGGGCGAAGGCCTCCACCTTGAAGGAGAAGCCAACGATCGCCACGATCCAGCCGGTCATGGTGGTGCCGATGTTCGCACCGTAGATGACGCCCAGGGACTGGACCAGGGTGAGCAGGCCCGCATTGACGAAGCCGATTGTGGCCACGGTGACGGCACTCGAGGATTGCACGATCCCGGTGACGATCATGCCGGAGATCACACCCCGGAAGCGCGTGCGGGTGGAATCCGCCAGAATCTGCTTCAGCGCGTCTCCCGCGGCGAGCTTCAGGCCGTCGGTGATCATCGAGACCGCGAGCAGGAAGAGGCCCAGGCCGCCAATGAAAGTGCCGATGGTGAGAATCATTCCCTCAGGACCATGAAGCAGGGCCGCTCTGTTCGCAACTCACTGTAGTGTAGTGCAACATTGTCGCCTGGAAAGCCAGCAGTACCGGGCACAGATGTCCCCCGAAGAACCTCAGCCACCGGCCGCCGCCGGGTCTCCGCCTTCGAGCACAGACGATGCGCTCGAACGGAGCATCCCATGGATCATCCGCAACGGCATCGGTATTCAGCTCATGGAGACCATGGCGGTGGGGGCCATTCTCACCGCTTTTGCCATCGAGCTCGGCGCGTCCAATTTCATCATCGGCCTGCTGGCGGCAATACCGCATCTGTCTCAGCTGGCTCAGATTTCGGCCATGTACGTGGTGGACCGGGTACCGTCCCGGCGCAAGGTCTACACCTGGTCCGGCATCGTCGCCCGCCCCATGTTTCTCGTGATCGCCTG
This sequence comes from Gammaproteobacteria bacterium, assembly GCA_030425195.1. Taxonomy (GTDB): domain Bacteria; phylum Pseudomonadota; class Gammaproteobacteria; order Pseudomonadales; family Azotimanducaceae; genus SZUA-309. Next base: position 183,158 of record JAUIAV010000001.1, on the reverse strand, counting down.
CACCGTGTTCATCCCCTCCAGTGAACTCGCGCTCACGGTGATCATCGTGGCCTTCATCGCCCGCTATGTGGCCGGTGCGTTTCTCGCCTGCGCCTGGAACACCTGGATGCGGGACCTGGTGCCGGAAGACGTGATGGGCCGGGTTTTCGGCGAACGCCAGAAGAAGATGATCGGCATCGGGATCGTCGGCAGTCTGGCTGCCGCCGGATTCATCGATCTTTGGGGACGGTTCGTTCCGCTCCCCGGTTCCTATGCCTTCGGCATCGTCTACACGCTGGCCTTCATCGGCGGCATGTATGCGGTATTCGCATCGAACCGCATCAGCGATGTGGTGCAGGTGCATCAGGAACATGTGCCGCTGCTCGCCCGGCTGAAAGAACCGCTCGGAAACCTGAACTACCGCCGTCTGATGATCTTCCTGGCGAGCTGGAATTTCGCCATCAATCTGGCAGCACCCTTCTTCACGGTCCACATGCTCAAGCGGATGGAGCTGAATCTGATCGAAGTGATCGCTCTGGCCACCCTCAGCCAGTTCGCGGCGTACTTCACGGTCACTCACTGGGGAGACGTGGCCGACCGCTTCAGCAACAAGGCGGTGCTCAGAGTGTGCGCGCCTCTGTTCATCCTCTGCATCTTCGCCTGGGCCTTCACCACCATGCCCGATGTGCATGCGTTCACCTATCCGCTGCTCATCATCATTCATGCGGCTACAGGTTTCTCGAATGCGGGGGTGACCCTGGCGTCCGGGAATATCGCCCTGAAGCTCGCCCCGAAAGGCAACGCCGCCAGCTACATGGCCGCGAGCTCCGTCTTCAATGCGGTGGCAGCCGGAACGGCGACCATGGTCGGCGGTCTCACCGCCGATCTCTTCGCCTCAAAACATCTGACGCTGATCCTGCGATGGCAGAGCGAGCTGACCTCCACGGAAATCAGCGCCATGGACTTCTCCTACTGGGATTTCTTCTTCATGTTCGCGGCCATCATCGGTCTCTACTCTCTGCACCGGCTGAGTCTCGTCCGGGAGGAGGGGGAGATCGACGACCGCACCATTCTCGATCACATCCGCCAGACCACCTGGCAGACGCTGCGGAACCTGTCGAGTATCGCCGGCTTGAGAGCGGCCACCGAATACCCCATGGACTCCCTGATTGCCGCAGATGGCGGGAGTGACGGATCAGAGCATGAAGGAGAGCAGGGTGGCGGTACCGAGGAAGGAGAAGAATCCGGCCACGTCGGTGACCGTGGTCAGGATGATGGATGAGGCGGTGGCAGGATCCTGACCGAGCCGGGTGAGGATCATCGGCACCAGCGCTCCCGAGATTCCGGCGGCGACCATGGACAGAATCATGGCGACGCCGATGACGAGCGCGAGCCCGAGGGACTGGCTCCAGACGAGGACGCCCAGGCCGCAGGTCAGAGCCAGGGCGATGCCGTCCACCAGACCGACCCGGATCTCCTTGGACAGCACCTGACGCCATTCCCGGGTACCCACCTCTTTCAGCGCGAGACCGCGAATCGTTACGGCCAGTGCCTGAGAGCCGGCATTGCCCGACTGGCCGGCGACCACCGGCAGAAGGATCGCGAGCGCGGTGAACTGGGCGATCAGGCTCTCGAAAAGACCGACCACGGCCGCGGCCAGGAAGGCGGTGATGAGATTGATGTGCAGCCACGGAAGGCGCTGGCGAACTGCGTATCCGGGAGACGACAGCGCCCGCTCGTCGGCGCTGACACCGACCATTTTCTGCAGATCCGCGGTTGCGACCGATTCGATGGCTTCGAACAGCCGCTGATAGCGCACCACGCCCATGAACCGGCCATCCACGTCGACCACGGGAATGGAATCCACCCGGAACTTCTCCAGCTGGTCCACGATCTCTTCCCTGGGCGAGGTCAGGAGGACGGCACCATCCGGGACGACCATCAGGTCTCCAAGCCGCTGTTCCGGTGCGGCCAGGGCCATGTCCTGCATGTCCACTCTGCCGGCGAGCCGGTGTTCGTCATCCACCACGTAGAAGGATCGCAGCCGCTTGAAATCCGACTGCCGCAGCACGTTCAGTGCCTGGTCGACCGACATGTCCACCTTCACGGAATCCAGCGGACGGTCCATCAGATGACCTGCGGAGTTGGTGTCGAACTGCAGCAGACGTTCGAGATCCGCGCGGATTCCGGTCGGCAGCCGGTCGAGGAGTGCTTTCCGTTCGGATTCGTTCAGGCCGCCCAGCAGCAGCAGAGCCAGCCGGGGCGACGCCTTCGTCAGCACTTCCAGCCGCCCGTCGTCTTCGAGTTGCCGGAAAATCGTCAGCGCCCGGCCGCTGGCGACGAGCTCCAGCGTCGCGGTCAGCCTGCTGGCGTCCACTTCGGAGAGCGTTGCGGCAAGCGCAGACTCCGGTATGGCCTCCAGCGCGTCCGCTGCCGCCGCCGGAAAGCTGGTCAGATAGTCGTTCTTGAGAGCGCCGGCGAGGGTCACAGCCGTCCCCAACCCTTCAGCAGCGAGTCGAGCAGCGTGCTGGAAACCCTGAGATATTCCTGACCGAGCAGCATTGCGCTGTCGATCAGGGGTTCGACGGGGGTCACGTCGTTGTCTTCAGCCAGTGATCTGCGATCCACGGAACCGATCACCCGGTCGTTGAAGTCCGCCACCGGCAGCCAGACGTTGTCGTCCCACTGAGCATCCGCATGGGCATCGACGATGGAAGTCTCGGGACGCAGCGCGGCCACCGGAATGCCGAATTCCCGCACCCGCCTGCCGGGATCTTCCTCCAGCGTGAGACGCCAGAGACTGAGCACGCTCTGGTATTTTCCGGCGCTGTCCAGCAGCACGGCCCTCGGTGGCTCGTCACCCTGGCCGGCACGAAGCTGGCTGAGCAGTTCGCCTGCCGTGGTCTCGCCGGGAATCCTCAGCACGTTGCTGCTCAGGCGGGCCCCGACACAGTGCTCGGGGTAACGGAGCGCGCGGCCGAGCCGGCGCTTGAGCGAAGGATTCTCGAGCGCTTCCAGAAGCGTCAGGCCCTGCTCGCGGGACAGGCGGGAGACGAAAGCCACGCCCGCGTCCACGCCTGAACGTTCGAGCCAGCGGAGCAGAATGCCGAGATCCAGTGCCGCGACGGCCGAGAAATGATGCGGGGTGAGCGTGCCGGCAACCCGGATGGCGAGCTCTCCAGGCAGATCCTGAATCAGGGCGGCCGCTTCCTCGGGCGACCCCCTGCCCAGTGCCTGGGCGAACGCCACCGGTGATTTTCTGGCGAACGCCTCGAGGAGGGGGTCAGCCTTCAACGTCCGTCTCCGCAAGTCTGAGCACGGCGGTTTCCGCGAAGCGTGCGGCCGGCACGGAGACGACGCCGGCTGTGGTGGCGATGTCCACGCCGGTACCGTGGATGTCCACGATCGCGCCTTCTATGCCCTCTATGCGGATACGATCCCCGATGGCATAGCGCTTCAGCTCCGTCCGTCCCAGCAGATTGGCGACATGGCTCCGGGCGCCCAGTGCGAAGGCCAGGGTCAGACCGCCGAGGAAGACGAGGATGAGCGTCAGCATCAGTTGGGTGACGAAGGTGATGTTCACGTTCAGATGCTGCAGCGCGATCAGGAGCGCGATGACGAGCACTGCCCCGTGGGCGAGCAGCGGGATGTAGGAGTCCGGCTGGAGTGCGTCACTCATCCGAGCGATCAGCGCCCGGGCAAGCAGTCCGAGCAGATGGCCCACGCCGACGATGACCATGGCGACCAGCAGTCTGGGGACGAAACCGGTCACCTCCTCGAGCAGGCTGGAGACTTCGCCGACGCCGAGCATCCTGAGGGAGACGACGATGGCGAGGAGAATCACCAGCCAGAAGGCGGCACCGCTGATGGCGGAGATGGTGGTGGGCGTCACCCAGCCGCTTTCACTGGAGGAATAGCGGGAGAGCCAGCCGTCCATGGAGGTGAGGCCGCGGCCGGTCACGCGCTGAACGATTCTGGCGGCGATCAGGCCGACGACCATGACCGCGACCGCGCCGAGAGCGCCGCCGAGTTCCGTATTTCCGATGGTCAGTTCATCCATGTGCCCACCCCCTTCCCAGCGAGCCTGGCAACGAGCATATCAGCAATGGCGACAGCCAATAAGCGTCCTGGTGAAGGTGGCGTCGCTCACGCCTCTTTGTCTTCGCGCGTTTTCCGCGATGCCCAGACCTCGTGGGCCTGAGATCTGCTGTCCTGGAGCGCGTCGAAGAGCCAGTCCAGCTCCACGTCCGCGCGAGCAACCGCGTCCCTGCCCAGGAACTGTTCGAGCGCCTCCTGCAGGGTGGCCTCGAATCCAGCGACGGCTCTGCGACCGTCAGCCGTGATGCGGATGGAGGAAGCGCGGCGGTCGTCCCGGACGGCGCGTCGGGCCACCCAGCCGCGCTCCTCGAGCTGACCGATCATGGCACCGATGCTGGGTTTGGTCAGACCGCTGGCCATGGCTAGCTCCACGGACCTGGCAGGACCCTGCTGAATCAGGTAGAGGAGGCGGTACTGATTGAGAGTCATGGCCGTCCGTTCCCGGTGTTGTGCGCGCTCCAGGCGATGGTGCAGGTACAGGACGATCCGCAGCAGCGGGTGTTCTCTCATCCGGACGGGCCTTCCGATGGCTGATTAGTAAGTTTGACTAACTTGTTTTGCGCAGGCAATCTTCCGGGCTCCACAGGGGAGAACGAAATGTCTGAGATCACTCGAACCCGCACCGCCCTCGGCGGAGCGCTGCTGCTGCTCGTGCTGTCGGCCTGCGGTGAGAGCGCCGACCAGCGTCCGGCGCCCGCCACGGCAACGGCGACGGAACCGGAAGCGACCGCCATCCCGGAAGCGCCGTCGGCACCGCTTGCGGTGACGGCGCACGGCCCCGTTCGCGGTTTCGTCGAGGACGACGTGCTGGTATTCAAAGGGATCCGCTACGGTGCGGATACCGCGACGACCCGGTTTGCGGCACCGGCAACACCTGCCCTCTGGACCGAGGCGAAGAACGCCACGGCTTTCGGCGCCTCCTGTCCGCAGACCCCGACCGGGAACCCGGGTGGTCTGTTCTCGTCCTGGCGGCCGGAACCGTCTCCGCCGCTCAGCGAGGACTGTCTGTTTCTGAACGTCTGGACGCCAGGCCTCGACGACGCCGCGCGGCCGGTGATGGTCTGGTTCCACGGCGGCGGATTCAGTTCCGGGAACGGTTCGTCCAACGCCTATGATGGTGTCCGGTTGGCCCGGCGCGGCGACGTGGTGGTGGTGACCGTCAACCACCGTCTGAATGTGTTCGGCTACCTGGCGCTCGGGCACTATGGCGAAGGGTTCGAAGACTCGGCGGTGGCCGGCGTCCTCGACATGGTTCAGGCCCTGGAGTGGGTCCGCGACAACGTCGCAGCCTTCGGCGGTGATCCGGACAGGGTGCTCATATTCGGTGAGTCCGGGGGCGGCGCCAAGGTTTCCACGCTCATGGCGACAGAACGGGCGAGGGGACTGTTTCACAGAGCGATCGTACAGTCCGGGGCCATGATCCGGTTTCCCGAGCAGGCCGCTGCTCAGGCTGCAGCGGACAAGGTCGTCGAAAATCTGGGTCTGACCGCCGAGACCATCGACGACATCCGGACCCTGCCGGTTGAGACCATCCGCGCGGCGTTTGCGGATACCGGTGCGGCGTCTGCACCTTCCATCGACGGCAGAACGCTGACCCGGCATCCCTTCGAGCCCGACGCAGCGCCGCCCGGAAAGGACGTGCCGCTCATGCTCGGCACCAACCGCACGGAAAACTCCCTGTTCATGGGTGCGGCGAATCCGGCCGTCTTCGACCTGACCTGGGAGGCATTGCCGGAAGCGCTGGCCCGGAACTATCCCAACGCCGATGTGGCGGCAATCATCGCCGGTTACCGCGAGCTGCAGCCGGAGTCCGATCCGGCCGACGTCTATTTCGAAGCCACCACCGACGCCCGCTGGCTGGCGGGACACGTGCTGCAGGCGGAGCGGAAGGTGGAACAGGGCGGGGCACCGGCCTGGCTCTACCTGTTCAACTGGGATACGCCGGTGGATGGCGGCAAGTGGCGGTCGCCCCACGCGCTGGAGATCGGCTTCGTCTTCGACAACGTCGCCAAGTCGGAGAGCATGTCGGGTGTGGGTGACGAGCAGCAGCAGATTGCCGACATGATGTCGGACACCTGGATTGCGTTTGCCCGCACGGGGGATCCGAATCACGACGGCATTCCCCGGTGGCCGGCTTATGATCTGGAGAACCGTCCGGTGATGGTGTTCGATACCGAACCGGAGACGATGAACGATGCACGGGGTGCTCAGCGGGCACTGCTCGATGACAGCGACGCTTACGGTAACCGATATCAGCGGTGATGGAGCGCGGAAGCCCGAGTCGGGCTGCGGCCCCGGAATAGAGAGACCGAGAATAGCAGACTGTTCCTGATCCGCAAAAAGCGTAGGTTGTTCAGCCTCATGTACTGTTGCGGAGGAGCGTCATGGTGGCTGTTCATCTCATCGAGGGCCCGGTCGGAGCGGGGAAGTCCACGCTGGCCGGCAGGATGGCGGGCGAGCTCGGCGTCCCCTGGCTGGATCTGGACGACTGGATGGTCACTCTGTTCAGCCCGGACCGGCCCGCCGAGGGTTTCATGCCCTGGTATGCGGCGCGGAAGGCCCGCTGCATCGAACAGATCTGGACCGTCACCGAGCGCCTGCTGGCGGCAGGTATCGGGCCGGTCCTGGAGCTCGGACTGGTGCAGCGGGCGGACCGTGCGGCGTTCTACGATCGGGTGGATCGGGCGGGCTGCGATCTCGTCGTGCATGTCCTGGACGTGCCGAGGGACGTTCGCCTCGAACGGGTCCGTCATCGGAACACGGAGCAGGGGAGAACCTTCAAGATGGCCGTCTCAGACGAGATCTTCGAGATCGCCGATGCTGCCTGGGAAGCGCCGGATGACATCGAGCGCGAGACGCGCCATATCCATCTGGTGAGCGGGTGAGTCATGCATTTCAGTGATGTGGTGGTGAATATTTATCGTATCGGCTGATGGCGCCGGAGGGAGGCAGAGATGACGACACGGAGCTATCGGACCGAGCCGATCCGGATTACCGACCGGGATCCGATGACGGACTTCGAGGCTCTGGACATCACCCTGCTCGACACCACCCGGCGGGTTTTCCGTTCGGGAAGCGGACCGGCCGTGATCGTGATGGCGGAGATGCCCGGAATCTATGCGCACGTCCTCCGGTTTGCGCGGATGGTGCGCGACGCGGGTTTTACCGTCTGGCTGCCGGCGCTGTTCGGCACCCAGGGCGGTCCTGTCAGCGCTGGCGGGGGTGTTGCGACCATGGTCCGGGCGTGCATCAGCCGGGAGTTCAATGCGTTCCGTGCCAACCGCTCCAGTCCCGTCACGGTCTGGCTGCGGGCACTGTCCGCCCATGTCCATCCACTCTGCGGCGGCAGAGGCGTTGGGGCGATCGGCATGTGCTTCACCGGTAACTTCGCATTGTCCATGATGCTCGAGCCATCGATGCTGGCGCCGGTGCTTTCTCAGCCGTCGCTGCCGCTGCTCGACCCGGGCGGGCTCGACATCGCACCGGACGAACTGGAAGCCGTGAAGACGCGTCTCGACGAGGAAGATCTGACGGTGCTGGCCTACCGATTCGAAGGCGATCGGTTCTGCAGGGCGGAACGCTTTGCAGCCTTCGAAGCCGCGCTCGGAGACCGGTTCCACGGCAGAGCCCTCCGGGATGAAGACGGACTGCCGGACACGCCCGTGCGGCCGCACAGCGTGGTGACCCTGCATCTGATCGATGAAGCAGGGGAGCCTACCCGGGAGGCGGTGGATGAGATTCTGACGTTCTTTCGATCGCGGCTGAGCGATGAGTAGCCCCGTCATCATCGCAGGGGGCGGTCCGGTCGGACTGGTCCTGGCACTCCTTCTGCACGAGCGGGGTACACCGGTGGCCGTGTTCGAGTCCGTGACCGAGCCGAAACCGCTCGGAGTGGGGATCAACCTTCTACCCCATTCGGTACGGGTTCTCGCTTCGCTGGGTCTCATCCCCGCACTGGATGACCTGGGGATCCGCACGTCCGCCCTGCACTACTACAACAAGCTGGGTCAGCAGATCTGGGCGGAGCCCCGCGGCCTGGATGCCGGTTATCCCTTCCCGCAGTACTCGGTGCACCGCGGTCGCTTCCAGCTGATGCTGCTGGAGACGGTTCTGAACCGGCTGGGGGAAGGAAGCGTGCATCTGGGTCATTCTCTGAGGAGCTGGCACAACGAGAACGACCGGATTGCCGTGACTTTCGATACGGGTTCCGGTGAGCGCACGGTTGTCGGCCATTGCCTGGCTGCCGCGGACGGGATCAACTCCACGGCCCGCGGAATTCTCTACCCCGACGAGGGACCGCCGATCTATGGGGGGCGGGTTCTCTGGCGGGGCACCACGACGGCTGAACCTTTTCTCGACGGCAGGACCATGTTCATGGCCGGGTACCAGGACTGCAAATTCGTCGCCTACCCGATTGCCCGGATGGCGGACGGACGTTCGCTGATCAACTGGATTGCCGAGCGCTCCGAGCCCCTCCATCGGCAGAAGGTGCAGGACTGGAACCGCGAGGTGGACGTGGAGAAATTCCGGGCATCATTCGCCGGCTGGCATTTCGGATGGGTGGATGTGCCGGCGCTCATCGATGGCGCCGAGCGGGTCTACGAGTTTCCGCTGTCGGATCGGGATCCGCTGCCGCGATGGACACACGGGCGGATGACGCTGATCGGCGATGCGGCGCATCCGATGTATCCCATCGGCTCCAACGGTGCCTCTCAGGGTATCCTGGATGCGGAAGCCCTGGTCGATGCCCTGGGGAGCGAACCGGATCTCGCGGGTGCTCTGACGGTCTACGAAGCGCAGCGGCGTCCGGCCACCGCGAGCATCGTTCTGTCCAACCGTCAGAACGGTCCCGAGCAGGTGATGCAGATTGCCGAAGAGCGGGCCCCGGACGGATTCGACCACATCGAGCAGGTCATCTCCCGTGAGGAACTCGAGAACATCGCCGCACGCTACAAGGCGACGGCGGGGTTCTCGGTGGATGCGGTGAAGCGTGCGTCGGTCGTTCATCCGGACGATTGACCGGCCGAGGTCGTCGTTTCGAGTGACATGCCCATCCGCCATTCCACCGGCACACCATGGGCTTCCGGATCCGGTGCCCGCGATGCCACCATCAGGCTGAGCCCCATGGACTGGTAGAAGTTCACGGCCGGGTTGTCTGAGAGCACGTCCAGTTCGAGGCGCTTGAAACCGCGCTTCCGTGCATCGTCGATGGCGCGGTTGAGCAGGGCGGCGCCGATCTGGCGACCGCGATGCTCCGGTTTCACCGACAGGGCGTGCACGTAGTAGACGCCGGGTCTGAGCACCGGATTCAGCCAGCTGGCCAGATCGCTCCGTCTGAGCACCTGCTCGATCTCTGCCTCCGTCACTTCCTGAGCGCTCAACATGTCCGACCAGAGCGGCGCGAGCGCCGCCTGCCGGTCGCGGTATCCCGTGCCCTCGTAGCCGATTTCGATGCCCAGAAGCTCATCACCCTCGAGCGCGAGATGGGTTCCGTCCCAGCCGAACAGGGTCCCCGACGTGAGCCAGGACCTTCGCACCATGCAATCGAACACGGACCGGTTCTCGAAGTGGTAGTCGTATGAAACTGGCCCGGTGGCATGGGCGAGGGCGGCAATTTCGGGTGCATGGCGGCGGGCCAGCGCTTCGGTGGCGGGCACGATGCTCAAGCTGGTCATGAGCTAGACCTCCTCTGTGATTACTCGGTAAAGCGCAGTGCTCCTGTCACTGTCCGGTGCGGATGCGTACGGGGTCGAGCGTCATCAGAACGAAAGCGTCCTCGGCCGCCAACCAGCCGTCCAGCGTTGCTCTGGCTGCCGGATCGCTCAGATCCCAGTAACGGGCGGCGAGTCTTTCGAGCAGCGCCGGGACGTCGGTTGCCTGGACCTGAACTTCCCCGTCGAACGCCACCCAGGCTTCCGGCTCACCGACGCGGTTGGTCACCAGCACCGAAGCCTTCGGGTCGCGTGCCAGACGTTTCAGCTTGGCGCTGTCCCGGGCGGCGAACATGCGGACCCGACCATCCGACCACTCGTACCAGACCGGTACGCCCATGGGCGCCTGGTCTGCCCGGTTGGTCATCAGAATAGCGAGGCGTGGCGCTTCCAGGAAGCGGTCCAGCGCTGCACTGTCGGTAAATGGTTGCGCCAAGTCTGTTCTCCTGCTGAAACCTGAACACTGAGTCGGGTATATTTAGGTCTTTGACCTAATATGTCAATAACCTAAAACTGGATTAGAATGCGGCCCGATGTCGACGTGGAGACGCCAACTGGTGCAGACGACTCATACCGAGAAGGGTTCAACCACCAGGGCCGGCATTCTTGCCGAGGCGCGTGATCGACTCGTTGCGCAGGGATACGAACGTCTGGTGATGCGGGAAGTGGCGGACGGTTGCGGCATCAAGCTGGGCAACCTGCAGTACTACTTTCCCACCGTACAGGCCCTGCTGCTGGCGGTGATCGAGGCGGAAGGAGAACAGGACCTGCGCACCATCGGGGCAGCTCGCGCCACCGCCGGGACGCCGATCGCCGCGCTGGAGACCATGGTTCGCGAGCTGATTGCCCGCTGGCGGAGCGACAGTGGAGCGATCTACGCCACCCTGAATCTCCTCTCGCTCCACAATGAAGCCTATGCGGCCCTGTACACCCGTATTTATCGGGCCCACTACTCGGCAGTGGAATCGGCCATTGCCGATGCGGTGCCGGGTATTCCGACCAGTGAATGCCGGATACGCGCCCAGCTGCTCACTGCGCTCATCGACGGCGCCCCTCTTCAGGCGCGGAAACACCGTCAGGCGTTCGTCAACCGGATCGTGCAGGAAGCATTGAACATTGCGCTCGGCAGAGACGCCTGATCAGCCACGGATGGCGAGCCAGACGGCCGCGCAGATGGTCCGGTGTTCCTTGTTCCAGGATGGGGTGTCTGGCGGTCTCCGATTTCCAAGCAGTGTGTCCAGTTCCGCTGTGGTCCGACCGAGCCGTTCACCGGCGAGCGCCATCGCGCTTTTCTCGTCCTGATCGGTGCAGGGCACCTTCAGACTCTGGAGTGCCGCTCTGCCTGCCTGGCGTACGGCTTCACCCTCAGCGACGTGTATCCGGGCGTGGGAGCGCAGCGTGTCAGCGAGATCACCGGCGGTGCCGCGCCCGGTGAGCATGACGGCCTGGCGCCACTGGCAACCCGAGGCTTCGAGCTCGGCCCGGAAACGGCTTAACCGGTTCAATGTCAGTTCGTCCTGCCTCATGCGCCCACGGCGAACGAGTCGGGCTGGATAGTCTGGCAGAAGAACCCGCTGGAGACCGTCCCAGCCTCCGGCGACATGGTACGGCTCGCGAACCGCCCTCGGTTCGTCCGCAAACAGTTCGAGACGGACAGCCAGAACAGGCTCGGGCATTTCCGGATTCAGGGTGAGGGCAACGGCCGACAGCCAGCCGAGGTGGGCCTTGAAACCTACGGCGACCGGAACGGCCGACATGGCGTCCGGCCTCAGGTGGCCTCAGGCGGCATTGCGCGCTAGTGCACCGCGCGCCGGCGCGGATGCTCTGTCTGAGAGAGCGGGTGCTTGGTGAGCAGGGCTTTCATCGTCGTGGATGCGGCGATGCCGATGGTTGCTCCCCAGAGCATATAGATCACTGCAGTTGCGGCCATGTCTGAAGTCCCCCTTTCAGGCATGCCGTCATTAAATGCCCATCCCGTGGAAAGAGTCGGGTAGAGAAAATGGAGACTGATGGAAGAGTGTCAACGGGCGGAACCGAATCGCGCTCGATTTTCGGCAATTTACTGGCCGGGTAGGTCGGTATGGCGCCTTTTACAGGCGCGGGTGCGCTGATGCGCGTCAGTATCCGTTGATCAACCACACCGGGATCTCCGACCGCCGCAACTGACCCGCATCGGCCTGCGCCTGTGGCCGACGATCCAGCGGGTACAGGATCAGATCCACATCGTGGGTGGCTGCGGATTCCAGCACGGCCCGGCACCGGTCGGTACCCCACCTCGCCGTAATCTCCACATCGATGCCATGGCGGTCGGCGATGTCCGCAGCCAGAGCCTGTTGGCAGGCCCAGCGGCCAGCCAGGAAACGCAGCCTGGAGCGGTCTTCCTGATCGCCGGTCCGGCGCCGCTGCCCGTCCCGCCAGGCACCGACGTGCAGCAGGACCAGCGTGGCATTGCGCTGGCAGGCCAGCTGAACGGCCCGGTCGATGGCTGCGTTGCTCCGGTGCCAGCGGACCGGGTCGGATCCCAGGGCCAGAAGAATCCGGCCGTTCGGGCGACGCGCTCCGTTGCGAGCGAAGACTGCGTACGTGGCATTGCCGGTCCTCGTGTCTCGGTGCATGTCGCCTCTGTTGATCGCTCAATGGACGGGAAGAGAATGAGCAAAACCCATGCCAGGCTCGGGGCATCCTGTCCGCGCCGGAATCGGGCAGGGTGGGCTGGAGTCTGCCCATGATTTGTAGAATGTGCAGATGTCGTTGTAACAAGTACCACGACCCCGGGGCCTGATCCCGCCCGCCGGCTTCCCGACCGGTGCCCCGGGTGTGGAGAGGTTTTTGCATCACACTCCGGATGCTGCGCAATTCGACAATCAGAGAGCCCTCATGAGCCGGCGATCCGAATCCGCCCGGGACCCTGTACAGGCACCGCTCGAGGCGCCGGTCAGGCGGCTGATCGAGCCCTTTCAGGAATTCGTCGATTCACAGTCCGGATCCGGCTGGCTCCTGCTCGCGGCCACCATCCTGGCGCTGCTGGTGGCTAATTCACCCTGGGCCGAAGGCTATTTCGACGCGCGAAATCTGGAATTCGGCTTCGCGTTCGCCGGATCGACGGCCGTTCTGACCGTGGAGCACTGGGTGAACGACGGGCTCATGGCGCTCTTTTTTCTGCTGCTGGGTCTGGAACTGAAAAGGGAATTCCTGGTCGGTCAGTTGAGCCGTCCCGGACAGGCCGCTTCGGTGCTGACCGCAGCGGCGGGCGGCATGGTGCTCCCGGCTGCGCTCTTTCTTCTCGCTGTCGACGACGTCGCGCTGAGACAGGCCTGGGCGGTCCCCATGGCGACGGATACAGCGTTTGCGCTGATGATTCTGGTCTTTCTGCGTGATCGGGTTCCGCTGGCGGCCAGGGCTTTTCTGGTGGGTCTGGCCATCGTCGACGATCTGGGTGCGATCCTGGTGATCGCTCTTTTCTATACCCGTGACCTGCATACGGAATACCTCCCGATCGTTGCCGGTATCGTCTCAGTGCTGGCACTGCTCAATCTCAGCGGTGTCCGCCGTGGCTGGATCTATGGCGTGGCCGGAGTGGCGCTTTGGCTGACGTTTCTGGCTGTCGGCTTCCACGGTACGCTGACAGGCGTGGTGGTGGCGCTGTTCGCCCCGGTGAAGCCCGCCATCGGACGGGAGCGGTTTGCCAGTCTGGCCCGGCACAGACTGACGGGTTTCGATGAGAAGCATGATCCGGATACCGAAACCATTCTCGAAGCGCCTGAGCAGCACGATTCCGCGCATGAAGTCCTCCGGGCGGCCCGGGATGCGACGGTACCACTCAAGCGTTGGGAACAGGTGATCGACAGGCCGGTGAGCTATCTGGTGATTCCCGTATTCGCGTTCGTCAACGCCGGCGTCATGATCGATGCAGAGGCGATTGCGCAGGCCTGGGAGAGCGAGCTGAGTGCGGGCATCCTGCTGGGTCTGCTGCTCGGTAAGCCGCTCGGTATTCTGGCCGGAGTGACTCTGGGCCGACTCACGGGTCTTGCCGCGCCGCCAGCCGATCTCTCCAGCTGGCACCTGCTCGGGCTGGGTCTGCTCGGCGGGATCGGCTTCACCATGTCGCTGTTCGTTTCCTCTCTCAGCTTCGATGACCGGGCGATTCTCGACATCGCCAAACAGGGCATCATGGCGACTTCGCTGCTGGCTGGAATCTGTGGCTACCTGGTGTTGCGGTATGCACCCCGGCAACGCTAGTCAGAAATTCGTGGCATGTTTCCTGCTTTGTGTATGCTGTGAGCCTCGAGCGCATTCCGTGCGCACGACTGTAAAATTAAAAATCGGAATATGAATAGGAGATACCGTTCATGAAGATCTACAGCCTGATGCTCGCCTTCTGCCTGATGCTCGGACTGAGTGCCTGCAGCGATGGCACGGCGGAAAAAGCGGGTGAGTCCATGGACTCCATGGTGGATGAGGCCGGTGACGCGCTGGGAGAGGCGGGAGATGCACTGCAGGACGCGGGCAGCTCGGCCGCTCAGACCGCGACCGATATGGCCGATGACGCGGCCGATGCGATGGAGGAAGCCGCGGACGATGTCTCGGATGCCGTCGAAGGCATGAAGGGCGAGATGGGGGACGCCATGGACGACGCGGAAGATGCAGCGAACGACGCCATGGATGAAGCCGAAGATGTCGTGGACGAAGCGGAAGACGCACTGAACTGATTCCGCCTGAAAGCGGGTGCGCCGGGTAGCCACCCGGGGAGATGGACAGATACTCGGCCATCCGCTACGCGGTCCGTCTGCCGGTGCTGGGCAGGTACCTGTTCCGGCTCTACGGGCTGCTGGGCCTGCTGACCCTGGCGCCTGCTGCCGTTGCCCTGGCGACGGGTTCTCCGCCTGCCGCTGCTGTTTATGGGGCGATTTCTGCGGCGTTCGGACTGCTCGGCATCCTCGGCAGGAAACTGCCGGAAGCGCAGAGCGTGCAGAAAAACGAGGCTGCTGCCATTGTCGGTCTCGCCTTCGTCACCTCGTCACTCGTGTTCAGCCTGCCCGTGATGACCTATGGTGTGCGGTTCGTGGACGCCTGGTTCGAGTCCGTCTCCGGCGTCACGACGACGGGTCTCTCCACATTGGATGTCTCACAGATGCCGCCGGCCTTTCTCTTCGCGCGCGGCTGGTCCCAATGGGTCGGCGGGATCGGCGTGGTGGTCCTGGCCCTGGCCGTACTGTTCCGGTCCGGGCATGCGGCACGCAGTCTCGGCTTCAGCCGTACCGAGATGGGAGATACGGTTGGCGGAACCCGGGCCCACGCCCGGCGCGTGGTGATCATCTATCTGGCCCTCACGGGAATCGGCGTTTTCGGGCTGTCTGCAGCCGGGTCCGCACCGATCGACGCGGTCGTCCACGCCATGACCGCGGTTTCCACTGGCGGCTTTGCCAACGACCCGGACAGCCTCGCGTCTGCCGGCACCGCCGAACTGGTCGTCATCAACCTGCTCTGTCTGGCCGGAGCCGTCTCTTTCCACGTCTACTATGTGTCGCTGCTGGGTTTCGACCGCCTGCGCCGGCTGGATGGCCAGTTCTACAGCCTGCTTCTGTTCGTTGCCGCCCTCCTCGCATTCATCCTCGGTGTCGGTGCGCTGACCGGCAACGATTTCGATGTGCTCGAGATCGGCACGCTGGTGATATCCGCCCAGACCACCGCGGGATTCACGGCCGTGGAGCTGAGCACGCTGCCGTCCTGGGTACTGCTGCTGCTGTGTCTCGCGATGTTCGTCGGCGGCGGGGTCGGCTCGACGTCCGGCGGCATCAAACTCGGCCGGCTGCTCTTCATCCTGACCTGGATGCGCACTTACTTCGTGAGGTCCTCCCTGCCGGACACGGCGCATGTGGACATCCGCGTGGGTGGCCGCCGGACCACCGAGTCGGATGTTCAGGACGTGTTCGCCGTGGTGGGCGCCTATCTGGCGGTGCTGTTTGTCAGCTGGCTCGTGTTCGTGATTCAGGGCTACCCGGCCGATGCCTCCCTGTTCGAAGTGACCTCGGCACTGTCTACTGCAGGTCTATCGTCCGGGATCACCGCGGCGGAGCTGCCGGATGATCTGAAGGTCCTGCTCTGTTTCGACATGCTCTTCGGACGGGTGGAAGTCGTGATTCTGCTGGTGCTGCTGATGCCGGGCACATGGTTCGGCAGGCGCAGACGTGTGGTGTAATCCGACTGAGCCATGACCAGCAGAGCTATGAACAGCAGAGCCATGAAAAGGAGAACCTCATGAGAGTCGTCATCATCGGTGCGAGCACCCTGGGTCTTACTGCGGCGGACATGCTCCTGAAGGAGGGCGCGGAAGTGGTGATCGTTGAGAAGGACGGCGACGTCATCGAGCAGTACTGCGAAGAATACGATTGCAGCTTCGTTCACGGAGACGGCTCGCGGCCGCACGTCCTCGAGGATGTGGACCCGGAGCACACGGACTGTCTCTACTGCCTATCCAACGACGATACGGCCAACATCCTCGCCGGCGTTCTGGCCCGGAAGATGTCGTTCGACCGGGTCGTCGTCCGGATCGAAGAGCCGGAGCTGCTGTCCATCTGCGATCAGCTGGACCTGGAGCACGTGATCATTCCGGATCGTCGGGTAGGTCGCGAACTGGTCGCCTTCGCGGCAGGTGACGATCATGCGCTCGACACGGAGTCGTCGGATGGGGAACAGTGAGGGGATCCCGCAGCGGGTGATCCGGCAGGTGGTCTGAAGGTTGCATCCCTTAACGATACGAAAACGACACAGGAGGTCCCGTGAACTTTGAACTCAAATCCCTTCCCTATGATTATGATGCGCTGGCCCCGTTTCTCAGCGTCCGAACGCTCGAGACCCACCATCAGAAACATCACGCAGGCTATCTCAGCAAGCTGGATGCAAGCCTTGAAGGCAGGGCTCGCGAGAGCGAGCTGGTCGACATCGTACGGCGTACGGACGATGAGAAGGTGTTCAACCTGGCAGCGCAGGTGTGGAATCACGATTTCTACTGGCAGAGCCTTGCCGTCAGCCGCAGCGAGCCGAGCGCTGACGGTCCTCTGATGCCGCTGGTGGAGGACGCTTTCGGTGGGCTTGCCGAGCTGGAGACGCGTTTTGCCGATCTGGCCAAAGGCATCTTCGGTTCAGGCTGGGCCTGGCTGACGTTCGACCCGGACAGCGGGCGCCTGACAGTGGAAGGGACGAGCAATGCCGGAAATCCGCTCACCGAAGCGCGCGTGCCCCTGCTGACCCTCGATGTCTGGGAGCACGCCTACTATCTGGACTATCAGCAGGACCGGGGCGCGTATGTGAAGGAGTTCATCGACGGGCACCTGAACTGGTCATTCGCCGAAAGCAATCTGAAGACAGCGCTCGAGGCGGCCGCTGCCGCGGCCTGACTGCGCCGGACTCACTCCGGCCGGGGTTCGCCGTCGACGGCCTCATCCTTGATCCGGGAAAGCAGCCGGAAAGTGAGGAAGGTGACCAGCATGACCACCAGGGCGATCTCCAGCCGCCCGAAGGCGACGGCCATGCCGATGGCGCCGGTCGCCCAGAGGGCGGCCGCTGTCGCGGTGCCGGAGACGATGCCATCGTGCTTGAGGATCGCGCCGCCGCCGATGAATCCCATGCCTGTAATCAGGCCCTGAGCGACCCGGGCTTCCGCATCCGTGCTGTCGAGCACCTGCATTCCGACCAGCATGTAGGCACAGGCGGATACTGCGACGAGGGGGAACGTGCGCAGACCGGCGGAACGTGCACGGCGCTCCTGGTCCCAGGCGATCGGCAGGGCGAGCAGGTAGGCGAGTGCGAGATCGCGCAGGTGAATGAGGATGACGTTCCAGTCCAGCTCCGGAATGAGGCTCATGAGGTGGCTCCCGATGATCTGACCTTGGGTATCACGCAAGCTCCGTGCCACTGAAAGGGTCGCTGTGCGCGAGCCGGAGAACGACCCATACCACGGCCGCACTTGTAAGCTTTACAGAGGGGTTGAAAAGCTGACCAGCGAAAAGCCCCCGAGACGGCGGGCGCCCTGCCGAACGGCCTGTCTTCTGCCGAATGGCCTGTCTCCCGTCGAATGACATGCCTCCTTTTGAATGGCATGCATTCTGCATTAAGTACTCCCGTCAACGCTGAACGGGTCTGCAGTCGGAAGCCGCAGACGCACAATTCGCCCAGGAGTAAGCATGCAACTGCCATTGAACCATCAACCCACCCACCTGACCGCCGTGATCGAACTCGACGGGCTGCAGCAGAAGTTCGAAACGAACACCGACGTAGCGACGCTCGAGCGGCTGCCCGCCGTCGTCCAGGCGCGCAGGGTCGCCAGGCGGACCCGCAGCGCGCTGACGGTGCTCTGTTTCCAGACGCCCCCGACGCTCCTCTCCAACCTGCAGTCGCTGGTGAGCGGGGCGGACCTCGAACGCTGTCAGGCAAATGCACGTCAGGCGCTGTTCGGTCTGGCTGAGCGGATCCAGGATGAGGATGGCATCAGCGTCCGCTGCGAGGGGATGCAGACGGCGTTCGATACCTCCGTGCTGGTCGACTGGCTGACGGCGACACCTACCGATCTGCTCGTTCTGGCGAAGCCGGACAACCAGGCCGCGGCTGCGACCACCATGAGCGGTCTGTCCCAGCTCATCCGACAGACGGGCATGCCCGTGTGGTTCGCCGACGAGGGCAGCCAGCCGCAGCATGGTGTGGTTGCCGCGCTGTCGGAAGGGATTCGTGGCGCCGGGGACGGCAAACCGGGTGAGTTGCGGGCGCTCGACCATGAGGTGATGGACACCGCCCGGGGCATCAGTCGGCTGTTCGAAACCCAGCTGCATCTGGTGCAGGCCAGCGAACGTCCCAGGCCGTCGCTGGGCAGTCTGGGTCTGGCGGGAATCGGCCAGCTCGACGGCGCGACCGCCAGCACGGGGTATCTGCCCGTCGCGGCCCCGGATGTGCGGGAACGGCTGAGAGGGAAACGACGGGAGCTCGAATCTTTCGCCCGCGCGACGGGTGCCGCCGATGAGGTGGATCGGGTCGTGATCGGTGAAGGGGATCCGGCCGCCGTGGTGACCGATCGGGCGGAAGCACTCCACGCAGGGCTCATCATCATGGGCGCTACGGAAAAATCGAGCTGGGAGTCCCTGCTGAAAGGAGGGACCGCCGAGCAGGCGCTGTCACTGGCGCCCTGTGACATTCTTTACGTGAAGAACGGGGAAGGGGAATATGTCCGTCCGCAGGCGCTGCTTTCGCACAGCGTGCTGGAAGCGGAGCCGGAAACACACGAGGTGGACATGATGGTGCACCCCAGGCGTTTCTTCGCCACACCGTTCGCGGTGCTTCGGGACGACTGCCTGCTCAGACAGACCAAGGTGATGGTCCTGGAAGCCTGGGAAGAGGAGCTGAGCAACGAAGCGCAGCATGAAGGGAGGATGCCGCAGCAGGTGTATGAGCCGACCTTCGACCCGGAGGAACTGGAAAGAGTCCGTCAGGCGCTCGAGCGCCTGGGGATCGAGCGTCAAGCAGCCTGACGGCGGTCGATGAGCAGGCTGCACGACTCGGACGCGGCAGAAACGCTCTACGAGAAGCTGACCAATGAGGAAGACGCGCGGGTCTGCCGGGAGATATCCGATGAGGCCTGCCGGGAGGTGCCCGGCAATTTTCTGCTCATTCTGTCCGCGAGTGTGCTGACCAAGCTCGGAGACGCCCTCACCAGTCCCAAAACCGTCCTGGCGTGGATTGCCACCTCTGTCGGGGCGCCAGCGGCCGTGCTCGGGTTGCTCGTGCCTGTCCGGGAATCGGGATCTCTCATTCCGCAGCTGGCGATCGGTGGGGTCGTCCGACGCCTCGCCTTACGCAAGTGGGCCTGGGTCGTCGGCAGTCTGCTGCAGGCGCTCGCCCTGCTGGGTATGGCCTGGGTGGCTCTGACGCTGACGTCCACTGCCGCCGGTGCGGGGCTGCTGGGATTCCTCGCGCTGTTCAGCCTGGCGCGCGGGCTCTGCTCCGTCGCCGCCAAGGACGTGCTCGGCAAGACCGTCCCCAAGGGCAGGCGCGGACAGCTCACCGGCTGGGCCGCCGGCGTAGCCGGCGTGGTGAGTGGGGGTGTGGGCGTTCTGTTCCTCATGGACGTGGTGGATGCGGGCGACATGTCCGTGCTTGCCGCGCTGCTGGCGCTGGCAGCGACGGCCTGGCTGGCGGCCTGCCTCGTCTATGCGCTCGTTCGCGAAGCGCCCGGTGCCGTCGACGGCGGTGCCAACGGTCTGGGTCGGAGCCTGAGCAATCTGTCGCTGCTGCTGACCGACGGGCCGTTCCGCCAGTTCGTGATCGCCCGCAGCCTGCTGATGTGCTCCGCGCTGAGCGCGCCGTACTACGTGGCGCTCGCACAGGAACAGGTGGGGTCCGGTGGCGCCATGCTGGGCGCATTCATCATCGCGGGCGGGGTCGCGAGTCTGCTGAGTGCGCCGGTCTGGGGACGCTACGCGGACGCTTCGAGTCGGATGGTGATGTTCTGGGCCGCCTGCCTCTGTGCGCTCGTGGGTGCGGGGGTGTTCTGGCTGGGGGCGGTGGAGGCGGGCGTGCTCGAGCGCGTCTGGACGCTGCCGCTGGCTTATTTTCTGCTGAGCGTGGCGCACAGCGGTGTTCGGGTAGGCCGCAAGACCTACGTTGTGGATCTCGCGGAAGGAAACCGGCGGACGGACTATGTCTCGGTGAGCAATTCGGTGATCGGCGTTCTGCTCCTCATTGCCGGTCTGACGGGACTGCTCGCGGACCGGATCGGCAACCATGGCATGGTCGCGCTGCTCGCGTTCATGGGACTGGTCGGGGCGCTGCTCACCTGGAAGCTGCCGGAGACGTGACGAGAATTTTGCAGCAGGCTGCCTGGCCGTCCGCTTGCTTTGGGTCCTGTCCTGGTAGATAAAGCACCCCCGCGCCGGGGAAACGGCGCTCAGCCACCGCGCCAGGACACCTGATGAAACCCGTCGCCCTCATTCTCGATGATGACGCGCAGCATGCTGCCGCGCTGGCGGGCGTGGTGACGAATCACGGGTTCAGCGTGGCGCACTTCGAGGATCTGGCGGCAGCCGCTGCGCATCCGCAGGATGAACGTGTCAGTGTCGCCTTCATCACCCTGCACTGTGGAGAGGATTCGGGCCTCGACCTCCTCGACCACCCGGCGCTGGAAGAAGCCAACGAGATCATCCTCATGAATACGCTCGACGAGCCGGAGCTCGTCAACCGCGGCATCGCGGCCGGTGCCACCTATTTCTTCCGAAAGCCATTCGATCCTGCCTTCATCGATTCTCTGCTCACCGACCTGGCCGCGGAGGAGCTGGCCGCACATTCGGAACCGGAGCTGGATCATCCGATCGACCAGTTCGGGCTGCTCAGAGGCGGCTCACCGCCCATGCGGAAGCTGTTCCGGACCATGCGCAAGGTCGCGGGTTCGGACACCAGTGTGCTGCTGATCGGTGAATCCGGCACCGGCAAGGAACTGGTGGCTCAGTCGCTGCACATGTTCAGCGAGCGCGCAGGCGGTGAATTCGTTGCCATGAACTGCGCGGCGGTGCCCAAGGAGCTTTTTGAAAGTGAGCTGTTCGGGCACGAGAAGGGGGCCTTCAGCGGTGCGATCCGCCGGCATCTCGGATACTTCGAACGCGCGGACGGCGGTACGCTGTTTCTGGATGAAATCACCGAGATGCCGATCGAGCTTCAGGCGAAGCTGCTGCGCGTGCTCGAGCTCGGCCAGTTCCGGCGGGTGGGCGGCGAAACAGATCAGCACAGCGATGCCCGCATCATCGCTGCAACCAACCGCGACCCGGAAGAAGCCATTGCCGAGGGTGAGCTGCGCGAAGACCTGTATTTCCGCATTGCACGGTTTCCGCTGCGGATTCCGCCGCTGCGCGATCGTGGCTCCGACATCCGTGGGCTGACTGCCTACTTTCTGAACGAGCTGAACGTCCGGAACGGGACGGCCATCGGAATCTCGGAGGAAGCCCTCGAGGAGATCGAGGGTTATTCATGGCCGGGCAACGTCCGGGAACTCAGGAGCCTGCTCGAGCAGGCATACATTCTCGCCAACGAACAGATTGAACCCGGGCATCTGAAAGGACTGAAGGACGATGCCGGGGTCGCCGGCGACTACATCCGGGTGCCGGCGACCGCTACCGTGGAAGAAGCGGAGAAGAAACTCATTCTGGCCGCGCTAGAGACACACGGCGGGGACAAGCAGGCGGCTGCGGATTCCCTGGGAGTTTCCCTGAAAACGCTGTACAACCGCCTGAACGATTACGCAGAGGACGAAGGCGACGCAGCGGACAGGTAGTCCTGTCCGGAACGCCGCCACGACGTCTGCGGAAAACGGGCTTTACTGGAAGCGTGCCCGGGCGCGGCCCATCGCATCCGAAAGCGTCGACCAGGCCTGTTCGAAGCCTTTGCTGATGTCGGTGATCGCATCGTCCCCGGCCGCCTTGAGAGCATCCACGCGTTCGCTGAACTCGCGGCGACGGGACTTCAGCTCCGAGAGCTGACTCTCCACCTCCAGCTTGTGGTCTGCCTCGGCTTCGTCCGCCTTGGCCTTGAGACGGTCGACCTCCGCGTCGATCTGTTTCATTCGCGCTTCTGCTTTGTCGAGCATCGCGTCTTTTTTCCGTTCGATACTGCTGCTCATGCTGACTCCTTGCTCTGTTACGATCTTTCGATCCTCACAGTAAGTCGAGCAATATGCATGCCACGCCTCCTCCAGCCCGTTTTCCTGGGGCTCCGGGCCTCCCACCGCGAAGCGCCTTCGGATGGATTGCAATGAAGGGAGTCGAGTGTGCAGATCTTACAATCGGCCTCTGTCGGAGGGGTTCCGGTTCATGAGCGGGTCGTTACCGCCGATCGTGATCAACCAGGCAGCCGGAAGCGTTCGCGATGAAAATGCCGACGATCGGTTGACCCGGACACTGGACGAGCTGGCGGCACGGACAGAGCTTGCGTGGGTCAGTCCAACCGAAGTGTCCGAAACAGTGCAAAAACTGCTGGAGCAGGGCGAGAGGCGGATCGCCGTCGGTGGTGGTGACGGCACGCTGGCGAGCGCGGCCGAGGTCATCCGGCGGGCAGGGCAGGAGACGGAGCTCGTCTGCCTGCCGCTCGGAACCCACAATCACTTTGCCAGGGACATGGGTGCACCGCTGGACCCGGCTCTGTGGGCCGACTGGCTCTCTTCGGACCGGGTACGATACGTCGATCTCGGGGAAGCCAACGGCCGGCTGTTTCTCAACAACCTGTCCATCGGCCTCTATCCGGCGCTCGTCAAACGGCGTCAGAGGCTCGGCGATGAGAGACTGCTCGGATCCAAGCGGCTCGCCACCCTGGCCGCGGCGTTCTCCATCTGGCGGTCGCTGCCTTCGCGGTTTGCCGTCCGCTACCGTATGCAGGGTGAAGAGGGGGAGAGCAGCCGGCGTCTCAAGGTCCGGCTTCTGATGGTCAGCAACAATCAGTACGCGGAAGCGCCGCTGATGCCCCTTGGCCGCGCGACGCTCAGCGGCGGTCACCTGACGTTGTATGCGCCGAAGACCGTGCGCCTGCTGCACGCGGTCCCGATGGCGTTTCAGGCGCTCTATGGGGACCTGGAATCCAGCACCCACGTACACCTGGTGCGCGGGCGGAGATTCGAGATCGAACTGACGCGGGCTCAGAACACCGTCGCGATGGATGGAGAGCTGGTGGAGTGCGGGGAGAAGATTGACGTCCGGCTGCTGCCGGGCGCGTTGAAGGTGGTGGTGCCTGAGCGCTGACGCTGGTGGTCCTGTCGAAATGCCGTTAGGCTCCCCGGCGGGTTTTTATCTCACAAGACATGCAACACCTTCGGAATACTGACGGCACCACGGGTTCCCACTTCGTGCTGTCTCTTACGCTTTCCCTCGCTGTTCTTGCACCGTCCGTCCTGGCTGCCGAAAGCTATTTCGGTATCGGCGTCGGTATGAGCTACACAGCGGATCAGCCTCTCGATGGCGTGGATGCAGAGCTGGACTTCGATGTCGGTTTCTGGAACGGGGCGCTGACGTACGGACGATGGTACGAGAACGGCTGGTCGCTGGAATTGGAAGCCGCCTACCGGCGCAGTGAGCTGGAGATCGTCCGTACCGGTCAGCCACCGGGCTTCTTCGTGACAGGCACGGAAAACGCACTTCACGGGCTCAGCCTGATGATGAACGCGTCGCGTCGATTTGATTTTCAGTGGCCGGTCACGCCGTATCTCGGAGGAGGTATCGGAGTCAGTGCTGTTTTTCTGGAGCTGACCGACGAGACGCCGGGCTCGGGCGAGTATGTGCGCGATACAGCGGCGGCGTTCGCCTATCAGCTCTACGCCGGACTGCTGGTGCCGCTTGGAGACCGCTGGCGGCTGGCGGCGGATTATCGCTGGCGACAGACGGCCGAGTTCGACATGAGTACGGCCGATGATGAATCCATCTCCCTCGACTACACGAGCCGCATGCTGTCGCTCAATTTTCAACGTCTGCTGGGCGGTGCGAGGAACCCTGAAGCGCGGTCGCTGCCGTCGGAGCGTGACGGATTCTATGTCGATGGCCGGATTGGCACGGCCATTGCCTCGGATACGGACATAACGACGCGGTTCGATACCACTCTGGATGCCTTCGACCTGGGCGTGGCGGGCGCGCTGGCTCTCGGCTATACCCACGTTCGACCGACGGGACGGAGGCTCAGAGCCGAGCTGGAGTTTCACGGCTGGTCCAACGAGGCCGACGTGATCGACTTCGGCTACTTCGAGGGCGAAGTACCGCTGACGGGGGAAGTGCAGGTCCGCGGTGCTTCGCTCAATGTGATCTATGACCTCATCCCTGGCTGGACGTTGAATCCTTACGCAGGCCTGGGGATCGGGTATGCGGACGTCGACTATGACATCCGAGTGTGGAACGGTTCAGGCTATGAGCCCTGGGTCAGGGATTCCCACGAGGGTATGTCCGCTCAGGCGCTGCTTGGATTCGGCATCCGTCTGACCACCCGGGCGGAGCTGAGCATGAACTACCGTTACTGGCTGGCGCCGTCGATCGAGCTGACCGATCCCATGGGAGCGACGATCGGGACGGAACACGGCACCCACCTGCTGATGCTGGGGCTGCGCTACAACCTTTAGTCCCTCCGCGCTCTGTGCCACGATAGCCGACCGCAGGAGGAAAACGGTAACGGGTATGTCCCAGATGGAAAACCGGGTGTCGGCGCAGGCGCCATTCGTACCACCGCTCGAGCGGACGGCCGGCGCCCCGGAACCGATTGCGGCCAACGGCGGTCTGTCCTACCTGTCCTTCGATCGCGATGGTGACGCGGGAACGGCAGCAGCACTCGAGGATGCTCTGGCTCAGATCGCAGAGAGGGAAGGCCAGGCGGTTCTGGACCTGATCGAAAATTCCCCGCCCGGTCCCATCGAAACCCGGTGGGGTCCCGGGTTCCGTCGCTATGCCGAATGTCTCGAATACATCCGGGCGCAGAACATTGAAGCCCCCGAAGGGGGGCTCGCGCTGCCGTTGCGCTACACGATCTATGAGCGGCCTTCCTATTCGGTGGTTTCCTCGAACGCGCTCTGGTGGGACCCGGAGCGGGTCGAAGACGCCAGGGCGCTGGCGAAGGACGAGCGGGACAACGTCCGCCGCTGCCTCTACTTTCCTCAGGTGATGCGGGATGCGCGGCGGATCGGCGAGTACCACCCGGGTCTGTCTCCGACGTCGCGCGAGTGCATGGACAGGCTCGGTGTGGCGCTCGCGCATTGTGAGTCCGCGTGCACGAACTTCTACGATGCAGCGGAGGTGGAGCGGGTCTTCTACCCGGAGATGGAGAAGCTGCTGCTCGAGTTCTACCCGGATGCCACCGATGCGCTGGTGTACAACCACGATGTCTTCGACAAGGACTACGAAGGAGATCGCACCGAGGATCAGGAAAACAGGAACCCGGGGGTGAACGCCGCGTACGCCAACCTCGTGCACAACGATCTCAACGACAACAGTGGCAGAGTCCGCTGCCGGGAGTTGCTGACGCGGAACCTGCGCAACTTCGGCCGCGAGCAGAACTACACGGAGGCAGAGGCAGACGAGAAGATGTCGCGCCGGTTTCTGTCCATCAACCTCGCGAAGCCCATGGAAACCGTGGAGCAGAATCCGTTCGTGCTCTGTGCCTGGCCGTCTTTCGCCGACCAGCCGTACATCAACAACTACCGCATCTACGACGACCGGGTGGGAGAGACCACGCGCTTCACGTATCGTCCGGAACACGAGTGGTACTGGTTTCCAAGGCAGCAGCCGAACGAGGTGTCGATGCTGAAGTGCTACGATTCCATCACCGACGGGTCTGTATCCCGCTGGTCTTTCCACACTGCCTGTATCGACCACACCGCGCCGGAGGATGCCCGCTGCCGTAAAAACGTGGTGGTTCGATCCTTTGTCTTTTTCTGAACGAAATTTTTCTGAGCGAATGCCGGAGTCTCTATGGCCCTGAATATCCGAAACGCGGTGGAAACAGACCGCGAAGCCTGCATCGAGCTGCTCCAGGAGCTGCGGGCCGCCGACAGGGGACCGCTGTCGGTGGATGCCGGGGAGGTTTTCGACCGCCTGCTCGACGGTGAGCGGGGCCTGGTCCTCATCGCCGAGGACGATGGCGAGATGCTCGGGCTGGCCTCCGTGACCTTCAACCTGGCGATGCGGTATGGCGGAGAATACTGTCAGCTCGAAGAACTGGTGGTGGATCCGGCTGCCCGGGGGAAGAGCGTGGGTGCCCGGCTTGTCGAGGCAGCCATCGATCTCGCCCGGAGACGGGGCTGCGCGGAAATCGGTGCCTACCTGGTGGCGGCGACCGAACACAACCGGCCGTTCTACGAGAAGTTCGGCCTGGAAGCCGTCGGCACGGAGATGCGACGGGTTCTGGACTGACGGAACCCGGCCGACGATGTCGGCTTGGCGGACACGCCCCGAAGTGCTTCATAATCCAGGATCGTTGTTGTCGAGATTCAAGGGGAACGGATGAGTTCGGATGCACAGACCCAGCCTCTGGATGTGGTGGTTGTCGGAGCGGGGTTCGCAGGCATGTACGCGATCTGGAAGCTCCGTCAGTCGGGACTCCGCCTGAAGGTGATAGAAGCCGGCAGCGATGTCGGCGGCACCTGGTACTGGAATCGATATCCCGGTGCCCGCTGCGACATCACCAGCATGGAATACTCCTACGGGTTCTCCGAAGCGCTGCAGCAGGAGTGGGAATGGACCGAGATCATGGCCGCCCAGCCGGAAATCCTGTCCTATGCACAGCACGTGGCCGAGCGGTTCGACCTCAGGAAGGACATTGATTTCGACACCCGGGTAACGGGTGTTCATTACTCCGATGACACCGGTCTCTGGGAGATCACCACGGACAACGGCCGGGAGTACCAGGCCCGCTTCTGCATCATGGCCACGGGTTGTCTCTCCGTGCCGAACACACCGGTGATCGAAGGTCAGGAGACCTTTGCCGGCGAGGTGTATCACACCGGGAACTGGCCGACGGAAGGGGTGGATTTCTCCGGGAAGTCCGTGGGCATCATCGGTACCGGTTCGTCCGGCGTTCAGTCCATACCGGTGATTGCGCGGGAAGCCCGGCATCTCACCGTGTTCCAGCGCACGCCCAACTACAACCTGCCGGCGAACAATGCGCCGCTGCCCGACGACTACCAGACGAAAATCAAGACGAACTACTCGGCGGTGCGGGAGGCGCAGCGGCATTCCCAGATCGGGGTGAGCGAATTCAGCCGGGGTCTCGGCGGCCTGGGGAGCTATCCCGAGCCCGAGGAGGAAATCCTCAGAACCACGGAGGAAGAACGCCAGCGGGTGCTGGATGAAGAAGGTTTCGAAGCCATCCGGCGCTACAACGATCTGGCACTCAGCCCGGAAGCGAACGAGATGGCCTGTGACATGTTCCGGGAACAGGTGGCCCGGGTGGTCTCGGACCCTGAGACGGCCGAAGGTCTGATGCCCCGCGGCTATCCCTACGGCTGCAAACGTCCGGTGATCGACATCGGTTATTTCGAGACCTTCAATCGGGACAACGTCACGCTCGTGGACCTGCGTCGCGGCGGCATCGAGCGGATCACGCCGACGGGTGTGGAGACCGCACAGGGCCATTTCGAGTTCGACGTGCTGGTCTACGCCACGGGCTTCGACGCCATGACGGGCGCTCTGCTCAGAATGGACATCCGCGGGCGTGGCGGGCGTTCGCTCGCCGAACACTGGGAGCACGGCCCGAAAACCTATCTCGGTCTGCAGATGAGTGGTTTTCCGAATCTCTTCACCGTGACGGGCCCCGGAAGCCCGTCGGTGCTGAGCAACATGCTGGTCTCCATCGAGCAGCACGTGGACTGGATCAGCGACTGCATCAACCACCTGGATCAGAAAGGCGCGAGCCGGATCGAGCCGGATCCGGACGCAGAGGAGGCCTGGGTACGGCACGTCTTCGAGATTGCCGACGGCACCATGCTGACCTCCGAAAGCTGCAACTCCTGGTATCTGGGCGCCAACATTCCGGGCAAACCGCGCATATTCATGCCGTACGTGGCCGGCGTGGGCGTTTACCGCGAGATCTGTGACGGGGTGGTTGCCGACGGCTACCGGGGATTCGAGATCAGCGCCGGATAGCAGGTGCGTGCCCTCCGCCCGTCTCAGACCTGTCGAGCGTAGCGCTTGTGCAGAATGCGGACGACTTTCGCGTGCATGTCCGCGTTCAGGGGCCAGGTGATGCAGAGATAGAAGGCGAACACGAACACGGCGGTTGGAACGACGCCGTAGAGGGCGCCCAGCCACATGAGCTCCCGGGCACCATGAATGGCACCCGGCTCGGTCGAATAGCCCACATAGGCAAGGATGGGCAGCGACAGACCGCCGAAAGACGCGGCACATTTGGTGACGAATCCGTGTATGGCGAAGTAGCTCGCCGGCCGGGCCGCACCGGAGCGGATGGTATCCAGATCCACCACGTCGGCCAGCATGGCTCTCGGCAGGTAGGCGAAGGCGCCGAAGCAGAATCCCTTGAGCGCGAAGAGCACGTAGAATTTGAGCAGTTCCCCGTCCCGGACGGTGAGCACGGCCAGGGAGACGAAGCCCACGAGCACCATCGCGGCGGCCAGGGAGCGGTGCTTGCCGAAGCGACGGGCGATCCAGTCCCACACCGGGATCGCCAGGAGGCCGGAGCCGAAGTAGACGAGCAGCGCCCGGCCAACCGTGGGCAGACCCACATAGTCCTGAATGAACAGCAGAGATACCGTGTTGCGGAAGTTTTCGCCGCCGGCGATGAGCAACTCGATCATCAGCAGCCGGAAGAACAGCTTGTTGTGGTACATGCGGGCCAGACCAGCCTTCATGGACACCGGTGGCGCGTTGAAGGTAGGGACTTCCGGCACCCTCATCAGAACGAGCAACGCGGCGAACGGCACCATCACGACCACGACCGTCGAGATGTTGCTGAGCACGAAGCTCGCCTCGGCCCGGCCGAAGATCTCCTCGGAGAACATGACCATGGCTGCCGACGCGATCAGCCCGGCGATGACGTACTTCTCTCTGGCCGACTGGATCATGGTCCGGGCGTGATAGTCGCTCGAGAGCTCCAGACCCCAGGCTGAATAGGGTAAGCCGAACAGTGTCGACGAGGCCCGCATCATCAGGAAGAACAGGGCGAGATAGGCGACACCGACCCCGAGCGACGGGTTGAGCAGCATCCAGACGGCGAACAGCCACAGGGGCAGTCCGACGACGATCCAGGGCCGGCGGCGTCCCCAGCGTGTGCGCCAGCGATCGCTGAAATGCCCCATCAGAGGATCGGTAACCGCATCGAAGATGGCCGCGACCATGATGACCACGCCGATGGCGGTCAGGCTGATCCCCATCTCGGTGGCGTAGAGGCGGGGAATATAGGCGCCCAGCGGATAGCCGAGCATGGCGATCGGGAATGCCAGGGAGCCATAGATCCAGGCGGTGGAAGTGGTGACCTGCGGTAGCCTGACGGCGCCCTTATCCGCCGGGGTGCTCGCGGTCTCCCTCACCGACCGGTCTGGCTGCTGCCGGCGCCGACACTCTCGATTTCACGGACTTCGCCGGTATCCGGGTTCCACACCCGCCGCGCGACCAGGTTCATGTCCACGCCGGTGACGCGGACGAACCGGGCGCCTTCGTCATACTGAATGGAATGAATTTCGCGGACATCGAACAGACCCGCCTGACCGGCATCGAGCCTGAAGGAGCGGATCGGCTCGATACACCCGTCTGCCGCCGACCAGAGGGTCATGTCCGTGTGACCCGAAGCCTGCCCGTACACGGCCCAGGAGTCTCCGTGATCGTGGGGCGGGGAGCTGCGCGGTGCCCCCATGTTGTAAGCCAGCACACAGAAGCCGAGCTCCGGGTCCTCGTAGATCTGCCGCATGCCGGACGGGCTGTCGGACCCGACGTATTCGGCTCGGAATGCCGGGTCTGCCAGCAGTGCTTCCAGTTTCTGGCGGACCCCGTCACGACCCTCGTGGTCGTCGCCGGCTTCCAGAATGGACCGGGTGTCCCGGCAGAAATCTTCCAGCGTATAACCCATTGGCAACTCTCCCTTCCTGACCGGTCACTATGCACCCGGTCCCGCGATCCCTCAACCAGCCTGCCGGATCCGCTAGCGGAACCGGGTGGTGCCGTCCCGTTCGATCTGCTCGACCAGGGCCACTTCCCAGCTGAGATAGTCCTGCATGAAGCGTTCCTGATCTCCGCGGTGATCGTAGGGCTTGTACCAGACATCGTCCGTGGGACCGACCGTATGCTCGAGCCCGGTGCTCGATGGCCGGTATTCCGCCAGCCAGCGGTCGGTCCCGCCGACCAGCGCTGCCACCTCGCAGGTGCCCTGCGCCCTGGCATCGCTGAGGGCGGCACGCGCCAGCCGTCCGTCGGCCGAGGTGAGCACGATGAGTTCGGAGTCTGTGATCTGCGCGAGTGCTTCCTCCAACCGCGCCCGCACGCACCAGATGGCGCCGGGGATGTGCGCACGTTCGTAGCGGGTGCTCAGGTCCAGATCGATGATGGTGAGGCCAGCCGGCGAAACCTGCATCCGCTCAGCCAGCCCCTGGGGCGGGAGGGTGGCTTCCGGCAGTGACTCGGGCAGCCGCGGTTCCCAGGGACCGGTCGTCTGCGGGCCCGCGTTCACGCCGCCCTCAAGCACGCGGACGTTCTGCCAGCCCATCTGGATCAGCCAGGAGGCCGTCATGGTGGCGCGCACGCCGATGTCGTCGGCCAGAACCAGGCGGGCGTTTCTCACGCCCACGAATTCGTCCGTGGCCTGCACCAGCTGTCCGCCCGGTGCGTTCCGGAAACCGGGCAGATGCCCCGCGGCGTACTCAGCGGGGGAACGGACGTCCAGCAGGAACGTGGTCCGGTCCGGGTCTTCCTGCCATCGGGTGACTTCGTCGAAAGGTACCGACTCCACCCCGAACCTCGCTCCGACGCCGGCCGCCCACGACTTCGCTTTCTCCCGCCCGGCCGCGCCGGGTGCCGGTGCTTCCCGGGTGGCACCCCGTTCGAGCTCGAAACCGGCGAGATGCCAGCCCATGGTGCCGTCCTTGAGCGCCGCGACGGGATTCGGAATTCCGGCGTTGATCAGACTCTGAGCGCCGATGATCGAGCGCGTCCTGCCGGCGCAGTTCACCACCACGAAAGTCTCCGGGTCCGGTGCGAGATCGTATATGCGGTAGACGAGTTCCGCACCGGGCATGTCGGTGGCGGTGGGGATGTTCATCCGGTGGTATTCATCGAACGGTCGGCTGTCCACGATGACCATGTTCCGGTTGCCGTCCATCATCGCCCGGACCTCGGCCGCGGTCAGCCGCGGCGTGTCGAACCGGTGCTCGATGAACTCTCCGAACGCCTTGCTCGGAACGTTGACGCCCGAGAAGAGTTCGAATCCCGCCGCCGCCCAGCCTTCGGATCCGCCGGTCAGGGTGGCCAGGTTGCGGTACCCGAGCGCGAGAAGGCGCTCGGCCGCGCGTCGGGTGAGTCCGTCCGCCGTGTTGCCGCTGGTCACAACCACGGGCACGTCCTGCCGGGGGACCAGATCGAAGATCAGCAGCTCGAGACGGCTCAGAGGCACACAGGTCGCGAAAAGGAGGTGTGCGTCGGAATAGGCGCCCTGCTCGCGGACGTCGATGAGTGCCAGCTCTTCGTCGCCGAGCAGGGCCGACCGCAGCGCCTGCGGTGAAATTTCTGAAACTTCCTGCGTCATAGCTGGTCTAATAGCTCCATTGACGGGATTCTCACGCGCAGGATCCCACAATTCCTTGACCCTGCCCTCTAACCAACCGGAATCTCCCGCCATGAACTGCTGGTCCCGGCTCATTCTATGCTCTCTGATGGTGCACGGGGCTTCGGCTCTGGCAGCCAGCCCTCCGCCGCCGGCCGTGATCGTGGAGGTGGTGGCCGAGGAGACCATTGCGGATCGGATCGAAGCGCTTGGCACTCTGCGGCCGAACGAGACGGTGCAGATCACGGCAACCGTCTCCGACACCATATCGAAAATACACTTCGAGGATGGCCAGACCGTCGAAGCCGGTGAAATCCTGCTGGAGCTGACGGACACCGAAGAATCGGCCCTGCTGGCCGAGGCTGAGACTCTGGCCGACGAAGCACGCCGTCAGTTCGAGCGTCACGAGGAGCTGCTCAGCCGGGGCAGCGCCTCCGCTTCCCTGCTCGACGAGCGCAGGCGGGAATGGCGTGCCGCGGAGGCCCGGCTCGAGGCGGTGCGTTCGAGGCTGCGGGATCGGCTGGTGATCGCGCCGTTTTCCGGACGGGTCGGCTTGAGGATGGTCAGCCCCGGTGCGCTGGTCTCTCCCGGCGAACCGATCACCACGTTGGTGGACGACTCGCGCATGAAGCTGGACTTCAGCGTCCCGGCCATCTATTTCGCCAGCGTCCGCCCGGGAACGCGGATCGAGGCGACGACGCCCGTGCTGCCGGATCAGACCTTTACCGGGGTGGTTTCTTCCGTAGAGAGCACCATCGATCCGGTGACCCGGGCCATGACGGTGCGCGCCGTCATCGACAATCCGGATCACGCCCTGGTCGGCGGCATGCTCATGACGCTGGATCTGCTCCGCAACGAACGGCGGGCAGTCGTGATTTCCGAAGAGGCCATCATTCCCCAGGGCGAAACGCGGCACGTGCTGGTGGTGGCAGGCAACGGCGACACGCTGCAGGCGGAAAAGCGGATGGTGGAGCTCGGCGCCCGCATGCCCGGACGGGTGGAGGTGCTCTCGGGGCTCGCGGTCGGTGAGCAGATCATCACCCATGGCACTCTCAAAGTGCGGCCGGGCATGCCTGTCCGGATCAAGGCGGTGGATGATGGCAGTCAGCCCATCGAGGCGCTCATCCGTTCCGACCAGACCGCCCTGACCGACGGCTTCCAGAGCCAGCCGCCCGCATGATCCTCACCGATACCTCTGTACGGCGGCCGGTGTTTGCCGCCGTCATCTCTCTGCTGCTCATTGCCTTCGGCCTGATTGCCTTCGACCGTCTGCCGTTGCGCGAATATCCGGATATCGACCCGCCCGTGGTCAGCATCGAAACCGTCTATCGGGGTGCCGCCGCGTCCGTGGTCGAGACCCGTATCACGCAGGTGATCGAGGAGCGGATCGCCGGGGTGGAGGGGATCGAGTTCATCCAGTCGTCGAGCAGCGACGGAAGCAGTGAGATCACGGTGGAGTTCTCGGTCGGCCGGGACGTGGATGCGGCAGCCAATGACATCCGCGATCGGGTGAGCGGCGCGCTGCAGAGTCTGCCCAGGGAGGCCGATCCGCCGGAAGTGAGGAAGGTGGATGCCAACGGCTCCGTGATCATGTGGATCAATCTCGTCAGCGACCGGATGACGGTGCCGGAGCTGACGGACTATGCCGAGCGATATCTGGTGGACCGGTTCTCGGTGCTCGATGGCGTGGCCCGTGTTTTCGTGGGCGGGGCTCAGCGCTACGCCATGCGGATCTGGCTGGACCGGCGCGCGCTGGCCGCCCGCGGGCTGACGGTGAACGACGTGGAACGCGCCCTGCTGGCAGGCAACGTGGAGCTGCCCGCCGGTGAGGTGGAATCGGTGGAGCGGCTGTTCACCGTGCGTGTGGAGCGGAACTTCGAAACGCCCGAGGACTTCCGGCAGCTGGTGATCGCCGAAGGCACGGACGGTTATCTGGTGCGGCTGGGCGATGTGGCCCGGGTCGAGAAAGGAACCGAAGAGGACCGGACTTTCTTCCGCGGAAACGGAATTCCTCAGGTGGGTCTCGGTGTGGTCCGCCAGTCCACGGCGAATCTCCTCGATGTGGCCAGGGCCGCCAAGCGGGAGATGGAGATCCTGGGGCCGTCTCTCCCGGAAGGTATGGAGTTCAAGCAGAGCTACGACTCGTCCATCTTCGTCGAAGGCGCAGTCAACGAGGTGTACAAGACCCTGTTCATTGCCGTTGGTCTGGTGGTGCTGACCATCTTCCTCTTCCTCGGCAGCGTCCGCGCCATGCTGGTGCCTGCGGTAACGGTGCCCGTGTGCCTGATCGCGACCTTCATTGCCCTCTATGCGCTCGGATTTTCTATCAACCTGCTCACGCTTCTGGCGCTGGTGCTGGCCATCGGGCTGGTGGTGGACGATGCGATCGTCATGCTGGAGAACATCCACCGGCGTATCGATCAGCTGTCCGAAACCCCGCTGGTCGCCGCCTACCGGGGTGCCCGGCAGGTGGGCTTCGCCATCGTCGCGACCACCGCCGTGCTGGTGGCCGTGTTCGTCCCCATCGCGTTTCTCCAGGGAGACGTGGGCCGGCTGTTCTCGGAATTCGCGCTCACCATGGCCGCGGCCGTGGTGTTCTCGTCGCTGGTCGCGCTGACCCTGGCACCGGCGCTCGCATCCAAGGTGCTGAGGGAGACCGAAGGCGAAAACCGGCTGACCCGGATGATCGACCACAACTTCAGTGTGGTGAACGGCTGGTACCGGCGCATGCTGACTTTCGTGCTCAGGCACAGCTGGCTCGCGGTGGCCGGATTTCTGCTGGTGGTGGCGACCTGTGTGCTGCTGGTGCGCATCATTCCTCAGGAATACACGCCGAACGAGGACCGCGGCAGTTTCTTCACCTTCGTCCGGGGCCCGGAGGGCGCCACGTTCGAGTACATGTCTCCCTACATGAACGAGGTCGAACGGAGGCTGATGCCGTACGTGGACAAAGGCGAGATACAGCGCCTGCTGATCCGCACGCCGGGAGGATTCTCGGGTGTCCCCCGGTTCAATACCGGAGTGGCGGTGGTGGTGCTGACACCCTTCGGCGAGCGGCGCTCCGGAGAGCTGATACTCGCAGACATCCGTCGGGAGCTGGCCGACCTTCCCGGCGTGTTCGCGTTTCCCGTCATGCGTCAGGGCTTCGGCTCGAATGCGGACAAGCCGGTGCAGTTCGTCATCGGTGGGGGATCCTACGAGGAGCTGGCCGAGTGGCGTGACCTGATGCTGGAGCGGATCGATGCGGACAATCCGGGGCTCGTCGGTCTCGACTGGGACTACAAGGAAACCCAGCCGCAGCTGAAGGTGCAGATCGACTACAACCGAGCTTCGGATCTGGGGGTATCGGTGGCCGACATCGGCCGCACGCTCGAGACCATGCTCGGTTCCCGTCGGGTGACCACGTATCTGGAGAACGGTGAGGAGTACGAGGTCATTCTCGAGGGCGAGCGGGATGCCCAGCGCACGCCGGCAGCCATGGAGAACATCTACGTCCGCTCGAATACCACGGGAGCGCTGATTCCGCTCGCAAACCTGGTGAGACTGACGGAGTTCGCGGATTCCAACTCGCTGAACCGCTTCAACCGCGTTCGCGCCATCACGTTCGAAGCCAACCTGGCGGACGGCCTGGTGCTCGACGAAGCCATCGCCTATCTGGAAAACGTCGTCCAGGAGGCGCTGCCGGATGGGGCGGTGATCGACTACAAGGGGCAGACCCGGGATCTGCGTGAATCCGGCGCGTCGGTGGTGTTCGTCATGCTGCTCGGGATCGCCGTCGTTTTTCTGGCGCTGGCCGCCCAGTTCGAGAGCTTCCGCCATCCGGTGACCATCATCCTCACGGTGCCGCTCGCCATGGCGGGCGGCCTGATGGGGCTCTGGTTGACCGGCAACACACTCAACATCTACAGCCAGATCGGTCTGGTGATGCTGGTGGGTCTGGCTGCCAAGAACGGCATTCTGATCGTGGAATTCGCCAACCAGCTGCGGGACGAGGGCATGGAGGTCCAGGAAGCGCTCCTGCACGCGTGTGAAGTGCGCCTGCGCCCCATCGTGATGACCACGATCACGACGGCGGCGGGCACCATTCCCCTGATCTTCGCGAGCGGAGCGGGAGCGGAAACCCGCCAGGTGATCGGTATCGTGGTGTTCAGCGGGGTGACGGTCGCCATGGTTTTCACGCTTTTCGTCGTGCCAGTGGCGTACCGGATGTTTTCCGGTTCCGCGACCTCACCGCGTGCGACGGCCAGACGGCTCGAGCGGGAGCTCGATGCGCAACCCGACACTCTCGACGACGCGGGCGGAACCCCGCAACCGGCATCCGGCGGAAATTGAGTTAACGCCTTCCAGCCGTCAAACTGGTGGCGGATATTCAGTCAGGAGGGGGATCATGCGCGGATTTCTCCAGGGTTCCGTCATCATCGGGCTGCTGCTCGGCGTGTCGTCGGCCACGGCGGACGTTCGACGGACCCCGTCCGGCAAACCCGATCTGACCGGTGTCTACGACACGGGCACCCTGACGCCGACGCAACGGCCGGAGTGGCTGGGCGAGACCGAGTATCTCTATCCCTGGTTCGCCAGGCTGCTGAACTGGGGATTCAGCGTGGCGGCGGATTGGGCCATCACCGACGAAAGCGATCCGGACCGGGAAGCACCGCCGGAAGGCGGTGACGGCAACAATATCGGCGGTGCCGGGGGTGTCGGCGGCTACAATCTCTTCTACATCGATCCGGGCAGCTCGCTCGGAGAGATCGAGGGCAGGGTCCCGACATCGATCATCTACGACCCACCGGACGGCCGCTATCCGGACACCCAGCCGGGTATCAGCGATCGCCTCGGTACCATCTACCAGAGCTTCGCACACGAGAACACGGGGGAAGCGACCTGGCTCGATCATGACGGCCCCGGGCCCTTCGACGGACCGGAGAGCCTCGCGCCTTCCGAGCGCTGTCTGATCTCCTTCGGCTCCACGGTTCCGACGATCTCGAGTCTCTACAACAACTACAAGAGGATCGTGCAGACGGACACTCATGTGATGATTCTTCAGGAGATGGTTCACGATGCGCGCATCATCCGTCTGGATTCCGAGCATACGCCGCCCGGGAACCGGAAATGGCTCGGTGATTCGGTCGGCCACTGGGAAGGGGACACGCTGGTGGTGAACACCCGGGGCTTCAGGAACGTCAGCGGTCTGCCCGGTGCGGACGAGAACCTGATGGTGACGGAGCGATTCACGCTGATGGAAGACGGGAATCTCTACTACGACTTCACGGTGACGGACGAAACCGTCTGGACACGGCCGTGGAGCGGCCGCTACGTGTGGCAGTCGAAACCGGAAGACAGGGTTTACGAATACGCCTGTCACGAAGCCAACTATTCCATGGGGAACATTCTGCGCGGCGCGCGTCTGCTCGAGAGTGAGTATGAAGGTCCCGCCGCGGGCGACACGGAAGCGGGTGCGGGAGGCGGGTCCTGAAGCCGCGGGACAGGAGCCCGCAGCAGCATGAGGTCATCGTGCTGGGCGCGGGTGTATCCGGTATCTACCAGATCAAGCGTCTGACCGATCTCGGCATCGACTCGATTCTGCTGGAGGCGGACGATGACCTGGGTGGAACCTGGTACCGCAACCGCTATCCCGGTGCCCGGTTCGATTCCGAGAGTTATACGTACGGATATTCCTTCTCCCGGGAACTGCTGGACGAATGGCACTGGAAGGAGCGGTTTTCCTCGCAGCC
This sequence comes from Gammaproteobacteria bacterium, assembly GCA_030425195.1. GTDB lineage: Bacteria > Pseudomonadota > Gammaproteobacteria > Pseudomonadales > Azotimanducaceae > SZUA-309. The sequence continues at coordinate 145,375 of JAUIAV010000001.1, read as the reverse complement.
GGAAAATCTGCGCTACCTGAATTTCGTCGCGGACAGGTTCGATCTGCGCCGCCACATGCGATTCAACGCCCGTGTGGAGTCCATGGCTTGGCGGGAAGACGAGCGCCGATGGGATCTCGTCCTGGAAAACGGAGCCCGGTATTCCGCGCGCTTCGTCGTCACCGGTATCGGCGTGCTGTCGGTTCCCACACCGCCGCGGTATCCCGGCATGGATGCATTCGAGGGAGAGTCCTTCCACACTTTCTGGTGGCCGGAGGAACCGGTGCCGCTCAGGGGACGGCGTGTCGGGGTGATCGGCACCGGCGCCACGGGCATTCAGGTGATCGGGGAAATCGCGGACAAGGTAGGCGCGCTGACCGTCTTCCAGCGCCGTCCGAACTGGAGCACGCCGCTGAACAACTCCGAAATTTCCGGTCCGGAAATGGCGGCAATCCGGGCGCGCTACGACGAGATCTTCGCCAACTGTGCTGCCTCACCGAACGGGTTCGAGCATGTCCCGGACCGACGCGGGTTCTACAGCATGACGCCGGATGGGCGCAGGGCTTTCTGGGACGAGCTGTACGCGCAGCCGGGTTTTGCGATTCTGGCGGGTAACTTTCCCGAGATCTTCTTCGACGAGGCTGCCAACCGGGAGATGTCGGACTACATCGCAGACCGTATCCGGCAGCGGGTGAACGACCCGGCGGTCGCCGAAAAGCTGATTCCGAAGGATCATGGCTTCGGGATGCAGCGTCTGCCTCTGGAGACCCGTTACTTCGAAGCCTACAACCGGGACAACGTCGAGCTGGTGGACATCACCGAGACGCCCATCGAGCGGATAACGGCGGCGGGTATTCAGACGGCGGCGGCCCATTTCGACCTGGATGTGATCGTCTATGCCACCGGTTTCGATGCCATTACCGGGGGATTTGACCGGATGGACGTCCGGGGTGCCGGAGATCTCACCCTGCGCGAGAAGTGGCGAAACGGGCCGAGCACCTACCTGGGTCTGATGACGCACGGTTTTCCGAATCTGCTCATGGTCGCCGGTCCCCAGAGCGTCTCGGGATCCACCAACTTCCCACGGGCCATTGAAGGTGCCGTGGACTGGGTGACGACGCTGCTCGAGCACGCGCGTGCACAGGGCCACACCCGGCTCGAGGCCCGGCCCGAAGGGGAGCAGGCCTGGGTGGATCAGGTGGTCCAAGCCCACGAGCGGATGCTCGCCCGGCGCAGCCAGGGCTGGTTCACCGGGTACAACTCCAACGTGGCAGGTCACGAAGCCGGTACGGTCCGATATCAGGCGTATTTCGGCGGCGGTCCCCGCTACCGGTCGATCATCGAGCAGGCGGCGGCGGAAGGATACCCCGAGATCGACATGCGCTGAGGCGGTCAGCTCAGCACGCTGTACAGACCGTGGATGCTGGCAGCGAGAAGGACGGTGAAGGTGCCTACCATGCCGAGCTGACGAAGCCTGAGATTGGCTCCCACACCCATCCCGAGAACGTGCGCCAGGCGGGAGACGATGAACAGGCCGGCGAATACCTTCAGAGCCGTCGGATTGGCGTGGTGGAATTCCAGCAGACCCAGCAGAATCAGGAACAGGGGCGTGTACTCACTGAAGTTCGCCTGGGTCCGGATGGCGAAGAGCAGTTCCTCGTTGCCCTGATCACCGATCAGCGCCTGGTTCTTCACACGTGAGGCGATGACCCGGGCGCTCAGCCAGATGAGCATGATGCCGAGTGTGGATGCTGTAGCCAGAGTGATGGGCAGGCTGGTCATGAGTCGCTCCCGTGAATTCGTGTGTCAGCGTACTTGATTGCCGGATCTGCCGGTAGAGGTCCAGGTAGAGGTAGACGTAGAGGTAGACGTACGCGATCGGCTCAGCTGGTTTTTGAAAGCGGCGATTTGGATTATTCTCGCTGCTTCACGCGCGAGGCCCGTAGACCGCTGACAAGGAACGAAAAACGCCTGGGTTTTCGGGTGCTGATCGCAGACCTGCCCGAACGTATCCAGAAGCAGGTTCAAGCACGGATCATCTCCGGTGAGCAGAGCTCGCCCGCGACGGTGGTGGATCTCAGCCTGTCCGGGATGCTGGTTTCCGACCTGAGTCTCGGCGTCGGGACGGGCGATCGAGTCCGCGTGGAGCTCGAGTTCGACGGTCGTTCCGCCGCGCTCGAAGGGGCCGTCGTCAGAGAGGTGGAGCGGGGCTCGGTGGGGATCCGCTTCCCGGAATCCGTCAGAAACGGCCAGTTCGATCCCCCGGTGCGGTTGTCCAATCTGCACCGGCGGCTGGAGCGCCTCTGGCTGCAGAGCCGGGAAAAATAGCACTCACCGGCTTTCCGTCAGTTCGATGATCCGGGTGTTGCCGGTGAGCCTGGCCCGATCCTGCGGAGTCTGACCTTCGAAGTTCTCTGCACCCGGGTCTCCACCGTGGTCCAGGACCCACTGGTATCGCTCTGCGCTTCCGGGCTTGCTGTTCATCGCAGCGGCGTGAAGCAGCGTATTCCCGAGGCCATCCCGCGCCCGGGTGCTGGCACCGGCTTCCACGAGGCGTTCCAGCGTTCGCAGGCTGGTGCCGTTTCTGGCGGCCAGCAGCAGCGCGGTCATGCCCTGCTGATCCTTGAGCTCGATGTCTGCGCCATGACGGAGGAGCAGTTCCAGTGCCGTCCGGGGATCTTTCCCGTCCCATACGGCGAGGCCATGGATGGCGCCACGCCCGTTCCCGTCTCTCAGATTCGGATCCGCACCGGCCTCGAGAAGCCGTTCTGCGGGCTCGAGACAGTCGAGATACGCTTTTCCGTAGAACGCCTGGGCGAGCGGCAGGGGGCCGCTGTCGCTGTGCAGTGCGGTATCGGCGTCTGCGTTCAGCAGCAGGTCCAGCTTGGCCAGCCTGTCCGGGTCACAGGCGATGAGGGAGCCGAGCATCGGCGTGCCGCGTGCCCGCCTGGCGTCCACATCCGCACCAGCCTGGATAAGGGCGGCAACCGCAGCTTCGCTGCCCTCCCGGACCGCCGCGATCAGCGGTGTCTGCGCCTTCCGGTTGCGCAGCTCCAGCGCCGCTCCCCGGGCAGCGAGCAGCGTGAGCAGCTCCGCCGCGCCATCGTCCCGTCTGCGCGCCGCCAGGACGTGCAGCGCCGTGTTGCCGGCGTTGTTGGCGAGATCCAGCGCGGCACCCCGATCGATCAGAGCCGTCACCAGGCGGTTGCGTGTCGCTCCGGCGTGAACGGCGCGGATGAGGGGAGTCTGTCCGGCACGGTTCTGCTGGTCGATGTCCGCACCGGCGGCGAGCAGGTGATTCAGCGTGTCTTCCAGACGTTCATCCGGGACGCGGGACATGTCGTGCAGCACCGTGTCTCCGTTGCGGTCGGCGAGGGTCGGATCCGCTCCCCGGTCGAGCAGAAACCGGATGGCTTCCTGGCAGTACTTCGTGGCCGTCCTGAGCGGCGTCTCACCGCGCGCATTCGCCAGCTGCACGTCGGCGCCGGATTCGATCAGAAGCCGGCTCATGGTCAGTGTGTTTTCCCGGCAGTTGCGGAGGGCGGCTTCGAAGACGGTGCCCTCGCGATCGACGGCGTTCGGATCGGCACCGTCGGTCAGAGCCCCGATTGCCGGCTCGAGCCGGCCGGAACGCAGAGCTCCCAGCAGGCGGGCATCCGGTGTTTTCTGCGCCGCGTCGTCGTATCCGGGTGTGCGCGTCGTGACGGTCGGGCAGTGATCGAGCATGGCCGGGTCGCTGGATGCCTTCTCGATCTTCTGCCTGAGACGGTACGTCGAATGGGTACTGAGCGGCGACTCGTCGAGCTGGTTGCGGATGAGCACACAGGCGCCCCCGTCGAGCAGCACATCCAGCAGTGCTTCGTTCTGAAACGTCAGCGCGTAGTGGAGGGCCGTGTTGCCATGGGCATCCTGGAGATCCGGATCCGCCCCGGCGGCGAGCAGCCGTTCGACGGCGGGTGCGAGAAAGTCTTCGTCCAGCGGTGGATGGGCGATATCACCACCCGACCAGGGGCCATAGGTATGAATCACCGCGTGCAGGAGCGGGCTGACCCGGTCGTCATCATAGGTGGTGCACGGCCGATTCAGATCCTGAGCCAGCAGCGCGTTCAGGGCATCCGGGTCCCGCGAGTCCGCGAGCGTATCGCACAGCTGTCCGTGCAGCGGATCCTTTTCGTGCTGTCTTTCCCGGCGTGCGTCATAGGCGCGCCGGTCCATATGGTCGCCGAAACGCTTCAACTGCAGTCGGGCCTCCTGCCTCAGCACCTTGTGGAGAGGTTCGTAGGTCGGCTTCATGGCCGAACCGACCACCCAGAACCAGGCGAGCACCAGAAGCGCGAGCAGCGTATAACCGCCCAGGAGCCACCGCCGCTGCCGGGCAGCCGTGACCAGACTGACGACAGCGATGATCAGCCGCACGATGACGATGGGGAAGAGCAGATAGGCCACGGCGAGCTCTTCCATGCCACTTCTGGGCATGAACAGGAAAATGAGCAGGATCAGAAGATCGAGAATGGCGGACGCCGGGCCGAGGAACCCGATCGTTTTTTTGTCGGTCATCTTCCTAAATCATCCGGCGGCCGGGACGGGCAGGCACACGCGGTACAGACAGTTGGGCGCAGGTTCGCTCAGCCGGGAGACGTTGTCCATGCGTGTATCGACAGTTTCGGATTGCCGTTATCCTCGCGGCAGAGACATGGGGAGGTTTCTGTGACGAAAAAGTCGAATGATCTGAGTCGGCGGTCTTTCATCCGCCGTACTGCGGGTGCGTCGATCGCGGGGGTCGCCGCCCCTCGGGCGCTGGGTGCCGACGGGGCCGGACTGAAGCCTTCGGAACGGCTGCGGCTGGCCTTTGTCGGCGTGGGGGGCAAAGGTGTGAGCTCGATCACCGCACTTGCCGCCCACGACATCGTGGGACTGTGCGATGTGGATTCGCGCACGGTTCTCGCCGCTCGAACGGAACGTCGTGGTGCAGCCGAGTTCGATGCGATTCTCTCGAATGCGGAAGCCCGGGGTGCCCGCTGGTTCACCGACTATCGGGAGATGTTCGATGCTCTGGCCGATCGGCTGGATGGCGTCGTCATCTCGACGCCGGATCACATGCACTATCCCATCGCCCGCTCGGCGATCAATCTGGGCATTAACGTCTACTGCGAGAAACCGCTGACGCATACGGTGGAGGAATCCCGGCGTCTGGCGGAGGCCGCGCGAAAGAAGGGCGTGATCACGCAGATGGGCAATCAGGGACATTCGAATGACGGCGTGCGTCTGGCGAGAGAATTTCTGACTGCCGGGGCGATCGGCGAGGTGCTGGAAGTCTACTCCTGGACCAACCGGCCCATCTGGCCGCAGGGTCTGGAGCGGCCTTCACACGATGAGTTCATACCGGTGACTCCGGAGGGGTTGAACTGGCCGCTCTGGCAGGGCGTTGCTCCCGAACGTGCCTTTGATCCGGCGTATCTGCCTTTCCGGTGGCGGGCCTGGTGGGACTACGGGTGCGGTGCCGTGGGTGACATGGCCTGTCACGTGATGGATGCGGCGTTCTTCGGTCTGGACCTGGGTCTTCCGGAGACCGTTTCCGCCCTGGCTACCCCCGTCAACGATCAGAGCGCCCCCACCGCGTCGGCGATCACCTATGAGTTCCCCGCCCGCGGTGACCGAGCCCCGGTCGTCTATCACTGGCTGGATGGTGGTCTGCTGCCACCAGCGCTCGACGGCATCACGCAGCCGGAGTTTCTGGGACCGGAGGGAAGCGGGACTCTGTTCATCGGCACGGACGGGTTCATGGTCACGGACACCTACACGCGCACCGTGCGGATACTGCCGGAGTCCCGCGCGCTCGAGGTTGCCGCAAACCCGCCGGAGCAGACGATTCCGAGAATACGGGGCACCCATCACGAGGACTGGGTGCAGGCGATCCGTGACGGCGGCACCGCCTGCTCGAATTTCGACTACGCGGCCGGTCTCACGGAGGTCGGGCTGCTCGGCAACGTGGCCATCCGGGCTCGTGCCCGCCTCGAGTACGATGCCCGCCGCATGCGCGTGACCAATCTCGAATCGGCCAACGACTTATTGAGGAAGGACTATCCCGATGGCTGGATACTCACCTGAGCGCGTGACAGAGGCCCCAAGCGCGGCATGAACGGTCCGGTCGGCAACTGGCTGATTCTCGCTGGACTGGCCGTCATCGTGCTGGGCCTGCTGGTGCGCTCGGGCGCGCTCGGATGGTTCGGCCAGCTGCCGGGAGACATCCGGATCGAACGGGAGGGCTTTTCCTTCTACTTTCCCGTCGTCTCGATGATCCTCATCTCCATCGCGCTCTCGGCCATCCTCGCTCTCGTACGCCGGTTCTTCTGATGCTGCACTACAGCAGACCGCCGCGGGTGAGCGTCTGTGGGTCCAGGATCCGTTCGATGTCCTCCCGGTCGAGATCCGTCTCTTCCACCGCAACGTCGACGATGGGTCGGCCTTCCCGATAGGCGCGTTTGGCAATCTCGGCCGCCCTGGCATAGCCGATCACCGGATTCAGCGCAGTGACCAGAATGGGATTGCGGTGCAGGGCCTCCCTGAGGTGTGCCTCGTTCACCTTGAACGTGTCGATGGCCCGGTCGGCCAGCAGCCGGGTGCCGGTGCTCAGAATCTCCAGGCTCTGCAGCAGGTTGGCGCCGATCAGCGGCAGCATCACGTTGAGCTCGAAGTTGCCCGACTGGCCGCCGATGGTGATGGCTGCATCATTGCCGATCACCTGGGCCGCGGCCATGGCGACGGATTCGGGGATCACCGGATTGACTTTGCCCGGCATGATCGAGGAGCCGGGCTGCAGCGGCTCCAGGGAGATCTCGCTGAGACCGGCCAGGGGCCCGGAATTCATCCAGCGCAGATCGTTGGCGATCTTCATCAGCGAGACGGCCAGACCTTTCAGCTGTCCGGACAGGGCGACCGCCGTGTCCTGGGTGCCGATGAGCGGGAACGGATTTTCCGCCGCGGCAAAGGGAATGCCCGTGGCAGCGGCCAGCCGGCGAGCGAATCTCGCCGCAAACTCCGGGTGGGTATTGATACCCGTGCCCACGGCCGTGCCACCGAGCGCAAGCCGGTAGACGGACGGCAGAACCGCTTCCAGCAGACGCGCGCCGTCGTCGATCTGGTCCGACCAGCTTCTCAGGCTCTGGCCCAGCGTCACGGGCATGGCGTCCATCAGATGGGTCCGGCCGGTCTTACAGACGCTGTCGAGATCTCCGGCTCTGACCCTGATCCGGTCGGACAGGTGGGTCAGGGCGGGCAGAAGCCGTTCTCTGGCGGCGATGGCGGCGCTGATGTGAATCGTGGTGGGAATGACGTCGTTGCTGCTCTGGCCGAAATTCACGTCGTCGTTGGCATTCACTTCCCGGCCGAGCGCGCGGCCGGCCAGGGTCGCGATCACCTCGTTCGCGTTCATGTTGGAGCTGGTGCCGGAGCCGGTCTGGAAGACGTCCACGGGGAAGTGATCCATCAGATCATCCCGGCTGAGGAGGGAAGTACAGGCGTCTGCGATGGCATCCGCCACATCGGGGCCGATGCAGCCGAGCTCACCATTGGTCCTGGCGGCCGTTTGCTTGACCAGAAGCAGCGCCTCGATGAAGGTGCGCGGCATGGGCCGGCCGCTGACCGGGAAATTCAGAAGTGCCCGCTGGGTCTGCGCGCCGTAGAGTGCGTCGGCGTCGATCTCGATCTCGCCCATGCTGTCCCGAACTGTTCTCTTCTTCATGTTCTGCCTCTGTCTTCAGCGCTGGCGGGTCCGCCAGTCGCTCGCCTGATAGTATGGCTGCGCCTCGGGCTTCAGGGCCCTGCCGGTCATGGACGCCGCGATCTTTTCTGCCGCCATGATGGTCGGCGCGTTGAGATTGCCGTTGGTGATCCAGGGGAAGATGGACGCATCCACCACCCGGAGCGCACCGATGCCGTGCACGCGTCCTTCACCGTCGACCACGCTCTGCCCGGGTTCTCCCATCCTGCATGTACCGCAGGGATGATAGGCGCTCTGTGCATTCTGCCGGATCCAGGCGTCCACGCCCGCGTCGCTGCTGACCCCGGGGCCGGGCATGAGCTCCTCTGCACTGACTGCCGTCAGCGGTGACTGAGCCAGGATCTCCCGGGTAAGCGCCACAGCGCGTCTGAAGGCAATGACGTCCGCCTCCTCGCTGAGGTAGTTGAAAACCACCCGCGGGTGACGACCGGCGCGCCGGTCCCGGATCGCCACGGTGCCCCGGCTTTCCGGGAGCATGGGCCCCACGTGGAGCTGAAAGCCGGGTACGGCGGAGACCCGGGAGCCGTCGTAGTGCATGGCGGCCGGCAGGAAGTGAAACTGAACGTCCGGCCACGGCACGCCAGCAGCGCTGCGCACGAAGCCACCGGCTTCGAAATGATTGGTGGCGCCCGGGCCGTTCCGGCTCATGAGCCAGCGGGCACCGATGGCCGCCCTGCCGGGCAGATCGAGTGAGCCGTTCAGAGACAGCCCGGGATCACACGCCTGCTGCACGTACACTTCCAGATGGTCCATCAGATTCTCACCCGCCGGCAGATCGGCAATCACCGGGATGCCGAGCCGGTCGAGCAGTCCGGCGGGTCCCAGACCGGAACGCTGGAGAAGACAGGGTGATTCGATGGCGCCGGCCGAAAGTACCAGTTCCCGGCGGATGGCGGTGGTGGTCTGCCGCCGTCCCCGCCGCCAGGTCAGCGAGCTGGCGCGACGGTCATGCACCTCGAAGCGCTCCGCGGTGACGCCGGTCAGTACCTGCAGGTTGGGCCTTGCTCCGGCGGGCCGGAGATAGGCCCTGGCGGCACTGCAGCGCACCCCCCCGGCCACCGTCATGGGCAGGGCGCCCACGCCTTCCTGACGGAATCCGTTCAGATCGTCGCTGATCGCATAGCCGGCGTCGGCGCCGGCTTCGATGAAGCGGCGATAGAGCGGATTCTCGAACCGGCCGTTCCGCGTAGCCAGGGGCCCGCTGCGGCCCCGATAGCGCTCATCCGGAGTGTCGTCCGCACATCCCTCCGCCTTTTTGAAGTAGGGCAGCACGGCGGCGTAGGACCAGTCCGAAGCCGCTCCTGCGAGTGCGGACCAGCGCTCGAAGTCCAACGGGTGTCCGCGCACGTAGACCATGCCGTTGATGGCGGAGGAACCGCCCAGGCCCCGGCCTCTGGGGCAGTCGAGCCGCCGGCCGTCGAGTCCGGGATCCGGCTCGGCCAGGTAGCCCCAGTTGTAGCGGCGCCGGTTCATGGGAATGCTGAGGGCGGCAGGCATGTCGATGAACACCGATCGATTGCCCCCGCCGGCCTCCAGCAGCAGCACGTCGACCGACGGGTCCTCGCTCAACCGGTTTGCCATGACGCAGCCGGCGGATCCCGCACCGACGACGACAAAGTCGTAGACGTCTTTCAGGCGCTTCATTCGCAACCGGCGTTCCGCTGGGTTAGGCTCGTCCGCTGCCCGTCACGACAGGATTCCATGCGTCGCCTGCAGCCCGACGATCCGGCCGCCAGTATCGACTGGTTCATTTTCATTGCCAGCGCCGCAATCGTCTTCGCCGTCTGCATCCCTCTCGGTCTGTATCCCGAAGCCGGGTCCGTCGTGCTCGATGCCGCGTTCCGGTTCGTCACTGAGAAGCTGGGCATAGGGTACATCCTGTTCAGCATCGTCGCGATCGGGTTGCTGATCTATCTGGCGTTCTCGCGATTCGGCGCCATCAGGCTGGGCACCCAGAGCCGCCCGGATTTCGGTACGTTCAGCTGGGCGGCCATGCTGTTCTGCGGCGGCATCGGCACCAGCGTCCTCTACTGGGGCACCATCGAGTGGGCTCACTACTATCAGGCGCCGCCCATGGGTGTGGTACCGCACAGCACGGAAGCTCTCCAGTGGGCCATGGCATACCCCATCTTCCACTGGGGGTTTACCGGCTGGGCGCTGTACTGTCTGCCTGCGATTGCGGTGGCCTATGCCTACCACGTGCGGGGCGTGAGATCTCTCACGCTGAGTGCGGCCTGCGAGCCGGTGATCGGCGAGTGGGCCCATCGTTTTCCCGGCCGGCTGATCGACATGACCTACATGATCGGACTGGTCGGTGCCTGCAGCACGGGGATCGGCCTGGCGGTGCCGCTGATCGCGGCCTGCCTCGAGTGGCTGTTCGGGTTCCCGAATACTTTCGGTCTGAAGGTGGTGGTCATCAGTCTGGTGACGCTGGTATTTGCCGGCAGTGTCTGGATCGGTCTGGAGAAGGGGATCAAGCGCCTGAGCAATCTGGCCGTCTGGCTGGCCTTCACACTGCTGTTCTTCGTGCTCGTTACCGGCCCCACCGTGTTCATACTGGAGCTCGGTACTGCCACCTTCGGCTTCATGCTGCAGAAGTTCGTGACCATGAGCACCTGGACAGACCCCGCGGGACGATCCGATTTCGTCGAGTCCTGGACGGTCTTCTACTGGGCCTGGTGGCTCGCGCTCGGCCCGTTCATGGGCATCTTCATCACCAAGATTTCCGGTGGGCGCAGCCTCCGTCAGGTGATTCTGGGCGCGCTGGGATTCGGTACGCTGGGGACGAGCCTGTTTTTTCTCGTGCTCGGCAGCTATGCCGTGCACCTGGAGCAGAGCGGCGGTCTGGCCGTGCTGGCAACCCTGAATGGTGCAGGGGCAGCGAGTGCCGTGGTCGACGTGATGGCGTCGCTGCCGCTGGCTTTCCTGGTGCTGCCTCTGTTCGGGCTCATCTGCGTGATCTTCGCGGCGACGAGCTACGATTCCGCCTCCTACACACTGGCGTCTTCAACCACCCGGGCTCTGCCCCGGGATGCGCATCCCGCGCGCTGGAACCGGGTCTTCTGGGCGGTGGTCCTCGGCCTGCTGCCCATCACGCTGATCCAGATCGGGGGCCTCCGGCCGCTTCAGTCCGCGGTGGTGGCGGTTTCCGTGCCGCTGCTCGTGGTCGTGGGCATCATGACCGTCGGGCTCTGGAAGAGTCTCCACCAGGACGAAACCTGACCCGACCGCTCACTCGGGCGGCGGCGTCTCCACGAGCTCGCCCATGGTGCGCTTCCAGAACATGCCCATGAACACCATGTGCCACACGAGGATCAGCAGGCTGACCAGAAACCCGATTCCCGCGGCCATCTGGTCCTCCGGCCGCACGGACACGAAAACGCCCATCGCCAGCACACAGAGCACCATGACAGCGGGCACTCTGAAGTCCCGGAGCGTGGCCGGTGCGATCTGTTCGAAGAACTCGGCATTGTCCGGGTCCCTGCGGGCACGGCGCATGATCAGGTGGGTTTCGCCGTGCATGACGGCGAACACGGCGGCCAGGCTGTAGAACCAGACGCCAGCGCTGCCCGGGCCCAGGGATTCGATCAGAATGAACTGCAGGAGCCCGACGAAGAAGGGCACCACCGAGTCGCTGATGCCGGGCACCCAGCTGAATCGCATCACCGTGGTGGCATAGACCACCCAGATGACCAGGATGCCCAGAAAGGTGGCCGCGACCTGTGTCCAGAGGCCGATGGCCAGCCAGGACCATTCGAACGGCAGCCCCAGCTCATTGACCTCCGCCCAGAAGAGTTCGAGCGCCAGTGCCTGAATGATGCTCAGGAGGGTGAGCAGCACATGCGGCAGGTGCTGCTTGGCCCGGCTGCGCATGGATTCCATGAACCCCTCCTGCCTCGGATCAGGCCGGTACGATGTGGAAGCCGACGTTCGGAAAATGGGTCATGACGGCGCCGGTCTCCGGGGTTTCTCTGGCGAGGACGATCTCCGAGCTCGACAGGGCGACCAGCGTACCGGCGACGGGAATCTTTCCGTAGTCCGTCGGCGTCACGGTGACGGCCTCACCCGGTTCGACACCGGCAACGGTCAGCGACGCCAGCGCCGGCGCGACCGGGTCGCTGGCCTTCGCATGAGCCAGAGCGTCTTCCGGGGATGCTTCGCTCACGGCGCCGTGTCCGAAGGCCGCCATTCGGGACATCCACGCCGCCACCGCCGGAAACGGCTCGAGCAGGGAGGCGTTGACCGGATTCTGGGCGACGAACCAGAGGCAGTGATACACGGAGAAGTCGGCGATGCTCGGATCGCTGCCGAACAGATAGGTGCTGGAGAGCGACTCGTCCAGCTGCGACAGGTAGGCCTGAAACGCGGTGATGGCCGCATCCGGCGGCACGCTGATCATGGGCGCATCGCCGGCAAGGGCAGCCCGGTCAGCCTGAAAGGCCGCCACTTCCTCGGCGGACAGCCGGCTCATGAAACCGCCCACCGCTTCCGGCCGGAAGTTGATGGCTACCGTGGTCCGGAACAGGCTGCCGTCCGCCCATTCGGCCACCCGGCTGGCGTTGAACCCCTGAGCAAACAGGGTCGTGTCGCCGGTGTGACGTGCCAGCGCCACTGCGATCACGGCCGTATCGCAGTACACGTTCGCGCCGATCTGCAGCGTGGGCGTCTTCCGGTAGCCGCCGGTCAGCGGCATCAGCAGCGGCCGGGGCATGATCGACGGGATCTCCACCGAGCGCCAGGACAGATCCAGATAACCCAGCAGCAACCGGATCTTCTCCGAGAAGAGCGAGGCGGGGTAATGGTGCAGATAGATGTGTCCGGTCATTTCAGAAGCTCCGCCATGAAGGTTTCCTGAGCCTGGAGACGATCGGGATCGGGTTCGCCGAAGGCGTCGAGGAGCGTGGTCATCCTGGCTTCGGCCGCCGCCTTGAGCTCCGGATGGGGAAACAGATAGAACACGTCCGAGCGGATGCCGTTCACCACCAGCTGAGCGACCTCTTCCGCGGGAATGCCCGAATTCATGGCCATCTGCATCATCTCGCTGTGGGATCGGGCGGCGGTTTCAGCTGCCTGGTCCCCGGGTGTGAAGTCTTCCGGCCGGGTTCGCTCGCTTTCGAGAATCCGCGTCCGGACCATGCCGGGGCAGAGCACGGAGACACCGATGCCGGTCCCGGCCAGATCCTCCCGCAGAGCCTCGGAGAGCCCGACCACGGCGAATTTGCTGGTGTTGTAGACACCCAGTCCCGGCGAGGTGACCACGCCCGCCATGGAGGCGGTATTGATGATATGACCGCCTTCGCCGTGTGCTTCCAGGCGCCTGACCCAGGTCTGAACACCGTTGATCACGCCGCCCAGGTTGACGCCCATGACCCAGTCCCAGTCCTCGAAGGTCACGGAATCCATGGCACCGCCCCGGTAAACGCCGGCATTGTTGCAGACCACGTGCACGGGTCCGAGATCCGCCTCCACCTGATCCGCTACCGCTGCGTACCGTTCACGATCGGTGACGTCCAGCAGATAGCTCCTGACCCCGGCGTTGCTGCCGCGCAGTGCGGTCTGCGCCTCTGCCAGGGCGGTCTCGTCCACATCCGCGATGGCCACGTTCATGCCCTCCGCCAGGAAGGCCTGGGCCATGGCGAAGCCGATTCCGCTCGCGCCGCCGGTGATGAATGCGGTTTTTCCTGCCAGTGTCTCCATGAATCCCCTGTGTCGTCCCGTCTGCGAATCCTCCTCTATATCAGGTAATGTACGGGAATACACGTAGGGTCAGCGGGTACCGTATCCTGGCAGACTTGAATGAAATGATTTGTGAATTGTGAATTGCGAATTGTGATTTGGGAGAAGGATTGAAGTGGCTGCAAAAGCATTAGAGAAAACCGGTACGGCGACACACGTGGACGTGGTCATCGTCGGTGCGGGCATATCCGGTGTGGGATCGGCTTATCACCTGCAGGAACAGAGCCCGGACAAGAGCTATGTGATCCTGGAGATGAAGGACACGTTCGGCGGCACCTGGGAGACACACAAGTACCCCGGCGTGCGCTCGGATTCCGACCTCTACACGTTCGGCTACCGGTTCAAGCCCTGGGTCGGTGCACCCATCGCCAGTGCTGAAGAGATCCTCAAGTACATGGGCGAGGTGATCGAAGAGAACGGCATCGACGAGCACATCCGCTACGGGCACCGCATCGATCGCTGCAGCTGGTCGAGTGAGGACAACCTCTGGACGGTGGAGGCGACCCGGCTGTCCGATGGCGCCGAGCTGACCTTCACCTGCAACTTCCTGTGGATGTGCCAGGGCTACTACAACCACGAGAAGCCTTACATTCCGGACTGGCCGGGAATGGACCAGTACAAGGGGCAGTTCATCCACGCCCAGCTCTGGGATCAAAAGATCGATTACACGGGCAAGCGGGTGCTGGTGATCGGCTCGGGTGCCACGGCGGCCACCGTCATTCCGGCCTTTGCCGAGAAGGCGGAGCACGTGACCATGCTGCAGCGCTCGCCCACCTACTTCTTCTGCAGCGAGAACAAGAACGAGCTGGCGGACCGGCTGCGGGAGATCGGCATCGACGAGCCGACCATACACCGTGTGGTGCGCGCCCAGATCATGTACGACCAGGACATGCTCACCCGCCGCTGTCAGACGGAGCCGGACGTGGTCTTCGAGGAGCTGAAGGAGCTGGTCCGGATGTACGCGGGTCCGGACTTCGAGTTCGAACCCCATTTCACGCCAAAGTACCGGGTCTGGCAGCAGCGGCTGGCCTTCTGCCCGGAAGGCGACGTGTTCAAGGCGGCCGTCAGCGGCAAGCTCAGCGTGGTGACGGACACCCTGGAGACCTTCACGGAGAAAGGCGTCCGCACCAGCTCCGGCGAGGAAATCGAAGCGGACATCATCGTCGCCTGCACCGGCTTCAATCTGTCCGTGATGGGCGGCATTCCCTTCGAGGTGGATGGTGACCCGGTAGACTGGCACGACACCGTCAACTACCGGGGCATGATGTTCACCGGCGTGCCCAATCTGGTCTGGGTGTTCGGTTATTTCCGGGCCAGCTGGACGCTCAGAGTGGACATGCTCGGGGATTTCGTCTGCCGTCTGCTCAATCACATGGACTCGCTCGGCGCGAAACGGGTGGAGGTGGCGCTCAGGGCAGAGGACAAGGACATGGAGATCCTGCCCTGGATCGAGTCGGACAACTTCAATCCGAACTACCTGATGCGGGATCTGGACAAGCTGCCTCAGCGCGGCAGCAAGCCGGAGTGGCGGCACAATCAGGATTACTGGCGCGAGCGGGAAGAGATTCCGGCCATCGACCTGGATGGCGAGGAATTCGTCTACGACGGCATGCGGCAGGTGAACGCCGTCCGCGAAGCCGGCTGAAGCCCGTCTCGGCCGCGTGCGCGGCTGCCTCAGCGGGGGAACGGAGGAATGTGCTCGGCGATCCGGTCAGGATCCTGCCGGGTCAGGTCTTTGTCCACGGTCAGCACGGTCAGATCTGCAACCGGACCGCTGAGCTTCGCGCGCAGATGCCCGAGAAACCGGGGCGCGGCAATCAGCACCAGGCGCTCCAGAGCTCCGCTGGTGCGCAAGGCCTCCAGCCGTTCGGCGAGCTCGGCGGCGAAGCCCACGGCCGTCTGCTCGAGCTGGCTGGTGGCCGGCGCCATGCCGTGCCTGCCACGGCCACGGGAATCGAAACTTCGTCCCTCACGGTCCGTAGTCAGTGACTGCTCCCGGAGTCGTTCCTCCGGACAGACGAACGCCTCCATCTCTTTCAGCCCCTGATCGTCCTCCCTAACGAAAAGACGCGCGCGGCTGCTGTCCGCAACCAGAACCCAGGTCTTCATGTCGAATATCTCCCTACCTTCGGAACCTCGAGGTTAGGTGAGGCCTCCGGCGCAAGGCATCCGGTGAAATACCTAGGGAGCCTCTGCACAGGTGGGCACGGCGCTCTGCATTCCCGTGCAGAGGCTCCCTGGCGCAGACAGGCATACGCGCATTTCCGTACTGTTCCCCCGGCTGACGACGCTACTATCCCGAAGAAGCCGCCACCGGGCAGAGGAGACCCCCATGAGCCTTAGATTTGAATTCACCGATGACCTGGGACCCGAGAAGGTCCTGGAGCTGTACGATCCCGCCACCGGGCTCCAGGCCATCCTCGTGGTGGACAACGTCGCGGCCGGACCCGCCATCGGCGGCGTGCGGATGGCAACGGACGTGACCGCGGCCGAGTGCTTCCGGCTGGCCCGGGCCATGACGCTGAAAAATGCCATGGCCGGTCTGGCCCACGGCGGCGGCAAATCCGTGATCGCCGCAGACCCGGGCATGCCGGCGGCGGACCGGTCGCGGCTGATCAAATCGTTTGCCCGCGCGATTGCGGACGTGCGCGATTACATACCGGGACCCGACATGGGTACGGACGAGCAGGCGATGGCGGAAGTGAAGTACCAGATCGGGCGCGCAGTCGGTCTGCCCCGGGAAGTGGGCGGCATCCCTCTGGACGAGATCGGAGCGACCGGATACGGGCTGGCGGTCGCGCTGGAGGCGGCGGAACCGTTCTGTGATCTGCCCGGCTCGAACATGCGGGTGGTGGTGCAGGGTTTCGGTTCCGTGGGCCAGCATGTCATCCGGTTTCTGGCGGAGCGGGGTGCCAGGCTCGTCGGCGTCTCCGACAGCCACGGCGCCCGCGTCTGTCCGGAAGGGTTCGACCTTGAGTCTCTGCTCGCGGCCAAAACCGGCGGAACATCGGTTGCCGGTTTCGATCAGGGCGAGGCCATCGATCCCGAGGCGCTGATCGGCGTGGACTGCGATGTCTGGATACCCGCTGCCCGTCCCGATGTGATCCGGGAAGACAACGCCGGGCGCGTGCGGGCGAAGGTGGTCGCTCAGGGCGCCAACATCCCGGCGACACCGGCGGCCGAGGAGATCCTGGCGGGCAATGGTGTGCTGGTGCTTCCGGACTTCGTGGCCAACGCAGGCGGTGTGATCTGCGGAGCCGTGGAATTTCATGGCGGCAGTCAGTCTCAGGCGCTGGAATCCATTGCCGAGAAAATCCGGGCCAACGTGACCGAAGTGCTCCGGCGGGCGGTCGAGGACGGTGCGCTGCCCCGGGCGGCCGCCATGCAGATAGCGCGGGATCGGGTCCGCAAGGCCATGTCGTTCCGCTAGCTCAGTCGGCGGCAGCTCTCGCGAGCAGCACCGGCACATCCAGGGTGCAGAGCTCGTCCTGCCGGCCTTCGATCAGATGGCTGTCGCCGGGGATCAGCAGCAGGTTCCCGCCCAGCCGCCGCAGAGCGCCCTTCAGCGTGGCAAAGTCGCCGATCGTCTCGAATCGTACCGGTACGTCCCGGGCCTCGCTGGCGTCGAGCTGAGAGCGGGCAGCGGTCTCCAGCGCATCGGCCTTCTGCTGCGCGGCATCGAGCAGCACCACCAGCTCGGCACCGCGCCAGGACGCCAGCTGCCAGGCCAGCGCCAGCGTCTGCTGGGCGTGCTCGGACTCACCGAAGACGGCGACGATTGCATGCCCTTCCCGGGTGCCCGGACTCTGCAGCAGGATGGAGCAGCCGGCACCCGCAGCGACGCCTCGAACGGTAGACCCCATCCGGTGCCGGGTGACGTTCATCTGTCCCACGACGCCGAGCGCGAGGAGATCCGTCTGTCTGGCGGCGCTGAGGATTTCTGCCAGCACGTTGCCCTGAAGCAGCTGAAAACTGGCTTCCAGCCGATGCCTGCGGGCGGTAGCCTCGAGCGTTCGCCTGGCACGGTCCGCCTGGAGTCTGAGCGCGCGCGTCATGGATTCAGGGTTGAGCGGGCGGTGTTGGGCCGAGGTCAGACCGGTCTCGCTGGCGGCAGGCAGCGCGGAAAGACGCAGCAGCTCGCTGTCGAGTACGAAGATGCCGGTGAGTTCCGCGTGCAGTGACGCCGCCATTGCTGCCGCCTCCTGCAGCGCCGCATCGCTGTGCGGGGAAGCATCCAGCGCGACGAGAATGCGGCGGACGTTCGACGGTTTCATCGACCCGAGAGCTCCCGGGCTCTTTTTTCGGCCGCCTCCGCCATGGCGGTCAGGCGGGTTTCGATCATCTGATTGACCGTTCCGGCGGGGTAGGCCCCGGTGTCGTCCCGGCTGCCCGCATCGAGACCGGTGAAAAGCGAGAGGCCTTCATCCGCCGTTTCGATGGCGTACAGATGAAATTCGCCCCGCTCGGCAGCGGCCACCACGTCCTGACGGAGACAGAGGTGCTTCACGTTAGCCCGTGGGATGACCACCCCCTGGTCGCCGGTGAGGCCGCCCTCGTGGTTCGCGCAGAGATCGAAGAAGCCTTCGATCTTCTCGTTGACGCCGCCGATGGGTTGGATCTGACCCAGCTGATTGATGGAGCCTGTGATCGCCAGCGATTGCCGGATGGGCAGTCCGGCGAGTGCCGAAAGCAGCGCAATCAGCTCGGCGGCGGATGCGCTGTCTCCATCGACACCGCCATAGGACTGCTCGAACACCAGGCTGGCCTGGAGGCTGAGCGGATTTTCCTGGCAGTATCTGCCGCCGAGATAGCCGCTCAGGATCATTACGCCCTTCGAGTGCAGAGGGCCGCCCAGCTCTACCTCACGTTCGATATCCACCACTTCACCCCGGCCCATCCGCACCCGTGCGGTGATGCGGGCCGGATGACCGAATGCGTGCTCGCCGAGCTGCATCACGGACAGTCCGTTGATCTGGCCGACGGCGGAGCCTTCGGTGCTCACCAGAAGCGTTCCGCGCAGGGTGGATTCGAGGAGTCGTTCACGGATCCGGGCGTGTCGCTGTTCCCGGGCATCGATGGCGCCCTGCACATCCCCTGCACCGATGGTCCCGTTGCCTGCCTCCAGAGCACGGTGGTCGGCCTCCCGGAGGATGTCGGCGATCCTGCCGAACCGGGTGCTGAGCTTTTCCGCGTCACTCACCATCCGGGAGGCATATTCGATGACGCGCCCGACGCCGCCGGCGTCCAGGTGGCGGAGGTTCTCGCGGCGGACGAACGTGGCCAGGTAGCTCGCAAGCCGACCGGTGTTGTCGGGTATCCGATCCATCTGATCGTCGAAATCCGCGGCGACTTTGAACAGATCGTTGAAGTCCTCGTCGTACTGACAGAGCAGGTAGTACAGGGTCCGGTCGCCCACCAGCACCACCTTGATGTCCAGGGGGATGCGCTCGGGCTCCAGCGAAACCGTGCTCATGAGGCTGAGGGCCTGGCCGAGTGACTCGATGGTGACCTCCCGCGCGCGGAGCATGCGCATGAGACCTTCGTAGGCGTAGGGCTGCATCAGCAGCTTCCTGGCGTCCAGAATGAGGTAGCCGCCATTGGCCTCGTGCAGCGCGCCGGGCCGGATCATGGTGAAGTCCGTGATCAGAGCGCCGAGCTGCACCTGATGCTCGACGGTGCCGACCAGATTCTGAAAGGTCGGGTTGTCCAGCACCACCACCGGCGCACCCTCTCTGGCTCCGTTGTCGATCAGAACGTTCACCTGATAGCGGTTCATGAAGGGAGCGCTCTGCTCTTTTTCGCCCATCAGCATGCCGGCGAGCATCGGCATGCCCTCTTCCTGATGCCCGAATTCGTCCGCGTGGTCGACGATGTCCGTCTGCACCAGATCCAGGTATTCAAGCACTTCCTCGAGCTCGCCGTATTTCAGACGGAGCTCGCCGATGAGCTGCCCGACCACCGACATGACCACGTCCCGATTCAACGCCCGGATCTGCTGCTGCATCTCCCGTCGCCAGCGGGGCATCTGCTGGATCAGCGCATCCAGCTGTTCCTGAAGCTTTTCCACCCGTTCTTCGATGGCTTTCTGTTCGGCTTCCGGGAGGCGGTTGTAGGCTTCCGGATCGATCACCTCACCCTGCTGCATGGGCGCGAAGGCGAAACCCGCCGGTGTGCGCAGCAGCCGGACATCCTGGGCTTCGGCGTTGGCCTGGAGTTCCTCGAAGGCACCGCCCTGTTTCTCACGGAAGATCTCCTCGAACTCCTGGCGCCTGGCCCGGTACTCGTCCGATTCCAGTGCTTCGGGCACCACGCTCCGGAGCTCGTCCACCAGCTGCGCCATGTCCCGCGCGAGTTCGCCACCGCGGCCCGCGGGCAGGGTGAGCACGTCCGGCTTGTTGGGTGCCGTGAAGTTGAAGATGTAGCAGTAGTCGGCGGGGACTGCCTCGGTGGCTGCCCGCTCGCGGACCAGCTGCTGGACGATGGAGTGACGGCCGCTGCCGGGCGGGCCGAGCGCGTAGAGGTTGAATCCCTGGCTGCGGATACCCAGACCGAAACCGATGGCCTCCAGAGCCCTTTCCTGGCCGACGATCGCCTCCGCATCGGGCAACTCCTCGGTGGAGGTGAAGGCCAGGGAATCGAGCGGGCAGGGTGTGAACAGATCAGAGGGTTCGAGTTTCAGCTGCACCATGAGACCTCCTCGTCTGATACCGGAAATTATGTAACGCGGCCGTCGGATGGAATAGGGGGATGCCCGGGGGTGTCCGGTGCCGGCCGATGGTACCCTGCGGCCTTTCCGGTGGAGACGGGTGGGGATGATGAGCGAAGAACAGGACGGGAGAGTCCTGCTCGCCGGCCGGCTTTCCGCCTCAGCGGTGCTGCACAGCGTGCTCATGCAGACGGTGGAGGCCCATCCGGAGCTCCTGGAAGTGTCTGCACTGCCCCGGTCCGCAGAGCTGTTCCGGGCGCGCTTCGGGGAGAGTCTGCCGCGTTTCGAGGCGGCCCGGGTGGCGGTGGAGGTCGAACGGCCGCTCATTGCGCGGACCGCTGTGGAGGCGCTGCGGGCGCACCTGGTGTGGTCGGACGCGTCCGGTACGGTTCCGCTCTTCGAGCATCTCGGGGAACCGGCGGCGCCTCTGGCTCTCAAGGCACAGGAATTTCAGGGAGAAGCCGGCTGGGAGCCCGGGCTTCTCTACCGGGGGGAACGCTGGCCGGCACGGCGCCTGGCAGAGCTGGGCACGGATCTCGTGACCCGTGGCATGGCCACCACCGGTGCCGGTGACACCCTCGGCCGCCTGTCCTCCGGGACGCTGCAGGGCGGGCGGTTGCATCTGCCCGCCCGCAGGATCGCCGTCCTGGGCGCCGGTGCGGAAATGGCGCCTACCCGGTTCTGGCTGGAGGCCGGTGCCGACGTTCTTTGGCTGGATGTGGCGCCGCCACCTCAGGACTGGTGGTCCGTGCCGGGCATGTCGGGGCGGCTGTACTGGCCCGCTGAAGGCGTTGATCTGTTGGCGAGACCCCGGGAAGTGCTGGCGACGCTGATCGCGTTTGCGGGCGGTGAAGCCCTCGATCTCGGTCTGTATGCGTACGCGCCGGGACAGGCGCGCGAGCTGCTCCTCACCGGTGTGATGAACGAGATTGTCGAGGCGTTGCCCGCCGGGCTGCTCGGAAGCGTGACGCTCCTGGTGTCACCCACGACGCCCACCGCATTGTCCGGAGAGGATCTCGCCGCGATGCAGGACCGGCTTGCGCGTCGGCCGGCCTGGGAGGCGATGCTGCAGCGCCTCGGGCTGCTCGGTCGTGGTGGCGGTGCGGTCCATTCGGGTACCGGCGCGGCCACGCGGACGGTGGTCGGGATTCAGGGCTCGAGCTACCAGGCCGCACAGTATCTGGGCAAGGTGCTGTGGTCGGAATGCTGGGCCGCGCACGGAATGCGGGTATCTGCCAACACGGCGGCGATCACGCGGACACGGTCGCTGAATCATCCCGTGTTTGCCGCGGCCTTCGGGGGAGCCGCGGCGTTCCAGGTGGAAACCATGACGCCCCGGTTTTCCCGGCGGCTGAACGGGTTGCTGGCGGTCCAGGACTGGCTGCAGCCGGAACTGCCGGTTCCGGGCCGCGTTCGGGTTCACGGCGGAATTCACACCCTGCCTTATCCGCTGGATCCGGCCCTCAAGGTGGCAGCGGCCATGGGATTTGCGCGGTCACCCAGGCTGCTGGGTGGTCTCATCCGGCGTCCGTAGCGCCTTCTCTGTCGACAGTCCGGACGACGCGCCCGTGACGACGCGGTTGCGGCCCGAGCGCTTGGCCGCATACAGCGCTTCGTCCACCTGACTCATGGCAGTCGCCAGGTCGGTCCCGGGGCGGACGAAGGCGGCGCCGATGCTGGCGGTGAGCGCGAATCCCTTGCTGCCCGGGGGATGCACCATCGTACTGGCGATGGCCTCACGGAAGCGTTCGGCTACCGCTTCGAGCTCCGGCGCATCGAGGTCGAGCAGCAGAACCATGAATTCCTCACCGCCCACCCGGGCCAGCGTGTCCATCGCTCTGCACTCCCGTTCCATGGCGCGGGCGGCATTGATCAGCGCCTGGTCTCCGATCCCGTGGCCGTAGTTGTCGTTCACCGATTTGAAGTCATCCAGGTCGATGGACAGCAGGGCGAAGCCCCGGTCGAGTCGGACCGACCGTTCACGTTCCTGATTGAGCTCATCGAGAAAATAGCGCCGGTTTCTCAGGCCGGTGAGCGTGTCCGTGGTGGACAGCCGGGCGAGCTCGTCGTTGAGCGCTTCCAGCTCCGCGTGGTTCTGCTCCAGCTGCCGCTGCTGCAGCGTCTGCTCGGTCGTGTCCCTGAGCAGCACCAGAACTTCGCCGGATCGACCGCGCGGGTCGAGGGAGGCCAGGTGGGCGTCGAAGTATCGTGTCTGGCCGTCGGTATTCAGTTCGATGCCCCGGTTTATCCTGAGGCCGTCGTCGAGCGTCCACACCGTTACCGGCAGATGCCCGTTCAGACGCATGCCGCGCGATTCGTTGACCGTCCGTTTCAGCAGGCCGGCGAACTCCGTATTGCAGTCGATGAGCGTGCTTTCGCTGCCGATCACCGCCATGGCGTCCGGCAGCAGATTGAGCACCAGCTCGCGGGAGATGGGTCGGAGCTCCAGAAAGCGGCTGCGCAGGAGCGCAATGGTGAGCACGAAGAGGCCCGTGGTCGTGCTCAGGATGACGGGGTTGATCCGATCGGGCAGGAAGGTCATCTGACCGCTGGGCAGCAGATAGGCCGCGCCGGTGAGCACGGGGAACAGGGTCATGGTGAGCAGCTGTGAGAGATGGAAGCGGGAACGGCTGTAGTGATAGCCGATCAGGAACACGGCGAGCAGGATGCAGGCGATGCTGACGCCGCCCATGACGGACATGAGCGGTCCATGGGCGACCTGCCCGGTGACGGACAGAGGCTCGAGCGCGGTGACGGGTTTGAATACGGCAAACTGTCCGTGCAGGGGATTGCTGAGCGCACCCAGAGCGATCCCGGCGGCGATGGCCAGGAGTCCATTGCGGAGCCAGTTCCAGGCGCGCGGCATTCCGATGAGGAATGTGCAGACGCTCAGCAGGTACAGAGGCCCGATCCAGGCGGTGAAGAAGAAAACGAACCCCTGATCGAAAACCGTGTGTGGATAGATGACGTACGCCCAGGGATAGAGGGCGCAGACGGCTGTGAGCGACAGCAGATAGGGTGCACCCGGCCGGTGCAGGTTGTCGTACAGCCGGTATGCGGGGACAGCCGCGCCGGCCAGGGCGAGCAGCCCCCAGATGAGGTCAATGAGATGCATCGAATGATTGCGTCCTGCATATCCAGACGAAAGCCGGTGCAGACGATACCGCGATCGTCCGGAAATTTACGTGCACAGGTCGGCGGAGCGGGAAGCTGTGCCCGTGCGGGTGTGATCCGGCGCACAGTTTCTCTCGAGCGGCAGAAGTGATCGACTGCCGCTGGGCGGTGACCGGTCAGCCGTTGGCCAGAGCCCGCAGGCGCCGTTCCAGCTCGGCCGCACCGAGGGCCTCCAGGTGCGCCACGTTGCGCCCGGGTACATCCTCGATGCGCGGATAGCCGTCGATGGCGGCGGTGACGCTGGACTCCCGGAGCAGATGCAGAAGGGGAAACGGGGTGCGGTTCGAGTAGTTCTCCGCATCGCCCGGATCGGTGCCCGCGAACCGGTACTGTGGATGAAAGCTGGCGATCTGGAACACCCCGTCGAGGCCGGATCGGACGAGCAGATATTCCGCGTCATCGAGAAACTGGTTGTAGTCTTCGAAGTCGCCGAGTACCCGGGGGTGGATGAGGAGGGTGGTTTCGACCTCCGGGCTCGACTCGAGCAGGGTCAGCTCCGCCGTCAGGCGGTCGAGCAGCGCCGCCTCGTCCGCCGCCCCGGTGACGGCGAAGCGGATGCGGTCCGCCTGGAACGGTGTTCGGGCGAACGGGCAGAGTCCTTCGGCGATGACGAAATCCCGCACCCAGGCCCGGACCGCCGCGACGACGTGCTCAGTCTCCATGGTCGTCAGGATGGCCGCTGGATTCGATCCGCGCTAGAGTTGATCTTTTTCACTTCGGGGAATCAGCACATGGAAATCAAAGGTCACAATGCCATTTTCGTCGGCGGCGCATCGGGAATGGCGCTTGCCACCGCGGAACTCTGGCACGAGCGCGGCGGTAAGCTGGCAATTCTCGATCTGCCGAAGTCCGACGGAGAAGCGGTGGCCGAGCGGCTCGGCGGCACTTTCCATCCCTGCAACGTCATGGACTACGAGGAAACGGAAAAGGCGATCGACGCCGCGGTGGAGGCCCTCGGCGGTTCGGTTCACTTCTGCTGCAACACGGCCGGCGGCGGTCTCGCCAAGCGGACGCTGACCAAGGAAGGCCCCCATCCGCTGGAGGAGTTTCAGCGGGTGATCGACCTGAACCTGATTTCCTCGTTCAACATCTCCCGGCTGGTTGCCGCGAAGATGTCGGAAAACGAACCCAACGAAGACGGCGAACGGGGCTGCATCCTCAACACGGCCTCCATCGCCGCGTTCGAAGGCCAGATCGGTCAGGTTGCCTATTCCGCGGCAAAGGCCGGAATCGCGGGCATGACGTTCGTCATGGCCAGAGATCTGGGCAGCATGGGTATCCGCGCGAATGCCATTGCCCCCAGTCTCTTCGATACGGGGCTGACGGCGGGGATTCCGGACGAGTTCGCTCTGGCGCTGACCAAGGACGCGGCCTTCCCGAAGCGGATGGGACGGCCCATCCACTATGCGATTCAGGCGATCGCCATCTATGAGAATGCGATGATGAATGGCGGCACCATTCGGGTGGATGCGGGCCAGCGCTTCGCGCCAAAGTAACGACGGGGTCCTAGCGGCCCAGGCCGAACACCGGCCGCAGCCGCACGGCCACCGCGTTGCCCGCGTAGGCGGCGATGAACCAGAGCCAGCCGTGCAGGCTGGCGGAGGCCAGACCGCTGAAGTAGGCGCCGATGTTGCACCCGTAGGCGATCCGGGCGCCGTACCCGAGCAGGAGACCGCCGACCACGGCGGCGGCCACCGAGCGCATGGGAATTCGCCAGGTCGGTGCGAACCGGCCGGCAAACCCGGCGGCCGCCATGGCGCCCAGAACGATGCCGAAGTTCATCACCGAGGTGATGTCGCCGAACACGCTGTTCTCCAGTGCGGCGGCCGGTCCCGGGCGCTGCCAGTAGGGCCAGGCCGTCACGTCCACGCCTGCCGTCACGGCCATCTTGGACCCCCAGAGAGCGAATCCGGAAGTCACTCCCCAAGGGCGGCCGGCCAGCGCGAGCGTGGCGACGTTCACGGCGGCGAGGCCCAGCGCACCGGCGATGAGCGGCCAGGGGCCTCTCAGCCAGTCTGCCGGTGATGCCGTGTCGGCACCGGCGCCTGCGGGTCCGTGCCGCTGCCGCTCGAGCGATCGGGCCCCGTACCAGATCAGCGCGAATACGCCCAGACTGACGACCAGGGCTCCGGGCATGCCGAGCTCCTCGAGCAGAGACACCCGCGCCAGCGCGGGTGCCGCCTGCCAGCTGTCCCAATGCGCGGCACCGATCACCGAACCGGCGATGAAGGCGGCAAGAGTGATGATCATCCGCAGACTGCCACCGCCGACGGTGAACAGCGTCCCCGAGGCGCATCCGCCACCGAGCTGCATGCCCACGCCGAACAGGAAGGCCCCGGCGACAATGGACAGACTCAGTGGAGCGACGGCGCCGCGAACGGGGGTGCCGAACACCTCGCCCGCCGCCAGCATCGGCATGAACAGGCAGACGGTCACCGCGAGCATGATCATCTGAGCCCGGAGTCCAGCGCTCCGGCGTTCTGTGATCATCTGCCGCCAGGCGGCGGTGAAGCCGAATGCGGCATGATAGAGCGCCACGCCGGCCGCGAGACCGACCAGAGCGAGCGCTGCCTGGCGCCAGCCGTATTCGGCAGCAAGGTAGAGGACCAGTACCAGGCTGGCCGTACCGGCCAGGGCGATGATTCGCATCCTCAGCGGTCGTCCAGGCCGCGCTCGCGGCGCAGACGGTTCATCCGGTCACGGTCCGCCTCCTGACGTTCGCCCAGCTCTTCCTCGGAGAGGGTGCCGGCCATGTGGCGACCGGCGGTAGACGCGTTGTACATGATCTTCTTCACCGGGGTGACGGCGATGATGACGCGCAGCGGTGAGTCGAGCAGATTGTTGAAGTAGGCCTCGAACGCCTCGTCGCCGGGGCTGACCTTCTTCGAGAGCGCCGGATAGAACCAGGCCCTGGTCCCGTCGTCGTCGAAAAACTCGGCGGTACCCTTGAAGGTGATGGCGCCCCGCGGTGCGCCTTTCGGCACATGGGGAAAGTAGCTGGCACTGCTGACGTTGACGGATACCCGGTTGTCGCGTCGGATGGCCGCAGTGCGGTGGCGATGTTCGGCGAACGTCAGCCAGATTCTGCCATCTTTCCAGACGAACGCGTGGGTGACGCCCACCGGCCAGCCGTCCGACGTGGACCACATGAGCACGGCCTCCTGGGCGTGGGTCATGAGGGCGTCCACCTCGTCGTCAGTGAAGGGATAGATCGAGACGATCTCGTGATCGTGAGTCTGAACCATGCTTTTCCGCTCCCCGCCCTGCAGCTGAGGAGTATTCGGGCAGCGGAAAAAACATTCAATACGGACGGGGGCGCCGCCTCACTGGAGCGACTGGGCCAGCATGTAGCTGTTGCCGTCCGGATCGAAGAAGGTTGCCAGCTTGACCATTCCGGGTATGACCTGAGTCTCGCCGTCGAAGCGTACGGATTTTCCTTCCAGTTCCGTCCGGGCCGCGTCGATGTCCACGACGCCGAACACGGGTGTGGTGCCGCCACGTCCATCCACTTCCTCGTTCTCTGCCAGGCCGATGGTCACCCCGTCTGCCGGGGTGGCGATCTCTGCCCAGCCCACTTCTGCTGCCCGCATCACCACCTCGAACCCGAGCACGTCTGTGAACCAGGCAATGGATGCCTCCAGATCGCGTACCGAGCAGGACAGAGTGATCTGACGGTCATATTCGAATCCAGGCATGTCTTTCCTTTCCATTCACTTCCAAGTGGTCAGAAAGTATAGTTGCAATACATATGTGTCAAGATCCGAATCAGCGCCTGACGCGTCTCTGTCATCATCGCTGGCTGATTCCGGTGCTGGCCGCCATGGATGATGCCGGCGGGCATGCCCGGCTGGCCGTGCTCACGAACCAGCTCGGCGGCAGCCGTGGATCCATGCGCGCGGCCGTCGGTGCGGCGATCGAGGCCGGGTATATTGAAAAAAACCCGGGTTACGGGCATCCGCTGCGACCGGAATTTCGACTGACGGAATCCGGACGGGCCATGGCCGCTGCCTGTCGCGGCTACGTCCGGGCGTTTGGAAGTGTGGAGGAGGCCGGCTGTGCATTCCGGAAATGGACGCTGCCGCTGCTCGTTGCGCTTGCCCTCGGTAACGAGCGCTTTTCGGAACTCGCATCGGCCATGCCGGACATCTCGCCCCGGGCGCTGACGCAGGCTCTGAGACTGCTTACAGTAACCGGCCTGCTGCAGAGGCAGGTCGTGGAAGGCTATCCTCCGCATACCCGCTACGCGTTGACCCCCCGGGGCGAGCGCGCGGCCCAGGCCGCCCGCGGTGTGGCGAAGGTGCTGTGAAGCGGAGGTGCTGTGAGGCGGAGGTGCTGTGAAATACAGGGGTTTCCCCTGGTAATGCCCCCTGCTTGTCGGGTGCCTCAGCCGGAGGCAGTCGCCGCCGGCGCTGGACGGCTGCCGCGAACGAGTTTGCCGGGCAGCGCACCGGTGGCCTCACCATTTTCGTAGATCACCTCGCCGGAGACGATGGTGGCGTCGATCCCGTCGGCGGCCTGCAGGAAGCGCATGCCGCCCGCAGGCAGATCGTGGACCACGTGCGGCGTTCTCAGTGCCAGCCGGTCGAAGTCGATGACGTTGATGTCCGCTTTCATGCCCTGACGGATCAGGCCGCGATCGTTGAGTGAATACAGCTCGGCGGGCTGTTGCGTGAGCATGTGTATGCCCTGGGCCAGATCGAACGTCTGCCGATCCTTCACCCACTTGGTGAGCACGTAGACGTTGGCACTGGTGTCGCAGATGGAACCGACGTGCGCGCCGCCATCGCCGAGGGCGGCGACCGTGTTGGGATGCCCGAGCAGGTCGGGGATGTGGTCGGTCAGATTGGCAGCGGCGATGTAGATGAGGTTCTTTCCGTCGTTGTCGATCAGGTAGTCATAGAGCCAGGACTCGGGGTCCTCACCGGCGGCTTCCGCCCGGGCGGCGACCGTGCGGTCTGTCGAAGGCAGGTAATCGATGGGGTCTTCGAGTACGTACATCTTCCCGTACTGACCGTTCACGATCCGCACGAAGATATGGGGGTTGACGTTTTCCTCCGCCAGGATCTTTGCTTTGATTTCAGGGTCCCGCAGCCGGTCGAGCCGTTCCGCCATCGGCAGGTCGGCCAGTGCGAGGAAGGTCGGCCGGCGGTAGAAGGGATGCATGGATGCCTGCTGGCCCATCATCATGCCGATGGGCCGGGACAGCACCTGACCGCGGATATCCAGGCCGGCCTGCTGGGCCTGCTCCACCCGGTCGAGCTGTGCCCGCCAGAGCTCGGGCTGGGAGTCGATATAGACGAGGGTGAAGGTCCCCTTGGCCCCCGTCTTCTCGCTGGTCTCCCTGAGGATGCTGAACTCGTCGTCCACGTCCTCCCAGTCGGAGATCAGCTGAAACACCTGGCCCCTGTCGCCGCTGAGAACCTCGCCGAGCGACTTGAGCTCTTCCGTCGCCGCCTTGTAGGTGGGAATGAGGTCGCCGGAGCTGGACCGGTGGACGAGCGTGCGGGAGGTGGAGAACCCGACCGCGCCCGCATCCATGCCTTCCTTGAGCAGCACCTTCATCTGCTCGATGTCCTCGGCGGTGGCGGCTTCCCGGTTCACGCCACGCTCGCCCATGACGTAGACCCGGAGCGGTCCGTGTGGAAAGAGGGCGGCGACATCGATGTCCCGGGCTCGCCCGTCCAGGGTATTCAGGTATTCGGGAAACGACTCCCAGGTCCAGGGCAGGCCTTCGTCCAGCGCTGTCCCGGGAATCTCCTCCACGCCTTCCATCAGCTGAACGAGCACTTCATGGTCCGTCGGCCGGCATGGCGCGAAACCGACGCCGCAGTTGCCCATGACGACAGTGGTGGTTCCCAGGTTCGAGGAAGGATTCAGATGGCTGTCCCAGGTCGCCTGACCGTCGTAGTGGGTATGCACGTCGATGAAGCCGGGGGTGACTACCTTGCCGGTCGCATCGATCTCCCGGGCGGCCGAGCCGGTCAGGCCGGCGCCGACGGACGCGATCAGCCCGTCCTTCACCGCCACGTCGGCCTGTATGGGCGCGCCGCCGCTGCCGTCGTGTACGGTGCCGTTTCTGATGATCAGGTCGTAGTCAGCCATGTTCCGCGTCTCCTCGCCTCAGCCCTCTGATTCTGAGGAAAACGGCGCCGGTTATCCAGGCGGTTGCGCACCTGCACCGGCGAGCGTCCCGCGGAAAAAATCCAGCACCTTGATCCAGGCATCCTCGCTCTGGGTCTCCCGGTACCTGTCCGGGTTGGGGAAATTCTGGAAGGCGTGGCCGGCGCCGTCGTAGCGGTGGAAAGTATGCCGAACACCGGCCCGGGTCAGGGCTTCGCCATAGTCATCCACGTCCTCCGGGGTCGGGTTCTGATCGTCGTTGCCGAAAAAGCCGGCCACTGGTGCGCGGATCCGGTCTGCGAGAGAGATGGCCGTGGGATTGCCTTCGCCGAGAGCCAGCTTGATCCGGCCGCCGTAGAAGATGGCACAGGCGGCGACGTCCAGGTACACCGCACCCAGCCAGGCCACCCGTCCGCCCCAGCAGTGGCCGACGATGCCGATCCGCGCTGGATCCACGTCCGGGCGTTCCTCGAGCAGCTGCCAGGTCGCCTCCAGGTCGGCCCGGGTCCAGTCGTCCCGGCTGGCTCTGGCCTTGTCAGCCATCTCACCGTCCTTCGGCCACCAGTGAAAGATGAAGGGGACCGCCACCAGGAAACCGGCGTCGCGGAACCGTTCCGCCGCCTTCAGCGTGAAGGTATCGTTCTCGATGCCCGTGTGTCCGACGGGAATGTGCTGCGCCAGGATCAGGGCCGGGTGGGGACCCTCCCCATCCGGCGTGAAGAGAAATACTTCCATCGGCGATGGATCCGCGTCGGGTGCCGTGACCGTGACGGTGTCTATCTCATACATTGCCTGTCTCCATCAGTGACGCGGTGCGGCCCTCAGCCGCTGCCAGACCGGAAAGAGCCACACGAGAAGGATCAGGATACCCAGAATCACGAACGCGGGCCGCTCGAGCAGTACCGACCAGCCGCCTTCTGCGATAAACAGCGTTCTGCGGGCATTCTCTTCCAGAAGTCCGCTCAGGATGAAGCCCAGCAGCAGCGGTGCCAGCGGGAAGGCGAACCAGCGCAGCACGAGGGCCAGCAGAGCGAGGCCGAGCATCAGATACAGATCGAATCCGTTCAGGGTGGTCAGATAAACGCCGACCAGTGAGAAACCGATGATCAGCGGGATCAGAAGGGGGGCAGGCAGATTCAGCAGCCGGGCCAGCAGGGGAATGAGGGGCAGATTGAGCGCCAGCAGAATGAGATTCCCCAGATACATGGACACGATCACGCCCCAGAAGATCTCAGGCTGGTCCGACAGCAGCCGGGGTCCCGGCTGCAGGCCATAGCTGAGCATCACGCCGAGCAGCACGGCCGTGGTGCCGGAACCCGGAATCCCGAGCGTCAGCAGCGGGACGAACGATCCGGTTGAAGCGGCGTTGTTGGCCGCTTCCGGAGCCGCCACTCCCGCCTCCCGGCTGCCATCACCCATCCGTTTCTCCACGTCGTAGGCGAAAAAGCTCGCTAGCGTGGCGCCGGCGCCGGGCAGCACGCCGGTGAGGAATCCGATCACCGAGCTCCGTCCAACCACGGGCAGCAGACGTCGCGAGGTGTCCAGGGGCAGGCGCAGCTGCGAGCCGGAAACGCTCGGGGAAGCGGGCGCATCGTCCTGCAGAACCATCCGGAAGGCTTCAGCCAGCGCGAAGGTGGCCATCACCACCAGCACGAAGTTCAGACCGTCCGCCAGATCCAGCCGCCCGAACGTGAAACGGGGGATGCCGGCCAGCTGATCCGTACCCACGGTCCCCAGCATGAGACCGATGAGCAGCGTCACCAGTGAGGGGAGCCGCGTGCCGGGCGAAGCGAGTACGACCACCGATGACAGCGCCAGCAGCAGCAGGAGCGTGTACTCCGGTGACTGAAAGGCCAGTGCCAGCCCGGCCAGGTAGCCGGCGAACAGCATGAGGGCGACGGCACCCAGAGTGCCGCCGGCAAAGGAAGCATAGGCGGCAATGGCCAGCGCCCGGCCGCCCTGGCCGTCCCGCGCCATGGGATAGCCGTCGAAGCTGGTGGCCACGGTGCTGGCCACTCCGGGCGCGTTGATCAGGATGGCGGAGGTGGAGCCGCCGAAGACGGCACCGTAGTAGACGCCCGCCATCATGATCAGGCCGCCGGCCGGATCCAGGGAATAGCTGACCGGGATCATGAGCGCGATGGCCGTGATCGGGCCCAGTCCCGGGAGCATGCCGATGAGCGTGCCCGCGAGACAGCCGAACAGTACCCAGCCCAGGTTCGCCAGGGTGAAAGCGGTCGCGAAACCGGTGGCGATGCCTTCGAGCACGACGTCAGTCCGGCAGATAGACACCGAGACCGAGCTCGATGCCGAGGAAGCCGAGAAGGGGAACTGAAATGGCGAGAGACAGCAGCGGCAGCCAGCGGCGTTCGCCCAGCCACCAGCCGGTGGCCAGCAGCAGCAGACCGAGCCCCATCCAAAGATTCAGAGGACCGAGCAGGGCTGCGAAGGCGACCACCAGGACCGCGACTCCGGCACCCCGGACGAGACGCCCGGCAGGCACGGCGGCCACCGGAGGGATGGACCGCAGCAGCAGAATGAGCAGGGTGAGGGACAGCAGGGCACCGTAGACGGTAGGCATGGTCCGGGCATTGATGAGTTCTTCCGCGGTCCAGGGATCCATGGGAATCTGCTGTGCGAGCCAGGTATAGGCCAGACCGGCGAGCAGCAGGCCGAGCAGAGTGAGTCGGTAAGCCACGCCGGTACCGGTCAGCGGATGAAGCCGAGCGCTTTCAGAGTGGATTCGAGCACGTCGGCCTGTTTATCAAGGTAGTCGCCGAACGCAGCCCCCTCGAGGGCCAGAGGTGTCCAGCCGAACCGGTCGACGGCCGTCCGCCAGGCCTCGGTCGCGAGCGCGGCCGCAACCTCCGACTGAAAATCCGCTGCAGCAGCGGCAGAGGTGCCGGGAGCGGCGAACAGACCGCGCCAGTTGGCGAACACCAGAGGCGCGCCGAGTTCCGTCAGGGTCGGTACTTCCGGCAGCTGTGCCAGACGATCCGGTGCGGTGACGGCGAGGATGCGGACGTCGCCCGAGCGCGCATAGCCGACCGCTTCGCCGATCCCCGTGCTCAGTACCTCGATCTCGCCGCCGAGCAGGGCGAGCATGGCCTTGCCGCCGGCGTCGTACGGCAGGTAGCGGACCCGTCTCGGATCGAGACCTGATGCTTCCATCGCCAGCGCCAGGACGATGTGATCCAGACTCCCGCGAACGGAACCGCCGCCGATGTTCAGGGCGCCCGTGTTCGCCTCGAGGGCCGTGATCAGCGAGGGCCAGGATTCGAGCGGTGAATCGTTCCGGACGACGAACGCGCCGTACTCGCCCACCAGGCCGGCGATGGGAACCACGTCACGATGATCATGGGGAAACAGACCCTGCAGCGAACGGATGATCAGCGGTGTGGAGTTGATGAGCAGCGTGTTCGTCTGCCGGTCGGCCGTCTCGATGAAGTGCGCCATGGCGCGACCGCCTCCGCCGCCGGTCATGTTCTCGTAGGAAACAGGCGAGCGGACGCCGGCGGCCCGAAGGGCTTCTCCGATGGCCCTGGCAGTGGTGTCGAGACCGCCGCCCGGACCGGCCGGAATGAGCAGATGGAGACGTTCGACTGTCTCTGTCCCGGCCGCATGGAAAGGTGCCAGTGCCAGGATGAGCGCCAGGCTCGCGATCCGCCGGAGCTTCATGATTCAGTCCGGCGCGTGGTCGAACAGATACGGTGCCAGACTGTCCTGAGCCCGGGTCCGGTACTTGTGCCAGTAGCCGCCGCCGTAGTACGCGAGACTGCCCGGCTCGGCATCACCGTGACCGTTGTAGTAGGACAGACAGTCGCGCAGCGGCGCAGTGGCGACATCGGCGGCCCGACAGTGCCCGGCGTACTTCTCCTCCGCTGACGGATCCACGTCGACCACGTTGTCGCCACGATCGCGCAGAGTCTCGAGCATCCAGACGATGTAGTCCGCGTGCGTGTCGATGGCGTCGGTGAAATTGAAGCTGCCGCCGCCTCCCTGGGGACCGGAGACGATGAACAGATTCGGAAAGCCGTTCGAGTGAATTCCGAGGAAGGTCTTCGTTCCGCCGTTCCGCCACTTGTCGTGGAGGGTGACGCCGTTCCGGCCCCGTATCATGTTGAAGGTGGAGGTGGCCATCCACTGAAAGCCGGTGGCGTAGATGAGCACGTCGAGCGGGTACTCCGTACCGTCGTGGACCACACCGCGCCCGTTGATCTCACTGACGCCCATGGGCGCCGTATCGATCAGATGCACATGCGGCAGATTGAACGTGGGCAGGTACTCGTCGTGAAACGTGGGCCGTTTGCAGCCATAAGGGTAGTAGGGCTTCAGCGCCTCAGCGGTCACCGGATCTTCCACGATGGCGTCCACACGGGCGCGGATCTGCTCCATGATGCGGAAATTGGATTCGAGTTGCGCCTCGATCATCTCCTCCGGCGACAGCGGCCGTTCGTGTGCTTTGCGCTCCTTGTAGTCAGGCACCCGGCCGGCCAGATAGTCGTCATTGGCCTTGATCGCCGTTCTGCCGGCGGAAATCTTCGAGAAACGTGCGCGCCGGGCTCTCGCCCAGCCGGGTTCGTGCTTCCAGGCTTCGATCTCCTCTTCCGTGGTGGCCCGCTGGTCTCTCACGTCGATGGAGGAAGGTGTGCGCTGAAAAACGTACAGCTCGCCCACCACCCGGGCGATTTCCGGGATCACCTGCACGGCGGTGGCGCCGGTGCCGATGATGCCGACCCGTCTGCCTTCCAGATCCACGTTGTAGTCCCAGCGCGAGGTGTGGAAGGAATCGCCCCGGAAGGTCTGCATGCCGTCTATGCGCGCGAGTTTCGGCGTGGTGAGAATGCCGTTCGCGAGCACCACGTAGCGGGCGCGCATGGCGTCGCCACGGTCGGTATGCACCGTCCAGCGCCCGGCTTCCTCGTCCCAGTCCGTTCTTTCCACCGTCGTGTGGAACAGGCAGTGGTCGTAGAAGCCGAACTTCTCTGCCATGTTCTGACAGTACTCCATGATCTCGAACCCGGAGGCGAACTTCATGGTGGGGAAGTAGCCCATTTCCTCGAGCAGGGGCAGATAGGAGTAGGACTCCACGTCGCAGGCAATGCCCGGGTACCGGTTCCAGTACCAGGTGCCGCCCACGTCACCACCCTTCTCGCAGAAACGGACGTCCTTGAAACCCGCTCTGGACAGCTTGTGCCAGAGCAGCAGCCCGGCGAATCCGGCGCCCACCACGAGAATCTCGCAGTCGTCGGTGAGTGCGTCTCTCGGCACGGGACCGGCGGAATAGACGTCCTCCAGGTAGCGGGCGAATTCACCTTCCATGGCGATGTAGTCGGCGGCACCGCGCCGGGCTTCCTTGAAAGCCCGGTACCGGGCCTGCTCCTCGGCATTGAAGGTGGCACCCGCAGGCTGAGGCGGCAGTTCCTTGAGCTTCTCGTCCTCGATGATCGAGTACCCCTTGCCGGCGATCTTCTCGGTCGCCTTCGCCGCGCGGGTGTCGAAGATCTTCAGTCCCGATTCGGGATCAATGCTGACGGCCGGCATGCGCTCAGCGCCAGAACGTGGTCTTCGGCGCCGCGTCGCTCATGTCCAGCGCCTGGTCCGCGGCTTCCAGAAACGCCTCCGGGTCCATGTCGGCACCCAGATCGACGCCCGTGTTGGAGTAGATCATGTCGCTGGCGAACCGGCCGCCGGCTGCCTGAATGATCCGTCCGTTCGGCGCATCCTCGCCGGCCAGGTAAAGAACGGCCGGGCTCACCAGCCCCGGCCGGTTACCCGGATCCGGATTGTCCGGATCGATTTCGCTGCCGGGTACGCTTGCCGTCATGCGGGTGGCCGCACCCGGCGAGAGACAGTTGGTGTGGATGTTGTGGGAAGCGCCTTCTCTGGAGAGGTTGTTCATCAGACCCACCATGCCCATCTTCGCGGCGCCGTAGTTGGCCTGTCCGAAAGAGCCGAGGATGCCTGAGACCGAGGAGGTGAAGACCACGCGTCCGTAGTTCTTCTCGTACATGATCGGCCAGGCGTGCCAGGTGACGTAGGCACTGCCGTTCAGGTGCACGTTGATCACGATGTCCCATTCGTCGAGCGTCATTTTCTTGAAGGACTTGTCGCGGAGAATGCCGGCATTGTTCACGACGATGTCCACGGTGCCGAATGCATCCACCGCCGTCTGCACGATCCGCTTCGCCCCTTCCCGGTCTGATACGGAGTCCTTGTTGGCGACGGCTTCACCGCCGGCTGCCCGGATCTCCTCCACCACCGAGTCCGCTGCATCGCCCTGGCCGGAGCCATCCACGTTGCCGCCCAGGTCATTCACGACGATTTTCGCTCCGTGACCTGCCAGCAGCAGGGCATGTTCCCGGCCGAGGCCGCCGCCGGCTCCGGTGATGATGGCCACTTTCCCGTCTACGCTCATTGCTGTTCCCCTGTGATTCGTCCGTAGGCTGACCCCTCAGAGTGCCGAGCGGCCGGGGTCCCGTCAATCGCGGAGTCTCAGCGGGCGGTCAGCTCGAACAGCGCGCCACCCCGGGCGAACTCGGACAGCGGCGGGAAGCCGGCGACGATCTCCGGATACCCGTCCCTGTAGCGGTCGATATAGGCCTGAAATACGTCCGTCCGGCCCGGGGGTTGCCTGACGGCCAGCACGTCGTACAGATCGTCACCGATGCGCAGTTTCGCTTCGGGGGCGCGGGTCGCCTTCTCCACCCAGGTGCTCTCCGGGTCGCCGATCACGTACAGCCGACCGCCGGATTCTACGATCCAGATCGTCACCACGTAGGGAAACGGGCCTTCATAGGTGGCCAGGCGCACTTCCTCGGGAAGTTGTGCCCCCGCCCAGCTCACCGGCGCCGATGCTTCAGCGCCACCGATGCGCACGCCGGGCATGGGTCCCAGAGGGGCGGCCAGGGCGATGCCGATGAGGACGATGATGATTCCGGTGAGCGTATAGGTCAGCCAGCGGGGCATGTGGGCGTTCTCCTGATTAGACAGCGCCACGATACCGGACCTGTGCCGGGAAGTCGTCAGCCCGCAGTTTCTAACAAGCGGGTGGACTTCCCGCCCGGATGAGTGGACACTGTTTTCCAGGGGAAGACATTGAAATGCGCCGTCCGGTGCATGGCCGTATCTGTGCATCCCTGCATGCAGTAAGTGGTATCCGTTTACTAACTTGTAGGAAGCCGATGAAAACAAACAAGCTCAAGCAATCGATTCTGACTCTGTCCATGTGTCTGCTGGCCGGCGTTGCCGCTGAGGCGTATGCCCAGAGCTACTACGGTGAAGTCTACGTCTGTGATTTCAACGGTGACTCCGGCATGGAGGACCTGATGAAGGCGCGGGACTACTATCTCAGTCAGGCAGAAAAGGCGGGAGTCGGAACACCGCCGGCTTTCGTATGGACGCCGATCAAGGGGCCACGGGATTTCGATTTCCTATGGTTCAACTTTTACGGGAGCGCGACTCAGTACGGTGAGCAGATGGTCGCCGAAGCCGCTTCATCCGACATGCAGTCCGTGAATGAGCGTTTCGAACGGCTGGCGTCCTGCTCCTCGTTCCTGCTCCTCCAGGAACAGATCTACAACGGCGGTGAAGCCATGACGGGCGAAACCGCCTATCTCACCTCGTCCGCCTGCAATCTGAGAGAGGGGATGGGGCCCATCGAATTCGCCGACCTGCGCAATCACCTGACGGGTTATCTGAAAGCGGCGGGGCACACCCGGCTTCAGGTGTATCAGCAGAACCCGATCACGCCGACGCCTGACTCACCGGACCTGCGTCTGTTCGCGGTTCACGACGACGCGGCCGCCTGGGGTGCGCTGACGGACGACATGCGGGGCAGCGACGGCGGGCGGATGCTCGGGCGTCACTGGAATACGGTGCTCGACTGTTCCACCGCCCATCTTCTGGGCCGTCAGGTGGTTGCCGCGCCGGAAGAATAGGGCTCCGGGCCGTGTTGAGATCCTGACCGTCTGATCCCGTACGGGCACAGACGGTCAGGGCCGGCGTCTCAGATCCCGAAGTGCGAGATATACCGGCGCCGGTGATAGGACTGGCCGCCGAAAGTGGCTTCGGCAGCCCGGGCCCGCTTGATGTAGAAACCGGCGTCGAACTCGTCGGTCATACCAATGCCGCCGTGCATCTGGATCATGTCGTTGGACATGTCGTGCAGGAATTCACCGGCCTTGCACTTGGCCAGGGAACAGAGGATGGGCACCTCGTCACTGCCCTCGTCGATGGCGCGCAGCGCCGCTTCCACGCAGGAGCGGGCGAACTCCATGTCCATGAACAGGGTTGCGGCCCGATGACCCAGGCTCTGAAAGGATCCGATCACCTGTCCGAACTGCTCGCGGGTCTTGAGATACTCGAGCGTGCGGTCGAACGCCTCGCAGGCGGTTCCGAGCATCTCGGCCGCCAGACCCGCACGCGCCCGGTCGAGCACTGCGTCCAGGATCGGGAAGCCGGCATCTGCGGTTCCGATCACCGCCGCGGCATCCACTTTCACGTCCCGGAAAGTCAGGTCCGCGTACCCGCGGCTGTCCGCGGTTTTCAGGGGCTGAACGCCGAGCCCTGAAGTGTCAGCCGGGACGAGGAACAGAGTGATGCCGTCGGTTTCACCGGCGGTGCCGCTGGTTCTGGCTGCGACCACGAAGGCATCCGCGCTGCCGCCTTCCAGCACGAAGACCTTGCTGCCGTTGAGCGTGAAGCTGCCGGAAGAAGCGTCCGCCGTCATGGCGATCTGTTCTGGTGCATGGTGCGGACCCTCGTCCACGGCCAGGGTGACGATGGACGTGCCTGCGGCGATGCCGGGGAGCCACTGCTGCTTCTGGGCGTCGTTTCCGGCCAGCAGCAGTGCCGAGGCGCCCACGAGTCCCGATGCGAACAACGGTGATGCCACCAGGTGACGGCCGGTCTCTTCCAGCACCACGCCGAAGGTGGCGTAGTCCATGCCCGAGCCGCCCAGGGCTTCCGGGATCAGAATGCCCGTCCAGCCCATGCCGGCGATATCCTGCCAGGTTGCCTGCTCGTAGCCCGCGTCCGTGCCGCTGTCCCGCATCTTCCGGAAGCGCGTGACGGGCGCTTCATCCCGGGACCAGGCCTGTGCCTGGTCCTTCAGCATGTTCTGTTCTTCTGTGAGTACCGCCATCGCTCAATACCCCTTCAGGCCCAGCACGCGCTTCGCGACCAGGTTCAGGTTGATTTCCGTGGTGCCGCCTTCGATGGAGTTGGCCTTGGAGCGGAGCCAGGTGCGGACCGTCTTCAGTTCGTTGTCCGAGAAGCCGCTGCCTTCCCAGCCGAGCCCCCGGTTACCGAGCATTTCCACGAGCAGCTCTTCCCTGTTCTGATTGTCCTTGGCCCAGGCCACTTTCATGATGCCGACGGCCGGCGTGGGGCCATGCACGGCCGCCTCCTCCCCGAACCGGCGCCCGGTGAGCGCGTACGCGTGGGCGAACATCTTCTGCATGGCGATGCGCTCCCGCATGGCGCCATCAGCCAGAACGCCGTTCTCGAGGCCGATGTAGTCCCTGGCCACCTGCTCGATGTCATAGGAACCTCCGACCACGTTTGCTCCACCGCTGCCGGCGATGCCCTGGCGTTCGTGCAGCAGCAGCCGCTTGCCGATGTTCCAGCCCAGATTCTTCTCGCCGATCAGGTTCTCTTTCGGGATCACCACGTCGGTGAAGAACACCTCATTGAATGGAGACTGACCGGAGATCAGGGTGATGGGCTTCACCTCCACCCCGGGGGATTTCATGTCCAGGGTGAGGAAGCTGATGCCTTCGTACTTGTTGTTCCGGTCCGTCCGGAACACACCGTACATCCAGTCCGCCTCCAGCGCGCCGGAGGTCCAGACCTTGGAGCCGTTCAGGATGAAGTGATCACCCTTGTCTTCCGCGAAGCTCTGGAGGTTTGCCAGATCCGATCCTGCGCCCGGCTCCGAGTAGCCCTGACACCAGTGAATGTCGCCGCGGATGATCGGCGGCAGGTAGCGCTGCTTCTGTTCCTCGGTGCCGAAGTCGAGCAGCGTCGGCCCCCACATCATGATGCCGAAGCCGCCGATGGGGCTGATCGCACCCCGGGAGGCCATCTCCGCGCCCAGCACCTGCGCCTGTTCGGGACTCAGTCCGCCGCCGCCATACTCCGCCGGCCAGGTCGGGGCGGACCAGCCTTTTTCACCCAGGCTCGTCTGCCAGGCTTTCCAGTCGCCCGTGAGCCTGGCGCCGAAGCCGGCGATGCCCGGCGGGCTTCTGTGGGCAAGCCCCGACGGAAAGTGGTCGTTCAGCCAGCTGCGTGCTTCTTCGCGGAATGCGTCGAGGTCTGACACTGTCGAATCCTCCGTAACGTTCGAACGGATTAAAAGTCGTTAAAGATAGCAGATTCGCTCAATCCATACGGGTGACGATCTTGCCGGTGTGATCGGACCTCGCGAACCGTTCGAGCGCCTGCCGGGTCTCTTCCAGTGGAACGACGCTGTCGATGACGGGATGCAGTCCGCCTTCTTCGAACAGACGATTGAACTGCTGCAGGTTCCGGTTGGGCACCAGGCTGACCACCCGCACGTGCACGCCGTGCGTCCGGAGCAGGGTTTTTCCGAGCAGCGCCATCGGGATGATGTGCCTCATGCTGCCGCCCACCGTGGCGTAGGTGCCGCCCGGGTTCAATGCGCGTATGTACTCGGCAGCCGGCCGCGTCGTGCGGGCGTCCAGAATCAGGTCGTAGCGGTTGCCTTCCCGGGTGAAATCCACCCGGGAGAAGTCGAGCGTTCTGTCGGCGCCGAGGCTCTCCAGGACGCCAAGCTTGTCCGCCCGGTCCACGCAGGTAACGCGCAGGTCGAGGGGCTCGAGGAACTGCAGCGCGAAGGTGCCGACACCGCCGCCGGCACCATTGAGCAGCACCGAACGGATACCGGCGTCCGCCTTCCCCACATCGAAAAGGCCCTGCCACGCAAGCTGTCCCGCCTGAGGCAGGCAGGCGGCCTGCTCGAAGCTCATGGATGGCGGCATGCGGATCAGACAGGACTCCGGTGCGCTCACGTAGTCGGCAAAACCGCCGAAGCCGGCCTGGCTCAGATCACCGTAGACCCGATCGCCGGGCTCGAAGGCACAGGCGCCGGCACCGCTGCCGATCACTTCGCCGGCCACGTCGCTGCCGGGAATCTTCCGTCTCGGCCGGGTGAGGCCGTTCATCAGCCGGTTGAAGAATTCGCCGCGCACGCGGGCCAGATCCCAGTCGTTCACGGATGCAGCACGGATCCGCAGGAGAACCTGACCCGGGCCCGGTGCGGGCGGATCGAGGTGTTCCAGCCTCAGCCGATCGGGCTTGCCGTAGCGATCGAACAGGACGGCTCTCATCGGACTCCCGGTAGATTCTCAAGCACCCGTACGGGGTACGAGCGGAAGGCGGGCAGTATTACAGAGGCGGATCGGGCAGATGTTCGAGGAAGAAACGCCGGGCATTTTCTCCCATCACCGCGCGGATCTCCGCTTCCGTGAAATCCTCGTCCAGCATGGTCTGGGTGAGAATGGCGAGCTCGGAGGTGTCGAACAGCACTTCGGTGGTGCCATCGTAGTCGGAACCGAGCGCCACGTGATCGATACCGAGCAGATCGATGGCGTAGCGGATGGAGCGAACCACCCCCGCCGGCGTGATGTCGCAGACGGCGCCGTCCCAGTAGCCGATCCCGATCAGGCCGCCTGCGCCCGCGATCCGCTGCATCAGAGCATCGTCCAGATTCCGGCTCATGTCACACAGGCCCCTGACCCCGCCGTGGGACAGGATCACGGGCGCGCGCGTCAGATCGAGTACGTCGGTCACCATCTGAGGAGATGCATGGGCGACGTCGATGATGATGCCGAGTTCGTTGGCGCGCCGGACGACGGCTTCCCCGAAGGGTGTGAGGCCGGCCCCGCTCACCCCGTGCAGGGAGCCGCCGAGACGGTTGTCGAAAAAGTGGGTGAGCCCTGTGATGCGCAGGCCCGCATCGAACAGGCGGTCGAGATTGTCGAGATTACCCTCGAGCGGGTGAGCGCCTTCGGCGAGATAGATGGCGGCGATCACCGGCTCCCCCTGATTCCGCCGGTCCACGAAGTCCCGGAACTGCGGGGCGCTGGTGATGACCATCAGGGTGCCGTTGCTGTCGGCGGCGAAGGCCTGCAGCTTCTCGAGCTGATAGAGGGCTCTCTCGTAGATGCTGGTCCAGGTACGCGTCGGCCAGAGCTGCGCCACCGCGAGCAGCGTGATGTTGTCCGAGTCCGCCGTGTTCTCCTCGTAGTTCTGACCGGACGGACTCTTGGTGGTGGCACTGAACACCTGCAGGGCGACGTTGCCCCGCTGGAGCCTGGGTACGTCCACGTGGCCGATGTCCGATTCATCGAGGAGATCGCGTTTCCAGAGCAGAGAATCCGTGTGCAGGTCGGCGATGAACAGGCTGTCATGCAGGGCCTGCGCGTCCGCCCGGATTCCGTAGGCGGGGTGAGGGCGGACCAGGTTCATGCTCCCCTCGATCAGACCGGGCAGCACCCAGTGCACGATGGCGAGAATCAGGGCCAGCAGAACGGCGAGCAGGCCGATGACCCTGTTCATGCCTGCCTCAGCTGCCCGATGCGAGCCCGGGCCCGGGGATGGCTCGAACCTCCCGTGCGCCGAGCGGGCGTCCGTCCCGGCTGGTGGCGGACATCTCCCGGATCGGCTCACCGGTAGCCTTCTCGACGAACGTCAGCCGTGGACCTTCCTCGTGGGGCATGTGCTTGTCGCCCCAGTGGGTCAGCGAGAGGAGAACGGGCTGCAGATCCAGGCCTTTCCGGGTCAGGAGATAGTCGGACGATTTGCCGTCCACGGGCCGTTTCTCGAGGATGCCCCTGTCCACCAGCGTGTTCAGCCGCGCGGTGAGCACATTCCGGGCGATGCCGAGGGAGAGGAAATCGTCGAACCGCCGGGAGCCATTGAAGGCATCGCGCAGGATGAGCAGGGTCCAGCGCTCGCCGAGCACTTCCAGGGCCTGTGCCAGGGAGCAGTTCATGTGCGCGAACGACTTGTATTTCATGCCCCGATTCTAGTTGATTAGTTAGCTGAAACAACTCATATTCAGGCATTCACACACCATTTTCAGCGGAGAAAACGGGCCCTTCCGCCCGTTTATCTC
This sequence comes from Gammaproteobacteria bacterium, assembly GCA_030425195.1. Classification (GTDB taxonomy): domain Bacteria; phylum Pseudomonadota; class Gammaproteobacteria; order Pseudomonadales; family Azotimanducaceae; genus SZUA-309. Next base: position 102,739 of record JAUIAV010000001.1, on the reverse strand, counting down.
CGGAACCTGCAACTGACTGAAAAGACTGAGAGATCAGGGAGCATCACGATGAGCGAAGCAGTATCCCAGGAAGAAACACCGACGATCCGTATGCCCGGCTACGAGCTGGCGGAAAACAAAGGTCCCATGCCGCCCGCGGCCGACGTGCCGCTGGAGGACATCGTGCCGGTGATGCCGGCTCTGTTCGCGCAGAATCAGTGGCAGGAATACTTTGCACGGCTGCGGGAAGAAGACCCCGTGCACTTCAACGAGATTTCCTCGGCAGGCCGGTTCTGGTCCCTGTCCCGATACGAGGACATCAAGGCCGTGGACACGGACTGGGAGAACTTTTCCTCCGCCCATGGCATCACGCTCGGGATGCCGATCGGTGCGGAGCTGCCGGAAGGCATGCTGAACATCAGCATGTTCATCGCTCAGGACCCGCCCGTGCACGACGTGCAGCGTAAGACGGTGGCCGGTGTGGCGGCACCCGGCAATCTGGCCAAGATGGAATCGCTGATCCGAGAGCGGACGGGGAAGGTCCTGGACTCGCTGCCGGAAGGCGAGGCCTTCGACTGGGTGGACAAGGTCTCCATCGAGCTCACCACGATGATGCTGGCGACCCTGTTCGACTTTCCGTTCGCGGAACGCCGCAAGCTGACCCGCTGGTCGGACGTGGCCACCGCGGTTCCGCAGCCAGGCGGCATCATCGAGACCGCCGATCAGCGCCGGGACGAGCTGCTGGGCTGTCTCGAGTACTTCACCAGACTCTGGCAGGAGCGTAAGGAGAATCCGGGCGATGATCTGGTGTCCATGCTCGCGCATGGCGAAGACACGAAGGACATGCAGCCCATGGAGTTCCTGGGCAATCTGATCCTGCTGATCGTCGGCGGTAACGACACCACCCGGAACACCATGTCAGGCAGCGTCTATGCCCTGAACAAGTTCCCGGAGCAGTTCGAGAAGCTCGTGGCCAATCCCGGGCTGATCCCCAACATGGTGGCGGAAGTCATCCGCTGGCAGACGCCGCTGGCCTACATGCGGCGCACGGCGAATCATGATTGCGAGATCGGCGGCAGGCAGATCAGAGAAGGCGATCAGCTGCTGATGTGGTACGTCTCCGGAAACCGTGACGACTCGGTGTTCGAAAACCCCGACCAGCTCGACATCGAGCGCAAGAACGCCCGCCAGCATCTGTCCTTCGGATTCGGCGTGCACCGCTGCATGGGCAACCGGCTCGCCGAGCTGCAGCTGAGGGTACTCTGGGAAGAGATCCTGAAGCGCTTCGAGAAGATCGAGGTCCTCGAGGAGCCGGAGCGCACGTTCTCCGCGTTCGTCAAGGGCTACACGCACATGCCGGTGCGGGTCACGCGTAAGCAGGCCTGATCATCGGTCACGCTCGAGGCGCTGCGGCGCCTCGAGCGTCTTCTGTCGCCGCCTTCAGCGGCCCGCGAACACCGCCTCCCGCCGTTCCATGAAGGATCGGATTCCTTCCGCGGCATCTTCCGTGCCGAACACCGTTTCCCGGACCTCCGGCAGAATGTCGATGGCCGCCCGTTCCCCCTGCTCGATGTAGGCGCGTCCCGCCTTCTTCGTGACCTGAATGCCGAGAGGCGCGTTCTTCGCGATCAGTCCCGCGATCTCCATGGCCCGGTCCCCCTGGGTGCCGTGGGGGACCACTTCCTGAACCAGGCCGCAGCGCAGGGCTTCCGCAGCGTCGAACTCGTCACACAGCAGCAGGTGATACATGGCGTTCCCCCATCCGGACCGGGTGATGAAACGGAAGTGAGCGCCGCCGAGCGGGGCGATGCCGCGCTTGGACTCCATCTGGCAGAACCGGCAGCTGTCCGCGGCCACCACGATGTCCCCTGCCAGCATCATCTCGATGCCCACGGTGAAGGTGATGCCCTGCACGGCCGTGACCACGGGTTTCGAGCAGGCGTTCTGCAGACCGAAGGGGTCGATGTTGCCTTCGGGCCGCTCGCGCTGCTCGGCATCCGGGCCGAAGAACCTGGGCATGTCCAGACCGGCGGTGAAATGATCGCCTTCCGCGCAGAGCACGCCCACCCACAGGTCCGGATTCCGATCGAGCTCCGTGAGCGCCGCCGACAGTTCCTCCATCATCGAAGGGACGAAGGCGTTCTTCTTGGACGCGTTGTCGATGACGATCCGGAGGATGTGTCCGTGCGTCTCGCTGTAGACGCGGGCGCCGGAGACGGGTTTTGGTTCGGTCATGGGGGGTGCTCCTTCGGGATAGATAATAGTTTTATCAAGAAACTAATAAAAACGCAGCGACCCCCGCCCCGTCAAGCGCGGTGACCGACGGCCGAACTGCGGGTATAAAAAGCGGAGGGAGGGAATACCTGATGCTCGATCTGCAACGGTTGACCGAAGACGGCTATCTGCTCGTGCCGCAGCTGGTGGACGACAAGACCGTCTCGGCGCTCGCCCGGGAACACGAGCGGTTCGCACCACCCGGGGTCCCGCTGTCCGTGCAGGTGCAGCTGGTGCATCGTTCGCGGGTGATCCGGGAGTTTGCCGTCTGCGGGCCCCAGGTGGCCCTGGCGGTGGAGGTGCTCGGTCCCGATGTCTGTTTCACCCATCAGCAGTTCATCTGCAAGGGTCCGGAAGCCGCCGGTTCGAGCGACGTGCCCTGGCATCAGGACAGCGGTTACGGGCAGCTGGAACCCCCGACGGATCTGACGGTCTGGATCGCGCTGGACGATACCGACGAGGAGAACGGGTGCCTGTGGGTGCAGCCGGGCTCTCATCGTCATGGGCTGGTGCCGCATCGCTCCGCAGGCGACCTTCGTGGTGCGGCCGTGGAGGGTGATGGCCGCCCGGTCCCGATGCGGCGTGGCGATGCGCTGATGTTCGGCGGCCGGCTCCTGCATCGTTCGCTGCCGAATCGGAGCGCCGCGCCGCGTCTCGCCCTCTATCTGCGCTACTGCACGCCGGACGTGGTGATGGTGAATCAGGGAGACCTTCCGGTGCTCGAAGACGGCTTTTCCTGGATGGTGGCCGGTGAGGCCCGGTAGTCAGCGCAGACGGAGATCAGAATGTCCGTGAACCGATGGATCTGGGTGGGCCTGCTGCTGACGTACGCCGTCTTCTTCGGCTGGTACACGTCCTTCGATGGACCGCTGACGGATGACGAGATCGATCACTATCTCGAGCGGCTCGATGCTCAGGCCGACAACGCCGATCCGGAGATGCGGGCGCTGCTGAAACGGTTCATGGAGGAGGACACCGGGGACGATTTCGTGATGATCAATCTCATTGATCTGTACGAAACGCCCCTGGCGATGGCGGGCGTGCCGCCGCATGAAAGCAGCAGTGAGATGCTGGACCGCTACATGGCGTTCATGTATCCCGAACTGCTGTCCCGGGCGTCACATCCGGTCCTGTTCGGCAACGCGGCCAGCGTCGCCATGGATCTCATGAACGCACACGGCATGGAAAGCTGGACTGCCGCGGCGGCCATGCGCTACCGGAGCCGTCGGGACCTGGTGGAAATCGCCACCAAGCCGGCTTTCCGGGGTTCCCACGTCTACAAGACTGCCGCGATGCACAAGACCATCGCGTTTCCGCTGGATCCCTGGTTCCATCCCGGAGACCCGCGACTCATACTCGCGCTCGTGTTCGCCCTGATCGGCTGCACCGTCAGCTGGCGCCTGGCAGCGCGTGCCGGGCGATCGGGCTAAACTGCGCACAGACCAATTCACAGATCAGTTCACAGATCAGGGGAGGATTTTTCATGCCGAGATTGAAACAGGCCGGCCGGGAAGCGGGTCACGAGTACGCCAACGCCATCTTCGATGCGCTGTTCCCGGACCGTGATCCGATCACGGAGCCGGGCACGGCCACCGGGACGCCGGGCAACTGGTGGACGGTCTTCAACATCGTCCCCGATGCCTTCGTGCATACCACCGAAGGCTTCCGGTTCTATCGCAGCCCGAACCGGAAGCTCGATCCGAAGCTCCGGGAGCTGGGTCAGATCCGGGCCGGGTACGTAGTGGGCTCGCAGTTCGTTTTCTCGCAGCACTGCAAGGCCTGCCGGGACGTGGGATTCACCGAAGAGCAGATTCAGGCCATCCCCGAGTGGGGGATTGCCAGCTGCTTCTCCGACGTGGAGCGGGCCGTGCTCTTCTACACCGACGCCCTGGTTCTGCAGCGGGGCCGGGTGTCCGAAGGGGTTTTCGACGAGCTGAAGCGTCACCTCTCGGACGAGGAGATTCTCGAGTTCACCTACGTGACCTGCACCTACATGATGCACGCCATCATGAGCCGGGCTCTCCGTCTGGAGTTCGACGATGTGGACGACCGTATCGTCGAGGTCCCGGCACCGGGCGCCGGCGCATCGGACGTCATGTCCATGGTGGACTCCGACGACTGAGGCCGGTCAGGAGAAATCGAGCTCCGCCTGGCGGAAGGCGGTGTCTCCGATGTGCTCCGGCGCTTCCCAGCTGGCACTGTGCTTACGAGCACGATCGATGAGCCGCTGTATGGAATCCAGCGAATGCTCGTCCAGCTTCATGCCGGGGGTTCCGGGTTCGCCGCCACCGGCCCGGAACTCCAGCAGCTCGACGCCGGCTGGTCCGGCCGTGTACTTGTAGGGCTGGCCGTTCGGAACGAAGAACCCTGCACCCGGGCCGAGGCGCTTGCGGCCCATGATGGCTTCGCCGGCCACCACGTAGTAGAGACAGTCTCCATACAGCGGATGGCTGTGTGCGAACAGAGGAAAGTTGGGCCCGAACCAGACGTGAACCAGGCTCATGCCGTTAGGCACGTTCTGGCTGAACAGCACCGTGGTCGCAGCACCGCCCTGGATGGATTCGGCCATCTCGGCAATCTTCTGCCGTACCGGCTCTTCGCCGTACTTCGCAGCCAGAGCACTGTGCTCGAAATACTCGGCCGTTTTTTCCACGTCCACGGGGCCTTTTAGTCCGGGCGGCGTGATCCGGGTGTTGTCGAAAATTTCGAACGGACCCCGTTCTGAGACATACCTGCCGGCGCCGGATGGACGCGCCTCCTGATCGATGGCTTCTGCCATGAGACTCCCCTGTGCTGTTGCTCCGGTTCCGATGCTAACAGACGAGGCGTCAGACCGCGTACAGAGGATTGGCCGGCTGAAGACCAAGCTGCACCCGGCCCGCTTCCGTGGGCCACAGCGGCTGGGTGAGCACGTGCTGGCGCATGACCCGGAGGTCGCGGCAGAGACGTTCCAGCAGGCAGTCCCGGTAGATGGCCGCGGTGCCGCAGAGCGAATAGAGCGCATCCACCGCGGCGGTCGCCGTCTGCGTGGCATGCCAGCCGGCGCCGTAGACGGCCGCGAGATCGGCGGCATCCGCGGGCGTACGCGCGAGGGCCTGGTCCCACAACCTGTCTGCGATGGCATGAAGATGGTCACGGGCCGCGGTGATGGCGGTGGTGTGCTGGGAAACGGCCAGCTGCACCTCCGGCCGGTCCCGCATATCCGGCTCGGGCGACGGTGAGAATTTCGACAGGGCCATCGTCCGGGCGGTATCGACGGCAGCCTGGCCGATGCCCAGGAACTGTGCCGCCATGCCCAGATTGAGGGTAGCGATCACCGGCAGGTGACCATAGGGGCCCGCCATGGTGCCTGCATCGGCCGGCGACAGACTGTGTTCGAAAGGAACGTGCAGGCCGGCTGCTGCGATATCGTGGCTGCCCGTACCCTTCAGTCCACCCACGTGCCAGGTGTCGATGATTTCCACATCTGCCGCGGGGACGAAGAAAAAGCGCATCTCGGCGTCGCCGCTGGTTCCGTGATCGCTGACGAGTCCGGTCAGGATCAGCCATCGGGCGAGCTCACATCCGGAGACCAGCGCCCAGCGGCCCGTCAGCCGGTAGCCGTCGTCGCTGTGGACCGCCCGTCCGCTCGGGCGGGTACTCGAAGCATGCAGCGACTTCCCGTCTTCGAAGATGGCGGCCCGGACCGCGGGTTTCAGAAAACGGCTGAACAGACAGGGCAGAGCGTTGTTCCAGACGATCCAGCCGACGGACGGATCCATCCCGGCGAGCCGTTCGTATATGGTCAGAGCATCGGACAGGGGCGCTTCCAGGCCGCCGTCCCCCGCGCTCAGCATGAGCCGGTGCACGCCGGTTTCGACAATTTTCTCGATCACCGGATCGGCGAGTCTTCGCGCGGATTCCGTCGCTTCCAGATTGTCGCGGATCACGGGCTCGAGACGTCCGGTCGCGGTGAGCACCGACCTGCTGGTCTGCATGGCTACCCCCTTGCGTGCATTATGGGTGAAAATGCGGCTCCGGACATTGTGGAGGAGAGGCGTTCATGCCGGTTTCGTTCTATGACCTTACCGTTGGTACCTACACACAGATCGTGACTGCCGCCGTGGGCGTACTGCAGAAAGGTGCGGACTACTGCGAGGAACAGGGCATTGCACTCGACGACGTGGTGGAGTCCCGACTGATCGACGATATGGCGAACTTCCATTTCCAGGTGGTCTGTATCACTCATCATTCTCTCGAAGCACTGAACGGCATGAAGGCGGGTGAATTCCTGCCGCCGAACTACGAGACGAGAGACTACGCAGGGCTGCAGGCGCTGACGGCGGGCACGCTGGAACGTCTGAACGAGATGCGTGAGGCGGACGTCAACGAGCTGGCGCAGGGATCCCTCGTCTTCAAGCTGGGCGGTAACGAAATTCCGTTCACCAACGAAAACTTCGCGCTGTCCTTCTCCCTGCCGAACTTCTACTTCCATGCAACCACCGCCTACGACATCCTGCGCTCGAAGGGCGTGCCGCTCGGCAAGCGGGATTTTCTGGGGGCGATGAAGATCGGCTGAGCCGGCGCCTTCCTCAGGAAGGCTTCGGATACCAGTAGGTCAGATATTCGGCATAGAGCACCCGGTCCGGAACACCGTCTGCCTCGATCTCGTGACAGGTCGTCAGCAGGTGCTCGCCGTTTCCCCTGGGCTCGGCGGCCTTGAGGCTGATGTGTGAGCGAAGCCGCACGCCGTCGCCGATGATCACCGGTTTCAGGACCCGGACCCTGTCCAGCCCGTAGTTCAGGGGATAGGCGCCGTCCTCAGGCCACAGGCCGGCATCCCGGTAGAAGTGGGACAGCAGGGATACCATGTGGAAACCGTGCATCAGGGTGCCGCCGTAGGGCGTCGTTCTGGCGTACTCAGGATCGCAGTGTCCGGGTGTCCGCCATCGGGTGACCTCTCCGAACACGTTCACCTGTATCTGATCGATGGAGACCCAGTCGCTGATGCCGAGATGCTCACCGACCCGCCCGGCTGCCGTGCTCAGAAGAAAAGGCTGACTCATGTTCCCCCCTGGATCCGTTTCTCTTTGTCGAAGAATTCTAACCGATGAGGTCAAATGAGCCTTCACACGGAGGAGAGAGCCATGACGGATCAGCTCGACAGGTGCCGGCAGCTGGCCGCGCTGCACGCTTCAGGCGACCCCTTCATCATCCCGAATCCCTGGGACGCAGGATCGGCTCGGCTGCTGGAAAGTCTGGGCTTCAGGGCGCTGGCAACGACGAGCGCAGGCTTCGCGTTCACGCTCGGCGAGCTGGACGGATCGCCGGACCTGGATGCCAAGCTGCGTCACTGCGAATCCCTGGCCGCGGCAACCACGATTCCCGTGAGCGTGGATTTCGAAGACGGTTATGCAGAAACGGACTCTGGAATGATCGGGAATCTCCAGCGACTGATTGCCACGGGAGTGGCCGGCTGTTCCATCGAAGACTTCAGCCGGACGCGGAAGACGCTGCTCGACCAGGCCGCCGCGGCCGACCGCATCGCGGCGGTCAGGCAGGTCATCGACGCGTCGGGTCTGCCGTTCCAGCTCACGGCGCGGGCGGAGAATCTGCTGCGAGGTGTGAACGATCTGGACGATACGATCGCGCGGCTGAAAGCCTATGAAGCGGCGGGTGCGGACGTCCTCTATGCGCCCGGTGTGCGCAGGCTCGAGGACCTGTCTGCCCTCACGGCTGAGTTGAGCCGGCCGTTCAACGTGCTGGTGCCCTTCCTGCCCGGTGCAACCGTTCGGGATCTGGCGGCACACGGTGCCGGGCGGATCAGTCTGGGCGCGGCGCTGACCTGGGTGACTCTGAAACCGCTGCTCGAAGCCGGTGCGGAGATGCTGGAACGGGGAACGTTTTCCTTCCTGGCCGATGCTCAGGCGGGTGCGGAGGTGCAGCGCCGGCTGTCGGAGGGTTGAGATCAGCCCGCCGCCCTGACGTCCCCCGCCGGCCAGACGGCCGGGTGATCGGAGTCGCCGGCCGGCACCAGAGCGTTCCGCCCTCTGCCCTTGGCGCCGTACAACGCCCGATCGGCCCGCTTGAGCGCGCTGGCCAGGTCCAGGTCCGCCGTCCACTCGGTCGCCCCCATGCTGAGGGTGATGGGTGACACGGAGAACGCGGAGGAAGCGGCGATCTCGCAGCGCAGCCGCTCGAGAACGGCGGTGCTGGCGGCCAGGTTCGAGTTCGTCAGAGCGACCAGAAATTCCTCACCGCCCCAGCGGGCGATGTAATCCGAGCTCCGGAAGATGCGCCTGAGCTCCGCGCTCAACTCCTGAAGCACCCGGTCGCCCACGTCGTGGCCGTGCTCGTCGTTCACCTTCTTGAAGTGATCGATGTCCAGGAGCGCGAGCGTGACGGGTACCTGATGACGGCGCAGAAAGCCGTCCAGTTCCCTGAGCCGCTTGCCCATGCCCCGACGGTTCAGGAGGCCCGTGAGCGGGTCGTGATCCGCCAGTGCGTGCAGCCGGTTGCGCAGCTGACGCTGCACCTGCTCGTAGCTGATGGCCAGACCCGCGGCGGTCAGGTAGGCAAGTCCCACCTGCAGCCAGGTGCCGCTCTCCAGAGATTCGACCACGCCTCGGGCAAATGCCAGGTAGAACGTCACGATGAACAGAAAGTGGACCACGGTGAGAAACACGCCGAGCCTCAGGCCGCCCACCGAGATGTACAGGAACGGCATGATGGTGAACCAGGCGAAGTTGGGTGTTGATTCGAGCTTCTCGACGCTGCTCAGAATCGCCAGGATGGCCATGACCACCAGGATCACCCGGGTGGAACGCTGCACGCCAAGAGGGCGGATGAGAAAGATCATGCCCAGCAGCGCAGCGGCAGCGGCCAGCTCCACGGTGGCGGCGAAAATGAAGCCCTTCTGAAAGTCGACCCAGGCAATGACGGGCAGAACCAGCAGCCCGATCGCGATCATCAGGCGCACGAGGGTGGGCTGGTTGAGAATCCTGCTCGTCTGCACGGTTTCCGTCCGGGCGGAATGACAAGCGCCCAGTCTAAGACAGAGCAATTCCTCAGATTGTGATGCGGTTCGAACTCCCGATGCCCGGAATCGATCTTCGAATTCCGGCCTGAACGTGGCGTATAGTGCGGGTTTGGAGAGGGAGGCCGGACTCGTGGGAATACGATCGTTCATTGTCCTGCTGCTGTGTCTGTTTGCGACGCCGGTCGCTTTCGCACAGGAGGCACCCGCGTTGCCGCCGGAGCTCGAACGCATCGTCGACGGGCTCTCCAGCGAACAGAAGGCGTTCTTCCTCTCGGAAGACGCCGAGGACTTCGTCGGAACCCGGGAGAAGCTGATCAGGCGTCTGAAGGGACGGTCGGCAGAAGAGGTCGCGGCGTTCATCGACGGCATGATGACGGTGATCGAGGAGTCGAAGTTCAACCCTGATCGGGATCTGGCATCCATCCCGCTGGATACCGAGTCGGAGCGTTTCAACGACTGGAAGGTGAAGCGTCCCAGGAGCTTCAACCCGGCCAGAGAACCGGGACCCTTCTATCTGAGCTACTACGCCGGCTATCAGGGCTACTACGGGATCCGTACCTTCGCCGGAGCGCCGGTGGCCGTCTATCCCGAGGACCTGATTGCCGGAGAAGTGGATGTGGCCATCGTCGGAGCACCCCTGGACATGGGCTCCTACTATCGCGGCCAGGGCTTCGGGCCGCAGGCGATGCGTAATGAATACGGTGCCGGCGGCAATGACATGTACACCATGGTCAATCCATCGAGGGAGCTCACCATCGTCGACTACGGGGACATCGCCATCGACAACATGAGCACGGAACGGACGGTGCGCCACGTCCGGGAACGGGTCCGGGAGATTGCCGAGACCGGCACCATCCCGTTCATCGTCGGAGGCGATCACAGCCTGGCCTATCCGGACATCGCGGCACTCGCCGATGTGCATGGCAAGGGCAGCTTCGGGGTGGTGCATTTCGATTCACATTTCGATGCAGGCTCTCCGGACTCGCATCTGATCGATCACGGTCAGCCGGTGTATCGGGTGATCAAGGAAGGCCACGTGAAAGGCGAAAACTACATCCAGGTGGGTCTTCGCGGTTCCTGGCCCGGGAAGTGGGGCTTCGACTGGATGCGGGAGAACGGACTGCGGTATCACACCATGGCGGAGATCGAGAAGAGAGGCTGGGAAGCCGTGATGAGCCAGGCCCTCGCGGAAGCGCGCGAGGACGGCAAGGCCATCTATGTCTCCTTCGATGTGGACGTGCTGGATCCTGCCTTCGTGCCGGGTACCGGAACGCCCGTGCCGGGGGGGCTGACCATGCGCGAAGCCATCCCGATCGTTCGCCGGCTCTGTGCGGAAAACGATCTGGTGGGATTCGAGCTCGTGGAGCTGGATCCGCTGCTGGACAACACTTACCGTTCGGCCCTGAACGGAAATTTCATCCTGCATGCCTGTCTCACGGGTGTGGCCATGCGCAAGAAGGGCATCACGCAGCCGCACTTTCTCTCCGAGGTCTCGACGGAACACATGCAGCCGGAGGCCGGGACCGAGGCGAGAAAGGCCGGCAGGTCAGAGGAAGTCGATCCGGACTACGCTTCCGGAGCGCGTTGATCGAACGAAGAATGGAAAACGGTGATCGGACGGCCGGCGCGGAACCCGCCCGCCTGAACGGAACGCTGCTCAAATGCCCGGGCTGCCGCCTGAAGTTTCCTTTTGACGCCGGCCGGCTGCCACTGGAGGTGCGGGAGTTTCCACCCCTCGGTCCCGGTGGTGAGCCGCGCCAGGTGCGGCTCACTCACTGTCCCGGCTGCGACGGCTGGGTCACCATCACCTGAGCAGGGCACTCCGTCAGGTCGCTGTTGCCGCGCTCCCGGCAGTCTGAATCAGGGCGGCGAAGTGGCCGCGGGCGAGAAGCTCCTCGGTGAATGCGCGGTCGTAAGCCCGTTCCGGCTCGGCGCGGACCGCAGCGTCCACCACCAGAGCATCTTCCCCGACCAGGATCCGCCAGCGGTCGTGCTTCACCCCGTCCAGGATGACCTGGGCCGCGGTAGCCGCCGTGGTGGGGGCTTCCGACTCGAAGGCCTGTGCCTGCTGAGCGATCAGCGCCCGGATGTCGTCGTCCGGCAGATTCCCCACCGGCAGACCTGCGTCCGCCAGCTGCTGACGCACCTCCTCGATATCGTCGCTCCCCAGGGCGGCAGGGTCGCGGCCGAGGAACGCCAGGCTGTTGGCGACGATCTGGGTGCCGATGTGACCGGGCATCACGACGGAAACCTTCACGTGCGGGGCATTGATGGCCAGATCGGTGATCAGCGCTTCGGAGAAACCCTTCACGGCGAATTTGGCCGCGGAGTAAGCGGTGTGCGGCGTATCCGGACCGAGGGATGCCCAGAAGCCGTTGATGCTGGACGTGTTCACCAGATGCGCTTCTTCCGCGGCCATCAGCGCCGGCAGAAACGCCCGGGCACAGTAGTAGACGCCGAACCAGCAGACGTTGAACGTCTTCTCCCAGTGGTCCCGCTCGTCGAGCACGAAGCTGCCACCGCCGCCGATGCCCGCATTGTTGAAGAGCAGATGGATATGGTCGGTGCCGTGCTCGGCGAGCACGCCATCGCGGAAGCCGAGCACCTGCTCCTCGTTCGATACGTCACACAGGTGGGTGCTCACCGTCAGCGAATCGTCGATGCCGAGGCAGAGCTGCCGGGTTTCGGCCATATTCTCGGCGGAGACGTCGCACAGCGCCAGATTGGCGCCGAGCCTGGCGAGCTCCAGACAGAGTTCCCGTCCCATACCGGTCCCGCCGCCGGTGACTACCGCCAGCCGGCCTGCGAACTCTTTCATGCTTCCCCCTTGGTTAATCTGAGATGTGATGTCAGGACCGGCGACCATACTGCCTACTCCCTTCCACCAGCAAGCGGACGAGCAGCCTGACCAGCGGTGCCTCCGCCGATTCCGGCCGCAGCAGGCAGGCGCTCTGCCAGATCACCGAGCGTCGCGTTGCCACTTCCTTCAGCTCGCCGTGCTCGAGGGAACGCTCGAACACGGACCGGGGACCGCGGCACACACAGTCACTGGACAGCGCCACCCGGACCAGGAGTGGATAGTTGTCGCTGGCGATCCGCTGGTTCTCGGGGATCCGCTGATCCCGGCTGGACAGCGAGCCCTGAGGGAGCGGGGCCGCCAGCGGGTAGTCCCGGGCGTGCTTCCCCGATTCCCGGAACAGAGGGTGTTCCGCCCGGGCCACCGTCACCAGGCGGTCCCGGACCAGAGGATGGCCGACCAGATGCGGGTGGTCGCCGGCCCGGAAGGGTCCGGCGATCAGATCGAGGGAGCCATCCTCGAGCAGGGCGAGGAGGGTGTCGGCGTGGTCGGTCACGGTGGAAATGCGCACGCCGCCGGTTTCGGCGACGAACCGGCCGAGCACCTCCGGCAACAGGACCTGCTCGATGATGGGCCCCACACCCAGGCGGACCTCGCCGGTTTCGAGCTGGGTCATCTGCTCCACGTGGCGCTCGATCTTCCGGAGCTCGGTTTCCAGCGGGGCGGATGCATCGAGGATGTAGCGGGCGATCGCCGTGGGTACCAGCCCGGTGGGAGAACGGTGAAACAGGACCGTGTTCAGCCGGGTTTCCAGCCGGGTCAGTTTCCGGCTCACCGTGGGCTGGGACTGGTGGAGGACCTCGGCAGCCCGGGTGATGCTGCCGTGGTCGGAGAGGGTCCGGATGAGAGTGATGTCGGCGGTTTCCATGCGGCTTGGGTACGATCCCGTGCGACGTCGGGCGCACGCGCCATCCTGGGTAGTCAGAAAGTAGTATTCATAAAATTTGGTAGAGAACAAATATATATTCATTTTCTTTTCTATCAGGCGGCGCGTAGATTGGCCGAAAGGATGCGGAGACGGAGCGATGGCAGAGCGGACGGGTCCGGTGATCAGTTTCTGGGGAGCCGGTACGAGCAGGACGCTGCGGCCGATCTGGGTTGCGGAAGAGCTGGGGATTCCCTATGAGCTGATGCCCATCGGGCCGAGGACGGGGGAAACACAGACGGAAGACTTCACCCGTCTGAATCCCAAACAGAAGATCCCGGCCATGCTGGAAGGCGACTTCCGGCTCACCGAAAGCCTGGCCATCTGCCGGTACCTGATCGCCAGCCATCCCGGAGCCGCCATCTACCGTCCGGCCACGCCGCAGGAGGCAGCCAGAGAAGACGAGTGGTGCTGCTATCTGTATGGCGAGCTGGATGAAACCAGTCTTTACGTGATGCGCCGGCACCGGGATCTCGCTCACATCTATGGCGAGGCGCCGGCCGCGGTATCCGGCGCCAGGGACTACGCAATGAAACATCTGAGCGTGGTGGATGGGCAGATGTGCGGCCGGGACCACATCATGGCCGGTGGTTTCGGGATTGCCGACGTGCTGCTGATGACCTGTCTCGACTGGGCCCATGTCTATGGGCTGGAGATTCCACGGGGTCTGATGGCCTACCGGGAGCGGATCGGCCGCCGCGAAGCCTACCGGCGCGCTATGAACGTCAATTTCAATCAGGGAGCCTGAGCATGGGACCACTGACCGGAATCCGCGTGCTGGATCTGACCACCATGGTCTCGGGTCCGGTCGCCGCCATGATGCTGGCCGATCAGGGCGCGGACGTGATCAAGGTGGAGCCGCCGGGCGGCGAGCAGATGCGTCATCTGGGTGCGCCACACAACGGCGTGACACCCATGTTCTTCTCCTGCAACCGGGGTAAGCGGTCCATCGTCCTGGATCTGAAGCAGGAGGCGGGCAGGGCGGTGCTGAGAGATCTGATCCGTCAGACGGACGTGCTCATTCAGAATTTCAGACCCGGCGCCATGGAACGGATGGGATTCGGTGAGACGGAGGTCCGCGCCCTCAACGAGCGGATTCTCTATGTGTCCATCAGCGGCTTCGGCGATCAGGGGCCCTACGCGCACAAACGGGTCTACGATCCGGTGATTCAGGCGCTTTCGGGAGCGACCGACATTCAGGCCAACCGGGAAACGGGCCGGCCTGCCATGTTCCGCATCATCATCGCGGACAAGGTCACGTCGGTGACGGCTGCCCAGGCCATCTCCTCCGCCCTTTTTCACAGGGAGCGCACGGGCAGAGGCCAGCACATCCGGCTGTCCATGCTCGAGACCATGCTCGCCTTTTTCTGGCCCGAAGGCATGGGCGGACTCACCTATGCGGACAACGAGTACGACGTGACCCGGGGGCAGGGCACCATGGATCTGGTGTTCGAGGCAGAGGACGGTTATCTCACCGCGGGTGCCATATCCGACAGCGAGTGGTCGGGCCTCTGCCGGGCCCTCGACCGGGAAGACCTGATCGATGACGAGCGCTTCGCCACCCCGCAGGCACGCGGCCGGCACGCCGAAGAGCGGAAGCGCATCATGGCCGGGGAGATTGCCCGATGGCCGCGGGACGAGATTCTCGCCAGGCTGGACGCCAACGATGTGCCCAGTGCGCCGCTGCTGACCCGGATGGAACTGCTCGATCACGAACAGATCCGGGTCAACGGCTCCGTTGCCCGGATCGAGTACGAAGGATTCGGCGAAGTCCGCCAGGCGGTGCCGGCAGCCCGCTTCAGCGACAGCCCGGGCGGAATATCGGGCCCTGCGCCTCGGCTCGGGCAGCACAGCGGGGAGATTCTCGAATCACTCGGCTATGACGAAGCACGCCGCCGGACGCTGCTGTCTTCCGGGACGGTAGGCGTCGATCGGGTGGCGCAGAACTAACGAGGAGATCGGAATGAAACCAGTGTGTCTTGTCATGGGTGCGGGAGCCGGAATCGGCGGTACCGCAGGCAGAAAATTCGCCGAAGCCGGCTACCACGCCGTGCTCTGCCGGCGGAGTGACGGAGCAGGGCTCAACGCCATGGTGGCGGATATCCGTAAGTCCGGCGCTGAAGCGACGGGCTTTCTGTTGAACGCGGTGGACGAGGGCGCCATCGAAGAGCGGATCGAGCAGACGGAAGCGGAAATCGGACCCATCGAGGTGGTGATCTTCAATCTCGGCGCCCAGATCGGCGATCGCCCGCTGGCCGGCACCAGCTACAAGGCCTTCGAGCTCGGCTGGCGGATGGCCTGCTTCGGTCTGTTCCGGGTGGCATCCGCAGTCACGCCGCACATGGTCGAGCGGGGCCGCGGCGCGATCATCGTCACTTCAGCCACCGCGGCGGTACGCGGCAATGCAGGCCAGCACTCCCACGCCGCTGCCATGGGTGGCCGTCGGATGCTCTGTCAGACGCTGAACGCGGAATTCTCAAGCCAGGGCATACACGTGGCGCACGTGCTGGTGGACGGCATGGTGGACGCGCCGGATACCGTGGGTAAGATGCTCGGCGAGGAGCGCTTTCAGGCGCTGCGGGAGACACGGGGCCGGGCGGACGGCATCATCCTGCCGGAGAAGGTGGCGGAAACCTATCTGCACCTGGTGGGACAGCACCGCTCCACCTGGACCTTCGAGATGGACCTCCGGTCCTTCAGCGACACACCCTGGTGGAATCACGCCTGACTCTGCTACCGTCGGTCCGGTTTCATCCGCCGGGGAAAGAGTCTGAAGCACCACGTTATCCGCGGGCGTTGCGGCGCAATGCTGCTTACCGCCGGACTGCTGACGGCCTGTGGCACAGACGTTCAGACGGGATCCGGATCGTCCTTCGACCCCGTGACCGCAACCATTGCGGATGTCCAGCAGGCCATCCGCGATGGTGACCTGACCTGTCAGGACGTCGTCCGGATCTACCTGGACCGGATCGAGGCGCTCGATGCCGCCAGCGGTCTGAACGCCGTCATCTTCACCAATCCCCGGGCTCTGGCCCGTGCCGCTGAGATCGACGCGGCGTTTGCCGCAGGAGAGCGCCCCGGTCCGCTGTTCTGTGCGCCGGTACTGCTCAAGGACAACATGGATACGGCTGACATGCCCACCTCCGGCGGCTCTGTTGCGCTGAAGGCATCCGTGCCCCCGGACGATGCGTTCATCGTCCGGCGGTTGAGAGAGGCGGGTGCCATCATCATCGCCAAGACGAACATGGCGGAGTGGGCGTTCAGTGCCCGGCAGACCCGCAGTTCCTCCTATGGTGTGACCGCCAACGCCTATGACCTGGACCGGGTTCCGGCGGGTTCAAGCGGCGGCACCGCGTCCGGAATCGCCGCCGGATTCGGCGTGATCGGCATGGGATCGGACACGGGTAACTCCATCCGTGGGCCTTCCTCGCACCTGTCTCTTTTCGGCATCCGTTCGACCATGGGTCTCGTCAGCCGGGATGGGGTGATACCGCTCGCCTTCGATCGGGATGTGGTAGGGCCCATGACGAGAACGGTAGAAGACGCTGCCCGGGTCCTGACGGTGATTGCCGGCGTGGACCCGGCGGATCCCTACACGGCACTGGGTGCAGACCAGGCGGGTACCGACTATGCGGCCTTTCTGGATGCAGAGGCGCTCGCAGGCACCCGGATCGGTGTGCTGCGCGCGCTGGTGGAGACCGGGGATGCGGATCCGGATGTGATCCGGGTCTTCGAGCAGGCCCTGGACGATCTGGCCGCGGCCGGTGCCGTGATCGTGGACGACTTCGAGATCAGCGGTCTGGAAACACACCGGAATGCCTCCAACTTCTGTGTCCGCTTCCGCTATGACATGACGCAGTATCTGAAATCGCTCGGCGACGGCGCACCGCTGTGGGATGTGATGGAGGTGCTCGAGACGGGCCAGTTCGATCCTTACATCGAGGACCGGCTGCATTTCTTCGGCGCCAACCCGCCGGACGTGCATCCTTCCGAGCTGGACCCGCCCTGTCCCGACCTGCCGGACCACCCGGGCCGGCAGGCTTTCCGCCGGGATGTGATCGAATCCATGGACCGTGCCGACGTGGACGTCATTGCCTATCCCTCCTGGACGAATCCACCGGCCCATCTGGATAGACCGGTGGAGGAGTACCGCGGCGACAACAGTCAGCTGGTCGCACCCGCCACGGGTCTTCCTGCCGTTTCCGTGCCCATGGGCTACAGCCACGGGCATCTGCCTGCCGGCCTGCAGTTGCTCGGCCGCCCGTTTTCGGAGACGCTCCTGATCGCTGTCTCGTATGCCTACGAGCAGCGAACCCGTCATGCCGGACCGCCGGAACGCTTCCGGCCGTCGACGGACTGACAACGGATATCCCGGAAGGAGAGGACATGTCGACGAAACACCTGCTGGCGGAGGAGCTCCATCCCATCATCGAGCTCATGCCGAATACGGACATCACCCCGGACAACCTGCCGCTGTTCCGGAAGGTGGGAGCGGAGGGGGTCGTCATGGGTGATCCGGCCAGGGCCGGCGTGAGCCGCGAAGAGGTGAGGGTACCCGGCGCGGACGGCGACGTACGCTGCCTGCTGTACCGGCCGGTGGGCAAGGCCGCCGGCTGCCCGGGCTATCTGCACATCCATGGCGGCGGCTACATCATGGGCTCGGTGGAAGGATCGGACATCTCCAACATCCAGCTCGCGGCCAGGCTCGGCATCGTGATTCTCTCCGTGGACTACCGGCTGGCGCCGGAACACCCGATCCCGGCTCCCCTGGACGACTGTTATGCGGGACTGTCCTGGCTGCATGAGAATGCGGAGGCGCTGGGCGTGGACCGGCAGCGGATCGGGGTCGGGGGTGAGAGCGCCGGTGGCGGGCTGGCTGCCGCTCTCGCCATCCGCGCCCGGGATGCGGGCGACTATGCGGTCTGCCATCAGCACCTCACCTATCCCATGCTGGACAACCTCACCGGTACGGATGTGCAGCCGGGGGATCCTCTGGTGGGCGAGTTCGTCTGGACCCGTGCGCGGAACCGGTTCGGATGGGAGAGCTATCTCGGTACCGCAGAGCCTGTCGCTCCGCAGGTACCGGCGCGGGTCGAGAGTTTTGCCGGCCTGCCGGATACCTGGATGTTCACGGCGGCGCTGGATCTTTTCCGCGACGAGAATCTGGCCTACGCACAGAGTCTGCTGGCCGCCGGCGTCGCGGTGGAGGTTCTGCTGTATCCCTCGGCCTGCCATGGTTTCCAGCTGCTGCCCGGAACGGAACTGACCGCCCGGTTCACGGCGGACCATCGAGCCGCGCTCGCGCGTGGTCTGGGCGTGACGGAAGGGTAACCGGCAGCGGTCCCCTCAGATGAACGGGGCCAGCACGTCGTCCGCCCTGTCGACGACCTGCTCTGCCAGTCCGGGTACGTAATCCGGGTGTCCCAACTCCGGACGCGCGTCGGCCCAGCCGATGGACGCCAGGGCCCGGACGAGCAGAAAAAGAGGAATGAGCTCGAGCACCTCGTCGCCGACGGTCCGATGCGTGCGGTAGCCGTCCATCAGTGCGGCCTGGCAGGCGTCGAAGGCCGGATCATCCTGGTAATCCTTCAGTGCCACGGCGAGATCGTAGGCGTGCCAGCCGAACCCCGAGTCGTCGAAATCGATGATGTGCAGCCGATCACCGTTGATCACCACGTTACCCGGGTGCAGATCGGCGTGAATCAGGCTGAACCGGTCCGGATCCATCGGGAGATTCCGGAGGATCCGATGGAGGTCCTGGCGCAGATCCGAGAACCGTTTCCTCTGTGCCGGGGTCAGGGCCTGTGCCTGCCAGAAGGGTCCCCACCAGGGTGCCGTGCCCATGAGTCCGTCCGCATCCAGGACATGCCGCTCGAATGAGGACGGTGGCTGCCAGCCGCTTGCCTGGTTGTGCAGCCGGGCAAGGAGGCCGCCGAGCTGGTGGAAACGGCCGGCGTTCCGGTCGGGACCATCCTCCATGAGCGTGCGCAGGGTCTCGCCGTCCACCCATTCGAGCAGACCGACCATCCGATCCTCGGTCTGGATCCGGATCCGGCCGTAGGGTTCGCCGTCGAGCGTGGGTCGGGGAACCGGCACATCCACACCTGCCTCCG
Organism: Gammaproteobacteria bacterium; assembly: GCA_030425195.1. Lineage (GTDB taxonomy): Bacteria > Pseudomonadota > Gammaproteobacteria > Pseudomonadales > Azotimanducaceae > SZUA-309. Next base: position 83,573 of record JAUIAV010000001.1, on the reverse strand, counting down.
CCAGGGCGGCGGTCCAGGTCTGCTCGGATATCAGGGCGCGATAGCTGTGGTACCCCGGTCTGTGCAGCCGCAGGACGTAGCGACTGCCGTCTTCCGCGTCCACCCGGAAAACTCTGTTTTCGGAGTGAGAGACTTCGACCAGATCCGCCGCCTCCAGACCCCACTGCCGGAGCGCGGCCCTCGCAGCATCGATGGCTGGCGTCACCTCAGTCCAGCCCGTCGAGCACGTCCTCGAACGCGTCCAGGAACTGCGCGGCATCGGCCTCGGAGAACACGAGCGGCGGTCGCAGCTTGATGATGTTTCGGTAGGCGCCAGCGTTGCTGGTCAGAAATCCGCGCGCTTTCAGCTGCTCCACCACCTGAATGGCACCTTCCGCATCCGGCGTCCTGGTACGGCGGTCGGTTACCCACTCTATGGAAACGAACAGACCTTCGCCGCGTACATCGGCCATGGGTTCGCAACGGCCCATGAACGGGCGCAGCCCGTCGCGAAGCTGCTGCCCCACCGTCGTGACCTGGTTCAGGACGTTCTCGGCCTCGATCACGTCGAGCACCGCATTACCGGCGGCGGCCTGGCCCGGGGTGGCCGCGAAAGTATTGAAGTAACGGAATGTCTTTCGGAAGTGCTCCACCAGATCACGCCGGCCGGCAGTGGCTGCCAGCGGCATTCCCGCACCCAGCGGCTTGCCCATGCTGACGATGTCCGGCTGGAAGCCCTGCACTTCGTAACCCCACCAGTTTCCCGTGCGGCCGAGGCCCGCCTGCACCTCGTCGCAGATGAACAGGCCGCCCGACCGCCGGACCAGTTCGGCGACGGCCGGCAGAAAACCATCGGGGATCGCCGGCAGCCCTTCATTGGCGAACAGCGGACAGAAAAGCAGGCCGGCGAAGTCCACGCCGTCGTTCCGGAAGCCGTCGATGACGGCCTGCACCTGGTCGAGATAGCAGGTGAGCGGATCCTGGCCCGGGTGGTCGAGGTCGAACCGGAAGCCGTCGGGAAACGGCACGGAGCGAACGTCGCCCGTGCTGGACCGGCAGTGATTCAGACGCCGCACTTCGGTGCTGTTTCCATGATAGGCGGCATCCGTGCAGATGATGCCCTGGCCGCCAGTGGCAGCCCGGGCCATCATCAGCGCCACCTCGTTGGCTTCGGTGCCCGTGCAGCTGAATACCACACTGGCCAGACCGTCATGGTGGGTGGCCAGAAGGCGCTCGCCATACTCGAGGATGGCCTCATGCAGGTAGCGGTTGTGCACGTTCAGCGTGCCGATCTGCTTCGACACGGCCTCCACCACGTGCGGGTGACAGTGACCGACGCTCGGCACGTTGTTGTACATGTCCAGGTAGCGTGTGCCGTCCGCGGCGTAGAGATACACGCCTTCGCCCCGGACGATGTGCACCGGCTCGTCATAGAAGAGGGTCGAGCCGGCGCCGAAGACCGCATCACGTCGGGCCTTCACGTCTGTCACGGGCGTCTCCTGTGATCTCAGGTTGCGAGTGCCGCCAGGCTTGCCTTGAGCGTGCCGAGGGCCCGCTTGTTGGCGTTCTTTATGGTCTCCATCTCAGGCGGTTCGACGCTGATGTCGCCGAGCTCGGCCAGCACCACGTGCACCTCGTCATGGGCCTTGACGCCCTGCATGTCGTTCAGCCAGCGCTGGACGTTCGGAAAAGGCTCGAAGTCGTAGACGTTGGTGAATCCGGGCCGCAGCTGGCCGATTTCCGCGTAGGCGGCGAAATCGGCGATGGTCAGTGCATCGCCGGCCAGGAACCGGGAGCGCTCGAGCCAGCCCGTGTCCAGAGCCTTGAGCGCATTTGTCAGGGTGGCTCGGGCTGCATCCTGAGTCGCCTGTGGAATGTTCAGGTCCTTGCGGATCTTCGGAGCGACCAGGCCGACGGAGGCATCGCGCACGTTCCGGTGGTGGTAGTTCAGATACCAGTCCACCCGTCCGCGATGCTCCGGGTTCTCCGGATAGACGTCGTGCCAGCCGTGCCGGTTGCAGAGGTAGGCGAGAATGGCATGCGCTTCGGCGAGCACGTAGCCGGACGCCGGATCCTCGATCATCGGAATGGTGCCGGCCGGGTTCTTGGCCAGGTAGGCCGGATTGCGGCTGCCATTGTCTCCCTTCGAACCCGGATTGATCAGCACCATCTCGAACGGCGTGTCCTTGAACAGCATGAGCCACATCACAGCCCGGACGGGCTGCGAGAAGGGCACGCCGTAGAGAAGAAGCGGCTGGCTGCTCATGGTCTGTGCCCCCCGTGCCTATTCGAACAGCTCGCCGCCGCAGGCCGCAGCGGTGGTGCCGTCCTTCTCGAAGGCCTTGATGACATTGGCCCCCGTCCGCCAGCGGTGCACCTCGTCCGGTCCATCGACCAGACGCTGCGAGCGGATGCCCCGGTACCACTGGGCCAGCGGCGTATCCATGCTGTAACCCAGGGCGCCGTGCAGCTGCAGGGCCGTGTCCACCACCTGATGCACCATGTTGGCCAGGAAGACCTTGGCGATGCCGTTCTCCTGCCTGAGGTCCATGCCGTTCTCCGCCTTGTAGGCGATGTGCAGCAGCATCAGGCGGGCCTTGTAGATCTCGGCGGCGCAGTCGGCGAGCATCCAGCGCACGCCCTGCCGGTCTGCCAGGCGTTTGCCGAAGGTCACGCGCTGAGTCACGTGCTCCGCCGCCAGATCCAGCGCCCGCTGGGCCATGGCCACGTTGTGCATGCCGTGCCGGAGCCGGCCGTAGGCCAGCCGGTGCTGACCCATGTTGAAGCCCTGGCCGCGGCCGCCGAGGATGTTGTCCCGGGGCACGCGCAGATTCTCTATCCTGATCTCAGAGTGGGAACCGCCGAGTTTGAGACCCAGCTCCGTGTGCGGCTGCATGGTCTCGATGTTGCGCACGATCTCGTAGCCCGGATTCGGCAGCTCGACGATGAACGTGGAGTACTGCTCGTGCCGGGCGGCGTCCGGATCCGTCTTGGCCATCACCACCGCGATGTCGGCCACGCTCGCAGATGAGCTGAACCATTTTTCGCCGTTGAGCACCCACTCGTCCCCCTCGAGGACGGCCGTGGTCTGCATGCCGGTGGCGTCAGCACCCGCAGCCTTCTCCGTCATGGAATAGCAGATGCGCTTCTCGCCATTCAGCAGCGGCTTCAGAAATTTCTCCTTCTGGAAGTCCGTGCCGTGCTCGAGCAGGGTGAGCATGGTGGCGTCGTCCGGACCCTGAGTGTTCATGGACAGCGCGCCGAGAAAGCTCTCCCCGAGCTCCATCTGAACCAGGGCGTTTGCCAGCGGGCGGAGGCCCATGCCGCCATGTTCCTTCGGTACGAACGGGCACCATAATCCCTGTGACCGGGCTTTTTCCCGGAGGCCAGCCAGCGTCTCCTCGAAGTTGTCCGCCGTGCAGGTCTTCTCAGCAGGCTTGCACTCCTCTTCGACGAACTTCCGTACCTTGTTTCGGACGGCAATGGCCTCTTCCGGAATCTTGAAATCGAGCATGAGAATCCCCCTCTGGTGCGAAATATTGCTGAGCCGTCTCTTGTATCAGAAATGGCCGCTCAAAGCCCGGGCTCGCTGCGTTGTTTTCCCGCCGCTGGCCGTCGGGCCGGTCCCTGTGCAGAATGCCGGGCTCTTAATCTGAGAATCGGGAGTGCCATGAACGTCAGCGAAGCCGTCGACCGGCGGATGTCGGTACGAGCCTTTACGGAACAGCCTGTCGAAGACGAACTGCTCAGGGAGCTGCTCGTGAACGCGGCCCGGTCGCCGTCCGGCGGCAACGTTCAGCCCTGGCGGATCTACGCGCTGAACGGGGCGAAGATGAGCGAGTTCAAGGCGGTGGTGCGGGAGGATCGTTCCCGCGAGACCCCGGCTTACGACATCTATCCGCCCGGTCTCACCGAGCCCTACCGCTCCTCCCGGTTCAAGGTGGGTGAGGATATGTACGCGCTTCTGGGCATTCCGAGAGAGGACAAAGCGGCACGACTTGCCCGGCTGTTCGAGAACTATCAGTTCTTCGGCGCGCCGGCCGGTTTCTTCTGCTACGTCGACCGGCAGATGGGGCCGCCTCAGTGGTCTGACCTCGGCATGTTCCTGCAGACCTTCATGCTGCTGGCCACCGAAGCCGGACTCGGCACCTGTGCTCAGGAAGCCTGGGCCACCCGCCCGGCACTGGTCGGAAACTATCTCGGAGTGCCGGAGGAACTCACCATTTTCTGCGGTATGGCCATCGGTTATGCGGATCCGGAGGCGCCGGTCAATACGCTGCGTTCGGATCGGGAACCGCTCGAGGTCTTTGCGAAGATTCTGAGCTGACGCCGACGTCAGTCGAGTGTGAGTCCCAGCGCCTCGAGCCGTGCCTTCAGATGGGCCATGGCTTCGTCACTGGGTCCGGGGTAATCGCCGGTGATGGGCACGTTGCCCTGATAACCCAGCTCCCTCACACCTTCCGGGCTCGTGTAGTAGGCGCCGGCGACCAGCGACCGGAGCACGTCGAAGAACCGGCGCGGCCCTTCCAGCTCAGCCGGCCCGGGTCGGTCCGGATAGGCGATGGCATCGACGATCTGCAGCCGGATCCGGTCTCCGGCTTCCGCGAACGGGACGCCGGATTGCCGTGCCGCTTCCCGGTCACACCAGTCGAACCCTGCCAGAAGCAGCGAACGATGCTGCTGCTGAGTCGGGTAGGGCGCGCTGATCCATTCGTCGATCACGTCCACTACGCCGACGCCGCTCGCGGCCGGCCGTTCACCTTCCTCCGGGATCAGGATGTCCGCCAGGGCGGACAGCGTTTCCAGCTCCGGATCGGTCAGGGTTCTGGGCCAGGGTATGGGTGACGGATGGACGAGATCCGGATCCGTGCCGTAACCCGGCGCCTGCACCGGTTCCAGGGATGCGAGATTCCAGGGCGCCGTCTCGGCCGCTGCCGTGAAGCTGAAGGGCAGCCCGGTGCCGAGACCCAGAAGACCGGCCCTTCGGAAGGACTCACGGCGGCTGATGCCGTCTTTGCGGGCCGTCACAGCCGGCCCCGCGAGAGGGCAAGCCCGAGCCGGTCCGCATTGCGCATGGCCAGAGTCATCAGGGTGAGCGTGCAGTTCTTGTGCGGATTGGACGCGAATACACCGCCATCCATGATCCAGAGATTCGGGACTTCCCAGGTCTGGCCCCACTCGTCGGTCACGGAGCTGTGCCGGTCGGTGCCCATTCGGGTGGTCCCCACTTCGTGAATGATCTCGCCGCCTTTCTTGATGGCATCCTCGGGTGCCCGGTCCGGCTCCATCATCTCGCCGCCCAGGGTCTCGATGATGGCCCGGGCGGTTCGATGGCCGTGTGCCACCTGCCGGATCTCGTGCTCGGACCACTTCCAGTGAAACCGGGGTACCGGAATGCCCCAGCGGTCCTTCACTTGTGGATCGATCTCCATGAAGCAGCGGTCGCTGGCCACCATCTCCCCCCGCAGAGACAGGCCGACGAAAGCCCCATAGCGGCGTCGCACGGCCTCCTTCAATGCGAGGCCGTAGCCCTCCGCCATGGCACCGATCCCCATGCCCGGTGCGCCGAAGCCGCCGCCGAGCTCGAAGTGATAGCCGCGGGGAAAATCCAGCTCGCCTCTTGCCTGAGCTTCGTGGCCCCACCAGGGCAGGAACCAGTGATTGGACGTGTGGCCATCCTCGTTGTAGCGGGGTCGTCCCTCCAGCGCGGGGACGTGGCCGACGAAGGTCGCCCCCGTGGAATCCATGAGATTGCGGCCCACCTGGCCGCTGCCGTTGGCGACCCCCCGGGGAAAGGCTTCGCTGCGGGAGTTCAGGAGGATGCGGGCGGATTCGCAGGCGCTGGCCGCCAGGACGACGGCGCGGGCTTCCACGTGCTGACGTTCGCCGGTACGGCGGTCGACGAAGGTGACACCCGTGGCGCGGCCGTCACCGTTCACCGCCACGCCGCTGACCATGGCGTCCGTCACGATCCTGAGGTGACCCGTCGCCCGGGCCATGGGCAGCAGTGACGTGGTGGTCTGAAAGGCGGCGCCGATGGAGCAGCCGCGACCGCAGGCGGTTGCCCAGAAGCAGGCCTGGCGGTCGTCCAGCGGTTTCGTGAGTACCGCCCGGCGCATGGGAACTGCGGTGATGCCGAGTTTTCTCGCCGCGGCGCCGATCATCAGCTCCGGCACCCGCGGGACGGGCGGCGGCTGCAGCACGCCGGGCGATGAATCCGGCACATCGTCCACGCCCGGGTTGTTTCCGCAGACTCCGATCAGCCGTTCCGTCCGGTCGTACCAGGGCGCCAGGTCCTCGTAGGTCATGGGCCAGTCCGCGCCCAGACCGTCCCGGCTGGCAGCCTTGAAGTCATGGGGACTGAAGCGCAGCGAGAAGCGGCCCCAGTGATTGGTCCTGCCGCCGAGCATGCGCGAACGCCACCAGAGGAACTCGGAGTCGGTGCCGGTGGTGTACGGCTCCCCCGGCACCTGCCAGCCGCCGTCGACGGTGGCGTCGTAGAAACCGAAGTTCTTGTCCGGTGTGCCCGTCCCGCGCAACGGTGCCTGATCGTTGGTATGGAACATGGGGGTCTCGGTAAGCGGATCGTAGTCCCTGCCTGCCTCCAGCATGAGCACCCGGATGCCCTGTTCCGTGAGCCTGTGTGCGGCCATTCCGCCACCGGCGCCGGAACCCACCACCACCACGTCGTAGTCGAATCCCTGGTGAGTCGGCATGTCAGTCGGCTTCCGCGAGGTCGCGGACCTTCAGATTCCGAAAGGCCACCACGTCACCGTGATCCTGCAGACCGATGTGCCCGGATCTGAGCGTGCCGAAGCCTTCCCATTCGGCGAATTTGCTGCCGGCCACCAGTGTCCGCCAGCGATCGCCGCCGATCCGGATGTCCACGACCGGCACGCCGTTCTGCCAGACATTGAGCTGGCCCTGCACATGGCGGATGACCACCGTATTCCATTCGCCCGCAGGCTTCTGCGATTCCGGCGGTGCCGCTATCAGGTCGTACAGAGACCCGGACCGGTGGGTATCGACCCGGTTGTCCCTGTGCCGGGCGTCGTCGAGCACCTGAATCTCCGGCGCGTGAAAGTAGATGCGCTCATTGGCTTCATCGGCCAGGAAGAAGATACCGCTGTTGCCGCCTTCGGAGATCTTCCATTCGAGCCGGAGCTCGAAGTCGGCCCAGGTCTCCCGGGTGATGAGGTCGCCGCCGCCGCCCCGGGTGAGCGTGAGTTCGCCGTTCACGGCCTGCCACTCGGGTTCCGGGTCCGGCTTCCGGTAGGTGCGCCACTGCTCGAGCGATGCGCCGTCGAACAGCCGGTGCCAGCCGTCGGTCTGCTCCTCAGTTGCCATGACCGTCATCGAACAGAGTCCCAGCAGCAGGCAGCCTGCGGCGACTGACGGATTGAGCATGAATGTCCCCATCTCCCTCGTTCTTTCCCGTGACCGATAGTGATGACATTGCGGGCGTCCGGCAAGAGGTGGAAAGGGCAGGCCGATGCGCTATGGTCGGGCCTGGGATCGACCAAAGAACGGAGTGGAATCATGAGCGAGGAATCCTCGACGGGTGTCCGGATACCGGAGCCGCCGGCCATGCGGACCCGGCTGCCCAGTGGCGATCTTCCGGACCCCTGGACGACGCCCATCGATGAACTGGACGTCAGCGACAGCCGTCTTTATCAGCAGGATGCCTGGCGGCCCTATTTCGAGCGGCTGCGCCGGGATGATCCGGTGCACTTCACGGCCGGGAGCCCGTTCGGCCCCTACTGGTCCGTCACCACCCACCGCCACATCCTGGAGGTGGAGAGTCATCCGGAGGTGTTTTCCTCCTTTCCCACCATCGCCATCGGCGACAGCCCGAACGATCAGTACATCGAGAACTTCATCGCCATGGATCCGCCGAAGCACGACCAGCAGCGGAAGACGGTGGCGCCCGTGGTCGCGCCGCGCAACCTGATGCTGCTCGAACCGGTGATCCGCGAGCATGTCGCGGACATTCTGGATAACCTCCCGGCGGACGGGGTGGAGTTCAACTGGGTTGACCGGGTCTCCATCGAACTCACCACCCGCATGCTGGCCACGCTCTTCGACTTTCCGTTCGAGGACCGGCGCAAGCTCACCTACTGGTCGGATCTTTCCATCGGTTCCCCGGAGACCACCGGCATGGACGAAGGTCCCACGGCGGAAGCCGTCAGGGACGGCCTCACGGACATGGCGAATACCTTCATGGGCCTCTGGCAGGAAAGGGCGGCGGCGGATCCTGCGGAGCACAATGATCTCATTACCATGCTGGCCCACGGGGAAACCACCCGGGACATGATCAGCCGGCCGCTCGAGTTCCTCGGGAACATCATGCTGCTCATCGTGGGTGGAAACGACACCACGCGTAATTCCATCTCCGGCGGTGTGCTGGCGCTCAATCAGTTTCCCGAGGAGTACGGGAAGCTCCGGGCCGACCACTCGGTGATTCCGAACATGGTCTCCGAGATCGTGCGCTGGCAGACGCCCGTGCTGCACATGCGGCGCACGCTGGTCAGCGACTACGAGATCGACGGGAAGAAGATGAAAGCCGGAGAGAAGGTTGTCATGTGGTACATCTCCGGCAACCGGGACGAGTCCATGCACCCGGATGCGGACCGGCTCGTCATCGACCGGCCGGACGCCCGCAAGCATGTCTCTTTCGGATTCGGCATCCACCGCTGCATGGGCAACCGGCTCGCCGAGATGCAGCTGCGCACACTCTGGGAAGAGATCATGAAGCGGTTCGAGTTCATCGAGGTGACCGGCCCCGAGCGGCGCCTGAAATCCAACTTCATCCGCGGCATCCTGGAGCTGCCGGTCCGGCTGCACAGGGTCTGAGTGTTCATGAACGATCCGTTTCGATGCTTCTGTCTGCTGTCCTTTCTGCTGCTGGCGGCCTGCGCGGAAAGCGCCGATTCCGGCGCCGACACCGCCGCGGTGGCGGATGCCGCTCAGGCGGCGCAGGCGCCCCGAACAACCGACACGACTCAGGCGGATGATCGGCTCGGGCGGATCCCGGAGCTGCACCGGAATCTGCTCGTCATCGATGCCCACGCGGACGTCGAGCTGCCCGATCAGCCGTCCCGGTATGCGCTGGCGGACGGCACGTCACGGGTGGCACCGGCGCTCATGCGGGCGGGCGGCGTGGATGCCGTGGTCATGTCGGTGGCGGTGGGCCCGGGACCACGCACGCCGGAAGGGGATGCGGCCGCGCGGGCGGTGGCCGATGCGGAACTGGCCGCGGTTCAGGCGCTGGTGGCGGACCCTGCCAACCGGCTGGTGCTGGCGCGAACGGCCGGTGACGTGATCGCCGCCGCGAAGGAAGGCCAGGGCGCGCTGATTCTCGGTTTTCAGAACGCGAGGATTCTCGGGGGAAATCCGACGGTCCTCGATGAATTCTTCGAGCAGGGTGTGCGGATATTCGCGCTCACCCATATGGGGCACAACGATTTCGCGGACTCGTCGAGGCCGGTGTATGACGGAGAAACGGGCGCTTACGAGCCGGATGCGGAACATGAAGGCCTCTCGGAGCTCGGTGAAGCCGCCATCCGTCGTATCAACGCGCTGGGCGGTGTGGTGGATGTATCCCAGCTCTCGAAACAGGCGACGCTGCAGGCGATAGCCCTGTCTGAATCCCCGGTCATCGCCAGCCATTCCAACGTGCAGGCGCTGTCCAACGTCCGGCGGAATCTCTCCGACGAGGAGATCGACCGGATCGGCGAAACGGGCGGCGTCATTCACGTGGCTGCCTTCAGGGGATATCTGTTCGATTCCAGCGATGAAGGACTGGATGCCCGGATCCGGGCAGCCCGGCGCGCAGCCGGGATCCCGCAGGACTATGACTACCCGTATGAGCTCTACTGGGAACTCGAAACCTTCGAAGAGCAGCAGGCCTTCGTCACCATCATGAGCGAGATTCTGGGTCCCGGCAGCATCGAAGACATGCTCGATCACATCGACTACATCGTGGACCGGATCGGGGTCGAGCACGTGGGGATCGGCAACGACTTCAATCACGGCGGCGGCATCGCCGGGCTGAATGATGCTTCGGATGCGATGAACCTGACGGAGGGCCTGATCCGGCGCGGCTACACGACGGAGGAGATCGGCAGGATCTGGGGCGGCAACTTTCTGCGCGTTCTCAGCGCCGGCCAGGCGGCCGTCGACGGCTAGCCGCCCGATGCCTCAATCGGTGTTGCGTGCCGCGATGGCGGCGAGACCGGCATCCAGTTCGGCGCGGTCGAGCCAGTGGCCGCGCACCATGACCCCTTCGATCGTGGTCGTGCCGGCGATGCCGTCCAGCGGATTCTCTCTCAGCCAGACCAGGTCCGCCGCCATCCCGGGTTTCAGCTGTCCGAATTCCGTTTCCTGACCGAAGAAGATGGCCGGATTCCGCGTCCCCATGACCAGAGCCTGCGCCGGTGTCAGCCCCGCCGCCACCATGGCTGTCAGCTCACGGTGGGCGGAAAAGCCGGGCACGTTGTAGATCTGCGGGGCATCGGAGCCGAGCAGCATCAGCGCGCCGCTGTCGTGAAGGGCTCTGATGAGCGTTTTTCTGAGCTCGAGAAACCGGGCGGCCGAGGCGCGGTTCAATCCGCTGCCGGTTCCCGTGAGCCGCTCCCGGTAACGCTCGCGCAGATCGGGCGGCAGATAGACGTTCTGCGGCCGATCGAAGACCGACTCGGGATCGGCGGCAGCGAAATTCTCGAGCAGGGTTTCGGTGGGCACGACGGCGGCGCCGGCGGCCACCGTCTCGGCCACCACGGAGCCGATCAGCGCGCCGTCTGCACGGGGGGTGAGTCCGATGGCGAACAGACCGCTGTCGTCTCCGCTGAGCCCCGGTACCAGTGCCTGAACATAGCCGTCCAGGTGATCGATGGAGGCCTGTCCCCCGGCCAGCGCGTGAAGCAGACCCACCTCTGCGGGTACGTGACCGGCGAAGGGTATGCCCCTCCCGTGTGCGGCTGCCGACATGGCGTCATACTCGGCCAGGGTGAGACCCGGGTGGATCTTCAGGAAGTCGTAACCGGCCGCCGCCTGGTCGGCGACCATCTGCCTGGCCTCATCGGGGCCGGAAACGCTGCTGCCGTTGAAAGAGGGCCCGGAGGTGAACAGCCTGGGCCCGAGCACGGTGTGTGCGGCAATGTCTTCCCGTAGCCTCAGATGGTCCGGATGTCCCAGCATGCCGCGAATGGTGGTGATGCCGTTCGCGAGATACAGAAACAGCACCTCGTCCCGGTAGGTATCTCCCTGATCCGGTGCCGGTACGTGGGCGTGCATCTCGGTGAGCCCGGGGATGAGGTATCCGCCGTCGAGGTCGATACGCACTGCACTCTCCGGGGACGCCAGATCTGCGCCGACGGCGGTGATCCGTTCTCCGCTGACGGTGAGTTCCAGGGGCTCGGCAGCGGGTTCGCCGTCCAGTCCGGTGATGAGATGGCCGTTGACGAAGTGATAAGCGTCAGCGCCGCTGGCCTGGGTGCCGACGAGGCCCAGGCAGACAGCCAGGAGCATTCTGGCGGGAACCGTCCGGCAGTTTCCGTGCGTCATGCGATCAGTGCCGGGTGACGCCGGGCCGGTCCGCGTAGCCGAGATAGGCCACCCGGCGGAAGCCGAGATCCATGTCGGGCGCCGTGACCTGCACCAGGGTGTCGTCGAGAAGCTCGAAGCCCTCCAGCGACGCCAGGTTTTCCCGCATGGCTTCCGGCGCCGGTTTCCTGAGCACCACTTCGAATTCGTAAGGCCCGCCCGCACCCGTGAGAATCGGCAGCTCTCCCGCCAGTGCCCGGCTCACGGTCCGCTCGGCACCTTCGATGATCATCTCCCGGGCGAGGGCGGGTGGTATGCAGTTGGCGGACTGGTTGCCCAGGGCTTCCTTGACGATGACGGCTTCCGCCCACGGGCAGATCGCGTGCACCTGTTCCGCCACCACCTGGTCACCGCTCACCATACCGATCGGCACGCCGAGCTCCGCTGCCCTCCGGGCGAAGAAGTCCGGCTCACCGATGGGTTCGCCGGCGAGCCGGACGAGCCTGAACCCGCCGTAGGAGATGGTGTGCGCCATGACCCCGGGAAAGGAACCTGCACGGCCGTGATGACCGATCAGCAGCACCACGCCCACGTCCGCGGTGAGGCCGGCCATGGTGGTGGCGCCGGGTCGTCCCGCCCCCCGGATCACGCGGCAGCGCGGGTCTATCAGGGTCATGTCGAGCACGCAGAGGTCTTCGACACCGTGATTCTCTTCCACCACCACTTCCGTGGCGCCGGCGCGGAAAGCGCCCTCGATGGCCGCGTTGGCATCCAGCGTCATGAGCCCCCGGTTGCGTTCGAAGTCGATGCCCGTGCTGGAGACATCCGCCCAGCGCACGAGGCCGGAGATCCCCTCCATGTCCACACTGATGAAAATTCTGATGAACCCACCCCCCGAGTTTTTCCTCATCCTGCCACGCCTCGGGGTGTGGGCAAAGCCATCCGGCTGGATGATTCAGCCCTCCAGCGGTTCGTCCGTCTCGGACGTTCTCCGGCGTTTTCTGCCGACCAGCTCGTAGATCAGCCCGGAAACCGGATGCATCCGGGTGACCCGGAAGATGAGGCCGGAAGGAGACATGGGGCGTACCCGTCGGACTTCCCGCAGCAGGGGCAGGAAAAGCAGGGCGACACCGAGCCGGGTGAGACAGGAGGCGAGAAACAGGCCGTACAGCGGCGTCAGCACTGTGATGGAAAGGCCTGCCAGATGAATCTCGGCGGGCACGAACAGGGCGAGGAACGCGCCGAGAGAAGCGCCGAGGAAGACGCCCAGAGCCGCGAAGATGTTGTGCACGGCGAACAGGGTGGCCCGCTGCTCCGGCGGGGTGAGATCGAAGACGAAGGCGGTTGCGCTCAGCGTGAAGCCGGACCAGGCCAGACCGCTCAACGCCTGCACCGTCAGCAGCCAGGCGTAGTGGGTGGAGACCAGCCACAGGGACGGGATGAAGGTAATGATGCTGCCGGTGGTGATGAGCAGCAGGCGGTTCCCGAACAGGTCCGCGAGGCGGCCCCAGCGGTTGAGCGTGAGAAACTGGACCAGCACGGATGCCACCGTGATGGTCATGAACTCGAAGTAGCTGAGCGCCAGGTCCCGCAGCAGATACAGCGTGAAATACGGGCCGGAGATGGCCACCGCGAACTGCATGGCGGCGTAGAACAGCGAAAACCTGAGCAGCCTTGAATGCCGGAAGCGGCGGTAGAGGGACAGGTCCGCGGGGATTTCCAGTGCGGCGGCCCTGGCCACCGGCTCGTGCATGGCCTGCAGATGCCAGGCAGAAATGAACCGCGCCACCATCGCGAACAGAAACACGATGACGAACCCCCAGTAGGCCAGCTGCAGCTGATCCATCCCGTCGAGCACCAGCCCTGCAACGATGAGGGCAGTGACCGAAGCAATGCTCGAAAGCCTGGTCCGCTGGGCGAAGAAACGGCCACGGACGCGCTCCGGAACCAGATCGCCGATCAGGCTGTTCCACTGCGGCGAACCCAGGTTGGGGCCGCACAGGTAGACGAAGACGATGGGAATGAGTGCGTAGGTGGCGTATTCGGGCGCCACAAGGGGCACGAATGCGAGCGGGAGCAGACAGAATGCCTGCAGCAGCGCACCGAAGACGATGATCGCTTTCCGCCGCCCGAGCTTCCGGCCGAGCCAGGCGGACAGCATCTGCATGAATGAAGCGAGCAGCGGGGGCAGCGAGGCCAGCAGCCCGATGATGGTCGTGCTGGCGTGCAGATGGATGGCGTAGGCGGAAAAGTAACTCTCCGCGCCACCCGTCATGGCGGAGAACCAGACGCCGTCCCTGATCGAGTGTCTGAGCGAACGCTCGGCCTGCTCGTCCTGGGAATACGTGCTGCCGGCTCGCGCCATCCGGATCAGAGGTTGTTCAGCGGCAGCTCCGCCCGGCAGCGGAACCAGCCGGTCAGGCTGAAACGGTCCACGCCGGTGGGCAGCACTTCGTGTGGAAATTCCTCGCTGAGATAGATGGCCAGCGTGCCCAGGGTCGGCGGAAAACGGCCCAGTTCCAGGCCGGAGGCGTCGAAGAGCGCCAGCTCGCCGCCATCCCCCGGTGCCCAGGCCGGATTCAGATAGAACACCAGACTGATCACCCGGTTGCTCTGGCCGCGGAACGCATCCAGGTGCTTCCGGTAGAAGGCACCGGCCGGGTAGTGGGCGAAGTGGCTCTCGAAGCCCGTGAGCCCCAGCATGAGCGACCGGTTCAGGTACACCCGCAGCCCTTCCGCCCAGGTGAGCCAGTCCCGTTCCGCTGGATCTGTCCCTTCGACCCAGGTCACCCGGTCTCTGCGGACGAAGGCGTTCAGCCGATGGTCCTGCTCACGGCCGATACCGGCGCGTTCATAGGATCTGATGGCGAGAGCCCGCTCCTGCAGGCGCAGAGTGAGCGGCCAGGGCAGCACGCCGTTGAAAATGCCCCAGCCGGACTCCGCCAGCGCCGAGGCGATGTCGTTCAGAGGCAGAGATTGAGATAGTGTTCGATGCAGCGGGTCGGCCAATTCGCGTTCATCCGGAAAACGGGGATTGTGCCGCTCGAAACGGCGGCGAAGTGTACTCCCGATTCCGTTCGGCGGGCACTTCTTTTTTCACTGACACGGAAGCGGAAGGAGAATTCGTTGCGCAGAACAGTTGCCATGGTTTCAGTGCTGATTGCAGGGGCCTGGCCGGCCGTCGCGATGCCGGACACGGCCAGCGCCCGGTGCGACATCTACCCGGCAGGCGCCGATCACGCGGAAGCGATGCTCCCGTGCACGTTCAGTCAGCGTCAGGGGTACATCACCATCCTCCGTTCAGACGGCGTCACCCACGAACTGTCGCCGGCGGACGGCGGGCCGGGGAATTTCCGGGATCAGGAGGGACGGCTCGTCTATCGCCAGAGCGGGCTCGGTGATCAGGGTCTGATATTCCGTTTTCCGGATCAGAGTCTCTTTCTGTACTGGAGCACGGCGGCACTTTCGCCCCGGGAAGCAGACAACCCGACCTGGCCGTTCTCGACCGACCGTTACGACGCAACCACCCTGCTGCGCTGCAGAGGCGCCGATGCGGCGGATTTCGGGCGCTGCCCGGCCGGAATCCTGCGCATGGAGGGTGCGCAGGCGTCCATCGTCGTGCTCGATCCGGAAGGTGAGCAGTTCACGATCAATTTCATGCAGGATTACGTGAATGCGACCAACCGGGAGGTGAATGCCCGGCTCGAAGACGACACCTGGATCCTGCGATTCGCCAACGGTCAGGTCTGGGAAGTGCCGAGAGCGGCCATCGAAGGCGGCTGACGCGCTAAAGTCCCCGCAAACGATAGATGGCCCGCAGATTGATGGTGCCGACGCAGTCGTCATCCGCCTCGTCGAACAGGTGCACGTCCACATCCACGAACTCGTGGCCTTTCTTCTCCCAGAAATCCCGCACGATCATTTCGGCGATGAGGCTGGCATCCCGCGGTACGGCCCGATAGTTCTGCGATCGGGTTTCCAGGTGTACCCAGGGATTCATCTGGGCATTCGAAGCGAGCACCCAGTTGGAGCAGCCCAGCAGAAAACCCATGTTGGCGTAGCCCTGGCCGTCCATCCGGTGCAGCTCCGGCATGAGCGTTTCATCACGTACGTAGGCACGCATGTTGTGCCGGTCGTTCCAACGGTATCGGAACGCCTGGCAGCCATCATCACGCAGCCGCTCGAATGTCTCGAAAGAGGCTCGGGGCGGCTGGAAGTCCCGGCCAGCCACAGGATCACCGCGACGCAGAGGCGCGGCCGGTGCCAGCTCCGGCAGCGTCACCTCGGCGGTGGCACTCGGGGTATCGCCGGTCTGGCTGATCTCGGCCCGGTAGGCGGTGGCATCCTGCTCGAGAATGCGGACCGAGAAGGCCTCCTCGTCATACAGCGGGGAAGAGACCCGCACGTGGGCTGCACCCCGGTTCAGGAAGTCCAGTCCCCAGAACTCCACCGCCGGGTGCAGGAGGTAGGCGCTGATGGTGACGCCGGGTACCAGACCGCCGCGGAATCCGTACTGCCGGGCAACCTCGTCGCCATGAATCTGGTTCGCCGAGTCCGGCGCCTGGTTGAAAGCGACACTCTGCCAGCCCCTGATCATCCGACCGTTCTCCCCATCTCCGGTTGAGGATAAATTACTGACCCGGCTACCGGCAGGCAACCGACACGGATGATGGCATGAGCGAACTGATACGTCTGGGTGATGAGAACGGCGAATGTGTGCTTCTGACCGGGAGAGGCGCGCCGCCCGGACTCGTGCACCTGGGTGCATGGCTGGGAGACGCGCTGACGTCGGAGAATTTCCAGCGGCCGCAGACCGGCAACCTGTTGGACGCGGTGGCCTTTCCTCTGTTTCCGGATCCGGCCCTGGGCTGGACGGGCACGCCCGGCTGGCAGGGGGGGCCCCGTCCCGACCGGGCCTGGACTACGAGCGTCCATCCGCCCGAAGCGGATGCCGTAGTGATGACCGGTGAGCATCCGGAAGGCTTCCGAGTGGAAATCCGGGTGCAGGCCGTCTCGCCGGGCCTTTTCGGCTTGAGCCTGCGGGGCAGTTCCCCGGGCGGGCCTGAAGGCCGGATTGCGCTGAGTATGCCGCTCCCGCCCTCGGCCGCCGAGGCCATCGGTTTCGGCGGTCGATGGGCCGGTGAAATGACCATGGAACGGGTTGCGCTCGCCGGCGGCTTCAGCCGCAGCAGCCGTGCGGGATCGCGCACGGCCCACGATGCGTTCCCGGCGCTGGTTGCGGGCAGCGCCGGCTTCTCAGCCGAATCCGGCGAGGTGGTCGGCGTGCATCTCGGCTGGTGGGGGAACTACGAGCTCACAGTGGAAACCACCCGGGAGTCGGGACATCGCGTGGTGTTTCATCTCGATCCGGCTGAACTCGCACCCCGGGGCGAGGGCGGCTTCGAGACGCCCGTCCTGTATGTGGGCTGGTCGGACAGAGGCCTGAACGGTTTGCGCGTCGTCTTCCAGGACGGTGTGCGGCAGTTGCGCGCTCGCTCGGGTGCCGCCACCAAGGGCAGGGTTCAGCTCAATACCTGGGAAGGCATCTACTTCGAGCACTCGGAAGTGCGGCTGAAGGAAATGGCCGGGGTCGCGGCGGCCATGGGCTTCGAGCGCTTCGTGCTCGACGATGGCTGGTTCGGGCGGCGTGACAGTGACCGAAGGGGCCTGGGAGACTGGACGCCGCGTCCGGAGGTCTATCCTCAGGGGCTCGGTCCGCTCGTCGATCATGTCCATGCCCAGGGGCTCGAGTTCGGCCTCTGGCTCGAACCGGAGATGGTCAATGCGGACAGCGCCCTGTTCGAGGCGCACCCCGACTGGATTCTGGGGGAGCCCGACCAGCCGCTGGGTCGAAACCAGTACGGGCTCGATCTGTGCAATCCGGCGTGCTTCGCTCATCTCGAATCCACACTCGGGGACATCCTGGCAGACGAACGGATCGCTTCCGTCAAGTGGGACATGAACCGGGACCTGCCGCAGGCAGCGGGCAGACCGGTGGCGTCCGCGGCGACCCGGCTGATCGAATCGGTGCGTGCCCGCCGGCCCGGGCTCGAGATCGAAGCCTGTGCGTCCGGCGGCGGACGCACGGACCTGGGGGCGCTCGCCTGGTGCAACCGGGTCTGGCTTTCCGACGCGCACGACCCGGACATCCGCACCCCCATGATGGCGGCCTACAGTCTGTTCGCACCCCCGGAGGTGATGGGCTGTCACATCGGTCCGGAAGTCAGCCACCAGACGGGCCGGCGCTGGAGCATGCATGCGCGCGCATCCATGTCGGTGCTCGCCTCCATGGGTATGGAGCTGGATCCACTCGGCCTGTCGGAAGAGGATGCGCGCATCGTCGCCGAATACGTGGCTCTGCATCGTCACCATCGGCACTGGCTCCATCGCGGCCACATGCTCGCCCTCGAGCACCCGGACCCGGGACTTACCGCTCTGGGCGTGTTCAGCGCCGCCCGGGATCGGGCACTGCTTTTCCTGCTGCAGCGGACGCCGCGTCATCAGACGGTCACCGGCCCGCTGAAAATTCCCCATCTGCATGGCGATCTGATCGTATCCGCACCGATCGTCGACCCGGCCCTGCAT
This sequence comes from Gammaproteobacteria bacterium, assembly GCA_030425195.1. Lineage (GTDB taxonomy): Bacteria > Pseudomonadota > Gammaproteobacteria > Pseudomonadales > Azotimanducaceae > SZUA-309. Next base: position 65,465 of record JAUIAV010000001.1, on the reverse strand, counting down.
CGCGGGGTGCGCTCGCAGCCGGACTGGCTCGGTGAGTCCGGCATGGAATGCCCGGCCCGGTTTCTTGCCGGCCATGGGCTGCCACTGCCGATCATGGCGCCGTCACGCGGACTGCTCGTGGAACTGCTGCCCACCGGCTGAACAGCCGGCGGAACCTCTGCCCGTAAAAACGGTGTCAAAAACGCGGCCCGGGGCCGCGACGCGGTTTTTATCCTGCCCGGCACAGACTGCGCGCTCCTTACTCAGCATGGATATGACCGATGAGATCGATTCTGCGAGCGCCTGTGTTGGGCGCTGTGTTACTCGCGATGGCTGCCTGTGACAGTGATTCCGACAACGATCTGACCGGGCCGACGATCACCCCGGCAGTGACCGGTACGCTGGAGGTGATCCACGCCTCGCAGGATGCGCCGGCAGTGAACGTACTTGCCGGAGGCAGCGGGCTGATCTCCGATCTGGACTATGCCGAAGCCGCCTTCCGGACGGTGAGCGTGGGCGACATCACGGTAGAGGTGGAAGGCATTCTTCCGGATGGGACGACGGCTACCGTGATCCCTGCGGCGGGGGATCCTGCACCGGTACTGACGCTCGAAGAAGACGAGCGGATCACGGTCATTGCCGCCGGGGAAGTTGCCAGCATTGCCCCCATCGTCCTCGAGGACGTGCCGCCCGCCGTGGCCGCCGACGAGGTGAGACTGCGCGTGGTGCATGCCGCTTCCGTCGCCGATTCGGTGGAAGTCTGGGTATCCGAACCGGGCCTGGATCTGTTGAATCCCGGTGGCGGCACGCTCATCAACGCCGTATTCGACTTCGGTCAGACCCTGACGGCGGACCCGCTCGTGGTGCCCGCCGGAGACTATCAGGTCCGGGTGAGTCTGCCGGGCGATCCGGGGAACCCGTTCTATGATTCCGGCACCATCGGGCTGCCGGGCGGCGCAGACCTGGTGATCGCGGCGGTAGTGAATACGGGCCCGGGGACGTCGCCGATCAGGCTGCTGGCGTCCACGGGCGGCGCGCTGCTCGAGTTCAATGACGCGGCGACGCCGTCCAACGTGCGTGTCGTGCATGCTTCACCCGACGCACCGGCGGTGGACGTGCTCGTGAACGACACGATCCGTGCCGTGACGGGTGCTGCCTATGAGGCCGTCACCGACTACCTGCCGCTGGAACCGGACACCTACAACTTCAAGGTCGTGCCTGAGATGGGGGTGCCTGCCGACGCGGTCATCGACGTGGACGTGGCGCTCTCCCAGGGCGGTGAAAGCACCGTCATCGCCGTCGGGACGCTGACGGATGCGGACTTTCCCATCGAAGCGCTGCTGCTGACGGACGACAACCGTCCGGTCGCCACTGAGGCGAAACTGCGCCTGGTGCATGGATCGGTGAGCGCGGGTCCCGTGGACATCTACGTGGCAGAAGGCGGCACGCTGGGCATGGTGATCGATCCTGCCGGCGACTTCGTGTTCACGGCGTCGGGAGTGCCCTTCAAGGCGGACACAGGCTATCTCCCTGTGCCGGCAGGCAGCTACGACGTGGTGATCACGGCTGCCGGATCCACATCGGCCGCCATCGGGCCGCTGACCCTGCCGCTGGACGCCGGGGGTGTGTACACGGCGATCGCGCGGGACGAGGTGGGCATCGGGCTGCCGCTGGACGTGATTCTGATGGACGACTTCACGCCCTGAGAAGCGATCTTCTCTCTCCCCCTCCTTCAGCGCCCTTCGGGGCGCTTTTTTTTGTCCGGCCAGGCGACATGTCGGTGCGCTGTTTCACGTGCGTTTCACCCTGCTCCCCGGAGCATTGGTTGCCGTCCTCCCTTACCGTAGACTCAAGGCATGGCCAGAACGAAAGTGCTGCTGGTGGAAGACCACCACGCGCTCGCAGAAACCGTGGGCGCCTTCCTCGAAGCGTCGGATTACATCGTCGACTATGCGGCCGACGGACTCGTCGCCCTGCATCTGGCGGTCACCGAGAATTTCGATGTGATCGTTCTGGACATCATGCTGCCCGGCCTCGATGGTATCGAGGTCTGCAGACGTCTGCGCAACGATGCCCGGCTGACCACGCCCATCATCATGCTGACGGCCCGTGATCAGCTCGAGGACAAACTGAAGGGATTCGATGTCGGCGCCGACGACTACCTGGTCAAGCCGTTCGACATGCCCGAGCTGGTGGCGAGAATCGAAGCGCTGGTCCGCCGGGACAAGGGCCTTGAATCCCGCTACCAGGTCGGCGATCTGGTGCTGGACGCGGACTCGCTGGAGATCAGCAGAGCGGGGCAGCCCATCAGGGTGTCGAAAACGGTCTTCGAGATTCTCCGCATCCTGATGCGTGAGCACCCGAGGGTGGTCAAGCGGGCGGAGCTGGAGCGTGAACTCTGGGATGAGGACCCGCCGGACAGTGATGCCCTGCGCAGCCACCTGTACAACCTGCGTCAGGCGGTGGACAGACCGTTCGATACCCCGATGATCGAGACGGTGACGGGGCAGGGGTACCGGATCCGGACGGCTGATCAGGCCGCGAGCTGATCGTCGGGAAACTGAACCTCGACCGAAGTGCCCTCATTGGGCTGACTCTCGGAGAGCAGCGTCCAATGATACTGGCGTGCCAGGCGGCGGACGATGGACAGGCCCAGGCCGTGTCCCTTGGTGACGGTGCGGCTCGGCTCGGCGCGGTAAAACGGCTCGAAAGCATTGGCGAGTTCCGGCGGGCTCATGCCGATGCCCGTGTCCGCCACGCGAACCGAGTTGGGAGTGACCGTGACGGTGATTTCGCCATTCGTGGTGTAGGTGAGGGCGTTGCGGATCAGGTTACCGAGCACGATCTCCAGCACGGTGCCCGGCACCCGGATCCTCAGTTCCGCCTGCTCGCAGAGCTTGGTCTGATTGCCCCCCCGTTCCGCCAGAAACCGGTGCGTATCGAGCTCCGCGCTCACCACGTCGTTCACCAGAATCGGTTCTGCCGGGGTCGCCAGTGCTTCCTCCCGGGCCAGCAGCAGGAGGGTTTCCAGCAGCGACTCCATGTCCTCCACCGTGCGGCGCATGCGCATCAGTGCCTGACGCTCGTGCTCCGGCCGGTCTCCCTTCTGTTCCAGAAGATCCAGGCTGCCTTTGAAGACGGCAACCGGGGTCCTCAGCTCGTGACCGGCATCCCGGGTGAAGATCCGCTCGCGGTCGATGGCCGCGTTCAGCCGGTCGGTGAAATGCTCGACGGCGATGATCATGGCGGCCACCTCGTCGTCTGTCTCGCTGTGCAGGGATTCCAGATCCAGGTCCACCCGACCTGCCGCATTGAAATCCACCGACTCCAGCCGGTTGGCCAGACGCACGATGGGAGAGAGCGCCCGCTGGGACCAGCGGTAGACGACGAACAGGATGATGTACATGAGGAGGAGGACGATGGAGAGCGGCATGACGCCCAGATAGAAGGCGAGATCGGAAACCCGATCCACTTCGAAAAGCAGATACAGACGTTGGCCATCGTGATCGGACACGTGGACCAGGAGGCTGCGTCCGTTGACTTTTGCGCGCTCGAATCCCGGCGCGAGCGCAGCAAGACCCTCTGGAATGTTCCGGGGTTCTGCCGCCTCCGCGAGATAACCGCGCATGTTCGCCACGTCCGGCAGCGGATGGGTCGGATCCGCATCGTACAGGGCCCAGAAGTGCTCCGATTCCAGAGTGAGCGCCTGGCGTGAGAGCAGGTCTTCGACGATCAGCTGGGTGAGATAGATACCGACCAGCGTCGCCAGGGAAATGACGGCGATCTGAATGGCGAAAAGTCGCCACATGCGGTCGCGCAGCCCCGTCCGCTTCTGCCGGTGCGCAGAATCCCGCACAGTCATCGGGCCTTTCAGGAATTCCATAGGGTATGGTCTGCGCCGTCGTGTGAACGCAGCGTGAGCGCTGAGGCCGATCGGCTCACGGGGCGCTCACCCGAAGACCGTAGTCTGAGCGTCCAAACTGGATGTTTCGGAGTGCCATATGTCACCGCCCCCTTCCGCCGCGCTTGCGCTCATGCCCGACATCGCGGGCGAAGTTCTCAACGAGCCTCAGGGCGCATTGTCCTGGGTCGGCATGGACAGAATCCACCTGCCGATCCGGCTGGCCGCAGACCGGTCGGTGCTGGCGACGGTGAACGCCTACGTGGATCTCACGGATCCGACGGCGAAGGGCATCCACATGTCCCGGCTCTATCTGCTGCTTCACGACCACGCCGCGCAGCATCCGTTGACGCCCATGAGCCTGAAGGCCCTGCTCGGGGCCATGCTGCACACGCACGAGGACATGAGCGGCAGTGCCAGAGTCGGGCTTTCCTTCGATTACTGCGTTCAGCGCGCTGCGCTGAAATCGGACAACCAGGGCTGGAGCAACTACCCCGTCCGGCTGGATGCCATTCTCGAAGACGGCCGTTTCAGCTTCGAGCTGGGCGTGGAAGTGCTCTATTCCTCCACCTGTCCCTGCAGCGCCGCGCTGGCCCGGCAGCTGATTCAGTCCTCATTCGATGAGTCCTTCGAATCCGGCGAACCGCTGGCTTTCGAAGACGTCCGGGCCTGGCTAGGAACGCAGCAGGCCATCGTCGCAACGCCGCACAGTCAGCGCAGCGTGGCGGAAGTGCGGGTGAAGCTCGATGGCGACATCGGTGAATTTCCCATCCTGGAGCTGATCGATGCGCTGGAGGCGGGGCTGGCGACGCCCGTGCAGACGGCGGTGAAGCGGGAAGACGAGCAGGAGTTCGCGCTCCGGAACGGACAGAACCTGATGTTCTGCGAGGACGCGGCACGAAAGGTGAAGCGGGTGCTCGAGACCGGGGCCTATCCCGACTACCGGGTGAGGATCGAGCATCAGGAGAGCCTGCACGCGCACGATGCGGTGGCCATCGACGTCAAGGGCGTTCCGGGTGGCTATACGAGAGTGGAGGTGTAGCGATGTTGAGACTGGACTCCAGATACTTCGGACCTGTCGCCGCGATGGTGATCAGCCTCTGCGTGTGCGGCTCTCTGCTGCTGTAGAAGGGGGATGAGAAGGGGAGCAAGAGGCGCGCCGCTCGCACAACCAGGCGTCCTTGGCGAGCCAGCGCCCCTTCAGCCAGCTGGCGGGATCGTCTCCCACTTCAGTCAGGGAAAAGCGGGCCACGGCGAGTTCCGGCTCGGCGCTGTCGCCGGAGAGAAAACGCCAGAAGCCGGGCGTGTCCGGATAGAAAAGTGTCAGGTCGATGATGTCAGCGGCACCAGGCTTCAGCGCGGTCACCATGGTGGCAAACCCGCCCGGACGGGGGCGCAGGAGGTGACGGAAACCGCCGGTATCGGTGGCATGCTTCTCCGGGGTGAAGCGGGTGCCTTCCGGATAGACGAGGAGGGCGCCCGGCGTTGTCTGCAGCTGCTCCGACGCAGCCCGGATGCGGCCGGTATCCTGCCGGCGCCGGCGGCTTTCATCGTCGCTGCGATGGGCGCGGCGCTGCAGACGGGGAAAATCGTATGCCCAGAAAATGAGCGCCAGGACGGGAAAACGCATCAGCTCCTCCTTTACCAGCACCTTGAGTATGGGACCGCGCTGCACGATGGCGCTCTGGATGACGAAGCTGTCCGTCCAGCTCTGGTGATTGGCGATCACGAGACAGGTGGAGGCCGGATCGAGATCGGCCAGGGCGTATGACCATCGGTACCCCAGAACGTGCCTGAACCAGATGTCGTTCACGCGAACGGCAGCCCGGTAGATGGCGTCCGTGGCGGGTGCGAGCAGGGGGCGGGCAGGCGGGACGAGCAGCCGGACGAGCGTGAGCAGAAAGAGGGGCACGCACCAGAGAGTGAGGTTGAGCAGCCCGTAGATGAGGGAGCAGAGGCTGAGGAGGTGACGGAAAGGGGTCATGAGGCGAGCCCGGTCAGCCCGGAGGGGTCGGCCACAGGAGGGAAGTACGGGTCTTGTACGCCTGGTAATCTGGATCCCCGCCCCAGGCCCGATCGGCGCGGCGTTCCAGAAGGTTGACACCGCTGATGCGGGTGAGAAGCAGAAAGACGAACAGCGGGGAGACCAGCGTCAGATACTGCCAGCCTTTCAGCACAGGCAGGGCGATGAGCGCGATACCCAACCACAACAGGATCTCCCCGAAGTAGTTCGGGTGGCGTGACCAGGCCCACAGGCCGCTCTGAATGAAGCGGTCCGCGTTTTCCGGCCGGGCCCGGAAGCGAGACTTCTGAACGTCGGCAACGGTTTCGACGAGGAAACCGATCAGCCAGATCAGGGCGCCTGCCGCGGCCAGCGGACCGAGGGGTTCGGTGTGGTTGGCGGTCATGGCAGCCAGAGCGCAGGCCAGAGTCAGGGAAACCCACAGCCCCTGCAGGGTCCAGGTCAGGAAAAAGGTGGAGAAGCGGTTCCGGATGCGTTCGAACCTTCTGTCGTGCCCGTCCTTCGAGACGCGTCCGAAGAGGAACGTCCCGAGTCTCACTGCCCAGACGGCGACCAGCAGTCCGATCAGCAGAGAGCGGTCGTGGCCATTGCCGAGCAGCAACGCCAGGCCGACCAGCGAGAGGTAGGTGAGGCTGCCGGTCAGGTCGAAGAAGCGTTCGGTACGGAAGTGCCAGGCAGGCAGAAACACGAGCCACTGAATGAGGAAGGCAGCGATGACGCACAGCAGCACAACCGGCATGCCGAACGCGACGGCCCCCGCCCGGCTGCCGGCCCAGCCGATCAGCAGCGCGACGGCGACGGCGGCCGCGGATTGAGCGATTTCCCTGACGGTGGCATTCATCGGAGGTGGACAGTGATGCGCAATTCCCGAAACCTGACGGAGTCGATCATAGAAGGATTGAAAACCGTGTGAAAATCCCCGCATGAAGACACGCTCCAGACTGGCGCCGAGAAGGGCGGACGAAGGACTGCCGTTCCCGGCACAGGATGCCTCCGTCTGGTCGCTTGTGCTGGTGAACGGCATCGCGCTCGTGGTTGCGGTCGCGGGCGGTTGGAGCCTGATGGATCTCATGGCCGTGTACTGGGTGCAGAGCGTGATCATCGGCATCAGCTACTTCGCCCGGATGCTTCAGCTCGAACGTTTCTCCACCGAGAACTTCCAGATCAACGATCGGGACGTGGATCCCACCCCCGAAACGAAAAGGCAGACCGCCTTCTTCTTTCTCTTCCACTTCGGCTTCTTCCACGTCGGGTATCTGGTCTTCATCCTGTCCGAAGTGGAAGGCCGGTCCCCCTGGGGGCTGGGGCTGCTGGTGTGCTCGCTTGCGTTCGCCATCAATCACTTCTTCTCCTACCGCTACCATCTGGAAGTGGATCGCCGGGGCACCCCCAACATCGGGACGCTCATGTTCACGCCGTACCTGCGTGTGGTTCCCATGCACCTCACCATCGTCTTCGGCGCCCTCGCGCTCGGGGCGACGGGTATTTTCGTTTTCGGTTGCCTGAAGATGCTGGCCGACGTGGGCATGCACGTGGTGGAACACCGGATGCTGGCCGGCCGGAAGGGGCGCTGATCGACGGGTGCTCCGCGCTCGGACTATGATGGCGCGAAGCAGCGGATGAGCGGATGGAGTTGAGCACACGGGAAGGTCCGATCCTGATAGCCGGGGGCGGGATCGGTGGTCTCACCGCCGCGCTCGAGTGCGCACGGCAGGGGTACCCGGTGGAAGTGTTCGAGCAGGCGGGTGAATTCTCCGACGTCGGCGCGGGGATACAGCTCAGCCCGAATCCGAACCGTGTTCTGCTGAGTCTCGGGCTCGGCGAAGCGCTCGAGTCGGTGGCGTTCATCCCGGAAGGCACTGAGTTCCGGCACTGGCGAACGGGCCGGCTGATCAGCTACAACCCGCTCGGACAGACGGCGCTCGAGACTTACGGCGCGCCCTACTATCACATTCACCGGGCGGACCTTTCCCGTCTGCTGGCTCAGGCGGCCGCGGCCGAACCGGGGGTCAAGCTGCATACGGATGCCCGGGTCGGCGCATTCACTCAGACCGATGAAGCCGTGGTGCTCCAGACCGATGCAGGCACGCATCAGGGCAGTGCGCTGATCGGGGCAGACGGAATCCACTCCGTGATACGCGAAGGGCTTTTCGGCGCCGAGACGCCGACCTTCACCGGGAACGTGGCCTGGCGTGGACTGGTGCCGGCGGACCGGCTGCCCGCCGGTCTGGTCCATCCCGTGGCCGGTGTCTGGTGGGGGCCGGGCAAGCACTTCGTTCATTACTATGTCCGCGGCGGGCGGCTGGTGAACTGCGTGTGCGTCGTGGAGAAGGCGGGATGGGAGGTGGAGTCGTGGACGGAGCGGGGCGATCAGGCGGAGCTCAAGCAGGATTTCGCCGGCTGGCACGAGACGATTCAGACGCTGATAGATAACATGAATCCGGACGCCTGTTTCCGGTGGGCGCTGTTCGACCGGCCGCCCATGCCGCGCTGGAGCCGGGGCCGGGTCACCCTGCTCGGAGATGCCTGCCATCCGACCCTGCCCTTCATGGCCCAGGGTGCGGCCATGGCCATCGAAGACGCGGCCGTTCTGGCACGCTGTCTCACCGGCGGAGAATCGATTCCGGGAGCCTTCGAACGCTACGAAGGACTGCGCCGCGCCCGCACAGCGGGCATTCAGACCGGCTCCCGGCGCAATGCGAGAGTGTTCCACATGCGGGGAATCAAGGCCTGGGCACGCAACCGGGCGGCCGGCCGGGCCAGGGCGGGCCTGATGGATGCGCTGTACCGCTACGACGCCCTGGAGGCGGCCGCCGTAGAGTGAATCCTTCCATCCGCGGACGGTTTACCACTAGAGTGTTGAAGCAGACGAAAGGAGATTCGCGAAATGAACAAAGTCGAGGGACTGCACCACCTGGCCATCACCACGGCGGACATCAAGGCGCAGATCGATTTCTTCAATGACAAGCTGGGGATGGAGCTGGTGGCGCTCTACTGGATGCACGGCGTTGAGAACACCTTCCACGGGTTCATGCGCCTGAATGACGAGAGCGCCATCGCGTTCGTGCAGAATCCGGAGATCGGCCATATTCCCGTGAAGATCGGGGAGACTCATGCCGGAAATCCGGGTGCCAACTCGGCCCGCGGCACCATGCAGCACGTGGCGCTCCGGGTGAAGAACCCGGACGAGCTTCTGGCCATGCGAGACCGTCTCAGATCCAAGGGTGTGCCGGTCATGGGACCGCTGGACCACGGCATGTGTCAGTCCATCTACTTCGCCGGTCCCGAGAATCTGGCGCTGGAGCTCTCCTGCTCCGCCGAGCCGATCAATGCACAGGCCTGGATCGACCCGGAGGTGGTGGATCTGCTGGGCATCGAGGCCGGTGAACTCGACCGGTTCAGATCCTCCGCGGACTTCGACGCCGAGGGCGGCAGCGTGCCGCAGCCACCGCTGGACGGGCCTGGACCGCACATGGCGAACTATCCGGGCGACCGCTACCAGCTGGTGATGGGTCTGACCGACGAGCAGTACGCCCACATGGTGGAGAGTGAGCCGCCGGTGAAGGTCTGACCCGGATGCCGCGTCCGAACGTCCTTTTCATCATCACGGATCAGCAGCGGGCGGACCACGCAGGATTCATGGGCAATACCCAGGTGCGCACACCGCACCTGGATGCCCTGGCCGGCAAAGGCATGGTGTTCGAGAACACCTGGGTATCCAATCCGGTCTGCATGCCGAACCGCTCCACGATTCTCACCGGCCGGATGCCGACGGCCCACGGCGTGGTCTTCAACGACCGGTCTCTGGACTGGGGCGCGAATACCTTTGCCAGACGCCTGAAGAAGTCCGGCTACCGCACCGCGCTGATCGGCAAGTCGCACCTGCAGCATGGCATGAGCCGCAACTCTGTGGTGCCGTTCCGGGGCGAGCCGTCTGGATTTTCACCTTACCCGCCGGGCTGGGACGCCGTCGAGCACGCGGACCGGTATCTGGCCGACGCGGTGACGGATCCGGACGACTTCTACGGATTCAGCCATATCGAGCTCTCCATCGATCACGGAGCCCGCATGACGGGGCATCATCTGCGCTGGGCGCTGGATCAGGGAGCGCACAAGGACGAGGTGCTGGTGGAATACGGCCCGGATGCTCCGGGCAGCGACCGGTCCGAGGCGTGGTGGCAGATCTACCGTCCGCCGTACGAGGAGCGATTCCATTCCACCAGCTTCGTGGCCGAGCGGAGCATCGCCTTCATCGAGTCCTGTGCGGATTCGGAGCAGCCCTGGATGCTCTGGTGCTCGTTCCCTGACCCGCATCATCCCATGACGCCGCCGGGGGCGTGGTTCGACCGGCACAGGCCCGCAGACATGGTCCTGCCGCATACGCGCACGGATTCCCTGGCAGATGCGCCCGAGCATCTGCGTCTCTTCAGGAAGCTCCACCCCCGGGACCAGCGGGACTGGGTGACGCCCTGTGGCTTCGGCAGCGACGAGCTGCTCGGGGAGGCTATTGCTGCGACCTACGGCATGATCGAAATGGCGGACGACCGGATCGGCCGGATACTCTGGACGCTGGAGCGTCTCGGCATGCGCGACGACACGCTGATCGTGTTCACCAGCGACCACGGCGACATGATGGGCGATCACGGCCTGTTCCTGAAAGGATTCATGCACTATCGCGGTACCCTGCAGGTGCCGCTGGTCATCGACGCGCCGGGGTGCGCGCCTGGCCGGACCGCGTCGCTCGCCTCCAGTATCGATCTTGCGCCGACGGTGCTCGGGCTCTGCGGCGTGGCCGGCTATGACGGCATCCAGGGTCGGGATCTGAGTCCGGTGCTCGAGGATCCGGCGGAGGAGGTCCGGGATCACGTGCTGATCGAAGACGATATCGCCGAGATCACCGCGAAGCTCACGCCCATTCCGGCCCGAACCCGCACCCTCGTGACCAGGGAGCACCGATACACGCGCAACTCCAAGGGCGAGGAGCAGCTGTTCAATCTGATGGATGATCCGGACGAAATGCGGGATCTCAAGCAAAACGACCAACGGACCAGATCCGCCATGGTGGAGCGCCTCGCGGATGCGCTGATGGCGGTGGACGATTCCGCGCGCGGTGCCCCGGCGGCGGAGGGCTGATATGGCGGAAGAAAACCGGAAGGCCATCGATGCCCAGGCGCACCTGCATCATGCCTATCTGCTCGGTCTGCAGCTCATGGTTTCCACCCGGAAAGGCCCCGGGGTGGTTGGAGACTGGATGTTCCGCCTGTTCCGCCGCCAGCATCTCGACAAGTTCCTGTCCAGCTTCGACAAGCTCGGTCTGAACGGTCTGCCGCATGCGGTCGCCTGTGCGCGCTACCACGTGCTCTCGAACGACATGGGCGGCGTCGGCGTGGAGTACATGGAGGAAAGCGAACGGAAGGCCTGGGTGCGGTTCCGCTATCCGCGCTGGATGTACGACGGCCCGACGGTCTGCGGGGTGCCCGTGGAGGTCAGTCGGGGATTCCTGAAAGGCTGGTACGCGCACAACGGCGTGTCTCTCGGCAATCCGCGCCTCGGTTATGTCTGTGTGTCCGAGGACATGACGGGCGAGTTCGGCCTCTGCGGCTACTTCCGGGAGTATGACCGGGACCTGGCAGAGGACGAGCGGCTGCAGTTTGCCAAGGGCGAGCTGCCGCCGCCGTTCGATCCTGCGGTGCAGCCCTCGCCGCCCGAGGATCAGTGGAACGAGGTCCGGCTGGCCAAGGCCAGCCGGAACTACGCCATGGATTACATCCGTAACGGTCTCACGGCGCTCGCGAGTGTCATCGGCGACGAAGAGGCCCGGTCACTGGGCGGTCTGGCGGCCCGGCTGATCGGCGCTCAGTACTTCTCGGAAACCGCCGGGATGATCGATGCGGAGGATGGCGGCGTCGAAGCGGCGGCCGACTATCTCTGCACCATGTTCGCAGGTATGGGAGACGCCGCGACCCCCACGTCACAGCCGGGGGAGGCGATCGTCCGTCAGGAGGGCCTGCGGATCATCCGTGATCTCCCCGAGGAAGAGGCGGCGATCGTGCTCGAATGCTGGGCCGAGCTGTGGCAGGGCGCCATGAACGCGCAACGCCGGCTCAAGTCCCTGAGCTGGGAGCGGGACGGTGACAGCGTCAGCTGGCGGATCGGTCTGCGCTGAACTGCCGCGACAGGTGACCGCAGTCACCACATGCGGTCTTTCGCGTAGTCCGCATAGCCGTCGTCGTAAGCCCGGGCATCGAAGTCCGCGTCCAGCTCACGGATGAAATCGCCCGCCGTGGGTACCCGGTCGCTCTCGTCTTCCGCCTGCCAGAGGCGGGAGCGCATGAGCGCCTTGGCACACTGGAAGTAGATCTCCTCCAGGGTGACGATGATGACGGACCTCGGGTGTTTACCGTTCTGCTCGAAGCTGCCGGTGGCCGTCTCATCCGCGGTGACCAGCGCCCGGCCGTTCAGACGGACCACGTTGTTCGAACCCGGCACCATGAACATCAGGCTCACCCGGCCGTCGCGGACGATGTTTCTGAGAGAGTCCGTCCGGTTGTTGCCGCGCCAGTCCGGCAGCCACACCGTCCGGTCGTCCTTCACCCGGACCACTTCTGCCGCATCGCCGCGCGGACTCGCGTCCGTGCCTTCTGGCCCGACAGTGGTGAGCACGAGGAAGCGCGCCGCCTCGATCCAGCGTCGGTAGGCGGGCGTGATCACCGGCTGGACCTTGTCCAGCGCCCCCTGCACCGCAGGGCCGTAGAGGGTCTCGAGCTCTTCCAGGTTTTCGATTGCGCGCATGGTATCTCCGCTCTTTGGATCAGCCGGGCCGGCCGACGGACGTCGTCATCATCAGAAAGCCGGTGAACGCGGCGTTGTTGGGTGACAGGGACGGGTCGACCAGCGCTTTCATCTCCGAGATGACATCCCGGTAGGTGTCGTAAAACGGCCAGGTGGGCTGGGGCCGGTAGGTGAGGTCTTCCAGCTCGAACTGACGGATCACGTTCTTGGTGGTGGTGGGTTTGACGAAGACTTCCTTCTCCGGGTTCCAGTAGAACAGGCAGACGGTCATCAGGCTCCATTTGGCAAGCCTGCCTTCTCTGAGCACGTCTGCCACGTCCTCGAATCCACGGGCCTGATTGCCGTGCAGCAGCTTGCGGTACCCGTCGGCCAGGTACGCACGGTCTTCCCTGTTCATGCCGTTGACGTAGTCGCGGAACTTCGGCTTCTCGAACATGGACACCATGGAGGAGCGGGAGACGATACGGACGATGTCGTCGAGCACGGCAGCCTGAGAGGAGAATCGCTTCCGGGAAAGCGCCTCCCGGGCGAACTCGGCGAGTTTCCCGACGTTGTGCTTTCTGCCGATCTTCAGCATCTCTTCGCTTTCGAAGCCGCCGGGGTAACGGTGCAGGAAGAGGGATTCCGCTTCACGGAGTTTCCTGAGATTCATCACAGACCTTGAGAACTGGGCACCGCAGTGTAGCCGAGCCCGGGAGACTGCTGAAACCGTCCCGCTTGCCTCCCGGGCATCAAGCTCACAAACTCGGACCTCATGGGGGTAGAGCGGATGCAGACAGGAGAACGAGGCGGTCCGGATCTCGATCGGCACCTGGAAGCCATAGAGGTGCAGGGTTACACGGTGCTCGAGCGGGTGATACCCATGACGCTGGTGGAAGCGCTGAACGACGCGCTGATGCGTCTGGAGCACGAGCTCTCGACCACACCCGGCGGCAATCTCTTCGAGGGACATCACACCATCCGGATCTACAATCTGCTGGCGAGGGATCCGGTGTTTCAGCAGGTGCCGGTATTTCCGGCGCTGCTGCCGATCGTGGAGGGCGTGCTGGACAGAGGGGCGCTGATCTCCTCCCTGTCCTCCATCTCCATCGATCCGGGGGAGACCGCACAGCCGATCCACGTGGATGACGCGCTGATCAGGCTGCCCCGGCCGCATCCGGCGCTGGTCTGCAACTCCATGTGGGCCCTGACGGACTTCACCGAGGAAAACGGCGCCACACGGATCGTTCCGGGCAGCCACCGGTCTGTGGATAAACCGGAATACGGCTCGCACCCGGAAAGCATTCCGGCCGAGATGCCGAAAGGCAGTATTCTGGTCTGGAACGGCAGCCTCTGGCACGGCGGCGGGGCCAACCGGTCCGGTGAACGCCGGGTGGGGATCGCCATGAACTACTGCGCCGGTTTCATCCGCCAGCAGGAGAATCAGCAGCTCGGCATACCGCTTTCCCTGGTGAAGACCTTCGAGCCCAGACTGCAGGAGCTGGCCGGTTTCGGTACCTACTCGAATCTCATGGGGCACATCGACAAGCAGAGCCCGGCACAGGCGCTGCTCGGCACGGATGACGGATTCCGCTCCGTCTGGGATCTGATCGAGCCGGAAAAGACGGCCGGATGAACGTACCGGATCTCAACTTCGGTGATCTGCTGGAGGCGGTTGCCACCATCGACCCGGAACGTGCGGCGGTCATCCACGGGCCGAACGTGCTCAGCTGGGAAGCGCTGGATGTCCGATCCAACCGGCTCGCGCGCAGGCTCCTGGCGGCCGGGCTCGAAACGCACAGCAAAGTGGCCTTCTATCTGAGGAACTCTCCGGCCTACATCGAGCTTCTCACCGCGTGTGCCAAAGGCCGGCTCGTGCACGCGAATGTGAACTACCGGTACGTGGCTGACGAGCTGTTTCACGTGCTGGACAACTCGGATGCGGAAGCGGTGGTCTACGATGCCGAGTTCCGGCCCCACGTGGACGGTCTCCGGTCGCGGCTGCCGCGCGTCCGGATCTATCTGGAGGTGCGGGGCCCTTCAGCCGAAACGGCGGACGGCATCGAAACCGCCACCGACTTCGAGACGGCCTGTGAGGCAGGTGACGGTTCGCCGCTCGGCAACGCGCGGTCCGGAGAAGACCTCTACTTCATGTACACGGGCGGCACCACGGGCTATCCGAAAGGGGTGATGTGGCAGCACAGAGATCGGATCGCGGCGGTGGGCATCACGGATGCGCACAGCGTTGCCGCGCACCGGCAGAAGGTCGTCACAGCGGGCCCCGGACCCACGGCCATGCCCGCCTGCCCTCTGATGCATTCCACCGGCTTCACCACGGCTCTGGCCACACTCATCAACGGCGGCACGCTGGTTCTGCTGCCATCCAGGACCTTCGAACCCGGAGAGTGCCTGCGTGAGATCGAACGGCATCGGGTGGCGCGGCTGGCCATCGTCGGTGACGCCTTCTCGGTGCCCATCCTCGATTACCTGGCGGAGCACCCCGACCTGCACGATCTGTCGTCGGTGAGCGCCATCACCTCCGCCGGCGCGATGTGGAGTGAGTACTGCAAACGGGGCCTGCTCGAGTATTTTCCGAACGCGGTGCTCTCCGATTCTCTGGGGTCTTCCGAAGGCTCCCGGCTGGGATCGTCGGTGACCCGTCAGGGCGAGACCACGGCGACGGCGAGCTTCACGGTGGGTGACGGCGTCAGGGTTTTCACGGAAGACTTCCGGGAAGTTCAGCCGGGCTCCGGGGAGGCAGGGATGATCGCCAAGGCGGGTGCGCTGCCGCTCGGGTATTACAAGGACGAGGCCGGCACTGCGAAGACCTTTCCGGTCATCGGCGGTGTCCGCTACTCGCTGGCCGGAGACTGGTGCCGGATCGAAGCGGACGGCACCATGACGCTGCTGGGTCGTGGCAACAACTGCATCAACACAGGTGGTGAGAAGGTCTACCCGGAAGAGGTGGAGGAAGTCCTCAAGCGCTCGCCCGGCATCGCGGATGCGGCCGTTCTCGGTGTGCCGGATCCGCGCTGGGGGCAGGCGGTGACGGCGGCGGTCCGCACCACCGGAGACAGGCTGCTCGACGAATCGGGCGTGCGCCGGTACCTGGATGCGCATCTCGCCCGTTACAAGCATCCGAAGACGATCATCCGCGTGGATGATCCGCTTCGGCACGAAAACGGAAAGGTGAACTACCGGGGTGTGCGGCGGCTCCTCGAGCAGGCCGAACAGTGAAGCCGTCGATACCCGGCGCGGGGTCGGGTTTCTGGTCTACAATCCTGCTTCGGACCTGACGACAACCGGAGTGATGAGATGAGCGAGCTGGAAACGGGCAGCGCCGGCGGCGGAGACCAGGGCGGCGGAGATCAGGGCGGCGGTGCCGCACCCGACCGGGACGCTCAGCAGTGGGGCATGATCGCCCACCTCTCGGCACTGATCGGGTTCGTCATTCCGTTCGGCAATGTGATCGGACCGCTGGTGGTCTGGCAGATGAAGAAGGACATGCCGTTCGTGGTCGATCAGGGAAAGGAGGCCCTCAACTTTCAGATCACCGTCATCATCGCGGTTTTCGTCTGCCTGTTGCTGAGCTTCATCGTCATCGGCATGCTGCTGCTGCCGCTGGTGGGCATCGGTGCCCTGGTGCTCACCGTGATCGCGGGTATCAAGGCCAACGAGGGCGAGGCGTACCGCTATCCGTTCACCCTGCGCCTGGTCAGCTGAATCAGGCGTGCAGCCTGACCGGGAGTTCCGTGTAGCCCCGGACGAAGTTCGAGATGGCCCGGACCGGAGCCCCCACCACTTCGATGCGGCTGTACCGGTCGAGCAGCTCTTCCCAGAGAATATTGAGCTGAAGCTCCGCTACCCGGTTCCCCATGCAGCGGTGGACGCCGTAACCGAAGGAAAGATGCTGGCGGGCATTCTCCCGTTCGATGTCCAGCAGATCGGCGTTCTCGAACACCGACTCGTCGCGGTTGCCGGAGGCGTACCACATGAGCACCCGCTCGCCCTCGGGGATCACCTTGCCGCCGATCTCCACGTCCTCGGTGGTCGTCCGGCGCATGAAGGCAAGCGGCGTCTGCCAGCGGATGATCTCGGCCACGGCGTTGCCGATTCTGGACCGGTCCGCCTTCAGCTTATCGAACTGATCCGGCCAGCGGTTCATGGCCACCACACCGCCTGAGATGGAATTCCGGGTGGTGTCGTTGCCGCCGATGATGAGCAGCAGCATGGTCCCGAGAAACTGCCGGGAATTCATGTGCCGGGTGCTTTCGCTCTGAGCGAGCATGGTCAGCAGGTCGTGCCCGTCCGGATTGTCGATGCGTTCGTCCCGGAGCCGGGTCATGGTCTCGAGACATTCGTCCAGCTCTGCCTGTCGTTCTTCGAGCGTGTTCCACAGCCCGGCTTTTCTGGGTGAGGTGGCCACGTCCGACCAGCGCGTGAGCTTGTAGCGTTCTTCGAAAGGAAAGTCGAACAGCGTCGCCAGCATCTGCGTGGTGAGTTCGATGGACACACGCTGAACCCAGTTGAAAGGCTCGCCCACCGGCAGGCTGTCGAGAATCCCGACCACGCGTTCCCGGATGGTGGGAGCGAGCGCGGCCAGATTGCGCGGCCCTGCCACGGGGGCGACCACCTTGCGGTGCTCGGCATGTTTGGGATCGTCCATGGCAATGAAGCTGTTGGCGCTGTCTTCCTCCGGCGGTGTGAAGAGGCCGATGGAGGGCTCCGAGGAGAAACGGACGGGGTCCGTGTCCACGGCCTTCACCAGGTCGTAGCTGGTGACCGACCAGTAGGGGCCGACGATGCTGTTCTCGTGGTGGTAGACGGGTGATTCCCTGCGGAGCCGCTCGTAGTACGGCCAGATGGTGTCGAACCGCATCAGGTCCCAGTGGGCCACGTCGATCTCATCGAGGTCGAGGGTGGCTGCATGGGCGCGGGCATTCTCCAGACGCTGCTGATGTTCGTGTTCGTACTGCTCCCAGTTCATCCCGTGTTCCTCCCGGATTCCTTATCTGGCGTGCCCGATCATACCGTCCGATCTGCCGGTTCCGAAAGGACGTGTTCTGGAAGAAGTGCCCCTGCCGCCGTATGCTTCGATTCCGCACTCAAGGAAGGCTCTGCAGATGGCTGAAGGTGCTCTCGACATCCCCGTGCGGCGGATGGAATTCGACATCCCCACCGCGGATGATTTCGATCCCAAATGGCTCGCGAACGACATTCATCAATCGTACTTCTCGACCGGCCTGAGCCTGTATGTGGCCTATCTGGAACCCTTTCTCGTCAAATCGATGCGCAAGGTTCTGGACAGAATCACCGATGATGCGCTCAGGGAGTCAGTAGACCGGTTTTCCCGCCAGGAAGCTCAGCACTACATGCAGCACGAGCGGTTCAATGCGGCGATCCTGGACAAGGGTTATCCCGGGCTGGAAGCACGTTTCGCCGTGCTCAAGGCGGATTTCGAGCGGTTCCTCGAGACCAAAGGTGACCGATGGTGCGTCGGCTTCGTGGAGGGCTTCGAAGCGCTCACGACCCAGATGGCGCTGCGTTCCCTGCGGGAGCTCGCCCGTGAGCATCCGAAGACGGACAAACGGTTCTCGGCGCTGTTCGAGTGGCACATGGCGGAGGAGATCGAGCACCGGAATGTGGCCTACGACATCTACGAGCACCTCTACGGCGACTACCTGTTCCGGGCGAAGATGTGCCTGATCGCCCAGAGCCACATTCTGAAGTTCATCACCGACTGCATGAAGATCATGTCGCCCGTGGACATGGCGCGCTATGACGAATCCTATCGGGTGACCGCAGCTGCGCGGGTGCTGGTATGGCTGGGATTCTCCCCGATGATCGTGAAGACGCTCATGCCCGGGTACTCACCGCACGACTACGATGTGCCGGATACCATTGAGGCGTTGTCGGTCAGGCTCTCGGCCGAGGCGAAATCGGTCAGCTGACCCGTCAGCCGGATTGCGCATCCCACCAGTCGCCGCCCAGGGCGACCCGTCGGACCGCATCCGTGTCCGTAGGCTGATGACCCACGTCATGAGCGGGTTCCGGGATGTCAGCCACCGTATTGGACAGACGTCCGAGCCCGGTCACCGCCACTTCCACCAGATCACCCGGCTGCATCGGCCGTGAGTTGGCCGGGGTGCCGGTGAGGATGATGTCTCCGGGCAGCAGCGTGATGTGGCGGCAGAGATCGGCCAGCTGATAGTTGATGGGAAAGACCATTTCGCTGACCGGGCCTTCCTGTACCACTTCGCCGTTGAGGTACGTGCGCACGGTGGATTCACGGACGTCCACGCCGCGCACGATGCCCGGACCGATGGGGCAGAAGCCGTCCATGCCTTTGACCCGCGTCATGCCGCCTGCGTCCGTATCCCGGTAATCCTGGGCGCCCACGTCGTTGGCAGGCGCGAATCCGGCAATGCAGTCCCAGGCATCCTCCGGGGCCACGTTCTTCATCGGCCGGCCGATGATGGCGGCGATCTCGCCCTCGTAGTTCAGATACCGGCAGTTGGCCGGCCGGTTCAGCACCCCGCGGTGGGTATTCAGCGCAGTGGTCGGCTTCTGGAAGTAGGTGGGTGTGACCAGCGGCTTGGCCCGGAATTCCACTCTGCGGGAATCGTAGTTCAGGTGAATGCAGAGAATCTTGGTGGGTTCGCAGGGCGGGAGATAAACCGCTTCCGATTCGAGGATCCGGCGACCATCCATGGCCAGCAGATGTTCACCGTCCACGGTGGTCCACTCCGGCCTGCCGTCCAGCAGGATGCGGCGCTGCTCGAAACGATCGCCTTCCAGTACGTTCATGTCGGTCTCCTCGGGTGTCCGGTGGTGTGTCAGCGCGGCGTCAGCGGAAAGGACGCGAAGCGGGTTTCCGTATAGAACTCGCGGCTCAGGCCCCCGCCTTCGCGACCGAGTCCGCTGGCTTTCATGCCGCCGAAAGGCTGGCGAAGGTCCCGGTCGAATCCGGAGTTGATCCAGATCATCCCGGTCTGCAGCCGATGGCTGACGTAGTGCGCCGTATCCTGCGACCCCGTCCAGATGTAGCCGGCCAGTCCGTAGGTCGTGCCGTTGGCGATGGCGATGGCTTCGTCCGCATCCTCGAAGGGGAGGATGGTCGCCACGGGGCCGAAAATCTCTTCCTGACAGACACGTGCACGGGGGCTCACATCCACGATGGCCGTGGGCTGCACGTAGAATCCCTTCTCGAATCCATCCGGCCGTTCGCCGCCGAACAGAATCCGGCCCTCTTCGCGGGCGAGATCCAGATAGCTCATCACCCGTTCGTACTGACCTTTCGAGACCAGAGGCCCGAGGCGGGTTCCCCGGACCATGGGATCGTCCGGCTTCCAGGCCGCGGCGGCCTGCTCGAAACCGCTCAGAAACTCATCGTAGATAGACCGCTGCACCAGGATCCGGGAGCCGGCTACACAGACCTGGCCGCTGTTCATGAAGATGCCGCCTGCCGCGGCGGGGATGGCTTTCTTCAGATCCGCATCCGCAAAGATGATGTTGGCCGACTTCCCACCGAGCTCGAAAGACGTCCGTTTGAGGGTTCTGGCCGCACGTTCGGCGATGTCGCGCGCCGTGCGGGGCGAACCCGTGAAGGAGATACCGGTCACGTCCTCGTGTGCCACCAGCGGTACGCCGGCTTCCTGACCGTATCCGAGCACCATGTTGTATACGCCCGGTGGCATACCGGCTTCCTCGTAGATCTCGCAGAGGACGCGGATGGAGAGGGAGGACAGCTCCGACGGCTTGTGCACGGCGGAATTGCCGTAGGCGAGGCAGGGCGCCATCTTCCAGGTGGACAGCATGATGGGGCCGTTCCAGGGCGTTATCAGGCCAAACACGCCCGCCGCATCCGTCATTGTGTAGGTGAGCAGACTGTCGTCCCGGTTGAAGGCGTGGTCGCCGGCCTGCTCCTGTTCTTCGGCGAAGAAGCGGAGATTCCAGGCGGAGCGCGCCATGACCGGATGCGGGCCCTTCATCTCGGGGCCGAGAGGCGATCCCATCTCCAGGGTCTGCAGCCGGACGATTTCCTCCGAGCGGGCCTCGATCAGATCCGCCGCCCTGAACAGGACCTTGCGGCGGAAGGATGGTTTGGCCCGGGACCAGACGCCGGCGTCGAAAACTTCCCGGGCGGCCCGGACCGCGGCGTCGATGTCGGCGGCGTCCCCGCGGGCGGCGTCCGTGGTGCACGCCTCCGTGGCCGGATTGATCAGATCGAACGTGTTGCCGGAAGCGGCTGCAACGAACTGACCGCCGATGAAATGCTTCTGTGTGGAAAACTCTGTCATGGGCTCCCCGATGCCTGTCAGTTGCCGGGCGGCTGGAACTTGTGGCCGTAGGTGTCGCCCGTGTAGTACTCGGACTGGTGAGTAGCGGGTCGACCGCCGTAGCCGATCTCGATCTGGAAGCCGGAAGGCGAGAGGCAGTAGAAGGAGAACATGTGGTCGTTGGCGTGTTTGCCCGGCGAGATCACCACCGGGTACTGGCTCTCACTGATGCGTTCATAGGTGAAGAACACGTCGTCCAGGTTGTCCACCTCCAGCATCAGATGGTCGACCTGCTTCCGGCAGGGCAGTCCGAAGGCGAAGGTATGGTCCCGGTCGTTGCAGTGAACGAAGCCGATCTCCATGGCCTCCCCATCGGGCCGCGGAATCCGGTACTCCACGCTGCCGCGCATGCCGAGGACGCGGTAGAAGTCGAGCGTCTTCTGCACATCCCGGCACTGGATGAGCATATGGCCGACGCCGCCTCCGCCGGTGCAGAACCGGCCGTACATACCGCGCCCGGGATGGAAAGGGCGGTGGCTGTCCACCTGCGGTCCGTGAAAGATCTCGATGGGCGTGCCGGCCGGATCGGCCAGCGTCATCAGCGCCAGCACCCGTCTCTCTCGAGCGGTGGCCTCGTCCGCCAGCTCGAAAGCGATACCGGCGTCCCGGAGCATCGTCTGCATGTCGGCGAATTCCGTGGGGCCGGCGACTCTGAGACCCGCGCCGATCAGGTCGTCACTGCCGTCCTGTTCCAGGATGATCCGGTGATGCCACTGGTCGCTGCGCAGATAGAGTCTGTCCGCTTCCTCTCCGCCGACCTCGAGGCCGATGAGATCCGCGGCGAATGCCCGCCATTCTGATAGATCGGATACGCCGAAGCGCACATAGCCGAGTTCTGTCACCCCAGTCATCAGATGCCCCCCTGTTTTACCTTGCACCAGTCTCGCAGATTCAGGTGCCCAGGCCATATTTCTCTGTGATTTCGTCCGTTGCCGCCCAGAACTCCGGAACCGCCGTCCAGTCTCTGCCGATCTGCGCCATGCGGTGTGCCAGGCTGTAGTTTCTCGGTGCCGAGGCCAGGTAGAAACGCTCGTAGAGCTCCACGCGGCCGCCGAGCGCAGAGCCCGCCATGTCCCAGGCCGTTCTGAACAGGCGGGCGCGTTCCTCGGCACCGTGGTCGTCCGCACCACGGAGAAAGTGCGCCAGCTGTGAAGAGATGGCGTCGTCCTGGAAATCAGATCGGCTCGGGGTCGCCAGCAGATTGTGCGAACCGATCTGCTTGAGGATGTCGTTCACCCTGACCATCCAGCCGGGCATGCTGGGACGGAGTGCGATGAATGGACGTTCGTCACAGATCCAGGTGCCGTCGCCGTAGTCGAAGGCACCGTCCTCCGCGGCTTTCAGCGCGCTGCGGGTGAGCTCCGCATAGGACCACAGCTCGCCGAGCATCTGAGTCACCTCCGGACGCTCCTGCTGGCCGGTGACCTCCGCCATGCGATTGGCCAGCTCATAGGCGAATTCCAGCTTTATCATTGCCCGGATCACCGTCTGCTGCATGATGTTGCCCGTCCAGCCGCGTCGCATGACGGTGTTGAACACTTCCGGGTTCGCGTCGCAGAACACTCTGGATTTCGGAACCTCCACCTCCTCGAAGATGACGAATGCGTCCTGCTCGTCGAAGCGGCTGGAAAAAGGCGCATCGAAGACGTTCCGGTCCACGCCGTAGTGATCGCGGCAGAGGATCTTCAGCCCCGGCGCATTCAGCGGTACCGAAAACGCCATGGCGATCTCCGGAGAGGCCGCCGGAATCGGATGGGCCGGATAGACGGCCAGCTCATCCGCGAAAGGTCCCAGGGTGGCGAGGATGCGTGCACCGCTGACGATGATGTTTTCCCGGTTCTCTCCCACTTTTCTGAGCGCCAGCGTCTCGTTCACGCCTTCGTAGTCGGGAATCCGCTTGTCGACGATGGGGTGGACGATGGTGTGGGTCAGGGAGAGGTCCTTTTCGGCGATTTCGCGCTGGAAAGCGCAGAGGTTGTCGTGGCCTTCCTCGTTACCGGCGATCCGCCAGAGACTCGGCTGACCGGCGAACCCGGCGAAGGTGACGTTCACATAGTCCGGTGTGCGGCCCAGCATACCGACGCTGTAGCGGGCGAGCCGTTCGAGACCGCGGTGGCGCCGCTCGAGATCCGTCCGGCTGCGGGGGATGAGATGACTCACACTGGTCGGGGTGCCGTCACCGGCCTCCATCAGGCAGTCGTCGCTGTGCCGGTGCTGCCAGTCGAAATAGCCGGCCATGCCTGCCAGCGAGCCTTTGAATCCCGGATGGACGGTCACATCGCTGACGGACTGGCCGTCCACCCACACGGACCGGCAGTCCTTCAGACCCTGCAGATACCCGGCGCCCGTTCGTGCCGCCATTCGAGTCCCTCCTCCCAAGAGTTGTGACAGAATAAAGCGCGAATATCTACAAAACAATAGAATTATAGAATATCTATGAAAATAACTGCTCGAGCCGCGAGATGACCGGATCCCTCAGAGACCGTCAGAAAGAGAAACGCCGGGTAGACATGCTGGTGGCCGCGCGGACGTTGTTCGTAGCGCGGGGTTACAGCCGGACCACCATGGATGCCATCGCGGAATCCGCGGGGGTGGGGGTGGCCACCGTGTATACGTATTTCGGCAGCAAGGAGGGGGTATTTGCCGAGCTGGCCAGAATGGACATGTCCGAGCTGAAAGCGGCGGGCGAGGCCGCGCTGGCCAGGTTGCCGGTGGATCCGGTGGCTGCTGTGCAGACTCTGCTCGGCATCTACAAAGGCGTGCACGGCTACATCTCCTACGAGGTGGTTCGTGATTTTTCCATCAGCGCCCGCACCGAGGGGCCGATCCGTGAGGTGGCGGTCTGGATGCGCGAATGGCAGTGCGATCAGATCGTCCGGGTGCTCGAGGCCGGGAAGACAGCCGGCAGGGTGTCTGCCGGGCTGCCCAGCGCGGATGCGGCTCAGATCATCTGCGATCTCTCAGAGCGCTATTACGATCGTGCCTCGAGTGATGTTCAGGAGAAGAAGGCCTACGCGAACCTCATGCGCTGGGTAAGCCTGCTGTTCGAAGACTGGCGCGCTGCCAGGGTATGACCCGTGCAGCGACTGCTCCAATTACGGGGCAACGTGTGTAGGCTTAGCGGCTGACTGATCGGGGGGATTGTCATGACGGGGAAAAACCGCAAGCAGATCGGGATACAGCTGCCGAGCCAGGCGCGGAATCAGACGACGTCCGAGCGCTATGCACTCGAGCTCGAAGCTCTGGCGCCGATCGGCGACATCGTCGACATACGGGCGGACACGCCGGCCGAATTCGCCGCCGGTGTGAAGGACATGGATGCCATCATCACTTCCTGGGGACTCCGGATCGACCGGCAGGTGATCGACGCCCTGGAGCGCTGTGTGGTCATTGGCGTGGGCAGCGTGGGAGTGGACATGGTCGACATCGAGGCGGCGACCGAGGCCGGCATCGTCGTCACCAATGTGCCGGACGTATTCATCGAGGAAGTGGCCGACCACGCCATGATGCTGCTGCTCGATCTGGCCCGACGGACGCCGACCATGGTCCGCATGGCCCGCGAGGAAGGCGAGTGGTACCAGGGCCGGCCGCTGCTGTCGAAGATTCCCCGCCTCATGGGCCAGACCCTGGGACTGTTCGCCTTCGGCAACGTGGCGCGCTGCACGGCACGGCGGGCAAAGGCATTCGGCATGCAGGTGATCGCCCACGACCCTTACGTGAGCGAGCTGACGCTGTCGGATGCAGGGGTGGAGCCGGTGAGCTTCGGCGAGCTGCTCGAGCGCAGTGACTACCTGTCCGTGCATGCGCCGCACAACGAGGAGACCGAGCACACCTTCAGCACGGATGCCTTCGCCCGGATGAAGAGCACGGCCGTGATCGTGAATACGGCAAGAGGCCCCATCATCGATGAAGCCGCCCTGATCGATGCGCTCGAACGGGGCGCCATCGCCGGCGCAGGTCTCGATGTGCTGGAGCAGGAACCGCCGGATCCGGCCAATCCGCTGTTCGGCATGGAGAACGTGGTGGTTACCCCTCACGTGGCCTCCGCCACCACACGGATGCGGCCTGAGACCCGGCGCCGGGTCGGCCGGGAAGTGGCTCTGGTGCTGCGCGGCCGCTGGCCCATGAGCTGTGTGAATCCGACGGTGCTGCCCAGAGTGAAGCTCGAGCGGTGGCAGCCGTATCCCATGAACCGCGGACCCAATCGCTGAGGGGTGCCCGTGAAGGTGCTGGTGATTCAGGGCGCGGGCATGGAACTGCGCGGCAGGGAAGACGTGGAAATCTTCGGTCCTGAAACTCTGGAAGAGATCAATGCCGGCATCGAAGCCGCTGCGGCGACGCTCGGCCTGTCAGTGGAGATCGTCCAGCACAACGATGAGCTTGCGCTGGTCGACCTGCTGGCCCGGGTGGCGGATGCCTTCGATGCCGTCGTGATCAATCCGAGCAGGTTCACCGTGGGTGACGGACCTCTGCCCGAAGCGCTGGCGGAACTGACCCTGCCCGTCTACGAGGTGCATGCCTCGAATCCCTCCGCCCGCGGGGTGGTCTCGAGAATCACACCCGTCTGCCGGGGTGCCGTGTGCGGTTTCGGATATGACGGTTACCGGATTGCCCTGGAGGGACTGCGCACCGCACTCGCCTGAGAAGCGCACGTTCTGTCACCGGCGGCACCTCTCTGCTTATACTGTCGGTTCCTTCGCGGGGGACAGAGGGGGAACCGTCAGATGAGCGAAGCGATCGGAACGGACAGTGCCAACGCCTGGCGCGCGGAAACGCCCGGCTGCGAGGGCTGGTCCAGAACCGCGCGGCCGGATGCGGCCAGCAAGTACTTCATGGTCTCGGCGGACGGACACGTCCAGGAGCCCTCGGATCTCTGGGCAACCCGGATGGATCCGGCGTTCAGAGACCGGCTGCCCGGCGTCGTCATGGACGGCAAGGGCAACAAGTTTCAGAAAACGGAAGGCTTCCGCCCGCTCAGGCTGCAGAACACCCAGTTCGAGGGGGAAGACAGACTCCGCAATCGGTCGGGCAGGACGCCGGAGGACCGGATCCGGGATCTGGCGCTCGACGGGGTAGAGGCCGAGGTGCTCTTTCCGAACAAGGGTCTCACCATCTGGGCGACGCCGGATGCGGAGTTCTCTCATGCCATGTGCAGGGCCTACAACGACTGGGCCTGGGAGGAGTTCCGGGACTTCAACGACCGCCTGGCGCCCATGGCCTGCGTGGCTCCCGGCGCTCTCCAGTCGACCATTGAAGAGATTCAGCGATGCGCGGCTCTCGGCTTCAAAGGCCTGTCGCTGCCCTGCAAACCTGTCTGGGGCGCACCGGATCACACCCAGCTCAACTACAACCTGCCGGAGTTCGACGATCTCTGGGCCTGCGTCCAGGACGTGGATCTCCCCATCACCTTTCACGTGTCCACCGGCCGGGATCCGCGCACGGCGCGCGGGAACGGCGGCGCGGTGATCAACTATGCGGTGCATTCGCTGGCGCCCACCATGGAGCCCATCGCCAATCTCTGCGCATCCGGCGTGCTGGACCGTTTCCCGAAAATCCTGTTCGGGACCATCGAAGCCGGCATCGGCTGGGTGGCGTGGGCACTGGGTGCGCTGGACGAAGCCTATCGCAAGCACCATATGTGGGTACGCCCGAAGCTCGACCGGCTGCCGAGCGAATATTTCCAGACCAACGGTTTCGCCAGCTTCCAGGAAGACAAGGCGGGGCTCGACCTGGCGCGGGAGCACGGTCTGGTGGACAACTTTCTGTGGGCGAATGATTTTCCACATCACGAAGGTACATGGCCTCATTCCGCTGCCGCCATCGAGCGGACCATGGGCGGGCTCGATGACGCCGAGCGGGCGAAGATCCTCGGGCTCAATGCGGCCCGGATCTTCAGGCTTCCGGTCCCGGAGCGGTTTCTCGATCAGCCGGACGCGGCGTCGGTCGCGGAGCAGGTTGGTGTGCTGAAGGCCTCATGAGCGGGCCCACGCTCCGGGGCAGCGTCTGCGTCGCCGGCGTCGGTGAGACGGAATACTACAAGCGCGGACAGTCGCCGGATGCGGAAGGCAAGCTCGCGCTCAAAGCCATCGTCGCCGCCTGCGCGGATGCCGGCATCTCGCCGGAAGACATCGACGGTTTCTCGTCCTTCAGCAACGACCGGAACGACCCGTCCCGGCTGGCGGCTGCCCTGGGTTGCCGGGAACTCCGCTTTGCAAACATGCAGTGGGGCGGCGGCGGTGGCGGCGGCTCCGCCGCGGTTGCCCATGCCGCGGCGGCCATTCACGGCGGCCTGGCAGAATGCGTGGTCGTGTTCCGGGCACTGGCTCAGGGCCAGTTCGGCCGTTTCGGCCAGGGGCCCAGGCGCAATACGATTGCCGGCGATCCTGCCCACACGGTGCCGTACGGCCTGATGTCACCGGCCCAGATGTTCGCCATGAAGGTGGTCCGGTTCATGCACGAGCACCGGGTGGACCAGAACGCACTCAGGGCGATCTCGCTCGCCGCCTATCATCACGCGCAGAACAATCCGCGGGCTGTGATGTACGGCCGGCCGCTGGACGAGGCGACCTACGATGCCTCCCGCTGGATCGTGGAGCCCTTCCATCTCTACGACTGCTGCCTGGAGAACGACGGAGCGGCGGCCATGATCCTGGTTTCCGCGGAAAGAGCGGCAGAATTTCCGCACACGCCCTGCTACCTGCTCGGTGCGGTGAGCGGGTCCCACTATCGCGCGGGCGCGGGTGTACACAACACGCCGGAATATGCGTCCTCCTCCTTCCCGACCCTCGCCCCGCGTCTCTACTCGATGGCGGGTGTGCGACCTTCGGACGTGGACGTGCTGCAGAGCTACGAGAATTTCACCGGCGGGGTGCTCATGAGTCTGGTGGAGCACGGCTTCTGCGACGCGGATGCGTGCAACGAGTTTTTCGTGAAGGAGCGCTTCCTCGCTCCGGGTGGTGATCTGCCCCTCAATACCAGCGGCGGAAACCTGGCCGAGTGTTACATGCACGGGCTCGGCCTGATCATCGAGGCCGTGCGTCAGATCCGGGGTGATTCCAGCAATCCGGTGCCGGATGCGGACGTCTCCATGACCATCTCCGGACCCATGGTCACACCGGTCTCGAGCTGTATTTTCGGCACGGAGGCGACCCTGTGAGGGGTTTTTATCTGGCCCCAGGTCTGCCGCAGCCCATCCCGGCACCCGACGGCCTGGACGGGCCGTTCTGGGCCGGTCTGGCAGAGGAGAAGATCCGGCTGCAGCGCTGCGCGGATTGCCGCCGCTGGCAGTGGGGTCCGGAGTGGATCTGTCACCACTGCCACTCCGAGGCGGTCGGATTCGAAGAGGTCCCATCGGCAGAAGGCGTGATCTACAGCTACGAGCGGGTCTGGCATCCGGTGCACCCCGCACTGAAGGACCAGGGGCCCTATCTGGTGGTGCTGGTCGAGCTGCCGGGTGCGGACAACGTGCGGGTGGTGGGTAATCTGCTTGGCGATCCGGAGGCGGACGTCGTCATCGGCTCGCGCGTACGACCGGTGTTCGAGCATCATCCCGATGCGGATCCGCCCTTCACACTGCTGCAGTGGGAGCCTGTCATCATTCCGACATGAGCCTGTTCGAACGTTATCTCACTCTCTGGGTCGCGCTGTGCATTGGCGCCGGTATTCTCCTCGGCAAGGTCGCGCCCGGTATTGCGGAATCCCTGGATGCCATGGCGATTACGGTGAATGGCGCCCCTGTGGTATCCATTCCCATCGCCCTGTGCCTGTTCTTCATGATGTATCCGATCATGGTGAAGATCGACTTCCACGAGGTGGTGAAAGCCGGCAAGGCCTGGCGGCCGGTGGGGCTGACACTCTTCATCAACTGGGGCATCAAGCCCTTCACCATGTACGCCATCTCCTCGTTCTTTCTCGGCACGCTCTTTCTCGCCTTCATCGGTCCGGATGCCGTGGATCACGTGAAATTGCCCCTCGGCGAAGGACTGGAGGTCGGAGACCGCTACGGCGCCGGGCAGGTGGTGCGGGTGGAGGGTGCGATGCTGCTCGAGGTGCCGCTCTGGCGCAGCTACCTGGCAGGCTGCATCCTGCTCGGAATCGCGCCCTGCACGGCCATGGTGCTGGTCTGGGGATATCTTTCCAGAGGCAACGACGGCCATACCCTGGTGATGGTGGCCATCAATTCGCTGACCATGCTGGTGCTGTTCGGGGTCCTCGGCGGCTTTCTGCTCGGCGTGGGCCAGCTGCCGGTGCCCTGGGAGGCGCTGCTGCTGTCCATCGGCGCCTATGTGGCCCTGCCGCTGGTGGCCGGATTCCTGTCCCGGAAGTGGATCATCGCGGCGAAGGGCGAAGTCTGGTTCAGGGAGCGGTTCCTTCACTATCTGACGCCGGTCACCATTACCGCGCTGCTGGTGACGCTGGTGGTTCTGTTCTCACTGAAGGGCGAAACCATCTCACAGAACCCGCTCACCATTCTCTGGATCGCCATACCTCTGACGGTGCAGACCATCGTGATCTTCGCGCTGGGCTATGCGGCGGCCCGCTTCCTGGGTCTCAGCTACGAGAATGCGGCGCCGACCGCCATGATCGGCGCCTCCAATCACTTCGAGGTGGCCATCGCCACCGCGGCCATGCTCTACGGACTTTCCTCCGGTGCTGCGCTTGCTACGGTGGTGGGCGTGCTCATCGAAGTGCCGCTGATGCTCGCACTCGTGCGTTTCTGCCTCCGCACGCAGGGCTGGTTTCAGAACAGCCCGGCCACTTCGAATACCCGGTCCCAGACGTAGTCCACTTCTTCCGCCGGCGTCCGGCCGAGACGGACGATGATCAGATCCCGGACCGGATCGCAGAGAATCCGCTGCCCGTCATAGCCGCTTGCGTAGAACTGAGCAGGGTTCGCCGGGTTCATCCACCAGTGGGCCCCGTAGCACTCGTCGTCCGTGTGAAATGTGGGCGAGCGGGCATAGTCCACCCATTCTCCGGGCAGGATCTCCCGGCCGTCCCAGGTGCCGCCGCGCAGATACAGCAGTCCGAAGCGGGCGAAATCCTGTGGTATGGCGAGCAGGTAGGAAGAGCCGATGAAGGTACCCGAGGTATCGAATTTGGGTGTTGCCGTACGCACCCCCAGCGGCTCGAAGAGCTCGTCGTTCATGAACCGCAGCATCCCTGAAGCCCCGCCGCCCACCGTTTCCTTCAGGATCCGGCAGAGGATGTTGGTGGTGCCGCTGGCATAGGACCAGAAAGTACCCGGCGCATGCTCGAGCGGTTTCGCGGCGGCGAATGCCCCCGTGTCGTGCCGGCCTTCGTACATCAGCATGGGGATCACGTCTGAGACGACGCCGTCCACGTAGTCCTCCTGGAATGCCAGACCGCTCGACATGCGCAGGAGCTGGTCCAGCGTGATGTGGCGGCGCTCGTCCTGCTGCCATTCGGGCACCGGTGCCGGCCCGTAGAGATCGAGCCTGCCGTCCCGGACCAGAAGGCCGATCAGCGCCTGGGTGACGCTCTTGGCCATGGACCAGGAGTACTGAAGGTAAAAGGCGTTGGCGCCGGCATCGTAGCGCTCGTAGCAGAGTCGGCCCTTGCTGACCACCAGCAGCGCATGGGTCACGCCCTGCGCGGGCGTCAGATCGAAAATCTCGTCTGCGAGCGTCTCGAGCCGGTCCGGATCCGCGCAGTCCGGTTCCGATCTGGCCCAGTGCTCGGTGGGCCAGGGGACCGCATCGGGCTGAGCGGGCAGCGCCATCAGATCCGGGGCAATGGATTCGGGTCTCAACATGCGGGTGTCCCTGTCTGCGGGTTGCGTGTCCGATCCGGCCGAGTCTAGCATCCACGGGTTGCTGCAACGGTCATGAGAGAGGTGCTGGTGTGAAAGTGATTCCAACCGAAGGCGCGTGCGGGGCGTCGGTGACGGGCGTGGACCTCTCCCGTCCTCTCGGATCGGATGAGGTGTCTGCCATCCGTCGCGCCTGGATCGATCACAAGGTCCTCGTCTTTCCGGACCAGCAGCTCGAGGATGCGGACCTGGTCCGGATCACCCGTTCGTTCGGCGGGCTCGGCGACGATCCATTCTTCGTTTCCATCGCACCGGACAACCCGGTAGTGGCATTGACCCGCCGCGCGGACGAGACGGCGCCGGTGTTTGCCGAGTCCTGGCACACCGACTGGAGCTTCAAGTCCCAGCCGCCGATCGGCACCTGTCTGTACAGCCTGACCATTCCGCCGGTCGGTGGTGACACCGGGTTCATCGATCAGGAGAAGGCGCTGACGGAAATGCCGGCGGCGCTCAGGGCCCGGATCGAAGGGCGTAATGCGCTGCACACGGCTGCGGTGGCCTATGCGCCGGATGGCATGTACGGGGAGCGGGAGGCCGGTTCGGACCGCAGCATGAAGATTCTCTATTCGGAAGCCGCCAGGGAAGTGCAGCCGCATCCGTTCATCGTCCGACACCCGGAATCCGGCCGGGAGACCCTGTTCGGGTGTCTGGGTTACATCCTGGGTGTCGAAGGCATGGCGGACGACGAAGCCTCGGCGCTGATCCGGGATCTGTACGAATGGCAGACCCGGGAAGAATTCCAGTACACGCACAGATGGCGGGAGAACGTGCTGGTCATCTGGGACAACCGATGTGTTCTGCACCGGGCGAACGGCGGCTATGACGGCTACGACCGGGAACTGCACCGCACCACCATCAGCGCGGATCCGTCGATGTTCATTGCCGCCTGACGGTGGTTAGTGACCACTGACAAGTCGGTACAAATCCCCTATTTCCGCCTGCGCTGCCGGTCCGTACACTGTTGTTACATAAAAACGTGTGTTCTGAGCCTGGGGGCAGAAACGCACATATGGAACCGATTGATTCCAAGGACACAGAGGACATCGGCTGGCACCTGATTGCCAGGGGTGGCGACATGACAGCCCGGGTTCATCCGTCGATGTGCCTGGGCATTCTGCCGTCCGGGGATCTCAGCTTCGAGGCGCCGGACGCCGTGGTGACGCTGGATATGGCGGGCCAGGCGCTGACGCTCTCCGTCGTAGCGGACGCTTACGAGTTCGAGACTGAAGCCGGTGAGCGGATGCGAACCGTCCGTGTGAGTCCGCAGACCCATGTCCAGCTGGAGTTCATGGGTCACAGCCTGGAGATCGACAACGATTTCGCGGTTGCGAGTCCCACGGGCAATGCCCTGGCGCTGCATGTGGTCCGCCACAGCCGGTCAGGCCAGCCGCTGGGACCGCTGAGCGCACCGCCCCACGCCTCCGCGGGCGAGATTCTCGTGCCCGAGCGGGGAGTGGGCGAAGGGCGCAGAGTGAGTGAAGGTCCGGCGCTGCTGCCCGTCGACTATCTGCAACGCGAGCACGCGGCGGCCGCAGCGGACAAACGCCGGGCGGCCCGGCATCGCTCGGGGATCTGGAAGGTTGCCGGTGCGCTTGGCGCCTCGCTGCTCGTGATTGCCGGACTGGCGACGGTCGCCATCTACGTGGCGAACATACAGCCGTCGGGACCGGTGGATTCGACGGAGCCGGCGCCTGAAACTGTCGCTGACTCCGTCGACATCATGCCCTCTGAGCAGACTCCCCTGATCGGCGCTCCCGCCCCGTACGCTGAACCGGTTACCGAAGACGTTTCCGAAGACGTTGCCGAAGACGTTACCGAAGACGTTGCCGAGGTCGGCTCCGATGTGCTGGCCCGGTTCTCAGACCTGCTGGAAGCGGAGCCGTTGCCGGACAAGGCGACACTCGAGTTCGCCATCGAATCCCTGCGTTCGCTCATGGTCGCCTATCCGGAAGATACCCGGGTACCCGCGGCGCTCGTCAGCCTGAACGAACGGCTGGTCCGCGAGGCGCGGGAGCGCTATGACCGAGGCGATGCGTTGCGTGCCGGGCGTCTCATCGAACAGGCTGCGGCGCTCGGCATGGCGGACAGCGCGGTCGAGGAGACTCTCGACTATTTCGAGCGGCAGGCGCCGGGGCGGATGGTCGCAGCCCCGGCCGCTGAGGTTCCGGAGGTGAAACCGGCCCCGGAGTCGGAAGTCGCGGAGGCGCAGCCACCGGCAGATCCGGCGCCGACAGCTGGCGTGACCGAAGACGAGGCGGAAGCCATGCTCGTGGAGGCAATGGATCGGGAGATCGCGGGACAGGCGGAAGAGGGCGGGGACGATGGGCTCGATTCCCTGGTTGAGTCTGCGACCGGACTGGCGCTCGGGGCTCTCGCGGTGGATGTCGAATTCGCGGATGCGCCGGCCGTGGACGCTTCCCGATCGGACGGACTGGGACCTTCCCGGTTCGGGCCCATGCAGCCGGCGGCACTGACTGCGGGGGGCGGGGCGGCGACCGTGGAAGGACAGGTGCGCTCAGCGCTGGATACGACGCTGATGGATGCGGCGAGTTCCGGCGTGAGTGCCAATGAACTTCCGGCCGGATTCCTGCCGGAGAATCCCTCCGCCATTCGGCCCGCACCGGGTGAAGAGCCGGGTTCGACACTCACCGAGGCGCCGGTGTCGGGGCCTGAGTTCCGCGCCTTTTCCGACCTCGTCGTGCGCCGCCACGTACCGCTCGTCTACCCCCGGCGGGCCGTTCAGGGCCTGGAGGGGTCAATGGAAGTGGAATTCACCGTGACCCCGTCCGGCCGGGTCGTCGACGTCAGCGTCCGGGGCGAGGCGCCGGGCATCTTCCTCCGGGAGGCGGTACGTACCATCCGCCAGTGGGAATTCGAACCGGTCCGGCGAAACGGCCAGCCGGTACCGGTCCGGACAGCGCTCAGGGTCACCTACAGAGGCTGACAGCCGCGGGCGCTCCCGCATCGCGCGTTCGTTGACCGAAGTGACAGGGTGTCACTATACTCCTCCCCCTCAGGCGGGCTGCGCAGACGTCCGCCCCTCAACAGGAGCAGGAGACCTCCGATGATCGACTTCACCGTGAATGGCGTCCGCCACAGCGTGGACGTGGAGCCCGATACCCCACTGCTGTGGGTCGTACGGGAACAGCTGGGTCTGACGGGGACCAAATTCGGTTGCGGCATTGCCCAGTGCGGCGCCTGCACGATCCACCTGAACGGCAATCCGATCCGCTCCTGTGTGACGCCGGTTTCCGCCGCTGCGGGCGGGGCGGTTCTGACCATTGAAGGGCTGGCCGGAGACGGCGAGCTTCATCCGGTCCAGCAGGCCTGGATCGACCATCAGGTGCCGCAGTGCGGCTACTGCCAGTCCGGCCAGATCATGTCGGCGGTGGCGCTGCTCGACAACAACCCGGCGCCCGACGATGCAGCCATCAATGCGGCCATGGACGGCAATATCTGCCGCTGCGGCATGTACGGAAGAATCAGGAAGGCGATCAAATCGGTGGCCGGTGTGGGACAGTTCGATCCGAAGTCCGGGGAGGTGCAGCATGGGTAAGTGGACACGTCGGGGCGTCATCACCGCGGGCGTCGTCGCCGGTGGCGCACTGGTCGTCGGGGTGGCGATCCGGCCTGGAAACCGGGCCCGGAAGCTGGCGCCGATGGTCACCGAAGGTGACGAAACTCTGGTCAGCGCCTGGGTGAAAATCGACCCGGAAAACCGGATCACCGCCATCGTGCCGCATTCGGAGATGGGTCAGGGTGCTCAGACGGCACTGGCGCAGATGCTGGCGGAAGAGCTCGATGCGCGCTGGGAGGACGTGACCTTCATGGAAGCGCCGGCGGTGGACGAGTATGCCAACTACATGCTCGGCAAAGGCTATCTGCTCGGACCGGCGGAAGTGCCGGAAGTGCTCGTCGGCACCCTCGACGGTGCGCTGATGCAGGTGGCCAGAGCCATGCGCCTGCAGATCACCGGCGGCAGTCTCAGCGTACGCGCCACGGGTCAGTACGGCATGCGGATCGCGGGCGCAGCGGCCAGAGAGATGCTCGTCGATGCGGCCGCCGATGCCTGGTCGCTGCCGGTGGCCGAGCTCACGGTCCGGGACGGCAGAATTCTGCATGAAGCATCCGGCCGGGAAGCGCCGTTCGCGGAGTTCGCCGCCGCAGCGGGTCGTATGGACCCGCCTTACTCACCGCGACTGAAGGAGCGCGACGAGTATCGGATCGTGGGTCGAAGCGTGCCGCGTCTCGATATCCCCTCGAAGGTCGACGGCACCGCCCGGTTCGGTATCGATGCGGTGGTGCCGGGTATGAAAGTGGCGACCATCAAGGCTGCACCCGTGTTCGGTGCCCGGGTCGTTTCTCTGGAAGATGCGAGCGCCCGCTCGATGCCCGGCGTGGTGGACGTGGTACGGCTGGATGATGCAGTCGCCGTCGTCGCGGACGACTACTGGCGGGCGCGGAAAGCGCTGGCGGAAGTGCGCATCCGATGGACCGAACCGGATCAGCAGAGCGTGTCGCAGGAGCAGATATTCGCTCAGTTCGACGAGGATATGGCTCGAGCGGTCGCCGATGGCAGCGGCAAGACCGACGTCGGCCGCGGCGATGTGAGTCTCGGCTTCGCGGAAGCGGCCAGCATGGTGGAGGCCACCTACCGGGTGCCTTACCTGGCGCACGCCTGCATGGAGCCGATGAATGCAACCGTGGCCTTCGACGGCACGGATTGCGAGGTGTGGATCGGGTCCCAGAACCCGCTCGGTACCCGCTACTCCGTGGCCGGTGCGCTGGAGATCGATGCGGAAAACGTCACCGTCCACAACCATGTCATGGGTGGCGGCTTCGGCCGTCGTGCGACCGACGATGCGGCCATCCAGGCGGCGCTGATCGCGAAAGCCGTGGGCGCTCCGGTGAAGCTGATCTGGTCCCGGGAGGAGGACGTGCGGCACGACCATTACCGGCCGGCGATCACCAGCCGGTTCAAGGCCGCGCTCGATGCGAATGGCGTTCCGCTCGCCTGGGAAAACCAGTACGTGGACAAGCACGAACCGGCGGAAGCCCCGCACATCCCCTACGGAATCGCCAATCAGCACATTCACTACACGGATTCGCCGACCCATGTGCCTTTCGGTCCCTGGCGGAGCGTCGATCACTCGCAGCACGGGTTCTTCACGGAATCCTTCGTCGATGAGCTGGCCGCTGCTGCGGGCCGTGACCCTTATCAGTTCCGGCGGGCCCTGCTTGCGGAAGCCCCCAGACATCGCAAGGTGCTCGAAACCGCGGCAGAGAAAGCCGGTTGGGGTGAGTCGCTGCAGGAAGGCCAGGGCCGGGGCATATCGCTTCAGGAATCGTTCGGCAGCATCGTCGCTCAGGTGGTGGATGTGACGGTGGAGGATGGCTCAGTGCGTGTGGACAGGGTGGTCTGTGCGGTCGATCCGGGCATGGCGGTCACGCCGGATGGACTGGCCGCACAGATGGAATCCGGCATCGTCTTCGGTCTCACGGCCGCGCTTTACGGAGACATCTCGATCGAAAGCGGTGCGGTGGCGCAGTCCAACTTCCACGATTATCCCATGGTGCGGATGTCGGAGGCGCCTGCGGTCGAGGTGGAGATCCTGACCAGCGACAATCCGATGGGCGGGGCCGGAGAACCGGGTACGCCGGGTATCGGACCGGCGCTCACCAACGCCATCTACGCCGCCACCGGCACCCGGATCCGGCAGCTGCCGGTGAGTCGGTACGACCTCGGTTTCAGTGTCGACGAGGCGGAAGAAGTGATCTGATCGGACGGGCACCGGCGGTGGCCGGTGCCACCGGCCGGGCGCCTTTCAGAGCTGCTCCACAAGCGCGTTCAGATGCTTGTGAAAGTTGACGATGGCCTGCTCGAACTCGCCGTAGAGGAAGTGGCTGTTGGCGCCGCTGGCGAGTCCGTTCTGAATCCGCTGCACCATTTCCGCGTCTTCCTTTGAGCCCGTGTCGGCAACGAAATCCGCGTCCCGGCGCATTTTTGCGGCGGCGGCCTCGTCACCTTCCTCGATTCTGCGGCCGATCCGGAAGCTGAAGTAGCGGGTGCGGGTTGGTGTCAGGGGTTCCGAGAAGGACAGGGCCGTGTGGTTGGACAGAACGGCCACGGTCGCATTCGGAAAGATATTGTAGGCGTAGGTGACTCTGCCGCTGATGTCGCGTCTGCCGGGTGGTTCCTTCCGCAGCTTCTCGATCCGCCGGAAAGGAAAGGTGACCCGGGCGTTCGGTCCGAAGGTTTCCACCACGTTCAGGTTGTCGTATCCGTAAGGGTAGAAGGTCTCCCGGTGGGTGGGTTTGATGTGGTAACCCTCGAGCGTGGCTTCGATGTTGAGCTTCCAGTTGAATCCGCTTTCCCGGTCGCTGGCATCGAAAACCGCCTGGTCGGGCCCGATCAGGTCGGGCAGATCCTCCAGGGCGCCTTCGGCGATGGGCGGTTCGATACAGACGAAGATCAGGCCGCCCCGTTCGCTCACCGCGTGCAGCGGCACCAGACCATGCGTTGCCCGATCCAGCCCCGGAAACCCGGACTCGTGGGGCACGTGCTGCAGCGCGCCATCCAGACCGTAAGCCCAGCCGTGAT
This sequence comes from Gammaproteobacteria bacterium, assembly GCA_030425195.1. Lineage (GTDB taxonomy): Bacteria > Pseudomonadota > Gammaproteobacteria > Pseudomonadales > Azotimanducaceae > SZUA-309. Next base: position 28,019 of record JAUIAV010000001.1, on the reverse strand, counting down.
AGGGGCAGGTGAACACCCGCGTGCAGCCGCCGCCCTCGGCGAGAGTGACACCCCGGTGCCGGCACGCGTTGCGGAAGGCCCGCAGTCCGCCATCCTCATGTCGGACCACGATGACGGGGACGCCGCCGACGGGGCGGGCGATGAAATCACCCGTGCCGGGCAGGGCCAGGGAAGGCGCGAAGGGTACCGGCAGGCGCCGGAGCAGCGTCAGCTCCTTTTCGAACCGCTCCTGGCTGCGGTAGTGCTCGGTAGGCTCGCGCCAGATCTCCGGACCGCGATCGGTCGTGCCGTTGTCAATGTGCGCGAAGACACGCTCGATCACCTCTTCATCAGTCAGCATCAGTCAGCATCACTCCCTCCCCGGTATCTGCTCCCCTCGTGGTCCGGTCAGCCGAAATCGGCTGCGCTGTGCCGTTCAGGTACCCGCAGCTCCTCCGGGCCCCAGGTCCTGTTGACCCGCCGACCGCGCTGGACGGCCGGACGATCTTCGATTTCCCGCGCCCAGCGGATGACGTTCGTATAGCCTGCCACATCGAGAAACTCGGCCGCGTCATAGATGTTGTGCAGCACCAGGGCACCGTACCAGGCGTAGTTGGCCATGTCCGCGATGGTGTATTCGCTGCCGCAGAGGAACTGATTGTCCGCCAGACGCTGATCGAGCACGTCGGTCAGCCGCTTCACCTCCATGGCGTAGCGGTTGATCGGGTACTCGTATTTCTCCGGAGCGTAGGCGTAGAAGTGACCGAAACCACCGCCGAGGTAAGGCGCGCTGCCCATCTGCCAGAACAGCCAGGACAGGCATTCCGCCCTGGCCGTGGGATCCGTGGGCAGAAAAGCGCCGAACTTCTCGGCGAGGTAGACGAGAATGGCGCCGGACTCGAACACCCGTGCGGGCTCCGGCGTGCCGCGGTCGAGCAGCGCCGGGATCTTCGAGTTGGGATTGATGGCGACGAAGCCGCTGCCGAACTGATTGCCGTCGCCGATGCCGATCAGCCAGGCGTCATACTCGGCTTCAGCGATACCGGCTTCCAGCAGCTCCTCGAGGAGCACGGTTACCTTGACGCCGTTGGGGGTCGCCAGCGAGTAGAGCTGGAGGTCGTGTTCCCCCACGGGCAGTGCCTTCTCGTGCGTGGCACCGGCGATGGGGCGATTGATGCTGGCGAAACGGCCGCCGCTCTCCTTGTCCCAGGTCCAGACCTTCGGCGGGGTATACGTATCAGACATGTGGTCTCCTCCACGAAACGGACGATTAACGCATCCGCGTGACTCGGGAATCAAGCGATGGAAAACTGTGGGCATGGAAGAGTTACGACGCATGGCGGTGATCGCTCTGGCGCTTCTGGCCATCCCCGGATGCGGGATCGGTCCGTTTCCCGGCGGTGAGCTGCATGGGCCGCAGCTGCCGCTCGTGCCCGATCCAGCTGTCGGGGAAGTGAGTATCGTCCGGCTCGAAACACGTCCGGATGCGCCGTATTCCGTGCACGTGCAGCTTTTCCGCATCGATGGGGATTTCTTTCTCGATCCGGCACCGGAGCGGCGCTGGCTGCGTCACATCGACGAGGATCCGCGGGTCCGGATTCAGTTCAGCGACGATCCAGCGGTCTATCGGGCGAAAGCGCAGCGGGAGACCCGCCCGGAAATCCTGGAACGCTTCGACGCCGATGGGGTGATCCTGCGCCTGATTCCCGACTGAACCTCAGCGTCCCGTCAGCAGTCGGCGGGCAAATCGGTCTGCGGCGGGAGAGAGCGCGTGCCCCCGTCTCGTGGCCAGTCCCAGGCGCCGGGTGATGGTGAGGCGCTCCACGGGCACTTCCCGGACCAGCGCCTGGCCCTGCACGCCAAGCTGGGAGACGAAAGCCAGACTGTCGGTGGTGGCCACCATCCGGAGGATGGCGGGAATCGAACGCAGCTCCATGATCACGTTGATGGCCACACCCGCTTCTCTGAGGCTTGCATCGACGATCTGGCGGATGGCGCTGCCACCCTCGAACCCCACGAAGTTTCTACCATCCAGACTTTCCACCGGTACCGTTGCCGAGCGGGCAAGGGGATTGTCGGCGGCAGCCACCAGCACGATCCGGTCATCGAGCAGCGGCTCGATCTTCAGCCCGGCGGTACGCACCGGCTGGGTGACCAGTCCGAGTTCCAGATGACCGTCCGCCACGTCACTGGCGATCTCGCTGCTGCTGGCCTCCCGGACGTGGAAGTGGACGCGTGGAAACTCCCGCTGATAGTCCGCGATGGCATTCGGGAGCAGGAAGGAGACCGCTGTGGCACCGCCACCGATGCGCACGGTGCCGCTCTCCACGCTGGAATGACTGGCCACTTCCTGCTTCAGCGCGTCATAGCGGTCAATCAGCAGCCGGGCTTCCCGTTCCACCAGGCGGCCGAGCTCGGTCAGCTCGGCCCCTTTACGGCTTCGGCTCAGGAGCTCGACGCCGAATTCGGCCTCGAGCTGCTGGATCCGCCGGGTGAGCGCAGGCTGGGTCAGTCCCAGCCGCCCGGCGGCTTCGGTTATGGCGCCCGCATCGGCCACGGTGACCAGCGAACGGAGCAGACTGAGATCCAACGTGGCCTCCCGTTCAGACTGACTGAGAATATAAAAAAATAACATGATATACATGCAAAGTATCCATTTTACGCATGTATAGGCCTCTGCTACATTGCCCGGCAATCACGGTAACCCCCCGGATGCGGGCCCCGGCAACGGGTCCTGCGGTGCTGTGCGCCGACGCATCCGGCACTCGACAAAGACTGCCACCGATCAGAGGTCATCATGCTTGAAGCCTATCGACAACACGCTGCCGAACGCGCGGAGCAGGGCATTCCCCCCCTGCCGCTCAATGCCGAGCAGGTCACCCAGCTCGTCGACCTGCTGAAATCGCCGCCGGCCGGCGAGGAAGCTTTTCTTCTGAACCTGCTCACCGAGCGCGTACCGCCCGGAGTGGATGACGCAGCCTATGTGAAGGCGGCTTTCCTGGCGGACGTGGCCAAGGGTGAGACTTCGTGCGGACTGATCGACCGGGGTCGGGCCATCGAGCTCCTGGGGACCATGCTCGGCGGCTACAACATCATGCCGCTGGTCGAGCTCCTGGACGATACGGCGTTCGGCGAGAAGGCGGCGGAAGAGCTGAAAGGCACGCTGCTCATGTTCGACGCCTTCCACGATGTGTCTGAAAAGGCGAAGAATGGCAATCCCCACGCCCAGGCGGTCCTGCAGTCCTGGGCGGATGCCGAATGGTTCGAGGAGAAAGAAGCCCTGCCGGAATCCATCCGGCTCACCGTCTTCAAGGTGACGGGCGAAACGAACACGGACGACCTGTCGCCGGCACAGGATGCCTGGTCGCGGCCGGACATTCCCCTGCACTCCCTGGCCATGCTGAAGAACCCGCGAGAAGGCATCACCAACGCCATCGAGCAGATCGAAGCCCTGAAGAACAAGGGCAATGGTGTCGCCTATGTGGGTGACGTGGTGGGCACGGGCTCGTCCCGGAAGAGCGCGACCAATTCCGTGCTCTGGACCATGGGCGACGACATTCCCTACGTGCCGAACAAGCGTCAGGGTGGTGTGGTGCTCGGCGGTAAGATCGCGCCCATCTTCTTCAACACCCTGGAGGACTCCGGTGCGTTGCCCATCGAAGCAGACGTGACGGGACTCGACATGGGCGACGTGATCGTGCTGAAGCCCTACGAAGGCCGGATCGAGAACGAAGCGGGCGAGCTGATCTCGGAATTCGAGCTGAAGACGGACGTGATCCTGGACGAGGTCAAAGCCGGCGGCCGGATTCCCCTGATCATCGGCCGGAGCCTGACGGAGCGGGCCCGGGAAACCCTGGGCCTGGGACCGACCGACGTGTTCCGCCGACCGGAAAATCCCCGGGAAAGCGATGCGGGCTTCACCCTGGCTCAGAAGATCGTCGGCCGTGCCTGCGGACTGCAGGAAGGCGAGGGCATCCGTCCCGGCACCTACTGTGAGCCCCGGATGGGCACCGTAGGTTCTCAGGACACCACCGGTCCCATGACCCGGGACGAGCTCAAGGAGCTGGCCTGCCTCGGTTTCTCCGCCGATCTGGTCATGCAGAGCTTCTGCCACACGGCCGCCTATCCGAAGCCGGTGGACATCGAGACTCAGCACACGCTGCCGGACTTCATTCAGAACCGGGGCGGGGTTTCGCTGCGCCCGGGAGACGGCATCATCCACAGCTGGCTGAACCGCATGCTGCTGCCGGACCAGGTGGGCACGGGGGGAGACTCGCACACCCGGTTCCCGCTGGGGATATCCTTTCCGGCCGGATCCGGCCTGGTGGCATTCGGTGCGGCGCTCGGGGTGATCCCTCTCGACATGCCGGAATCCGTCCTCGTGCGTTTCACCGGCGAAATGCAGCCGGGTATCACGCTCCGTGACCTGGTGAACGCCATTCCCTATGCGGCCATCCAGCGCGGGCTGCTGACCGTGGCGAAGGAAGGCAAGAAAAACGTCTACAACGGTCGGATCCTGGAAATCGAAGGGCTTCCGGATCTCACCGTGGAGCAGGCATTCGAGCTGTCCGATGCGTCCGCTGAGCGGTCCGCCGGTGGATGTACCATTGCCCTGTCCGAGGACTCCGTGGCGGAGTATCTGCGCTCCAACGTGGTCATGCTGCGCTGGATGATCGCCAACGGGTACGGGGACGTCAGAACGCTCGAGCGACGGGCTCAGGCCATGGAGGCCTGGCTCGAGAATCCGACTCTGCTGCGCGCGGACGAGAACGCGGAATACGCGGAGGTCATTGAAATCAACATGTCACAGATCAGGGAGCCGCTGCTGGCGTGCCCGAATGATCCGGACGACGTGAAGCCGCTTTCCGAAGTGGCTGGTACTCAGATCGACGAGGTCTTCATCGGTTCCTGCATGACCAACATCGGTCACTTCCGCGCCGCGGGCAAGCTGCTCGAAGCGGCGGGTACCGTGATTCCGACCCGGCTCTGGATCGCGCCGCCGACCAAGATGGACGAGCACCAGCTGATGGAGGAGGGCTACTTCAACATCTATGCCCAGGCGGGGGCCAGAACAGAGATGCCGGGCTGCAGTCTCTGCATGGGCAACCAGGCCCGCATTCAGGCAGGTTCCACCTGTGTCTCCACGTCCACGCGGAACTTCCCGAACCGGCTGGGTCAGGGTGCCAACGTGTTCCTGGCCTCGGCGGAGCTGGCGGCAATTGCGGCCGTGCTCGGCAAGCTGCCGACGCCCGGGGAATATCTCGAGTTCGCCACGAAGATCGATTCCATGGCGCCTGAGATCTACGACTACCTGAACTTCGATCAGGTGCCGGAGTTTCTCGAAGCGGCGGACCGGGGACGTTCGCTTGCCAGGGAAATCGTGGTCCAGGCCTGACGGTCCCGCATGCCCAGATGGCACAACTGGTCCGGCAAGCTCGAGAGCCGGCCTGCGCAACTGCATTTCGCTCGCAGCGAAGCGGACGTGCGCGCGCTTGTCCGCGCGGCGCGTCACAGCGGACGCTCGATCAGAACGGCCGGTGCTGCGCACAGCCATGCGCCCCTGGTGGCCAACGACGATCAGGCGATCCTCGACATACAGGGGCTGGCGGGTGTGGTGAGCGCCGACCCCGACGGATGCCGGGCGACGGTATGGGGTGGTTCCCGGATCTTCGCGCTCGGCAATGCGCTCAACACGCACGGGCTCGGATTCGCCAACCAGGGTGACATCGATCAGCAGACCATCGCCGGCGTCACGGCCACCGGTACCCACGGGACCGGCAGAGACCTGAAGAATTTCTCCGCAGCGGTCACCGGTCTGCGGCTGGTGGACGCCGGGGGCGATGTCGTCGAGGCGCGGGAGGGGGATCCGCTCTGGCAGGCCGCGCGCCTGCATCTGGGTGCGTTCGGCGTGCTCACACAGCTGGAGATCGCACTGCTGCCCCGCTACCGCCTGAAAGAGGAGAGCTGGAACGCACCGCTCGAGGAAGTGCTGGACGGCATCGATGCCGGCATCGCACAAAACCGCCACTACGAGTTCTTCTGGTATCCCCAGGCGGATTCCGCGCGGGTCAAGATCATCAACGAGACCGACCAGGACCCGGTCTATCCTCTCGCTCAGGAAGGCGAGCGGTGTGCCTGGAGCCACGAGGTGCTGCCCAGCCACCGGCCTGTACCGCACACTGAGATGGAGTACAGCGTGCCCCGAGCCCGGGGTCGTGCCGCGCTGGAGGCCGTTGCACGGCTCTTGCGCACCGAGTTCACGGAGGTTCAGTGGCCGGTGGAGTTCCGGACCGTTGCAGCGGACGACGTCTGGTTATCGACGGCCTTCGGGCAGGACATCGTCACGATATCCGTGCACCTGCCGCTCGGGGAGGACGACGCGCCTTACTACAGGGCCTGCGAAGAGATCTTCCTGGGCTTCGACGGGCGCCCCCACTGGGGAAAGGTGCACTATCTGGATGGTGAGCAGCTGGCGCGCCGGCACCCGAAGTGGGAGGACTGGTGGTCGGTCCGGGACCGGATCGACCCGGACGGTCTGTTTCTGAACCCGTATCTGGGCTCGTTACGTCCTGCCTGACCGGGTCAGGCGATGGCCGCCATCTGCAGCTGCAGTGAGTCGAGCCGGTCGAGCTGTGCCTTGAGCTTCCGCTCGAGCGCCTTCACATGCTCGTTGGCAGACAGCGCCAGATCCCGGCGGGTGGCAGCCAGGCGCTCCTTGGTTTCCTCGAAGGATTCCCGGCGGAGGGTCTTCCACTGTTCCAGGCAGTGTCTGAAGGCTTCCATTTCCTGCTCGAGAAGAGCCCGCCACTTCTCGGAATCGTGGGTCTTCTCCAGTTGAGCCTCCGCCCGGCGCAGCTGCATGGCGACCTGAGCCTCACGGATCTTGAAGCGGGGTACCTGCTTGAGGTCCCAGGTGAGACCGACCCATGAGCAGGCCCTGATCAGCCACTTGGTCGGGTCGTAGTCGAACCAGCGGATGCCGTTGCGGTAGTCGGTCTGAAAGTGGTGATGGAAGTTGTGATAGCCCTCGCCATGGGTGAAGAGTGCCAGAACACCGTTGTCCCGCGCCGTGTTCTGATCACTGAAGGGCTGACGTCCCCAGTAGTGGGCGAGGGAGTTGATGAAGAACGTGGTGTGATGGGTGATCACCAGCCGGGCAAACCCCATGAGCAGGAGGTTTGCCAGATAGTCGCCGGTGAAATAGCCGACCAGCAGCGGCGGCGCCAGATTCATGATCCAGGTGATGGTGACGTAGTGCTTTTCCTGCCACATCACTGCCGCTCGGCCAGTTCCGCAGCATCCAGCCCATGTGCGAAAACCAGAAACCGCGGCGGGCGCTGTACGGATCACGGTCGTTGTCGTCCACATAGCGATGATGCCGGCGATGGCCCGTGCACCAGCTCAGAATACTGTTCTGGACCGTCGCCGCACCGAACAGAGCGAAGAACAACCTGAGGGACCAGTGCGCCTTGTAGGCGTTGTGGGACCAGAGCCGGTGATAACCGGCGGTGATGGAGATGCCCGTGGCAAAAATGAAGAGCACGAAGGCGATGATCGCCGATGGCTCGAAACCCACGGTCAGTGCGTACCAGGGCACGCCGACGGCAGCCACCAGAAAAGTGATGGCGAACACGCTTGCCTGGACCCAGAGCAGGGGTGGCTTTTCGGAGTTAACTATTTGATTGTGCTGTATTTTTTCTGATTCTTGTCTTTCCACGACCATCCGGAATCCGTGCTGGGGTGTTTGTCAGGGCGCATCCTACCATCTCGCGGCCCGGGTTTGGCCCAGACAATCGCCGTCTTCGGAGCAAATTGCTGTGCTGTTCGTCGCAACCCGGGTCGGAAAGGGGCCTAACCCATCAGGTAGAGATATTCCTCCTGCACGATCCGGTCGTCCTTGACCGTGAACAGACCCACCTCGGTCATCTGGTTCCGCTCGCCGCCTTTCGGCGTGGCATCCAGTACGAAGCGGATGGCGAACTGATCGTCGCGGTGACCGATGAACGGACCTTCCGCGTGGGTGCCGTGCACCTCGTTGTTGGCATACCACCAGTCGTGCTTGCCCTTTACGGCTTCGACACCTTCGATCCGCGCCGGCATGTCTTCCGACATGTCGCCGCCTTCGATGCTGATGATGTCGCTCGCATAGTACTCCCGGACAAAGGCCGCTTCGCCTTCCCGCCCCTGATTGACCATCTCGACCATCTTCTGACCGACTTCCATCACGCCCATGTCTCTCTCCTCATGTTGAGTTGGGGGAAGTACCTTAGCACCTGCCTCCTGACAGGCTCTTGTCAGGAGCTCAGGACAGGGTCAGCCAGAGATGATGGAAGCCGCGCAGCAGAGCGGAAGGCACCCGCTCATCCGCACCGGGCGCTGCCGCGGGGCGCTCGAGCCGGGAGAACCGCTGTGTCAGCGCCTTCAGTACCAGCCGGGCCTCCATCCTGGCCAGCGGCGCGCCGAGACAGAAATGGACGCCGAAGCCAAAGCTGTGGTGACGGTTTCTCGTCCGGTCCAGGCGGAACTCGTCCGGCGCGTCGTAGACGTCGGGGTCGCGGTTGGCCGCGGCCATCACCACGGTCACGTTTTCTCCGGGAGCGATCTGCTGACCGTAGTACTGCATGGGTCGGGTCGCCTTTCTCATCAGGAACTGCACGGGCGCATCGAACCGGAGCGTTTCCTCCACCGCAGCGTCGATGCGGCCGGGGTCCTGCCGCATGTCGGCCCAGACGTCGGGCCGATCAGCGGCAATGTTGAAGAGGTTGCCGAGCAGGTTGGTGGTGGTCTCGTTGCCGGCGATCAGCAGCAGGATGCAGAAGCCCACGATCTCGGCGTCTGACAGGCGTTCGCCGTCGATATCCGCGTTCACCACACGGCTGACCAGATCGTCCCCGGGGGCTTCCCGGCGACTGGGGATGAGCGTCTGGAAAAAGGTCGCCATCTCCAGCACATCCTGCTGCCGGTCCTCGAGAGAAGCCCCGGCGAGCGTTCCCGTCAGTGCGTCCGACCAGCGCTTGAAGTCGTCTCTGCGCTCGGCCGGAATGCCCATCATCCGGGAGATGACGGCCACCGGCAGCGGGATGGTGAGCGTCTGGACGATGTCTACCGGCGTGCCGGCCGGCAGCGCGGCGACCATGCCGTCGGCCAGCGTCTCTGCCCATGCCTCCATCTGCCTGAGCATCCGCATGGTGAATGCCCTGTCCACCAGGGCCCGCAGCTGGGTGTGCTTGGGTGGGTCGTCGGTGAGCAGCGGCAGAGAAGGGCCCTGTTCACCCATGGCTTTCGACGAGTAGTCGGCAGAGCTCTTGAGCACCGAGCGGACGTCGTCGTAGCGGGTGAGCACCCATTGCCCGGTGTCTTCGGCCCGGAAAACGGGATGATCCGACTGCCAGCGGGCATAGGTAGGGTAGGGGTCCGCAATCAGCGTTGGTTCCAGAAACTTCAACCCTGCCTCCTCAGTCCCGGCGTCCGGCAGCCACTATCGCATAGGCGGGAGGGTCGAGGTAGACTCGGCAGCGCCGAGGAAACGGATTGCCTGAGTGAGTGAACGCCCCAGCATAGGTATCAGCGGTCTGGCGGCCTATGTGCCTCCCTATCGTGTGTGTCTGGAACAATGGTCCGAATGGACGGGCAACAACCCGGAGAAGATCCGGGCGGTCGTCGGGCGCAGCTTCCGCATGCGCGGATCCGAGCAGAGTGTCTACACGCTGGCGGCGACCGCCGTGCTGCGCCTCATTCAGAACTACGGCATCGATCCCTCCCGGGTGACCTATCTCGGCTTCGGCACGGAATCGAGCACGGACAATGCGGCAGGTGCCGTCATTCTGAAAGGCATGGTCAACGACGCGCTGCGCGCGCTCGGACTGGCGACGCTCCCCAGGACCTGCGAAGTCCCCGAGTTCAAGCATGCCTGTCTGGGGGGGGTGTATGCCATGAAGGGCGCCGTCCGCTACCTGGCCACCGACGGGGCGGGCAATCAGGCCATCGTGGTGAGCGCGGATCTGGCCCAGTATGCCCGGGGCAGCAGCGGTGAGCAGACCCAGGGCGCCGGGGCGGTGGCCATGCTTCTGGAGGAGAATCCCGGCCTGATGGTCGTGGATCTCGCAGCGGCGGGCAAGTCTTCGGACTACCGGGGGCCCGATTTCCGCAAGCCGTTCATACGATTCAATCAGACGGAACCCGGCCACCATGGACATCTGAACGACTTTCCGGTGTTCAACGGGCCGTACTCCACCGCCTGTTATCTGGAGGCGACCGTGGCTGCCCTGGGTGCCATGTTCGAGAAAGCCGACGAACGGCCGTCCACCTGGCTGAAAGACCTGGCAGCCATATTCATGCATCGGCCCTACCAGCGGATGCCGGAATCGGGTCTCGCACTCGGCTATCTCTTTGCGCTCTCGCGGGGTGAGACGGCGGATCGGGAGGAACTGGCCGGCTACTGCGACCGGGCGGGCGAATCCCTGGATCGGGTGGTCGAGGAGCTCGGCAGCCGCCCCTCCATCGGCGAAGCCGCCGATGATCCGACCACGCCGGCTCTGGAGGCCTATCCAAGGGCGATGAACGTGATCCGCGCGCTGCGCTCCTCGGACGCCTACCGGGAAGTGGTGACGGAGAAGCTCGCCTATGGCGCCGACCTCGTGGCCGAGCTCGGCAATCTCTACACCGCATCTCTTCCCGCGTGGATCGCCGCAGGATTCGAGGATGCGCTGAACCGCGGCGTCGATCTCACCGGCGGACGGGTGCTGCTGATCGGCTATGGCAGCGGAGACGCCGCGGAAGCCATCCCGTGCACGGTCGTTCCAGGCTGGGAAATCGCCGCAGAGCGCATCGGCATGGGGGATGCGCTCGAGCATTCCGTGGCGCTCGACCGCGAGCAGTACGAGCGCCTGCATGCCGGTGAGCACGTGGATATTCCACGCAGAGTGTTCGCCGAGTTCGTCGTTTCTCATGTGGGCGAACGCTCAGGACCCATCACGGACGAAGGCATCGAGTACTACCGGTTCGTAGGCTGAGGCCCCGACGGTCAGCCCGCGCAGAGGGTCTCGAGACCGAGCTCCACCTGTCCCGCATCGGCTGCGACGAACAGTGACGGGCGGTTGATGGTGATGCTGAGTTCCGCCGTCCGGTCGATGAGGGCGGCGAGTGCGGTCACCTCCGGCCAGTCCAGGCGGTAGACCGAGGCGGTACCTTCGGGCAGCTTCCCGGCCAGCTGACGCCACCAGACCTCGGATCGGGTGTTGAAGCTGACCACGTCCACCGCCTCTGCAAGGCGGGACGCCTTCTTCAGCCTTTCCAGGGCGGGTTCACCCACCTCGACCCAGCGTTCGATCCGCCCGTCCAGGCTCTTCTGCCAGAGATCGGGCTCGTCGTTTTCGGACAGTCCACGTGTGAAGGTGAGCCGTTCGTGGTGAAACAGAGCGCGGGCGAGCACCCTGACCATCATGCGTTCCTGGGTCTCGGAGGGATGCCGGGCCACGGTGAGCGACAGAGACTCGTAGCAGTCCCGGTCCAGGTCGGCGAGGGACACGTCGAACTTGAAGATGGTGGGTTTCAGTGCCACGCGTTCTCAGTTTCTCCGGCCGGAATCCGTATTGCCGCGTATGCCGTCCACGTACAGCCAGCGGCCGTCTTTCTTCCGGAAACGGCTGATTTCGTGCAGCCGGGTGGCCCGTCCGGCCACCTTGTAGCGGGCGACGAACTCGACTTCGCCGTTCTCATCCGTCTCCAGGCCGGCTGCCGTACGAAGGATCCTGAGCCCGAGCCACCGTTGAGCCGCATCGAAGTCGAGCTCGGCAGGCCGCGTCTGCGGATCCCAGGTTTCCAGAAGATATCCGGATTCGCTCAGGACATAGGCCGTGTAGCGGCTCCGCATCAGTGACTCCGCGGTCGGCGCGGCAGCCGTACGACGTACGAACGGTCCGCAGCACCGATCCAGGGGCCGACCGGTGCCGCAGGGGCACGTGCCTGTGTCTTGCGCGGCCATCCGTTTCAGTCCGCCATGTTCTGACCGATTTCGCCGAGATCGATCAGCGTTGCGCTCACGTGCCCGTCGGCGACCACGGCCTGATCGGAGTCGGGTGCCCGATCGATGTCGAAGCGCTGCAGATCGTGGAAGTACTGATCACCCCGCCGGCTGAAGCACTGCCCGTAGTACGTCTGGCCCAGGCGGGTGCGAACGATCGCCAGATCTCCCGTATGGTCGGGGAGGTTGAAACTCCAGGTGACGGGCCGTGTCATCTTCTGCGCGTAGTCCTGCCAGATCCGGGGAAACACCCGACTGAGGGACCCGGTCATGCGCTCGAGCGCGGTCGGAGAGAACTGCCGGTTCGTGTACCAGTCACGATGATCCTCGAAGCTCATGGCCTGAGACAGCGCGATGGCCGGTATCCGGGCGATGTTGGCTTCGAAGCAGGCGCCCAGCGTGCCGGAGGCCATGAAGAATCCGAGTCCGGTATTGATGCCGATGTTGATGCCGGAAACGACCAGGTCCGGCGGCGTCTCCATCAGATTGTAGATGGCGAGATTCACACAGTCCGACGGAGTGCCCGTGACCGACCAGGCCGGTGTGCCGTGCAGGTCGATCCGATCCGTGTAGAGCTTCCCGAACCGGGTCATGGATTTTCCCTTCCAGCTCTGCTCCTCGGCGGGTACCACCACGGTGAGCTCGCCGAGATCGGCCAGTACCTGGATGGCGAGCAGGAAAAGCGGAGAGTCGTGACTGTCGTCGTTGGTGAGCAGAATGCGCATGGCGGTTCCGGGTAAAAGGACAGACTACCGTATCGGAGCCCCCCCGACCCGGGTAACCCGGAGATTACCCCGGAGATTGGTACACTGCAGCCGGTGTGGAAACAGGGGAGAGTCGTATTGAGACCTGATTCTGAAGAGACCGGTCGTCTCGCCAGCCTCGTCATCGGACACGGCATGATCGTTCTGCTGATCGGCCTCGTCGCCGGGATCATGCTGATCTTCTCGCTGCTGGATGCGGTCGCGCTCTGGCCGCTGCCGGCCTGGGAAGTCGATGTGCCCGGCAGTACGCGCGGCTGGCAGGCCGCGCATGTGGGCGGCATCCTCAACGGCGTCATGATCGCCGGCGTGGCTCTGCTGATGGACAGGCTGAACCTCACGGGCCGTGCCGCTGGCTGGGTGGGCTGGGGCATGATCATCACCGGCTGGGGCAATACGATCTTCTACTGGGCGGGTAATCTGTCCGCCAACCGGGGCCTGTCTGTGGGCGCAACCCCCTTCGGGGAGGGCGATGCCGCCGGTGCGCTGGCTTTTCTCGGGGGCGGTATCGGCATGGTCTTCACCTTCATTGCCGTGACCATTCTCGCCCGTGCGGCATTCACCGCTGCAGCCGGGAGGAGAACGTGAACGCCCGTTGGCAGCGTTACCAGTTCTCGACCCAGGGCCGCAGCACCACCTCGTAGGCCCAGGTGGACCGATGCTGGCGGTGCAGCTGCAGATAGACCTCGGCGATCCGGTCCGGGTCCGCCATGTTGTCGTCCTTCGTCGTCCCTGCCAGACGGTGGGCCCGGCTGCCATCCTCCTGAGTCCAGCCAATGGCGGCGTCGATGGGAACATGGGCGACATGGATGCCTTCCGGGCCCAGCTCTCTCGCCATGCTCTGAGCCAGGCCGGATTTTCCGTGGGAGGCCATGGCGAAGGCGCCGCTGCGCGGGTAACCCTTGAGTGCCGCGCTGGCGTTGGTGAACACAATGGTGCCTCTCACGCCGTTGGCATCCGGCTCGTTCTCGAGCATGGTTCGCGCGGCCTGCTGTCCGACCAGGAAGGCGCTGAACGGGGAATTCAGAAACACCTGCCGCACCAGTTCGGGATCGGCTTCCGTCACGCCCCTGCGGAAAATGCCGGCCATCCGGCCATCGATGTTGTGCACTACGAGCCTGGGAGGACCCAGAGCCGAACGGACCTCCCCGAAGAGCCCGGTGACGGCCGTCGGGTCCGACGCATCACAGGCGAATCGACGTACGCCGTGCTGGACTTCCAGGTCCTCGAGCACCGGCTTGTCCGGGGTCCGGGCCGCGACCGCCACCTGCATGCCTTCCCTGCTGAAGAGGCGAGCGCAGCTGGCGCTGATGCCGGGGCCGCCGCCGATGATCAGAGCGACTTCCGTGTCCGCCATGTCACTGCGCCGGTCGATACATCGGTGTCACCACCGGCGAGCTGCCGTGCTGGATGACGCCGACAGCTTCGAAACCGTGCCGTTCGTAGAGTGAGATGTTCCGTGGATTGGACGATTCCAGGTACGCCGGGAGACCAGCCTCGTCACAGTGCCGCAGTGCCTCCTTCATCAGGGCAGAGCCGAGACCGCGACCCTGGTGTGCCGGATCGACGCCGATGATCGGCAGATACCAGACCTCTTCCTCCGGGTGATAGTGGTCCATGAGTTCGAAGACCTTGAAGACGTCTTCGGCGATTTCCGGCGCTACCGTGTCGCTCACGATCGAGGCCATCCGTTCCTCGTCCGGCTGACTGCCAGGGGGCAGCCAGAGTGCGGCCCCTTCGAAACCCTGGGTGACGAAGGCCGCGCCGGCATCGAACGCGTCGCCCGCGAATGCGTCGAAGGCCCCGGTGGCCTGCAGATAAGTGCTGGCTTCCGGCCAGAACCAGCGCGTCAGAGGATCTGACGAGAAACCCATGAGTACGGTGGAAAGAATCCGCTCACGCTCCGATGGTCCGGCGACACGAATGACAGGCGGCTGCATGGTTCCCTCTCCTCCCCGGTTTTCAGGGAGACTAGCCGAAGTCTCCGGTGCCTGTCATATAATCTGTTGCCATGAGTGAGCGCGACAGAAAACCCACGAAGATCCGACGACGCCGGACCACCGGCCGGGTCACCGGCACCACGCAGAGTGCTTTCGCCTCGAATTCGATGTCGAGCGTTCTCGAGCAGCGGGCCCGGGAGCAGGCCAGGAAACGGGCGGAGGCCGAGGCGTCCGGGGAAGAGACGGCGCCAGACGACGGGTCGGACTGAGCCCGTTACTGAGCGGCTTCGTATTCCGCGGCGGTGATGAACCCTGCCGCTCTTGCCCGTGCCTGATCCGCTTCCGTCAGCATGGGCTGCAGCATGTCGATCCGCTTCCAGAGTGCCAGCGGTGTCTCGACCCCCTTGCGCGGAACGTGCGCGGCTTTGTGCACCTTCTCATAGCGATGGATGTATCGCGGACAGTTGACCCAGAGCTCGGTGACCGAGACTTCGACCAGCAGTTCCGCCTCGGGATATACGGCCAGAAGGGGGTGTTCTCTGTGCAGTGAAGCCCGGCCCTGTACCCGGCGACGACCCGGCGACTCGAAGTCGATGAACAGCAGGCCGACCAGCGGATTCGCGTCGAGATTGCCCATGGACAGAAACATCCCGTTGCCGTCATAGCTCGGAAAAACCAGGGTGGAGGGGTTCACCACCTTCACGAACTCCGGATCTCCGCCTTTATAGGAAACCGTCGGCTGTCCGGCCCGGTTCACGGTGGACAGAAAAAACATGTCCCGTGCGTGGATGAAGGCGGCGTCATCCTCCGTGATCTCGTGATGTAGCGTCGCCGCCTCTACCGCATCCGCCAGCCGCTGCGTACCGAATTCGTCCTGCAGGCGGCGGTGGTTCCCGTCGTACAGTCTGCTCATGTTCGATCTCCGCCAATCGGTCACATATCGTCAACCAGCATCACTCCCGGTGTCCAGCGGATGGACCCGGGGATTTGAACCGGGCGCCTCAGGCGCGTAACAATCGGGTTCGGGAGATGGAAAGGGGATCAGCATGGATTTCGAGCCGACCGATAAGGTCCTGGAGCTGCGTGCCCGCGTGGACGCCTTCATGGACGAGCACATTTTTCCGCGTGAGCTGGAGCACGGCGACTGGGTGGAGAACTCGGCCAACGAGTGGTCCTACCCGCCGTGGTTCGAGGATCTCAAAGCCAAGGCACGAGCCGCCGGTATCTGGAACTGGTTCCTGCCCCGTGAATACGAGGACTGGAGCCCGGGTCTCTCCAATCTGGAGTTCGCGCCGCTCATGGAGCGTATCTGCCGGGTGCCCTGGGCGCAGGAGGTGTTCAACTGCAGCGCGCCGGATCGGGGCAACATGGAAGTGCTGGCCCGGTTCGGGAGCCCGGAACAGCAGGAGCGCTGGCTCAAGCCGCTGCTCAATGGCGAGATCCGTTCTGCCTTCTCCATGACGGAGCCGGCGGTCGCTTCGTCCGATGCATCGAATCTGGAAACCACCATCGTCCGCGACGGTGACGAGTACGTCATCAACGGACGTAAATGGTTCACGTCGAATGCCTTCAATCCCCTGTGCAGAATACTGGTGGTGATGGGCAAGACCGATCCGGATGCGCCTCGGCATCAGCAGTTCTCGATGATTCTGGTACCCGTGGATACCCCCGGCGTGACCCTGGAACGGCCGGTACGGGCTTTCGGCAGCGTGCATTCGCCCGGCGGCCACGCGCAGGTGCTGTATGACGACGTGCGTGTGCCGGTGGAGAATCTGATTTTAGGCGAAGGGCGGGGTTTCGAGATCGCCCAGGGCCGTCTCGGTCCGGGCAGGTTCCAGTACGCCATGATGTTCGTCGGTATGGCGCAGCGCTGTCTGGAACTGATGTGCGCGCGGGTCGAGCAGCGGGTCGCCTTCGGAGAGAAGCTCTCCGATAAGACGAGCATCCAGCACGACGTGGCGCGCTCGCGCTACGAGATCGAACAGTGCCGGCTCCTGGTACTGGCAGCCGCGGACAAGATGGACAAGTTCGGTCCGAAAGGGGCCCGGGACTACATCTCCATGGTCAAGGTAGCGGCACCCAGGATGTGTCAGGAGGTCGCCGACCGGGCGCTCCAGGCGCACGGCGGCATGGGCGTCACCCAGGATACCCCGATCGCCCGCATCTACCTCACCAGCCGCTACTGCCGGATCGCTGACGGACCGGATGAAGTGCACCTCTCTCAGCTGGGGCGACGGACGATCAGAGACCTGAATGGTGGCTGAGACCGGGTGAGATGCGCTGCGGATCAATCCTTCCAGGCGACATGGAACAGGGCAAAGCCGGACAGCACGGGTTGTGAGACCGCCATCCCGATGACCTCACCGGTAACCGGCGAGACCACTTCTGTCTCGGCGTCGGTGAACGGGTCGACGACGATGCCGAGCATATCCCCCGCGCTCACATGATCGCCAAGGCTCGCTGTCGGAAAGAAGAATCCGCCCTCGCCGAGGCCCGCGCGTACCCAGCGTGATCGCTCGTATACCCGCGTGTCCGGAGTCTCCAGCTCCGGATCGCCGGTCATGCCGAGATAGGCCATCACGTTCCTGGCACCCTGCACGCCCCGGTCGATTTCGGCTTCTTCGAAACGCAGCGGCTGCCCCGCTTCGTAGATGATGGCGGGAATGCCGGCTTTGACTGTCTCGCGCCGCAGGCTCCCATCAGGACCACTGCCGCGCACGACGATGCCGATGCCGAAGTGGATGGCGAGCTGCTTGACCTCCGGGTCCGACAGATCGGCGCGAATCTGCGGCAGATTCGCGCGGTTGTTCGATGCGGTATGCAGATCCACGAGCGCGTCGCAGAGCATCACGATATTGGAAAACACCGCGTTGGCGATCACCGCGGCGACGCTGCCGCCGGAGCGGCCGGGGAACGCGCGATTCAGATCCCGGCGGTCGGAGAGATTGCGGTTACCTGTGCGCACCCCCTCGGCATTGATTGCGGGCAGCGCGATCAGGGTGCCCCGCAGGGTCTTCGGATCGGTTGCGGTAAATGCCCGTCGTGCAATCTCCACGCCGTTCAACTCATCGCCGTGCACGCCCGCGGTCAGACAGAGCGTCGGCCCGGCCTTCGAGCCGCGCGCGACGAACACCGGCATGTTCAGAAAGCTTGCTTCGAATGAACGATCGGGGATGAACGGAAAGCGCAGTGCTTCACCGGGCGCAATGGTTCGGCCGATGACCTCGACAGGCCCCCATTCCGCTGCTGCCGGAAAGGAAAGGCACAAGAGAATCAGAGAGCACGAAAAAACACTGTGACGCATGCCGACGTTCTCCTCAGCGTACTACCGGATGCGGAGCGGGTCAGACCAGATCGGTCATGCCGTAAGCCTGCATCTGAGACTGAAAGCCTTCCACGTCATGGGAGAGGATCACGATGTCGTGCTTTGCGCCCTGATGATCGCGCACGTGTTCCTTCAGCAGTGCCTCCGCGGTGAAACCCATCTCCTCGAAGACGTTGATGGCGGCTGTCTGGTCCGTGGTCATCTGTGCCGTCAGCTTCTCGAGACCGAGCCCGAGGGCGATGAGGAAACTCTCCTGAATCAGTTGCCGTCCGAGCCCCCGGTCCTTGCCGGCGGGTGCTACGAGCACTCTCAGCTCGCCCACGTGGGGTGACCAGCTGAGCTCATCCTGGACCACGGCGGTGCAGCCGAGAATTTCTCCGGCCTCGTCGCGTGCGAGCAGGCTCGTGATCTCGCCGGTCCTGAGCTGAGCAGCCCAGGCGGACAGCACCTTCGGCTCGGTGATGTCGCGTCGCAGGAACAGCAGATCGTGCGGCGGGAGCGTATTCGCGAAAGCGAGCACTTCGGCCTCCGCATCCGGCGTCATCAGCTCCAGAGTTGCAGTGCCATCCTTGATATCCACCGTGCGCGGATACCGGTTCGATTCGGTCATACGGAACGTTCTCCCAACCACTCGGCCAGCCTGGGCCACATTCTGCGTGCGGCGTTCGGGCCGGCAATGAGGCTCACGTGCCCGCCTTTCAACACGATTTCTTCCTTGTCTTCGGAACCTACGAGGTCCAGCAACGGTTTGCTGGCCTTGTAGGAGACGATGTGATCATGCTCGGCCATCGCGGCGAACACGGGCACCTTGATATCTGCGAGCCTGGCAGTTCTGCCGCCGACCTTCAGCGTACCTTTGTAGAGCTTGTTGCCCCACATCAGTTCCTTGGTCGTGTCACGGAAGTACTCGCCGGCCAGCGGCAGCGTTTCATTGCCCCAGCGCTCGAAAGCCCGGTAGGAAGCCACGAAGTCGTCGTTCCACATCTGCTCCCAGACCCGGAGCTGGCCGGCCGGTTTCTGTGCGGGCCGCAGCATCTCGAAGGACGCCGTGACCGTACTCTTCGGAACGATTCCGAGCGTATCCACGAGCCGGTCCACGTCGAAGTGTTTCTCGTCCGACCAGATGGCCGTGAGCCCCATTTCGGACCAGTCTACCGGGGTGGTGAGGCAGGCCAGATTCTTCAGGGGGCCGTCGGCATGACTGGCGGCATAGATGAGAGACAGCACGCCGCCCATACAGTAGCCGACGATGGACAGGTCCGGTTCTCCGGACTCCTCGAGGACGATGTCCACGCAGGTGGGGATGAAATCCTGAGTGTAGTCGGCCAGATCCAGGCCCCGCTCCTCCGGTTGCGGCGGTTCCCAGTCGATCACGTAGACGTCGAAACCCTGCTTGAGCAGGTATTCGACCATGCTCTGACCCGGTGCCAGGTCGAAGACGTAGGCCTTGTTGGTGGTCGCCATGACCAGCAGCAGGGGTACCCGGTAGAGTTCATCGGCGAGAGGATGATAGTGATAGAGACGCAGTGTGCCGCGCTCGTAGATCACGTCCTTCGGCGTCAGACCGACTTTTGCAGGCGGACCGGTCAGAAACTCGAGCCCCTTGATATTCCGCTGGATGGTCTGGTCGACGAGATTGCGGGCCCGCTCGAGAATCTCCGGAGAGATGGGTTCATCAGCCATCGTCGGCCTCCTTCCTTCGGGCGCTGGGCGGCAGCTTGGTGCGTGGCGGTCCCGACCGGGATTCCGAGCCGGCGTTACCTTTTTTCTTCTTCTTCTTTTTTTCCTTCTTCACGAGCATGGATTCCACCCGGGCTACCCGTTTGTCCAGCGCGTGTACGGCCTCGCCGAGGCGGAGGATGTCGTCCCTGCTCGGAATGTTGAAATGCGACAGCTGCTCCGCCATCGCCTCGTTGAAACGTTTCTGCATGCTGAGCTGCAGGTCCTGCAGCTGGTTCATCGAGCGGCTGAATTCTTCGGTGCCCATGAACTTGTTGGCCATGGCATCGAAGCCGCGTTCCCACTCCGTGACCAGATTTCTGAAGTTCTCGGCCGGATCCGGCCGGTTCTTTGCGCTGCTGTCCGACATCGCTTTCCCCTTTGTGCGCTCAGAAAATACTATCGCACATCCTGCCCGCCAGTTCTGCTAGTACCGGTCGTGCAGGCGCAGCCAGCGCCTGGCGCATGCTCGCCGTAGTTCAGCTCCCTGGGGCCTGGCACACGGCTGCGAAAGCGACGTCTCGCGCGTTCAGGTGAACGACGGCCGGATCGAACCGGTCAGCCTCTTCTCTGGATACGGTCGGCACCGGCTCTTCCCGATCAGGCGGCATCCCGGGCATCCCGCTGGATCAGGTCCATGGCGGCCTCGAGCGCGGCCGTACGCTCCGGCCAGCTGCTGCCACCGGTGGACAATCGCAGCGTGTTCACGCCCACGCGCCTGTAGGCCTTGAGCTGTTCGCGAACCATGTCTTCGGTACCGATCAGGTTGGCCTGCAGCACGAGATCGTCCGGCACCCGGCGGATGGCTTCTTCCTTTTTCCCCGCGACCCACAGTCCCTGGACTTCCTTGGCCGTGTCCTCGTAGCCGGCCCGGCAGTAAGCCTCGTTGTAGAAATTGGTCTTGGCCGATCCCATGGCGCCGAGTGTGAACGCCATGGCCGGTTTGCGTTCGTTGATCAGACGTTCAACGTCCTCGCCGACCTCGAAGTAGCCGCCTGTCTGAATGTCGATGTCCGCGAGCGTTCGGCCTGCTTTTTCCGCGCCGGCTTTCAGGTGATCCAGAAAGACGTCCGCATGGTCGGGTAGAAAACTGGTGCCGAGCCAGCCGTCTGCGAGCTCCCCGGTCATCTCCAGCGATTTCGGGCCCAGCGTCGCCAGATATATGGGCAGGTCCGGGCGGGGTGGCTGGGACAGCCGGATCGGTTTCCCTTCGCCGCCTGGCCGGGGAAGCAGGTACGTCTTTCCCTCGTAGCTCACCTTCTCGCCGGCCAGGGCGATCTTGAGAATCTCGACGTATTCCCGGAGCCGCGAGAGGGGCCTGGCGAAGGCGGCGCCATGCAGTCCTTCCACTACCTGAGGGCCGCTGACGCCGAGTCCCAGAATGAAACGGCCTCTGGAAACCGTATCCAGGCTCTGGGCGGTCATGGCAGCCATGGAGGGTACCCGGGCGCTGATCTGGAGAATGCCCGTGCCCAGCCTGATGTTTTCGGTCTTCGCAGCCAGAAATGCCAGCGGGACGATGGCGTCCATCCCCCAGGCTTCGGCGGACCAGGCCTGATCCACCCCCATGCGATCGGCAGCCATGGTGTAGGCGACGAGCTGATCCCAGTCCTGTCCGTTGTAGTAGGCGGAGCCGATGGATATTGAAGTCTTCATGCTGATCCCCTCTCAAACGAACGAGTAAAGAGGGTCACCTCAATGAGGTCAATAGGCCGCCCGGAGACTCCCTAGCGGCTTATGGACTTCTTCCGGCCGTCCACGAGGTCAGACTCGGTAACACCGAGACCCGCCTGCTTCAGCGCTCGCATGATGAAACCGCGCATGGTCATCTCCGAGTTGAACGCCTTGCGCGCAAGCTCCCGATGCAGCGATTCACGCATCTTGATGGTCACCTGCGAGATCGCTTCCGCGGATCCGCCCGGCTCCTTCGCCCTGGTGGCGCGTGGCCGTGCGGCGGGAGACCGGGACGCACTTCTGCGCGTCCCGGAGCCCGGTTTTGCCGGACTGCGGCTCATGAAGCCTCTTTGAAAGCCACGACCACGTTCCTGTCTTCCAGCTGTTCTTCCATGAAGGGCAGCGCGCCGAGTTCATGCAGCTCGCGGACCAGCAACTGTCCCTGCGCACCGGCAGTGCCTTTCTTGGGAACGTCGCCGGTGAAGGTGAGGTCCTTGAAGGCAACCAGGTGATGCAGGCGTGTCTTCAGGGCAGGCAGACTGAGGTCGTCCACCGCCTTTCTGACCTTTTTGGCGATCTTGGTCTTCGGGACGTAGTCGGTATAGATGAGGCGCGCACGGATCTTCTTGCCGGCCATCCGTCCCGTACTCTTCACGAGCCTGTAGGTCTTGTCGGCTTCCGTCACGTCTCCGTAGGAAAGCTGGAGCGGGATCAGCACCAGATCGGAGCAGCCCATGGCGAAGATGGTCGACTGGTGATACCCCGCGGGCGTGTCCACGATCACGCAGTCGTACTTCCGCTGAAATTTCTGAATCTCCTTCACCACCAGAGACTCATCCAGGACCACTGAGGTTTCGATGGCCATCTTGCTGGTGTTCTCCAGCCAGCGTGAGAGGGTCCGGTTCTCGTCGCAGTCGATGACGCCGATGGTGTAGCCGAGTCTATGTATGGCGCCGATGATCATCTGAGCGGTCGTGGTCTTGCCTGCGCCGCCCTTCGTCGTTGCCAGAGTGATTGTGCTCATTCGCAATCCTTATCAGTCCGTTGCTTGATTTTGATTCGATCCTGTAACGAGCGCTTTGCAGGCCCTTCCTGTTCGAGGTTCGTATTCGACCTCAGGTCCTCTGCTGTCCGCACCGCCGGTTCTCGATATCCGGCGTTCGGCTTCCCCTCAGCTTCCGTCGCCCGGCTTTTCCGGCCGGACCATGCCATTGTAATCGCAAACCTGTAAGTATGTATATATGTAGATACAGTTTTTGTGGACTAGAAGCGCATGGGGAGTGAGACCCCTCGAACTCAGATCGGGACAGGGGCGGCGCTAGTCTTTCCGGTTGAACCGGTCTCTGGCTGCCCTTGCGTCGCTGCCGGCTGCAGTCAGCTGACTCTGATCGGCATCCGCGAAGCTGGCGGTCCGGTTCAGCGCGGCGGCCGTTGCGTTGACGGCCTGCTTCACCATCTGTGTGGCAACCGCCGGCATGTCGGCGGCCAGACGGGCCATCTCCAGCGCCCGCTCCGCCGCCTGTCCGTCGGGTGCGATCTCTTCCACGAGCCCCCACTCCATTGCCGTCCGGGCATCCATCCGTTCGCAAAGAATGCAGATCCGCTTGGCACGGGCAGGTCCGACCAGATTGATCAGCCGGGCGCCCCACTGCAGATTGAGGCCGATCTTCACTTCCGGCACGTAGAGGTAGCAGCTCTCACCGAGCACGCGCCAGTCACAGGCCAGCGGCAGAGCCACACCGGCGCCGACCGCCAGCTTTTCCATGGCCGCGATGGTGATCTGCGGCATGGCTTCCCAGGCTTCACAGAGGCGGACACCGCGAAAGTAAATCTGACGCTTCTCGAGATCCGAGAGATCCGGATCGTTGCGTGATGCGAGATCCTCCAGATCCGCGCCGGCCGAGAAGTAGTCGCGGCTGCCGGTCAGGACCACGGCTCTGGTCTCGAGGTCGTCGTGAAACTGCCTGGCGGTTTCGGTCAGCTCCAGAATGAGCTGTCCGTCGAAGGCGTTCAGATTCCTGTGACGATCGAAAGTGACCAGGGCTACCGGTCCCAGACGCTCGACGGTGACATAGCTGTCGTTCATTACATACTCCTCAGTACCAGGGCGCTTTTCAGTCTAGCCTAATCGGTCTGCAGGAGCGGCCGCCATCCCTGGCGGCCCTGCGCCTCTCATCCCTGGGGCGAAAGGGGAACCAGGGCCCGCGATCCGGGGAGAGGAGGAGAGGCGATCGCAGGCCCCGGTATTCGGATGATCAGGCTGTCTGCGCCGGCTGGGCCTCGTGCGGCGTCGGCTCGTGGGGCAGCAGTTGTGGCTCTGCCAGCCACTCCCGGCCTTTCAGCATGAGGTCGAAGTAGATCCACGGGAGCATCTTCACTTTCATGAACCAGGCGGCCCAGGTGGGTTTCCTGCCGTCAAGAACCCAGGTCGGCAGGGACGGCAGCAGCTTTCCCCCATAGCCGAACTCCGCCAGCACGATTCTGCCGCGCTCGACGGTGAGCGGGCAGGACCCGTAGCCGTCGTAGATCGCCTGGGCGCCTTTACCGGCGAGAACGGCGAGAACGTTCTCCGCGACAACCGGCGCCTGCTTACGGACTGCGGCCGCGGTTTTGGCGTTGGGAGCCGCGCAGGCGTCACCCAGGCCGAACACGTTTCCGTAGCGCGGGTGACTCAGGGTTTCCGGCGAGACGTCGATCCAGCCGGCGTCGTCCGCAATCGGGCTCGAGCGGACAAAATCGGGCGCGGTCTGCGGCGGGCAGACATGAATCATGTCGAATTCTCGGATCAGGGTCTCGTCGCCTGCCTGAAAGGTCGCTTTCCGTGCATCTCCGTCGATGGCAACGAGGTTGTGCTGGAAGTTCATCTGAGCGCCGTACGCTTCCACGTACTTCTCCAGCGCGGGGACGTAGTCCGGTACGCCGAAGAGCACGCCGCCGGCGTTGTAGAACTCGACGTCGATGTCGTCCAGGCGCCGCTGTTTCTTCCAGTAGTCGCAGGAAAGGTACATGGCTTTCTGAGGCGCGCCCGCGCACTTGATCGGCATGGGCGGCTGGGTGAACAGTGCCCGCCCGCCCTTGAAGCTCTGCACCAGTTCCCAGGTGTAGGGGGCTAGGTCGAACTTGTAGTTGGACGTAACGCCGTTCCTGCCGAGCGTTTCGCTGAGTCCTTCCACCGCCTGCCAGTTCAGCTTGATGCCTGGAGACACCACCAGCGCCCGATAGCCGATCCGCTCACCGTCCTCGAGAACGACGCAGTTGCGTTCCGGCTCGAAGCAGGCGACTGCGGTCTGCTGCCATCTGACGCCGTCAGGCATCACGCTGGCCATGGACCGCTCGGTCAGCGAGCGGTCGAAGACTCCGCCGCCGACCAGCGTCCAGCCGGGCTGATAGTAGTGCCTGTCCCGTGGCTCTATGACCAGAACGTCCAGATCCGGGCGCCGTTTCAGCAGGCTGGCTGCCGTGGCGAGACCGCCGGCGCCGCCGCCGACGATGACCACGTCGTGGGTCGGCACGTGGAGCGGCTTTGCCGTCGTACCCTCGTGCTGCGAACGGGATTCCAGTCGATCCCGCAGGCTTTCCAGGTCGTATCCCTGCACGGCGGCCGCCGCCAGGATCGCATCGGTGGACAGATGGTGTGCCTCGCTCATTGCCCACATGGAGATAGACCGGGTGCCGGTCCGGCAGAAGGCGAGCACCGGGCCTTCCGCTTCTGCGAGCAGGGTAGCGTAGGTATCCACGTCGTCGTCGGAGACGCTGCCGGCCACCACCGGCTGGTGGTGAAAAGTGAGCCCGTGTCTCTCGGCGGCCGCGGCGATCTCCCCCGTTTCCGGTTGATCGTCCGCCTCGCCGTCCGGCCGGTTGCAGATGATGGTGCGATAGCCGTGACTCGCCAGGATGCCCACGTCGTTCGGTGAGATCTGGGGTGAAACGGAGAGAAATGGAGAGATCTGTTTGATGTCCATGATGTCAGGTCCGTTGGTGGCTCTTGCGCTCAGAACAGAGCCGGCGCCGAGCGAATGAGAATGAATGTGCCCATGACGATCAGAAACGCACCGAAAGTCTTCTTGAGCTTGTCCTGAGGCAGCCGGCCGCCGATCGCGTTGCCGGCAAAGGTGCCGGCGATCCCGAGCACGCTGACCAGGAGAATGATGTCCAGATCCAGTGCGATCTGTTCCTGGGCCAGCACGTCCAGGTATTTGTAGAAACCGCTGAAGGACTTGAGGGCGATGATCACGAGGCTGGTAGCCACTGCCTCCCGCATGGCCAGGCCGCCGAGCAGCACCAGTGCCGGAACCACCAGGAATCCGCCGCCGACGCCGACCAGTCCGGTCACGACGCCCACGATCAGCCCGTCCATGGTGATCTTCCAGAGTGCTCTGGGCTCGGCCGGTTTGTCGCAGTCGATAGGGCGCAGCATCAGCACGGAAGCGGCCAGCATCACCACGGCGAACAGAACCAGCTGAAAGATGCCGGGCACGAACATGGCGATCCACGCACCGGCATAGGTGCCCGCCATGCCCGGGAGGCCGAACAGCGCCACCGCCCGCCAGTTCACGAGACCTGCACGCATGTAGGGCAGGGAGCCGGCGGCGGCGATGGATCCGACGATGGCCAGAGAGCTCGCGATCGCCAGCTTCTCGGGCTGGTCGAGCAGGTAGACGAGCACCGGCACCGTGAGTATGGAGCCTCCGGAGCCGAGCAGCCCGAGACTCAGACCGATGGCGATCGCACCGGGCCAGGCCAGGACGAATGCCGCCATCAGGCAGCCTCTTCGGATGCCGCCGGCCGATCGGCCGCGCGCACGGGGATCTTCAGGTACTGCATGCCGTTGTCCTCGGGCGGCGCGAAGGCGGCACCCCGCATGTTGAACTGCACGGACGGCAGCAGCAGCCGCGGAGCTGCGAGCTGTGCATCCCGCTTTTCGCGGAAACTGACGAAGTCGTCTTCGCTCATCGCGTCACAGACGTGGATGTTCCGTGCGCGTTCGGCGGCGACCGTGGTCGTCGAACAGAACTCGCTGCGCGTTTCGGTCTCGTAGTCGTGGCAGAGATAGAGCGCCGTGTCTTCCGGCAGTGCGAGAATCCTTCTGATGGAGCGATAGAGCGTGCGGGCATCTCCGCCGGGAAAATCGGTTCTGGCGGTGCCGAAATCGGGCATGAAGATGGTGTCGCCGACGAACGCAGCACCTTCGAACACATAGGTGACACAGGCTGGCGTGTGACCGGGTGTGTGCCAGACCCGGCCTTCCAGGTTGCCGATGCGGAAGGATTCGTCGTCGGAGAACAGATGATCGAACTGGCTGCCGTCGCGGGCGAACTCGGATTCGGCATTGAACAGGTCACCGAACACGGCCTGGACCGCGGTGACCTGATTGCCGATGCCCGTGCGGCCACCCAGCGCGTCCTTCAGATAGCTGGCACCGGAGAGATGATCCGCATGCACGTGCGTTTCCAGGATCCACTCGACCTCGAGCCCTTTTCTGCGCACGAAATCGATGACTGCGTCTGCGGATGCCGTGGACGTGCGGCCGGAAGCCGGATCATAGTCGAGCACGGAATCGATGATGGCGGCCTGATTGGAACCCGGATCCATAACGATGTAGGTCCAGGTGTAGGTGTCCGGATCGAAGAACGCTTCAATTTCGGGTTTCATGGTTTCCTCCTGCGTTGCCTGTCGTCTGTGACGGGCGCCTTCGCCGATTTATTGCGGAAATCGTGCCAACCACGGCATCTCATATAAATCAATGAGATAGAGTTGATCTGGATCTAAGCAGCCAGAGCCTTATGCCATAATTGTCAGTAGTTGCTACCAGGGATGTGCCAGAATTGGCAGATGCAAAAGGCTGCGGACATCAATCCTGACGTGACGGCGATTCTCGAGTGCCTGGACGATCCGGCCATTCTGCTGAGTCGCGACTACCGGATTCTCCTGGCCAATTCCGCTTATCAGACGATGTACGGCGATGAGGAATCGCTCAGGACCCGCCATTGCTACCAGGTATCCCATCGCTACTCCGTACCCTGCGATCAGGCCGGAGAGTCCTGTCCGCTGAAGCAGAGTCTGGCCAGCGGCGACAACACCCGCGTGCTGCACATTCATCACACGCCCCGCGGCGAGGAGTACGTGAACGTGGAGATGTGGCCGGTGAAGGATCCGGCCAGCGGTGAAGTGAGCTGCTTCATCGAGATCATGCGCCCGTCCAGGGTGGCCAGCGCGCAGGCTCGACCTGAGGGTCTGGTGGGACGCTCCGCCGTGTTCCAGAAGTCGCTGGCGCTGGCTGAGCGTGTGGCGGGCAGCGAAGCGACCGTCATGCTGCTCGGCGAGTCCGGAACGGGCAAGGAACTGATGGCGGAAGCCATTCACGGGATGAGCCCGAGGAGCGGAGGACCCTTCGTCCCCGTCGAGTGCGCCGGGCTGCCGGATACGCTGTTCGAAAGCGAGCTGTTCGGCTACGTGAAAGGCGCGTTCACCGGCGCGGCGAAACAAACGCCCGGCAAGATTGAGTACGCGCACGAGGGCACACTGTTTCTCGACGAGATCGGGGATCTGCCCATGGAACTGCAGGCCAAGCTTCTGCGTTTCCTGCAGGAACGCGTGGT
>JAUIAV010000022.1 GCA_030425195.1 Gammaproteobacteria bacterium | reverse complement strand
ACTCTTTGAGTTTTGTCATGAGATGGTTTCTCATGCGGCATGCCTTTGATCCGGTTGCTGACCGCATTCCTGCTGACCGGCGTCCTGCTGGCCGGCTGCACGAGCGTCGATCTCGGTGGACCCGTCGCCCCCGCAGGGGATCCGGCGGCCGGCCTGCTGACCCTGCCCTCCGGCCGCACCTATCCGATCTACCCGGAAGACCTCGCCTACACCGGAGAAGCCCGGTTCCAGTGGCCGGATGGCAGAACCTATGAAGGCGACTTCATCCTCGGGCAACCGGACGGCATGGGTACGGGCACCTGGCCCGATGGCGAACGGTACCGGGGCACCTGGCATCGGGGAGCGCGTCATGGCCACGGCGAGCTCACACGGCCGGACGGCAGCCGCTACCTGGGGGACTTCGATTCCGGCCTCCGTGCCGGCGAGGGGGTGGAGCAGTCCGGTGAAGGTCTCTATCGCGGCCACTGGATGAACGACCTGCCGAACGGGCAGGGGGAATTTCACGCCACCGACGGTGCTTCCTACAGCGGTCAGTGGCACGACGGCAGCCGCCAGGGCTACGGCGAGTACGTGGACGCCAACGGCAACCGGTACCGGGGCGACTGGCACGCCGACGTTCCGGATGGTTTCGGCATTCTCGAGAACGCCGGCGGATCCCGCTATGAAGGGGAATGGCAGGCCAGTCAGCAGCATGGGTACGGCCGGTCCGAGAGCGAAGCCGGTAATGTCTACGAAGGCACCTGGGTGGAGGGCCGCCGGCATGGATTCGGCGTCGTCACCCGTTATGACGGCAGTCGCTACGAGGGTGAGT
Source organism: Gammaproteobacteria bacterium (assembly GCA_030425195.1). Lineage (GTDB taxonomy): Bacteria > Pseudomonadota > Gammaproteobacteria > Pseudomonadales > Azotimanducaceae > SZUA-309. The sequence goes on along the minus strand of JAUIAV010000022.1, from coordinate 73,867 downwards.
GGGCAGCCGGCCAGCGTGCGGGGAACGGGAAGGAGAGTTTCGCCGACGGCAGCTTTCATGAAGGCGTGTGGGATTCGGACCAGCCGCTGGGCCCGGGCACCCGCCGGGACCGCACGGGAATCGAGATCAACGGCGTGTGGACGGCCGACACGGTCCGTTCCGGATTCATGCGCCTGCCGAGCGGCGCGGAATACGCGGGCAGAATCCTGAACAGGCGGAACACGGTGGTCGAAGAAGGACTGCTCGAGTGGCTCGAGGCGCGTGCGGAGCAGGGCGATGCTCACGCACAGTTCTTTCTCGGCACCGCCTATACGGATTACTCGAGCCCGAAGCCGGACCCGTTCAGAGCCACCGCGTACTTCCGCAGCGCGGCCAGGGGTGCTGTGCCGGACGCACAGTTCCGCCTTGCGCTCCTGCTGATGGACAACACCCCGGAACAGGCCATCGCCTGGCTGAAGCGGGCCGCCGACGGAGGGCATGCCCAGGCCAATGCGCTGCTCGGCGAGTACTACCTGACGGGGGAGCACGTCCCGATGGATCTGCAGGCGGCCGTGGGCTATCTGGAGAGCGCCGCCAGCGCCGGCGATCTGTCCGCCCGCAACAATCTGGCCTGGGTGCTGGCAACCTCCGAAGCCTTCCAGGACGGTCCCCGCGCCCTGGCGCTCATCCGCCCCCTGGCTCTCACGGAAGGGGGCTGGCAACATTTCGACACCCTGGCCGCTGCCTACGCGGCCACCCGGGAGTACATGGCGGCCGTCGAAGCTCAGACCATCGCCATCCGGGAAGCCCGCCAGGAGATAGCGGACGAGCACACGCTTTCGGAAATGCGGGCGCGTCTGGTGCGCTACGAACGCCAGAGCGAAACTGCCCCCCGGACACAGGAACAACCGCAATGAGTGATGTGAACTGGCCATTCATCCCTGCCGACATGCCCGAGATCACCCGGACGGAGGGCGTGTTCCTGTTCGACGCGGCCGGCCGGCCCATTCTGGACGCGGCGGGCGGCGCCATCGTGGCCAACGTCGGCCACGGCAGGGAACGGGTGGTGGCCCGGGTGGCCGAAGCCACCCGGGATACGACCTATGTGGTACCACCCTGGATCACACCCTCCCGCCGGGCTCTGGTCGAGGTGCTGGAACGGGACTGGCTGCCCGAATCCCTGCCACACATGCATCTGACGTCCGGCGGCTCCGAGTCCGTGGAAACCGCGGTCAAGCTTGCCGCTCAGTTTCATGCCGCCCGCGGCGAACCCGACCGCAGCATCATCATCGCCCGCTCCCCTTCCTATCACGGCACCACGCTGACCACGGCCGCGCTCTCAGGACACGCGGCCAGGAAACGGGGACTCGAATCCATGCTCGGCAGTCACCCGGTGGTTCCCACGCCGTATCCACTGCGCTGTCCATTGGGGCGCGAAAGCGACGGGATGGGTGCCTGGTACGCACAGGCCCTGGAGGATGCGATCTCCGAGCTCGGTTCCGGTCGCGTCGCCGCCTTTCTTGCCGAACCCATCACCGGTTCCAGCGGTGGCGCCATCGTGCCACCGGACGACTACTGGCCCCGGATCCGGGAGGTCTGCGACCGGCACGGCGTTCTGCTGATCATGGACGAGGTCATGACCGGCTTCGGCCGCACCGGAAGGCCATTCGGCTATCAGCACTGGGACGTGACCCCGGACATTCTGGTATCCGGCAAGGGCCTGGCAGGCGGCTACGCACCGCTTGGGGGTGTTTTCGCGAGCGCGGCCATCGGCGAGGCAATCCGTCATGCCCGCATGAACGTGATGTTCCACACCTTCGGCGCACACCCGGCCGCCTGTGCTGCGGCCGCCGAAGTGCTGACGATCCTCACGGAGGAGAACCTGGTCGAACGGGCCCGGGTAATGGGCGAGCGCCTCAAGGCGGGACTGATCACGCGGCTCGGCCAGCACCCGCATGTCGCAGAGGTACGGGGACGGGGACTGCTGCTGGCGGTGGAGATCGTCCGGGACCGCGCGTCGCTCGAACCCTACGAGGAATCCGACAACATTGCCGGCCGCATCGTCGGTGAAGGGTTGAAGGAAGGCGTTTTCTTCTACGGCGGCGGCACCGGTGAGTTCCGCGACATCGTCTGCATGGGCCCGCCCTTCATCATCGACGACGGTCACGTGGAGACCATGATCGAGACGCTGGCGACGGCAATCGAGCGGGTATGTCCGTGAAGGCGTCCACCGGCGTGCGAAGCTTCGTGGATGGATTTGCCATGGCCCGGCATCCGGGACTGCGTCACTACGTCTGGTTGCCCGTGCTGGTCAGTCTCGTGGTCTGCGTTCTGGGGCTCTACTTCGCCTTCGACTACCTGATCGGCGCCACCAACCGCTGGATCGCCTCACTGCCTGAGTGGCTCTCCTGGCTGGATATGCTGCTCACGCCTCTGCTCTACATCCTGGGCGTTCTGGGTGGCACATGGCTGTTCGGACTGCTGGCAGTGCTGATCGCGAGCCCGTTTCTCGGCGCCTTCTCCATGGCGCTGGAACGGGTCCGCTTCGGCTCGGCCCCGGCGCCCGAAACAAGTATCTGGACGGATATCGGATCGAGCCTCATCCGTGAAGCCAGGAAACTGCTTTACTACCTGCCGCGGCTGCTCGCCGTTTTCCTCGTCACCCTCATTCCGGTGGTCAACGTTGCCGCACCCGTCATCTGGCTGCTGTTCGGTGCCTGGACGCTGGCGGTGCAGTTCGTCGACTACCCCACCGAGAACCGTCAGCGACCGTTCCAGGAAACCCTGAGGATGCTCAAGTCGAACCGGGCCGCGGCCCTGAGTTTCGGTCTCTGTGCGACGGGTGCCCTGATGATCCCCCTGCTGAACTTTCTGCTGATACCGGTGGCGGTGGCCGGCGGTACCCTGCTCTGGCGGACGCTGGAGACGACCGATGCCTGAAGCGCTCAGCCGAAGTGACGCTCCGTGTAGCGCACGATCCGGCTGAGCCCTTCCTCGAGCCGTTCGGGACTCTGGGCAAAGCACACTCTGAAATGCGCGTCGTTGCCCGGGCCGAACGTATATCCGGGGGCGATGCCGACGTCTTCCTCCGCCAGCACACCCTCGGCGAACGCCATGCTGTCCGTGCAGCCCCGTACTTTCGGGAAAGCGTAAAAAGCACCTGCGGGAGAGACGTAGTCGATCAGCGGGTGAGCGCCGAAGGCCGCATCCACCAGCTCACGCCCCCGCGCGAACTGCTTCTGCTGAGCGCGCACGAACTCTTCTCCCTGCTCGAGAGCGGCGACGGCACCGAGCTGGCAGAAGACGTTGGTGGTGGTGTTGAAGCATTCCGATAGCGCCGTCCAGTGAATCTCGTGCTGAACGGGTGTCACCACCCAGCCGATGCGCCAGCCGGTCATGGCCCAGGCCTTCGAGAACCCGTTAACGACCACCACCGGATCGTCGTCACGCGCGATGGTCAGGAAGCTCGGGGCGTGAGTGCCGTCGAACACGGTCCGGTGATACACCTCGTCGGCGATGATGAGCACGCGTTCGCTGCGGGCGAACGCCAGGAGCTTCGCCTGTTCCGGCGCGGACATCACCCAGCCCGTCGGATTACAGGGCGAGTTGACGAAGATGGCGCGGGTTTCCGGTCGGACGGCGTCGATGATCTCGTCTGCGGTGAGCTGCCAGCCGTTCCCGGTCAATCGCTGCCGCACAGAGGAGACATCCGCACCGGTGACCCGGAAAACGGAATCGATGTTGGGCCAGACCGGGCCGACGATGAGCCCGTGGGCACCCGTGGTGAGAGCCATCTGCGCCGCGATGGTGACACCGAGCATGGCCGCGCCCGGTACCGTGATCCTCCGCTCGTCCACGTCGATGCCGTACAGTCCGTCCAGGTAACGCTTGAGCGCCGCGCGCAGTTCCGGCCGTCCGCGGGTATGGCTGTAGAACGTCTGTCCTTCATCGAGCGCACGTTTGGCGGCTTCCCGGATGAAGGCCGGTGTGACCGTGTCACCCTCGCCGAACCAGAGCGGGATCACCGTCGGATCATCCATGCGCTTGAACGCCACCCGAGTGATGCCGTTCTGCTCCAGCGCTTCGATCTCGTCTCTGTAGGGTCTCATCAGAGAAGTCTCATCCCGTATCCGGCGGATCCGAAGCCGCGTACTCTACCCGAAAGCGTCCTAGGGAGCCTCTGGTGACTTGTTCAGAGGCGCCCTAGTCGAAGTAGCAGGGACGTTCCGGCGAGTGAAGATAGGCCTGAAGCAGCGCCACGTCGTCCGGCAACGTGCGGCCGAGACTGAGTGCCGGCAGGTCGTCCGGCGCGAAAAAATCCACCCCGTCCGTTTCCAGGCTGGTAGCGGCTTCGCCGCCGGTGAGCTCGCACAGGAAGAAGAGTTTGTAGATGCGCTCGAGCCGCTTCGGCGTGTACGGGTGCAGGTGTCTGTCCTTGACCGCCACCAGACGCGATGCCCGCACCTCGAAGCCGGACTCCTCCCGGACTTCCCGCTCGATGCTCTCTCTGGGAGATTCATGCTCGTCCCCCCAGCCGCCGGGCAGCGTCCAGCGGCCGTCGGCGGTTTCCCGGACCAGCAGGATTCTGCCTTCCCGGAAGATGCCGGCCCGGACGTCGATTTTCGGCGTGGGATACCCCTGCTCCGGCAGATAGACGCTGCGTACCGCTTCCGGAGGCGAGTCGAGCAGCCGGGCGAGCAGGGACAGGGCCATGTTCTCCAGCTCCTCGTAACGCTCCCGGTCGTACGGGTCCCGGGTGTAGGTCTGCCCGGTCTGGGCGATGGCACGCAGGCGTTTGAGCGACTCCCGCCAGAGCTCGTGACTCATGGGCTGACAACCGGTTCCAGGGAAGACAGACGGTGCGTCAGCAGACGGCCGCGGTCAAACAGGAAATCCCCCCGCAGCCGCTCACCGGCCAGAACCCTGGGCAGCCAGAGCCGGTCGTCCTCCCACATGGCCTCGAAGGGCAGCTCGCCGACAGGACACCAGAACGGCATCGCTTCCGGAGTCTCCACCGGCGTACCCTGCCATTCCCGCGCGACGAATACGTAGCCGTACCACTGCGGATCGATCAGATCGAGAAAGCGGAATTCGGCCTGCAGGGACGCATGGTGAACGAGAACGCCCGTTTCCTCCCGGATTTCCCGGAGCGCTGCCTCGTGCGGAGTCTCCCCGGGGTCGATCTTCCCGCCAGGTCCGTTGATCTTGCCGGCGCCATGCCCGCGCTTCTTCCGGATCAGCAGGACGCGGTCGTCATCCAGAACGAAGAGCAGAGTGCCCCGGTGGTCCGGCCGCCAGCCATCGAGACGCTCGATCAGGAGCCGGTCATCGTCCTCTCTTGCCATGAGGCGGGATTGTCGAGGTCGGGAGAGGCAGGTGCAAACCCCGGCGCGCGGACGGGTTCCAGCGCCCGGACGAACCGCTCGGTGATCGTTTCCCAGCCGTTCTCCAGCGCATACTGCCGACAGGCCTCGCGGGAAACACACAGGGCACGCCACACGGCGATTTCCAGGTCCGGATTCAGGGCGCCATTGCGTCCCGGAATCACCACGTCTCTGGGACCGGTCACCGGGAAGGCGGCCACGGGCGTGCCGCAGGCATTGGCTTCGAGCATCACCAGTCCGAAGGTGTCCGTGCGCGACGGGAAAACGAAAGCATCCGCCCGCGCATACTCCTTCACCAGGGCCGCGCCTTTCCGGAAACCGAGCCAGTGCGCGTCCGGATACTGACGTTCCAGGGCCTCCTTTGCCGGCCCGTCCCCGACGACGACCTTGTCCGCATCGATCTGGAGGGAGAGGAAGGCCTCGATGTTCTTCTCGACGGACACCCGGCCAACGTACAGAAGCCTCGGTCGCGCGTTCGCCGGGCGTTCTGTACAGGGCTGAAACCGGTCCGTGTCCACGCCCCGGCTCCAGACCACCAGATCGTCGAGCCCCCACCGTTCGAGCTCCTCACGATGGGATGCGGTGGTGCAGAGGGTGCGCGCCGCCGGACGGTGAAACCAGCGGATGAACCGGTAGCCGATCGCCAGCGGCGTGCCGATTCTTTCGTTGAAGTACTCGGGAAACTTGGTGTGCAGCGAGGTGGTGAACGGCACGTCATGTTTCACCATGTACCGCCGCGCTGCCATTCCAAGCGGTCCTTCCGTGGCGACATGCACCCAGTCCGGATTCGCGGCCCGGATCATTCCCGGCAGGCGCCAGAGGTCCAGGGCCAGCGGGATCTCCCGGTAGCCCGGAAGGCCCACGCAGCGGAACATGCCCGGATGAATGACATCGGTTTCGATTCCCAGCGTGGGCAGCCGGTCGACCACCGAATTCAGCGTGGTCACCACCCCGTTGGTCTGCGGTGCGAAGGCATCCGTAATGAGAAGAAGCCTGCCGCGCGTTCCCCGGTTCATGCGGACAACCGCTCGTCTTCGAACGGAATCACCGTGGCGGAAGCTTCCGCTTCGGCCGTCCAGTGGACGATCCGGAAACCGCCCAGATCGTCCTCCACCAGCGCCGTGCAGCTCTCCACCCAGTCACCGCAGTTCATGTAGGTCACACCCTCGAAATCCGTGATCTCGGCGTGATGAATGTGCCCGCAGACCACCCCTTCGAAACCGTTCTTGCGGCAGTGGTGCGCCAGCGCATCCTCGTACTCGCCGATGTAGTTCACCGCCCGCTTCACCTTGTGCTTGAGCCAGGCCGACAGCGACCAGTAGCCGTAACCGAGGTGGGCGCGCAGCCGGTTCAGGAAACGGTTCAGCTCGAGCAGAATCGTGTAGCCGATGTCGCCGAGCCAGGCGATCCAGCGGTGGTAGCGGGTGATCACGTCGAACTGATCGCCGTGGACCACCAGCAATCGTCTGCCATCCGCCGTTTCGTGCGCCACCTCGTCCAGGATCTTCAGGTTTCCGATCTCCAGCGGTGAGTGGTCGCGCAGAAACTCATCGTGGTTGCCGGTGACATAGATGACCTCCGTACCGCGCTTGGTCATCGTCAGCACACGGCGTATCACGTTGATGTGGCTCTGGGGCCAGTAGATGCCGGAGGACTTCATGCGCCAGCCGTCGATGATGTCGCCCACCAGATAGAGCCGGTCGCAGGTGTGCTGCTTGAGGAAAGTCAGCAGGTGCTCCGCCTGGCAGCCTCTGGTGCCCAGATGGATGTCGGAGAGGAAGATAGTGCGGTAGTGTGTCTTGCCGGGCTCAGGGATTGAACGAATATTCATTGATAACCCACTGATTGGTTTCGCCAAACCTAGTTCCGGGCGGTTATGCCGGCATGACAGACTGATGACAGGACGGTGACATTCTGAGGGTTCGTGATCGTTGTCACGAATCCTCAGACCTGCCCTGAGGACGGACAGAATGCGGATAGAAGCGGTTCAGGGAGACATCACGGCAGAGACCGTGGATGCAATTGTCAATGCCGCCAACGAGTCCCTGCTGGGCGGGGGCGGCGTGGATGGTGCGATTCACCGTGCCGCCGGACCGCAGCTGCTGGCGGAATGCCGGTCTCTGAACGGCTGCCTGCCGGGGGAAGCGAAGATGACCGGCGGTTACCGCCTTCCTGCGGCGCACGTGATCCATACGGTGGGCCCGAGATGGCGTGGTGGCGATTCGGGTGAGTCCGAGGTACTGAGGCGCTGCTATGAGAACTGTCTCGCGCTGGCCGAGCGTGCCGGGCTCGCAAGCCTCGCCTTCCCGGCCATCAGTACCGGCGTATTCGGCTATCCGCTTCAGGCGGCGACGGAGATCGCCGTGCACACGGTGCGCGGCCATCACGCGGAGAATCTGGCGCTGGTCCGTTTCGTCTGTTTCGACGAGCCGGCGCTGACCGCCTACCGGGGGCTGCTGACTCAGCCCGGGTAGCGGGCCTTCAGCTCTGCATAGAGGGTGTCCGGCACATCGTCGGGATCACAGGACAGGCCTTCCAGGGCTTCCACCAGATGTTCGTTGTCTTCCCTGCCGGCCCACAGCTTCTGGTACTCGCCGGACTTGTATCCATGATCCTGGCGGAAGTTGTTCAGCACGTTCTTGCCCACATACAGACTGAACAGCTCCTGATAGCCCATGGGGAGGGAACGCATCACTTCGACGAAGGGCTCCATCCTGAACGCGCGCGCCACGAGCGTGGTCTGTGCCAGCTTTTCCACGGCGTTCCGGAAAGCAAGCGGATCTCCCGCGCCCGTTGCCGGCTCGAAAACCAGGGGTGCGGCGACTTCATCGCTGAGTGCGTCCGCCCGGAGCAGATCGGACAATGCAAAGTGCCAGATGTCCACGATCTCCAGCTTCACCTGGTCGATGTCGGGATGCTGCCGCTTCCACCACTTCCAGCCGAAATGGTCCAGCAGCTCCGCGCACTCCACCCAGATGGCCCGGTAGTATTCGTACCCCTGCGTCCGCCAGTCCGGATGCACCTGTTCATTGTGTGCTTCCTGCATCCTGGCCATGGTGCGCAGCATGTCGAGCGCCTGTGAATCGAGACCGGGCATTCTCTGCTGACCCTCGTACGGTGGGCCGGGAATTATGAGGTATTCTTCCGGTCATGGCGAAAGCGCATACCACAGCCATGGTCATGCACCCGGTGGTGCTGGACGAGCTGTTCCGCAAGGATCATCTGGAGCGGCTGGCACGGGCCACGCGGCTGGTGAGCAGCGAGCCATTCCGGGATTTCGAGTCACTCGGGGAGCATCTGGCCAGGGTGGAAATCCTGGTCACGAGCTGGGGCTGCCCGCCGGTCGACGTCACGGTGATCGACCAGCTGCCCCGCCTGCAGCTCATCGCCCACCTGGCCGGCAGCGTGAAAGGATTTCTCGACGACGTGGTGTGGCGGCGCGGCATCCGGGTGACCAACGCCGTGGCCGCCAACGCCGTGCCGGTGGCCGAATACACGCTGGCCGCCATTCTGTTCGCCAACAAGAAAGTCTTTCAGCTCAACCGCTTCTACCGACAGCACAAGGACAACCGGGCACCCTGGACCCGGGAAGCCCCGGAGGTGGGTAACTACCATAAGACCGTAGGCATCGTCGGCGCCTCCCACGTGGGACGGCTGGTGATCGAATACCTGAAACCGTTCGACCTGAGAGTGCTGCTCTACGACCCTTACGTCACTCCCCTGGCGGCCAGGGAGCTGGGGGCGAACAAGGTCGGGCTGTCGGAACTGCTCTCCGGGTCGGATGTGGTGAGTCTGCACGCGCCGCTTTTGAAGGATACCCGGCACATGATCGGAGCCCGGGAGCTCTCCCTGATGGGCGACCACACCACCCTGATCAACACGGCCCGGGGCGGCCTGGTGGACCAGTCGGCGCTGCTGGAGGAACTCTCCAAGGGCAGGCTCTTCGCCGTGCTCGACACCACCGAACCGGAAGTGCTGCCGCCGGACTCGCCGTTCTACCAGCTGCCGAACGTCTTCCTGACCCCGCACATCGCCGGTTCCCTGGGAGACGAAACCCAGCGTCTGACCGACTTCATCGTTGCCGAGGTGGAGCGGTTCGCCTCCGGCCGGGCGCTGAAGCATCTCATCCGCCGGGAACAGCTGGTCCGGCTTGCCTGAGGCGAACACATGACGGCATCCATCACTCATCCCGCGCTGCCGCTGAAGAACATCGTCGTTTACCCGCACATCGTGCAGCACCTGGCCGTGGGACGGCCCGCCTCCATGGCGGCTCTGAAACGTTCGACGGAACGGGTGACCGAGCTGGTCACCGTCGCCCAGCGTGCCGCCACGATCGAGAATCCGACCATCGACGACCTGCATTCCGTGGGCACCCTGGTTCAGATCAAACGGATCGAAAGCCACGACCAGGGGGCTCAGGTGATCGTCCAGGGCGAGCGGCGGGTCCGCATCGTCGCCGCGGTGCCCGACGACGAATGTCTGCTGCTCGAAGTGGAGCCTCTGCCGGTGCTCAGCATGCCCGGTGATCTGCCACCCGATGCACCCGATCGCGCCGCTGCCGAGGCGCTGCTTCGCGAAAACCTGGCACTGGCTCAGGCCATCGCCCGGCTCATGGACAGCGAGAACGGCGATCAGATCTATCAGCAGCTCATTGGAACGCTGCCGGATCCGGTGGTGCAGATGTACCGGATCGCCAACCTGGCCAATCTGACCGTGGAACAGCAGCAGGCGGTCCTGGCAGCGGACGACGTACGCACGCTCATGGAGGCCGTGCACGGCATCCTCACCCACGAGCAGCAGGTGGCCGAGGTCCGGCGGCAGATCGCGGAGCAGGCTCGGGACGATATGGAGGCTCAACAGCGGGAGCACGTGCTGCGTCAGCAGAAGCGCGCCATCGAACACGCACTCGGCGAGAGCGAGGAGGACCCGGACATCGCCGAGCTGAAGGCGGATCTGGACAGAGCCGATCTGCCGGAGACGGTGCGCAAGGAAGTGGACCGGGAACTCGGCCGTCTGGGCCGGATGTCCGCAAACGCCGCCGACTACCAGGTCGCCCGGGCTTACCTGGAGCTGATTGCCGAGCTGCCCTGGCATGCACGGACGGAGGACCGGCTCGAGCTCGCGCATGCGCAGGCGGTGCTCGACGAGGACCACTACGGTCTCGAGGACGTCAAGAACCGCATCCTGGATGCCCTGGCGGTGATGCAGCTGAATCCTGAAGCCAAGGCACCCATCCTCTGCTTCGTGGGCCCACCCGGGGTCGGCAAAACATCGCTCGGACAGTCCATCGCCCGGGCCATGGGCAGGAAGTTCGAGCGCCTGAGCCTGGGCGGCCTCCACGACGAGGCGGAGCTGCGCGGTCATCGGCGCACCTACATCGGCGCCATGCCGGGCCGCATTCTCCAGGCCGTGCGCCGGGCCGGCGTGACCAATCCGATTCTCATGCTGGATGAGATCGACAAGCTTGGCCGTGATTTCCGGGGGGATCCCGCCGCCGCTCTGATGGAAATCCTGGATCCGGCCCAGAACCAGGAATTCCGCGACAACTACCTGAACCTGCCTTTCGACCTGTCCCGGGTGATGTTCATCACGACCGCGAATACGCTGGAAGGCATCCCCCGACCGCTGCTGGACCGGATGGAGATTCTCGAGCTCTCCGGCTACAGCGATCTGGAAAAGCAGGCCATCGCCCGTCAGTACCTGATCCCGCGGCAGCGCACAGAGGCAGGTCTCACCGAAGCCCAGCTCGACATCCCGGATGACACGCTGATACGCGCCATCCGGGGCTACACGCGGGAGGCCGGCGTACGCGAGCTCGAGCGGGTGATCGGCCGCCTGGCCAGAAAACGGGCGCGGCAGGTGGTGGACGCCCGAGCCCCGCTCTCGGAATCCGTCCAGTCAGAAGATCTGGTCGAGCTGCTCGGTCCGGAGAAATTCAAACCGGATCAGGAACGGGAATCGCGGGAGCCGGGTGTGGCCGCGGGCCTCGCCTGGACGGAAGCAGGCGGTGACGTGCTCTACGTGGAGGCCACCCTGACCCCCAAGGACGAGAAGGTGACACTCACCGGACATCTGGGCCAGGTCATGCAGGAGTCCGCCCGGGCCGCCCGGAGTCACCTCTGGTCCGTGGCTGACCGGATCGGCATCGCCCGTTCGACGATCGAGGAGAACGGCGTGCACATACACGTGCCCGCGGGCGCCGTCCCGAAAGACGGACCGTCCGCCGGTGTCACCATGGCCACCGCACTCTTCTCTGCCTACACGGGCAAACCCGTGCCGAACGACCTGGCCATGACCGGAGAGCTGACCCTTTCCGGGCTGGTGCTGCCCGTGGGCGGCATCAAGGAAAAGCTGCTGGCGGCGCACCGGGCGGGCAAGCACCGGATCATCCTGCCGGCGGAAAACGAGTCTGACCTGAGCAAGCTCCCTGCCACGGTACGGTCGGATCTCGACATCACGCTCGTGCGGACAATCGAAGAGGTCCTCACCAGAGCTTTCGGCTGAGGCCGTTCGTTCAACGCCCGGACAGCCGTCTGTACAGCAGCGCGTTACCTTTCTTTCCGCACAGCTCGGCCGCGCCGGATTCCCGCAGACAGTAGGCGAGCTTCTGAGCGAGCCAGCGGGGCTGACCCATGGCGAGCGCCAGGTCGGCCGTCGAGAAGGTTTCCGGCAGCGGCCCGTGCACCAGCGAGTAGAGGTCTTCCCGCGAACCGATCCGACGCTGCTCCAGAACCTGGCCGAGCTGGCGGCTCACCACCCGCCAGCCGCCCCGGCGCCGGACGCGCTTCGGATCGAACATGCGGATTTCCTCCTCCTCGATCAGCACCACTTCGATCTCGAAGTTCGGGTGCTCGAGCAGATGCGGGATGCTGACCAGCTCCTCGACGATGTTGGCCACCGTGGCGCGTTTCGGAGATTTCCGGCGGCTTGCCTGTCCGTCTTCTCCCTCCGGGAGCTTGACGATGTACCGGACGGCGGCGATGGGATGCACCAGCACCACCTGGTGAGACTCGATCAGCGTGCTGAGCTTGCGCTTCAGCGGGGAGAATCCGCCGGTCTGAATCTCGTAGATGACCTCGTCTTCGGCACGGACATCGGCCACGTAACTGCCCACCGGCACCTCCTCCTCGGCGCTCGGGGTGAGGTAGAGCGCCTTCAGGGACTGGTGCAGCGGGCCTTCGTTGAGGGTACCGATGCCGTTACTCATCGGGAGCGAATTAACGCAGGCCGCAACGCCCCTGTCTACAGGCGGCGAGCAGCCAGGTGACGCCTCGAGCCCGGGCAGGCATACTCTCCGGCCGACCATTGATGCGTTGACCACAGGAGAGAGACGATGAGCGCAGACGGTACCTGGAATACCACGATCAACAGTCCCATGGGCTCACAGAACGGCACCATGTCGCTGGCCACCGACGGCGGCACCCTCACCGGCAAGATTTCCGGTCCCCAGGGCGAGATCGACATCGAGGACGGCACCGTGGACGGCGACAGCCTCGCCTGGAAGGCCAACATGACGTCCCCCATGCCCATGACGCTCGAGTTCACGGCGACGGTCGCCGGCGACGAGATCAACGGCGAGGTCAAGCTGGGCGCATTCGGCAACGCCACCTTCACCGGCACCCGCGCCTGATACGCAGCACCTGGCCATGAGCTGGGAAGAGGAAATCGGCGAGCTCCGTAAACGCGAGGGGCTCGCCCATGCCATGGGCGGCCCGGATAAGGTCGCCCGTCAGCACGAGTTCAACAAGCTCACCATCCGGGAGCGCATCGACACCGTCGCCGATGGGGATTCCTTTCACGAGATCGGCGCGCTCGCCGGTGTCGGCACCTACGACGACGACGGTAATCTGACCGCCTTCACACCGTCCAACTTCGTCTTCGGCACCGCCGATATCGACGGCCGCCCGGTGATCCTGTCCGGTGACGACTTCACGGTCAGGGGCGGCTCCGCCGATGCCTCCATCGCCGGCAAACGCACGCAGGCGGAAGGCCTCGCGTACGAACTGCGCCTGCCGCACATACGTCTCGTGGACGGCATGGGCGGCGGCGGCTCCGTGAAGACCATCGAGATGGCAGGGCGAACCTACATTCCCGAGCTCCGGGGCTGGGAAACGGTGGTGCGGCATCTCGGCGTGGCACCTTCCGTGTCTCTGGCCCTCGGCTCCGTGGCCGGCATCGGTGCAGCCCGTGTGGCCACGAGTCACTACAGCGTGATCGTGAAGTCTTCGGCACAGATGATGATCGCCGGCCCCGCCCTGGTGGACTGGGCCAGCCTCGGGGACGTGAGCAAGGAGGAGCTGGGCGCGTCGAAGATCCACACGCGAAACGGCGCGATCGACGATGAGGTGACGACGGAAGCCGAAGCCTTCGAACGGGCCAGGCGATTCCTCTCCTACCTGCCGTCGAGCACCGACGAGCTGCCACCCGTCATCGATTCCAGTGACGATCCTGCACGCCGGGAAGCAGCGCTGATCGATCTGATCCCGAAGGATCCGCGCAAGGTCTACAAGATGCAGACCGTCATCGACGCGGTCGTGGATCAGGGTTCGTTCTTCGAGATCGGCTGCAGGTGGGGTAAGTCGATCATCACCGGGCTTGCACGTCTGGACGGCGTTCCGGTCGCGCTGTTCGCCGAGAATCCCATGGTGTACGGCGGCGCCTGGACGGCGGATGCGTGCCGGAAGCTGATCCGGCTGATCGATCTGGCCTCGACGTTTCATCTGCCGCTCGTGCACCTGGAAGACTGCCCGGGCTTTCTGATCGGCAAGCAATCGGAGGAAACGGCGACGATCCGCTTCGGCTCACAGGCGCTGGCCGCACTCGGTCAATCCCCCGTACCCTTCTGCTGCGTGGTCGTCCGCAAGGCCTTCGGCGTGGCGGGCGGCGCCAATCACAAGCCGGGCAGCCATCATATCCGGGTGGCCTGGCCGTCCGGCGACTGGGGCTCACTGCCCATCGAAGGCGGCATCGAGGTGGCTTACAAAGCGGAGCTGGCGGAGGCGGCCGACCGGGACGCGCACCTGGCGAAGATCAAGGAACGCCTCAATCGGCTCCGATCGCCGTTCCGCTCGGCCGAGTATTTCGAGATCGAGGAGATCATCGACCCGAGAGACACCCGTGCCACGCTCACCCGCTGGGTCCGGCTCGCGCGCCGGGCACTGAGCGCCGATCCCGCTCGATTCTGGTACCGTCCCTGACGGTCTGCGGAGCTGGCCGACGGAGGAGCCAACGGTATGAAGCGTCTGACCACTGCGACCCTCGTCGCCATCAGCATCGCCAGCACCCCGGCGCTGGCAAACCCTCAGATTTGCACCTATGGAGATCTGAGCCGCCGGATCGAGGTGGTCTACTCACACCCGGGGCAGCCGGTACCCTGTGAAGTCATCTACGACAAGTCGGCCGAAGGGAGCATTGCCACCCTGTGGCGGGCAGACCACGAAGCCGGCTACTGCGAAGCACAGGCCGCCGCACTGGCGGAGAAGCTCTCCGGCATGGGCTGGAGCTGTAGCGCGGTTGCCTACGAGCCGGCAGAACCGGAGATCTGACCGAAAGGTTCAGTCGGCATCACGAAGCAGCTCGACTATCACCCGATCCAGATCCGCGTCGGGTACGTCTTTCAGCTGCCGCATACGCTCGTACACATCCGCAGCGGCCCGGTGAAAACCGCCCGGCAGATCCTGCGCCTCGAAGGTGGCCGCGATCTCTTCCATCTCACCGACGAATCGCCAGGCCTTCGCCGCACTTCCCCGGGCGGCACCTTCCGAACGGGTGATCAGATCCCGCTGGGACAGGTCCCACTCTGACAGCAGCGCGTCGCTCACACCCTCCGCCTCGGCCAGCGCCCGGATCGCCAGCAGCAGGGCACTGGTGCCCTTGGTGTAGGCGGCGTAGCACATCTTCAGGGCCGAGGCCGAGGCGGGCCGTACGTCCACCACACTGACGCCGAGCACCGGCTCATCAAACCAGTCGCGCACGGCCGCCGCACCCGCGCCGGACAGATACAGCCGCGTGGTGCCCGCCCGGCGTGCAGGCGGGCCGATGATGCCCCCATCCACGTAACGGTCACCTACCCGTGCGGCCAGGGACCGGGCAGTTGCCGGTGCCACCGCGTTGGCGTCCACATAAGTCCCTTCGAAGCCGGACTCGAGCACGTCCTCTGCGACCTGCCGCGCCGCATCCGGCGGACAGACGGAAATCACCCCCTCGGCCGCTTCCACCAGCTCCGGCAGTCCGTCCACTGCCGTCAGCCCCGCTTCCCCGGCCCGCGCCATGGTGGCCGCACTGCGCCCGGGGGATACCCAGAGCACCTGATGCCCGGAGCGCACGAGCGCCGCACCGATGGTGGCACCCATGGCGCCCGGATTGACCAGCCCGATGATCACAGCCGGTAGTCCAGCGGCGGCTCCCGGTCTCCGAGCAGCGCTTCGTACTCGAAACCGGCGCCCCGTTTTTCCTCCAGCTCCGCCCGGGCTTCGTCGATGATCTCCGGATTTTCGAAGAGATCCTCCGCCGTGCGGGCAATCAGCCGGGACGCCAGCCCCATGCCTTTGTGGCCGATGCTGGTGCCGCCGGCCGCCACCGCCTGCCAGCTGTGCGCAGGAGTGCCGGGCACCCAGGTTGCCGTGCGGAAACCCACCGTCGGCACGTTCCAGCTCACATCTCCCACGTCCGTGGAGCCCATCCCCTGGGTGATGGCGAACGGCTGAACCTCGTTCGTCGAGTCGATGGGCGGCAGATCATCGCCGAGCGTCTCCCGGATCGTCCGCGCGAAAGTCCGTTCGGAGTCGTCGTAGAGGAAGCCGCCGAGACTCCGGAGGTTGCCATCCACCAGACGGGCCAGGGTCTCGTTCGGCAGCAGCGGATAGTTGCCGTGCATCACCTCGTAGGTCATGTCCGTACCCGTGCCGAGCGCCGCGGCCCGGGCGGCCGTCACCACCCGCTCGAACAGTTCCACCACACGTTCCGCCTGCGGATGCCGGACGTAGTAGTACACCTGGGCGGTTTCGGGAACGATGTTCGGGGCATCACCGCCATCGGTGATCACATAATGGATTCTCGCGTCCGACGGCACATGTTCCCGCATGAGATTGACCATGAAGTTCATGGCTTCCACCCCATCCAGGGCGGAGCGGCCGCGGTCCGGTGCCGAGGCCG
The DNA here is from genome assembly GCA_030425195.1 of Gammaproteobacteria bacterium. Lineage (GTDB taxonomy): Bacteria > Pseudomonadota > Gammaproteobacteria > Pseudomonadales > Azotimanducaceae > SZUA-309. The sequence goes on along the minus strand of JAUIAV010000022.1, from coordinate 57,350 downwards.
CATGAGCCGCCACGCCGTGGAACGTGAACCGGCCCGATTTGTTCGCCGTGCTGCTGGATGCCGCGGCGCTGTTCCGGTCGCCAGGGTGCCAGTGCAGGACCACGTCCACGTCATCGAAGAATCCGGCCCGGGTCAGATAGACCTTGCCGGAGCCGCCCTCCTCGGCCGGTGTGCCGTAAACGCGTATGGTACCCGGGCGATGACCTGCATCCAGCCATCGGGCGATGGCAACACCGGCTGTCACCGACGCCGCGCCGAACAGATGGTGACCGCAGGCATGACCGGCAGCACCTTCTATCCGTACGGAGCGTTCCGGAACCGCGTTCTGGGAAAGTCCGGGCAGCGCGTCGAACTCCGCGAGGACGCCGATGACCGGACGGCCCGTCCCGGAGCTCGCGACGAAGGCAGTGGGGATACCGGCCAGTCCGGATTCGATACGGAACCCGTTCTGCCCGAGATAGGACTGGAGCGCCGCGCTGCTCTTCTCCTCCAGGTAACCCATCTCCGCGTGACGCCAGATCTCGTCCGCCAGCGCGTTGCCCGCCGGCAGCTGCTCGTCCACGAGCGCCACGATCTCCTCGCCCCGGACATACCCGGCACTCAGCATCAGAAGCAACAGCGCACCCGCCGGGAACTGCTTCCCCCACATATCTTCTTCTCCAGTCAGCCCAAACGGATACCGTAGCCCATTCACGCCGCGTTGACAGCCCGACCCCCACGGTAGAGCCCTGAACGTTCGCACCGCAGGGTCAGAACCCTGGCCCCGTCGGCCGCGTTCAGTTACGGTTCAGGTAAAGGTGCATACTGTCGGACAGAAGCGCAGGAAGGTTTCAGGGAATGAACGTCAAAGTGAACAACAAAATTGCCTTAGTCGGCATGTCCGCTCTGCTCTGCAGCGCGCTGCTCGGAACCGGGCCTGCCCTGGCCATGCCGCCGGAGCTCAAGGGCGAGCGCGTGCAGCACATCGAAGCGAGCAACGGCATCAGCGGCTGGTCTCACATCGACAATCAGCGCGTGCTGGTGAACGTGGACGAGAAGAGCACGTTTCTGCTGACCCTGAAGCATCAGTGTCATGGGCTGGCCTGGGCGCAGAACGTGAGCGTCAGTATGTCGAACAACACCATCTGGGCGGGATTCGATGCCATACAGGCAGACGGCCTGGCCTGCCCCATCGACCGCATCGAGAAGATCGACCCCAAGGCCCTCCTCGACCTCTGACGCGACCCAGCCGCCGGCTTGAGTGAGCAGGAAAGGTGAGTGAGCAGGAAAGGCTAGGTGGGCAGAAAATGCACCGGGTAGCTGATCGTCGTCGTGCCCACGTCCCGCTTCCCGAAATCGAACAGCCGCACCCGGTTGACGATTTTCGCCACCACGGTTTCGTCGTCGATTTCTGACGCGACCACTTTCACGTCCATGACCTGCCCCGCCGGGCTGATCACCAGCTCCAGGATCACCTTACCCTGCAGAGTCGGATCGGAACGCAGCGCCCGATTGTAGATGGCGAAGATGGCGCCCTTGTTGGTATCGAAGACGCGGCGGATATCCTCGATGGAACGCTGCCGTGCGTCCAGCTCCCGGGGTGCGCGCACGCCGCCTTCCCCCTTGCTGCCCTCCGGTACCTCTACCTTGGTGGTTTCACGGCCGGAGAGCGCGACGCCGCCCGTATCCCGGGACAGCTCCGCCACGTTGACCCCCGCACTCCGGGTGCCATGTTTCGATGTCAGTACAGACCGGTCGATGCTGGCCGCTTCGCCGGATCCCTGCTGTATCGCCCCGGTGTCCTGAAGCTTGCTCACATCCACCGCCTCGCGCATGTCCGCGAACGCATCCTGAAACGCGAGCAGGCCTGAGACCTTGGCCTTCTCCTGTGCATCCGCCACGGTGGGCTCCGGCTCGATCACCTTCTCCGGTTCGGGTTTCGGCTCCACCTTTTCCGGCTCCGGCTCCGGCTTCACCGCTTCCTCCACCACTTCCGGCTTCGGCGGCGGCGGCGGTATCACGGGTTCCGGTTTGTCGAGCATGATGCGGGCGAGCTGTGGCGGCAGTTCCTCGAGCTCCTGCCGGTCCACCTCCGGCACCGGCAGCCAGGGAATGGCGAGTCCGAAAGTGACGATCAGCGTGAGCATGATCGTCAGCCACTTCTTGAAATTCTTCCGGTCGGCCCGGTTCAGGTCCCAGGGCAGATTGAACTGCGGCATGTGGAACGTGGTAACCGCTGCGTTCACGAGGCACCTCCCACACCGGCCGTCGGGGCTGCCGAGGCCGTCTCCTGCGTGGAAGCTTCGAGCGCAGCCGGATCATCCACACCCTGCAGCTTGTTCACCGCCAGAGAGATCCGCGCGAATTCTGTGGTCTGGCAGGTGAGCATCACTTTCTTCAGCAGCCAGTACGGCAGCTCTCTGTCACCCATGATGGTGATCTCGAAACCGCCTTCCGGGATTTCACCCTTACGGGTCGCCTGGTATTCCAGCTCGGTTCTCAGGCCATCGATCACGGACACGCCGGGATCTCTCAGCTCGTCCACTCTCGCCACCGGCCGGCCCTGAAGCACCAGATCGTCCTGGCTGATGGAGATCACCAGCTGGTTCTCCGGACGCTGCTCGGACGTGGAGTCCGGCAGCTGGATCTTGGAGCTGGTCTGCAGCACCTCCACTTCGGAGGAATTCACCATCAGGAAGAACACCAGGATGGTGAAGATGTCCATGAGCGAAACCAGGTTCAACGCACCGGCCTTGCCGTGCTTCTTCTGCGCAATCCGGCGCTGCTGATGTCTTATCTTGCTCACGACGGGGCTCCCGATCGTACGGGAGCGTCGCCGAGCGAGATCACCGGAAACAGCTCCGCCTGCACCACATCGAGGGCCTGAACGGTCGGATAGGATCGAACCTTGTCCATGATGGTGACCAGCGTCTGGTAGTCGGTCTCCTGCTCGAGCAGCACCGTGATGTCCTGCTTTTCCGGCATCCGCCGCTTCAGTTCCTGCATGACCAGCGAAAGCTGTGCGAAGTCGTAGTTGCCGTCCACCTTCGGAATGGTCTTGATCGTGCCGCCACGTCCATCGGCGACCACCAGATTGTCACCCTTGACCACCACCTCGAGATGGACCGTATCCGGATCGAAGGCATCGGAGGCACCTTCTCCCGTGGGAAAATTCAGGTCGATCACGGTGGTGTGAGTGAACACCATCGACAGGAGCAGCACCGGAACCAGCACGATCATGAGATTCATGAACGGCGTGACGTCCAGATCCGCCGCTTCCTGGTGCTTGTGCTTACGATGCCTGACGCGATCCATGTCCGTACTCCTTTCCGGCTGGTGTTCTGGGTCCGAGAACGATCAGGCTTTGGCCGCGGCCTTCTGAGCGCCGGCCTGGGCAGACTGAGCCGCACCATCACCGTCCATCAGGTTCAGAAACTTCACCACCGCGATCTCCAGGCTTTCGACGATGGCAGCCGTCTTCGATTGCAGCATGGAATGCACGAGCAGAAGCGGAATGGCGACCATCAGCCCGAACGCCGTGGTGTTCATGGCGATGGAGATGGACTGGGAAAGCAGCGTGGCTTTCTCTGCGGGGTCCGCGTTGGCCACCGCCGTGAACGCGGCAATCAGACCGATGATGGTGCCGAGCAGGCCCAGCAGCGTCGCGATATTGGCGAAGGTCGCGAGGTACGGCGTGCGGCGCTCGATGTTCGGCAGAATCTCCAGCAGGCCTTCCTCCATTGCGTACTCGATGTCCGAACGGCGGCGCGAAGACGAACGGCGGTTCATGCCATCCGCGACGATGCGCGCCATGGCAGACTTCGATTTCCGCGTGACTTCCGCAAGCTCACGGGTCCGGCGCTGCTTGAGCAGCGGCAGGATCGCCTCGTAGTCACGGCGGTTCACCCGCATCTGATTCATGAGATAGGCGAATCTCTCCAGCGCAATGGCAAGCCCGATACCCAGCACGATGGCGATGGGATACATGAAGGGACCACCTTGCTGGAAGAAGCTGACCACGGTTGTGTACATGTCCATTTCTTACTCCTCCGATCGTTGCGCCGGCTTCGGCGCCTACTTCGCTTTTTCGGGCGAATTGGTTTCCAGTGAATCAAAATACGTCAGCTCCCTCCGGTAGGCCGGTGGGTAGAGCCGACGAAATACGTCCATTTCCGAGTACTGGGCGTCCAGCTCGATGTCCGGCAGTCCGTTCGGATCCCGCCAGGGCAAGATATAAAGGACTTTCGGCAGCTCTTGGTTGCCGGAGATCACGGTTTCGTCAAGTCGGATGACTCCACGCGGCAGTTCTTCCGACTGTCCGGCAGATCTGTCGACTTCTTCCGCCATCACCGCGCCACCGGGCACCACGGCGAGGATGAGCAGGGAACAGCTGATCAGGCTGAATTTCATACGCCGAGCCTCCGTTCGAGATCCATGACCCAACCCTTCACGCGCCGGTCCTCTTCGCCCTGCAGAGCCTGATACTGCCGATAGTTCGCCAGCGCTTCCGGCAGACGGCCGAGATAGAGCTCATAGAGGATGCCCAGGTTCAGATGGGCTGTATCATTGCCGGGCACGTGCTCCAGGCAGCGCAGGTAGTGCGCTTCGGCGGCCTCGAAATCACCGTTCTGACGGGCCAGCAGCCCGAGTTCGTTATAAGCCGTACAGTTGTACGGGTTAGCGGCGGCGGCAGCCTCGAACGCGCGTCTGGCTTCCTCGGGCTGCTCCATCGCCACATAGACCTGTCCCAGATTGATCCAGGGACCGGCGAGTTCCGGCTGATCGCTGGTGATACCGAGCAGAATGACCTCGGCTTCCCGGAAACGCCCTGCCTGAATGTGCGCAACAGCGGCTTCGAAATCGTCGGCCGTGCTCCCCCGGATTTCCGGTACGGGTACCACGGGCGGGGCGATGGATGTGTTCCCGCTGCCCACGGAAGCTGCCGCACGCTGGTCACTCGGGTCATTGCCTGCACCCGCACTGGCGGGCGCAGACGACGCCGAAGACGTGGCGGCCGGACTTCCGCTGGGTAGCGAGACACAAGCGGTCAGCAGCACGGACACGATGAGGCCCGCCGCTGCTCTGGCAGCCGGCTTCACCTGCCGTGAAAGGCTGCTAATGAATGGTTTCAACGTAGGCAACGTCTATCTCCTGCTTGTCGAACCGGGCCGGCATCAGCCGTCGGAGCTCGGAGAAGCTCTCTTTCACCCAGTCGTCGTAAACGCCTTCCCAGCTTCTGCGCATGTTGATCTCGTGCAGAGAGATCGCCTGCTCCTCAAAGGGGAAGGCCTGCTCCTCGAGCAGAATCTCGTACTGTTCCAGCTCGAGCTCGTTCAGGTTCTCCGGCCGGTCGGAATCCATGATCGACCGGGAGAGCGTCGCGTAGAGATTGGCAATCCGGTAGGTGGACGCCGTAGAAAAACGGACCACCTGATAGTCGGCGACCGCCTCGTACGCCTTCACCGTGCGCGTGAGTGCCTTCTGTTTTCGCTTCAGGCTCTTCGGCAGCGGGTGCGTGAGACGGATGACCTCGTAGTCCGCGCGCTCATCCTCGGCGAACACGAACTGGGCTTCCGCGGCCAGGAACGTGGCCCGCTCCGTCGCACCGGTACCCATCCGGCGATGGATGTCGATCTTGCGGTCCAGCCAGTAGCGCCGCTCTTTACCGTCTCCAGCCGCCTGATAGAGAAGATCCAGCTGGTGCACGGCTTCAAGATTCAGATCCAGCGGCTGCTCGTAGGAGCGGGCATAGCCGGCAAACTGTTCGATGGCCTGATTCTGATCGCCCAGCTGAAGATAGAGCTCCGCCGCCCGGTACTTGGACTGACGCCGGACTTCGGAATCTTCCGCCGTTTCGGACAGAGCCACATATTCCCGGGCGGCACGGTCCCAGTCGCCCGTCTGCTCATACATGTCCGCCAGGCGTTTCTCCAGATCGCGGTTCAGCTCATGATCCGGGAAGCTGGCACGGAATCCTTCCAGCAGCACCGCCGCTTCACCGATACGGCCGGCATCCTCCACCACGGCCACCGCATCGAACTGCCCCTGAGCCGCGAGCCCTGAGGTGGGATCGATTTCCGCGAGCCGCAGATAGTGCGCCACCGCATCGTCCGCAAAGCCGGCTGCCTCCGCAGCTTCACCCTGCTTGTAGACGGCGGCGAGGAGCCGTTCCTCCACCCTGTCCTGCTCTTCTTCCGTGAGCTCGACCAGCAGCAGGCGGTGATAGGCGGACTCGGCCGCCACATAGTCGTTCAGCTCGAAGTAGCCGTGACCGAGAATGAGCAGCGCCGTCTTCCTGAGGTCGGCGGGCAGTGACGGCCAGGTGCTGAGAAGATTGTCCGCCAGATTCACCGCTTCCTCGAACTCGGCGAGGGCAAACAGACTGTCGGCGGCAGCGCCCTGCACTGCCGGCGCCCGCTCGTCTGCGGAGAAGAGCATGGCGAACTCGATCTGCGCGTCGATGGTCAGCCGCTGCCAGAGCTCCAGCTCCTCTGCCGGCGCGCTCGCCACCAGCGTCTCCAGACCCAGAATCGCGGCGTACCCCGCCTCGTTGGACCGGGGGTGGTCGATGTACTCGTGCACCACCCGCTGATAGGAGGCCACCGCGCGGCCATGCTCGCCGGCCTCCGTGTACACCTCGCCCAGCAGGAACAGATACTCTGCCGTGGAGGGATCCTGCGGGAAGGTCACCACGATCTCGTCGTACCAGTCCGCCGCCTTCAGATAGTCGGATCCGAGTCCGGTTTCCTGGGCCCTGCCGTGAGCCACGTTGGCCAGCTCTGTGAGATAGCCGTGCAGGTCCGTGAGATAGCCTTCCCGTACGGTCGTGTCATGAATTGCCCAGAACTCGCTGTAGACGCCGTAGCGGGTAATGAACTCCTCTTTCTTGGGAGCCACTTCGCTGGGGAAGTCCGCCTCCACCAGCGTATTGATCATGCCGATGTGGGCGCTGGGTGCCCGCGCATCCAGGCTGTTCTGATCGATGAACGTGGACCAGGTGGCCACGCTGTCGAGAAAGCGCTCGTCCTCGAGATAGTCATCGGCCAGAGCCCGGTAGACTTCGTACTGCCAGGTCGGACGCCCGAGCGCGCGCATGTGTCCGGCAAGGGTCTCGGGACCCTCCAGATACGCAAGTGCCAGCGTGACCACTCTGAGGCTGTCCGTGAGCAGTTCCTGTTCCGACGCCGACAGGTCCTCGAAGCGGCGATCTCTCAGCACGCTGTCCACGACGCTGAAGAAGCTGGCCAGACCCTCATTCAGGTCACCCAGCTTGAACTGCGCCCAGCCCTGCATGTAGGTGGCGTTCTGCCAGTAAGGTGTTTCCCGCCCCTGTGCGACCACGTACCCGTAGTCCTGCTCGGCGGCGCGGTATTCACCGGCGGAGAATGCGATTTCCGCTCGCCGGAAGCGGGCCTCCACTGCGTAGCTGCTGTCCGGGTATCCGTCGACGAGCCGGTCCAGATAACCCACCGCGGCTGCAGTTTCGCCCACCAGGTCGTGGGCCCGGGCCAGCTGGTACAGGATCTGATCCCGGTCCTTTCCTTCGGCATTCTCGAGCAGGCTTTCGTAGAGCTCGACCGCATCCTGATAGGGATTTTCGAGTCCCTCGACATCGCGATCCTCTCCGACGCTCATCTTCAGGTCGGCCAGGCGTTTCCCCACCGCGTGATTCTCCGCCGCATCGGGAATGAGCCCGTATACCCGTTCGTAGGCGGCGAGCACTTCCGCGCGGGTCGGCTTGACGGGTTCCCCTTCCGGCACCTCGAGCTCGGGCAGGTCCCTGACGATTCCGGCGATGGTGCCGCCGGCCGCCGGACGGGTTTTCTTGCTCCACGAGCAACCGGACAGCGCCAGGCTGGTGACCAGGATCAGGGTCAGGAGGTGCAGGAAACGCATCATTCGCCTTCCACCGTTTCCGCACCCATGGCCAGCCCGTCCGTGGCTCTCGCGATGCCGATCCGCGTGATCAGCAGATACTGCTGAACTTCCTTCATTTCCCGCGCCATGCCCCGGCGGATCTCACCGGCCAGAGCGACTTCCCGGTCATTGAGCGCCCGGGTCACATTGGCGGTGATCACGTCCGCCCGGTCGGTGAACGCGAGAAAGTCCGTCTCCACTCCGGCAGCGAACTCGGACTCCGCGTTTGCCACCCGGGCGATGCGCGCGTCCACCTCCTCCAGCAGCGCCAGATTTTCTTCGTGCGCCTTGGCCAGCCGCCGGGCCCGATCGGAGCGATCGTCGGCAATCTGCCAGAAAACGGTGCCTTCCAGCCGGTCGATCCGGTCGAGCCACCGCTCGCGCTCTGCATCTTTCATGTGCGCGCCGACCAGTTCCCGCATACGGCCGAGCTCTTCCAGCAGGGCCCGTTCTTCCGGATTCGCCAGCCGGTTCATCCAGTCGGAAGAGCGTTCGGCCGGTGATGCGGCCAGCTGATCGAGCACGTTTTTCTGAGCGGTGACGTTCTCCTCGAGCACCCGGCGCTGTTCGAGCAGCGCATCGTCCACCAGCAGTGATCTGGCCATCGCGCCGCGGCGCCGGCGTTCGCCTGCCACCTCCTCGAAGGCATCCAGATCCCGGGGCAGCGCGATCAGCCAGTCACGCATGCCCACGAGCTCCCGCCACTCCATGAGCACCTGGTGAGTGTCCTCGGTGGCGAGCCATTCCAGCCAGTCGGTGTGCCCGAGCTGTTCCCGCCAGCGATCGACCAGATCGAGCATCCGCTCGTCGTCCCGATCCACAGCGGAGAACACCATCAGCAGATTGTTCACCCAGCCCGGGTTTTCCGCCTGGGCATGCAGATCCGTGAGCAGCGCCAGGCGCGACTCGAAGCTCCGCTCCGCTGCCCGGTACTGGGCAAGCGCCATATCCCGGGAGGAGAGCTGCTCCAGGCTCATGGGGAACGCCAGCCGGGCCTGCGCCGTGCTCGATGTCCAGTAGTCCTGGTTCTGCAGGGTCAGCCAGATCCGGGCCGCCAGTTCGTATTCGCCCTGATCCATGGCCAGACCACCATAGGAAGCGAGTGCTGCATCCCGGTAGCGGCCCTCTCCGGGGAGACCGCCAAGCACCTCTGCCGCGTCTGCCGTGTCCTCGAGCTCGCGGGAAACGAAGGAAAGCGCGAGCTTGGCCCGCTGCATGAGATCCAGAGTCTCCGCACTCGCCGCCTTCCTTCCGCGGGTTTTCACTTTCAGATTCGCGAGCCGCTCGAATGCCCGACGGGATCCTTCCAGATCCTGTGCTTCGCGATAGGCCACACCCAGGTTGTAGAGGCCGTAGGCGAGCAGAGGATCCGGATCATCCAGCACATCCAGGTGAGCCTCCGCCTCCGCGTAACGACCCGCCGCCATGGCTGCCTCGGCGCGCATGAATTCCACCTCCGGATGGAAACGGGCGCGGCCGAGCCAGTTGGCCTTCAGGGCGATCCGGTCGAGCTGGCCCGACATGCCCGCATACTCGCCACGCCGGTGATACTCGCGGGCGAGATGGAAGGCGAGGCGCATCTGATCGAGCTCGGTCAGCTCGCCCTGGTCGATGGCATCGAACGTGGTGCGGGCGGTCTCGTACATCTGTTCGCTAAAGGCGAAGCTGCCCTTTGCCAGGTCGAATCGGATGGGATCTTCCCCCTGGCGGTCCTGTGCCTCGGCCACCATGGTTTCCAGGAGCGCCTGCTGGTAGTCCTGCTGGTAGTAGCTGTACAGCATGGTGCCGTAGGTCAGCTCGTCGATGGGCTTGCCGGCCGGTGCGGCAACCACGCAGCTCAGGATGAGTTCACAGAGAAACTGTTTCATGGGCGGGCGACGTCCCTGCAGCCCGGGTCAGTTGGAAACCGCGGCTGTGAATTCCGGCTGGTAGCTGGCACCGGAATCCGAGATCGCCAGCTCCACGAATGCCGGCTCGAACGACTTTTCGAACGCCACCGTGGCCGCACGCCGGTAATCGCGTCCGCTCGGGCCGCGGCCGGTGAAGAACGCGGTCAATTCGTTCCGACCCTGCTTCACGTTGCCGATATAGAGCTTCTGCACGCCGCCACGGTAGAGCGCGTCCACCTGACGATCGGTGTAGAGATGGTGAGCGACCTCTTTGCCATTGAGCTTCACGGTGACCGCGTCGAGCTGAAAGAACTCGCCGATGTCCATGGAGAGAAAGACGGCGACCTGGCTGCTCGCCGGGAAGAGCAGATCCTCTTCCAGGATGACGAGGTCCCGCTTGAGCTCGAGCAGATCCTTCTTGATCTGCTCCAGATCACTGCCGAGCGCGGCCGGCTGCGATACCGGCGCGTCCGGCTCGGCGGATGCACTTCCGGTCCATGCCAGAGGCAGGGCCAGAAGAAGAGTCAGAAAGTGGCGCGTTGCTGTCCTTCGCATTGCTGATTCCTAATACGCGGCTACTCGCGGATGAGTTTCTTGACGACCTCGACATACTTGGCTTCGTCGCCCGGCTTGTACCCAAGGTGGATGTAGCGGACCACGCCGTCCCGGTCGATGACCACGGTGCTCGGCATGGCCTGGAGGTTGTACAGCTCACTGACCTTCTGACCGTCGTCGATCAGGATCGGAAAAGTGACGTTGGTCTTGTCGACGATCTCCTGCGCAGGCGCGGATTCTCCCTCGACGTTCACACCCAGCACGGCGAACCCCGTGTCTTCGTAACGGTGATGAAGACGATCGAGGAGCGGCATCTCCTGACGGCAGGGACCGCACCAGCTCGCCCAGAAGTTGAGGAGCACCACCTGCCCGCGGTATTCCTCGAGACGCAGATTGCCGCCGGTGAGGCTCTTGAGGGTGAAATCGGGCGCGCTGTCCTGCAGACCCACGGCGGAGGCGCTCATGGGTAATGTCAGGCAAACCGCCAGTGCGGCCAGGGTGCCTGCCTTCGTGAACCACTTCGTCATCTTCATGTTCATCCTTCCATCGGTTCCAGAATCCCTGGAGCCGAAGAGTGAGCCGTCGAAAAACCTGGCAGCTACTGCTTCCAGCGTGATGACCGACCACCACGCAGGTCTTCCGCCCATTCGTCATCCCTATCGAATCTGATCAGGCAAGGTCCTTCGAACTACCGGCATGCACTTTTCTGCTTCCAGCATCGGGCTCATCCTTGCGCCCACGGGTACGCTTCCTGCGTGCCCTCGAGAGTCCGCCAGGGACCCTCCGTTTCGTCCTGAAACCAAGCGGCGTCGTCCTGACCCCGCAGAAGTGCACGTTAGTTGAGAGCAGATTCACAGAACGTGCTCGACGTCACAGTTCGTCCGGGAGATGGGGAGGGGAGCGGGCACAATGAGAACCGGGTCTGATCGCTGAGAGCCCCCGGAAACCGGCAACTCCCGGGTCAGGTGAGGATCAGGATCCGGCCGGATCCGTCGCGTCGAGAAGGTCCGCTGAGAAGCGGAGCCGGCCCTCCGCATCGATGATGATGGCATCGATCCCCGGCAACCGGTCGATCAGCGCTAGACCCGCCTCCGGGCCCAGCACGAACACGCTGGTGGACAGGCCGTCCGTCAGGGTCGCCTCGGGGCCGAGAATGGTCACGCTCCAGCTGTCACGGGCCGATTCACCCGTACGCGGATTGAGGATGTGGTGATAGCGGACCCCGTCTTCTTCGAAGAAACGCTCGTAGTCGCCGGACGTGGATACCGCGGTGTCCACCAGCGGCAGCAGCACCGCCATCGCATCGTCCCTGCGTGGATCCTGGATGCCTACCGACCAGGGTTCGCCATTGCGGTCGCCGATGATGCGGCTGTCACCGCCTGCCGCAACGGATGCCTGTGTGATACCGGCGGCCAGGAGCATCTCGATACACCGGTCCACGGCGTAACCCTTGGCGATCCCGCCGAGATCGATGTACACCAGTGGATGCGTGAAGCGGACACGCCGGTTCTCCGGGTCGGTCTGAACGAACTCGTAGCTGATCGCCTCGAGGGTTTCGGCGATGGCGTCGTCATCCGGACGACGGCCTTCACGATAATCGTAGTAGCGGCCGACCGACGCATAGGTGATGTCGAAGGCCCCGCCCGTCAGCCGGGATATCCGGGCGCTTTTCTCGAGCAGATCGATCATCTCAGCCGTGGTCTGCACCCAGCCCTGGCCCGCATCCCGGTTGATCCGGGAGAGCTCACTGTCTTCGATGTAGGGGCTGTACTCGGCGTCGATCCGGCGCATCTCCGCCATCACCCGATCGAGCAGCGCCCGGGCTTTCTCCCCATCCTCATGCCAGAGCTCGGCATGCACCCGGGTGCCCATGATGGGTTCCGTGAGCTCGTGCCAGCCGGCCCGGACTTCCACCGAGCCGATGAGCAGCGTCAGAAAGAGCGCCTGGAGGGCAGAACGCCGCCGGGTGTTCAATCCGTCAGATCCGCGGCCCGGTTGCCGATGGAAACACCGCGGCGGCCCTGCCGGACCTCGTTCCGGTCGTGCGCCGAGGTCAGGTAGGCCAGCGAGATGCCGCTGGCCGGATCTACCCACGCGAGCTGCCCGCCGGCGCCATTGTGACCGAAGGCAAGCGGCGAGTTGCCATGACCGAATCCCCGGTAGTTGCGTGTTTCATCGCCGGCAATGACGATGCCGAGGCCGCGGCTCACCGGCTTGCCGAAGACCGGATCGACCATCTCGCCGGTTCGGACGCGACGGGCGTCCGCCAGGGTCCCGGGCAGCCAGATTTCCGCACCGTTCCCGCCGCCGGAAAGCAGCGCCTGATAATAGAGCGCAAGCTCGGCTGCATTGGTGATGCCACCCCCGCCCGGCACGCCCACCGCCCGGATGTCGGGGTCGTTGAAACTGAGGATGGCCTCTTCCGTGACCTCGGTCACCGGCGGCCTGGGGACCCCCATGGCTTCGTAGTCCGCATCGGTGAGCGGTTCGCCGGCATGACTGCAGGGCACGACCCGGTGATTCTGGTCCGCGGGCAGCCCAACGTACAGATCGGTCAGACCGAGCGGTACGCAGATCCGGTCGCGGATGAACTGCTGAAACGCCAGTCCGCCCCGCCGCTCGAGGATCTCGGCGAGCACCCACATGGTGGACGTGGGGTGATAGACGTAACGGCTGCCGGGCTCCCAGGCCAGCCGCCACTGATCGAAACGCTCATAGCGGCGTCCCGGGTCCAGCCAGTCGAGGGATCTGAACGGCGCATCCGGAAAACCTGCCGTGTGCGTCAGCAGCTGCTCCACGGTGACCACGTCCTTTCCGTTCGAGCCGAAGGCGGGGATGATGTCCACCACCCGCTCGTCGAGTGCGAGCCGGTCTTCCTGGAGCAGAATCCAGATGGCCGACGAGGTGATGGCCTTGGTGGCGGAGAACAGGCAGAACAGGCTCTCCCCGGTCGCATCCCCGTAGGTTTCGAACAGAGCGAGCCGCCCGTCCTTCGCCACCGCCACCTGAACGGCCGGGAGGAGCCCTTCATCCACTTCCTGTCGGACACGCGCAAGCAGCCTTTCGACTTTTTCCTCGTTCAGGTTCAGGGCCTGCGGGCCGGCGATCGGATGGTTGTTCATGGGTGCTCCGGGTGCGGGGGCTTCCGATGAGTATGCCTGGCAAGCCTATGAATATTCCAGATCATTCCCTGCGCACGCTATACCGGGACGAGATCCGACCGCTAGAATTCCCGCATGACTGAAAAGACTGACGGCATCATCACCAGCTTCGAGAGCGGCATCGGCAACACGCCGTTGATCCGGCTGTCACGGCTGTCCGAGCTCACGGGATGCGACATCCTCGGCAAGGCGGAGTTCCTGAATCCGGGCGGCTCGGTAAAGGACCGCGCCGCCCTGTGGATGATCCGGGAGCATGAGAAAAGCGGTGCGCTCGCTCCGGGTGGAACCGTGGTCGAAGGCACCGCGGGCAATACCGGCATCGGTATCGCCCACGTCTGCAATGCCCGCGGCTACGACTGCATCATCTACATGCCGGACACCCAGTCGCCGGAAAAGGTCGCCATCCTGCGCACGCTGGGGGCCGAGGTCCGCGAAGTGCCCGCCGTCCCCTACCGGGACGAGATGAACTACCAGAAGCAGGCAGGCCGCTTCGCCGCGTCACTGCCCGGCGCCGTCTGGGCCAACCAGTTCGACAACACGGCCAACCGTCTCGCCCATTACGAATCCACCGGACCGGAAATCTGGCGGCAGACGGAGGGCAAGGTGGATGCATTCGTCGCCGCCACCGGTACCGGCGGTACCCTGGCGGGGGTCAGCCGCTTCCTGAAGGAACAGCGCCGGGACGTCCAGATCGTGCTGGCAGACCCCATGGGCAGCGCCCTGCACAGCTGGGTCACCACCGGCGAGGCATCCATGAGCAAGGGTCCGTCGATCACCGAAGGTATCGGCAACAGCCGGGTCACGGACAATCTGGCCGGCACCGAAATAGACGATTCAGTTCAGATCACGGATCAGGACATGGTGACCATGGTCTACCAGGAACTGCTCACCGAAGGCTGGTTCTTCGGTTCGAGCACCGGGATCAACCTCTGCGCCGCGGTGGAAACGGCGAAACGGCTGGGGCCCGGTCACCGGATCGTGACCGTCCTGTGCGACTCCGGACACAAGTACCAGTCACGCCTGTTCAACGAAGCGTTTCTGGCGGAGAAAGGCCTGCGGCCCTGGAAACCTCAGCGTCCGTTGAAGACGGGCGCACGTTTCTCCACGAAAGCCCGGGCCGCATCCCGGTGATCTTCCGTGAGGCCCGTATGCACATGGTGCGTGGCCTCCAGATCCAGGCATTCCAGCACATCGGCGCCCATGGCCGCCCGATTGAAGTTCTCTTTCATGTAGCGGTAGGCCACGGGCGGCCCGGCCACCAGACGCCGGGCCAGCGCCATCGTGGCCTCCTCGAGCTCGGCGGCTGGAACCACCTGGTTGGCAATGCCGAGACGCAGACACTCCGCCGCATCGACCCGGTCTGACAGGAAATAGATTTCCTTTGCCTTGCCGCTGCCCACCAGGTGGGACAGAAAGAAGGTACCGCCGTAATCGCCGCTGAAACCGACCTTGGCGAAAGCACTGGTGATGAAAGCGGTATCCGCCATGATCCTGAGGTCCGCAGACAGGGCCAGAGACATGCCGGCACCCGCCGCCGGACCCGGCAGACTGGCGATCACCGGTTTCGGCATCAGGTACATCCGCCCGGCCGTGTGCCGCTGATTGAGCCTTTGAGCGTGGATGCGCTCATCCAGGGTCGGACCTCTGCCGCCACCGCCGCCCGCTGCCATGCCCTTGACGTCGCCGCCCGCGCAGAACGCGCCGCCCGAGCCGGTGATCACGATCGCCCGCACATCCGCGCTCCGCTCCGCATAGTCGAGCGTCTGCTCGAGCCCCGCGTTCATCTCACCCGACATGGCATTGCGGGCCTCGGGCCGGTTCAGCGTGATCACCACCACACCGTCCTCCTCATGGGCGAGGATGTCTTCCGTTCCGGTATCTATGTCCTGTTTTGCCATCTTCCGTCCTCCAGTCATTCAATCCAGGGCTACGCGGCAGGCTGCAACCGGCACACCGGCCACCTCGGTCCGGTACCGGTAGACGGCACCGTACCGGTCATTCGGGGCATCGTCGGATCCGGACACGATGTAGAGGTCTCTGAGATCCGGCCCGCCGAAGCAGACACTCGTGCACATGGGATCCGGAATCCGGATGTGGTCCTTCAGACCGCCGTCCGGACCGATGACGTCCACGCCATGGCCGCCGCCGGCGAGCGCCACCCAGACGGAGCCGTCCCCGGCCACCGCAAGACCATCCGGCACGCCCTGCTCGTGGGTATGGAAGGGTCGCTTCCCGCCGAGGCTGCCGTCTTCCGCCACCGCATAGCAGAAGACCGTCCGGCGCAGACTGTCCGAGTGATAGAGCGTACGCCCGTCGGGTGAAAATCCCAGCCCGTTGGTGAGGCGGACGTCCGCCGCCACCTGGCGGGCGGTGCCGTCCAGTTCTATCAGATACAGATCGCCCGCGGCCGGTGCCCGATCGTCTTCGAACACGGGACTGTTGCCCAGGGATCCGACATAGATGCGGCCGAGATCATCGGTGGTCAGATCGTTGTAGCCGACGTTGCCTGCATCGGGATTCCGGTCGAGGAGCAGCCGGGTCGGACCGCCATCGAAGGGTTTGAAGGAGACGTTGCGGCCGCTGACCACGAGCCCGCCCGAAGCATGCAGCGCGATCCCGCCGATGCCTCTGCGGTGCTCGAACAGCACGGTCGCCTCCCCATCCGGACCGAGGCAGAAGACGCCGCCTCCGAGCACATCGCTGAATATCAGGCCCCGCTCAGGATCCCAGACCGGCCCTTCCACCAGCCCGTATCCGCGCACGAGCAACTCCGGTTGCACATCTTCAGACAAGATTCCGCTCCCTCCCCCGGGGACGAAAGACCTTGTCACAGGCCGCACCCTGAGGCAACACTAACGGCGGGAGGGTGACTGAATGCTCATCGATCAGACCAGACTGACGGATTTCGTACGCAGAATTTTCACAAGCGTCGGTGCCGCGGACGACAAGGCCGCGAAGGTGGCCCGCCATCTGGTGGCGGCCAACCTCAAGGGACACGACTCGCACGGCGTCGGCATGGTGCCGGCTTACGTGGGCAACATCCGCGCCGGGCATCTGGACGTGGAGGCAGAGGCCGAGCTCGTCAGGGACCGGGGCGCCGTCATGCTGGTGGACGGCAGGTTCGGCTTCGGTCAGGTGGTGGGATCACAGGCCACCGAGATGGCGATCGAACGCGCCAGGGAAACCGGGATGGTCTGCATGGGCGTGCGTAACTGTCACCACCTCGGTCGCATCGGCAGCTACGGCGAACAGTGCGCCGAAGCCGGCATGGTTTCGATCCACTTCGTGAACGTGGTGGGTCACGGCCCGCTGGTCTCACCTTTCGCCGGCCGCGAACGCCGGATGTCCACCAACCCCTTCTGCTGCGTGGTTCCGAGAACGGACGGCCCGCCCGTCGTCCTCGACATGGCGACCAGCGCCATCGCCCAGGGTAAGGTCCGTGTGGCCTACATGAAGGAGGTCGAGGTTCCGGACGGCGCGCTGATCGATCATGCGGGCAAGCCGACCAACGACCCGAAGGTGATGTTCGAAGAGCCTTTCGGATCCCTGGGCCCCTTCGGAGCCCACAAGGGCTACGGCCTGGCCGTCATGTGCGAGCTGCTGGGTGGTGGTCTGGCGGGCGAGTGGACGGCCCAGCCGGACAGACCGCGCGAGAACACCATCGTCAACCACATGCTCATGCTGGTTCTGGACCCGGCTGCGTTCGGCTCGCTCGAAGGATTTCAGCAGGAAGTGACGGCCATGGTGGACTACCTGCACAGCACCACGCCGGCGGAGGGCGTGGACCGGGTCCGCGTTCCCGGCGACCCGGAGCGGGAATCACTGGAAGAGCGCAGCCGGGACGGGATTCCCATCGACGAGAACAGCTGGAAAGGCATCCTCAAGGCCGCGGAGGTGGCCGGAGTGAGCGATGCGGAGATCGCGGCGCTGGGCGCATGAGTTTCATCGGGTACCGTGCCCGGCCGGCAGAAAGAGCCCCCTGATTGGCCTTCAGAAACCTGCTCGCAACCCCCAGGGGGCGCCTCACTGCCTTCTGCCTGATGTACGTCTCCGAAGGCATCCCCTACGGCTTCACCAGTGCGGCCATCGTCGCTTATCTGCGCACGCAGCAGGTGGCACTGGACGATATCGGCCTCCTGGTCGCCCTGCTCTTCATTCCCTGGTCGTTCAAATGGGCCTGGGCGCCCATGATCGATCTCTTCCGTTTCAACGCGCTCGGCGGCCGCAAGGCCTGGATCGTGTTCTGCACCGCCATGATGGTGGCCTCTCTGTCCATGATTCTGCTGCTCGACGTGGTGAGCAATTTCCGGTTCCTGCTCGTTCTGGTGGTGGTGAACAATCTGTTCGCGGCGACGCAGGACGTGGCCATCGATTCCCTGGCCGTGAGCACCCTGCGCCCGGAAGAACGCGCCCGCGGTAACGGTTTCATGTTCGGCGGTCAGTACGCCGGTATCGCTCTCGGCGGGGCCGGGGCCATCGCTCTGTTCGGTCTGATCGGCTTCAACGCCACGCTCGTGATCCTGTGCGCGCTGCTCGCGCTGAATCTTCTGTTCATCGTTCTGTTCGTCGCGGATCCGGACACGGATGCCAGGCCGGCAGACGGACGCTTCCGGGAGACCCTCGTCCGGTTTTTCTCCGAGCTCCGAACCGGTTTCCTGGGATCCGGCCGCGGTCCGCTCATCGCCCTCCTGTACTCGATCCTGCCCATCGGCAGCATGGCGCTTGCCTACGCGACGCTCTCGACCCTTCTCGTGGACTTCGGGCTGGACGAAGGCGGCATCTCCACCGTTCAGGCCATCAACACGGTCTGCGGTGCGGCAGGCTGCGTCATCGGCGGGTTTCTGGCCGACCGGTTCGGCATCCGCCGCATCCTGTTCATGGCCTGCCTGGGGACGGCCGTCCCTGCGCTCGTTCTGGCCACGCTGATTTCCGCGCAGGGTCTGACGGGGATCGGCTTTTCCCGGCTAGTGGCCATGGTCGCGATCCATGGGCTGATCTACGGCTGTGTTTTCGGAAGCCGCGCGGCCGTCTTCATGGGATCGGCGAATCCGGCCGTGGGAGCGACCATGTTCACCACCTTCATGGCCATGAGCAATCTGGCGGTCAGCATCGCCAACTACTGGCAGGGACAGGTAGCCGAGAACTTCGGCTACGCCGCTGTCCTCTACCTGGACGCTGCGCTGGTCATTCTGCCCCTATCCGTGATTCCGTTTCTGAGAAGCCGGGAGGAAGTCCGGACCTGAACGGCAGTTTCAGAGGTTTCGGGCAAACAGATCGAACAGCCGCTCCCAGTGCCGTTCCGCCGAAGCCTTGTGGTACATGCCGGCCCGGTTCGGGAAGACGAAACCGTGCTCCGTTCCGGGGTACCACTCCACCCGATAGTTGCTGCCGAGAGCCGCCAGATGGGCGTCCAGGCCGTCGATCATCTCCTTCGGCGCCCATTCGTCGGTTTCCGCGCAGCCGAAATAGAGCTCACCCCGGATTCTGTCCGCCTGCCGGTGTGGAGAGTCCAGTGCTTCCGTGAAGAGTCGGACCCCGTGAAAGGAAGCGGAGGCCCGGATCCGGTCCGGGAAGGCCGCAGCTGCCGCGAAGGCGAAAGGCCCGCTCATGCAGTAGCCGACGGTGCCCACGGCGCCATCCCGGGCAGCAGGATCCTCTGCGGCGTAATTCATACAGGCGAGCACATCCCCGCAGACCATGGCGTTCGTGAGAGAGTTCATGTGCCCCATCATCTCCGCCCGGGAATCCGGCGTCATGACAAAATCCCGGACACGCCGATAGTAGAGATTCGGAAGCATGACATAGTAGCCGACGGTGGCCAGACGCCGCGCCATGTCGTGCAGCTCTTCCCGCTTGCCGGGTGCGTCCATCAGAAAGACGATCAGCGGATGCGGCCCGGCCTCTTCCGGGTGGGTTATGAAGGTGTTCATGGCGCCATCGGAAGTGGCGATATCCGGTTCGTTCTCGATCATGTTGGTTCCTCTGTCAGCTCGGAGAAGCGGTATTCCCGTCTCAGCGACTCGATGTCGAATCGTCCCCCGTTCTTCTCCGCGATGTCCGGGTCCATGGCGAGCGCGGCAATGCAGCGGCCGAGGAAACGGGCTGACCGGTGCGCCTGCCCACGGGCGCGGTCTCCCGGGGAGTCCGCAGCCACCGGCTCGGTACGCAGGCGTCCGGCCGCGAGGGACAGAGCGGTCACACCCTGACCGGCAAGCTCCGATGCCATTTCAGCCGTCATCCGGTCCATACCGGCCTCCCGGACACCGGCGAAGGTACCGGCGGTGACGGAAGCGTGCGCACCACCAAAGAGGTTGATGATCAGACCGCTGCCCTGCTGCACCATGAGACGCGCGGCCAGAGCCGCGGCCGCGAAGCACTCCCTGAGACCGGCGCCACACTGTTCGTCCCAGACGCTCAACGGATGTTCCCAGAACGCTTCCGCGACCCCGGGTGCAGAATTCGTAACGGCATCGTTCACCAGCAGATCCAGCCGGCCCGATTCGGCTTCGATACGCCTGAACACCTCCAGCAGCGGTCGGTTGTCCACGGCGTCCGCGGGCAGCGGCAGTGCCCGTCCGCCAAGCGACTCCACCGATGCCGCGGCCGCCTGCAGCACCTCGGGTGCCGCGTCGTTCACCAGGTACAGAGTGGCGCCGGCTTCCGCCAGTCCCTCCGCGATCCCGCGGCCGACACGCCCATCAGCCCCGATCACCAGTCCCACCTTCTGCTTCAGATCCGCCATCGTTCAGCGCGTCTGCCACTGTCAGCCCGCATTGTACCGGGCGATGCTGGACCCATGCGCGCAGTTCCGCTAACTTGCCCGGCTGTAAGAGAGGACGAGTCATGCCAGGATCGGACATCAAGCGCGCGGGACTGAAAGTCACGCTGCCGCGCCTGAAAGTGCTGGAGGTGATGGAAAACGCGGATCCTCACCATCTGAGCGCAGAGGACGTGTACAAAAGCCTGATGGATTCGGACGACTCGGTAGGGCTCGCCACCGTGTATCGCGTGCTCACCCAGTTCGAGGCCGCCGGTATCGTTTCCCGCCACAACTTCGACGACGGTCATTCCGTCTACGAGCTGGCCAGCGACGAGCACCACGACCACATGGTGGATGTGGATACGGGCAAGGTAATCGAGTTCGTCAACCAGAAGATCGAGTCGCTGCAGAAGGAAATCGCCGACGAGCATGGATACGAGCTGGTCGATCACGAGCTCGTCCTCTACGTCCGAAAGAAAGACAGCTGACTCTGCCTGCCTGCGGGAACGGGCCCGCCCCACCATTGCAAATGAGAATGGTTTCTATTTAAATGCACGGCCATTTGACACATTTGTGACGTCCAGGGCCGATGACCGACACGAGCGCCTCCAATACGCTGAGCCTGGCCGATCTCGAAATCGGCGACGAAGCACGCGTGGGCGAATACGGTGAGGCCTCGGATTACTGCGACCGTCTCATCCGGATGGGTCTGATCCCGGGGACCACCATACGCCTGGAGCGACGGGCGCCGCTCGGAGATCCCGTGGAGATCCGCTTCCGCGGTTACGCCCTCGTTCTGCGACCGCGGGAAGCAGGCTGTCTGCGCCTGGAGCGCCTGTGACCCGCATTGCCCTGATCGGCAACCCGAACTCCGGGAAAACCACGCTGTTCAACGCGCTCACCGGCACCCGGCAGCGCATCGGCAACTGGCCGGGTGTGACCGTGGAGAAGAAAACGGGCGAATTCCGCCATGGGACCGAGCCGGTGGAAGTCGTGGACCTGCCGGGTACCTACACCCTGGAACCCGTCGGTGAAGCCATCGACGAGCACATCGCCCGCAACTTCATCACCGATGCCGACAGCGGCATCGACGTGCTGGTCAACGTGGTGGATGCCTCCAGCCTGGCCCGGGGCCTGTACCTGACCCTGGAGCTGCTGGCGTCCGGACACCCGGTGGTAGTGGCCCTGAACATGATGGACGTGGCGGACAGGCACGGTCTGCACATCGATGCCTTCGGCATGTCGCAGGCGCTCGGCTGCCCGGTGGTACCCATCATCGCCAGTCGCGGCGAAGGCATCGGTCCGTTGAAAGACGCGGTCATGGCGGCAGAGCCGCCCGTCGCCGCGCTGCCGCCGTTCGACACACCCTCCGACCGGTACCGCCACGTGGATGCGCTGCTCGGCAACGTGCTGCACACGGCCGGCGTCCGGCGCACGGTCACCGATCGGATCGACAGCATCGTCCTGAACCGCTTTCTCGCCTTCCCGATCTTTCTGGCGGTGATGTATCTGATGTTCATGTTTTCCATCAACGTGGGCTCGGCATTCATCGACTTCTTCGACATCGCCGGCTCCGTGATCTTCGTGGAAGGCCCGCGGCAGTTCTTCGAGGCGCTAGGACTGCCCGGCTGGCTCACCGCCCTGCTTGCGGACGGCGTCGGCGGCGGTGTTCAGCTGGTGGGCACCTTCATCCCGGTCATCGGCGCCCTCTTCCTGGTGCTCAGTTTTCTCGAGGACACCGGCTACATGGGCCGGGTCGCCTTCATCGTCGACCGGCTGCTCGGCAGCCTGGGTCTGCCGGGCAAATCGTTCGTGCCGCTCATCGTCGGCTTCGGCTGCAACGTGCCGGCAGTGATGGCGACACGAACGCTGGACACCGAGCCGGACCGGATCCTGACCACCCTCATGGCGCCCTACATGTCCTGCGGCGCCCGGCTCACCGTCTATGCACTCTTTGCTGCCGCTTTCTTCCCCACCGGTGGCCAGAACGTGGTTTTCGCGCTCTATCTGATCGGTATCGTGGCGGCGGTGCTCAGCGCGCTGGTCGTGCGCCGGTATCTGCTGAAGGCACCGGCAAGTCAGTTCCTTCTCGACCTCCCCGCCTACCACATGCCGACGGTGAAAGGCCTGCTGCTCCAGACCTGGCAGCGGCTGAAGGGTTTCGTGATCCGGGCGGGTAAAGCCATCGTCGCCGTGGTGATCATTCTCAACATGGTCAGCACCATCGGTAAGGATGGCAGCATCGGCAATCAGGACAGCGAGAACTCGCTGCTTTCCGCCATCGGCAAGACGATCACGCCCGCCTTTGCACCCATGGGCATCGCCGGGGACAACTGGCAGGCAACCGTGGGTATCTTCACCGGCATTTTCGCCAAGGAAGTGGTGGTGGGCACGCTGGATGCGCTCTACACCCCGACGGAGGATCCGACGGATGCTACGCTCACGGAGCAGCTCCGCGCGGCCGTTGCCAGCATCCCCGCCAATCTGGCTGATCTTGGATCCACCCTTACCGATCCCCTGGGTATCGGCCTCACGGAGTACGACTCCCTGGAAGGTGCTGAAAGCGATCAGGACGTGGCCACCGGCACCATCGGCAAGCTGCGTGCCAGCTTCGATGGCCAGCTGGGCGCCTTCTCCTATCTTCTGTTCATCCTGCTGTACATGCCCTGTGTGGCGACCATCGGCGTGATTCTGAAGGAGATCGGCGGTTTCTGGGCCGCCTTCAGCACCGCCTGGTCCGTGGTGCTGGCCTACAGCGCCGCCACCCTCTGCTACCAGATCGGCTCCTTCGGCAGCGATCCCTCCGGAGCGCTGCTCACCAGCCTTGCGGTGGTGATCGTCGCAGCGGGCATGTTCGTCGCATTGATCTACTACGGCAGGCGGCGGACACCCCGGCTGATTCCGCTGGTGAATCTGGAGACCTGAGGCGGCTCGGTCACCGGCTGTCTGCTCAACGATCCGAATCCATGAGCTTGCGGTAGCTTTTCATATGGCGCTGAGCTGCAAGCTCATCGCCTTTCAACTCGAAAATCCGCGCCAGGTTGTAGTGCGCGTCCGGCACCGAAGGGGCGCGACGGTAGTATTCGGCCGCCTGTTCCACCTGGTCGAGCTCATCGAACACGGTTCCCAGGTTGTAGTAAGCCAGCTGATGGTTGGCCACCGCAGCAAGCGCGTTCTCGTAGTGCCGCTTGGCCTGCTTGAGCTTGCCCTTCAGCTGCAGGAGACGCCCGAGATTGACGTGTGCATCCGCGTTGGTGGGATTGAGCTCTATTGCGCGACGGTAAGCTTCCGGCGCCCGGCTCGGATCCACTTCCTCCAGATCCAGTCCCAGGTTGTACCACTCGTCGCTGTCGAGCTCGTCGCCTTCCCTGGCGATGATGAGGTTCCGGTTGGCGAGGGAGGCGACGCTGCCGGCGAGCTCGGCTACCGAAAAGTCCAGCTGAGCCTGACCGGACTCCGCGTCCCAGACCTGATTGTCCTCGCGCACCACCACGTTGTTCCCGTCGGCAAAGATCCGGACGGCAGCAAGGGAGTCCACATGGGTGAGCTCGGACTGCAGCTTCAGAAGGATCCGATAGGCCTTTCTCGCCGAGACATTCGCATCCAGCAGACCCTTCGCCGTGCGCAGCAGCACCACGTCCTGGAAGTTGAAACGGTACTCCCCCCTGTCCGTGCGTTCGGGATCGATCAGCGACCGACGAACGTAGTGGCGAACCTGATCCGGCGTCATGCCGATGAGATCAGAAACTTCTCGCGTGCTGTAACCGCCCATTCGGGATGTCGAACGCTCCTGTCGTCTGCAAGACCGTCAGCCGGTTTTTCGCGAGCGGCCGGCCGGCTTCTTCTTTGCTCTGGCCGCCGGCTTCTTGTCGGCTGCCTTTTTCTTCGCGGGTGCTTTCGCCTTTGCGGGCGTCTGTGCGGGCGTCTTTGCGGACGCCTTGCCGGCCGTCTTCCGCCTCGCGGTCCCCGAGCTGCCCGCCACGGACGCCTTCAGCGCTTCCATGAGATCGACGATCTTCGTCTCCGGCGCCTCTTCCGGCGGCAGGGTGATCTCCTGACCCTCGATCTTCTGCTGTATCCGCTCCATCATCCTGGAGCGGACCTGATCCACGTACTTACCGGGCTCGAACGCATCGTTGACCCGCTGATCGATGATGGTCAGCGCCAGCGCCAGCTCGTCGTCGTTGATCTCACAGGGATCCAGGGTGACCTCGGAGAACGGCCGGAGCTCGTCCTCGTGCTTGAGCTGTTCCATGATCAGCCCTTCGTTCTCCCCTTCGACGAACGGCCGCACCAGCACCAGATAGCTCCTGCCCCGCGCCGCGTAATTCGCCAGCGCCGCCCGGCCGGTTTCCTGAAGCGCTGCGCGCAGAAGATGGTATGAGCGGGCAGCCCCCTTGTCCGGACCGAGGTAATAGACCTTGTCGATGTAAAGGCGCTCCACGTCCTCGAGAGGAATGAACTCGGCGATGTCGATGGCATTGGTGGATTCCACGTGCATCGCCTTGATCTCTTCTTCCGTGAAGAGCACGTACTGACCCTTCGCGAACTCGTAGCCCTGGACCCGGTCTTCCCGGTTAACCACCTCACCGGTGGAAGCGCTGACATACTGCTGCTTGAGACGGCTGCCGTCTTTCGTCAGATAGTTGAAGCGTATGGCCTGGGTGGTATCGACCGTGGAATAAAGCTTGACGGGAATGGACACCAGACCGAATGAGATCGTGCCGGAGCCTGTTGCGCGCGCTGCCATGGTCTCCTCTCCTCCTGCTAGCTGGTAACCAGCTCTTCGCCTGACCTTCAGCCCGTCCTGGCGAAAGCGCTTCGACTTGAACGGCCTGAGACTATAACTTAAGGCTCATCGTGCCCTCAAGAAACCTGAAATCCTACCGTGACAAGCGTCTCGCGGATGCGACGCCGGAACCTTTCGGGCGTGCACTGATTCCGGCCACAGGCAGACTGTTCGTGGTCCAGCAGCACCGGGCGTCTCACCTCCACTTCGACCTCAGACTGGAGATGGACGGCGTGCTCAGGTCCTGGGCCGTACCCAAGGGTCCTTCCCCCCACCAGAAAGACAAACGGTTTGCCGCTCTGGTGGAAGACCATCCCCTCGACTATGCGAACTTCGAAGGCACCATTCCTGACGGTAACTACGGTGCCGGCCGCGTGATCGTCTGGGACCGGGGGACCTGGCAGCCGGTGGGCGATCCCGGAGAAGGGCTCAGAAAAGGCAAGCTGCTCTTCGACCTCCATGGCTTCAAGCTGCACGGTCGCTGGACGCTGGTCCGGATGAAGGGCGGCCGCAACGCATCGAAGGCGGCCGGGGAAGGCCGGGAGTGGCTGCTGATCAAGGAGCGGGACCGCTTCGAGGGTGACGAGCGCACGTTCTCCGACCGCTCGGTCCTGTCCGGGATGACCGTCGACGAGCTCGCGGCACCGGGGAAGGTGGCCCGGCGACTTTACGACAGCGCACGCCGACTGAAGGAAGCCCGCCCGCTGACCGGCACATCCAGTGGCCGTCCGGTCCCGCCCATGCTGGCCACCGCCGGCGAGGCATTCGACGACGGCGAATGGCTCTTCGAGCTGAAGTACGACGGCTACCGGCTGATGATCGACAAACAGCCGGACGCACTGGTGCTGCGGTCCCGGAACGGGCACGACCTGACGGCCCGTTTTCCCGAGATCGCCCGGGCGGCGGCGAGCACGCCACCGGAACGCTTTCTGATGGACGGCGAACTGGTCACCCTGAACGCGAACGGGGTTCCGGACTTCTCCCTGCTGCAGCGGCGGGCCGGACTCTCGGATGAACTCGAGGTGGCCCGGGCGGCGATCGAGCAGCCCTGCACCTATTTCGCCTTCGACCTGCTGCGGATCGGCACCGGGGATGCCGCGGATCTCGATCTGTGTGGGGTCCCGCTGCACCGCCGCAAGGCGCTGCTGGGCAGGGTGCTTCCGCCCCAGGGACCACTGCGTTTTTCCGATCATGTGCGCGGGGATGGCCGCGCCACTTTCGAAGCCGCTGCGGCACTCGGCCTCGAAGGCATCGTGGGCAAACGCCGGGACAGCCCCTACGAATCCGGCCGCTCCCGCGCCTGGGTGAAGGTACGGCATGCCAAGACGGCGGATTTCGTGATCCTCGGCTATGCCCCCAACCGCAGCAATGCCCGGGACATCGGCGCGCTGGCCCTGGGGGAGTACCGCCACGGGAAACCCGCCTACGTGGGCCGGGCCGGATCCGGACTGAGCGCCGCCATGCGGCGCACGCTCGCCGAAGCTTTCGCGAAACAGAAGAAGATCGCCCGGCCCGCTTTCGTACCCGGCAATCAGGCAGCGGCAGTCACCTGGGTGGCTCCGGATCAGGCCGTCGAAGTGTCGTTCCGGGAGTACACGCGGGACGGTCACCTGCGCCATCCGGTGATCCAGCGGCTCAGGCCCGACAAGCCTCCCGAGGAGTGCATCGGCGGCTACGACGACCCGGGCGCCCTGGCCCTGGACCCGGCACCCGAGCCGAAGGTCGCGATCACCCACCCGGACAAGGTCTTTTTTCCCGAGCGGGGTCTGACCAAGCAGGACCTGATCCGCTACTACGACAGGATCAGCCGCTGGATGCTGCCCTACCTGGCTGATCGGCCGATCGTCCTCACCCGCTACCCGGACGGCATCCACGGCAAATCCTTCTATCAGCGGGATGCACCGGCGTTCGTGCCGGACTGGATACGCCGGGAAGTGCTCTGGTCCGAGAGCGCGGAGCGGGAGGTGCACTACTTCATCATCGAGAGCGCCGCGGCCCTCAGGTATCTCGCCAATCTCGGCACCATCGCCATCCACACGCTGCACAGCCGTGTCAGCGACCTCGAACACCCGGACTGGTGCGTACTGGATCTGGACCCGAAATCCGCACCCTTCTCCGACGTGATCACCCTGGCCCGGGCCATCGGTGAGCTGGCAGACGAGCTTGCACTGCCCGCCTACCCGAAAACCAGCGGTAAGTCCGGTCTGCATGTGCTGATACCGCTCGCCCGCCAGCTCAACCACGAGCACGCGCGAACCCTCGCCGAGCTCATGGCCCGGGTCATCGTCAGCCGATACCCCGGGATCAGCACCGTGGCCCGGTCGCTGAAGGCACGGGACGGAAAGGTTTACGTGGATTTCGGACAGAACGGACAGGGACGGGTGCTGGTCGCACCGTTCAGTGCCCGCGCCGAAGCGGCCGCGTCCGTCTCCATGCCGCTGAAATGGTCGGAGGTCAACGGTCGCCTCGACAACGCGCGCTACCACATCGTCAATGCCCTACGCCGCATGCAGCGTCTGAGCGACGATCCTCTGGCCGGTGTGCTGGACGATCGGCCCGATCTGGTCAGGGCCCTGTCCCGTCTGACCGAGATCTCCGGTTGATCCTGCCGGTCGCGCCGCCTACTGTTCCGGTATCGGACAGGAGGCGGAGTCAATGACGGAAACCGGATCTGACAGGTCACTGAAAGTCGGGCTGCAGCTGGGCTACTGGAGCGCGAGCCCTCCGGAGAATTTCCTGACTCTGGCGAAGGAAGCGGAGACCCTGGGTTTCGATTCCGTGTGGACTGCCGAGGCCTACGGGTCGGACGCACTCACGCCGCTTGCCTGGATCGGTTCGCAGACCGAGCGGATCCGGCTCGGAACCGGTGTGTGTCAGCTGTCTGCCCGCTCGCCCACCGCCATGGCCATGGCGGCCATGACGCTGGATCATCTCTCCAGGGGACGGATGATTCTCGGCCTCGGAGTATCCGGACCCCAGGTGGTGGAGGGGTGGTACGGAGCTCCCTTCTCGAAACCCCTTTCCCGTACCCGGGAGTACATCGACATCATCCGCCAGGTACTGGCACGGGAGGAACCCGTGCACAGCGACGGTGAACACTACCCGCTGCCCTATCACGGAGCGGGCAGCTGGGGGCTCGGCAAGCCGCTGAAGTCCATCGTTCATCCCTACCGGCAGGATCTGCCCATTTTCCTCGGCGCCGAAGGTCCGAAGAACGTGGCCCTCGCCGCTGAGATCGCCGACGGCTGGCTGCCGCTGTATTACTCACCGTTCCGCCAGGAAACCTACAGCGACTCGCTGACCAATGCCCGCTCCGACTTCGAGATCTCCCAGGGCGTGGTCGTGAACATCACCGACGACGTGGCATCCGGCCTCATGCCGGTGAAGAACATGCTGGCCCTGTATGTGGGCGGCATGGGCGCCAAGAAACGCAATTTCCACAAGGAGCTGGTCACCCGCATGGGCTTCGGCCCGGAGGCGGATCGCGTCCAGGAGCTGTTCATGGCCGGGAAGAAGGCGGAGGCGGCGCTGGCCGTGCCCGATCAGCTGGCGGACGAGATTTCCCTGGTGGGTCCCGAAGGCCGCATCCGCGAACGGATCAGCGTGTGGCGGGAAACTCCGGTGACTTCGCTGCTGGTATCGGCCCGGAATCCGGCGGAGCTGGAAACCCTGGCACGCCTGGTCATGGGCTGAGGGCGGAAATCCACCTTCAGCGGCTCACCGCCAGGTTCACCCCCAGCCCGATCAGGATGCCTCCGCCCAGCCGGTTGGCCCACCGTGCCGCCCCGGGCGAGCGCCGCACCGAGGCGGTGATCCGCTCGGCCAGCAGCACGCAGAGCAGGTCGGCGCTGGAGAACATCAGGTTCACGAAGGTGCCCAGAATCAGCAGCTGCCCCCACAGCGGCAGCCCGGCGCCCGGATCGGTGAACTGAGGTAGAAAGGCCACGTAGAAGATGGCCGTTTTCGGATTCAGGATCTCCACCGCGGCACTCTCCCAGAAAGCCCTGTGCGATGGACGGGTGTCCGTCGGCACCGACACGTGCATATCCGGCGTCTGCCGGGCGGAGGCGAACCTGAACCCCAGCCAGAGCAGGTACACAGCGCCCGCAAGTTTCATGGCCGTGTAGAGCACGGGGACCGCCTCGAACAGAACCGCCAGGCCCAGCGCTGCGGCGGCGACGTGAACGTAACCGCCGAGGTGAATGCCGGAAGCGGCCAGCAGTCCACCCCGTCGGCCGCGGGCGATCGTCTGGGCGGCTGCATACAGCGTGGACGGCCCGGGCATGTAGGCAAACACGGCGGCGGCGAGAACGAATGCGATCAGAAGCTCAGCGTCCGGCATCGCCGCCCTCCTCCTGTGCCGCTTTCTCCGCCTGCTTTTCGGCCTTTCTCTTCTCCTTTTCCGCCCTGATCGCTTCGACTTCGGCTTTCCGCCGGGCTTTGAGCGAGTCTTTCAGCAGTGCAATCTGCTCCCGGGTCACAGGATGGAAACCGGGAATCGAGCAGGGTGGGCCCAGCGAGCCCGGGGTAAAACTGTCGAACGCACGGATGAAGTCCATGCGACACAGCTGGCTACCCCTCGACTCGTAGGTGATGGTGACGTCCGGCCGCAACCGGTGACACGCATGCCTGAACTGAACCAGATAGTATTTCCTCGACGGCATCTCGAAGACGACGTGCCTGTCGTCGAGAACCTGAGTGCCGCGGATGGAGCGGGACTGAATGCATTTCTCCATCGCGCCGTAGTCTTCTCCATCCGGCGTCTGATTCAGGATGGCTTCCACCTCGGGAGAGAACACCACACCTTCCTCAGACTCGCCTTCGCCGCCTGCTTCGGCCGATCCGGCCGCCACGGATCCGGACCAGACCGTCAGCATCACTGTGAGACAGACGACGGCCCGCCGTCGGGTACCGGCGCGCGGGCTCATTCCCTGCCCATCAGCAGAGCCGCCTGCTCGGCGGTGATGGTCTCGAAGCTGCCCAGATAACAGGTACCGTACATCGCCCGGGGACGGCCCGTGGCGTCCAGCCCCATCTGCAGATCCATGCTGTTGCTGGGATAAAAGGGATCACCTTCACAGAGGTTGCTGGTGCCGCGGGACTCGAATACGGGCAGATCGTTGAACTTGAGCGTGGGGCAGGTCCGCTTCAGCCTGTTCAGCCAGAATCGGTCTCCCCGTGAGAAGAGCAGGTAGTCCGTGTTCAGCACTTTGACGGATCGATAGGTGCGGGTGCTGAGACAACGGCTGATCTCCCTCGACTCGTAGGTGGAGACTTCGGACATCAGCGCATCCAGACGCTCATCGATGGTGGGTTCGCTCGCGTCTTCCGCGTCATCGCCGGACACTTCCGTTTCCGGGTTTTCCGCTTCCGTCTGCTCGGCCTCCCCGTCTTCCCCGGCCGCCGCTGGCGGCAGGAGACCCCCGAGCACCAGGGCCAGAAGCAGCGGCGCGAGCCGATGGATCGTCAGGTTCTTCATCTGCATAACTCCCCGGCCAGGGCGGGCAGCGCGCAGGCACTGTCCGCCGGCCACTTACAGTCAAGCCAGTCGTCGGCGCGGGTTCTGCCCTGATTGATCGCCGCCAGCGGCAATCCCAGCACTCTCGCCTCCTTGGCAAACCGGAAACTCGAGAACACCATCAGCGAGCTGCCCACCACCAGAACGGCATCCGAGCGGGAGAGCTCCGCACGGACCGCCTCCACGCGCGCCCGGGGTACCGAATCGCCGTAGAAAACCACATCCGGCTTCAGCACACCGCCACACTGGCATGCCGGTTCGAGGAAGTCATCGAAGTGTCGGACATCGAGAAACTCCGCATCGCCATCCGGCTGAGCGCGGGTCCGTCCCGCAAGCCAGTCGGCATTGTGTGTTTCCAGCCAGACCTGGAGCGCGTCCCTGGGCTGGCGGGTCGAGCACTCGAGACAGACCACCTCGCCGAGATTCCCGTGCAGCTCGATGACCTTCTGCTGGCCGGCCAGCTGGTGCAGGCCATCCACGTTCTGAGTCACCACGGTCTGGATCCGACCCGTCCGCTCCAGCCGCACGAGGGCCTCGTGAGCCGGATTCGGCCGCGCGTCCCGGAACGACGGCCAGCCGCGCATGCTCCGGGCCCAGTAGCGTCTGCGCGAGGCGGTCCGCCCGACGAAGTCCTGGTGCTGAATGGGCGCGCTCCGCTGCCATTCGCCGTCATGATTCCGGTAGGTGCCGATACCTGAGGGGGCACTGATGCCGGCCCCGGTGATCACGAACAGACGTTCAGAACCGGCCAGAAATGCCGACATGGCGGACAGTCCGGTCACGAGCGCAGACGATCCACCGCTCGTATGGCGGCACGGGCAATCCTCGGCATGTTGGAGTTACCCATGGGCGTTCCGGCTCCGCTGTTCAGAGTCAGGGCGACTGCCAGGTTGCGGCTGGGATCACAGAAGGCGCCGCTGCCGCCATAGCCGTAATGCCCGAAAGCCTCCGGCGCCCGGACACCCACCGTGAAAGCCTTGTGGTAACCCATCCGCCAGTGCATGGGAATGAAGAGCACCCGATCCCGGGCCGTGCTCTGAACCTGACTGATCTCTCTGACCCGCTCCTCCGAGAGCACGCGGACACCATCCAGCTCGCCGCCACCGGCCAGCATGGCGTACATGCGCGCCAGCGACCGGGCGGTGAACTGTCCGTTCGCCGCCGGAATGATGGCCCGCACCACCTCCTCCGAGTTCCAGTCGAACGGATCGGTGAACGGATTGAGTGCCGAATTGAATTCGGCGAGCTCTACGCCCAGATGACCGAGGCCACGCTCGAGCCACATGAGCAGGTTGTCCTGCCACTCTTCCCTGGGTTTCGCCGGCTCGGACACCCCCTGAGTCAGCTCCGCCCGCCGATACAGTTCGTTATGGGGCATGCCGATGAACATGCCGTCGAGCTTCAGGGGATCCACCAGCTCCTCCGCCAGCACGGCCTGCAGGGATTTACCCGTGATCGCCTCGATCAGCCCGCCGACCAGCCAGCCGTAAGTCAGCGCGTGATAGCCATGCTCGCCGCCCGGATCGTGTGCGGGGGCCGCATCGGCGATCCGGAATTTCATGTGCTCCCAGTCCAGCATCTCCCGCGGATGGCTGATGAGTTCCGTGATCCGGTACAGGCCGGCCTGATGCGTGAGCGCCTGCCGGATCGTGATCGACTCCTTGCCGTGAGCACCGAACTCCGGCCAGTACTTCGCAACGGGGTCGTCGTAGGCCGCCTTACCCTGGTCGACGAGAATGTGAACGAGCGTGGACAGCACGCCCTTGGTCGTGGAGAAACCGGGTGCTGTGGTATCCGCCTGCCAGGGATTTCCCGCCGAGTCCTTGATGCCTCCCCAGATGTCCACCACGGAAGTACCGTTGTGATAGACGCACACGGCCGCGCCTGCATGCCGGTCTTTCGGGATCTGGCGGATGAGCGTGGAAGCCACGTCCGCGTAGTCGGGGTGTATGTGTCCATCGAGCATGGCATCATCTTCCCATAGAATGCAGACTCGACACGACCGGCACAGACGGAGAGGACTTCCGATTGACTATCGACTGGCGCGCCTATGAAACCCACGGTTTCTGGGACGAGCTCATCACGGCCAACGGCCGGGCCCGGAGAGGGGCCGGTAATCTGACCCGGATGCTCGCTGAGCTCACCGACGAGGAACTGGCCGCCAGGCGCACTGCCGCGGAGCTCGCCATCCGCTCCATGGGCATCACGTTCACCGTCTATACCGGGGAAGGCAGCGGCAGCATCGATCGGGAGTGGCCGTTCGACATCATTCCCCGTCTGATCATGAAGAAGGAGTGGGACAACGTCTCCGCCGGTCTGGCCCAGCGGGTCAAGGCTCTGAACCGCTTCATCGACGACATCTACCACGATCAGAAAATTCTCGACGACGGCGTGCTGCCGAGGGAATTCATCGAGAAGTCCAAGGAGTTCCGCATCGAGTGCAGGGGAATCAGCCCTCCGGAAAGCGTCTGGTCGCATGTCTGCGGATCGGACCTCGTCCGGGATGCGGACGGCCAGATGTACGTACTGGAGGACAATCTGCGCGTGCCTTCCGGTGTTTCCTACATGCTCGAGAACCGGGAGGTGATGAAGCGTGTTTTCCCGGAGCTGTTCGGGGACTACGTGATCCATCCGGTCGACGACTACCCGCGCGAGCTCGCCGCCTGCCTGCGCTCCCTCTCACCGAAGCGTTCGCCGCAGATTGCCGTGCTGACGCCCGGCATCTACAACTCCGCCTACTACGAGCACGCCTACCTGGCCAATGCCATGGCCGCTCAGCTGGTGGAAGGTTCCGATCTGGTGGTGGACAGCGACGACAAGGTCTACATGCGGACCATCGAAGGCTTCGTGCAGGTGGACGTCATCTATCGCCGGATCGACGATCTGTTCATGGACCCCGAAGTCTTCAATCCGGAGTCCGCCCTCGGAGTTCCGGGGCTGATGCGCGCCTGGCGCGCCGGTAACGTGGCGCTGGCCAACGCCCCAGGGTGCGGGGTGGCTGACGACAAGGTGATCTACACCTATGTGCCGGACATCATCCGCTACTACCTCGGAGAAGAACCGCTGCTGCCCAACGTGCCCTCCTACCGGTGCGTGGACAAAGAACAGCGTGACTACGTGCTGGACAACCTGGAAAAGCTGGTGGTGAAACCCGCCAACGAATCCGGCGGTTACGGCATGCTGATCGGGCCGAAGGCGTCGAAAGCGGAACGCGACAAATTCGCCCGCCAGATCCTGGCCAATCCCCGGAACTACATGGCCCAGCCCATGCTGCTGCTGTCCACCGCACCGACCATCGTCGACAATCCCGGGAAGCCGGGCGCCGTCGAAGGCAGACACCTGGATCTGCGGCCGTTCATACTGTCCGGAAAGAAAACCTACGTGACCACGGGCGGACTCACCCGGGTTGCGCTCAGAAAAGGATCCACCGTGGTGAATTCGTCTCAGGGCGGCGGCAGCAAGGACACCTGGGTGGTGGATCTGGAATGACCGGTCAGAATCGCATTCTTTCGAGCACCGCCGAACGGGCCTACTGGCTCGGACGTTACCTGGAGCGTGCGGACAGCACGGCCCGCCTGGTCCGGGTCAACTCGCGGCTGCTGTACGATCTCCCCCGGCGCCTGCCGCTCGCCTGGCAGGGCCTTGTCAACATAACCGGCTCACGCACGCTCTTCGACGAACACTTCGATGAGCCGAGTGAGAAGAACGTCTCCCGGTACCTGATCAACGACGTGCGGAATCCGGGCTCCCTGATCAACTCCCTGAACAGCGCCCGGGAAAACGTGCGGACGCTGCGCGGGATCATTCCCCGGGGCAGCGTGGAATACATCAACGAAGCCCACATCTACGCCAAGGAGCATCTCAGCGAGCCGCTCTCCCGCTCGCGCAGAGCCGAGGGACTGGACGAGGTCCAGGCATTCATCCAGCGGATCGACGGCTATCTGTCAGCAAACATGCTGCACGATGCACACTGGGCTTTTCTCCGGCTCGGAAACTTCATCGAGCGGGCCGACATGACCAGCCGGATCCTCGAAGCAGGCTGCAAGGACATCTTCGACGACGCCTCGGATCTGGAGCCCTTCACCGACATCCAGTGGCGCAGCGTGCTGCTGTCACTGGATGCGACTCAGAGCTACAACCAGGTCGTGCAGGGTCCGGTGAGTCAGGAAGCCGTGCTCGAGTTCATCGTTTTCAACCCGCAGCTTCCACGCTCCATCACCTACTCCCTGGACTCCCTGCGTAAGAGCATCAGAGCGCTGCCCCGCCACGACAGAATCATCCAGGCGGTCAACCGGCTGCGCCGGGAGGTTGCCGCACAGGAACTGAACCGCATGAAGATCGCTGCGGTCGAAACCTTCCTCGACGACTTCCAGAGCGAGCTGGCGGACATCGACAGCTCGATCCGCAGAACCTATTTCCAATACAAACCCAGGCGGCGCCGGAAAGGCTGAACCGGGATTTCTCTCAACGGGGCAACCGGTCGATGGCCGGCTTCTGTCGGAGCGCGAACAGACAGTAGACGAGGCAGGATCCCGCGAGGGCCGGAAACACCTCGTGCACGAGTGCTTTCGGCCCGGCCAGCATCCAGGCGAGGAGAATCAGAACACCCACGGCCATGGACGCGAGAACTCCTTCCGCCGTGCCTCTGTGCCAGTGCAGGCCGAACAGGATGGCCGGCAGAAAGCAGACCGCGTAGAGACTGCCGGAAAATATGGTGATCTCGACGATTCCTCCCGGCGGATTCAGCGCGATCAGCGCCGCGATCAGCGAACAGCCCACCACACCGATCCGGGTCCAGGTGAGCGGACGGGCCGTCGGATGCAGCATCTCCACCACGTCCTTGTAGAGAACCGAAGCGGCGACCAGCAGCACGCTGTCCATGGACGACATCGCCGCGGCGACCATGGCCACCACGAGGAAATCCGCAATCCAGATGGGAAAGACCGCCACATCACTGATCAGGGTGGGAATCACCAGGTCCGTGTCCTGCACGCCATCGAGCAGCCCTCTGGCCAGGATGCCCACGGGGAACAGACACAGCTGGATGAGCGCGATGCCGCCTACCGCCACCCAGACGCCCACCTTCACGCTGCGCTCGTCCTTCAGCGCATAGAAACGGGAAATCTGGCGCGGGTCCACCAGCAGCTTCAGGGAACCGGAGAGCGCGATCCCGAGCAGCACGACAAAAGGCAGCCCGGCATTCAGCGTGAACAGATGTCCGGTGTCCGGCGCCCGGGCCAGATCGGCGAAAGTGCCGAAACCGCCCACCGCTTTCAGGACGAAGAAAAAGATCGTGGTCGATCCGAGAATCATCAGGATGCCCTGGACCACGTCCGTGCGCACCACCGAGACGAAACCGCCGATCGACGTGTAGAGCACCACGATGACGAGGGTCAGGCCCACCGCCTGTTCGTACGGGATGGTCAGAAACCGTTCGAACAGATTGCCGGCGCCTTTGAAGATGGCGATCAGATACAGCAGGCTCGAGAGCAGGATGACGAGTGCCGCCGCCATGCGCAGCCAGCGGTGACCGGCACCGAAACGGTTTTCCAGATAGTCCGGCAGAGTGAGCGCATCCCAGTGGCTCGTGAAACGCCGGAGCTTCGGCGCAACCATCGTCCATGACAGCCAGGTGAACACCACGATGAGCACCGCCATGGTCATCCACGGAACTCCGTACTCGTATCCCTTGCCGGCGTGGCCGATGTAGCTGTTGGTGCTGGCGAAGGTCGCGAAGAAGGAGATGCCGACGACGACGCCGCCGAGGCTGCGGCCGCCCACGTAGTATTCGGTCACGTCGTGGCTGTGCCGGGCGCCGATCCGGGCGTGATGGAGCAGTACGGCGGTATAAACCACGAGCAGCACGCCGGCCACCCAGTGATCAAAGAGCCAGGCCACGTGCTATCCTCGCTGCATGCGCTACCTGGTTCAGTTCCTCGTCCCCGCCCTCATCGTCGTGACGGTAGTGTACCTGCTGACACGCACCAAGCGCGGGCAGGACGAAGCGGGCGATGGCAACGGCACCGATACCGGGCTGTTCATACTGATTCTCGTGGTCGGCGCCGCGGTGGCCATCCTCTCCTTCGTCCTGCTGCAGAACGTGCTCGGCTGACGGCCGTCCGTTTTGCGCTCATCCACCGCGTGTGGGTGTTTTTCCCCGGCGGGATCCCCTGACGCTGCCGCCTTTGCGCTGCGGTCCCGCCCGTTGCGGCGAGGCAGCGCGACGGGTCCCGGGATCCGCCATGAACCGCTCCGCCATCTTCGCGCCTTCTCCCGCATCCTCGTGCTTGAAGAACACGAACGCCCGCTCCGCCGGACCGGCGATCAGCGCCTCCCGCCACCTCTCAAGCTGCGCCGGCCCGTAGCTGCCTGCCCGAAGGCGCAGATAGGCAAGGGGCACCGGCAGCAGATCGGCAACGTTCCGGTCATCGCCTTCGTCGTGCGAGACGACCAGGGCGTGCCCCTGATCGATCAGCGCATCGAAGATGGCGTCTGTCTGCCAGGAGGGGTGGCGGAATTCGAATGCCACCGGAAGCGCGTCCGGCAGCAGCCGCTGGAAGGTGCGAAGCCGCTCGACGTTGACGGCCATGTTAGGCGGCAGCTGGAACAGTACGGCACCGAGCCTGTCGCCGAGAATCCTCGCCCGGTTGAGCAGAAACTCGACGGACTCTTCCGCGTCTTTCAGCCGCTGCTGATGCGTGATGCGCCGGGAGGCTTTGATCACGAATCTGAAGCCGTCCGGGACGCTGTCGCGCCAGGTTTCCACCACATGCGAACGTGGCATCCGATAGAACGTGTTGTTGATTTCCACCGTCGGCAGGCGGGACGCGTAGTAGCTGAGCCATTCGTCCTGGTGCAGTTCGGGCGGGTAGAAACTGCCCCGCCACTCCCGGTAGCTGTACCCGCTGGTGCCTGCCCGGATATCCGTTGAACCACCCTTTCGAGTCATGCGAATCCTCCCCATCCGCGTGGTGCCAGTCTGCCGCCAGCCCGACCTGAGCGCAAATACTGCCGTTTGCATATGACAGGATGACCATTTGCCGGCCACCGCGGCGGGTGCTTAACTGCAACGCTCTTCGATCGGATGGAACGCCTGCATGCGCAAGCAATGTGCCCTGCTGCTGCTGACTGCGGTCACCGGAATGCTGCTCTCAGGCGGCGTGCGGGCAGCCAGCGGCGACTATCTGAGTCCCGACCTCAGGGCACGGGTCGAGAAGCTGAAAGCGGACGTGGCCTACCTGCCGACCGACACCCTCAGCATGACCGAACGGTCCAGAGTTCTGTGGCAGTGGGCAAACGCCTGGGCACTGAACGGGGGTGAGCTGCCGGTGAATCTGACTCAGACGGTGGCGGCCGTGACCGCCTACCCGGAGCTGGCCGGGCGCCTGCCAGGCCTCATCGACGATTACCTCTTCGAGATGACCCTGCTCGACGAGACTCCGGACGCACTCGGCAGTCTGGTCGCCGATCCCGGCCCGTTTGAAGCCAGGGCCTGGGTGACCATCCGCCAGACCTACACCGTCGGCAGCCGGGACATCCAGACCGGCGGCGGTTTCGTGGTCGCACGCCACTTCATGCCGAATTACGGCATCTGGCAGGCCGGTGATCCGGAAGGGGACAATTTCGTCAGCATCGAGAGCAGCAATGCCGAAGTGAGCTTCACCGCTGACAGTGTCCCGATGACGGGCATGCATGGCGGATTCCGTGGCAGCCGGCCCGCGCTCATGTTCCGGCTGGTCACCGGAACGCTGAGCAGGGGAGACACCGTGACCATCACCTATGGCGATCCCCGGGCCGGAAGCCGGGGTTTTCTGATGGCAGACTTCGCGAGCGACCGCATGCCGCTGCCGCTGTATCTGGCCTTCAACGATGACGAACCGTTTCTGACTCTGCCGATTCAGCCGATCCGGATCACGGGTACCCGTTTCGCGGGCCTCGCGGGTTTTGCTCCCTCCATCGTCGCACCGGAGGAGACTTTCACCGTCTCGGTTCGAGGTCAGGACGCTGCCTACAACAGAGCGGTCGATGGTCACCCGGCGCTCAGGATCCTGAACGGCACGGACGTGCTGGCGCGTCTGCCGGCGAGCGAAGAAGCCATCAGCCTGGTGACGCTGAGCCTGCCGGAACCCGGCGCCTACCACCTGACGGTCGAGACACGGGATGGCTCGGTCCGCGGCAGCGTGAATCCGATTCTGGTGACCGCCGACGACCGGGAGCGGATCTTCTGGGGTGATACCCACGGTCATTCCGGATTCGCCGAAGGCATCGGCAGCCCCGACCAGTTCATGACCTGGGCGCGGGATGACGCCCGCCTCGACTATGTGACCCATTCGGAACACGACATCTGGATGGACGACCACGAATGGAACGTGCTCCGCCGCAACGTGAACCGATATACGGAAGAGGGCAGCTTCATCGCCTACCTCGGCTATGAGTGGTCGGTGCGCAACCTCCGGGGCGGCCACCACAACGTGCTCTTCCGGACGCCTGCCGGCCGTGAACGGATACCGGCCCAGTTTTTCCCAACACTGTCCAGGCTGTATCAGGGTCTGCGGGCCACGGCGGATACGGAAGACGTGGTGATCATTCCCCATGCGCATCAGGCGGGCGACTACCGGCAGAACGACCCCGAGCTCGAACCGCTGGTGGAAATCATGTCACAGCACGGCAATTTCGAATGGTTCGGCCGCATGTACCTCAGCCACGGGCATCAGGTGGGGTTCATTGCCGCGTCGGACAACCACATCAGCCAGCCCGGCTACAGCGCGCCCCGGAACTCGAGTCTGGCTCAGCGGGGCGGTCTCGGCGCGATCCTCGCGAGAGAGAAGACCACGGACGCGATTTTCGACGGCATGAAGGCGCTGAAGGCGTATGCGACCACCGGCGATCGCATCATCCTGGATGTGACCGTCAACGGCACCGGCATGGGTCAGCGAGGCGCTTTCAAGGAGGAACGGGAGATCCGCGGGCGGGTCATCGGCACCGCACCCATCGAAAGCCTCACCCTCTTCCGGAACGACGAGGTCCTCTGGGAGGCGGATTATCTGACGGACACGGAACCGGACACCGGGGATTCGGGTGTGTTTCTGCTGTCTTTCGGCTCAGATGCCGCACCCTACAACCCTGGAGACAATCCGAGAGGCTGGCGTCACTGGCGGGGCACCATCGAGATCGAGAACGCCACGCTGGATGCCTTCGAGGGCATGGATTTTCACAACGCCTTCCATCAGACCCTGACCCCGGATCCGGATCGACCGAACCGCTTCGACTTCGCCACCCTCACCCGCGGCGATACCAGTTCCATACGGCTCCACCTCTCGGGCATCAGACGCACCGCGGCCGTCACCGTCGATCTCGAGGAGACCCGTGAGTCGGGTGGCGCACCGCCCATCTACCGCGCTCCCCAGACGGTTCCCGCAGCGGCACTGACCCTGGCACTCAGAGATCTGGAGCGGGGCCGTCTCGAGCGGACGCTGCCCGTGGACGCCTACACGGACACCGTGGCCCTGCGGCGCCGGATCGACGCGGGGGAACGGGACCTCTCCTTCGAAGTTGCCGACCGCTCCGACAGGCAGGGTGATTATTATTTCCTGCGCGTGCGTCAGGCCAACGACGCCATGGCCTGGTCCAGTCCGATCTGGATCGGCGGATTCCCGAAGCAATGACCTTCGAACTGCACCCGAGACTGGCGCGAGATACCCTGCCCGTCGCGAGTCTCGGGCTTTCCGAGCTCCTGCTCATGAACGACGCCCGCTTCCCCTGGTGCATCCTGGTACCCCGAAGGGCCGGTCTCAGGGAATGGCATCACCTGCCCGCCACGGAGCAGACCCGGCTGATGGCCGAGATCGAACAGGTCAGTGAGGTGCTGGAGGCTCTGCCGGGAATCACCAAGCTGAACGTGGGCGCCCTCGGCAACCTGGTACCCCAGCTGCACATCCACGTCCTCGGCCGTCATCCGGATGATGCCGCCTGGCCCGGGCCGGTCTGGGGTGCGGGCAGCCCCGAGCCCTATGCCCCTGGAGCGGCGGAAGGTCTGATGAACCGCTTGAGGCGCTCCGTCGACACATCCCGCTGACGCCCGGTGCTCAGGGCCGGGGGATGTCGTTCACGTAGCCGGGCACGTCGTAGCCCCGCCGGACGGGTGCCCGATCGGCAATGGCCAGGTACCAGCGCAGCAGATTCGGAAAAGCGGTGAGATCCATCTGCTGCCACTCGTAGCGGGATATCCAGGGCCAGGTGGCCATGTCGGCGATGGAGTAGCTGCCCGCCAGGTATTCCACATCCGCCAGGCGGGCATCCAGCACACCATAGAGCCGTTCGGCTTCCATGCGGTACCGCAGTTCCGCATACGGCGCCTTGCCCGGGTTGAACTTCAGAAAATGATGAGCCTGACCGAGCATGGGACCGATCCCGCCCATCTGCAGCATGAGCCATTCGACAGTCTGCCAGCGGTCGTCCCCGAGGAACCGGTTCTCCCGTTCCGCCAGGTACAGCAGGATGGCACCGGACTCCATCAGGGCACGGCCGGCTTCACGATCGACGATGGCGGGAATCTTGCCGTTCGGACTGATAGCCCGGAAGGCGGGTGCGTTCTGCTCGCCTTCACCGATGTTCACCGGATGCACCTCGTAGCGCAGGCCGAGCTCCTCGAGCGCTATGGAGACCTTGCGGCCGTTCGGCGTCGGCCAGGTGTAGAGGTCGATCATGCAGCCCGATCCGCCACGGAACGCGCGAGCGTTTCGAATCGGATGTGCGGCCAGCCCCGGGCTTCGGCAATCCGGGCCAGGGACGTCTTGGCGTTCACCGCCACCGGGCGGCCCACCTCCTCCAGCAGCGGCAGGTCCTCGCAGCTGTCCGTGTAGAAGTAGGCGTCCATCAGGTCCGCCTCACGGAAACCCATGTGCACGTCTGCGGCCTTCTTCTTACCGGGCCCGTAACAGGGTGTTGCGTTCCCCGTGATCCTGCCGTGCTCGACCTCGAGCTCCGTGCAGTAGATCTGCTCGATGCCGAGCGCCCGGGCGATGGGGAGTGCCTGGTAGCGGGTCGCCGACGTCACCAGAACCGGGTCGTGCCCGAGCCGCACATGGGCCTGAATGAGCTGCCGGCCTTCCTCGTAGATGATGGGCCTGATCCGGCGCTCGAAGGCGCGCTCGCCCAGATCCACGATCTCGGCCTCACTCATGCCTTTCAGAGCGCCGACGGTGTTCTCGAGCAGCTGATGATAGTCGGACCAGCCGAGCCCCCAGTGCAGGAAGATACTCGCGTGGCGGAGAATACGGCCGGGAGACAGGGAGCCGGACCACATCTTCTCCAGTGCCAGAGACGTGATCGAATAGCCGGCAATCAGCGTCCTGTCCAGATCGAAGAACACCACCACGGGCCGTTCACCACCCGTCTGCCCGTCCATCAGGCCGGTCAGATAGGTGTTGAAATCAGTGATGTTTCTGGCGGGTCTATCCATGGTGCCGGCGGCGTTCCGGCCGATCATTTAACCGTTTCACCGTCCCTAAAACCAGCGCAAACGTGAACCACCGCACAGTTCGCCATGCCCTGCATTGAGGCACCCGGGCCCTTGGGTCAAGGTAGACCGGTTAAAAACCAGCCATCCAAATGCAGACAGTGGACGTCCTGCCATGTTCCAGATAACCATCTGGTCCATCCCCCCGCTTCTTGCCGCCCTGGTGTGTGTAGGCGCTTACCTGCGCACGCGCAGCATGAAGCGGGTGCCGGGCATGCAGGCCCTGCTCGCCCTGCTGGCGGCACTGCTGTTCTGGTCCGGCGCA
Source organism: Gammaproteobacteria bacterium (assembly GCA_030425195.1). Classification (GTDB taxonomy): domain Bacteria; phylum Pseudomonadota; class Gammaproteobacteria; order Pseudomonadales; family Azotimanducaceae; genus SZUA-309. The sequence goes on along the minus strand of JAUIAV010000022.1, from coordinate 14,999 downwards.
CAGTTCATCGGCGCCGTCTTCACCGTACCGAGCATCAAGCTGCTGGCGGCCAAGTTCGCCTACTTCGGCATCGTGCTCACGCCTGTGGCCTGGCTGTTCTTCGCCGTGGGCTACACGCGCCGGCAGATGCGCCTGCCGCGGCTGGCGCTGAATCTGATCTGCATCGTCCCGGCCATCACTCTGGTGCTCGTCATGACCAACGACTGGCATCAGCTCATCTGGTCCCGGGTGGACTTCATCTGGGACCGGGGGGTGTACGGCATGGTCAAGGAGCATGGACCCTGGTTCTACGTCCATGCCATCTACTCCTACGGCATTCTGCTGGTTGCCACCACCATTCTGGCCTGGTCCATCGGCCACACCACCGGCGCCTGGAAACCCGTGGTTGCCGTCATCACTGCACCCCTGGTCGTGGTTGCGGCAAACCTCTTCTACCTGTCTCCCTTCAACCCCGCCCCCTGGTTCGACATGACCACGCTCGGATTCGCTGTCGCCGCCATGATTCTGGACGGCGGTGTGCTCCGCTACGGTGTGCTGGAAACCATACCCGTGGTCCGGGACCGGGTCGTGGAACAGCTCCGGGACGGGGTCATCGTGCTGAATGCCGGCGGCATGGCCATCGACGTCAACGAATCCGCCCTGCAGATCCTGCGCACCACACGGGGTGAGCTGGCCGAACGCTCCATCACCAGCTTCTTCACCAAGCTCTCCATGGAAGAGCTCACGAATTTCGACCGCCCGGATGGTCAGGGGCTCGAGACCACGCTGCGGGGACGTTCCTACGACATCAGCGCTTCCTCGCTGGACCACACCAATCCGGATGCGGACGTGGTCCTCGTACTCCGGGACATCACGGATCGACTGAAAACGGAGCACGATCTGCGCCAGGCCCAGGATGAGCTGGTCCGCCTGGCTCACACCGACTATCTCACCGGTATCCACAACCGGCGCTTTTTCATGCAGCGGCTGACCGAGGAGATCGAGCGGGTCAGGCGCCACGGCAGCCAGCTTTCCGTGCTGCTGTTCGATCTGGACTATTTCAAGAAGGTGAACGACCAGTGCGGGCACTATGCCGGTGATCAGATTCTCAGGGCCGTAGCGGACGTGAGCACCCGGGTCAAACGGATTACGGACATCGCAGCGCGCATCGGCGGCGAGGAATTCGCGCTGCTGCTACCGGAGACCGATCAGGCCGGCGCAGTGCGAACGGCTCAGCGTCTGCGTCAGTCCATCGCACGGATCACCCATCCTGAAACTCAGGCACAGAGAATCAGAATCACCGCCAGCATCGGGGTGGCCACCGTCAGCGCGGTCAGCCAGGATCTGGAAAACGTTCTGAATCACGCGGACGAGGCGCTCTACAAGGCCAAGCACAGCGGCCGGAATGCCGTCTGCTGCGCCGACATCTCCGCCACCGGCTGACGTCCGTCAGCCGTTCTCATCGGGTGCCGCGACCGCTTCCTCTCCGGTCTCCGCGGCCGGTTCGAGCGCATCCGCGGGAATCAGAATCTGCTCGGCCAGGTAGCTTGCCACCGTGAACCGGCCCGGGAAGCGATCGCTGGTGAGCACGTACTCATCATCGGTCTCGTGGAATCGGAAACTGAGCGTGTGACTGCCGAGAGCATCTTCCACGGAGAGGATCTGCGGCTCGCCCAGTCCCTCGTCGGGCATGTCCCCGGCAAAACCCAGCACGGACAGGCGGGCGACACGGTCAACGAAGTCCCCGGCCGCTTCGCCGTCCACCACACGGCCATCGATCGACCAGCCGCCTTCGCCATCCGCGGCGAGCGCCTCACCCGACGGGAGTACCACCCGGGTGATGCCCTCCGCGCTGAACAGATACCGGTTCAGCCAGTCGCCTCTGTCCGCGGTCAGCTCGTGAACGGCGAAGTCGATACTGAAGACCGCGTCTTCCCCGTCCCGGCGCGCGTGCACCCGGCGGAAACCGGGGGAGCTCCCGATGTAGAGCACCGCCAGCTCACCCGAGGCACCCCCGAAGCGCACCCGGCGCTGAAAGGCATCCGCCGTAACCTCGAAACGGGACTGGCTGTCTTCGCTGGTTGCCACAGGCCAGCCGGCAGAGCCGCCGGCCAGGGATTCGATCACACCGGCAATCTTGGACGCGTCCGCGGGCAGCTCACCCAGCCGCCAGCCTGCGTCCGATCGGAAGAGGTCCACCGTGTTTCCGTCACCGTCCTCGATGGTCAGCGACGTCACATCCGACGCGTCAAAGTCGAGCAGCGTGACCGACGACGGCTCGTCATTGCCGCCGAGCAGGATGAGGCCGACCAGAGCGAGCTGAGCGATGAGAATCCCGGTCAGCAGAGGTATCCGACTCATCATGCCGCACCTCCCGCCATCCAGGCCGTGTACCGGGCGCGCAGCCTGGCCAGGCGGTGCCGGTGCACGCCGAACACGGCCAGCACACCCAGCGCGGCCAGCAGATAGTTGATCGATTCCACGAACATCTGCGCGGACTCGTCCAGCGGTGGCAGGGTCCGGTTGAAGTGTCCGCGTGCCCGGATCGAGAGCAGACTCGAATCCTCCAGCGTCCAGTCGACGATGTTCACCATCATCTGCAGCGTGTTCATGTACATGATGCCTTCGGCGGACCCGATGAACTGGAGGATCTGATCCGCCAGAAAGTTGTTGGATCCGAACACGATCAGCCGGGCGCTTTCCGGCGAGAAATCAATGACGCTGGATACCACGCCCAGGTTGTCCTCCTCGCCCGGGTCCTCTTCGGAACGCTCGTCCTCGATCTCTCCTTCGGAATCCGGAACGGCCAGCAGCGGGGACGTCTGTCCTGCGAATGCCGACTCGAAACGCCCCTCCACCATCACTGCCAGCGGTCGCGGGCCCAGTTCCCCTTCCGGCTGGAAGGCCGAGAGACCGGATTCGGTGATGCGCGGCATCACATCCAGGTCATCCGAAAGCCAGCTCTCAGGGGAGCTCGTCAGCAGCGTGGTCAGCGTCCGCTCGCCGGTATCCGGCACGGTCGCGTCGACGGGTGAGGGCCAGGTCAGGGTGAGCTGCCGCACGCCGGAAAGGAAACCCACCTCGTCGTTGATGCCTTCGTCCCGGACATCCGCGAAATAGGGATAGTCCAGCATGACCAGCTCCTGAAAGCTGAAACCGCCCACCTGCCGGGTCACCGGTGCCGGGAACGCGGCATTCTGAGGGTCCATCACGAACTGTTCATCGAGGACGACGCCATGGTGCGCCAGCCACTCGGCCATGCCCGTCTCTCTGGGCATGGCCACCAGCGACTGCTGCTGCAGGGATGCATTGAACGGTGAGGTCGCGAGAACCACCGTGCCGCCCCGCATGAGGAACTGGTCGACGGCGAAGACCTGCTTACCGTCCAGCCCTTCCGGGTCCACCACCATCAGAAGATCCGCGCTCTCCGGCACCCGACCGTCAGACAGCTGAGTGGTCTCCACATTGAAGTCTCCCTGCAGATGCTCCGTCAGCTGACGGAACTGATTGCCGCCGGGAGGCTGACCCATCATGCCGGCGTAGGGGTTCACTTCCGGAGCCACCAGGGCGACCGTCTTCAGAAGACCGGAAGCGAAGCGCTTAAGCCCCTCTTCCACGCCGCGCCGGGTGGCTTCCGCCGAAAGTCCTTCCGGCAGCGGTATCTGCACCACCGTGTCACCATCCGTCAGGGTCAGGTAGAAATAGAATGAGGTCGCATCGAACAGGCTCGCCGCCATGGGCTGAAACCCGTACTCACTGGCGATCTGATTCGCCAGCGCCCCGTCCCCGGCTTCCGGGTCCAGCAGCTGTGCCGTGAACCTGCCGTCCGATTCACCCGCCATCTCGTCCAGTGCGTCAGCGAGCACCTGCCGGTACTCGATCAGCGCTTCCGGCAGAACGTCGTCAGCAGAGATATAACCGACGAAACGAACCGGCGCGTTCAGGCTGGCGAACAGATCACCGCCTTCCTGAAACCCCTGCAGCACCTTTCTGATCGCCCGGGTTACGTCGAACTCCGGGTTGCGCAGCTGCACGTCGAGGTCCGACTCGTCGGCCATCTTCACCTCGATGAGATCCCGGAAGCCGAGCACTTCGTACTGATCGCCGTAGGTGACGAGCACGTCGAAGTAGCTGTTCACCAGGCTCGACTGATAACGGTCGGCCACCTGAAAAGGCACCGGACGGATGCCGTACTTGGTGTTGATCTCATCCTCCAGCTCCGGGTTCTGAACCGGATCCAGAACTTCCACGTTGACCCGGTCACCGCCTGCAACGGCGAATTCCGCCAGGAGATCGCGCATCTGCGGCACCAGCGGCGCCAGCAGCGGATGTGTCTTGGCACTGAAGAAACCGCGGATGGTGAGGGGCTCCTGAAGCTGGGCCAGCTGATTGCGGGTAGCGTCGGACACCGTGTAGATCTGGCCTTCGGTCATATCCAGCCGGAACTTCGAGAAACCCGAGAGCCAGACGTTGGCCACGAGCAGGTTGGCCACCAGAAGGGCCGTTCCCAGTCTCCACTTCCGGTGATGTGCCGGACTGCCATCGGCCGCCCAGCGTTGCACTTCCAGGGCATACACGTTCAGCGCCAGAAAGAGCACCAGCAGAGAGGCATAGAAATACAGATCCCGGAAATCCAGCACCCCCCGGGTGATGGCGTCGAACCGCGAACCGGATCCCATGGACCGCATCAGATCCGCCCACTGGCTGCCGACCAGGTCCGTCAGCACGGGTGAGCCGATCAGATAGAAAACCCCACAGGCCGCAGAGGCAATGATCAGACTGACGATCTGACTGTCCGTGCGGGCGCTGACGAACAGACCGATGGCGAGGTAGGCGCCACCGAGCATGAGCGCGGCCACGTAACCGGCTATCACGGGCCCCCAGTCCAGATCCGCAATGAGCGAAACGCTGACCGGGAGCGGCAGGGTCAGAACAAGCGCCAGTCCCAGCAGCATCCAGCAGGCGAGAAACTTGCCCACCACGAACTCCCAGCCGGAGGCCGGCAGGGTCACCACGAACTCGAGCGTGCCCGTGCGTCTCTCCTCACTCCACATCCGCATCGTGAGGGCTGCGGACAGGAAGATGAGCAGCACCGGCATCCACTCGAACATGGGCCGCACGTCCGCCACGTTCCGGGCGAAAAAGGCTTCCACCCAGAAGAAGACGAACAGGGTCACCGCGAGGAAGACGAGCAGGAACAGATATCCGATGGGCGACGCAAAAAAGAGGGTCAGCTCCTTGCGCGCGATACGCATCACCACGTCAGGCCGCATCACTGACCTCCCCGGACGGCGCCGCATTGACTTCCCGGAACACGGTTTCCAGATCCCGCCGCTTGAGGGTGAGCTCGTAGAGCGGATGGCCCGCGCCCACCACGGCGGACGCGATGGCACCGCCGGCCGCGTCCAGATCACCGACCACGACCACTTCCCATTGCCCCTCATCCTCCAGGGTCACCCGTTGAACCACGGCCAGAGGGGACAGCAGGTCTTCCATCGATGTGCCTGATGCGCTGCGCAGGCGGTAGCGATTGCTTTCCTTCAGGTCCGCAAGCCGCTCGTCGAGCACCAGAGAGCCGCTGCGCAGAATGATCGCCCGGTCACAGATGGCATCCACTTCCTGCATGATGTGGGTCGACAGAATCACGGTGGCGTTTTCCGCCAGACGCTCGATGAGCGAGCGCATGTGCTCCGTCTGTCCCGGGTCGAGCCCGTTGGTGGGCTCATCGAGAATCAGCAGCCGGGGCTCGTGCAGAATCGCCTGGGCCACGCCGACCCGCTGCTTGAAACCCCGGGAAAGCGTCGAGATGGGGTCCAGCGCTTTGGATTCGAGCTCGGTGGCCTCGATGGCCCGCGGGACGGCTCTGGGTGCGTCGATGCCCCGGATTTCCGCTGCGTAGTCCAGGTAGTCGGCCACCGACATTTCAGGGTAGAGGGGGAGATTCTCCGGCAGGTAGCCGAGCGATGCCTGAACCCGGTCCGGATCATCGGTGAGGCTGACGCCGTCCACCCGCACGCTGCCTGCACTGGGCTCCAGATAGCCGGTGAGCATCTTCATGATGGTGGTCTTGCCCGCGCCGTTGTGGCCGAGCAGCCCGACGATTTCGCCGTGTGAAATGGAGAAACTGACGCCATCTACCGCCAGAAAGTCGCCGTAACGGCGGGTCAGCTGGTCTGCTTCGATCATGTTCCTTCCTTGCAAGAAGGCGGAAAAATATTCATTTGTCCGCAAATTTCAAGTGGGGGTGTAGAGATCCGGGCAGCGGTGCTACCGTTCGAGCATGCCTGAGCACCTGACCATCCCCGGCCCCGCCGGCGCTCTGGAAGCCCGACAGACCGGCCTCGGCGAGGGCGGCGCTGCCGGACGCATCGCCGTGCTCTGCCATCCGCACCCGCTCTACGGCGGCTCCATGAACGACGGCGTGCTCGGAGTGCTGGCAGACGCGCTTCACAGACACGGTATCGCCACCCTCCGCTTCAATTTCCGGGGTGTGGGCGGCAGCGAAGGCCGGCACGACGGCGCCGGCGGCGAGGTGGCGGATCTTCGAGCCGTCGTCGTCTGGGTGCAGACGGTACACCCGGGATCCGGCCTGCTGCTCGGCGGATACTCCTTCGGCGCCAGTACGGTCTGCCAGCTGCTGGCAGCACCCGGTGCGCCGGATGCTGAACGGGTCCTGCTGATCGCGCCGCCCGTGGGCAATCTGCCTGCGCCGGAGCCCGAATCCGCTGCGGACGTGTTCGTGGGAGATGCGGATGCCTTCGTGGACGCATCCGCGCTGCAGCAGTGGCAGTCGGCCCGCGTTCACGTCCTGCCTGGCGCCGACCACTTCTTCGGCGGGCAGTGGCAGACACTCGAGGCCCGGATCAGCACCGCACTCGAATGAGCCCATTCACAGGATGCGCACACCGCTGACCCACGGGTGCCCCCAGGCGAGCGCCGCGTAGCCTGCCAGCCCGACGACCACCGGCAGCCAGAGCTCACCCGCCACCAGCCGGTTCCGGCCGCTCAGAATCGCCAGGAACGGTACGTTCGACGTGGTCCGTGCATAGGCCTGCCAGTCCGGCCCGAGCGCGGCGGCTTTCTTGCGGTCCATGGCAATGGTTCCCAGCGCTGCCAGCACGCCGAAGGCGGAAAAGAAGACCACGGACACGGTGTCGCCGTTTGCAAGCACATGCGCGATCGCCCAGATCAGCACCCCCCATTGAAACGGATGACGGGTGATCCGTGTGACGCCTTTCGCCAGGTCCCCGCCCGAACCATCGGCCAGCAGCCTTTCCGCGCCCACCATGGTGGGGTTTTTCACCAGGAAACCACCGAGCACGAGGATGAGTGCGACGGGCATCATCACCTTTGCGACGGTGTGGAGCTCAGGCGAAGGCAGCCAGAGGTAATCGTAACGGGGCAGCTCGTTGTAGAGCCAGATCAGATAGCTGAGCGTCCCCGCTGCCACCAGAGAATAGAGGACCAGATAGGCCCGCTCGCCGAGCGCACCGACCAGACGCATCCGCAGTCCGGTGCTGCTGATCCCGAGATGCGTGCCCACGAACAGAACCGCGGCCAGGGTGATAAGCGTCATGATGTTCTCCAGCGGCGCCTCGGCTATGGTATGCGGCCAGTCCGAAACAGGGAAACTTCATGAACCGACTCGAAGGCAGGATCGCTCTGATCACCGGTGCGGCACGGGGCCTCGGCGCCCGGATCGCCGAACGTTTCGTCGAGGAAGGGGCCGACGTGATCGTCAACGATCTCTCTCTGTCCGCCGCCGAGAAGACCGCCAGGCGCCTGGGCGGGCGGGCGGTGGCTGCCGATGTGAGCGATCCGGCATCCGTCGCCGCCATGTTCGAGTCCGTCCGCACGATGACCGATCGGATCGACATTCTGGTGAACAACGCGGGCATCAGCGGGATCGAAGGGGACAACGACGCCCAGGAACGCATCCGGCTGCGGGCCGAAGCCATGGCCCGGGGCGAAGAGCCCCCCGAGGAGCTGGACGGTGGCATCGCTGAGGTTACGGACGAGAAATGGCGCCGCATGCTGGCCGTGCACATGGACGGCACCTTCTACTGCTGTCGCGGGACCGTGCCGCTCATGCCCGATGCGGGCGCCATCATCAACCTGGGCAGCATCATGGGGACTTTCGGTCGCGGCGGCGGCCTCGCCTACTGTGCGGCCAAGGCCGGCATTCTCGGCTTTACCCGTGCCCTGGCCCACGAGCTCGCACCGCGGAACATCCGGGTGAACGCCATCGCCCCCGGCTGGATTCACACGGACATGACCGATCCGCTGGCGCCCCTGCATCCCATGCTGGAGATGCAGACGCCCATGGGCCGAATGGGTGAGCCGGACGACATCGCCTGGTGCGCCGTGTATCTGGCGAGCCAGGAAGCGGGGTTCGTCACCGGCCAGACCCTGTCACCCAACGGCGGCTGGTACATGAGTCAGTAGCGGATGGCCGGTCCTGAGTCATAATGCAGCAACCTGCCGCAGCCTGAGGAGCACGACCATGGCTCAGAACGCCGACAACGTGGCCATCATCCGTGAATTCATCGAGGCCTGGTCCTCTCTGGACGCGGACCGTCTGGCCGAATACTTCACCGAGGACGGCACCTATCACAACATGCCGACTCAGCCGGTCTCCGGGAAGGACAACGTCCGGGAGTTCATCCGGGGCTTTCTCGCCACCTGGACCGAGACCCGGTGGGACATCCTGAACATTCTGGGAGAGGGAGACGTGGTGATCGCCGAGCGGGTCGACCGGACCAGGACGTCGATGGGCGACGTGGATCTGCCCTGCACAGGTGTGTTCGAGATGGAGGACGGCAGGATCCGCGTGTGGCGGGACTACTTCGATCTCAATACCTTCATGGGCGCGATGAAATCCTGATCACGCTCAGACGGTCCGGGTCAGCTCGTCGATGGCTTCGATGATCTCCGGCCAGAGCGCTTCCGGCAGATCGTGACCCATGCCTTCCACCACCCGCAGCTTCGACCCCCTGAGCGCCTGGTGGGTGTCATGCCCGCCTTCCACGCGCACCAGCGGATCCTGGGCACCGTGAATGACCAGCGCCGGCAGATCCAGAGCTTCGAGCGCCGGGCGCCGATTGCCATGGGCCGCGATGGCTGCGATCTGCCGGGCTACGCCTTCCGGATAGAACGCCCGGTCATAGGCCTCAGCGGCCTTCTTTCGGGCCTCTTCCTCCGACACCGGATAGCCCGGTGAGCCGATCACCCTGCCGACGCGCACCGTGCGTTCAATGGCCTCGTCACGGCTGTTGGCCGCCGGACTCAGCATCGCCGCCATGGCTTCGTCCGTGCTCGGCGGCAGTGCGGGATTCCCGGTAGAGGACATGATGGAGGTGAGCGAGCGCACCCGTCCGGGTGCGTTCAGAGCCATGGCCTGAACCACCATGCCGCCCATGGAGGCACCGCAGACATGCGCGGCGTCCACCCCGAGCACGTCGAGCAGACCGAAAGCGTCTGCCGCCATGTCATCCAGCGTATACGGCGCGCCGGCAGGTTCCCCCGCAATCAGCTTGGCCGCCATCTCTCCCATGTCGGGGACTCCGAGATGGCCGAATTTCTCGGACAGCCCGGAATCCCGGTTGTCGAAGCGGATCACAAAGTGATCCCGGTCGGCGAGCATCTCGCAGAAGCCGTCGCGCCAGTGAATCATCTGTGCACCCAGACCCATCACCAGCAGCAGCGGGCGGCCCCCGTCACTGCCGAAGGTGTCGTATTCGATGGTGATGCCGTTGGCGGTGACCTGGGCCATGAGGTTTCCTCGAAGTGCGATTCAGACAGGCAGCGAATTCTTGCCAATGGCTTGAGTGAGATCAATATCCCCGGTAGCTTGCTTCGAAAATACATTCAGGCTTTCCACGATGACCACACCTTTCCCGGAACCCGAGATCATCCCCGTCAACGGCATCGAGCTGGAGGTTTTCAGTGCGGGTCCCGAAGACGGCAGGCCCGTCGTGCTCTGTCATGGCTGGCCTGAGCACGCGTTCTCCTGGCGCCATCAGGTGCCGGTGCTCGCGGATGCCGGCTACCGGGTCATCGTCCCCAACCAGCGGGGCTACGGGCGTTCCAGCCGGCCGGATGCGGTGGAAGACTACGACATCGTCCATCTCACCGGCGACCTGGTGGCTCTGCTCGATCACTACGGCTACCGGGATGCGCTGTTCATCGGTCACGACTGGGGGGCCATCGTGGTCTGGAATCTGGCCATGCTCCACCCGGACCGGATAGCCGGTGTGATCAATCTGAGCGTGCCTTTCCTGGCCAGAGGCGATACGCCCTGGGTGGATTTCTGGGAGCAGGCGCTGGGCGGCGACTTCTACATCGTCCACTTCAACCGTCAGCCCGGCGTGGCGGATGCCGCCTTCCTCGAGCATGTGGAGAATTTCCTGCGCAATCTGTACCGGACCAATCAGTGGCAGTCGGAGCCGGTGGATCTGGGAGAAGGCATGGCCATGATCAACATGGCCAGAGCACAGACCATGCCCGGCGATCTGATGATGAGCGAAGAGGATCTGGACGTGTTCGTCTCGAGCTTCCGCCAGTCCGGGTTCACCGGCGGCATCAACTGGTACCGCAACTTCAATCGCAACTGGGAGATCATCGGCGCCTGTGAGCAGAAGATCCGTCAACCCGCGCTGATGATCTACGGTGACCACGACATGGTGCCGCCCTCAGCCAACCTGGGCGAGTTCGTCGATGATCTCGAGACCGCGAGCCTCCCCTGCGGACACTGGATTCAGCAGGAGAAGCCCGAGGAAACCAGTACCCTCATCCTCGACTGGACCAGCCGTCACTATCCGGCCTGATACGAAACGGGCTAGAGAATCGAGATCAGCGCGCCGATCAGGCCTCCCACCAGCAGCGCGATGTTGGCCGCGGCCGTGATGATCATACCCGGGCCCCGCTTCTCCGCATTCAGGGCATAGGTACGGAAATAGAGCGCCCGTCCGATCAGGAAGGCCACACCGGCGGCGGCTGCGTAGAGCTCGCTGGCAAAGACAGCCGTGGCATATAGCGCCGGAATGAAGATGATGAGCTGCTCCAGGGTGTTCTGATGAGCCCTGAAGACCCGTTCGAAGTCGGGATGACCGCTCACTGCAGGTGCCTGAACACCCGTTCTGCTCCGAGCTCCGCCCACCTGAACGCCGAAGTACAGATACTCGATGAGCGCCAGCATGGCGATGACGGTCACATAGGCCATGGTTTCCTCCGCCTGGTGATCAGGCTCGTCAGGTTCTGGTCATGAAACTGGCGGTGGCTTCCGCCACCACCCGATCATCCGCCCGCTGGATGACCCGGCCTTCCATCAGCGCCAGCCGCCCCTTCCGTTTCAGACATCGGCCTTCCAGCCGCACGGGCGTGCCGATGGGGAGCTCGTCCCGATAGCGGATTTCGGCCTTGGCCGTCATGCACTGGATGCCCTGCAGCCAGAGCCAGTTGGCCATCACGTCGTCGAGGAGACTGAAGACGATTCCGCCATGGGTGACGCCCCGGTATCCGGAATGGACTTCGCTGGAGGTGAACTCCGAGCGGCACACGTCTCCGTCCATCCTGAACTCGAGCTTGAGCCCGATCGGATTGCCGGGCCCGCAGACGAAACAGCCGTTGGATTCACTTCTCAGACTCACCCCGTCGCACCCTCTTCCGGATCAGCGGTTATCATAGACCATGTGTATCCTCTCCACTTCATCCGCGAGCGTCTGGCCGGACACGAGCCTGAAACTTTCACCGTCAGGGAGAACACGCGCCAGGCCGCGGTCGCCGTCATTCTGCGCGAGACGGATCCCGGCGGCACGGACATCCTCTTCATCAAGCGGGCGGAGAAACCGGGCGATCCCTGGTCCGGACACATGGCCTTCCCCGGCGGGCATCGGGAAGACAGCGATGACAGTCTGAAACAGGCGGCGATGCGGGAGACGCTCGAGGAAATCGGCCTGGACCTGAGTCCGGCCGAATACCTGGGGCCTCTGGATCAGCAGCGGGCCATGCCCCGGGGACGGCCGCTCAACATGCTGATCGCACCGCATGTCTTCACGCTCTCCGGCAACCCGGACTTCACGCCGAACTATGAGGTGGACGAGGTGGTCTGGACCCGCCTGGGCCCGCTGGCCAGCAACGAGCGGCACGACTGGGAAACCCGGCCCATGGCCGGTCAGCCCACGATCTTCAACGGTTACCGGCTGGAACGCGGGCACTTCGTATGGGGTCTGACCTACCGGATGCTGAAGTCGTTCTTCACCGCTCTGGACCCGGACTGGCAGTCACCGCCGGAGCGTTGAGGTAGGGCTACCGGTCGTGGAAGCTGGCGATGGCGAGCCCGGCGGCAACACTGGTGAACGGGTCGTGCTCAACCACGCGGCCGGGAAAGTGGTCTTCCAGAATCCGCCGCACCGCCGGAATCAGACTGGAGCCGCCCGTGCAGAGCACGATGTCGATGGCATCCCGGCCCAGCCCGGCCCTGGCCAGCGTATCGTCCAGGGCCGCTTCCACCTCCTTGAGCTGGTCGTCGATCAGCGCTTCGAACTCCGCACGCGTCATCCGGATGTCCGCGTCGAGCTCGGGGATGTCGAGCACCGCTTCGGTGGCGTTGGACAGCTCGGCTTTGAAGTCCTTGATCGCCTGAAACACCACGTAGGACAGATTCTGGGCGATCAGCTCCCGCAGCCGTTTGAACTTGACCGCGCCCGGACCGCCCTGCTCGATGCAGTCGAACACGGGCGTGGTGTACCGGTTCTGATTGAGCGTGTAGGTCACGGCCCAGTTCAGCAGCAGGTCCTCGTAATCCTCGAAGGGAAACTGGGTCTCGATCTCCCGGTCCATGCCCCGGCGTTTCCAGCGCTCGCCTTTGCCGAGCAGCGGGAAAAGCAGCGTCCGGAACAGCCGCTGATCGATGTGATCGCCGCCGAGGGCGATCCCATGAGTGGTCACCACGTCGAAGGTCCGGCCGGTTCTCCGGAGCACACAGAAATCCAGCGTTCCGCCGCCGAAATCCAGTGTGAACAGCATTTCTCCCACGACCGCCGGATTGGCATTGAGGAAGCTCTCAGCGGCGGCAATGGGCTCGGCGTAGAAGCGCTGCTCCCGCACGCCCGCGTACTTGTAGGCCTCCCCCAGTCGGGTGAGTGCGGTCTTGTTGCGGAACGCTTCCCGGCCTTCGAAGTTCACCGGGTGGCCCAGATGAGCACTGGAAAAGCTGCCCGTGGTGCGGTTCAGAGACTTTACGATGTGCAGCAGAATGGGCGTGATCAGCGCCACGAGACGGAAGGGATGGTCGAAGACCATCAGCCGCCGGACCCGGCTGTCGCCGAGCAGGCGTTTGGTGCCGCGGAACAGCCTGCCCTGCAGACCGCTGTCGATCACCGAGGCGCCATAGACTTTCTGGGTCACCGTATCCACGGGGGTCGGATTTTCCGAATCGCCGTGCTCCACGAACTGGCTGGTTTCACCGATGACCTCGGGAATCAGCTCCACGGTCCGGCCGGTGTTGTCCTGGATGTAGTGATCGATGGCCTTCTGGCCGGTGAGCGTCTGCAGGTCCCGGTCAATGTAGGTGGCCGACGGCATGATGGGGCCGGTCGCCTCCAGACTGACCAGCGTCACCCGTTCACCGTCGAAGACGGCCGCGGCACTGTTGGTGGTGCCGAAATCGATTCCGACGCCGATCCGGCTCACGGCGTGGCTCCTTCCGGCAGCGGTTCAGCGTGCAGCACGTCGGCAAACCGGCCAGCGGCCCGGTCGTCCATACCGAGCCACTCGCCGAGCACCTCACGGTTGTGCTCGCCGAGAAAAGGCGCACCGCCGCGGATACCCGTCTCGGCGCCGCTCATGCGATACGGTGACTGGGGTACCGGCCGGGTGCCGCCCGCACGGTCATCCACCTCGGCAATGGATCCACGATGGACCACGGTCGGCAGATCCCGCGACTGCTCCCGGGTCCGCACATCACCCCAGGCCAGGTTCATCCGGTCCAGCGCCTCGATCACCTGAGCCCGGTCTTTCAGGGTCTCGTTGAAAAACCGCCAGACCGCGGCGCGGCGCAGACGGATCTTCTCCGCCAGTTCCGCCCCGGCCGGGGTGGGATCCTCCACACCACACAGGCGTACCAGCTGCTTCCAGACATGACGGAAATCGGCGGAAATCATCAGCTGGCCGCCCGCGGTATCCCAGACTTCCGCATTGACGGGCAGCGACCAGCCCACGTCATCGAGAAAGTAGTGGGCCCGGTCGTCCGTCACCAGCGTCGCATCCACCATCGCCAGGTCGATGTGCTGGCCGAGCCCGGTCCCGTGCCGCTGATGCAGCGCCGCCAGCGTGGCCACGAGACCGTGCAGGCCGGCACTGGTGTCCGCCAGCGAGGTCACCAGCTCCACCGGACGGATGGTCGCGCCGTCGTTCTCCAGCGCCGTGCGCTCGGCCTGGCCCTGCACGAGGCCGGTTTCCGCGTGGATGATGGGCGCGTAGGCAGCCCGGCCGGATTCCGGTCCGTCGGCGCCGAAACCGGAGATGGAGAGCATGATGAGACCCGGGTTTGCTTCGGCGAGCCTGGCGTATTCCAGTCCCAGGCGGGTCATCACACCCGGCCGGAAGTTCTCGATGAGGATGTCCGCACGACGGGCCAGCTGCCGGGCCAGCTCGCTGCCGGCCGGCGCCTTCAGATCCACGCAGATGTTCCGCTTCCCCGCGTTCTGCTGCACGTAGTAGCCGGGAAGACCGGCGATCCTCCGGCCCCACAGGCGGGTGAGATCCCCGTCGGGCGGCTCCAGCTTCACCACGTCCGCGCCGAGATCACTGAGCATGCGACCGGCGAACGGGCCGGCGAGCACACGGGACAGGTCCAGGACCTTCAGACCATCGAGCGGCATACTCATACGGGTGGCGTGTAGTCCCCGATATAGGCCGGCAGGGTGACGCCCGGTTTCAGATCCGGATTGGGCACCGGTTGCCCCGCCGTCAGGACGAGCGGAATCACTCCCGCCCACACGTCCGAGTCCAGATCACCC
>JAUIAV010000021.1 GCA_030425195.1 Gammaproteobacteria bacterium | reverse complement strand
TGGCGTGCTCAGCGGCTTCCGGAATGCCGTCCATTGTCATGTCCTCATCACCCGCCGACTGTATGTTGGTCGCCTGCAGGCCTTTCGGGCCTTCGGTGATCTCGAACTCGACGGGCTGACCGGCCTTCAGGGTCTTGTAACCGTCCATCTGAATGGCGGAGTAGTGGGCAAAAAGGTCGTCGCCCCCTCCGTCAGGCAGGATGAAGCCGTACCCTTTGGCATTGTTGAACCATTTCACTGTACCTATGGCCATGGCAAACCGCCCTCCTAAAGCAGTACGAACTAGCCAGGCTCTGCAGTAGCGATCCATAGGCTCTTGTTTGCTGGTTCACCCGGTCTCCCGGACGCTCCACTACCTGATCATTGGCTGACAGGTCATTGCACGGCACAGACCCCGTATCTGTGCAGGGCACCTTTCATCCACTTGTTTCAGATTGGCCTGGTGCTGGATCAGATTGACGTCAGTCATGAGTCGCGGATACACGATGCACGTGCGCCACGTCTGACGAAATTCCCCGTTACTGCCCCCTTGCCATGGACTTTCTTATCATTTGCGGACCGAGTCAAGGTTGAATTACCCCCGAAATGGGTCGTAAATGACTGTTACTGAGCCAGATTTTCTGTTCGACCTGCACGTTCAGAAGGCTTGTGTTTGTGAATCCAGCCCCCAGATACCGAAGGTGGTCGGTTATCATTGAGCAATGACGAGCAGTATTCATCACCGGAACACCCACGGACTTCGGCTGTCGGATTCAGACAAGGAATCTGAACGCGAAGGCGGCCTGGCGACCGCCACGGCGAAGCCGAAGCTCAAGCGACCGCCCATGTACAAGGTGCTGCTGCTGAACGACGACTACACGCCGATGGAATTCGTGGTGCATGTCCTGGAGCTGTTTTTCCAGATGGATCGGGAAAAAGCCACGCAGATCATGCTGACGGTGCATACTCAGGGTGCGGCAGTGGTCGGGATCTATCCCCGGGACATTGCCGAGACCAAGTCGGAGCAGGTGAACCAGTATGCTCAGGAAAATCAGCATCCTCTGGTTTCGACCGTGGAGATGACGGACTGAACAGCGACAGGACAGTCAGCAGCAGGCAGTGAGCCGTTAGACAGCGAGCCGTTTAAAAGGAAGTAAGTAACAGACATGCTGAGTAAAGATCTCGAAGTCACTCTGAACGAAGCTTTCCGCACCGCGAAGAGCAAACGCCACGAGTTCATGACGGTGGAGCACCTGCTGTTGTCGCTGCTCGACAACGCGGTCGCTCTGGACGTTCTCGAGAAGGTCGGTGCAGACGTCGAGCGGCTGCGCAAGGAGCTGTTCGAGCACATCGAAGCCACCACGCCGCTGATCCCCGCCGGCGACACGGACCGGGAAACTCAGCCGACGCTCGGCTTTCAGCGGGTGCTGCAGCGTGCGGTATTCCATGTGCAGTCGTCGGGTCGCAAGGAGGTCACCGGCGGCAACGTGCTGGTGGCCATCTTCAGCGAGCAGGAAAGTCAGGCCGTCTATCTGCTCAAGCAGCAGAACATCGCCCGCATCGACGTGGTGAACTACATCGCCCATGGGATCTCGAAAATTCCCGGCGCGGAAGGCGAGCCGGAGAATCCGGGCGTGGAGGGCGAAGAGGAGCTCGGCGAAGGCCAGCAGCAGAGCGCGCTGGAAACCTTCGCGAGCAACCTGAACGATCAGGCCCGGGCCGGGCGCATCGATCCGCTGGTGGGCCGGGACCAGGAACTGGAACGCGTCATTCAGGTGCTCTGCCGGCGCCGCAAGAACAACCCGCTGCTGGTGGGCGAGTCGGGCGTGGGCAAGACGGCCATCGCCGAGGGGCTGGCGAAACGCATCGTCGACGGCGAAGTGCCCGAGGTCGTGGGCGACAGCACCATCTACGCCCTGGACATGGGCGCACTGCTGGCCGGCACCAAGTACCGGGGCGATTTCGAGAAGCGCTTCAAGATGCTGCTGGCCGAGCTCAAGAAGGATGAAGGGGCCATCCTCTTCATCGACGAGATTCACACCATCATCGGTGCGGGTGCCGCTTCGGGCGGGGTGATGGATGCCTCGAACCTGCTCAAGCCGCTGCTCACCTCCGGTGAGATCCGCTGCATGGGCTCCACCACCTACACCGAGTATCGCGGCATCTTCGACAAGGATCGGGCGCTGTCCAGACGGTTCCAGAAAATCGACATCACGGAACCGGACGTGAACGATACCTACCAGATTCTCAAGGGTCTGAAGTCCCGCTTCGAAGACCACTACCACCTCCGCTACACCGACAAGGCGCTGCGGGCGGCGGCAGAGCTGGCCGACCGCTACATCACCGACCGCTTCCAGCCCGACAAAGCCATCGACGTGATCGACGAGGCAGGGGCTGCGCAGCAGCTGGTGGCACCCAGCAAGCGCAAGAAGAGCATCGGCGCCACCGATGTGGAACAGGTGGTGGCCAAGATCGCCCGGATCCCTTCGAGCCAGGTGACCACCTCCGACAAGGAGGCGCTGAAGGACCTGGATCAGAAGCTGAAGATGGTGGTATTCGGCCAGGACGAGGCCATCGAAACGCTGGCGGGCGCCATCAAGCTCTCCCGCGCCGGCCTGAAGTCCGGAGAAAAACCCATCGGCTCGTTCCTCTTCGCCGGTCCGACAGGGGTAGGCAAGACCGAGGTCTGCCGCCAGCTGGCCAACATCATGGGGGTCGAGCTGCTCCGCTACGACATGTCGGAGTACATGGAGCGACACACGGTCTCCAGGCTGATCGGTGCACCCCCGGGCTATGTGGGTTTCGATCAGGGCGGACTGCTCACCGAAGCCGTGACCAAGCATCCGCATTCCGTGGTGCTGCTCGACGAGATCGAGAAGGCCCACCCGGAGGTGTTCAATCTGCTTCTGCAGGTGATGGACCACGGCACGCTGACGGACAACAACGGACGCAAGGCGGATTTCCGGAACGTGGTGCTGGTGATGACCACCAATGCCGGTGCCCAGGAAATCAGCCGCGCGAGCATCGGTTTTGCCGAGCAGGATCATTCCTCCGACGGCATGGAAGCCATCCGGAAGATGTTCACGCCGGAGTTCCGGAACCGGCTCGATGCCATCGTTCAGTTCCACTCGCTCGGCGTCGACGTCATCAAGACCGTCGTGGACAAGTTCCTCACCGAGCTTCAGGCACAGCTGGACGACAAGAAGGTGATGCTGGACGTGGACGAGGAAGCCCGCGAGTGGCTCGCCCGGGAAGGCTACGACGAGAAAATGGGCGCCCGTCCCATGCAGCGTCTGATCCAGGAGAAGATCAAACGTCCGCTGGCGGAAGACGTGCTGTTCGGCAGTCTGTCGAAGGGGGGTGGCACCGTCTACGTGACCGTGGAGAACGATCAGCTCAAGGTGACGACGGAGTCACCGGAAGACGCGAAGAAAGAGGATGCCGTAGTCTGAGGTGAGGGCTACTTGCGGAAAGTGATGCGGCCCTTTGACAGATCGTAAGGGGTCAGTTCCACCTTGACCTTGTCGCCGGTCAGAATACGTATGTAGTTCTTGCGCATTTTGCCGGAGATGTGCGCGGTGACCACGTGTCCGTTGTCCAGCTCGACCCGGAACATGGTGTTCGGCAGGGTGTCGATCACCGTGCCTTCCATTTCGATCTGTTCTTCTTTAGCCATGGGCTCCCGTAGGGCTATTCAAGCGAGCGGCATTCTGCCCGATGGTCGGACGAAGTGCAAAGCCGCATTTTTGCTGGCTTACGGGCATTCGGCGGCGATGCGGGGATCAGCTGAGGCGGGTCCAGCGGCCGTCCATGAGGAGCTCGATCGGCCGGTAGTCGATCTTGTAGCGCATCTTCGGGGAATCGCGGATCCAGTAGCCCAGGTAAAGGTGCGGCAGTTCCGCCTGCCGGCAGAGTTCGATCTGCTTGAGAATCGCGAAAGTGCCCAGGCTGCGGCCGGACAGTGCGGGCTCGAAGAAGGTGTAGATGGCCGAGAGCCCTTCCGGCTGCTGATCCGTGACCGCGACGGCCACCAGCGCATCGTCCAGGTACACGCACAGGAAGATGCTGTTGGACCACTGGGACAGCAGGAAGGAGCGGAACTGGTCCACCGTCGGCGGGTACATGTCCCCGTCCCGATGCCGGCCATGGATGTATCGGGCATAGAGCTCGTAGTAGCGCCGGTTGAATACCGCCGGTTCCGCGCGCACGTCCAGGTCCCGGTTACCCGCGAGCACCCGGCGCTGAGCCCGCCTGGGGCGGAAGCTGTCGACGGGAATGCGGGTCGGCACACAGGCCTGGCAGTCCTGACAGTGCGGTCGGTAGAGGTGGCCGCCGCTGCGCCGGAATCCATGTTCGGTGAGCCCCTGGTAGAGCCCCTGATTGATGGTGTCCCGTGGGTCGAGAAACAGGGTTCTCGCCTCCCGGCCGGGCAGGTAGCTGCAGGGATGAGCCGGTGTGAGATAGAACTGCCGTTTGCCCAGCTCGTCCTTCAACGGTCCGGCTCCGATCGCTGCCAGGATTCCGGCGGAAATCCGTCCAGCACCCAGGGGCCCTGGCGGGTGGGCTGGTGGGCATTGCGTTCCACCAGCTCGATGAATTCGGCCCGCGGCACATCCACGGCACCCAGGCTGGTGAGGTGTGGATTGGCGATCTGACAATCGATGAGCCAGAAGTCCCAGGCGACGAGCTGCCGGCCGAGATGACAGAGGGCCACTTTGCTCGCATCCGGGACCCGGCTGAACATGGATTCTCCGAAGAACATGCGCCCGAGCGAGACCCCGTAAAGTCCGCCCACCAGTCGAAGCCCATGGGCCTCAGGCAGCCAGACCTCCACGGAATGCGCGAGTCCGCGTTCGTGCAGATCCGTGTAGGCTCCGGCCATGCCGGGCGTGATCCAGGTGCCGCCGCCCGCATGATCCCCGCGCCGGGAACGCTCGTCCGCGCACCCGCCGATCACGTCCGGAAAGGCGCGGTCCATGGTCACCGTGAAGCCGCCGTTGCGCAGACGCTTGGCCAGCGACCGGGTGATGCGGATCCGATCGGGCATGAGAACGGTTCTGGGATCCGGGCACCACCAGAGAATGGGGCTTCTGTCATCGTCGAACCAGGGAAAAATGCCGCGCCGGTAGGCCATGGTCAGCCATTCGGCATCCAGAGTGCCGCCCACCGCCAGCAGGCCGTTCGGATCCGTCAGTGCCCGTTCGACGGGCGGGAAGTCGGGCTGGCTGCGGGAGAGCAGGTTCATGACCATTGGATCGGTCAGCGGAACGGTCAGCGACCGTTCAGCTAACCGGTCGCACCATGACGCAGCAGAATCTCACGGAAATCCTCCCCATGACGATGATCCGCGATGAGTTCCAGCAGCGTCTGGCCGTCGTTGCTTCTGGCGTCCAGCTCCCGGCCGAGGGCCTTGAACCGCTCGAGGAACCGCTCGAAGTCACCCGGGCGCATGCTGCGGTAGGCGTTCAGCAGCGCGCTGAAATCGCGGCTGCTTTCCTCGCCCATGGGCGTCTTGTCGAGGAAGCTTTCGATCCGCTCGTCGTCCCAGACTTCGTCGACGACTTTCTGCTTGTCCGGTCGCATGGCTCTGATCGTACTCCAGAAACGTTGTGCGCGGCGATGATACCCCGGGCCCGGGCAGCGTGCATCCAGGTCGCGAGGGGGAGGTGAGATGTTAGCAAGGCGCCCTAACAGATTGATAATGATGACTATTTGTGACGTGAATCACGATTGGTTACACTCGCCTCCGTCATCAGTGGAGAACCCCGTGTCCACCCAAGCATCCGTCCCTGTCCGAGAGATCGGTCTCGTCGGCCTCGGCGCTGCGGCCCTCTATACGCTGCTCGCCATCGTCTCCTATTCGCCCATGGATCCGTCCTTCACTTACAGCGGCAACGGCGCGGAAGTGCAGAACCTGGTGGGCAGGTCGGGTGCCTGGTTTGCGGACGTGATGCTGTATCTGTTCGGGGTGGTTGCCTATCTGTTTCCGGTCGCTCTGGTGGTGATCGGCTGGCGTCTGGTGCGCGGTGCCCTGGAGCCCATCTCCTGGCCCATCGTCAGCATCCGGGGGCTGGGCTGGCTGAGCCTCATCGTCAGTGCCTGCGTGCTCGCGCAGGTGCATTTCACCTCGGCGATGGCCATGCCCGCAGGTGTCGGCGGCGTGCTCGGTGAATGGCTGGCGCTGACCGGAGAACCGGTGTTCGGCTGGGTGGGGCTGACTCTGCTGTGTCTCGCCGGTCTGCTGATCGGCGCTCAGGCGGCCGCCGGATTTTCCTGGCTGGATGTGGCGGAAGTGGCCGGGCGCTGGCTGCATCTGTCGTCCCGGTCCGTGGTGAGCTTCGTCGACCGGCGCATGGACGTCTGGCGGGCGCGTAAGAGCGCGAGGGTGGTGGCGAGAGAGCACGTGGCGTCCAGAAAAGCAGCCCGATCGAAGTCCGAGACGAAGGCGGCGGCACGCGCTCAGCCGAAAATCACCACCGTCGAGAAGCCGAAACCGAATGCCAGGGCCCGGCAACAGAAACTCTTCGATCTGAAGACGTCCTCCGAACTGCCGGATCTGGATCTCCTGGACGAGAAGTCGGACGACGAGGAAGTGGGTTACTCCGAGGCGTCGCTCGAGGCCATGTCCCGTCTGCTGGAGCTGAAGCTGGCCGACTTCGGCATCGAGGCGGAGGTGGAAAACGTGCTGCCCGGGCCGGTGGTCACCCGGTTCGAGATCCAGCCCGCGGCGGGTGTGAAGGTGCAGCGGATCAGCGCGCTGGCCAAAGACCTGGCCCGTTCCCTGGCGGTGATCAGCGTGCGGATCGTCGAGGTGATTCCCGGTAAGTCCGTGGTGGGCATCGAGATTCCCAACGAGAACCGGGAAACCGTCCGGCTGAAGGAAATCCTGGCCGATCCCGTTTTCCAGGATTCGAAATCTCCTCTGACCCTGGCGCTCGGCAAGGACATCATGGGTGAGCCCCAGGTGGCCGACGTCGCCAAGATGCCGCACCTGCTGGTGGCGGGCACCACCGGTTCCGGTAAGTCGGTGGGCGTGAACGCCATGCTGCTCTCGATCCTCTGCAAATCCACACCGGAGGAAGTGCGCCTCATCCTGGTGGACCCGAAGATGCTCGAGCTTTCGGTCTACGAAGGCATTCCTCATCTCCTGGCGCCCGTGGTCACCGACATGAAGGAAGCGGCCCAGGCGCTGAACTGGTGCGTGGCGGAGATGGAGCGGCGCTACCGGCTCATGGCATCGCTCGGGGTCCGGAACCTGGCCGGATTCAACCGTCAGGTGACGGAGGCGGCCAAGACCGGCGGCATCCCGGATCCGCTCTGGAACGACGAGTTGGATGGCGACCCGCCCATGCTCGAAAAGCTGCCGACCATCGTGGTGGTGATCGACGAGTTTGCCGACATGATGATGATCGTCGGCAAGAAGGTGGAGCAGCTCATCGCCCGGATCGCTCAGAAGGCGAGGGCCGCCGGCATCCATCTGATTCTCGCCACTCAGCGGCCGTCCGTGGACGTGATCACCGGGCTGATCAAGGCGAACATCCCCACCCGGATCAGCTTCCAGGTTTCCTCCAAGGTGGATTCCCGGACGATCCTCGACCAGGGCGGCGCCGAACAGCTGCTCGGCCATGGCGACATGCTCTATCTGCCGCCGGGCTCGGGCGTGCCCACCCGGGTCCACGGGGCCTTCGTCTCGGACGACGAGGTGCATCGGGTGGTGGAAGACTGGAAGCAGCGGGCCGAGCCCAACTACCGTGAAGACGTGCTGACCGGCGGTGAAGAGGAGCCCTTCGTCGCCATCGACACCGGCGACGGTTCGGAGGAGAGCGATCCGCTCTACGACGAGGCGGTGGAATTCGTCCTCGACAGCCGGCGCGCCTCCATCTCCTCCGTGCAGCGGAAGCTCAGAATCGGCTACAACCGGGCCGCCCGCCTGATCGAAACCATGGAAGCCGCGGGCGTGGTCAGCGAGATGGGCTCCAACGGCAGCCGGGAAGTGCTGGTGCCGAAACGTGACTAGCAGGCTTTCCTCCGCCTGCCGGGCATTCGCGGTGGCAGCGATGCTGCTCGTGGCGCTGGTCACCCGGGCCGCGAGCGTACCCGCAGCCGTCTGGGACGATGAAGCGGCGTTGTCCGCCCGACTGGCCTCGCTGGATAGCTTTGCGGCCACCTTCACTCAGGCCATCGCCGGCATTCGAGGGCAGATCCTCGAGGAGTCCACCGGTTACGTGCTGCTCGCCCGGCCCAACTTCAAGTGGGTGGTGAACGACCCCTATCCTCAGGTGATCACCACGGAAGGAGATCTCCTGAAGGTCTACGATCCTGACCTGGAGCAGCTCAGCATCCGTCCGCTGTCGGATGCCCTCACGGACACCCCCATCTCGCTGCTGACCAGTGCGGAGGTGGATCTGGGTGGACATTTCAACGTGATCCGCCTGCCGATGGAGGCGGACGGCATCGACTCGTTCGTGGTTTCGCCTAAAAGCGAGGAGTCTCTGTTCGCCGAGATCCGGCTGACGTTTTCGCCCGCGGGTCTGGATGCGCTCGGCATCGTCGACCACCTGGGTCAGTTCACGGAGATCCGCTTCCAGGTGGATCCGGACCGGGTGATACAATCCGCCGACTTTGAGCTGGAAGTCCCACCTGGAACCGATGTCATCGGCGGATGAATTCTTCGAGAGTACGGCACCGCTGGCAGACCGCATGCGTCCGAAGACGCTGGCCGGCTTCGTCGGTCAGCGGCACCTGTTAGCGCCCGGCAAACCGCTGGCCCGGGCCGCGGACGCCGGCCGTCTCCATTCCATGATTCTCTGGGGTCCACCCGGCACGGGCAAGACGACGCTGGCCAGGCTGCTGGCGTCCGCATCGGATGCGCACTGGATCAGCCTTTCCGCCGTGCTGTCCGGGGTCAAGGACGTGCGGGCCGCGGTCACCGAAGCCGAGGCCGTGCAGGGACTCGGCGAACATACGGTGCTCTTCGTGGACGAGGTGCACCGGTTCAACAAGGCCCAGCAGGATGCCTTTCTGCCCCATGTGGAAAAGGGCACGGTCACCTTCATCGGTGCGACCACGGAGAATCCGTCTTTCGAGGTCAACGCGGCGCTGCTGTCTCGAGCGCGCGTCTACGTCCTGCGTTCGCTCACGGCGGAAGACCTGGCCGTGCTGGTGGATCGGGCCTGTGAGGAAGAGCTCGGCATCGGCATCGAACCGGAAGCCCGGTCTCTGGTCTGCGATCTGGCCGACGGGGATGCGCGCCGCTGCCTGAATCTGCTGGAGGTGGCGGCACAGCTCGCACACGGAACGGCCATCACCGAGCACGCCGTCAGCGAAGCCGCCGGCAGCCGCTACCGCCGCTTCGACAAGGGCGGAGACGCCTTCTACGATCAGATCTCCGCCCTGCACAAGGCCGTGCGGGGCAGCGCGCCGGATCCGGCCCTGTACTGGCTGTGCCGGATGCTGGACGGGGGCTGTGATCCGCTCTACATCGCCCGCCGGGTCGTCCGGATGGCGAGCGAGGACATCGGCAATGCCGACCCGCGCGGCCTGCAGCTGGCCATGGCGGCCTGGGATGCCTACGAACGTCTGGGTTCTCCGGAAGGAGAGCTCGCGCTTGCTCAGGCCGTGCTCTATCTCGCCAGCGTTCCGAAGAGCAATGCGGTCTACAAGGCCTTCAACACCGCCATGGCACATGTGAAGGGCAGCGGGTCGCATCCCGTGCCCATGCACCTGCGCAATGCCCCCACCAGGCTGATGAAGGAGCTGGGACACGGCGAGGGCTACCGCTACGCGCACGATGAAGCGGAGTCCTATGCCGCGGGTGAGCGGTACTGGCCGGACGAGATGGAAGCGGTGAGTTTCTACGAGCCGGCGGCCCAGGGGCTGGAAGTGAAGATCCGCGACCGGCTTGCGCGTCTGCGTCAGCTGGACCAGGCCGCCGGTTCCGGGAGCAGGGGCCGTTCCGGTGCTTGAGTCCGCACTCTGGGTAGCACTCGGCGGTGCAGGAGGAGCGGTCTCCCGGTTTCTGCTGAGCACGGTGTTTTTCGTGCCCGGGCAGTTCCCATGGCCCACCTTGTTCATTAACATCGCCGGCTCGCTGGGAATCGGCCTGCTCTGGGGCCTCTACGGCCAGCACGGCTGGTTCGATGCCTGGGGACGATATCTGCTCGTGGTGGGTTTTCTCGGCGGCTTCACCACCTTCTCCGCCTTTTCACTCGAAACGGTCGGTCTGGTGGAAGGCGGCCGGGCAGGGGCCGCTGCGGCTTACGTGCTGGCCAGCCTCGTCTGCTGCGTGGCGGCGGCCTGGGCCGGTCAGCGCCTCGGCACCGTTTAACCGAAAAATTTCGCGACTGGGAAAGATCCATGCTGGACAGCAAGCTGCTTCGCACCGACCCGAGGGCGGTCCAGGCAAAGCTGAAGATCAAGGGCTATGAGTTCGACGTCGAGCGCTTCGAAGCCCTGGAGGCGGAGCGGAGAGTCCTGCAGACGGAAATGGAGCGACTGCAGGGCGAGCGCAACGCCATTTCCAGATCCATCGGCAAGGCCAAGGCGGCCGGCGAGGACATCGAGCCGATCAAGGCGCAGGTGGGCGATCTCGGAACCCGGCTCGACGCCGCCAAGGTTCAGTTCGCCGAACTGCAGGAAAAACTGCAGACGTTTCTGAACGGGGTGCCCAACCTGCCGGATGCGTCGGTCCCGGAAGGTTCGGACGAAGCCGACAACGTGGAAGTGGATCGCTGGGGCGAGCCGCCGAAGTTCAACTTCGAACCCAGAGATCATGTGGATCTCACCGGCAACGGCGCGCTCGACTTCGAAGTGGCCGCGAAGATCTCCGGCAGCCGTTTCGTCGTCATGCGCGGCGACGTGGTGCGTCTGCACCGGGCGCTGACCCAGTTCATGATCGACACCCATGTGAACGAGCACGGCTACGAGGAAGTGTACGTTCCGTACATCGTCAATGCCGATTCGCTTTACGGCACCGGACAGCTGCCGAAGTTTGCCGAAGATCAGTTCCACATCGACAGCGACAACGACTTCTACCTGGCCCCCACCGCCGAAGTGCCGGTGACCAACATCTACCGCGATCAGATCATCGAGGCCGAGGCGCTGCCGCTCAAGCACGTCTGCCACACGCCCTGTTTCCGGAGCGAAGCGGGCAGCTACGGCCGGGACACCCGGGGCATGATCCGGCAGCACCAGTTCGAGAAGGTGGAGCTCGTGCACATCGTCCGGCCGGAAGATTCCTGGGCGGCCCTGGAGGAGCTCACGGAAGCAGCCCGGACCATTCTCCGCCGCCTCGAGCTGCCGTTCCGCACCGTGGTGCTCTGCGGTGGCGATCTCGGTTTCTCCGCGGCAAAGACCTACGATCTGGAGGTCTGGCTGCCCGGTCAGAACCAGTACCGGGAAATCTCCTCCTGCTCCAACATGCTGGATTTCCAGGCGCGGCGGATGCAGGCCCGCTACCGGAACCCGGAAACGGGGAAACCGGAGCTCGTACACACGCTGAACGGATCAGGCCTGGCCGTGGGCCGGACGCTGGTGGCCGTACTCGAGAATTATCAGGACGGCGACGGCAACGTGCACGTGCCGGACGTGCTGCAACCCTACATGGGAGGCAGAGAGACCCTGTCTCTGACCTGAGCATGGACTATCTGCCGCTTTTCCACCGCCTGCAGGAAGCGCCCGTTCTGGTGGTGGGCGGCGGTGAGATCGCAGCGCGGAAGATCAGCCTGCTCTGCCGCGCGGGTGCACGGGTTCGGATCGTGGCACCCGGGATCGCCGAGGCAACGCAGGCGCTCGTCGATGCGCACGGATTGGAGGTGACCCTCCGGGACTACCAGCCCGGGGATGTCACCGGTGCAACTCTGGTGATCAGCGCCACCGACGACGAGGCCGTGAACCGGCAGGTTTACGAGGACTGCACCGCTGCGGGACTGCTGATCAACAGCGTCGACCGGCCAGCACTCTCGAACGTGATTTTCCCCGGCATCGTCGACAGAACCCCGGTGCTCGTCGCCATCTCGACCGGCGGCGCGTCTCCCACCATGGCCCGGGTCGTACGCGGCTGGCTCGAGGCCCGGCTGCCGGCGCGGCTCGGCGCCCTGGCCGAGTTCGTCAGGGCCCGGCGAGACCGGGTAAAGGGGAGTGTCAGCGACATCGCCGGTCGCCAGCAGCTCTGGCAGCGGGTCGTGGAAGGGCCGGCCGCGGAAGCGGTCTATCGGGGCGATGAAGCGGCAGCCGAGCAGGCTTTCGAAGCCGCGCTGACCGGTGCCGCCGCCGGTTGGGTCGCCATTGTGGGCGCGGGGCCGGGCGACCCGGAGCTGCTGACCCTGAAGGCCCTGCGCCTCATCCAGTCCGCGGACGTCATTCTCTACGACAATCTGGTGAACCGGCAGATCCTGGACTACGCCCGCCGGGATGCGGAGCAGGTCTATGTAGGCAAGAAATGGCGGGCGCCGAGCACCCGGCAGGAAGCCATCAACGAGCTCATGGTCAGTGAAGCCAGGGCCGGAAGAGCGGTGGTCCGGCTGAAGGGCGGGGACCCTTTCATCTTCGGCCGGGGGGGTGAGGAAGTGGAAGTGCTGATGGAAGCCGGCGTGGATGTGGTCGCGGTCCCGGGCATCACTGCCGCGTCCGGCTCGGCAAGCTATGCGGGAATTCCGCTCACCTACCGTGACGTATCACTCTCGGTCCGTTTCGTGACCGGCCACCGGGCCGAGAACCGGGTCAACCTGGACTGGCCGGAGCTGGCGCGTCCGGGCCAGACCGTGGTTCTCTACATGGGATTGTCCGGCATCGAGGAGATCTTCGACTCGCTCATCCGGCACGGCCG
The DNA here is from genome assembly GCA_030425195.1 of Gammaproteobacteria bacterium. Taxonomy (GTDB): domain Bacteria; phylum Pseudomonadota; class Gammaproteobacteria; order Pseudomonadales; family Azotimanducaceae; genus SZUA-309. The sequence continues at coordinate 63,240 of JAUIAV010000021.1, read as the reverse complement.
GGCGCCGGAAACCCCGGCGGCACTGGTGGAGAAGGCCACCTATCCGGAGCAGCGCGTGGTCGTCGGGACGCTGGCCGATCTGGCGCAGAAAGTCCGGGCGGCGGCAGTGAAAGGGCCGACCACGATCATCGTCGGCGAGGTGGTGGCCCACCGCATGGTCTGAAGGCGCTCAGCGCCAGGTGACGATGGGCTGATGCCTGCAGGTCAGATCCACGAAACCGGCATAGTCCACGGATGCTGCTTCTGCTCCGGGCGTCACATCAGCGGGAATGTCCTCCGCCAGGACGAAAACCGGCCGGGGAAGGTCCCCGCCGCAACCGGCAGCGGCACGCCCCATGAGCAGGATCGCGTCTTCTGCCGATGCAAGCAGGAGTGTCTGGGTGAGCGCTTCCATGGAGCTGACGAGATGCAGGGCGTTCATCAGTCGCAGAGCACCGCGTCCTGGTCGGCAAGCAATGCGCGCTGCGCCTGCACAGGGAGCACCTTCACCGGGATGATCAGATCGGTTTCGGTGAGCCGGGCGGCGGCCAGGGCTTCGGCACAGACGTAGACGCCCGCCAGCCCGTACTCCGGCAGCGACCCGATCACCTCGGCCAGGTCCCGGTCCGGCATGTCCGCGCGCAACTGCTGAACACCGGCTTCCCGGAAGAGGAGGGACACTGCCTGATCGAAGACCGCGGCGATCAGCGCGCTGTCCAGGGTCTCCCGGGTTTCGGCCGACGGGGGCTGTCGATGCAGAAAGAGGATCCGTTTCGGCACGGTCAGCCTGCGAAGGTGATCAGACGATCGGAGTCGACGACGGATCCGATCAACTGTCCCAGGCCGACCACGTCGAACCCGGGCTGAATCCGCTCGGACGTCCCGGGTGACGACTCGTCGACCAGGTGCCGGCGTGCCGCGGCACCGATGCAGACGGCCATGGGCAGACCGTGCTCCTCGTGGAGCCGGAGCCATTCGGCCTGCGGACCCCTGTTCGGTGTGTTCCCATCGTCTGGCCGATCGGCGGCCAGAACGCCGTCGTGATAGAAGAACACCAGATCGATCTCGTGACCGGCGTCGAGTGCGGCGCTGGCGAATCCGGGCGCATGCGCGTCACTCGGGTCGTGGACGGCGAGGGTGAACTTCATGGTGGCGTCTGGAACCCGCTGATCATTGGATGCCGAATGGGATGCCGAATGGCGGAGGGGGTGGGATTCGAACCCACGGAGGCTTTCACACCTCGCTGGTTTTCAAGACCAGTGCTTTCGACCACTCAGCCACCCCTCCGAGTGAGGCTGCCTTCAGTATAGAGCATCGTCGTTTGAGTCGGATATGGCGCTCTGTCAAATCATGGGGATGTATCCATGCGCGGCGGTCAGCCCGCGGAGATGTGGCGATCCATCGAATTACCATGTCCGATCTGCCGTTTTTGGTTACATGACCAGAAAGGTATAGTCCGGGCCATCCATCAAGGAAGTTCGGATGGCTGTTTATCCCCTCACACGTAGGAAGATCCTGGCGGCTGCCGCAGGGGGCATTGTTGCTGTAGGTACGACTGGGCTCTGGCTCGGTATCGAGCGGATACGCGGTTATCGCTTCCGCCGCCCCGTTGACCGAGAAGGATTTGCGCCGAATGTTTACCTAGGCATCCTCCCGAGCAACCGAGTGGAAATCTGGGTGACGCGCTCGGAGATGGGCCAGGGAGTGAGTACGGCGCTACCGATGCTGATTGCAGAGGAGCTCGACGCAGATTTTTCCCAGATCGTTGTCCACCAAGCCGTTGCCGGCAACGGGCTTGATTACGGCCTGCTGACGACCGTAGGAAGCTCCAGCATCAGCTCTCTCTGGGTCGAACTGCGGCGGGCTGGTGCGCTCGCGCGGGAGATGCTCGTCAGCGCCGCAGCGGACCTTTGGGGCGTCGGCATCGATGACTGTGTGACCGATGCCGGTTATGTCACATGTGCGGATCGCAGAATCTCCTATGGCGATCTCGCAGAGGCCGCCAGCATCCAGTGGGCGCCTATCCGACCGACGCTCAAGACTCCGGACCAGTTCAAGCTCATCGGACGCTCACCTGCCCGGTTGGACGTGCCAGCGATGGTCACTGGCTCAATACGCTACGGTTTCGACGTTGAAATCACCGATCTGGTTCGGGCAGTCATCCTCCGTCCACCGGTGCACGGTCAGATTCCTGACAGGATCGACGCACAGGCAGCCAGAGGTGTCACAGGCGTTGTCGGTGTGCTTCCGATCAGCACCGGCGTCGCAGTGATTGCCACGACGACCTGGGGGGCGCTGAAAGCTCGCCGGCTTCTCAAGGTGGACTGGAAAGGCGAAGAACCCCGATATCAGTCGAGCTCCAGTATCGCGAGCCAACTCGAGGATCTTCGGGATGCGGCGACGACACGAGTCTTGAGCCAGGACGAGCCTGTGACCGGTGATCTTCTGCATCACGCGACCTACCAGGTTCCGTTCCTTGCCCACGCCTGCATGGAGCCAATGAATTGCACGGTCCGAATCACGCCAGGTAGTTGCGAACTATGGGTCGGAACCCAGGCACCAAACCGTGTGCAAACCACCGCCGCTCGCGTCACAGGCCTATCGGCGGAGCAGGTCAGAGTAAACGTTCTGCCATTGGGCGGCGGTTTCGGCCGCCGGGCTGGCCAGGACTTCATTGCAGAAGCCGTGGAAATCGCACGCGATTCGGGCCGGTCCGTTCAGCTGATCTGGTCCCGGGAGGATGATCTCGGCCATGGCGCTTTTCGTGACGCTGCGACCTTTTCGATTGCAGCCAGGGGAGGGCGGGAAGCAGCCCCCTGCCTCGAGGTGAAGTTCGCCACCGCCACAGCGGTGGATAGACTCGAACCCAGCGGCGGGCAGGTCATGGGCTGGGACGACATGCCGTACAGGCTGGGTGGTTTGTCCGTTCACTGGGCGGGGCTGGCGACCTCCATGGCCACCACGATCTGGCGTTCCGTCGGCTACTCTTACAACGTGTTCGCTCTGGAATGCTTTGTTGACGAATTATCGGAAGCGTCAGGGGCAGATCCATTGAACTTCCGCAGATCACTGCTCCGAGACAATGCGTTGTTGTCCAGATGCCTGGAACAGGTGGTCGTCGACGCGGGCTGGGCTGATCGCAACGATCGCGCACTCGGACTCGCCACATACAGTTTTGGCCGGACAGCAGTAGCGCTGGTGGCAGAGGTCTCCGGCGAGGTTGCCGACTGGCGGGTGACGGATGTCTGGTGTGTGGTGGATGCGGGAACCGTCGTGCACCCGGACGGCGCAGCAGCACAGATTGAAGGCGGTATTGTGTTCGGACTCTCAGCGGCGCTCTATGAGTCAGTGATTGTCGAGGGAGGCACGGTAATCACTCGAAACTATGACCGCTACCGGCTGGCGCGGATGTCGGATATTCCTGAAGTTCACGTGCGATTTCTGCCGAGCGATCGTCGTCCATCGGGACTGGGTGAGGCGAGCACACCAGCTATCGCACCGGCCGTCGCGAACGCACTCTACCAGCTACTCGATGAACGGCAGAGATCTCTGCCATTGAAATCCTAGTCACATTCAACGATTCAGTCGCGGCTGGAAATGCCTTCCACTGGCGTCAGTAGCCAGTTCGAAGCACCACTCCACAATCTCCGATATCCATCCCTGCACCCTCCAGCAGCAACCAACAGCTGGGCATCAGGTAGACGCTGAGACAGAAATGTAATTCGAATGTAATGAATTGTAATTGAATCTTCCGAAAATCGTGATAGAGTGCGCGGCGTTTTACTGAAACCCCTAACTCGGTAAGCGAGACAGTCGGCATCTGCTGGCGGGTTGCCCTTTTGCGCGCAATTCCAGGACGGACCGACGCTCCCCAAAAAGTATATGAAGTCAGATATTCTCAAGACCTTTTCCGGCCTCTTTTCACTGTGTCTGCTCCTGGGTATATCAGGTACCTTGACGGCCGCACCTCTGCCTCGGGTCGACCTGCAGACGAGCGCGACGGTCGTTCCGCACCAGGGCAGCATCCGGCTCACCTGGACCACCAGCAACGTCAGTCGCTGCGAGGCTCGCGGCGGCTGGTATGGTTCACGGGAGGTGAACGGCGGCTGGAACCTCAACTGGCTGGAGCATGACCAGGAGTATCGGCTGGTCTGTTACGGACCGGGTGGCAGCGCCACGGACAGCGTTTCCGTCACCATCGGGAATTCTGATCAGGGATCCACACCGACGGTGCCGGAGGAAGACGATTCCGCGCAGGATACAGGCTCCCAACCGCCGTCTGGAAGCCAGCCCTGGGTGAATCTCCAGACCAGTGACGATTCAGTGCCTGTCGGCGGCAGCATCCGGCTGACCTGGGAAAGCCAGAACGTGTCGAGCTGTCAGGCAGGCGGGGCCTGGTATGGGCAGCGGGAAGTCGATGGCGGCTGGAATCTGAATTATCTGTCCAGAACTCACAGCTACAACATCACCTGTCAGGGGCCTGCGGGCCAGACGACGGACAGTGTGACGGTCTACGTCGGCGAGAGTGTTCCGGGTGGTTCGTCCGGGTCCGGATCAGATTCCGGCAGCGGATCTGATGGCGGCTCCGGGTCGGATGGCGGTTCCGGATCCGACTCCGGCGGTGTGCCGAGCAATCAGCCGACGGTATCTCTGTCGGTCAGCGACGCACTGGTCAATCCCGGCGAAACCACACGCTTGAGCTGGTCATCTGCCGATGCTTCCTACTGTAGAGCTACCGGCGGTCCGTGGTCAGGCAGCCGAGGCACCTCCGGCAGCGAGTCTTCCAGCAGAATCTATTCGACCACCACCTACACCATCCAATGCGGTAATGGTGACCTGTCTGCCATCAGCATGGCGACGGTATCCGTTCGGGAGCAGATGACGGTGAGATGGCGGGTACCCACTGAGAACACGGACGGGAGCCGGCTCACCGATCTGGCAGGGTACCGGATCTACTACGGTGACACGTCACGGAACTACAGTGACTACGTGGAAATCCGGAATCCTCAGGCCACCCAGCATTCGTTCCCCATACCGGCCGGCAGTTACCTGGTGGCGATGACGTCTCTGGATACAGAGGGTAACGAAAGCGTCTATTCCAACGAGGTCAGGCTGTCCACCCAGTAGACGCTTCGTGATCAGCCCGTGGAACCAGTTTCTACGGGCTGTCCGCAGCGTCGAAGCCGTTCGGATAGTGTGATTGCCAGCGCCACACGTCCTCGCACATGCGCTCGATGCCGAATTCCGCTTTCCATCCGAGTTCCCGTTCAGCCTTCGCCGGATCGGCGTAGGACACGGCGGCATCGCCGGGCCGCCGCTCGACGACCCGATACTCGACCTGCCTGCCGGAAGCGGCTTCGAACGCGCGGATCATCTCCAGGACGGAGTAACCGCGGCCGGTCCCGAGATTGTGAACATGAATTCCCGGGTTCCGCCTGAGGAATTCCAGGGCTTTCATGTGGCCTCTGACCAGATCGACCACATGAATGTAGTCGCGGATGCCGGTGCCGTCCGGCGTGGGGTAGTCGTCTGAGAACACGTTCAGGTGAGGCCGTCGGCCCACGGCCACCTGACTGATGAACGGAACCAGGTTGTTCGGAATGCCGTTCGGGTTCTCGCCGATCTCGCCACTGGCGTGAGCACCCACGGGATTGAAGTAGCGCAGCAGGGATATGCGCCAGTCGGGATTCGACCCGGCAATGTCCGTGAGCATCTGCTCGACATGCAGCTTGGTCTGACCGTAGGGATTGATGGGACCGGTCTGGAAGGACTCGGTGATCGGCATCTCTTCCGGCATCCCGTAGACGGTCGCTGACGAGCTGAACACCAGATTGTGCACGCCCGCTTCCATCATCGCTTCCACCAGCCGAAGCGAGCCGACCACGTTGTTGTCGTAGTAGCTCGCCGGTTCCGAGACGGACTCGCCGACGGCTTTGAGTCCCGCGAAGTGCAGGACCGATTCCAGCTCATAGGTGGCAAAGATTTTCCGCAGCGCGTCGGTGTCGCGCACGTCCACCTCATGGAAGTGGAGCGAACGCTGAGTGATGCGCTCCACGGCTTCCAGGGACCTGGCGGAGCTGTTGGAAAGATTGTCGAGAACCACCACCTCGTGGCCTGCCTGCAGCAGCTCCACGCACATGTGGCTGCCGATGTAGCCGGCTCCGCCGGTGACGAGGATGGTGCTCATAGGCCTATCTCTTCAGACGTTGTGCGCGATGTGGTCGATCTGGTGGTACGCCTTGTACCAGGCAACGAAGTTCTGAATGCCGACCTCCACCGGTGTGTCCGGCTGATAGCCCACATCCCGCACGAGGTCGTCCACGTCGGCGAAGGTGTCGGGTACGTCTCCCGGCTGCAGCGGCAGAAAGTTCTTCTGCGCTTCGACGCCGAGGGTCTCCTCGAGCACCTCGATGTATCGCATCAGGTCCACCGGGTTGTTGCTGCCGATGTTGTACAGACGGTACGGCGCGGACGAGCTGTGCGGGTCCGGATTGTCGCCGCTCCACTCAGGATTGGCCTCGGCCGGCTGGTCCAGCACGCGGACGACGCCTTCCACGATGTCGTCGATATAGGTGAAGTCCCGGCGATGGTGGCCGTAGTTGAAAACGTCGATGGGTTCACCGGCCAGCATCTTCCGGGTAAAGAGGAACAGCGCCATGTCCGGCCGGCCCCAGGGACCATAGACGGTGAAGAATCGCAGGCCCGTGCAGGGAATCCCGAACAGATGACTGTAGGTATGGGCCATCAGCTCGTTGGATTTCTTGGTGGCCGCGTAGAGGCTGACCGGGTGGTCCACGTTGTCATGCACTGAAAACGGCATGTTGGTGTTGCTGCCGTAGACCGAGCTGGTCGATGCATAGACGAGGTGCTCGGTGCCGATACTGCGTGCCGCTTCCAGAATGTTCAGAAATCCGATCACATTCGCATCGATGTAGGCGTAGGGGTTTTCCAGCGAGTAGCGCACGCCTGCCTGGGCAGCCAGGTGTACGATCCGGTCCGGGCGTTCACCGGACATGACCTGGTCCATGGCCGGCTTGTCGGCGATGTCGATCAGCTTGAAATCGAACCCGGACCGCTCCGTCAGTCGTGCGAGCCGGGCCTTCTTGAGCGCCACGTCGTAGTAGTCGTTGAGGTTATCGATTCCCACGACCGTATCGCCGCGATCCAGCAGGCGGTGGCTGACATGAGAACCGATGAATCCGGCGGCGCCGGTGACGACGACCTTCATCAGAGGCGCCCCGACACCTGGTCGGCGGGCAGCACGGATTTCACGTCGAAAAGCACATGCTCAGGTTTCAGGTATTCCCTGATCCCTTCGACGCCCATCGATATGAATTCGTCGTGTGCGACTGCCAGAACGGCCGCGTCGTATCTGCCTGCCTGCAGCTCCCGCTGGATGTTGATGCGGTACTCCCGGCAGGCTTCTTCAGCGCTCACCCAGGGATCGTAGACGTCCACGGTCACGTTGAAATCTTCCAGCTCCCGGCAGACGTCGATGACCTTCGTATTGCGGATGTCCGGGCAGTTCTCCTTGAAGGCGAGCCCCAGAACGAGCACGCGTGAACCCACCACATGAATGCCGGCTTTCGTCATCATCCGGATCAACCGGTCGGCGATGCGTCCGCCCATGCTGTCGTTGATTCTTCGCCCGGCCAGGATCACCTCCGGGTGATAGTCCACGGACTGGGCCTTGAAGGTCAGATAGTACGGGTCGACGCCGATGCAGTGACCGCCCACCAGACCCGGTCTGAAGTTCAGGAAGTTCCATTTGGTGCCGGCGGCGGCCAGCACCTCCGACGTGTCCAGATTGAGTTTCTCGAAGATCAGCGCGAGCTCGTTGACCAGGGCGATGTTCAGGTCGCGCTGGGTGTTCTCGATGACCTTGGCGGCCTCCGCCACTCGGATGCTGCTGGCGGGATAGGTGCCTGCGGTGACGATGAGTCCGTACAGATCGTCGATGAATGCCGCGGCTTCGGGCGTGGAGCCGCTCGTGACCTTGACGATATCCGGGAGTCTGTGGACCTTGTCACCCGGGTTGATCCGCTCCGGACTGTAGCCCGCGAAGAAATCCTGGTTGTACTTCAGGCCGGAGATTTCCTCGATGACGGGAATGCAGACCTCTTCGGTCGCACCGGGAAACACCGTGGACTCGTAGATGACCACGTCGCCGGCGGCGATCACGGATCCGACCGTTCTGCTCGCGGCACAGAGGGCACTGAGATCCGGGCGCTTATGCTCGTCGATCGGTGTCGGAACCGTCACGATATAGACGTTGGCACGTGCTATGTCTGCCGGGGATGTGGTGAAAGTGATCTGCTCTGCGGCAGCGAAATCCTCCGCGCCCACCTCAAGCGTGCTGTCCTGTCCGCGCTGGAGTTCGGCGATCCTGGCCTCATTGACATCGAAACCCAGGGTGGGGACGCGTTTTCCGAACTCGATCGCCAGTGGCAGGCCGACGTAGCCAAGCCCAATGACAGCAATATTGACGTTACCAATGGTGGGCAGTTGAGCCACAAAAAAAGTCTCCCTGGGTGGAAGCGGAATTATCAGCAATCAGGCTTTTGGATACTGTTCACGCGATGTATGAGAATTGGTGGCCCGTGCGCCACATCCCAAACTTTACAAGACCTTACAGACCCTTCAGGGTGCGTTAACTACTATCTGCATGCGCCTTCACAGAAGTCCAGTTCTCACGAATGAGCACAATTGAAAAAGCAGCGGCGAAGTTAGGCCAGCGGCGGAAGTCCGTGCTGAACCGTGTGGTCAGCGGAGACGCCAATGACGACAACGCGGTCCAGAATGCCGCCGAGAAATCTTCGCCCAGCCTGGTGCAGGGCAGGGTGCAGGGTTTTCTGCCGGAAAGCGACAGCCATTTCGACATCGAGCTGGATAGTCTGGCCGAAAAGGGCTATCTGACACCCGGCGACGGCCGCAGCGAGCTGGCGCATCAGATGCGGCGGATCAAACGCCCGCTGCTGATGAACGTTCAGAAAGGCCGGTCGGTTTCCACCGACGGGCCGCCGGCAAACCTCATCATGATCACCAGTTCGCTGCCGGGCGAGGGGAAGACCTTCATCTCGGTGAATCTGGCCATCAGCCTGGCGGCCGAACTGGACAGGAAGACACTGCTGGTGGATGCGGATGTGAGCAAGGGCGGCATGTCGGAGGAGCTCGGGCTCACGGCAGGCCGGGGCTTGTCCGACCTTCTGTACGAAAGACAGTATTCCAGCGAAGACGCGGTGCTCAATACCAACATCGACAGGCTCTCCGTGCTGCCGGCAGGTGGGCACACGGACCTGATCGACGAGCTGTTTGCCAGTGAGCTCATGGGCATCATCACGCGGGAGCTCGCAGAGGCGGACCCGGATCGCGTGGTGATCTTCGATGCACCGCCGCTGCTGGCAACCACCGAGGCGGCCGTGCTGGCACGCCACATGGGTCAGGTCGTGGTGGTGGTCGAAGCGAACAAGACGCCTCAGGACGCGGTTTCCAGATCCATCGAGCAGCTCGAAGGGTGCTCGAACGTCAGCCTGATTCTGAACAAGACCAGCCAGCGTGAATCGGGTGCCTACGGGTACGGATACGGGTATGCTCAGAACTACAGGCGTAAGGCCGAAGCGACTGCGGAAGGAGAGCAGAGCGGAGAGCCCGCCGGCGGGCCTGAAGGCTCGCTGGAACTGGAATCGCGGAAGTAGACAAACGGACACGCATCAGACCTAACCATGTACGAAGAACACTTTGGCCTCAGCGCAAAACCGTTTCAGCTGTCTCCGGATGCCGCCTTCTTTTTTCCGAGCAAGGAGCACCAGCGCGCGCTGTCGTTTCTGGAGTACGGCCTCGATCAGGCCGACGGCTTCATCGTCATCACCGGTGATGTGGGGACCGGTAAGACCACCATCGTCCAGACGTTGCTCCAGGGTCTCGATACGAAAGAGCTGATGGTGGCCAATCTGGTGACCACGCAACTCAAGGAAGATGACCTCATTCAGCTGGTCGCGGTCAATTTCGGGCTGCGAATCCCGGCGAACTCGAACAAAGCGCTGCTGCTGCGGGAGCTGGAGAAGCTCTTCGTGCAGCAGTATCAGCAGAATCGCCGGGTGCTGCTGATCGTCGATGAGGCACAGAACCTGCCTCAACGGTCGGTGGAAGAGCTGCGCATGCTTTCCAATTTTCAGCTCAACGGCCGGCCGCTGGTACAGATATTCCTGCTCGGGCAGGCGGAGTTCCGGGCCACGCTGCTGTCCGAGGGCTTCGAGCAGCTCAGACAGCGGGTGATTGCCACGTACCACCTCAATCCTCTGGATGAAGAGGAGACGCGGACCTACATCGAGCACCGCCTGAGTTGCGCCGGTTTCCAGGGACGGCCCGCGTTCACGGACAGCGCGTTCACGGAAATCTTCGAGGCCAGCGAAGGGGTGCCGCGCCGTATCAACAACCTCTGTGACCGGATCCTGCTGTACGCCTTTCTGGAAGAAGTCGAAGAGATCGACTCCGAAGTCGTCGATTCCGTTTCCAGAGAGCTCGGCGGCGAGTTCTGGAGCGGCGCGCCGGCGGCCAAAGATTCCGAAGAGAAAGTCGAAAAGGTCGAAGAGGTGTTCACCTCCCCGGGTCAGCCACTCGAATCCATGGCCCGTTCCATGTTCGACAAGGCCGATCTGCAGCAGCGCCTGAGCGTGCTCGAGCGGGCCATCGATGGTCTGGGTGCGGGGATCAAGAACGAGATCGGCGACCTCAGCAACGAGGTTGCACAGCTGCGTCTTCTGGTGGAATCCACGCTGGATCTGATCCGGGAGGGCGGACGGCCCGATGGCTCAGACGACAGCGGTGAGCTGGTGTTTCCGTACAAGCAGAACTCCCGGGAGTGACCCGAAGCTAACGGAAGTCCCGTGATCTGAAGGGCGTCCCATGGCGGTCGTCCGCAGACGAAATGGACAGCCCCACCAGCGCATCGGTCGCGTCTTCCACGAATCCGGCCACCACGTGGATGACTTCCTTCTCGCGCTCGACGATGCCTTTCACCTTCAGCAGTTGTCCCTGCAGCAGAACGGCCCGAAAGCGTTCCTGGATCGAGGTCCAGACCACCACGTTCACGTTCCCCGTCTCGTCTTCCAGAGTGACGAACATGACGCCGGATGCCGAGCCCGGCCGCTGCCTGCCGGTGACGATACCGGCCACCTGAACCATCCTGCCGTGTTCGAAGCCCTCCAGGTCCAGGGCCGTTCGGGTTTTGGCGAAATCCGGGTGCCTGCGCAGCAGGGCCATCGGATGGGGACCAAGGGTCAGGCTGGCGTAGCGGTAGTCGTCCATCATGTCATTGGCGATGCCGGGCGCGGGCAGCTCGATACCGGATGTCACTCCGCCGTCGGCCGCCGGCTCCGTCCGGTCGGTTTCTTCCGTTCGCCCTTCCTCCAGAGGCGTGGGCTCATGCAGGGCGGCCACTTCCCAGTGAGACTGATAGCGATGCCCGACCAGGCGCTTCAGCGCGCCCGCTCTGGCGAGGAATCGAAGCTCCCGGTTCGTCAGTGCTGCCCGGCGCATCAGATCTTCCGGGCTCCGGAAGGGTCGGGCCGCCTCGATCCGGCGGCCGGATTCCTCTGCAAGGCCTTTCACCATGCGCAGTCCGAGCCGAAGGGCCGGCCGGCTGGTCAGACGCTCCCAGGGCCCGGCCACCTCCGGGCTCAGCCGGTGATCCCAGCGGCTTTCCTGCACGTCCAGGGGCTCGATGTCGAGGCCGTGCCGTTGCGCGTCCTGAACGAGCTGAGAGGGAGAATAGAAACCCATGGGCAGACTGTTCAGCAGCCCACAGTAGAAGGCGGCGGGCTCATGCCGTTTCAGCCAGGCGGAGATATAGACGAGCAGGGCGAAGCTGGCCGCATGAGACTCCGGAAAACCGTACTCACCGAAACCCTGAATCTGCCGGAAGACCCGCTCGGCGAAGTCCCGGTCGTGGCCTCTGGCCAGCATGCCGTCGATCAGCTTCTGCTCGAAGTGCTCGAGCCCGCCGCGCCGTTTCCAGGCGGCCATGGCCCGGCGCAGCTGATCTGCCTCGCCGCCGCTGAAGCCCGCCGCTACCATGGCCAGCTCGATCACCTGCTCCTGAAAGATCGGCACGCCGAGCGTGCGCTCGAGCACCCGCCGGACCCCTTCGCTGGGGTAGGTGACATCCTCGATGCCCTGTCGGCGCCGGAGGTAGGGGTGCACCATGTCACCCTGAATGGGCCCCGGCCGGACGATGGCCACCTCGACGACGAGATCGTAGAAATGCTGCGGCTTCAGTCGCGGCAGCATGGACATCTGGGCCCGGGACTCCACCTGAAAGACACCGACGCTGTCGCCTTTCTGCAGCATTCTGTAGGTTTCCGGGTCTTCGGCCGGGATGCTGGCGACCTTCAGGCTCGTGCCTCTGTGGGCGTTCAGGGCATCCAGGGCCTTGCGGATGGCCGTCAGCATGCCGAGGCCGAGCACGTCCACCTTGAGCAGGCCCAGGGCCTCCAGATCGTCCTTGTCCCACTGAATGACCGTGCGCTCTTCCATGGCCGCATTCTCTACCGGTACCAGCTGCGCCAGCGGCCCGCGGGAGATCACGAAGCCGCCCACATGCTGGGAAAGGTGGCGCGGAAAACCGAGCACCTCGTTCACCAGGGCCAGAAACTGAACGACCACCTGGCTCTTCGGGTCGAGCCCGGCATTCGAAAGCCGGGCCTCGAGCTCGGCGGGTTTGTCCCACCAGGAAAGAGACCTGGCCAGCAGGTCCACCAGATCCAGATCCAGACCTAGGGCCTTGCCCACATCCCGGATGGCGCTTTTCGGCCGGTAGGTGATGAGCGTCGCTGCCAGCGCCGCCCGTTCCCGGCTGTAGCGTTTGTAGATGTACTGAATCACCTCTTCCCGGCGCTCGTGCTCGAAGTCCACGTCGATGTCCGGCGGCTCGTCCCGCTCCTTTGAGACGAAACGTTCGAACAGGAGGTGCATGCGGGACGGGTCCACCTCGGTGATGTGCAGGCAGTAGCAGACGGCGGAGTTGGCCGCGGACCCCCGGCCCTGGCAGAGAATGTCCTGGCTGCGGGCGAACTGAACGATGTCCTGCACCGTCAGGAAGTAGTACTCGAACCTGAGCTCGGCAATGAGGGCGAGCTCCGCCTCCACCAGCTCGAGGGTCTTTGCTGGGATGCCGTCCGGCCAGCGCTCGGCGGCACCCGCCAGGGTCAGCTGCCTCAGATACTCGCTCGGGCTCAGATGCGGCGGGACCAGCTCTTCCGGGTACTCGTAGCGGAGCTCGTCCATGCTGAACGTGCAGCGCTCGGCAATGCGGACGGACTCATCGAGCATCTCCGGCGGGTAGAGAGCCTCGAGACGCCCGATGGGGCGCAGATGCCGCTCGGCGTTGCCGAAGCCGCGGCTGCCGAGCTCGGCCACCGTCGTCTTCAGCCGCACGGCCGTAAGGACGTCCTGCAGCGGCTGTCGGGCAGCTTTGTGAGCGTGCACGTCGTTTGCCGCGACGATGGGGAGGTCCAGGCGCATGGAGACGGTCAGGGCGTTGGCCGTCCTGTCCAGGTCCGTCTCCTCGAGAAAGAGCTCGAGCGCGATCCAGAGCTCGGGCAGGCGGGCCCGCAGGGCCTCACCCTGGGCGATCAGGGTGCCGATATCGGCAAGGGCCGGCACCCAGAGCGCCAGGCAACCATCGATGCCCCAGTTCAGATCTTCCAGGCTCATGTGGTACTCGCCCTTGGGCGAGCGGCGCCTGAGCTTGCTGATCAGGCCGGCCAGCTGCCCGTAGGCGGCCCGGTCCGGAGCCAGCAGCACCAGGTGAATGCCTTCCTCGAGATGAAACTCGGCACCGACGATGAGATCGATGTCGTGCTCCCTGGCCGCCAGATGGGCCTTCACCAGCCCGGCGAACGAGCACTCGTCGGTGATGGCGATGGCCCGGTAACCGAGCCTGGCTGCCTGCTCGACCAGCTCCTCGGGATGCGAAGCACCGCGCAGGAAGCTGTAGTTGGAGAGGGTGTGCAGCTCGGCGAAGGACTGCCCGCCGACGGCGGGCAGCTTGGCTGTCTGCCTCTCGTTATCCGAAGTAGCCATGCAGATACCAGTCGTTGCGGGCGTCCACGAAGGCCCAGCAGCGGGCACCGTTTTCCAGGCTGGCCACGTAGTAATCGCGCCAGATGGCCTGCTGCCACCAGGCGGTCTGAATCCGCTCGGGGCCCCGGATCAGAGTCAGCCGCTGAGGGTCCGCCGGGCGCGGCGGATCGAACAGCCAGAGCGGGCGGCCCGGAGGCGCATCAGCACTCGCCCGGCCGGCCGCCTGCCTGACTTTGCGGCCCGGTCTCGTGGCCTGCCAGGCGGATTCCGGCGCATGCTGATCGATGACGGCAAGCCGGGCGCAGGCGCCCCGGCCAAGGCGCGCGTGCAGCTGATCGATGAGCTCGCTGGAATCCGGGTCGGACATCTCCCCATCGCCGGGCAGCAGCTTGAACAGCTGCCGGTTGCCACCGAGCCAGGGAACGAGGCGGAGTGCCTCGAGACGGACGTTCAGAATGTCTTCCGGCAGCTCCACCTGCTCGAGCCTGAGCTGGATGATCCGGGCGAAGGCTCTCCGCTGCTGCTGGGCGCGGGCGAAAGATACCGGCATCACGACCCGGTCTTCCTCCGCGTGCGTGGAAAATGACCAGACGAGCTGCTCGGCGCCCAGCTGATGGCTCACCAGCCAGATCTCGAGCTCCGTCAGAAGGCGGGTCATGGGTGTGGTATCGGGCGTGGCCGCGGTCCCGGGCTGATCGAGCAGGCCGGCCTTGTCCCGGACAGGCTCGAGCAGGTGCAGCGCCTGATCGAACCGCGCCTTGAGCTCGATACCGGCTCTGGGATCCGGCAGGCGGCCGGTGAGACGGGCCAGATAGTCCACCATCTCCTGGCCGAACCGCCGGCCGAGTTCCACCTCCGGCAGCGCGATCAGTGCCCCCAGCGTTCTGAGCCCCATGTTGGCGAGCCGTTCCAGGTGCTTCACAGAAGGCAGCCGGGCCTGGGCAAGCGGCACGGCTTCCAGGCGGCCGACGCTGGCCGTGGCCATGGCCAGCGCCGCTGCCGGTGTGCCGGCCAGCGCCGTTTGAGCCCGGTGACCGAGCTCGGCACACAGCGCCTGCGCCTCCAGTCGCAGGTGCCCGGCATCGCCGAAGAGCGCCAGACTCGAGCCGATTTCCAGCACCAGAGCATCCGGCTGCTCCAGGCTCACCTGAGCGCTGAAGCGGTAAAGGGCTTCGGCAATGAAGCCCAGGCGTTTTTCTTCCCGGACCAGGTCCCGCTGAAAGTGCACGAGATCGCCGGCGATGCTGTGTGCCGTAGCCAGCGTGGCACCGGTCTGGATACCGGCCGCCGAAGCCGCCCGGTTGCCGAGCCGCACCCGGTTGTCCTCCAGAAGGACGACGGGACGGCCGGAATCATCGCCTCCGATCTCCTGAGCGTGAACTTCCAGCCCGAGGTGCGGGAACTGCAGCGCCAGCCAGAGCATGCCCGCTGGCCCTCTAGTGCGTGACGCGCGGCTCCGCATCGGACCGGTCCGGATGCAGAGCGGGCAGAAAAGCCTTATGCCGGCGAACGACCGGAGTGTCGACCGAGCGCCACTGCCGCCAGAGGGTCAGCTGCTCGCGAATCTCCGCCGGCCGCCGGCCTTCCTCGAGTGAAACCTCGAGACCCCTGAGCGGCCAGCTGCCACGCCGTTTACAGAGATCGACGAGCAGGCTCTCCTCTGCCGACCTGCTGACACCGAGGCGCAGCTCGGCCATGGAATTTTCCGTGAGCGCTTTCTCGGGCCGGAAGAGGCAGGTGAGGGTGCCGCCCTGACGGGCTGCCAGCTGCAGCCGCCGGGTATCCCCGGTTCTGAGCTCCCGCTCATCGAGCCAGGCGAGCGCGGCGCTGCAGGTGCCGGACCGGGTGGCCCGCTCCAGGGCCCAGAGTGCATCCTTGTGGCTCTTCGGGTGGATGAGCAGGATCTTGTCGATGTCCACGCCGGCGGCTTTGAGCGCCGGGGCATAGGGAATGAATGGCGGGTTGACCCAGGCAATCCAGCGCGCCTGCCGGCTCAGTGCTTTCAGCGCCGGCAGCAGCAGCTTCAGCTCGCCGGCGCCGGAGGAGGGCAGCATGAGCTCGCAGAGCCCGGCCGCGGGCCAGCCGTTGCCCGGCAGATGCCGGTCCAGAACCTCGAAGCCGGTGCTGATGCCTGCCTCTTTCCGCTGCAGAGACCCGGCCTTCCAGAGCGCGGGGTGCTTGAGCAGCTCGGCGGTTCCAGCGCCTTCCGGAGTCCCCTGATTACTTGTCCGATTGCCCGTCTGGCTATCTATCTGGCTATCTATGTGGCTACCTGCCTGATCACCCATCCGATCACTCAACCGGTCCATACCCTTGCTCTCCGTGACTACTGTATTTATGTACAGGGGTCGTTCAGGTTAACTGGATATAAATACAGTATCAAGTGGAAGAGACCAGAGAGTTGTTGAGTTCTACGCGTTCGGAGTCTGGGACAGGGCTGTAGCTCGGCGTACGCTTGCGAAGGTGAATCGCGTCCATAATCGTGCACTATTCCGATCCTGTTTAGACTAACTAGATAAGGAGCGGCGCACGCCTTCGTTTTCAGAGCTGAAGGACATATTTCTGGTAGTCAGATGGGCACTAGTGCAATGTCTTTGCTTGTTCGGAATCGGTATCACACTATATTTCGTTCCGAAGACTTACCCTCCGAGCACTGGACGATAGGAGCAGGGAAATTGGACCAGTTATCGGCACGCTTCCTAGTATGGTCTCTACTAGTCATGAGCTTCGGTGTTGCTGAAGCTCAACAGGCTGGTCTCGGCGCTGAGTGTGAATCACCGCTAGATGCTTGGATCTGGTGTGATGATTTCGAGGAAGACAGATCATCTTCCTACTTCGAAAGCGATCTTCAATTTGAGCAAGGGGCGGGCCTGCAAGGCTCAACCGCAGCGACGTTCATATTCCAACAAGGAAGTAGCAGTGCGGGAGGAGCTAAACTTGCGTTCGGCGCCACACCGAGCAGCTACTTCAAGCCTGTAGATGAAGGGTCCGCTAGATACAACGAGGTGTACTGGCGTATTTTTGTTAGACTGCCCGACGATTGGGTTGGCAACGGTGCAGACAAACTCTCAAGAGCGACGATTCTATCAACACCAAACTGGTCGCAAGCATTGATTGCACATGTGTGGAGCGGTTCGGACCCTGGCCCAGCGTCTCATCTGCTAGTACTTGATCCAGCCTCAGGAACCGATGAGGTCGGTGAACTGAGAACCACTGGCTATAACGATTTCGAGAATCTGAGATGGCTAGGGGCGGAAAGTACGACTTATGGTGTTTTTGCTGATGAGAACCTTGGTGAATGGCAGTGTGTCGAGGCATATGTACGAGTGAACGATCCAGACCTGAGCAACGGCACCTTCAGATTGTTCGTGAATGATCAACTAGAAGTAAGTATTCAAGGTTTAAACTGGGTAGGAAACTATTCTGACTATGGTCTGAACGCCATATTCCTCGAAAACTACTGGAATAGTGGAAGCCCAACCACGCAGGCGAGATATATGGACAATTTCGTCGTGAGCACTGCACGTATCGGATGCACTACCAATCCAGGAACTTCTATACCAAACCCGCCGATACTGCGAACGGAGCTCTAGTAAGGTTTCAGCACGCGAGGTTTGTGCCTGCATCGCAGCGGTTGAATACTAAGGCGGCGGCACTGCTCACACGAAAACCCAATCAGATCAGCTGGTTGAAGTCATTGCGGTGACTGAATTCTTACCAGCTGATCCGATCTGGAGAGTGCGCTAGAAAACCGCCTCCCCATACCGATCGGAATCCTCACCCGGCCGGAATCTGATGCCCCCGCCCGATCGCATAGTGCCTGAAGCCCAGGGATTCGAGATGGTCGGTGTCGTAGAGGTTCCGGCCGTCGAACACCACCGGTGAATTCAATGTGGCACTGATCCGGTTGAAGTCCGGGCTGCGAAACTCGTTCCATTCCGTGAGAACGATCAGTCCGTCGGCCCCGGTCAGCGTGTCGTCGCGGTTCGGGCACAGCGAGAGGGCACCTTCACCGGCATAGAGGCGGGCGGCCTCTTCGTTGGCAACCGGGTCGTAGGCGCGGATGCTGGCGCCGGCCTCGAAGAGCGCTTCCATGATGGTGCGGCTGGGCGCTTCCCGCATGTCGTTGGTGTTGGGTTTGAACGCGAGTCCCCAGAGCGCGAAAGTCCGGCCACGGATATCGCCGTCGAAATGCGCCATCAGCTTATCGACCAGCACCCGTTTCTGCCGTTCGTTGACCGACTCCACGCTCTGAACCAGCTGAGCCGGAAAGCCGAGCTCCCTGCCCGTGTGGATCAGCGCCTTAACATCCTTCGGAAAGCAGGAACCGCCGTAGCCGGCGCCCGGATAAATGAAGCTGTAGCCGATTCTCGGGTCGGAGCCGATCCCCACCCGCACGGCCTCGATATCGGCACCCAGCCGGTCCGCCAGATTCGAAAGCTCGTTCATGAGACTGATCTTCGTGGCGAGCATCACGTTGGCCGCGTACTTCGTGAGCTCCGCGCTGCGCACGTCCATGTGGATCACCTTGTCGTGATTCCGGTTGAAGGGGGCGTAGAGGGTTTCCAGCAGCCGCGCGCTCGTCGGATCATCCGTGCCGATGATCACCCGGTCCGGTTTCATGAAGTCGGCAATCGCGGCACCTTCCTTCAGGAACTCCGGATTCGAGACCACGTCAAAAGTGAGATCGGAGCCGCGATCCGACAGCGTCGCGGCAATGGCTTCCCGGACCTGATCCGCCGTGCCCACCGGTACCGTCGACTTGTCCACGACCACCTTGTGAGAGGTCATATGCTCGCCGATGGTTCGGGCGACGCTCAGCACATAGCGGAGATCTGCAGAGCCATCCTCGTCGGACGGTGTGCCGACGGCGATGAAGATCACTTCACCGTGATGGACCCCCAGCTCGAGATCGGTTGAGAACTGCAGCCGTCCCGCCGTCGAATTGCTCGCGACCATCTGCTCGAGACCGGGCTCGAAGATGGGAATCCGTCCTGCTTTCAGGGCGGACACCTTGTCCGCATCCACATCCACGCAGAGCACGTCGTTGCCCATCTCGGCAAAACAGGTCCCCGTGACCAGCCCCACATAGCCGGTGCCAAACAGCGTTACCTTCACGGAAATTCCTCAGATCATGGCTTCGATGACATAAGGCCCGGGTGTGGCCAGAGACTCGGCCAGCGCATCGTTGAACGCACCGGCATCGGTGACCCGCCGTCCCGGCACGCCCATGCCCCGGGCCAGGTCGACCCAGCTGAGATCCGGATTGCCGAGATCCAGCATGCTCATGGCCTTGGGCCCCGGATTGTGCGCACCCACGCGCATGAACTCCACCTGCAGGATGGCATATTTGCGGTTGGCGAAGACGATGACGGTCACATCCAGGTTCTCTCTCGCCATGGTCCAGAGCGCCTGCACGGTATACATCCCGCTGCCGTCCGCCTGCAGAGCGATCACCCGGCGGTCGGGGCAGGCGACCGCCGCACCCACGGCCAGCGGCAGACCGATGCCGATGGAACCACCGGTGAGGTCGAGCCAGTCATGGGGCGCGCTGGTAGCCGTCAGCGGTGGAATGCCGAAGCCGGAGGTGGCCGCTTCGTTCACGAGGATGGCATCCTCGGGCATGAGGGCGGCGATGGAACGGGCAATGCTGCCGGGTTCCAGGTGACCATCCGGGAGACTCGGCCGGTTCATCCCGGCAAGCTCTGGCGCATGGTTACCGGCACCGATGGCTTCCACCAGGGCTTCGAGCGCCGATTCCGCGTCCTCATGGGGTGCGGCGAGGGTCAGTGCGGTCGCGCCTTCCGGAGTGAGTTCGCTGGCCCGACCGGGATAGGCGAAAAAGCTTACCGGCGCTTTGGTGCCCACCAGAATGAGATGACGCGTCCCCGCCAGAACCTCTTCCGCCTGCTCGGCGAAATAAGGCAGCCGCTCCAGGTCCACCCGCCCCGCGCCGCGTTGCACGCGGCTGATGAAGGTGTCTCCGAAGAAACGCGCGTTCGTCTGCTGGGCGATCCGGCTGATCAGCTGCAGAGACCGTTCACTCACGCCCTGGCCATTCAGAAGAAAGGTACAGGGCTCGCCGGAACGGAGTGCGTCGGCGACCGCGTCTATCGCGGCATCGTCCGCCGGAGCGCGGGCGGCCGGCGCCAGAAATTCAGCAGCCCCACCGGCAGGATTCCAGGCCGTGTCTGCCGGCAGAATGAGGGTGGCAATCTGTCCCGGCGGCTGCAGGGAAGCCTGAACCGCCCGGGCCGCATCGGCGGCCACGCTCTCAGCGGACTCCGAGACGTGAATCCAGCCGGAAACCGGACTGGCAAAGCCCTCGATGTCGGATGTGAGCGGGGCGTCCAGGCGCCGGTGATAGGTGGCATGTTCGCCCACCACATTGATGATGGGCGTGTTCGCCCGACGGGCGTTGTGCAGATTGGCGAGCCCGTTTGCCAGGCCCGGGCCGAGATGCAGGAGAGTACAGGCGGGTCTGCCCGTCATGCGTCCGTAACCGTCCGCCGCTCCGGTCACCACGCCCTCAAACAGCCCGAGAATGGCCCGCATCCCGGGCTCTTCATCCAGTGCTGCCACGAAGTGCATCTCCGAGGTACCCGGATTGGTGAAGCAGACGTCCACGCCTGCATCGACGAAGGTTGAAAGCAGACTCTGCGCGCCAGTTCGTGTTTCACTCATGCTTTTTTTGTCACTCTCAGCTTTCCGGCGAGTGTAGGAGGGTGCCTCCGCGAATGCCAATGAACCCTGTGTAACGGGCCTGCCACATCGGAAACCGGCTGGGTCTGTTTGCATCCGGGTTCGGTTCCAGTAGGCTCCGGGCAATTTCACGTGGAATCGCCCAATGGCATACGACTTCGACCTCTTCGTCATCGGGGCCGGCTCCGGAGGAGTTCGTGCCGCACGCATGTCCGCCGCCAATGGCGGACGGGTGGCCGTCGCCGAGGACCGGCATCTGGGCGGGACCTGCGTCAACGTGGGCTGTGTGCCGAAAAAGCTGTTCGTCTATGGATCACACTTCTCGGAGGATTTCGAGGATGCATCCGCCTACGGCTGGGATGTCGGAGGCACCTCGTTCGACTGGGATCGCCTGAGGGACAACAAGACCCGGGAAATCGAGCGTCTGAACGGTATCTACGCCGGGCTGCTGGACAACGCGGGTGTGACCCGGATCTGGGGCACGGCCAGACTGCTCGATGCACATACGGTGGCGGTCGGTGACCAGACCTACACCACGGAGAACGTCCTGATCGCCACCGGCAGCTGGCCCGTCCTGCCCGACATTCCGGGCAGCGAGCACACGATCACGTCCAACGAGGCTTTCTATCTCGAAAAGCTGCCGGAGCGGGCGCTGGTGCTCGGCGGCGGCTACATCGCGGTGGAGTTCGCCGGCATTTTCAACGGTCTCGGCGTGGAGACCGAGCTCGTCTACCGGGGGCCGCTGTTCCTGCGGGGCTTCGACGAAGGCGTGCGTGAATGCGTCAACGACGAGCTCGTGCAGAAGGGCGTCCGGCTGAAGTTCAACGACAACGTGGCCCGTGTGGATCTGGACGGAGAGGAACGGGTGGTCACTCTGACCAGCGGTGAGCAGGTCCGCACGGACCTGGTGCTCTGCGCCATCGGCCGCTACCCGAAGACGGCGGGTCTCGGCCTCGAGGAAGCCGGGGTGAAACTGGGCGATTTCGGCAGGGTGCTGGTGGACGACTATTTCCAGACTTCGGTACCGAACATCTACGCCATCGGTGACGTGATCGACCGGATGCAGCTGACGCCCGTGGCCATTGCCGAAGGCATGTGCATCGCCAACAACCTCTTCACCGGTAATCCGAAACGCAAGGTCAACTACGATAACATCGCGACCGCCGTCTTCTGCCAGCCGAACATCGGCACGGTCGGCCCCACGGAACAGGAAGCCCGGGAGCGGTATCCGGAGCTGGTCGTCTATGAGTCGAGATTCCGGCCCATGAAGCACACGCTCACGGGCCGTGCCGAGCACACGCTCATGAAGCTGCTCGTGAACGGCGCGGACGACAGAGTGGTAGCCGCGCACATGGTGGGGCCGGATGCGGGAGAGATCATTCAGGGACTGTCCGTGGCGATCACGGCCGGGGCCACCAAGGCGGACTTCGATGCCACCATCGGCATCCATCCCACCGCGGCCGAGGAATTCGTCACCATGCGCGAGCCGAGAGCCGGCTGATCCTGTTCCGATTAACTCATCCGTAAGGACACCTCATGCCCAGATACTTTAGGACGCTTCATCTGATTACCGCCCGCATTGCGGCCTGTCTGCTGCTGGCCGGCTGTGCCGGTGCAGGCGTGGAGGCGGGCGATGTGCCCGCTCCGCAGAACGTCATCCTTTTCCTGGGTGACGGCATGGGGGTCAGCACCGTCACCGCGGCCAGGATTCTCGCCGGACAGCGGGCGGGCGAGCTCGGCGAGGATCACGAGCTGGCTTTCGAAGCGTTTCCGAACGTGGCCCTGGTGAAGACCTACAACACGGACAGCCAGGTGGCGGACAGCGCCGGCACCATGTCGGCCATCATGACCGGCGAGAAGACGCGCATCGGCGTGCTCGGCATCAACGCTTCCGTGAGCCAGAACGATTGCGCGAGCGCGCTCGTCAACGAGCTGCCGACCCTGCTCGAGGACGCGGAAGACGCCGGCCATCCCACGGGCATCATTTCCACGACCCGGATCACCCATGCCACGCCGGCGGCTACCTATGCACACACGCCGAACCGGAACTGGGAAGCGGACTTTGCCCTGCCGGCGACCGCCGTGGACGCCGGCTGCCGGGATCTGGCACGGCAGATGGTGGAGTTCGATCACGGCAACGGCATGGAGGTCATCCTGGGCGGTGGCCGGGCGGCTTTTCTGCCAAGTGGAACTAAAGATCCCGAGTACGGAGAACCGCAGGGCATGCGCACCGATGGCCGGAATCTGATCGGCGAGTGGACGGATTCCGGCAACGGCCGCCGGTTCGTCTGGAACACGGAGCAGTTCCGGTCTCTCGACGGCAATGGGCAGGTGCTCGGTCTGTTCGAGCCCTCACACATGCAGTACGAAGCGGATCGGAACACCACGGAGGCCGGCGAGCCGAGCATCGCGGAGATGACGCGGTTCGCGATCGAAAAGCTGCAGGCCGAATCCCGGGCAGCCGGGAAAGGGTATTTTCTGATGGTGGAGGGGGGCCGGATCGACCACGCTCACCACGCCGGGAATGCATACCGTTCGCTCACGGACGTGATCGCGATGGCGGACGCCGTGCAGGTCGCCATGGATCTGACCCGGGAGGCGGACACTCTGATCCTGGTGACTGCCGATCACAGCCATACGCTCACCATCAGCGGGTATCCCCGCAGAGGCAACCCCATTCTCGGCAAGGTCGAAACCGGCCTGATGGAGCCCGGGAAGGACGCCCTGGGCCGTCCCTACACGACGCTCAGCTATGCCAACGGACCCGGCTTCCGGGCCGAGGCTGAAGATCTGACAGAAGTGGACACGCAGGCGAGAGACTTCCTGCAGCCGGCGACCGTGCCCATGAGTTCCGAAACGCACGGCGGCGAAGACGTGGCGGCATATGCGCGCGGGCCCAATGCCGATACACTGCGGGGCGTGATCGAGCAGAACGAGCTCTATGCCGTGATGCGCGATGCACTGTTTCCCCCGGAAAACGAAGAATAACAATCACGCGGACACTTCATGCAGGCATTCGAATCGTTCATAGGATTTCTCGACGGTTACCTCGGCAGCGCCGTCTACTTTCCCTTCCTGCTCCTCGGTGTCGGCGTTTTCTTCACCCTCTACCTCGGCTTTCCCCAGATACGCTACTTCAAGCACGCCTGGGGCGTGCTGCGGGGCAAGCACACGGGGGGCGGCGCGCCGGGAGATACGAGTCACTTTCAGGCCCTGTCCACCGCGCTGTCCGGTACCGTGGGCACCGGCAACATCGGCGGTGTCGCTTTCGCCATCTATCTCGGCGGCCCGGCAGCCCTCTTCTGGATGTGGGCCACCGCGTTCGTCGGCATGACCACCAAGTTCGTGGAGGTCACCGTGTCGCACAAGTACCGGGTGAAGGACGAGGAAGGCCGGATGGCGGGTGGGCCCATGTACTACATGGAACGGGGCCTGAACATGAAGTGGCTGGCCGTATTCTTCGCGGTCGCCCTGGTCATCAGCTCTTTCGGATCCGGCAATCTGCCCCAGAGCAACAACATGGCATCCGGGCTGGAGGCCTCGTTCGGCATCCCCACCTGGGCCTCCGGTCTGGTGCTGTCCGTGCTGCTCGGCGCCGTGGTCATCGGCGGCATCCGGCGGATCGCCATCGTTGCCGCCAGCATCGTGCCGCTGATGGGCATTTTCTATGCGCTGGGGGCCCTGGCTGTCGCCATCAGCAATGCGGATCAGATCCTGCCGTCATTCGCCGCCGTCTTCTCGGACGCGTTCACGGGGTCCGCCGCCTCCGGCGGTTTTCTCGGTGCGACCTTCGCCTATGCGTTCAATCGCGGGGTGAACCGGGGACTGTTTTCCAACGAAGCAGGGCAGGGTTCCGCGCCCATCGCCCACGCGTCCGCACGCACGGACGAGCCGGTCTCGGAAGGCATGGTCTCCATTCTCGAGCCCTTCATCGATACGCTGCTGATCTGCACCCTCACCGGACTCGTGATCCTCTCATCCGGTGTGTGGACCCAGAAGTTCGAAACCGAGTTCACCCCTTTCGACATGGAGGTAGTCGCCGGAACCTACGTGGAAGAAAACCCCGACCACGTCCGCCAGCTGTTCGCGCACCTGGACATCATTCCGCCGGAAGACGACCCGGTCGTACCGTTTTCCGGCAGCGTCAGCGTGGTGAACGGAGTCCCTGCCGCCGGGCCCTATACGGTCATTCATAACCGCTCCATCGCGGAAGACGTTCACGTGACCCGCGATGGCCAGCCGTTCACCGGCGAGGTAGCGTTCACCGGCGGTGCGCCGGCAGAGACAGACCTGACGTTCTCCGGACGGTCGCTGCTGCACTCGGTACCGCTGACGGCCAAGGCGTTCGAACAGAGTTTTCTCGGCACCTACGGTCAGTATGCGGTGACGGTGGGACTCGTCCTGTTCGCCTTTTCCACGGCGCTCGCCTGGTCCTACTACGGTGACCGTGCGGTGACTTATCTCTTCGGCCTGAAATGGGTGGCCGTCTACCGGGTGATCTACGTGCTCGGATTCTTCTCGGCCACCATCGCCGACACGTCCCTCGTCTGGCTGATATCTGCCGTGACCCTGGCCCTGATGACCATTCCGAATCTGTTAGGCATCGTCCTCATGCGCCGGGAGATGAAAACGCTCACCACCGAGTACTGGCAGACGATGAGAGAGACGAAGAGAGGAGCGACGAAAGAAACCGACGCAAACTGATGCGGATTCGGTATAGTCGCTCCGACCGGGCGTCTCCAGCAGACGACCGACGGACAATCAGCACATGCAGACAGACCACTTAAGGGAGGGGTAGTCATGCCATTCAGGGTGACCTTTGATCTGGACGACAAAGACCTGCGTTATTTCCGCGCGAACATGAAGCAGGCGCAGGCCGCCGCAGAAAAACTCAGCGAGGAACAGCTTCTTGCGAGTGCCGAGAAGCTGGTGGTAGAGATCCGGAAAGCCAAGGTGCCCATGTTCGTCGCCGTCCGGGTGGCGAAGCTGACCTCCCTGATCGACATGGTGCGCGACGCGGACTGGCAGCTGCCGGCAGCGGAGCGGAAGAACGTGCTCTCAGCGCTGGCGTACTTCGCTGACCCTCAGGACATGATTCCGGACAGCATCCCGGTGCTCGGCTTCATCGACGACGCCATCATGATCGAGCTGCTGACCGCAGAGCTCCGTCCCGAAATCGATGCGTACAGCGATTTCTGCCGGTACAAGAAGGAAGCCGGAGCGCAGAAGGGCAAGAACTTCAACCGGGAAGATTATCTCGCGACCAAACGGAAGGCGCTGCACGGCCGGATGCGGCGGCGACGGGCGAGCGCGGCCCGGGGTCCAAGCGGCCGCACCCGGGTCCGGCTGTTCTGATCAACGCGCCCGATCAGCGGACGATCCCGGCCGGACCGAGACAGAGCTCGCAGATCGCGTAGCTGTCGGCGGGATCGTTCAGCGTCTGCAGCAGCCGCTGCGCGCCCTCCAGCACCGCCAGAATCCGGCTTCCGGCCACGGGCTGTCCGCGGCTCTCCACCACACCGAACGCACTCAGCAGCATCTCCCTGGGAGACAGTTCCGGTCGAAGGCGTCTGGTCCGGTATTCGTCCAGCCCGGCGAGCTCGGCCGCCCTGGCGATGGCATCCTCCAGATCGCCAAGCTCGTCCACCAGACCGAGTCCGTGGGCCATGGTGCCGGTCCAGACCCGCCCCTGCGCCACCTCCTCGACGGCATCCGGCGACATGTTCCGGCCCCGTGCCACCAGGTTCACGAACTGTTCGTAGTTCTGCTCGGTGTTCAGCTGCAGGATCCGGGTCATTTCGTCGGAGATCCCTGCGAACGGATCGAACGCACGCGACAGCGGCGTGGTG
Organism: Gammaproteobacteria bacterium; assembly: GCA_030425195.1. GTDB lineage: Bacteria > Pseudomonadota > Gammaproteobacteria > Pseudomonadales > Azotimanducaceae > SZUA-309. The sequence continues at coordinate 36,628 of JAUIAV010000021.1, read as the reverse complement.
CCGATGCCGTCCGTCTGCACACCGATCTCGCTGAGCGCCCGTTCGAATGTGGGCACGATGCCGAACACGCCGATGGACCCGGTGATGGTGGTGGGGCGCGCAAAGATCGCGTCCGCCGTCGCCGAGATCCAGTAGCCGCCGGAGGCCGCCACGTTGCCCATCGAGGCCACCACGGGTTTGCCCGTCAGCTGCACGAGCTCCAGCTCCTGACGGATGATTTCAGACGCGAAGGCACCGCCTCCGGGGCTGTTCACCCGCAGCACCAGCGCCTTCACGCTGTCGTCTTCCCGGGCCCGTCGGATGAGCTGTGAGAAGGTATCCGCTGCGATCACGCCCTGGTTCTGCCTGCCCAGCATGATGGGGCCTTCCCCTGTGATCACCGCAACCGCGGGACCCGAACCGGCAGGGCGGGGATTGGCCGCCAGATAGTCCTCGAAGTCGATTCGGAGAAACTCGCCATCTGCCGCGTAACCCACCTCGCCGGCGATCCGGGCCCGGGCTTCATCCAGATTCAGCAGCTCGTCCACCAGATGATGCTCGAGGGCGACGGTGGCCAGGTCGCCCATCTCCTCCAGCTGGTCCGCCAGCGACAGCGTGAAACGGTCGAACAGGACCGGATCGAGACGCCGGTTCTCGATCACCTGCCGCCGGTAGTCGTCCCAGAGCTCGTCCACCAGCGCCTGGTTGGCGAGCCGGGCCTCGTCCGACATGTCCGTGCGCGAATAGGGCTCCACGAATTCCTTGTAGACGCCCGCCTGAAATACATGAACACTGATATTCAGTTTGTCCAGTAACTCTTTGAAATACAGTTGATTTCCGCCATATCCCGGAAGGATGAGCTGACCCATCGGATGCATGTAGAGCGCATCGGCGAAGCTGGCCAGCAGATACTGCGACTGGCCGAAGCCCGAGCCGTAGGCGATCACCTGCCTGCCCGATGCCTGAAAAGCACGGATGGCATCACCGATCACCAGCGCCTGACCGGCGCTCACCCCGATCAGCTCGTCCAGATCCAGCACGGCCAGGCGGATCCGGTCATCAGAAGCCGCGCGCTCCAGCGCCCCCGTGATGTCCCCGAGCTCCACCTCGCCGGGTGCATTGGGCGACAGAAACTCCGCCAGGGGATCCACGATGCTGCGCTGGTCCACGAGCACCCCCCGGGGGTTCACCAGCAGGGCCGAATCATCGGGAACGCTGGGGGTATCGTCCGCGAAGAGCGCGACGATGAAGACCACGAGCAGGACCAGGAAGAGCGCGTTCAGGGTGAAATTTCTGAGCCGCGTGATGCTCGATCCCAGCCGACTGAAAAACCGGGGTTTTGAGGTTTCTGTCATTCGTTCGTTCCTGCCTGAATCCGGACGTCTTCCCGTGTAAAGTGCCAGGCCATGAGTGCCTCAAGAGCGAATCACGGCCTGACTGCAGGCCCGGACTATACCCTGCCTGACCGCCCGCCGGGCTGTGCCAGTCGCGAATTTCCCCCATCCATGGAGCGCATCTGAGTGACACAACCGCTCTGGCGCTGGCCTCGTCTGTGCGAGGCATTGGATCTGCCGGTGACCGACGGCCCGGATGTGACCGGCATCAGCATCGATTCCCGATCCATCCGTCCGGGCGATCTCTTCATAGCTCTGACCGGCGACCCGGGCCCGCGGTTCAATGCCAGCCACCGAACCGACCGGGACGGCCACGATTTCATCGACGCAGCGCTCGCTGGCGGCGCAGCCGGCGTGCTCTCTCATGACGCCAGGGTGCGAAACTGCCCGGAACTCAAGGTGCAGGACACGCTGGACGGACTCTGGGCGCTCGGCAGGGCCGCGAGAGACCGCCTCGACTGCCCGGTCATCGCCATCACGGGAAGCAGCGGCAAGACGACGACCAAGACTTTTCTCGCTGCGGCCCTCGAGGCCTTTGCCACGGAGGGGAGTCTGAACAACCACCTGGGCGTACCGCTCTCGCTGGCCCGGACACCGGCGGATTCGCCGGCTGCCGTGTTCGAAGTGGGCACCAACCACCCCGGCGAGATCGGTCCGCTTTCGGAACTGGTTTCACCGACCGTGAGCGTGCTGCTGAACGTGCATCAGGCCCACGCGGAAAACTTTCCTGACCGGGCCGCACTGGTGAGAGAAAAGCTATCAATTATCAATGGGTTGCAGCCTAAATCTCCGTTCGTTATAGAAGATACCCTGCCACTCGACGGGACCGCTCACCTGCGGACCCTGACGTTCGGCAAGTCGGAAGCGGCTGCGGTACGCCTGCTCGGGTCAGACGGTCACCGGGCGAGCTACCGGTTCGGCGATCGCGAAATCACCGCGCACGTGCCGGGCGGTGGCGAACACCGGGCTCTGTCGCTGGCAGCGGTGCTGGCCGTGTTTCTGGCCCTTGAAAGGGACCCGGAACCGGCATGCTCGCTGCCGGACGAGCTGGTACCCGGCGGAAGAGGCAATCGCCAGATTCTGTCGGGTATCACGCTGATCGACGACAGCTACAACGCCAATCCGTCCAGCATGGCGGCCGCACTCACCACCCTGGCCGGAGAGCCCGGCAGGCGCATCGCTCTGCTCGGTGAAATGCTGGAACTGGGGGATGCTTCGGAGGCGGCGCATGCGGGTCTCGCGCCGCTGTGCGCCGACCTCGATGCGGTCTTCCTGGTGGGCCCGGGCATGCGTCCACTCGCCGAGGCGCTCGGGGGCAGGGCACGCTGGACGGAGCGTGCCGATGAAGCGCTGCTGGACGCCCTGCAGGCGGAGCTTTCGCCGGGAGTGACACTGCTGGTCAAAGGCTCCAACCGGGTGTTCTGGGCCCGGGGATTTGTCCAGCGCCTGATCGAGCATTTCACGAGCTGATTACAACTTCATGCGGGCCTGCCCGTGTCTGAACCATTCCTGCTGTCAGAAAATGAGCCTTTCCAGGGGCCCCCAGAGCCCGTCAAAACGATAAAGGGAAGGACTCGAGGGAACTCATGGCGAACAAGCAGCTTGAAGGACGTATTTTCAATCGGGAAGGCACCAACTACCTGGTCCTGGCAGGTAACGACTGGAATTCCAGCACGGTCAAGGTGAAGACGGTGGACGCGAAGCGGTCTGTCACCGAGATGCCGCTGAAGGTCGTGCTGCGCTGCGTCGGGGACCAGCGCGCCAGCCGCTGATCTTCTGTTAGCAGTCTAGAGCTAAAAAAAAGCCCGACCATCTCGGGGAAGCTGGTCGGGCAGTACCTTCTCAAGAGGAGAGTTGCCTCTCCAGGCCGTCGCTCGATTCTGGGGGGAGGGGTGAGAGCGACGACAACCTCAGTAGACGCCATTGCTGCCCGGAAAACCGGGAACTGGTTCCCGTTTCACGTGACTTTTCAGGCCGTGAAGGCATACTCGGGAACCCATTCAACGCCTGGAAGCCATCGCGCATGATCGTTGACGCCCTGGGGCGCCGATTCCGCAATCTCAGAGTCAGCCTGACCGCTGCCTGCAACTATGCCTGCACCTACTGCGTGCCGAACGGCAAGCGCCTGCAGGCGGCGACCCACGAGCTGGATGCGGAAGAGATGGTTCGTGCCGTGCAGCTGCTGATGGATGCCGCCGGCATCGACCGGCTCAGGATCACCGGCGGCGAGCCCATGCTTACCCCCAAGTTCGATACCTTTCTGCCGGCGGTCATGAAGCTCGGCCTGAAAGACGTCTCCGTCACCACCAACGGCCAGTTCGTGCTGCGCAAGCTCGATACGCTGCTCGACTCCGGGCTCAGGCGCATCAACGTGAGCCTGGATACCCTGGATGCGGACCGGTTCCGCAGCATCGCCCGTTCCGGAGATCTGGCCACCGTACTCGGCGGCCTCGAGGCCGTGAAGGATGCGGGACTCAAGGTGAAGGTGAACATGGTGCCCATGCGCACGGCCAACGCGGACCAGATCCTGCCCATGCTCGACTACTGTCTGGAGCGGGGCTTCGAACTGCGCTTCATCGAGCTGATGCAGATGGGACATCTGAAAACCAGCCAGGCATTTCAGCGCGACTTCATCGGCATGGCCGATATTCTCGAAGCCATCGGCGAGCACTACGAGTTCTCCCGGACGGACGCGCCTTATGATTCCACGGCCGTGCGCTACGAGATTCCAGGTGCCGGCACCTTCGGCATCATCGCCAACGAGTCGGAACCTTTCTGCAGCGCCTGTACGCGGCTGCGTCTGTCTTCGAACGGTCACCTCTACGGCTGCCTTTCCTCGGCCGCCTCCCACGACATGAAACCCGTACTCGCGCTGCCCGAGCATCACGCGCTGGCCAGCCTTCAGTCCATTCTGATGCGGGCGCTGGGTGACAAGCAGCGGAACACGTTCACGGGCGAAGTCACCGTGATGAAATTCATCGGCGGGTGAGCGCCGCAGACGCACTGTTCGATGAGCTGATGGCCCTGCGCTCGGAGCGCCGGCTGCCACCGGTCGGTCAGTGGCACCCGGACCGGGTCGGCACCATCGATATCCGCATCGCCCCCGACGGCACCTGGTACCACGAAGGTGAGCCGATCCGCCGGCAGCCTCTGGTGGATCTCTTCGCCACCATTCTCCGGAAGGATCCGGACGGATACGCCCTGGTCACCCCGGCCGAGAAACTGCTCATCGAGGTGGAGGATGCACCTTTCCTGGCGACGGATGTGGAGGTCAGAGGGCAGGGGGCGGATCAGCAGCTGCTGTTCACCACCAACGTGGGCGACATCGTGCTGGCAGACGAATCCCATCCGGTCCTGGTCGAAGGCACACCGGAAGCACCGCGCCCATATCTGGAGGTCCGGGACGGTCTGCGGGCTCTGATCGGCCGCAGCGTCTACTACCGGCTGGCAGATCTGGCGGAAGAGGACGCGGACGGCTGGTGGCTCACCAGCGCGGGCGCCCGTTTCCGCCTTTCCTGATCGGACCGGTTACACCGGTTACATATTGGGGTAGTTGGGACCGCCCGTGCCTTCCGGGACCACCCAGGTGATGTTCTGGGCCGGGTCCTTGATGTCGCACGTCTTGCAGTGCACACAGTTCTGCGCATTGATCTTGAACACGGGCTGGCCGGCTTCCTCCACCACCTCGTAAACGCCCGCCGGACAGTAACGCTGGGCGGGTTCGTCATACTCCGGCAGATTCCTGCTGATCGGAATGGACGGATCCTTCAGCTGCAGATGGCAGGGCTGGTCTTCCTCGTGGTTGGTGTTCGAAAGGAAGACGCTCGAGAGCTTGTCGAAGGAGAGCTTTCCGTCCGGTTTCGGATAGTCGATCTTCTTCGAGCTGGCCGCCGGCTTGAGGGTGGCGTGGTCCGGAGTTGGATCCTTGAGCGTGAACGGCAGCTTCCCGCCCGTCATCTGATCCAGGAAGATGAAGGCGGAACCGGGCAGGGTGCCGAACTTGTGAATGGCCTGCTGGGAGTTCTTGGCTGCGGCGAGCTCCTCATAGAGCCAGGAACCTTCGAACTTCTCCCGGAAGCTGCCAAGCGCCTCGCCGCCCTGTGATCCCGCCGCCAGGGCTTCGGCCACGGCCTCCGCCGCCAGCATCCCGGACTTCATGGCCGTGTGGCTGCCTTTGATCTTGGTCATGTTCAGGAAACCGGCATCGTCGCCGATCAGCAGACCGCCCGGAACGGCGAGCTCCGGCAGGGCGGAGAGCCCGCCCTTGACGATGGCACGGGCACCGTAGGAGACGCGGGTGCCGCCTTCGAGCACGTCCGCGATCAGCGGGTGGTGCTTGAAGCGCTGAAACTCGTCGAACGGGCTGATGTAGGGATTCGAGTAGGAGAGGTCGACGATCAGGCCCAGGGAGACCTGATTGTTCTCCAGGTGATAGAGATAGGACCCGGTGAACAGGCCGCCGAAATGATTTCCCGGCCAGCCCATGGTGTGCAGCACCTTGCCGGGTACGTGGTTTTCCGGCGTCACGTCCCAGAGTTCCTTGAAGCCGATGGCGTAGTGCTGGGTGCCGGAGCTGGCATTGAGGTCGAACTTCTCCATCAGCTGCTTGCCGAGATGTCCGCGGCAGCCTTCGGCGAACAGCGTGTATCTGGCCCGGAGCTCATAGCCGGGCGCGTAGGTGGGCTTGTGCTCGCCTTCCCGGGAGATGCCCATGTCGCCGGTGGCAACACCGCAGACGGCCCCGTTCGCGTCATAGAGGATTTCTGATGCCGCGAATCCGGGGAAGACGTTCACGCCCATGTTTTCCGCCTGCTCGCCGAGCCAGCGGCAGAGGTTACCGAGACTGGTGGCATAGTTGCCGTGGTTGTGGGTGGCGCTCGGAACCGCCATGGACGGCATTCTGATCCGGTTGGTCCCGTTCGGCAGGTAGTAGACCTCGTCCACCGTGACCGGATTCGTGAGCGGCGCACCCATGGCCTTCCAGTCCGGAAACAGCTCGTTGAGCGCTCTGGGTTCGACCACCGCGCCGGAGAGGATGTGGGCACCGATTTCCGAGCCTTTCTCCACCAGACAGACGGAAATCTCCTGGCCCGTCTTCTCGGCAATCTGCATGAAGCGGCATGCCGCAGCCAGGCCGCCCGGCCCGCCGCCGACGATGACCACGTCGAAATCCATGGATTCTCTTTCTACTGCGCTCTCTTCTGCCACTGCTTGACTCCAGTCCTCAGGTTCGCGGGCTCCAGACGCCCGCCCGATCAGCGGCGGATTATAGAGGATACGGGCCCTGCCTGCGCGCGTCTGAATGCCCATCGGCGGCGGAAACCTTGACCCTCATCCGGGGGCAAGGGAGAATACGCCGCCTTTTTCGGCGCATAACGCTAATCCACTTGTTTCTGACCCCGTCGGTCAGGGTTTGCCATCGGAGACTTCATGAAAGTACTGGTTCCGGTAAAGCGTGTTGTGGACTACAACGTCAAGATCCGGGTCAAGCCGGACAACTCTGGCGTTGACCTCAGCAACGTGAAAATGTCTGTTAATCCCTTCTGTGAAATCGCCATCGAAGAGGCCGTACGGCTGAAAGAGGCCGGGACCGCCACCGAAGTCGTGGCCGTCACCGTGGGCAGCTCCGCAAGTCAGGAGCAGCTGCGTACCTGTCTGGCGCTGGGCGCCGACCGGGCCGTGCTGATCGAGACCGATGCGGACGCACAGCCCCTCGGCATCGCCAAGGCGCTGAAGGCGCTGCAGGAGAAGGAAGGGGCCGAGCTGGTGATCTTCGGCAAACAGTCCATCGACGGGGACAACAGCCAGACGGGTCAGATGTTCGCCGCCCTCACCGGCATGCCCCAGGGCACCTTCGCCTCCGAGGTGAAGATTGCGGACGGCAGGATCGACGTCACCCGGGAAATCGACGGTGGTCTGCAGACGGTCAGCCTGAAGCTGCCGGCGGTGGTCACCACCGACCTGCGCCTGAACGAACCGCGTTATGCCTCGCTGCCGAACATCATGAAAGCCAAGAAAAAGCCGCTGGACGTGGTCACCCCCGATGAGCTGGGCGTGGATCTCACGCCGTCCGTGGAAGTGCTTTCCGTGGAGCCGCCAGCGGAACGCCAGGCCGGCATCAAGGTCGAGAGCGTGGAAGAGCTGGTCGACAAGCTGAAGAACGAAGCAAAGGTGATTTCATGAGTATTCTGGTTGTAGCCGATCACGATAACGCAGAACTGAAGCCGGCCACCCTGGTGGTGGTTGCGGCCGCACAGGCCATCGGCGGCGACATCGACGTGCTGGTTGCCGGCGAAGGCTGTGGCGGCGTGGCCGATGCGGCGAGCAAGGTTGCCGGCGTGTCCAAGGTGCTCTGCGCCGACAATGCCGCCTACGGCCATCAGCTGGCTGAAAACGTCGCAGCGCTGGTCGCCGAGCTTGGCGCGAATTACAGCCACATCCTCACGGCGCATACCACGGTGGGCAAGAACTTCCTGCCCCGGGTTGCCGCGCTGCTGGATGTGGCGCAGATCTCGGACATCCAGGGTGTGGAGTCCGCGGATACGTTCAAGAGACCCATCTATGCCGGCAACGCCATCGCCACGGTCAAGTCCAGCGATGCAATCAAGGTGATATCCGTTCGCGGGACGGCCTTCGACGGCGTGGCTGCCGAAGGCGGATCGGCTTCCGTGGAGGCAGTGGACAGCGTTCATGACGCGGGTGTTTCCAGCTTCGTCGGTGAGGAGATCGCCAAGTCGGAACGTCCCGAGCTGACCGCTGCCAGCGTGATCATCTCCGGCGGCCGGGGCATGGGCAGCGGCGAGAACTTCGCACTGCTCGACGGGATCGCCGACAAGCTGGGTGCCGCCATCGGCGCTTCCCGGGCTGCGGTGGATGCGGGTTTCGTCCCGAACGACATGCAGGTCGGGCAGACCGGCAAGATCGTCGCTCCCGAGCTCTACATCGCCGTGGGCATCTCCGGTGCCATTCAGCACCTGGCAGGCATGAAGGACAGCAAGGTCATCGTGGCCATCAACAAGGACGAGGACGCGCCCATCTTCCAGGTGGCCGACTATGGCCTGGTGGCCGATCTGTTCAAGGCGCTGCCGGAACTCGAAGCCGCGCTCTGACGAGCGGGCACGAGTCCGATCGAAGGATTGAAAGACAAAGGACAGGAGTCATTAAGTGGCAGTTTATGAACTCAACAACGGGCAGCTCCTCAGAGTTGCCCGGAGCATCAATGGAAAGCTCGAACAGCAGTACTTCAGCCTGATCGGGCTCAACAAGACCAAGCAGGCCGCCGTGCGGCGGGAAGCGAAGGCGCTGGATGCCAGGTGGGAGGAAGCTCAGGAAAAGGCCCGCAGCAAGCGGGTCCGGGATGCAGCAACCGACAGGAAGCACTCCACGGGTGTGCGGGGCATCAATCTGGTGCGCCGCCCCTCGCCCGCGTTCCGCGTTCAGGTGCAGACCAACGGCAAATCACACGTCCGCGAGTTCTCCGTGAAGCGCCTGGGCGCCGAGAAGGCCTGGCGGCAGGCCACCAAGTACCTGGCCGAGTGCCGCGGCTACAAATCTGCGCCCAAGGCATGGAACGACCGCATGCCGAAGGTGAAGGGCGTCAAATAACCCGCAGCATCCGGTGCATCAGATTCTGGAGAAACGCCTGGCCGTGTACCAGGTGACCGGCTGGGCGTGGTTGTGCACCTGGCCGGCCACATCCAGCACCAGGGCGAACAGGGCCATCCGGATCAGCACCCCGTTGTCCGTCTGCCGGAAGATGGCGAGGTTCGGATTCTGAAACAGATCGTCGTCCAGTTCCCGGGCCTCGGATCTCGAGTCCCGGGGCAACGGATGCATGATCACCGTATTCGGCTCACAGTTCTCCGTGTAGATCTCGTTGTTCAGCCGGAACAGGCCCCGGTACCGGTCCGCATCCTCCTGGGTGGGGAACCGCTCCTCCTGGGTCCGGGTGACATAGAGGATGTCGGCATTGTGGATGCCTGCCTCGAGCTGGTCGTACTCCTCCACCCGATGATTGCGGGCCTTCAGGCCCTCGATGATGCTGGGCGGGACGCCGAGCCCGGCCGGAGAGACCAGCCGGTAGTGCACGTTGTCGTAGAGGCTCAGCAGCTTGCACAGGGAGTGCACGGCCCGGCCGTATTTGAGGTCACCCACCAGTGAGATACGGAGACCGTCAATACCCTTACCCCGACTCTCCATCTCGCTCTGAATGGTGTAGAGGTCCAGCAGCGCCTGGCTCGGGTGCTCGTTCGGGCCATCGCCGCCGTTGATGACGGGCACCCGGCTGGCTGCGGCGAATTCCGCCACCGAGCCTGCTTCCGGATGGCGCATGACGATGATGTCGCTGTAGCCGGACATTACCCGGGCCGTGTCGTAGAGCGACTCGCCTTTGGCCAGAGAGGAGGCTTTGACCTCCGTCGTTTCCCGCACGTCGCCGCCGAGCAGGTTGAACGCACAGCCGAAGGAGATCCGCGTCCGGGTGCTCGGCTCGAAAAACATGCTGGAGAGAATGGCACCCTGGAGAACCCGCGTGATCCGCGCCCGGTCGGCATAGATGCGCATGTCATCGGCGACGGCGAAAACCCGGTCGATGTCCTCACGGCTGAACTGATCCACGGACAGGATGTGGCTGCCAACGAAATCCAATCACTCACCCCCGCAAAGAATTTGGGGGATTCTACTAGAGCTTTCGGAGCCGTGTACCGGGTTTGCGGGCATCCGTGTCAGATGAAGTCCTGAAGCGGCTCCGCCGCCTCCGGGATCCGCGGGTCGCCGGAAAGGCGCAGGCCGGAAATGTCACCGAGCAGACCCGCGGCGCGGAAAGACTCCGCCGCGGCTTCCGGGTCACCGGCCGCGGCCAGCAGATAGCCACGCTCCACCTGAAACTCGAAAGAGCCCCAGCCGGAAGACAGAAATCCGCTCAGATCGTCGAAGGCTTCCATCCGCCAGCGTTCGTACGCCTCGCGCTGACCGGTGCCTTCGAGCGCGATCAGCAGATGGCTCAGAATCTTGAGCCGGAAGGGGGGATAGCTGTACTCGAGCTCGCCGAGGAGGGCGGACAGCTCGGTGGTGGCCGGTGCCAGATCACCCCGCTGAACCTGAGCGATGGCTTTCCAGGCCCGCGACATGAGCAGCACCTTGTAGGGCTTCTCGGTCTGATCTTCCCAGTAGCTGAAAACGCTGTGGAACTGCATCGCGCCGGGTGCCAGGGTCTGATGCTCCAGGGCGGCCAGATAGACCCGCTCGTCCTGCGGCGTTGCCCGGGCGGCCGCACCGAGATGGGTTTCCGCCCCGGTGAGGTTCTGACGCCGCACCTCGAGCTGCCAGCGCAGCAGATGCGCCCCGGTCGGATCATCCGCCATCGCGTCCGCGAAAGCCGCTGCCTGGTCCCAGTCCCCCGCCTGCAGGGCAAGCTGGGCGGTCATCTTGAGTATGGATCGATCGGCGCTGGCCCGGGTGGCGAGAATGCCGCGCGCCTGCTCGTATCGGCCGAGCTCGATCATGGTGTTGAGGTAGTTGTGAGTCACCGCCGGATGCTGTGGATCCAGCGCGAAGGCGGCTTCGTAGTGAAGGAAGGCCCCGTTCAGGTCGCCGTGGGCCATGATCGCGTTCCCCAGCCACATGTGCGCCATGGAGTGATTGGGATTCAGTTCGACCGCCCGGGTGAGGGCGGTTTCCGCGGCTTGATAGTCGCCCTGGCTCTGCAGCAGGATGCCCCGGGACGCATACGCGTCCGCGGATTCCGGATCGAGGAGGAGCGCCTGGTCGATCAGCGGACCGGCGAGCGCGACGGCCGCGTTCGAATCCCGGTTGTCGTAGCTGGCCTGCAGCAGATAGGCGTCGGCCAGGCCGCTGTAGGCCTGTGACATGCCCGGGTCCTCATCGATCGCCTGCTGGAAATAGACCACGGCGCGTTCCAGTCCTTCCGGCGTGCGTTCGTGCCAGTGGTGGCGGCCGAGCAGATAGAGGTCCAGTGCGTTGATGTCCGCGGTGGCGCGGGCCACTTTGAGCGGGGCCTCCGTCGGCAGGCCGAGGGTGCTGGCCACGGAAGCGACGATCTCGTCCTGCATGGCATAGAAGCTCGACTCGGGCCCCTCGAAAGTGTCAGCCCAGAGATGATCGCCGCTCTTGACTTCCACCAGCTGCACGGACATGCGGAACCCTTCTTCCGTGCGCCGGATGGTGCCCGTGAGCAGCGCGTCCACGTCCAGCTCGGCGCCGATCTGCTTCGGATCCGTTTCCGGCCGTTCGGCGAATGCCGCGGTGCGGGAAGTGACGCGCAGCTCGGGGAGCGTGACCAGGGTGTTGATGATCTCCTCGGCGACCCCGGAACCCAGATGGTGTTCCCGGGCTTCGGCACCGAATGGCAGCACGGCGATGCGGGTCGGGCCTGCCGGCTGGTTCGCCAGCCAGACCGCGAGAAACGCGGTGACGGTGAGCACCGCTGCCGCGGCGATGGCGATGATGCGGCGCCGGTAGACGGGGGTTTCCGGGGCTGCCGGTTCCGTCAGCAGGCGGTAGCCTTTCTTCGGCACGGTCTGGATGAATCGCGGGTCTCCGGCTTTGTCGCCGAGTGCCGAGCGCAGCTCGGAGATGCAGCGGGTGAGCACTTCTTCGCCCACCACACGACCGGCCCAGACCGTTTCCATCAGTGTCTGCCGGCCGACCACCTCCCCGGCGTGGGCCATGAGCACCTGCAGCACGGCCATCACCTTGGGTTCCACGTGGATCTCTTCCCCGTCCACGCAGAGGCTGTTCTCCTCGGGCCGCACCAGAACCCCGCCCAGGCTGACCTCCGGCGCCATATCCGCTCTCATCCCGGCTCTCGTCCCGGCTCTCGTCCCATCTGTGCCCACCTTCGAGTCTCCATCCTGGAATACGTTCCCCGATCCCAGCCTCATTCCTTAGATGCACTGTAGCCCGAAATCGTTGCAATACGAGGGGTGCTGCGCCCTGTGACGGGATACTGCGGGCAATTCTAAGGAATTCCTAAGCTTTCGGGGCCTTTCTAAGCATTCCGGGAGGCTGCCGGTCGCAGCCTGCCGCAATCAATCGGCCGGACTCAGCAAAACTCATCAAAAAAAACGTAAACCCTGGGCCAATCCTCAGGCCCCTGCAGTCTGTTCGCCGCACCCTGACCGTCGACGTTTTGAGAGGAGAACGGAGATGCGGCAGTCGATCCGGCTCGGATTGGGTTTCCTGCTGGCCACCGTGTTCGGGCCGTCCGCTCTGGCGGCCAGTGTGCTCACCGCGCCCCTGCACTGGCAGTCGGTCAGCATCGAGACCGGTCTGGTCAAACTGAAAGAACAGTTTCTTGACGTCTCCATCGAAGAGGATGTGGAGTTCGTGGGCGCCGTGCTGCGCAATCCGGACGGGACCTTCGAATTCACGCAGGGGCGGGGCAGACCCGGGCAGGACCGGGTGACTTTCCGCATCCAGCGGCCGGACGACGCCGAGATCGTCGGCCTCTGGCATACCCACGGCGCGCATGGCCCGACCAGAGCGATCTTCTCGCCGACGGATGCGGACCTGGTCCGGGCCACCGGACTGCCGTTCTACCTCATCACACCGGACGGGGAGATCCGGGTACTCCGGCCCGCGCATGTGACCGGTCGTCAGGCCGGTATCCGGGTGGCGGGGACCCTGTCCCGGCTGCCGAGAGGCAGCCATCCGGGTGAACGGGTCACGGGACGCACGGCCCGCCAGCAGGCGCCGCGCGGATGCTCGGATGTGATGGAGGTCTGATTCTGCGGTTGCCGGGCTCGATTCAGGTTCCCAATCCGGCCAAAGACCGCTTCTAGGGCCTCCCGCACACCTGATAACATGCGGGACTGAACCCCTTTGACGGTCTACCCCCATGAGCGAACCCGCCGAACAGTCCCTGGAAATCACCGGGGTCACCGCAGCGGCATCAGCCGGACCGCTACCAGACACTGGCCCGGGCCTGTTGCCTTTCGCCTTCGCCAAACGCTTCGGCGTGCTGATTACCCATCGTGACGACGTGCTCGAGGATGCCGACCGGGTGCTGGTGGCCTGCAAATCCCAGCCCGGCCTCACCACCCTGGCCGAGCTCAAGCGTTTCGCCCGCCGGCCGCTGCAGCTGAAGATGGTCGGAGAGGACGAGTTCGACGCGCTCCTCAGCAGCACCTATTCCCGGGACGCATCGGAAGCCCGGCAGATGGTGGAGGACATGGGCGACGAGATGGATCTGGCCAGTCTCGCCGATTCGGTTCCGGAGACCGAGGATCTGCTCGAGAAGGAAGACGATGCGCCCATCATCCGGCTCATCAATGCGCTGCTTGCCGAAGCGATCCGTGAGAACGCCTCGGACATTCACATCGAGACGTTCGAACGGGAACTGGTGGTCCGGTTCCGGGTGGACGGCGTGATGCGTGAGGTGGTGAAGCCGAAACGACAGCTGGCACCGCTGCTGGTGTCCCGGATCAAGGTCATGGCCCGGCTCGACATCGCTGAAAAACGGATTCCTCAGGACGGCCGGATCTCGCTCCGGGTCGGCGGCCGGGAAGTGGACGTCCGGGTTTCCACCATGCCGGCCAGCAACGGCGAGCGGGTGGTTCTGCGTCTGCTGGACAAGCAGGCGGGGCGTCTGACCCTGCCGAACCTCGGGATGCTGCCGGAAGACCTGCAGCGGATCCGCAGCGTGGTCCACAAACCCCACGGCATCTTCCTGGTGACCGGTCCCACCGGTTCCGGTAAGACGACGACGCTCTATGCCTCACTTGCGGAGCTCTCGGCAAAGACGATCAACATCCTCACCGTGGAGGATCCCATCGAGTACAACCTGCCGGGTATCGGCCAGACACAGGTGAACACCAAGGCGGACATGACCTTCGCCCGCGGGCTTCGCGCCATCCTGCGCCAGGATCCGGACGTGGTGATGGTGGGGGAGATCCGGGATCTGGAAACTGCCGAGATCGCCGTGCAGGCGAGTCTCACCGGCCACCTGGTGATGTCCACCCTGCATACGAATACGGCCGTGGGTGCCGTCACGCGCCTGATCGACATGGGGGTGGAGCCTTTCCTGCTGTCCTCGTCTCTGGTGGGCATGCTGGCCCAGCGGCTCGTGCGCGTGCTCTGCCCGGACTGCAAGACGGCGCGGCCGGCGAATGCGTCCGAAGTCTCCTTCCTGCATCAGACCACGGCCACGGTCTACGAGCCCACAGGCTGTGAAGCCTGTCAGGGCAGCGGCTACCGTGGACGCACGGGCATCTACGAGCTGGTGGAGGTGGACGACACCCTGCGCCAGCTCATCCACGACCGGGCGTCCGAGCAGGCGCTCACGGGCTACGCCCGCCGTCATGCGCCCAGCATCCGGGATGATGCAGTGGCGAAAATTCTCTCCGGCGTGACCTCCGTCCAGGAAGTCCTGAAAGTGACCCTGGAGGAATAGCCGCCGGAGCACGCTCATGGCTGCCTACGAATACATTGCGCTGGATGCGCGCGGGAAACAGAAGAAAGGGGTTCTGGAGGCGGACAGCGTCCGCCAGATCCGCCAGCTGCTCCGGGACCAGGGTCTGGTGCCGCTGGAGGTGGACACGGCTCGCGAACAGCGTGCCGGCGACGGTTTCTCGCTGTCGGACCTGCGCCGCAGTCTGGGCGCGCTGGACCGGGTGCTGTTCACCCGTCAGCTGGCCACGCTGATCGCGGCCGGACTCCCCATCGAGGAAGCGCTTCAGGCCATCGCCCAGCAGACCGAAAAACAGAGCATGCGCTCTCTGGTGATGGCCATCCGCAGCAAGGTGCTCGAAGGACATTCGCTGGCGGGCAGCCTGGCGGACTATCCCCGCAGCTTCTCGCACCTGTACCGGTCGACCATCGCCGCCGGCGAGCAATCGGGTTATCTCGACCGGGTGCTGGACAATCTGGCCGCCTACGAGGAACGGCAGTTCGAATCGAGCCGGGACGTGGAGATGGCCATGCTCTACCCGGTGCTGCTGACACTCTTCGCCTTCGGCATCGTCGGCGCGCTCATGGTGTACGTGGTCCCCGACATGGTGGGGGTGCTGGAGAACATGGGCCAGGAGCTGCCCCTGTCCACGCGCATCCTCATCGCCATGTCCGAGTTCACCCAGGCCTGGTGGTGGCTGATGCTGATCGTGGCTGTGGCCGTGGTGACGGGCATCCGGTTTCTGCTCCAGCAGCCCGGGGTCCGGCTCGCCTGGGATCACCGCAAGCTCAGTCTGCCCATGGTTTCCCGGATCACCCGGTCGGCGAATGCCGCACGGTACGCGAACACGCTGTCCATTCTCACCAGCAGCGGGGTGCCGCTGGTTGAGGCGATGAACATTGCCGCCGAGGTCGTGTCCAATCAGTGGCTGAAACGGCGGCTCGCGGACGCCACCCAGCGGGTGAGCGAGGGCGCGAGCCTGCGCGCCGCTCTGGACAGCGTGGGATATTTCCCGCCCATGCTGCTGCACATGGTGGCCAGCGGCGAATCCAGCGGCGAGCTGGACAGCATGCTGGACAAGGTGGCGATCTATCAGCAGACGGAGGTGGAGCGCATCGTCACCACGCTGGTGAAGCTCTTCGAACCCGCGATGCTGGTTGTGATGGCCGTACTTGTCATGTTCATCGTCATGGCTATTCTGCTGCCCATACTGACCATGAATCAGCTGGTCTGACATCACATCAATTAGCGAGAATCCCATGAGTGTCAAACGCAGTACCGGGCACGGACCCGCTCAGACCCACCGCCGCCAGGGTGGTTTCACCCTGATCGAGATCCTGGTGGTGGTGGTCATCGTCGGCATCCTGGGTGCGATCATCGTGCCCAATCTGCTCGGCCGCCCCGACCAGGCCCGGGTGACCGCCGCGGAAAGCGACATCCGCTCGCTGGCGAATGCGCTGGACATCTACCGGCTGGACAACTTCGTCTACCCGTCCACCGAGCAGGGGCTCGAGGCGCTGGTGAGCAAACCGGCCGGATTCCCGGAGCCGAAAAACTACTCGCCGGACGGCTACATCAAGGCGCTCCCCACCGATCCCTGGGGTTCACCCTACATCTACGAGCGCACGAGCGATGCGTTCAGCCTCTTCTCACTGGGTGCGGACGGCGCCGAGGGCGGCGAAGGCCTGAACGCCGACATCCGCTACGAGGACCTCTGACAGGCCTCCCGAGCGCCCCATGTCACTCCGCCCTCAGACCGGCTTCTCACTTCTCGAGGTGCTGGTGGTGCTCACCATCCTGGCGATTCTCACCGGTACCGTGATGCTCAGCTTCACCGGCGCGGATGCCGCGCAGGCGCTGAAAGGTGCGGCCGAACGCATGGCCATGCGGATCGAGCTCGCCCGTCAGCATTCCCTGACCCGGAACCGGGAGTGGGGCATCTATTTGGAGGAGGATGCCTACCGGTTCGCCGAGTTCGATCCCGAGCAGCAGGTCTGGGTGGAGCAGGTCCAGCGTCCGTTCAACGACGTGGACCTTCCGGATCTCGTGGGCCTGAGTCTGGATCTGGAGGAGTACGACGCGCTCCCGTTCGAGGAAGAGGATGGGCTGCCGCAGATCCTCATCTTCTCGAGCGGCGAGGTGACGCCGTTCCGCATCCTGCTGGAACCGGAATGGCAGGCCGAGCCCTGGCAGGTCGCTTCCGATGGCCTGGCCCGGGTGGAAGCGTCTCAGGCGGAGGACGTGCTGCGATGATGGCAGGGCAGGGCGGATTCCGGCAGCGGCACTTCCGGCAGCGACACTTCCGGCGGCGAAAGGGATTCACCCTGATCGAGGTGCTGGTGGCCCTGCTGGTGTTCTCCGTGCTCGGATTCGCCGTCTCCAGTCGCGTGGGTGACATCGTCAATCAGACTTTCAACATCGAGCGCAGAACGGTCGCGCACTGGGTGACGGACAATCATCTGGCCAGGCTGAAGCTGTCCGCCGCCGCCACCGATGCCGTGCTGCCCACGGGCCGTACGACGGAACGGGTGTTCATGGGCGACCGGGAGTGGCGTCTGGAAGTGGAAGTGGAGGACACCACTCATCCCTGGCTGCGGCGTGTGGAAGTGGTGACCTTCGAGGTGATCGACGACCGGCCCGTGGGCCCCATCGATCAGATGGTCGCCTTCGTGGGGCGCTACTGAGATGTACCGGCGTCCTCTGAAACGCGGTTTCACGCTGATCGAAGTGCTCATCGTGCTGGGTATCTTCGGCATCATCGGTCTGATCAGCGCCCAGCTCGTGAACCGGGTGCTGGCCAACAACGAGGTGCTTTCCGAGCGCGGCGCAAGGCTGGCCGAGGTGCAGCGGTCCATGCAGATCCTGCAGCGGGACCTGCTTCAGCTGGCACCCAGGGGCATCCGCGATCAGCTCGGCGATCCGCTGGAACCCCTCCTGATCGGCGCCGACGGTATGGTCGAGTTCACCCGTTTCGGCTGGCGGAATCCGCTCGGGCGGCCCCGGTCGGAGCTGCAGCGGGTGGGCTACGTCGTTCAGGAGGATACGCTGTTCCGCGCTTACTGGATGGTCCTGGACCGGGCGCCCGATACGGAACCGCAGCTCCAGGAGCTGCTGCAGGGTGTCGAGCAGGCGGAATTTTTTGCGCTGGACATGAGCGGCAACGAGCACAGTTTCTGGCCGCCGGCCGGCGATTTCCGCAACGATCCGAACCTGCAGCTGGCCGCCGTGGTCCTTCGGATCGATGCGGCACCGTTCGGCGTGGTGGAGCGGGTCTGGCCCGTGCCGAACCCGGACCAGATCATCGCCCCCAGCTCTGGCCCTGACGCGGGCGGCCCGGATGTGCCCGGCGGCGCTACCGGGGAACCCGTCGAGCCGGACGATGGAGGCACCAGCTGATGGTCTCCCGGTCCCGGGGCGTCGTTCTGCTCTCCGTGCTGCTGATTCTGGCGCTGCTCTCGGCGCTCGCTTATCAGCTGGTGGGCCGCCAGACCCTGGTCATTGCCCAGGCACGGCAGACGTTCGCCGGTGATCAGGCGCTCCAGTACGCGCTGGGCGCCGAGGCGTTCGCCCGGCAGGTGCTGCGCCAGGAATGGATGGAGACGGGTGCGGTGGACAACCTGACCGAGGTCTGGGCTCAGCCGCTGCCGCCGCTGGAGGTGGACGACGGATTCCTGGAGATCCAGGTGCGCGACCTCAATGCCTGCTTCAATCTGAATGCGGTGGCGTCCACCGCCACCGGCCAGCGGACCGGGCGGATCAATCTCGACCGCTTCCGGACCCTGCTGCGTAATCTCAACCTGCCCGAGACCATCGCCGACACCTGGCTGGACTGGATCGATCCGGATCAGGACGTGAGCGGCTTCGGCGCCGAGGACGGCGAATACCTTCTGGGGGAACACGCCTACCGGACGGCGGATCGGCTGGCGAATCATGTCAGCGAGCTGCGGCTCCTGCGCGACATGGATTCGGAAATCTTCGACGCCATCGCGCCCTTCGTCTGCGTGCTGCCGAACGATCAGCTCAGCATCAATGCCAATACGGCAGCACCCGAGGTGATCGCCTCGCTCAACCCGGCCATCGCGGCGGCCCAGGTGGAAGGCATCGCCCAGGCCGAGCGCCTCTACACGGATGTGACCCAGATCACCGCCGAGATTCCGGAGCTGGCGGCCGCCACCGACGCCGTCCGGGTGGCCAGCGAGTTTTTTGAGATCCAGATCCGCGCCCAGGTGGACGACAGCCTCATAGAGCTTGCATCTGTCCTGCATCGGAGCCCGAATGATGGCACTATCACGCTGCTGACCCGGGATTTCGGAAAAACTTTCCGATCCCGCTTTCTCGACGAACTGACCGGATCCGAAGACTAGGGAACCGCTGCATGCCCACGCTGTTCATCAGACTGCAGTCACCCGTCTACCATGACGAGGACGGCAAGGATCTGTCCTGTGACTGGCTGATCCTGGAGAACGACGGGTCCGTGCGCGCCAGCGGCGTGACCGACTACCGGGGGCTCTCCGAGCTCATCGATCCCTCCGCCGACTGGCTGCAGAACCCGGATAATCTGGTGATCATGGTGCCCGCCGAGCACGTGCTCGCCCTCAGCACCGAGGTGCCGGGACGTAGCGTGGGGCATATCCGCCGGGCCCTGCCATTCGTGGTGGAAGAGTTCCTCGCCGCCGACATCGAGAACATGCACCTGGCCCACGGCCCGATCCGCAAAGGTGCGCCCGTGCGGGTGAACCTGATCGACGGCAGCTACATCGACGACTGGGTGGACTGTTTCGAGGAGCTGGGCCTGAAGCCCGGCCACATGGTCTCCGATGCGGAACTGCTGCCGGTGTTCGGCGGTGGTGCCACGGTGCTGCTGGAGCCGGAAACGGCGCTGGTCAGAACCGACTCACAGGCGGCCAGCATTGACCGCGACAATCTGGGCCTGGCGCTCAGCTCCCTGGATGCAAATGTGATCCAGGTGGTGAACGGCGAGCTCGATGGCATCACCGCTGGCCAGCTGGATCCCGGGGTCTCGGTTCAGAGCGGCGACGAGACGGAACCGCCGCTCGTGTATCTGGCCCGGCGCTGGCGGTCGCTGCCCGATGCGGTGAACCTGCTGCAGGGCCCGTACACGCCGGCACGTCCTCCCTCGAGAAATCTCTACCGCTGGCGGGCGGTCGCTTCGCTGGCCGGCATCTGGCTGCTGCTCGCCATCGTCGGCATGGCGGCTCAGGCCATCTGGTCGGGTCTGAAAGCGGACGATCTCAGCGAGCGCAGCGTCGCACTGTACCGGGACCTGTATCCCAACGAGACCCGCGTGAACACCTCCAATGTGCTGCGTCTGTTCCGCGCCAAGCTCGGCCAGAGCACAGGGGAGGGGGGCGCCGGATTCGCCACCTATCTCGGCCATCTGGCCCAGGGTGTCGATCGCAACGTGAGCATCTGGAGCCTCACCTATTCGGAAAACCGGAACACCCTGGACGCGGATCTGCAGCTCTCGAGCTATGACGCGCTCGAGCAGTTCAAACAGCGCCTCAACCGGCTCGGCGTGGAGCTCGAGATCACGTCCGCCGAGCAGCAGGACAGCGGGGTGCGTGCGAGAGTGCGGCTGCAGAGCCCGGGAGGTGACGCATGAGCCTTTTCTACCGCATGACCCAGCAGGTTCAGGGCACCGCCGCCTGGCGCTGGTACGCGGGCCGTGAGCCGCACGAGCGCCCGATCATCGCCGGTCTGCTGTTCCTGATCGTGGCTGCCGTGTTCTGGGTTGCCATCTGGAAACCGATCAGCGACTGGCGCCTGCTCGAGGCGAATCGCTACGAGAATGCCCAGCGCACCTGGGAGTGGATGCAGGCCAACGAATCCGCCGCCCGCTCGCAGGCTCAGCAGGCAGGGTCATCCGGGGCCGGCGAACGGTCGCTGATGCCTCTGGTCACCCGGGAGGCCAATGCGTCCGGCATCCGCCTCAACCGTCTGCAGCCGGAATCCGACGGCGCCGTGAGCGTGGTACTCCAGGCGCAGCCGTTCAACACGGTTGTCGAGTGGCTTGACCGTCTGCAGAAGACGCACAGCATCGAAGTGGAACGGATTTCCGTGGATGCGGAAGGGCAGCCCGGCCTGGTGAACGTTCAGATCCGCCTGATCTGACCTTCCCGGCCATACGACTGCCGTTGCCGGTCTGTTTCCGCCCCTCACTTGCCCCGGAATCCGCCGTTTATCGGCGCTTTATGACAGGGTTGGCATTTCGAGCACCCACTCAATCAACGTTTTCGGCCCGGCCCGCTCATAGACTGCAGTGCATAGGGACTTGACGGAAACGAGGGCACGAATGGGGCCAGACAGCGATTCCCGGAACGTATTCACGGCCATGCACCATAAGGCGACGGGCGAACTGCTCCATCTGATGGACGGGCTGTATCTGAATATCGAGGACGGGCTTTTCGAATTCGCCTACCGGCACGAGGACGACGAGGATCGTCAGCGGGCCTGCTTCGATCTGATGCGCGAGCTCCGCTACCGTCGCTCCAATCTCATCCAGTCCTTCGCCAAGCGCATGCAGCGTGGCCTCGACTACTGGCTGGAAGACAAGACCGAATTCGACACCGAGTACGACGTGCATCTGGATCAGCTGGCTCAGCGCATGTCGGAGAAGTGCTCGAATCATTTCCAGTATCTGCTCGAGCAGATCGCCGAGCGCACGGCCGCGGCCTCCGGCCGGGATCCGCTGCAGGTGAGGATCCCGATCAGCCCCTATCAGGTGGCCTACAACTTTCTCTCCAGCTGCCGTTCTCTGGATCTCGACAACGAGTCCATCGACATCGTCCAGAACCTCTTCGAACGGTTCGTGCTCGACCGGCTCGGCAATATCTACGGCGACTGCAACCGTCGCCTGGAAGACGCCGGGTTCGAGATGGCGATGAACGACGGGGAGATGATCTACAGCGCCTGATCCGGCGCTCACTGCCCGTCCGGGTTTTTCTCCCGAGCGCGCTCGGACTTCATCCGGTCACCCATGGTATCCAGCGTTCGGTTCAGCTCTCCGCCGGCCCTGCTGATCCAGGGATTGGTCTGCGCTTCCGACATCACCTTCTTTTTCAGCGGATCGATCAGCTCGTCTGATGTACCGGTGTGTTTCCGGTAGCCGAACAGATTGATCCAGATTTCACTGCGGCGACCGAATCTGAGCAGATCACGGAAGTAGCGGTAGGGGTCGTCACCACCGGCAACCAGACCCATGATGGCGGCGATGATGGAAAGCGGACTGAGGACCACGTCTCTGAGCCCGTCGGCAGCCAGCTTGAACTGGAAGATGAATACGTCGACCAGGAGCTGCAGGCGGGATCTGTCGCGGCCTCCGTCCGCTTCGCGATCCGGGGTGTCCTGAGTATCGACCGGGTCATCCATGACCTGGAGTGTACTCTCATTCAGCGGTCAATGAGGCCGGATCAGCTGGCGCCGTCGCCCTTGAGCACGCTCGGTATCAAGCGCAGGAGGATTTTGAAATCCAGCCAGAGCGACCACTCGTCAATGTACTTCAGGTCCAGTTCGAGCCATTGATTGAACGTGAGACGGCTCCGCCCGGAGACCTCACGGAGGCAGGCCAGACCCGGTCGTACGCTGAAACGCTTCCGCTGCACACCCAGGCTGAATTTCTGCACATCCCGGAGTGACATGGGCCTCGGGCCGACCAGGCTCATATCGCCCTTCAGGACGTTGAAGAGCTGCGGCAGCTCGTCGATGCTGGTCCGACGCAGAATCCGACCGACCCGGGTGATCCGGGGATCGTCGGCGATCTTGAAGATGGGGCCATCCGCCTCGTTGAGGTGTTCGATCTCCGCCATCCGCGCTTCGGCGTCCTGATACATGCTCCGGAACTTGATCATCCGGAACACGCGCTTGTTCAGTCCCACGCGCTCCTGCATGAAGAACGCGGGTCCGGGCGAGTCCAGCTTCACGATCAGCGCGATGAGCGCATAGAAAGGCAGCAGCAGGACGATGGCGGGGACCGTCAGACACAACTCGATCAGACGCTTGATGATCAGATTGTCCAGGTCCCTGTGCACCGGATCGAAGGTCAGCATGGACGCATTGCCGACGGTTTCCAGGCTGATCTCGCTGTTGGGCATGTTGTAGAGATCGGCCAGGAACTTCACGCTGATGCCCTGTTCGGTGCAGGCGTCGAACATGTCCTGGAGGTTGGCAATCATGGTCCGGGGCAGGCAGACGATGATCTCGTCGACCACCCGGGAGCTGACGAAGCGCTGGATGTCGCCCGGCGTCCCCAGAACTTCGATGCCATCCACCAGCATGCCGGTGCGATTCTCGTCAGGGTCGAGAACGCCGACGTAGTCGATGCCCCATTCCGACGTCTCACGGTAATTGCGCATGAAGCGGCTGGCGCGATTTCCGCTGCCAACTACCAATACTTTCAAGTAGTTATCGGCATCTTCTTTACGGATACTGAAGTACCACCACTTCAGGAAGATGCGGTTCACCACCAGCATGGAGAAGGTGAGGGCACCGGCAGCCGCCACCGTGTAACGGCTGAGGTCATCGAACTTGATCAGGTAGGCAACGGCCAGCATGCCGACCAGCGAGATCGCCGCGTAGCTGCCGGCATACCTGAATATACCGAGCAGATATTTGTGATTCAGCCTCGGCTGGAGCACCAGCGCGGCGATGAACGCGAAAAGGACCACGAACGGGGTCAGTTTGAGGTGGTAGATGACCTCCGGGAGCGGGGTACCGAACAACAGCCAATCGATCGTCTGCGTCAGCGTGTAGCAGAAGGTGGCGGTTGCAATGTCCTGGAGCTGCAGCAGGCGCTTCAGGTGCAACGGCTTCGATATCCGCATGATGCGATATGTCCCAGAATCCCGCTATATGGGCCTCTACGGGCCTTCCAGCGGCGTTGTACTTCCCCCTGGAGCGGTTTTTGCGCCAGGGTGTCCCAACCAGAATAGTAGGCGAATTTACTTGACCGAATGCCTATGAAATGTGGGTAAATTCTGCAGGAATGTAAGTTGTCGGACAGCTTGTCCTTCAACGCGCTCCTTCGCCAACCAGCACCACTTCCACCGTCTGCAGAAGAATGATCAGATCCAGCAGGATCGAGTGGTTTTTCAGATAGTAGAGATCATATTGCAGTTTCTCCTTCGCGTCCTCAACGGAAGCGCCGTACGGGTAGCAGAGCTGTGCCCATCCGGTGATGCCGGGTTTCACCCGGTGACGCTCATCGTAGAAGGGAATCTTCTCACGGAGTTCCTGAACGAACACGGGCCGTTCGGGTCTCGGGCCGACGAAGCTCATGTCGCCTTTGAGCACATTGAACAGCTGCGGCAGCTCGTCGATTCGGACCTTACGGATGAAGGCGCCGACCCGGGTGACGCGGGGATCGTTCTGACTGGCCCAGATCGCTTCGCCCGATTTCTCAGCATCCGTGGACATGCTCCGGAACTTGATCACGTCGAAGTCCTTGCCCTCGAGACCAATTCGGGTCTGGCGATAGAGAATCGGAGCGCGCAGGCCGTCCTCCAGCCAGATGGCCAGCACGGTCAGCAGCATGAAGGGCCAGGTGAAGAAGAGGAGCAGGGCGCTGGCGAGAAGATCAAACGAGCGCTTGATCAGCATTCTGGCTGCACCGGTATCGAAGCCATCGGAAAACACCAGCCAGGAAGGTCGCAGAAGATCCACGTCCACCTTGGCGGCTTCCCGCTCGATGAACTGCTGGATATCGCAGACCTGGATGCCCCGGAGTTTGCAGTCGAGCAATTCCTCCAGGGGAAGACCACCGCCGGCGTCGACGTTGCGGCGCCGTTCATCCATGGCCACCACGATCTCTTCGATGCGGTTGACGCGGCAGAACTCCGGCAGCGGCTGATCCGTAGTCAGGACCCTGGCGTCGTATTGTGAGACCTGATCGGGAGCGCCGCTGTTTGGGTCAATGAAGCCGAGGATTTTGAAAGCTCTCTGGTCGGACTTCCGGCGCATCCGGGAGGCGATCTTTTCTGCACGTCTGCCGGTGCCCAGAATGACGATCCGGCGTTTGAACAGGTCTTCGTCTGTAAAACCGAACACCAGGAACCGCAGCACGGCGACCATTACAAAGGCTTCGATGGTGGCAAAAAGCAACACGCCACGACCGAAGTCGAGCCAGACGGGGAAGATGAAGGCCAAAACGGCCATGGATGCCGATCCGAGGAGAAAAATGGCGACCGCGGTACGTAGAGACATGCCGGTCATGCCTTCGCGAACGTGGGATTCGTAGACGCCCATGGCGATCATGCAGGCGAGTAGCGTCAGTGCGAATACCGGAGCCACGACCGCGTACGTGGACAGTTCAGGCCACTCACCGAACCGCGTCAGATGCCCAAGATACATCGACACCGCGATGAGCAGTCCTTCCGTCAGAGCGAGGAGGATCATCGGCGTGTGGATGTAGTGCCTGAATATGCGGATGTGGGGCACGTCAAACGTGGACCTTGATGTGGAGGGGCAATTTTCACCCATAAACGCCACACCCAATGGTACAGTTTGTAAGAAGCTTGCGTTACCTAGTGCAATTCTGTACCAGAATACGTAAGTTCCAGCAGGCTGCTATCTAAGCTCCTACCAGACGTATCGAGTTCGGAGCGGATGCGCCGCATTGCCGAAGAAATGCTAAAAACCTCGTACAAAGGGTGCCAACGTGTGAGTTGGGGCGCTCAGTATCATAGACGTTCCGCACACAGAATGGATAAGAATGAAAAACGCGATCGTAGTTGGTATGCCACGCTCGGGAACGAGCTTCGTGGCATCGATCTTTGCAGCTGCTCAATATTATGTGTGTGACGATGATGGGCGCGAGCTCAGACAGAGCGATGAGCACAATCCGACAGGATACTGGGAAGCTGAAGAGTTGATCCGTTGCAATGCAGAACTGCTGATGTCCAGCGGGTTCGAGCATGACAATACGTGGCTCTACGCGCCGATCACCGATCAACAAACAGCCGCCGTCGAAAGCATGGAAGCGCGCTCCGAACACTTAGATTTCCTTGCGCGTTTCGAAAGCCAGCAACCGTGGCTATGGAAGGACCCGCGTCTTTGCTACACGCTCGGTTACTGGTGGCGGCATCTGTCCGACAAAGAATCGACAGCAGTACTGCTGGTTAAACGAAATCCGGAAGACATATATCGTAGTTTTCGGCGCCTGAAGTGGCGAACAGGCGGAGCGGCAGAGCAACAGGAGGTGATGCAGCGGATCGACCACCACTACCGAACCGCAGAACATGCCATCCGCCGGCACAACATACCGCACCTGGAAGTGTCCTATGAACGATTCGGCAGTGACCCCAATTCCTGCAGGCGTGAGATCTCAGACTTCTTTCAGATTGAAGAGTCTCAGCTGAGTGTGGATTTTGATTCCAGACTGGACAGATCCTCACTGCGTGGTCAACTCGCTGATCTCGTGGATCGTCGAGTAGAAAAGTTGCCATCAAGCTTGCGGCAGGCGCTGAAGAACCTGGTTCCTGGGCAGATACAACGCTATCTGTTTCCTTTTCGCCAGGGCATCAACGGCAGCTAAGTTCGATCGGGTTTCTGCATCGTCAGTCTGCGACTCAATATCGTGAAGAGGCGTTGTCGAGATATCTGAGTCGAAAAAGTGTGATCCGCACCTTCGATCAAGATAGGAATCCCCAGCTTTCTCAGACCGCCATAGGATGTGCCGCTTGCGTCTCGAAGGATCTGCAGGCTGTCGTCGTTCTCTGCACTGACAACGGAAAGCTTTCCGCTTCTCACCAGGTTCTTCAGATCGCGCATCACTTGCCTTGTTTTCCGACCAAAGCCGGTCTGCCTGACGAAACCATACGCCTTTCCTAGAGCTTTTTTTCCGATGGCATTCAACCGTGTCAGTGCGTTTCCTTGCTCAAATGTAGTTTCCAATTGTCTGTCAGGAGCATCTGTGTAGATCAACGTATTGACCATGGTGAGATGATTCAGCGCATCAGATTGCTTACGAAGCAGGTGAAAGCCCAGGTGCGCGCCAGAACAGATTCCAACCATTTCCTTGAATCGATGAGGGAAGGCCTTCAGTACGGCGGATACGTCCTGTTGCGCGGTCGAAGGGTATGGATTGTTCAATTCAGCGACGCCCAACGTGGCGCTTTCTCCGATATTACTCAGATCGAATCGGAAACTGGTCACTCCGGCGCGTGCGAGGCTCCGTGACAGATAAACGTGCAATCGGCCTGGACCAATGTTGTGAGCAGCTCCCGTATTGGGGATGAGCACGATAGGATCGGAGGAGGGACCCCTCGGAGCAGTCAGCACGCCGTATAGAGATCCACGCTCGTGCTCAATCAAGTGGGGCGTTTCGAACAGATCAGGCTCTACCATCTGCCTTTGCTTGGAAGGCGCAGGATTTGAACACTCTGGCAATTCGGTTTCAGGTAAGTTTCCCATCCACTCCATGGCTGCATCGATTACGTTCGACGCCACTTCAGAGAATTGTGGCTGCCGCATCGTGTTGGTGTAGCCAGATAGCTCGATACGGGTAGACGCGGTCGACAGATCTCTCCACACGTCCGCTATCTTCTTTGCAGCGGGAGCGTCATCTCTGTCGATTACAAGACAGCGTTCTGGTGGTCTCAGGTCCCCAGGACGAATCTTCTTGATCTCATCCAGCAACCGATGCGGATACGCAAATCCTCCACACTCACGTACGTGATCGTCGGATCCAAGGGTCAGGGCCTCCAAGTCCCGTGCGAACCGCCTCCCATCAATAACGGGGTTCCACAGAATAGCGCCACTGACCAAACCGTCGGTTTCACCAAGAAGAGGTATAGTCGCCCCCAGCCGGGTTCCGAACAGCACCAGTTGGCGAATGCCAGTGCGGTCAATCAGATGTCGACAGCATAGCTCAAAATCAGCGACCCACTGACTCAGCTCGGCGTTCTGCATTTCTCCCGCTGAATTTCCGGTGCAG
Organism: Gammaproteobacteria bacterium; assembly: GCA_030425195.1. Lineage (GTDB taxonomy): Bacteria > Pseudomonadota > Gammaproteobacteria > Pseudomonadales > Azotimanducaceae > SZUA-309. The sequence goes on along the minus strand of JAUIAV010000021.1, from coordinate 8,898 downwards.
GAGTAGTCAAACCGCAGTACAGGGTAACCTTGCGCGGCCAGCCGTAGGGCAAGCGCCATGTGGGTACTGAATGAATGAGTGTGCTCATGACCGATGGGATAGCAGATGACCACTCCAATCGACTGCCTATCTTCTGAACCAGGCGCATGAAAAGCAACAGCCAGACGGCCATCGGTGTCGAGGTAGTAGTGCTCCGTCTTCAACTGAGATCTGTCTGGTCGTGAACTGTGATCCAGTCACAGTTTTGGCGCCAAACACGATTTGCAGCGTCGATCCGATGTAGACCGCCTTCAGACCAAAAGGGCGGGGTAGTAAAAAAGTTCATTGCCGGCTCGTTTCTTTTTGTCTCGCAGATTTCAAAGCTGACATCCGGGTGCTTGCCAGTCAGCCAATTCAGAAATGCGTACTCGATCCGACGCTGAAAAACCCTGCACGAAAGCACGAACGAACGTACAACACCGCTCCTATCGATCAGGCACGACAGTATTTCGCCATGCGGCCCATGTCTGTCTTCCAGATTGACTGTGTACAGCCGTCCTCCTGTCTTCAGCAGCGATCGGATGTCTTCTGCCTCTCGACGAATGCCGTTGGCATTGAACTGGTTGGTCTTGTTGATCAGCTGAATGGCCCTGTCCTGCTGTTCAACAGATCGATCGTGGATCGTGAGTTCCATGTTCAGACCACGGAGATAATCAGTGAGGCCAGCAGGCGACGTCTCACGTTCCTGTTTTTCAGCAAGACGCGCGCGATAGAGTTCGGTCCGTCTAAAATCATCTTCAGTTGGAGTTTCCTCCAGATTCCTATCAAACTCCGCCGCGAGACGGGAAAGAAAACCGGGAAAATCGCCGTCTGATTGAGGGAACTGATGAAGTCGGACTTCTGGCAGCACGGATCGCACCTCCTCGAGTTCGATGGGGTTGTCATCCACGAACACGAAGGCATCCAGGCCGAGATTCAGTTCTTCAGCCAGCTTACGTATAGCGTCTGACTTCGCACCATAGCTCGCAGATACAGACACGAAGTCGGTTTCGGGCAGATGCATGTCCAGTTCGCGAAACGGTGACAGTGCGAGATCCATGTCGTTGCGACTGACCGCAGCCAGAAGTGTCCCGGTTCTTCTCAAACGCCCCAGCAAAGTCTGGTAGATGTAGTGTTTGTAGCCAGATCCTGAGTCAGAGTAGGTTATTCCTTCGAGGCCATCTTCTCCTATGACGCCACCCCAGAGCGTGTTGTCCAGATCGGTACACAGAACCTTTGCACGCTCCTGCGGCACTTTGAGCACTTGCTCACAGCACGCCGTCGCAACCTCGAAGCTTCTTGAACCGGATACGGGCACGCCACTTCGCAGAAATGCGGACAAGCTGAAGTCGTCAGGGGACAGAAAGGCTGCACCCAGGCGTTTCGCAGCTATCTCAATCTCAACGCGAACCCTAAAATCATCCAAAGAGGATGGTAGAGTGGGGGGCGTTTCTGCGGGAACATAAACGATTGAGGCGTTCCGACGTTTTGAGAGAGCGCTCTCCATTGCTGCGATATCACTGCAAACTGCCTCGTAGTCTGCTGCATCGCCAGACCGACCGGTCCGCCAGTTGAGCGCAGGCGCGAAATCCCACGGAAAGAGGAGGAACAGTTCCCGTTCTGCCGCAGAGTCTGTCTGATTCAGCAGGTTTATCCGCAAGGTATTGAATGGCAATGTATCGGTCTCGAGCCGATAACCGCAATTTGCGAACGCCGCAGAAAAGAACGGGATAAGCGGAGCGATCTCTCCGGAGGTTGCAACGCGCAGTGGATAAGCAGGGTAATTCTGAGCGCTTTCCGTGAGCGCCAAAGCCTCGAGGTACTTCATGCCCTGTCGATGTATTCAACTACGTGCATCGGAGAACTGAAACCTTCTACGTCTTCCGTATCGATAAAGAGATCAAACTCACTTTCAAGCGCTGCCACAATGTTCACCATCGCCATCGAATCAAACTTCTCGCAGCCGTCGAAGCCATGTTCGAGAAGATTCTCGGTATCTGACTCCAGTATGGCTGACATGATGCGCAGAACTTTTTCTTGGCGATTGATATCGATCATGGACACCAGGTCTCCGGCAGAATGAGTAGTTGTAAGTGCATGAACATAACCCGCTGCAGAACTAATTGCGTGTGATCCTGTCGCGTCTATGTAACATTCCTAATCAAGAGTCAAAGGGCAGCCGTATGGGAAAACTTCGTTCATTAGCCACGCGTTTGCATGCATTGACGTGTGCATGCGTCACCATGGTATCAGGCTGTTCTGATGTTCCTGACAACTACGACCAACTCAGTCCGATAGAGCAGGCTATCCTTCATCCCGATAGGCCTCGAGACGACAAGAAGCGTGATAAGTACAGACATCCCGCAGAGGTACTCGAGCTGGCGGGAATAACGCCAGGTCTCCGAATCCTGGATATTCTCGGAGGAGGGGGATACTACACGGAATTGTTCAGCCGACTGAGTGGTGAGACTGGAGAGGTTTTTCTTCAGAACAACAGCCTGTTTCTCAGATTCTCGAGTGAAGAGCTCGACAAGCGGCTGTCCGGCGATCGTCTGCCGAACGTTCGGCGCATCGACAGTGAGTTCGCGGACATGAAGTTTCCAGACCAAGTCGACTTGGCGTTCCTGGGCTTGAGCTACCACGATATCTACGTCCCGAGAGAAGATCCTGTCATTCAAGCAGACCCCGCTGATTTCAAGGAACAACTCTGGGCAGCGATAAAGCCCGGAGGTCGGTTACTCGTCATCGACCACGCCGCACCTGCGGGTTCCGGAATTACCAGTGCACCAAAGTTGCATCGGATTGATGAAGAGTACGTTGTAAGAGATCTGGAAGAGATCGGGTTCAATCTGATCGATCGTCTGGACACATTGCGCAATTCGAAGGACGACTACAGCAAGAGCATCTGGGCAGAGGGCGTGATGCACAACACCGATCGGTTTGTACTCCTGTTCAGCAAGCCAATCGAGCACTAACCGCCAAGGTGGTGCGGATATTTAAAACAACATTTAACATAATATAGATTATGCGCTATTTTAGATACATGTATGGGATATAGCTTTTCAGCCTCAATAGCGGCCGTTCGAGCGCAAACCAGGACAGCGATGCAAGCAGTATGCTTGAGATGCAGATCCCCAGCAGATCCAGCATCCCGTACGCGTACATAGGAAGACTATCAGTATCCGGGGCAATCACACTCTGCCAGCTTAGCTGTACTGGTATATGAAGAAGATAGATTCCGTAGCTGATACGACCGATGTACATGCTCAGACGGCAATCAAGTAAGATTGGCACAGCGACCGAGAGCCACGAGCCCCGATCAAAGCTGCAAATGCAACTGCGGCTATTGTCTGATTCAAGAGATCCAGGCCAGCCGTCGTCGGTGCGAAGTTGCGGGTCAGGACGACGATCGCCGACATCAGGAGCAGTGCCCCCCCAGAAAACGAGAAACAAGGGCTTCGCATCCGGTTCGGGTGCCCTCACCCACCACACGGCGAGCAGGCTGCCTATGAGAAGTGCATCCAGACGACATACAGTCCAGACGTATGCCGCGTTTTCCATCCAATGGAGGTCTCTTGAGATGAGCCCGCTGCGTATCACGATCACGCAAAAAAAGGCAATGCCGCATGTCCGAATCGCACTCCCTTATGACTCAAAGTCAGTAAAATAAATGGCCAGAGCAAATAAAATTGTTCTTCTATCGCTAGCGACCATATATGCGGCATACCAATTTCCCTGAATGGCTGTACCCAGTTGACGGTATAGGTCCAGAACCAGAGTTGACTCTGTCTCGAGTCCGCCAGCCAGTCAGGTATGTGATCTTGGAGCACCAGGGGAAACAGGACTAGCAACACCGCCAGCGCGAAAAAGTAAACAGGGAATATCCGTAGCGCCCGTCTCAACAGGAACGTCCTGAGCGCTGAAATGCTCGGTTCCAGATTCAGCAGAATGCGGGTTATGAGGAAACCGGAAAGTACAAAAAACAGCTGCACCCCCAACCAACCAGAGTTGGCCAGGAAAGACGTCACAGTGAGTGCGATAGGAATCTGCGCACCATCGAAAGATCCCGAGACGGCTTCATAGGGGTACGCGTTGTGCAGGATCACTGCAAGTACAGCTATCATGCGCAACCCGTCTAACCCCGGCAACTTACTCAAGTTCCGCGCGGTCCCAACTAGGAAAAGAGTGTTTCATCAGACTATTGTAAAGTATTGTGTCAGAGTAACTCAGCCACCGTTTATGCTGGGTCTGGTCTTTATCGCGATTCTGTTTGGCTACTGGCCGACTTCCGTTTCCCTCATTGAACGCTGGTCTCGATTCTCGGAAGCCTATGGACATGGTCTCCTGGTGTTCGCAGGCGTCTGTTGGCTGGTCTGGGCCAGAATAAAGGAAATCAGCGCGAAGAGCGCTGCTCCCTCTACTTTCTGGGCATCGGTCTCGATTGGCGCGGCGATGTCCTGGGTGCTCGCCGGTTGGATTCAGATTCTGATCGTGCAGCAGATGATGTTGCCCATTCTCCTTTATGGTAGTTGTGCCACTTTGTATGGGATGCGGTACACACACCCGCTGCTCGCTCCCCTATCGCTTCTCTATCTGATCATCCCGGTATGGAACATTCTCGTTCCCTTTCTGCAACAACTCGCAGCCTCAGCAGTAGGCTACCTGCTGACACTGTCTGGCATTACCGCCCATATCACCGGCTATCAGATTCGCCTGCCTGCCGGTACGATAGAAATTGCATCTTCGTGCTCGGGTCTGAATTATGTTCTTAGCGCACTGGCACTGAGTGGACTACTCGTCGTCTGGCAACGCCTGAATTTGCGCACTGCATTCCTCATCGTGGCTGCCGCAGTGACACTCGGCGTTGCCACCAACTGGGTCAGGATATACCTGATCACGGTGGCTGCGCATGTGACAGAGATGGAGCACTGGCTGGTGCGTGATCACCATATGTTCGGGTGGTGCATATTCGTCATCCTCGTCTTTCCGGCCCTATATCTATCTCTGGAAAGAACAACCAGAAGGGAAAGTTCACCGATCCTGACGCCGGAACAAAGGAAATCAGACCTGATTCCTCGCCCTGCCTTTCTCCTGGTCTGTCTGTTCTGTTGTAGCCTGCCTATGGCCTCTCTGGCGATCTACGCTCAACTGTCGGCCAACCCCGATGCCAGGGCGATGGTCGATGCCATAGACCATGAGGCTAGCAGATGGTCAGCACTCACCAGCGCATCAACATGGAAGCCGCACTTTTCCGGCGCAGACTATGAACTGCTGGCAGATCCGCCCGGTTCGAACAATACTGTCTTCACAGCTGTCTATCTCAGTCAAACGCAAAAATCCAAGATCAGCCTGTACAGTAACGCGATCGCAGACCCGGCACTTTTTACAACCCTTGATAGCCGCTCAGTGAGATTGAACGAAGATCACTGTTCTGAGGCGTCTCGTACAACACTCAAAGACGCAACTGATCAACGGCGAGTCGTCATATGGTGGTATCAGACTATCGGTGGTTGTGCCACGAGCCTCGTTTCTCTCAAGTTGATGCAGTTGAGGTCACTGGCCGCCGGACGCGTTGACGCCTCGCTTCGAGGCGGCAGCACTCTTTGTGAATCCGATGACGAAAACTGTGAAATCGCCAGCAAGCTGGTTCTAGACGAACTATCCACCTTGACGTTATTCGAGCATCTGTGAGTCAGCGAACTACAAACCTCACGCAATGACATTGTGGAACGAGCGGGAAGAGTCGCAGTTGTGGTTGCTACCAATCCCCCGCTGATGTCGTCATGGTGTCCTAGTCACCTGGCAGAACCAGTTATGAAGCGCGAACGGTACCCGGTGGAGCAGATCATCGCGGGTATTGAGCAGCATACGGCTGGAATATCGGTAGGTGACATCAGAAATCCCCAGCTTGAGACTGCTGAAGGACTCCTCTACCGCTGGAAACAGCAGTATGGTGGCCTCGGATCGGATGAAGCCAGGAAACTCACACGATTGCGGGAGAGATCTTTCCCCGGCAGGGGAACCAGTTTCCAGCGAGGGGCCCACGAAATCGTGACCACCAGATCAGCGAAACTCCAGCACTAGACTCAGACTCCGGCAGAAATCGCATTACTTGCTCTTGTGTCCCTGCCCGCGAAGAGATCTGATTTCGGACCATAGCCGTTGGGCGAACGGTATCAAGTCAAATTCAATACCGCCAAGTAGTTGTGAAACTGGTCGACGTGGGAATGCATACACATCGGATGCGTACCTATAGTCATTCGTCAGATTCCTAAGGTATTTGTAATCGTCAGCGCAACAATCGTAAGCACGTATTGAGGGGTCATTGAAAGCCGATCGCAGTGCGTGATATTCAACAAGGGAACCGGGAGATAACTTAGAAAACCGTCGATCGTAGTCAGCGCGAATCGGAAATGTTGAACTGTCATCAACGAAGTGCAGTTCGTATGCTATCGGGTGTCCGTCCTTTCGGCACATCCAGATGCAGGCTTTACCTTCTTGTACAAGATAGTCAATTTGCTGCCGGAGAAAACTCCGACTCATCGTATTTGACGCTAAGTCGTTACCTACATCGACTTTCCAGCTGTTGGCAGAAATGCTGACAGCATCCTCAAACGCCTGATCATCACTGCCTTGCAGGATATAACGACAAACAGTCAAGCCATCGTCAGCGTCAAAGTCACGCAGTTTACGCCTGAGATTTTGTCTGTACTTTCGCGAACGCTGCGCGATATAAGTGTCCCAGTCGCCAGTTGTATCAACAATTGGGGTTAGCAAGGCATTTTTGGCGCCGCAGCGTAAGGATTTTGCTCCTTCAGTGCGCAATGCGTCGTTTAATTGACTATCGTCGCGCAGTCGACGCAACACGATATAATCTGGTGATTCTGATTTCACAACTGCGTTAAACGCGTTCCAAACGTCGTCTGCAGGCAAATCAGGAGATAAGACGGCATCCCAGTACGGTGAATGACCATTCGACATCGCCCTGAGGCTATTCGCGGGAAAGCCACGTGCCCGAACCCTCTGCGCATACATCGGGAAAATCGCGCGGACTTTGCCATCAGACTCAAACCAATGCACGCGCAGTTGCGCAGGTTCCACCCCTTCGAAGTGTGGTCCGAAATTACACCACCAACTGTAAAACCAGCTCCAGCTTAGTGGGAGCTTAAGGCCACCGGATGCTCGAAAGGCATTCTCCCAGGCCGATCGCAACTCCAACAGCTCCGCCTTATTGCTGGCAATATAGTGTTGCAGTTTGCATGCTGTTGGTTTCATCCGACCGCGGAATCCGATTTTCGGAAAGCCTCTCGAAGACGTCTAGCGTAGTCGAGCATCACAACCTGACGACGCTTGAACCAAAAGTCTAGGAGCGGACGAGTTAGCCAATGCGACAGTTTGTCTTCTCGCCAGAAATAATTGACGGCAAGATTTGGATCGTCGGACTCAATGTAGTGCCATGTGCCAGCGGGAATAAACAACGCCTGCCCCGGTTTCAGAACGCCATGCCAGCCCTTTGCTCTCGCAAGCTTGGGAAATCTCCCGGTGTCGATATTGACCGGATTTATTTTGCTATCCAAAACTCTATGCTGCCGAATCGATCGGATGTCAAAAGCGTGATACGGATAAAGATATCGGCTCTGATCCGGCGGAAAGACGGCGAAGTGTTTTTCTCCTTCTAGCATGACTAGCAAACTTTGCACCTCATCATTGTGGAGCAGCGTTTTGTTGCCGCCTGGGCCTATGTAGAGATTTGACGAGCGGAAGCCGTTTCTCGGAATAAACTCAGGGATCGCCTTTTCATCGATATCTTCCAATCGGTGTTCTTGGTTTCCCTGTGGTGAACCTTGGCCTAGCAGAGGCTCTAGGGAATACATTGTCTTTTCTTCCGTTAGGTTTCTCTCGAATTCCTCAACTGGCACCCGACGGTAGCTTAAGAAATGATAGATGCCATCGACATCAGGCATATGGACTCTTATGGTTCTAAGGTGTCTGCGGAAAAAGTCCATGTTCCATTCCTTAAGGAACGGCAATGATGACGGCAGATCATCTATAACAATCGGTCTGCGCGTTTCAACGAAATCCTCAGTAAATTTTTTGTGTAAGGGCAACAACGTGTTGTCGATAGGGTTTGTGTTTGTTGCTTCGAAAATATTCACGGCTTAGTTTCCGAGATTTGATAATTCGGGAGCTGATCGAGAAAGCGCCCCAGACTTGAAATGCGCTTGCCTTCGATTGCAAAGGAACAGATAGTTTTTCTTCCAAGTCGGAATGCAGCGTAACGGAAGATCTCTCCGTAGCCAGCCTTAAGCACACCTGCTCTGGAGGGCATGTTTGCTATATCCACAGCGACGAAGACTCGGTGGCCGGGATACAGTTCGGGAATTCCTTCAAGAAGCCGAACATACAGGCCTCTACGTCGATAGTCCGGAACGGTGTAGCAATCCCAGACGTAAATGCAGTTATGCGGCAATTGAAGGTTTACATCCATTATGAGGTTCACCGGACACCCTGGTGTTGCAACCCATCCCAAAATGGCGGCAGTGCTGTCCGCCAGGATTCCAAAGCGCCGATGTCCTTCAGCGAATCGGCCTCCCAAGGTGTCAGCTTCGGATTGAACATAGGCTGATGTCAAAGGAACCTCGACGATACCCTTGACTACGCGATCGGATGAGGCTCGCCGACATTCGAACATTATGCCAACTTGAAAGTCGACAACCCGCCGCAGGGCTCGTCGAATGTGGCCCAGGATTCTTCTTAGAACTCTAATTACGAATGCGTTTCGCACCGCTCTTTTGCAATCATCGTATTCGAGTATTCGTTGAGTAGCTCATTCACAACTCGACGGTCACGTTCTTGTTTCTGCTGCAGGTAGCGACGCAA
>JAUIAV010000020.1 GCA_030425195.1 Gammaproteobacteria bacterium | reverse complement strand
TCTGGTGGGCAAGGATGCGATCGTCATCGAGGACGGACAGCAGATCACCGAGTTCCGGGAAGGTCTGCTGCCCTGGGCCATTCAACACCCGGTGGCGCTCGTGTTCGACGAGTACGATGCCGGCCGGCCGGACGTGATGTTCGTGATCCAGAGGGTGCTGGAGGTGGAAGGCAAGCTGACCCTCCTGGACCAGAACAAGGTGATCGCGCCGCATCCCTACTTCCGGCTGTTCTCCACCACCAACACCATCGGTCTCGGTGACAGCACGGGCCTCTACCACGGCACCCAGCAGATCAACCAGGGCCAGATGGACCGCTGGAGCATCGTCACCACGCTGAACTATCTCGAGCACGAAGCCGAGGTGGAGATCGTGCTCGGAAAGGCCAAGCACTATCAGGGCACGGCGGAAGGCGAACGGGTCATCTCGAACATGGTGGCCGTGGCCGATCTCACCCGGAAGGGGTTCATCAACGGCGATGTGTCCGTGGTCATGTCCCCGCGGACGGTGCTCACCTGGGCGGAGAATGCGGAGATTTTCGGCGACGTCGGGTTTGCGTTCCGTCTGACCTTCCTGAACAAGTGTGACGAGCTGGAGCGGCCCATCGTTGCCGAGTACTACCAGCGCTGCATGGGCGAGGATCTGGGAGATGCCACCGCGAGCATCACGCTGAAGAGCGCCTGATCCCACTCGAGTCAGATGTCTGAGCAAGACCACCCACTGGAGCCGTTCAAGCGGGCGACCACAGCCACGATCCGGGCCATAGCCGGAGACGACGAGCTGGAGGTGAGCTTCGGCCAGGGGCCCCCTTCGCTCCGGGGTAACCGGATCAGGGTGCCGCTCCCGTCCGTGGGTGCGAACCAGGAGGAAATCAACGCGGTCCGCGGCATGGGCGACGAGTTCGCCCTGCGCCTGCGCTTTCACGACGACGCGCTGCATCAGGCCCGTGCCCCCCATGGCGGCCCGGCACAGGAGATGTTTCAGTGGATCGAGAACGCCCGCGTGGCGGCCATCGGTTCCAACCGCATGGAGGGTGTGGCGCAGAATCTCCTGGCTTCCCTGGAGGTGCAGTGCCAGGAAGCCGCGTTCGACAGCATCACCACCGAAGCGGAAGCGCCCCTGTCGGTGGCCGTTGGTCTTCTTGTCAGGCAGCGGCTGACGGGCCGCGAGCTGCCGCCCTCCGCAGAGAACGTGGTCCGCTTCTGGCGCGACTATGTGGAGGAGCACGCCGGTGAGGACATGGACCGGCTGCGCGACGTCCTGCTGGATCAGAACGAGTTTGCAGACGTCTGCCGGAGCATCATCGACGATCTCGGCCTCCTGACCGAGATGGACGAGCCGCCGGATTCCGAGCAGGACGACCAGGACACGGAAACCATGGACGAGGGCGCCGAAGCGGAGTCCGAGTTCCTGCCCGAGGACGTGGTCCTGGACGACGAGAACATGGCCGACGAGAACGCCGAAGGCGAGTCGACCATGATGGAAATGGACGCTGACATGGACATGGACGAGATGGGTGCGGAAGCGGACCCGGACGAACAGCCCATGCAGCTGCCGGACGATTCCGGCCGGATCCGGATGGACGTCAACTACCACGCCTACACGGAAGAGTTCGACGAGACCATCCGGGCGGAAGAGCTGTGCGATTCCGAGGAGATGATCCGCCTGCGGGCCCTGCTCGATCAGCAGCTGGTGCCGCTGCAGCATGCCACCTCCAAGCTCGCCAACCGCCTGCAGCGCAAGCTCATGGCAATCCAGAACCGCACCTGGGAATACGACCTGGAGGAAGGCCTGCTGGATACCTCGCGGCTGACTCAGGTGATCATCGACCCCATGAATCCGCTCGCCTTCAAGCAGGAGAAGGAGATGCAGTTCCGGGACACGGTAGTGTCTCTGCTGATCGATTCCTCCGGCTCCATGCGCGGCCGATCGATCACCATCGCGGCCATGTGCGCGGACATCCTCGGGCGAACGCTGGAGCGCTGCTCTGTCCGGGTGGAGATCCTCGGATTCACCACCCGGGCCTGGCGTGGCGGTCAGTCCCGGGAACGCTGGATCGCCGAAGGCAAGCCATCCAATCCGGGCCGGTTGAACGATCTCAGGCACATCATCTACAAGGCCGCGGACGATCCCTGGCAGCGCACGCGACGGAATCTGGGTCTGATGATGCGTGAGGAGCTGCTCAAGGAGAACATCGACGGCGAAGCGCTGATCTGGGCCCACAACCGGCTGGTGACACGTCAGGAACAGCGCAAGGTGCTGATGGTGATCTCAGACGGCCTGCCGGTGGACAACTCCACGCTGCTGGTGAATCCGTCCAATTACCTCGAGCAGCATCTCAAGTACGCCATCGACATGATCGAGAACCACTCACCCGTGGAGCTGATCGCCATCGGCATCGGCCACGATGTGACCCACCACTATCGCCGGGCCGTCACCATCACGGATGCCGAGCAGCTCGGCGGCGCCATGACGGATCAGCTTGCCGAGCTTTTCCAGACCGAACCCGCGGCCGTCAAACGCCGGCGCTAACCGACCACCTGAAGGCGTGTGATCTCCGGCGCGCCGGCCATCAGACCCTTGAAGCCGGCGCCTGCGGCCTTGAAGTGTTCCGAAGCCCCGTGCGCTGCCAGCGCTGCTTCGTCCCTGTAGAGCTCGAGAACGATGTAGTTCCCGTCCTCGTCTCTGCACAGCGTGTACATGTCGTTGCCCGGTTCGTTCGCACGTACCTGTTCGGCCAGACCGAGCATGTGCTTCTCGAAGTCCGCTTCCTTGCCTTCGGCAACGTTGAGCTTTGCGATGACTGCCAGCATGATTTCCCCTCAGTTGAGTTCAGGACGGGCCTTAGCCGGCCCGGTTGAAGAATCACCCCGAGTATCCCGACTCCATGGCGCACAGGCAACGGCTTCTCAGCCTCATAGATGATTATGCTGCCCGCCACCCCGGTGAAGCCGGTGTGGTGGCGGAGTTCATCCGCTTCGTGGAAGCGAACGAGCGCTGTTTCGAACGGGACTGCTGGGCCGGACATGTCACGGGGAGCGCCTGGGTCCTCAACCCCGCACGCACGCATGTGCTGCTCACCCATCACCGCAAGCTGGAGCGCTGGCTGCAGCTCGGCGGTCACAGCGATGGCGAGTCGGATACGCTGCTGGCAGCGCAACGGGAAGCCGAGGAGGAATCCGGACTCCCGGTTCGGGTGCTGGACCGCGGAATCTTCGATCTGGATGTCCACGAGATTCCCGCACGCAGGAGTGATCCTGCGCACTACCACTACGATGTCCGTTTCCTGTTTGAGGCGCGACATGATGATTTCAGTGTTTCCAGCGAGTCGCTCGATCTGGCCTGGATTCCCCTTGCCGGGCTGGCTGAGGTCACGGATGAGGAATCCGTTCTGAGGATGGGCAGAAAATGGTTGCAGCGCTAAGTGAAAAGGTTGGTGCGCTAAGTATTGTCCGGCGAAATCCCCGCAACGGTTGACTTGAGAAGACCGAACCTTTTTACTGTCGCCGCTCGGTTCAGGGAGGGACGAGCCTTCCCCTGTCTGCGCCGTGCTCTTCTGATTCTCGCGAATCGGATTACTTTGAATTGTTTTGCAGTATCGAACAGTAGTTTCAAGCAGTAGTAGTCGTCACAAGCAGTACATCTAAGCAGTAAAAAAACACCGAGGGGATATCCATGCCTGTAAGCCTGTCGCGTGCCTCGCGCGCGCTGTTGGTTGCTATGGCCATCGTTCCTGTCAGCACTCAGGTGCTGGCGGAGGATGCCGGCAGAAGAATTGAAGAAGTCGTCGTCACGGCGGAGAGAAAGGAAGCGTCCATTCAGGACACCTCGATTTCCATCTCCGCATTCACGGACCAGTTCCTGGACGACTTCGGAATCCGGAACCAGGAAGATCTTCAGAACTTCGTTCCGGCGACCACCATTCAGCCCTACGACTCGACCATTCGCGGCGTCGGCCGGAACTTCCGGGCACTGGGCGGTGATCCGGGTGTCTCCACCTACATGAACGGCATCTACTCGGAAGACCTGCTGACCGCAACGGCGGCAACTTTCTGGGATGTGGAGCGGATCGAGGTGCTGCGGGGTCCGCAGGGTACGCTGTACGGCCGCAACGCCGTCGGCGGCGCCATCAACATCCTCTACAAGGAACCCACCAACGAGTTCGAAGCGGCGGTGAAAGGCATCCTCGGAAACTTCGGGACGCAGGAAGTGTACGGCGCGGTTTCGGGTCCGCTCGTCAAGGACAAGCTGATGGGCGCATCAACTTTGCGCACCGGGAGCGGGATGGCGTGATCGAGGAAATCGGCACCGGCCCGGATCTCGACAGCCTGGGCACCGACAACTTCGCCGTGCTCCTGAAGTGGACGCCCACCGATACGCTCGAGTTCGACGTCCGCCACAACTGGATGGACATCGAGCGGGTATTCGGCGGTGCCAACGGAGGCGGTCTGGTGGTGCTGAACGAGGAAGGCCAGCCCAACCGTAACACCACGAATCTGGTTCCGGGTTACCGTCGGGTGAACACGGCCAACACGGACATCGCCAACTGGACCGACAACGACTTCTACGATCAGACCCAGCCGCTGCTGACGTTCAGCGATCCGGTGGGCGGTGCAGACGTGCTGGCCCAGCACAACCGGGCCGGTGTGGACTACGGTGATTTCGACGGCTTCCAGAACGCAGCGGCGTCACTGGATGGATTCAATACCACCGACGCTGCGAGTGCCGCGGCTTACGACGAATGCGTCTTCCCCGGCGACATCAGCGGCGACGACATCTGTGCCGCCACCAACGGCCAGAACTGGGAAGAGTTCGAACAGGAAGGCACCCAGTTCTCCGTGGCCTGGGATCTGACCGACACCGTGACACTCAAGTACCTGTACGGCCACAACGATCTCTCCTACGAGCGGATCACCGAGGACGACAATACGGCGTCCATGGTCCACGACCGCCAGTTCTATGTGAATCACGAAGCCCGCTACGAGTCTCACGAGCTGCAGGCGTTCTATGACATCGGTGATCGTCTGACTTTCACGAGCGGTATCTTCTTCTACGACGCCACCATCAATCAGCGCGGCGACTACTATTCCTCCGTGGGCGAAGCCAGATACGCGGAAGCTTATCAGGACAACACCGGGCTCAGCGGCACGATCGATTTCCTGGCGTCCATCGGAACCCCCGGGTTCTCCAATGACGTTTATCTCTATGCAGCGCGCGACAACTGCAGGGAAACCCAGGCGGCGACCTGCCAGCGCAACTATGCGGTGAACAATACGGCGGAAGATCTGGGTACCGGATTCCTGCCGAACGCGACTCGGAACGACAATCTGGTGCTGGGCAGCTGGCAGGGCGACGACGGCAGCAACCGTGCGCTCGACGTCCAGCACGGTCCCCGTACCGTGGCGACCGATCTGCTCTACGCCACCCGGACCGAGCGGGAAGCCTTTGCGGTCTACACCCAGGGTGTGTTCGACATCAGCGACCGTTTTACCCTGACCATGGGCATCCGCTATGCGGAAGACGAGATCGTCGCCGAGGAGAACCTGTTCCGCTACACGGAAACCACGTTCGCCAATACCGCGCTGGAGCTTCCGGTGCCGATCTGGCAGTTCAACCTGGCCAACGGCGGCATCACCCCCAATGGCGACGGCACCTATTCGCCGGTGCAGGACCGTCACGTGCAGGGCGGCGTGCCGATCGCGGCGTCCGTCTACCGACCATTCGAGCGGAAGGACGACGACATCACCTGGCGGGTGAACCTGGACTGGGACGTCACCGAAGCGGCCATGATGTACTTCAGCGTCACCACCGGTTACCGGTCCGGCGGCTACAACCTGGTGTTCTTCTCCAACTCGCCGACCTACGATCCGGAAGACCTCACTGCCTACGAAATCGGCTACAAGACCCAGTGGCTGGATGATCGTCTGCAGGTGAACGGCTCGTTCTACTACTACGACTACGAGAACATTCACACGGTCGCCACCGAGGTCACCGGCTTCGGCGGCACATCGACTTCCGTGCTGGCCGCACCGGGTGCGGAGATCTACGGCGTCGAGGCGGAAGCCACCTGGCTTGCCACGGACCGCATCTCTCTCGGCGGTAACTTCTCCTGGACCCCCAGCGAATACACGGAAGACTTCTTCGTCAAGGACCCGAGCGGCATCGACGCACCGAACTCGATCTTCCCCGGTCAGGCGGAGCAGCTCACCAACATCAAGGGCAACCAGCTGCTGCAGGTGCCGGAAGGCAAGGCCACGGCCTGGGGCAGCTACCGCTTCCCGCTGCAGGGTGGCGCGAGTCTCGAGCTGTTCGGCGTTTACTCGTGGATCTCCGAGGTTTACTACTCGCCTTTCGAGTCTGAAGCCGAGAAGGCGGACGCCTACGACCGGGTGGATCTCCGGGCCACGTTCACCAGCGGAAACGGCAACTGGATCATCTCCGCGTTCGTCAACAACGTGCTGGACGACGTGGGTGTGCTGCAGATTCTCCGCGAAGGTGAAGCGGAGTTCTTCCGGCATACGGCCGGCACCACGACACCTCGCAGCTATGGACTGGAATTGACCTTCCAGACTGGCCGCTACTGAGGATTGTCTGCCTGAAACGCGACCGGCGCCCGATTCGGGCGCTCGTTGCACGGCAAGGCCCGATTCGTTACCGACGGTAACAAACGGGCCCTCCTCCTCCACAAGATGTAGGACGCACCTCCGTCTTGAGGTTGACTCTGCCTGTGTGAACCCTTATTACTCCGCTTGCACTCGATATGAGGGATCGAGTGCTGAAAGCCTATTTTGGGTTTGGTCGTCATAGTGGAGGGGATCATGCGCATTTCTCTATTGCGTCCTGCAGTCGGGGCGCTTTTGTCTTTTATGAGTTTCAATCTGTTGGCTCAGGATGCCGGTAGCGGTATCGAAGAAGTCATCGTCACGGCTCAGCGAACCGCTGAGAGTATCCAGGATGTGCCGATTGCTGTTACCGCAATGACCGGCGAAATGCTGGAGGAAAGGCAGGTCATTACCGTTTCGGATCTGCAGATGAATGCTCCGAGTGTGAGCTTCACGCCGACCAACTTCGGTTCCAACAGTTTCAGCATCCGGGGTATCGGTCGCCTGGTGACGGCCTCGACGGGTGACGCGGGCGTTTCCATTCATGTCAACGAGATCGCCATGCCGGTGAACCTTACGGCGGTGGAATTCTATGACATGGAGCGCGTGGAGGTGCTGCGTGGACCGCAGGGCACGCTCTACGGACGGAACGCCACAGGCGGCGCGATCAACTTCGTGACCCGACAGCCGGATTTCGACAGCGTCAACGGCTTCATCGATTTTGAGGCAGGCGATTACGAGAGTTATCGCCTCAAAGGCGCCATCAACATACCCATGGGCGATTCCTTTGCCGTCCGCTTCGCGGCGATGAAGCTGGATCGGGACGGGTATACGGAGAACCTCGCCCACGGTCAGGTAGGCGCTGACGGCTCGACCCTCAATGGCATCAGCAAAGATGTGGATGGTCGCGACATTCTGACGACCCGGCTCACTGCCAACTGGGATATCACGGACCGTGACAATCTCTGGGTGATGTGGAGCTACTTCGACGAAAACGACAACCGTGCCCGCATCACCAACCAGGTATGTGTTCAGAACGACCTGCCGACCTACGGCTGTCAGCCGGATGGCGTTGGCTTTGAACAGCCCCACCTCACCTCCCGTTTCGACCATCTCGTTGGCGGTCTGTACGGCGTTGTGCCGTTTGGTGCAGCGGATGGCACGGGCGTTTACAACTGGGAACGTCCGACGATCGACAGTCTCCGGGAGATGCACACGGACTTCGAACCCGTGTACAAGGACCGTGAGAATGCGATTCTCTTCGGCTATGTCCACGAATTCGATTCCATGACACTGGGCGTGCAGGGCGGCTATCGGCGTGCGGATGCCAATTACCGGCAGGACTACAACATGAATGTGGGCGTTGAGCTGGGCCCGGCGGTCGGTGTCACGGCACCCAACCCCTTCCGTGCTGACGGCGACTATCCGGTCTCAGAGACCGCCGGGGGTGATCGGCTGAAGGCCGCCGGTGACGACTGGACCCCCGGTCCCTGCAACGCGTTCGACGGCACGTCCGGAATCTGGGGTGGATGTGCGATCAGCGGTTTCAGCCGTGACTACAGCTTCGACCAGGCATCCTCCTGGTCGGAATACTGGACGGTGGAAGCAAAGCTGCAATCGCAGTTCGAAGGGCCGGTCAACTTCCTCGTCGGCGCCAGCTATTTCGATTCGGAGGGCATGGGCGACTACTACGTGAACACCAACGTGCTAGACGCGCGTGCTGACTATTACACCGGATTCTTCAACAATACGGGTGACCCGGATGGGGATACTTTCGGTGAAGGCTGGGCTGTATTCGGTGAGGTGTACTGGGACATCACGGACCGGGTCAAGGTCACCGCAGGACTCCGTTACAACGACGACGAGAAGAGCGTGCGTGACACCTCTCTGCTGTGGAACGCGCAGGATGCGAATTTCCCGGGTTCCCTGCCTCTGGACGACAACACCGTCGCGCCACTCTGGACCCGTGTGATAGATCTCGTGAACGGCAATGCGGGTGACCCGATCTCCGACGGTTCGCGGGCTTTTGCCAACTACTATGGCTTCTCCGACACTCAGATCGACGCAGCGCTGCTGACACCGGCCCAGAGTGCCGAGCGTCTGGCCATCAACGCGGGCGTTCCCATCGTTCCGGATTTCAATGAGACCCGGGATCTGACGAACTCTCCCTCCAGCTTCGAGTGGCAGGAAACTACCGGCCGTCTCGGTGTCGACTGGCAGGTGACCGACAACGCGCTGCTCTACGGTTTCTACAGCCGGGGCTATAAGCCGGGCGGCGCAAATCCGGCGATTCCGACGCAGTTCCAGGGTGAGTCATCGTTCGAGTTCGACCCGGAGTTCATCGATTCCATCGAGTTGGGTTTCAAAACCACACTGGCAGACAACACCATGGTCCTGAATGGTGCGGTCTTCATGTACGACTATGAAGGTCTGCAGGTTGCCCGAATCAAGAACAATACGTCGCTGAACGAAAACATCGATGCAGACGTATGGGGTATGGAGCTGGAGTGGCAATGGCAACCTGACCGGCTGCCGGGGCTGATGGTGGACGCACACTATTCCTATCTCAACACGGAGGTCAAAGACTCCGTATCGGTTGACCCGACGAACCGTGAAGGCGGCAATCCGGACTACATCACTCTGAACGACTTCGCGTTCCTGTACGCCGCCAGGCGGGAGGACATCACCCAGCCGGTACTGGACACCCTGATTGGTCTGGGTGCTGCAGTCCCGGCGCCGGGTGCGAACTACGTGAATGAGCCCGGTCTGCCTGCGGTCACACCGGTTGTTATTCAGCGTGCGGCAGCCACGGCATTCGGCATCGAGACGGTGGAAGGGATTCCGGTGGATCTCGACGGTAACCAGCTGCCGAACGCGCCGGAGAACACCATTCACATCGGCGCAGCCTACACCTGGCCGATCAGTGCCATAGCTGGTGGACTGACACTACGCTGGGACTACTACTGGCAGGATGATTCCTACGCCAGGGAGTTCAACACGATCGGTGATCAGATCGACTCCTGGGATCAGCACAACCTGTCGCTGTTCTACAACAGCGATGATGGTCGCTGGCAGGCGAAGCTGTGGATCCGAAACATTGAGGACGAGGAGAACGTCACGGGTCACTATCTGACCTCTGATACCTCCGGCTACTACAGGAACTATTTCCTGACCGAGCCCAGGATCTGGGGTGCGAGCCTCCGCTACAATTTCGGTGGCGGTTGATCAACAGCGCGTTGTGCTGAAGGGGCGCTCAAGCGCCCCTTCTTTTTTTTGGGTTCGCCATTCTGATTACACCCTTTCGCCTTTCACATTCGGTTTGCGGACGGCGAGCAGCTCACTGTCCGGACAATCGGAAATGTCAAGGGGTGTTGTACGTACCAGAAGAGGTCAGAATAAAAAGCGTAGGTGATGTTTGACGCTGTTGACCGTGGCCTGCCAAACGAAAACGGCCTTGGGAGGGTCTGTTTTCATTCAAGGGAATTTGAGGGGAATATCATGAAGCATCGATATCTGCACCCTGGTGCGTTGACCGTTTGTCTGTCTCTGATTCCAGGCGCAATTGCCGCCCAGGAATCAGAGCAGTCCGGCGGGAGGATTGAAGAGGTCATCGTCACTGCACAGCGGACGGCGGAGAGTATCCAGGATGTACCGATCGCGGTTACGGCTCTTACGGGCGACATGCTCGAGGAACGCGGCGTGCTGACCGCTTCCGACCTGCAGATGAACGCACCGAGCGTCAGTTTTACACCAACCAACTTCGGCGGCTACAGTTTCAGCATCCGGGGCATCGGAAACCTCGTCATCGGTGGTGAGTCGGGCGTTTCCACTCACATCAACGAGATCCCGGTGGCTTCGCAGCTGAATGCCGTGGAGTTCTACGATATGGAACGGGTGGAGATCCTCAGAGGTCCCCAGGGAACACTGTTCGGCCGGAACGCAACCGGTGGCGCGGTGAACTTCGTGACCAAACGCCCGGACTTCGATAGCGTCAACGGTTTCGTGGATCTCGAAGGCGGTGACTACGACAATCTCCGTCTCAAAGGCGCCATCAACTTTCCGATCACCGACAACTTTGCCGTTCGTCTCGCCGGTATGACGCTGGAACGCGACGGCTACATCGAGAACACCGCATACAGACAGCTGGCCGACAATGGCGTCGGCGCGGGTGTGGATACCATCAGCGGCATCGACAGTGATCTGGACGGCCGGGACATCAATACCTTCAGAGTGACCGGTGAGTGGAGCATGACCGACCGGGCCAATCTCTGGGTAATGTATTCCTACTTCGACGAAGATGACGATCGGGCACGGATCACGAATCAGGTGTGCAAAACCAACACAGTACCCACCCTCGGCTGTCTTACCGATGAAGTCGCATTCGAGTCGCCGCACGCCTACACGGGTACCGGTGGAATCATCTTCGGTCTCAGCGCCGGTGCCTACAATCAGTTCGCGCCTACGGTGACACAGAAGTACGACCGCGATACCGGAGACACCGGTTTTCGCAAGATGCATACAGACTTCGAGCCTGTTTATCAGGAACGGGAAGATCTGGTGGCCTTCGGGTTCGAATACGATTTCGACACCTTCACTTTCGGACTGCAGGGTGCCTATCAGGAACGGGACTGGCTGTATCAGCAGGACTACGCAATGGACACGGGGAATCTGCTGTTCGACGGATCCATCGACTTCCCGGTTTCCGCGCCTGCGGGTGAGGCTGGGGACGAATGGCGATCAGGACCCTGCAACTACAATGACGGCACGTCCGGGGCTCAGACCGCAGGTAATCCCATTGGGGGTTGCACCCGGCCGAATACGGACGGCTCCGTGCAGTTCAGCTACGACCAGGCCGATGGCAGCCTGGAGTACTGGACGATCGAAGGAAAGATCGCTTCCAGTTTCGAAGGCAAGTTCAACTTCGTACTAGGTGCGAACGCCTATGAAGGGGAAAGCTATGGAGACTACTACGTCCTGTCCAATTCCCTTGACGTTGCAGGCGCCTATCCGGGCTTCTTCAACAATACCAGCAGCCCCGATGAGCCGGGCGTATCCAAAGGCTGGGCCGTCTTCGGCGAGGCTTACTACGATCTCACGGATCGTGTGAAGTTTACTCTGGGCCTCCGTTACAACGAAGACACCCGGGAAAGCTACGGTACCAACACGCTGTTCAACTCGTTTGACCTGAATGGTGCGCTGGGCGGAGCGCTCGGCGAAACGACTTTCGTGCGCACCACGCTGCAGAACTTCCTGTTCGGGGCACCCCTTGGTGAACAGACTGCGCTGGCGGAGCTCTACGGAATCACCCAGGCTCAGATTGATGCAGCCAACGCGTCGGCCCCGGCCAGCCCTGAACGGATCGGCCTTGCCGCTTCCATCCCGGGAGTACCTCAGCCTGCCGAAGCCCGCTACCTGACAGGCTCACCGACAGAGTTCGAGTTCGACGAGTGGAGCGGCCGTGTCGGCGTGGACTGGCTCATCAACGACGATTCCATGGTCTACGCATTCTATTCCCGTGGATACAAGCCCGGTGGTCTGAATCCCGCCATTCCGGTCGACTTCCAGTCCACGTCGCGCTTCTCTTTCGACCCCGAAAAGATCAATGCATTCGAGATCGGTACGAAGAATACCTTCATGAACGGTACCATGGTGGTGAACGGCGCTTTGTTCTTCTACGACTACGAAGGTCTTCAGGTCACCCGGATCGTCAACAACAGTTCGATCAACGACAACATCGATGCGGAGATCTGGGGTATCGAAGCGGAAATGTTCTGGCGGCCGGACTTCATGCCGGGTCTTGGCGTCGATGTGGCGTACTCCTACACGGATACGAAGGTCGTCGACAGCCTGTCCGTCGATCCCACCAACCGGACCGCGAACAATCCGGACTGGATAACGCTGAACAATACCGACACGGGTGCTACGACGGGTGTCAACTTCGTCGCGCCGACAGCCGACATCGCAGGTCTGGAGTTCGTCTGTGGCGCTCCCATTCCCGGGCTGAGCTATCCGGACGGTACGCCCGGACTCTGGTCGAGGAACTGCCTCGAGGCCAATGGCGCAACCACTTCGGATGGTCTGGAGACGGACCTGGATGGCAACCAGTTGCCTAACACGCCAGAGCACAACATCAAACTGGGGGTGGATTACACCTGGCAGATTTCTGCGATCCGGGGCGGAATCACGCTTCGCTGGGACTACTACTGGCAGAGCAAGTCCGAGGCCCGTGAATTCAACGTGGCGGCAGATCGGATCGACAGCTGGGATCAGCACAATCTGTCAGCCATCTATCTCAGCGATGACGGTCACTGGCAGCTGCGGGCTTTCGTTCGTAATCTGACCGACGAAGACAACGTTACCGGGCACTATCTGACTTCGGATACTTCCGGTTTCTACAGAAACTACTTCCTGACCGAACCGCGGATCTGGGGAGCTTCTGTACGGTATAACTTCGGAATCTGATCGGTCGCCCAGACCGATCGGGAATACAGGGGCGCTTCGGCGCCCCTTCTTCATTTCAGAGCCGGAATCAGTCCTGATACAGGTGGCAGGCCACTTCCCGGCCGGTCACGTCCGCCAGCGGCAGCAGCTCCGGCGTGGTTGACCGGCACACGTCCATCACCTTCGGACAGCGTCCGGCGAACCGGCAGCCCGGCTTCACGTTCACCGGGCTCGGAATCTCGCCGCGGATGTGAGTGGAGTCCCGATGCCGCTCCGTCTCCGGGTCCGGTTCGGGATTAGAGCCCACCAGGATCTCGGTGTAGGGGTGCTTCGGTTTGAAGAACACGTCGTTCGCCGGCCCGATTTCCACCACCGTGCCCAGATACATGACCGCCATACGGTCGCTCACATAGCGGACCATGGACAGGTCATGGGCGATGAAGAGCATGGTCAGCCCCATGGATTTCTTGAGCGCGTCCAGGAGGTTGATCACTTGGGCCTGCACGGAGACGTCCAGCGCGGAGATGGGCTCGTCGCAGACGACGAAGTCCGGTTCCATGATCAGTGCCCGGGCGATACCGATGCGCTGGCGCTGGCCGCCGGAGAATTCATGGGGATAGCGGGCCATGTGGTCGCCGTTCAGGCCGACCCGTTCCAGCCACCCGGCGACCCGTTCCCGGATCTGAGCGCCGGAATCGTTCGTGTGCAGCCGCAGACCCTCGCCGATGATCTCGCCCACGGTCATCCGGGGATTCAGGGACGAATAGGGATCCTGAAATATCATCTGCATGCGTCGGGCATGGCGCTGAAAATCGCGTGGGTGGTATCTGGCAGGCAGTTTCTCACCGTCGAAGACCACCTCGCCCGCGGTCTTGTCATGCAGACCGATCAGCGTCTTGCCGTAGGTGGACTTACCGGATCCGGATTCTCCCACCAGACCGAGAATCTCTCTCGGCGCTATGGACAGAGACACGCCGTCCAGCGCGTGCACGGTCTGGTTCTTACCGAGCGTGAAATGCTTGGTCAGCCCCATGGACTCGATCAGCGGCGACCGGTCGGCGTCGCTCATGAAGCGCCTCCGCTGCCCGTCACCGTGTTGGCGTAGTAGAGACCTTCCACCCGAACCGGCGCCGTCTCGTGGTGCTGCCAGCAGTTCGCCCGGTGTTCGTCGCTGAACGCGAAGGCGTCCGGGTCGTGATGTTCACAGACCTTCATGGCATAGGGGCAGCGGGCGAAGTATCCGCAGCCGTCCGGGGGATGAAAGAGGTCCGGCGGGCTGCCGTCGATGGGTGTGAGCCTGTGCTGGCGGGCCGGATCGTTGTTCGGCATGGCGGCCTTCAGGCCGAGCGTGTAAGGGTGCGCGGAGCGGTAGAACACGTCGTCCACCGAGCCCCGTTCGATGCTCTGCCCTGCATACATCACGGCGACCTCGTCCGCCATACGGGCGACCACACCGAGATCGTGGGTGATGAGAATGATGGCCATGCCCGTTTCCTGCTGCAGCTCCTTCATCAGATCCAGAATCTGGGCCTGAATGGTCACGTCCAGCGCCGTGGTCGGTTCGTCGGCGATGAGGATGGCCGGTTCGCAGGCGATGGCCATGGCGATCATGGCTCGCTGCAGCATGCCGCCGGAGAACTCGAACGGATACTGGCGTGCGCGTTTGGCCGGCTCGGGAATGCGGCTCATCTCCAGCAGCTCGATGGCGCGGTTCATGGCCTGCTTCTTCGAGTAACCCCGGTGCACTTCCAGCGGTTCGGCGATCTGGGCGCCGATGCTCATGGTCGGGTTCAGGCTCGTCATCGGGTCCTGGAAGATCATGCCGATCTCGCGGCCGCGGATGTCGCGTCCATCGATGGTCTTCCGGCCCAGGATGTCCCGGCCCCGGAGGGTGGCCCGCCCGCTGGTGATCCGACCCGGCGGCATGGGGATGAGCCCCATCACGCTCTGCACCGTAACCGATTTTCCGCAGCCGGATTCGCCGACGATGGCCAGGGTCTCCCCCTCGTCGACGCCGAAGCTCACACCCCGCACGGCCTTGACGATGCCGCCGTAGGTGTCGAACTCCACGGCCAGGTCATCGATCCTGAGGAGGGAATCGGCTTCGCGATCGTTCATTCGGTCGACCTCATACGCGCATCCAGGGCATCCCGCAGACCGTCGCCCAGCAGGTTGAAGGCCAGTACCGTGATGCTGATGAACAGGGCCGGAAAAATGAGCTCGTGCGGTGTGGTGAGCATGGTCTTGATGCCCTCGTTGCACATGCTGCCCCAGCTGGGTGTGGGCGGTGCCACACCCATGCCGATGAACGACAGGAACGCTTCGGTGAAGATGGCGCTCGGAACCGCGAAGGTCAGGGTCACCAGGATCACGCCCATGGTGTTCGGAATCATGTGACGGACCACCAGGTAACCGTTCTTTGCACCCAGCAGCCGGCTGGCATTGATGTAGCCTTCTTCGCGGATCTGCAGAATCTGCCCGCGCACGAGCCGGGATGTGGCCGGCCAGGACAGCAGCACCAGAGCCACCAGCATGGGCAGAATGCCGGACTCTCCCGGGCCGATGCCGAAGGCGATCTTGAACAGGATCATGAACAGAAGGAACGGCAGCGCTACCACGAAATCGGCAAAACGCATCAGGGCCTGATCGATGCGGCCGCCGATGAATCCGGCCGTACTGCCATAAAACACACCGAACAGCACGTAGAGCAGCGGTGCTGCGATGCCGATGAACAGAGATACCCGGGCACCGTGCATCAGCCGCGAGAGCATGTCCCGGCCGAGATAGTCGGTACCGAACGGATGCAGCGGCATGAGCACCTCGTCGCCGATCTGCACGTCGTTCAGCGAATCGATGAGCCCGCGCTCCAGCGCCTGTTCCGCGGTGATGACGCGGGAAACCTGAACTTCCAGGGTCTGGAAATCGAGCTCCGTGCCATCGGCGTCGCGGGCAAGCACGGAATAGTGGTAGGTGCGGGGTGAGAGATCCAGGCGGTCCTCGAAGCGAACGGCGTCGGCACCGAAGAGGTCCACCAGGGGCAGCCCCAGCGCCCGGTCCTCGCCCACGTCGAACAGGCTGCGGTACACGGAATAGGATGCAGCACCAGGCACCGGATCCCACAGGAGACGCACGTTCTCGCTGTTTGGCGTCTCGGCCAGGCGCAATCCTTCGGCAGCGGGCAGGACGGAACCGCCGGACCAGGGCGCATAAGGCGCGACGATGGTGGCGGTGCGGTCGGCACCGGGTGGCAGGCTGATCTGATCCACATCCTGTGCTGCCGGATCGACGTCCCAGACCAGCGGGCCCAGCACCGTGAAAGCCAGCAGACCGAGGACGATGTACAGAGAGAGGATGGCTCGGGTGTTGGCCTTCAGCCGGATCCAGGCATCCTGCCAGTAGGACAGGGATGGCCGGGAGAGGCTGTGAATCTCCTGATCTGTGTGCAGCGGTTCGAAATCCGCTGCCGTGAGCCGTACCTGCAGTTCCGCCATGGCGCTACTCCAGCCGCACCCGGGGATCGATCCAGCCGTAGAGCAGGTCGACCACGATCACCATGAACACCAGAAACGCACCGTAGAAGACGGTGGTGCCCATGATCACGGTGTAGTCCAGCTGCTGCACGGCCTGCACGAAGTACCGGCCGAGCCCGGGGATGGCGAACACCAGCTCCACCACGAAACCGCCGGTGGTGATGGCGGCGATGGAAGGCCCGAGCACCGTGATCACCGGGAGGATGGCATTGCGGAGCTGATGGGTGGTGAAGATCCGGGTCGGTGGCAGACCTTTGGCCTTGGCGGTGCGGATGAAGTCCGAGTTGACGATCTCGAGCATGGACGAGCGCATGAGCCGGGTGAGATAGGCCATGGTGCCGAGGCCGAGCACCATGGATGGCACCAGCATGTGCCACAGGGTGCCCCAGCCGGCCACGGGCAGCACGGAAAAGCCGAACAGATCGTTGAGGTTCACCAGCGTCAGCTGAGCAATGGCGGCCACGACGAAGCTCGGCACGGAGATGCCGAGAATCACCAGGAACATGATGATCACGTCCGGCAACCGGTTGCGGTAGAGGGCGGTGAGAGCGCCCCAGAGCACGCCGCCCAGACCGGCGAAGACCACGGCGAGAATGCCCAGGATGGCGGAGACCGGGAAATGCTCCCGGATGATGTCGTTCACCATCCGGTTTTTCTGCGTGAAGGAGATGCCGAAATCACCGCGCAGAATGTTGCCCATGTAGATGAGGTACTGCTCGTGAGTGGGCCTGTTCAGGCCGTACTTCGCTTCCAGATTGGCGCGGATGTCCTCGGTGACGCTGCGATCGTTGATCAGCGGGTCGCCGGGCACGTTGTGCATGGCGAAGAAGGTGGCGGTGGCGATGAACCAGATGGTGATGATCCCCTGGATGAGCCGTTTCAGCGTGTAGCGCCACATGACCGGTGCTCTGTCCCTATCCCTCGATCCAGGCGTTCGTGAAGTCCGGATCCGGGCCCACGGCGCGGCGGACCATGCCTTTCATCTGCGGATGGGTCACGTAGGTGACCCCGCGTTCGTAGCCGGGCAGGATGACGGCGTCATCGATGATGATCCGCTGGATCTCGCCGAAGGCGTCCATCCGGGCCTTCGTGTCCTGTTCGTTCTGCGCGACCCGCACCCACTTGTCGAGCTCCGGATTCCGGTACTGGCCCCGGTTGTTCAGATTCCAGGAAGCGAAGAGGTCACCGAAGGTGAGCGGATCGTCGTAGTCCGGACCCCAGCCTGCGAGCACCAGATCGAAATCGCCGGAGAGCATCTTGGCCAGCCGCTGTTTGAAGATCTGCTTGTCGATCTTCAGATCCAGCCCCAGGTTTTTCCGGAACACCTGCTGATAGTACTCGGCCTGGATGTTGGAGATGGGGTTGTCACCGGTCAGAAGCACCAGGGGTGGAAACTCGTCGATGCCGAGCTCGGCCTTGGCCTGCTCGAGGTGCCAGCGTGCCTGCTCCAGATCCATGGCCGGATAGTTGGCGGGATACTCCTCCCGCAGATACCCGTCCACCCCCTGCAGCCAGACAGGGAACAGCGATTCGCCGGGCAGGTAGCCGGGCAGCTTGGTGACCTTGTAGACCAGCTCGGCCGAGTCGGTCGCCAGCTGCATGGCTTTCCGCAGATGGTGGTTGGCGGTGAGGCGTCCTTCCCGGTGGTTGAACTCGATGTAGAAAACGGAACCGTCCATGAACCGGTCGATGTGCCAGCGCTGCTCCATGGCGTTGTTCAGGTTCTCCGCCTGGAGGGTGGCGTAGGCGATCTTGTCATCCTTGAACAGGTTCAGCGTCGCGTTGGCATCCGAGGTGATGTAGGCGAAATCGATCACCTCCACTTTTGCCCGTTCCCTGTCCCAGTAGAGGGGGTTTTTCCGCATGCGCAGGGAAGCGCCATGCACCCAGGACTCGATCACGAAGGGGCCGTTGTAGAGGATCTTGTCCGCATCGGCACCGTAAGCGCCGCTGGTGGCCAGATAGAAGTCTTCCCGCAGGGGAGCATAGGTGGAGAAAGCGACGAGCTTGTCGAAATAGGCCAGCGGGCGTTCGAAATCCACCTCCAGGGTGTGGTCGTCGATGGCCCTGGCACCGATGGTCGAGGTGGGCAGCTCGCCCCGGTTGATGGCTTCTCCATTCTTGATGGCATAGAGGATGAACGCGTACTCGGATGCGTTGGCGGGATCCAGCCCCGTCTTCCAGGCGAACACGAAGTCATGAGCGGTCACCGGTTCGCCATCGGACCAGAGCGCGTCCTGCCGCAGCCAGAACGTGGCGCCGTGCTCCCGGATTTCCCAGCGTTCGGCCACGGCTGTTACCAGGCGGTTGTGCTCGTCGTAGCGCAGAAGACCTTCGATCACATGACCGAGCACGCTGCCGCTCACCTGGTCCGTGGACAGGGAGCTGTTCAGCTGAGGCGGTTCCTCGCGGAGGAACACGGTGAGGGTGCCGGTTTCCGGGTCGACGGCGTTGTTGCCGCCGGAGGCGGCACCGGTCAACGAGGATGCCCAGGCCAGACCCACCATGAGCAGGGCGATACCGGCTATGGCGAAAAAGGCGAAGGTCAGAAGCTGCCTGCCGGCAGCGCGGGTCAGGGAATCTTCCGAGGTGATGGCGTCGCTCATGGCGTCCTTGGATTCACGAAACGGATCTCAGCAGATTCCCGACGACGCGTTCGAGGTGCATGAGGGAATTGCATTCATCCGCCTGATGGCAGTACGCGGCGTACTTTTTCATTTCCGCGTCCCCCACGTTCCAGGAATTGCGCGGCTCCGGATTCAGCCAGATCAGACGCTTACAGCGGTCGTAGAGTTCCTTCATGATCTCGGTTTTCGGGTCGCCGTAGTTGTTGCGGGCGTCGCCGAGAATGATGATCGTGGTGCGATTGTCCACGTCGTCGAGACAGAGCTTCTTGAAGTCGGTCAGAGCCTGGCCGTAGTCGGTGGAACCGCCGCTGTAGTCGCGCAGGGTCTTGGCGATGGCGTCTTCGATCTTGTTCCGCTCGAAGAGTTCCGTCACCTCGGCGAGATCGGACGAGAAGGCGAACGAACGCACCTTGGGCATCACCTCTTCGAGGCTGTAGAGAAACATGAGCATGAACCGGGCGTAGTTGGCCACCGAGCCGGAGACGTCGCAGATGGCGAAGACCTTGGGCCGGTCCACCTTCACGGACTTCCAGTGCAGGTCGAAGATGGCTCCGTCGTAGCTCATGTTGTGCCGGAGGGTGCGCGGCACGTTCAGCGCACCCCGTTTGAACACCTTCTTGCGCCGTGAGTGCAGGGCCGCCAGCTTCTTGGCCATCTTGAAGACGATTTCCTGGATCAGCCGGAAGCTGCGGTGCTCCACGTTGGAGAGCTTCACCCGTTTGAGCAGATCCTCCCGGAGCCGCTTACCCTCGGCGTCCGCATGGAGCAGAAACTGCTTCTCCACATAGTCCCGGACCTGCTCGCGAAGCCAGTCCCGCCGCCGCTTGAGCTCCTGACCCAGACGCCGTTCCGGGATGGATCGGGCCGCCTTGAGGTCGCCGATTTCCCGGTTGAGCTGGCCGAGCCCCATCTCCTCCATGATCTTCCGGGTGTAGAGACCTTTCTGGGTGAAGACCTGAATGCTGCGCAGATCCACCGCCTCGCCGGCGGCGGCCATGGCCACGGAAAGCTCCACCTTGGAGTTGTTCATCAGCAGCTGGCCGAGCTCGGAGCCGGGTTCGGACATGGCACCCGGGCCGAGGTCCTCTTCCTCTTCTTCCTCGATCAGTGAGTTTTTCTTCTTTTTCTTTGCTTTGCCCTTGCCGCCGGATGCTTTCTGGCCGGGTTGGGATTCGCCGCCGGCGCCGCCGCCTTCTCCGTCGCCGCCGGACTCTTCTCCTTCCGCATCACCAGCCTCGGCGCCGTCGCCGCCTTCGTGACGTTCACCGCGCACGTCCTCGAAAGAAAAGAACTGGTCGAAGCAGTTCTCGAAGGTCTCCTTCTCGTCCGCCGTCTTGGGCAGCACGAGGGAAAGGGTGCGTCTCAGGAACTCCTTGTCCTCATACCCCACCAGCTCCACCGCGTTGAACGCATCCAGCGTTTCCGCGGTGGAGATCCGCACCTCCGAATTGCGCAGCGCGCGGATGAAATTGGTGAGCGTGCGATCCACGATGGTTGCGCAGGACGCCGCGCTACTTCTTCAGCGCGTTGCTGGTGAGGGTGGTGATCTCGGCGTCCACGTTCTCGATGTCTTCCTGGAACTTCAGGATCACGTTCAGAGTGTCACGCACGAGCTGCGGATCCAGCGATTCCGTATGCAGCAGAACCAGGGTTCTGGCCCAGTCGATGGTCTCCGAGATGGCGGGCACCTTCTTGAGGTCCATGTCTCTCAGCTGCTGGATGAAGGTCACCAGCTGCTTCTGCAGGGCGGGCGGAATCTCCGGCACCCGGGCATGGATGATCCGCTGTTCCAGGTCCGTATCCGGGAACGGGATGTACAGATGCAGGCAACGGCGCTTGAGCGCGTCCGAGATCTCCCGGGTGTTGTTGCTGGTCAGGAACACCATGGGCGGTTCCGCGGCGGCTTTCACGGTGCCGATTTCAGGGATGGAAACCTGGAAGTCGGAGAGCATCTCCAGCAGCAGGCTCTCGAACTCGTGATCGGACTTGTCCACCTCGTCGATGAGGAGCACGCAGCCGTTCTCTTCCTTCAGCGCCTTCATGAGCGGCCGGGGTTCGAGGAATTCCTCCGAGAAGAAGATGTCGCCGAATTCATGCAGACGGTTCACCGATTCGGCGAAACCCTTGGCCCCCTGCAGCACTTCGTCCAGGGTTTCCTTCAGCACCTGCGTGTAGAGCAGCTGCTTGCCGTACTTCCACTCGTAGATGGCCTTGGCTTCGTCCAGACCCTCGTAGCACTGGAGGCGGATCAGCGGCAGCTCGAACATCTCGGCGGTGGTTTTGGCCAGCTCGGTTTTGCCGACCCCGGGCGGGCCCTCGATGAGGATGGGTTTCCTGAGGTGGTAGGCCAGATAGACGGCCGTGGCGATCTGATCGCTGCAGATGTAACGGTGATCCTCGAAATCCGCCTTCAGGGAGTCGACGGATTCGACGATCTTCTCGATGTTTGCAGCGTTAGCTGATGGCTCTGCCAAGAAACGTCCCCCAATTTGCCCGATGATCGCCCGAATGCGGGCGTAAACGACTCATTATCGCTGCACTGCACCATGATATCCAGCCAGGGTCAGGGGGCCAGGCGGGCGTCTGCCGGCGATCTCCGGGCAGGGGTTTCTCCCGTGCGCTGAACCGGGTCACAATGCCCGGGACCACAGGAGGAGATGCAGATTTGGTTTCAAACCAGAGGATAACCCCATGGGTCCGGCGGCTGGGACTGGCCCTGCTGATGCTGTCCGCCGGCTCCGTATCGGCGGAAACCATCATTCATGCCGGACGCCTGATCGATGTACAAGGCGAGCGCGTGCTTAAGGCGCAGTCCATCCGCATAGAGGATGACCGGATCCTGTCGGTGGAGTCCGGGTATCTCCGGCCGGAAGGGGCGGAGATCATCGATCTGTCGAGTGCCACCGTGATGCCGGGCTGGCTCGACATGCACGTCCACATTGCCAGTGAGCAGAGCCCGCGCAGACAGGTGGAAGCCTTCACGAAAGATCCAGTGGATCACGCGTACCGGTCGGTCGTGTACGCCGAGCGGACACTCATGGCCGGGTTCACCACGGTCCGGGATCTGGGCACCAACGCGGGTATTGCACAGTCCCTGCGGGACGCCATCGCCCAGGGCTGGGTGGTGGGACCGCGCATATTCACGGCCGGCAAGGCCCTCGCCAGCACGGGCGGCCACGGTGATCCGAGCAATGGCCGCAATCAGGCGCTCAGCTGGGATCCGGGGCCGGCGGAAGGTGTGGTCAACGGCGAGGCGGACGCCTACAAAGGGGTCCGGACCCGGTACAAGGAGGGCTCGGACCTGATCAAGATCACGGCCACGGGCGGCGTGCTCAGTCAGGCGAGCTCCGGGCAGAATCCGCAATTCACCGTGGAGGAAGTGGCCGCCATCGTCGCCGCGGCCCGGGATTACGGCTTCAAGGTGGCGGCCCACGCGCACGGCACCGAGGGCATGCGCCGGGCGGTGCTGGGCGGCGTGGATTCCATCGAGCACGGTACCTTCATGAGCGAAGAGGTGATGAAGCTCATGCGGAAACAGGGCACCTACTACGTACCGACTATCATCGCGGGTAAGTTCGTGGCCGGAAAGGCGGAAATCCCCGGTTATTTCTCCGAGCTGGTCAGACCAAAGGCGGCCGCCATCGGCCCGCTCATACAGGATACCTTTGCCCGGGCCTACGAGATGGGTGTGCCCATCGCCTTCGGCACCGACACCGGCGTCTCTCCGCACGGCGACAACTGGAAGGAGTTCGGTTACATGATCGAGGCGGGGATGCCGCCCATGAAGGCCATCGTCAGCGCGACCGTGAGTGCGGCGGATCTGCTCGGCCAGACCGAGGATCTCGGCAGCATCGGCCCCGGCAAGCTTGCCGACATCATTGCCGTCCCGGGTGACCCCCTGACGGACCCGGCCGAGTTCGGGCGCGTGCACTTCGTCATGAAGGGCGGTCGGGTCTTCAAGGGAGAGGGTCCATGAGACCAGGCACCCTGTCCGGCGGCGGTCTGGCCCTGCTGTTGCTGGCCGCAGCTGGCCCCCTTCATGCCCGGGCGCCCTACGAGTCCACCTACGAGCCTCGCGCCACGGAACCGCTGCTGATCCGCGGCGCTACCGTGCTGACCGGCACCGGAGCCAGGCTCGATGGCGCGGACGTGCGTCTGGCCGACGGCCGGATCACGGCGGTCGGACAGAGCCTGGCGGCGGAACAGGCGCGGGTGGTGGACGGGGAAGGTCGCTGGCTGACGCCGGGCATCATCGACGTCCATTCCCATCTCGGTAATTACCCGTCGCCCGCCATCGCCTCCACTCAGGACGGTAACGAGATGACGGGCCCGAATGCGGCCCATGTCTGGGCAGAGCATTCGGTCTGGCCTCAGGATCCGCAGTTTCCACTGGCGCTGGCCGGAGGCGTGACCACGCTCCAGATCCTGCCCGGCAGCGGTAACCTGTTCGGCGGCCGGGGCGTGACGCTGAAAAACATTCCCGCCCGGACGGTGCAGGAGATGAAGTTCCCGGGTGCCAAGCAGTCGCTGAAGATGGCCTGCGGTGAGAATCCGAAGCGGGCATACGGCAGCCGCAACCAGCCGCCGGCGACCCGGATGGGCAACATCGCCGGATTCCGTGCGGCCTGGGCGAAGGCGCAGCATGCTCTCGAGAAGGAGGCGGCACGGGCGGTAAACGCGTCCGCGGACACAGACGACGGTTCGGCTGAGGCGCCGGACGTGCCGCCAGAGCGGGATCTCGGCGTCGAGACGCTCGTCGGCGTGCTGAAAGGCGAAATCCTCGTGCACAACCACTGCTACCGGGCGGACGAGATGGCCTGGATGATCGATGTGGCGTCCGAGTTCGGCTATGAGATCAAGGCGTTCCACCATGCCGTCGAGTCCTACAAGATCGCCGACCGGCTGGCAGCGGAAGGCATCTGCTCCGCCATGTGGGCGGACTGGTGGGGCTTCAAGCTCGAAGCCTTCGACGGGATCACGGAGAACGTGGCCCTGGTGGATGAGGCGGGGGCCTGCGCCATCGTTCACTCGGACTCCGCCACCGGCATTCAGCATCTGAATCAGGAGGCGGCGAAAGCCATGGCTGCCGCAAGGCGTCAGGGCATGGCGGTGGATGAAGCCCGGGCCATCGCCTGGATTACGCTGAATGCCGCCCGGGCGCTGGAGATCGATGCGGAAACCGGATCCATCGAGGTGGGCAAGGCGGCCGACCTGGTGCTCTGGAGCGGGAATCCGTTCAGCGTCTACAGCCGTGCGGATCTGGTGCTCATCGATGGCCATCCGTACTACGACCGTCCGGCAGGCGTCCGTCCGGTGACCGACTTCGAGCTGGAACAGACGGTGAACGGAGGTGGTGAATGAAACTCGCCGCCTCGGCCATACTCCTGATCGCGCTTCTGCAGAGCCCGGCATCCGCTGTTGGCAGCGAGCCCGGCATCGCCATCACCGGTGCCCGGGTGCACACCCTGGCGGCAGCCGGCACCCTGGAGGATGCGACGGTGCTGGTCCGCGACGGCAGGATCGAATCCGTCCTCACGGGTGAGCCGGTGCCGGACGGATATGCCGTCGTTGAGGCAGCCGGCAAGGTGGTCACGCCTGGACTCATCGAATCGGATTCCAGTCTCGCGCTGGTGGAAATCGGCGGTGAGCTCACCACCGTCGATTCCCTGGTGACCGAATATCCGTCGGGTGCCGCATTCGACGTCCGTCATGCGCTGAATCCGGCAGCAGTGGCGCTGGCCGTGAACCGGCGGGATGGTGTGACCGCTGCGGTGACCGCCCCGACGCCCGGCAACGATCCGTTTGCCGGCTGGGGCGCCGTCGTCAGACTGGGTGGGGACCCGCTGCTGGTTGAGCCGGAAGTTGCCCTCTTTGCCTCGATCGGTGCAGGCAGCGCCGTCTTCACCGGCGGCAGCCGGGCCGCCGTGATCCAGCGCATGCGTCGGGGTCTGCAGATGGCGGGAACCTACCGGCAGAACCGGTACCGCCCGGGTCCGGGAGACTTCAGTCATCAGGATCTGGCCGCGTTGCAGCGCTTCCGACGATCGGGTGCGCCGCTGGCCGTGACCGTGGACCGGGCGGGCGCCATCCTGGAAGCCCTCGCTCTGGCCGCGGAATTCGATCTCGATCTGATCGTCATCGGCGGTGCGGAAGCCTGGCAGGTGGCCGATCGGCTGGCGGAGGCGCAGGTGCCGGTGGTGGTGAACGTGCTCGCCAATCTGCCGTCGTCCTATGACCGTCTGCTCGCCCGGCACGACAACGCGGCCCTGCTGCACGAAGCCGGGGTGACGGTGACGTTTACAGCCTCCGATGCCAACAACGTCCGGAAGATCCGTCAGATGGCCGGCAATGCGGTCGCGCACGGCATGCCCTGGGACGCGGCGCTGGCGGCGATAACCCGTGCGCCGGGCAGCGTCTGGGGACTGCCTGACGGCACCGGAACGCTCGCTGAAGGCGCACCGGCGGATCTGGTGATCTGGAGCGGCGATCCGCTCGAGATCACCGAGTGGGCGGAAGCGGTGATGATCGGCGGCGCCTGGCAGGACATGAGCAGCCGGCAAACGCGTCTGTTCGATCGTTACCGGGATCCTGCGGATCCGGATCGGTGGTACCGGTAGGCCGCAGCATTCGGCCGCGGTGAAGGACTGCCGGCGGTCAGTCCCCGTCGTGAATCCGGATCAGCCCCTCCTGGGCCGCTGAGGCCACCAGCACGCCCTGTCTGTCGTAGATCAGACCCCGGTTGAGGCCCCGGGCGCCGCTCGCCGAGGGGCTGTCCTGAACGTACAGCAGCCATTCGTCCGCCCGGAACGGGCGATGGAACCACATGGCGTGATCCAGGCTCGCCACCTGCATGTTGTTCTGGGTGAAGCTCACCGCGTGCGGCAGCATGGCGGTGTCCAGCAGCGACCAGTCCGACAGGTACGCCAGCACGCACTGGTGCAGGCGCGGATCGTCCGGCAGCGGGTTGCGCGCTTTCATCCAGCACATCTGATGCGGCGCCCGCTTTTCCGGCTCGAAGATGTTCACCGGATCGATGGGGCGGACCTCGATGGGCCGGATGCTGTTGAAGGAATCGGCATATTCCGGCGGCAGCCTGTCCACCCAGGCGGCGCGCAGTGCCTGCTCGTCGAGCAGATCTTCCGGGCCCGGCGCTTCCGGTCGCGGCATCTGGTGATCGAATCCGTCCTCCGCCACCTGGAAGGAGATGGACATGTTGAAGATGGCCCGGCCGTGCTGCACGGCCACCACCCGCCGGGTGGTGAAGCTCCGGCCATCGCGGATACGGTCCACCTTGTAGAGAATCGGAATGGTGGTGTCGCCGGGGCGCAGAAAATAGCCGTGCAGAGAGTGGGCGTGCCGGTCCTCGGGTACCGTGCGGGACGCGGCCACCAGGGCCTGACCGATCACCTGGCCGCCGTACACGCGCTGCCAGCCTTCGTCCGGGCTGGTGGCGCGGTAATGATTCTTCTCAATCTCCTCGAGGTCGAGGATGTGAATGAGATCGTTGATGGTCTCGGTGTTCACGGCCGGCTCTGGTACTGCAGGGGGCGGCCATTGTAGTCAGGTGCATGGCAGGAGGGAACGGTGCTACCAGCAGGTCTCTGAAACGGGCATGCCGTCAATGATCACGCCACACACCCGGGTGCGGTATTCGAACGGATCTCCGTTGAACAGCACCAGATCCGCATCCTTGCCCTGCTCGATGGTGCCTACCCGGTCCGCGATACCGAGCAGCTCCGCCGGTGTCCGGGTGATGGCCACTATGGCGTCCTCGGCAGCGAGACCGTTGGCAACCGCGATGGCCGCTTCGAACAGGAGGATGCGGGATTTCGGCACATAGTCTTCGTGACCGCTCTGAATGGCGTAGGGAATGCCGGCGTTCTGCAGCACGCTGGCCGCGGCGAAGCTGGCGTTCTTCGTCTCTTCCCCCGTCCGCAGCATGGTGGGATGCAGCAGCACGGGCACACCGGCGGCCTGCAGCTGTTCCGTCATCAGGTGCGCATCGGCAGCGCCGTCGAGCCAGAGCTCGAAGCCGAACTCGTCCCTGAGGCGCAGGGCGGTCTGAATGTCCTGGGCGCTGTGTGCGCGGATCATGGCCCGGGTCTCGCCGGCGAGCACTCTGCCGAGCATCTCGAGCCTGAGATCACGCCCGGGCGGGTCGTCTCCGGCACGTTTCTCCGCATAGGTCCCGGCTTCGACGAGGGCGGTGCGCAACATGGCGACGCTCTTCGAGCGGGTGCCGGGAGATTCGAAGTTGTTGGTGATCGAGGGACCCAGCGTGATGGCGATGGCCGTGTTCTCGTCGAGCACGGCAGCTGTGCCGCCGGTCTTCACGATCATGGTGCTGCCGCTGATCACCGCACCGGGGCCGTGTCCCGTGTGCATGGTGGTGACGCCGAACTGGCGGACCCAGGCCACCAGCGGGTCTGCTGCGTTGTAGGCATCGATGGGCCGAAGCTCGGGCTGCACCGGATCAGAGGTTTCCAGCTGATCCTGATCTCTCACCTGGCCCTCGCGTCCGCCGAACGCGCCCGAGATCCCGTCCGTGGTCCGGACATCCACGAATCCCGGGGTCACCACGGCCGCTTCGAGAACCGGGAGGCCCTCCGGCACGCGCACTCGATCCTGGCGGCCGACTCTCGCGATCCGGCCGTCGCGGACGAGCACAACGCCGTTCTCGATGGGCTCAC
The DNA here is from genome assembly GCA_030425195.1 of Gammaproteobacteria bacterium. Lineage (GTDB taxonomy): Bacteria > Pseudomonadota > Gammaproteobacteria > Pseudomonadales > Azotimanducaceae > SZUA-309. Next base: position 49,672 of record JAUIAV010000020.1, on the reverse strand, counting down.
CGGCTGCGGTGTGCAGCAGTCCGGCGCGGATGAGGAGGTCTTCCGCACCGGCGGGACCGCCGCCGAGCAGACCGGTACCGAGCAGCAGGAGACCGAGCAGGCGTCGGGCGATCACGATCCGCCTCCCAGCGCGTGGTGAGCCGCGCTGCTGCGATAGGTGTTCTCGCCGCCGGTGGCGAAGCGCCGGTGCTCGGGGTCTTCGAAGTTGAAGATCCGTTCGCCCTCCACCCATGTCTCGAGTACCCGGGTGTAGGTGGAGAAAGGGTCCCCCGAAAGCACGACGAAGTCGGCGTCCTTACCCGGCTCGAGAGAGCCGACCCGTTCCTCCAGGCCCAGATGCCTCGCACCTGCCAGGGTCAGGGCCTCCAGGGCGCCGGTTTCGGACATGCCGTTGCGGACGTTGAGCGCCGCGTAGCGCAGGAAGAGCCGGGAGTCGAGTACGTAGTCGTCGGTATTGAAGCTGACGTCCACGCCTGCCTCCTCGAGGATTGCTCCCACCTGCATGCTCACGCCGAGCACTTCCTCCTTGCCGCCGGGTGCCTCCACGTAGGTGACGGATACGGGTAGTCCCGCCGCAGCGATCTCTGCTGCGACTTTCCAGGAGTCCGAGCCATGCTGGATGACGGGCGTGAAGCCGAATTCCCCGGCCAGGCGGATGACGGTGAGAATGTCGTTGTGCCGGTGCGTGTGAAACTGCACCCGCCGTGACCCGTCCAGGATCTGCAGCATGGCTTCCATGCGCAGATCCCGGTCCGGCGGGTCCCTGTCTTCCGCCTCGGCCCGGCGGATCTTCTCCCGGTAATTCTCGGCTTCCACGAACAGACTGCGCTGCAGCGCGGCGGATCTGGACCGGGTGCCGGGAAACGGCTTCTCCTTGATGGAGTTGGTGCCGTTGGCCATTTTCATGCTGCCGCAGATATCGCGGTTAGGGTCGTCGCAGAACAGCCAGTCTTCGATCCTGGCCGGATCCCTTCGGATTTTCAGGTAAGTGGTCTGGCCGCTCATCAGGTGACCGGAACCGGGCATCACATTCAGGGTCGTGATACCGCCTGCCCGGGCCCGCCAGAAGTCCGGACTCAGCACGTCGATGGAATCCAGCGAGCGCACTTCCGGATTCAGCGGTGCGCTTGCATCACCGCCGGCAGGACCGCCGATGTGCGAGTGGGTGTCCACCATGCCGGGGATCAGCACGCGGCCGGTCAGGTCGTGCTCTACGGCACCCGAAGGGGTTTCGATGTCGGCGGATGCGCCCACCGCCAGGATGACGCCGTCCTCGATGAGCAGCACGCCGTCTGCAACCGGCGCGCTGGCGACCGGGTGAATTTCCGCATGGCGGAAGACGTGCACGGCGGCTGCGGCCGGTGTACCGGCGAAGACACAGATGAAAAAAGCCGCGGCGAGCGCCGCGGCACGTTCAGCGTCTGGTGACATTCCCTCTCCTCGACGAGAGGGGCGTCCCTCTCAGTATTTGTAGGATTCTGGCTTAAAGGGACCTTCAGGTTCCACTCCGATGTAGTCGGCCTGGGTCTGGGTCAGCCGGGTCAGCACCCCGCCGAAGCCCTGCACCATGAGCTCGGCCACTTCCTCGTCGAGCTTCTTCGGCAGCACTTCCACGGTGATAGGCGCGCGCTGATTGTCGGGCTGATCCGCCCAGCGCTGCTCGAACAGGTGCATCTGAGCCAGCACCTGGTTCGCAAAGGAACCGTCCATGATCCGGGAAGGGTGGCCCATGGCGTTCCCGAGATTCACCAGCCGGCCCTCTGAAAGCAGGATCAAATAGTCGGAGGGGTCGTCGCTGCGGAAGATCTGATGCACCTGATCCTTCACGGTTTCCCAGCGCCAGTGCTCGCGCATGTAGGCGGTATCGATCTCATTGTCGAAATGGCCGATGTTGCAGACCACGGCGCCGCGCTTGATGGTCTGCAGCATGTTCCGGTCGCAGACGTCCGCGTTACCCGTGCAGGTGACGATCAGGTCCGTGTCGGCCATGAGCACCTTGTTCACGTCCTCGAGCTTGCCGGTGTTCACGCCATTGTTGTAGGCGGAGACCACTTCGAAGCCGTCCATGCAGGCCTGCATCGCGCAGATGGGATCCACTTCCACCACGCGGACGATCATGCCTTCCTGACGGAGACTCTGAGCAGATCCCTTGCCGACGTCGCCATAGCCGACCACCAGGGCGCGCTTGCCCGAGAGCAGCATGTCCGTACCGCGCTTGATCGCGTCGTTGAGGCTGTGGCGGCAGCCGTACTTGTTGTCGTTCTTGGATTTGGTGACCGAGTCGTTCACGTTGATGGCCGGCACCTTGAGCTCGCCTTTCTTCATCATCTCGTAGAGCCGGTGCACGCCCGTGGTGGTTTCCTCCGAGATGCCGTGAATGGTCTCCAGCATCTCCGGATACTTCTCGTGAATCATGAGGGTGAGGTCACCGCCGTCGTCCAGCAGCAGATTGGCATCCCAGGGCTTGCCGTCCGAAAGAATCGTCTGCTCGATGCACCATTCGTATTCCTCTTCGGTCTCGCCTTTCCATGCGAAAACCGGCACTCCGGCAGCGGCCATGGCGGCGGCCGCGTGATCCTGGGTGGAGAAGATGTTGCAGGACGACCAGCGCACCTCCGCCCCCAGTGCCATCAGGGTTTCCATCAGCACGGCGGTCTGAATGGTCATGTGGATGCAGCCGATGATCTTCGCGCCGGCCAGCGGCTGCGTGTCGGCGTACTTTTTCCGGAGGGCCATGAGGGCGGGCATCTCCGCTTCCGCCAGGGTGATCTCTCTGCGGCCGAAGTCCGCCAGATTGATGTCAGCTACCTTGTAGTCGGTCATGTCGTCGTCCTGTCATTGAATTCAGTGGGGGGTATCCGAAGTCCGTGCACCTGCACCTGGAATCCGTTCTTCTGCGCCAGAAACTGGGCGTTCACGGTCACGAAGCCGGCACGTTCGGCCCAGGCCTGGAGTTCATCCGGGTCGAAGCCGAGCCAGGTATCTCCGCAGGCAGACCGTGCCCATTCCTGATCGTGCCGGCACAGCTCGGCGACCAGCAGGTGACCGCCAGCCCGGAGTACGTCCGCCGCCTTGGCGAAAAACGCCGCGGGAGATGCCTGGTGGTGAATCACCATGGCCGCAACCAGCGCATCGTAGCGGCGCTGCGATGGCAGGGTCATGAAATCCTGATGAGAGAAGTGGACCTGGCGGTCAGCGGGAATGGCCCCTCTGGCCGCGTCCAGCATGGTGCGTGAGCTGTCGACGCCCCATGCATTCGTGTACCGACCGGCAAGCTCGGCCAGCAGGGTACCCGAGCCGGGTCCCACTTCGAGCACATCGGCAGTGTCCGCACCCGCGGCGATCGCGCCGTCGACCATCTCCAGGACGACTTCCTGGTAGGTGGCCGATTCGCAGATCTCGGCCTGGTGGGCCCGGATCGCGTCGGCCTTCTCCTCGAAGAAACGCGCCGACCGCTGAGTCCGCTGCTCGTGGATGCGGGAGATGGTCCCGGCCAGGTCGCCGGAGAGGGGTTGTGCATCCAGCTCCAGAAAGAGAGCGGCAGCAGCCGGCCCGGGCGTGGAGCGCCGGTAGAAAATGCTGTTGCCTTCCCGGCGTCGGGCGACGAGGCCGGCATGATGGAGGATTTTCAGATGATGACTGAGCGCGGGCTGGGGGACGTCGAACAGCTCGCAGAGCTCGCCCACGGCATAGGAGTCCTGGTACAGCACGCGCAGGATGTCGGCGCGGAGACGGTCTCCCACAGCCTTGGCCAGGCCCACCAGGGTATCCACGGAATCATCCGGACCCTTGCCGACCTGGCGCGGTTTCAGTCTGCTTGCGGTGCTGCTCATCAGGAGGCGCACTCTAGCAATGGCCGGAGTCAATATCAAAAAATATTGATATTGGAATTGTGAGGGTTAGTCGTCAGAATGCTGGCCCCATGAGCACACCTCACCTCACGAGCAAGCTGCCTGACATCGGCACCACCATCTTCACCGTGATGTCGGAGCTGGCACTGGAGACGGGCGCGCTGAATCTGTCCCAGGGGTTTCCGGATTTCGACGGTCCGCGGGCACTGCTCGATCGGGTCGAGCACTATCTGAACAACGGCAGCAACCAGTATGCGCCCATGATGGGCGTTCCATCTCTGCGCGAGGCCATCGCGGTCAAAGTCGCCGATCTGTATGCCGCGGAGCTGGATCCGGGCACCGAGATCACCGTGACCTCCGGCGCCACGGAAGCCCTGTTCTGTGCCATCGCAGCGGTCGTCAATCCGGGCGATGAGGTCATCGTGTTCGACCCGGCCTATGACAGCTACGAGCCGGTGGTTCGGCTGCAGGGCGGCCTGACCCGGCATGTGCCCATGCACCCGCCGGACTACCGGATCGACTGGGATCGGGTAGCGGATCTGGTGAACGACAGGACGCGGCTGATCATCACCAACACGCCGCACAATCCTACGGGCAGCGTCTGGGATCAGGCGGACATCGAAGCGCTCCGGACCATCGTCAGCCGACGGAACATTTACCTGGTCGCAGACGAGGTCTATGAGCACATCCTGTTCGACGGCCGGCGGCACGAGAGCCTCACCCGATATCCGGAACTCTTCGCCCGCAGCTTCGTCGTGAGCTCTTTCGGCAAGACCTATCACACCACGGGCTGGAAGATCGGTTACTGCACCGCACCCGCATCGCTGACGGAGGAGTTCCGTCGTATCCATCAGTACGTCACCTTCACCTCCATCACCCCGGTTCAGCTCGGGCTTGCGGACTTTCTCGCGGATCATCCGGAGCATCACCGTTCGCTGGGCGCCTTCTACGAGGCCAAGCGGGACCTGTTCTGCACGCTTCTGGCAGATTCGCCGTTCGAGGTGGTACCGTCTGCGGGCACCTATTTTCAGCTGCTCGACTACAGCGGCTGGAGCAACGAGCGCGACACGGAGCTCGCCGTGCGCCTCACCCGGGAGGCGAAACTCGCCTCCATACCCACGTCACCGTTCTACGAGACGGATCCCGGTCACAAGGTGCTGAGGTTCTGTTTTGCGAAAGATGACGAAACCCTGGAGCAGGCGGCGGAAATTCTCTGCGGTCTGTAGCCCGACAAACCCGTTGGAAAGGAGCTTCCGGTGAAGCAATTGTGGTTCGTGTTTCTGGTGGCCGGTCTGCACGGAGGTTGTGGCGATACCGGTCAGGTGGCTGACGCTCATCCGGGCGAGGGCACTTACAACCGATCCTGTTTCTCCTGCCACGCAGGGGGAGTCGCCGGCGCACCCATCCCGGGTGACGAGGCTGCCTGGGCGCCGAGGGTGGCGAAAGGCCGGGACGCGCTGCTCACGTCGGTCAGGGAGGGGATGCCGCCGGGCATGCCGCCCATGGGGCTCTGCATGAGCTGTTCCGATGAAGACCTGGCTCAGGCCATCGATTTCATGCTGACCCGGTAGCACTGGACAAACTTAAAACGCGTTCTATACTCACTCTGAAACGCGTTTTAATTAGCGGGGAAAGGCAGCTGCGACCCGTTTAAACAGGGCAGCCGCGAAAGAATGGGCAGCCGCGAACAGAACAAGTCTCAGCGGAAGGACGACATCCTCGATGCCGCCCGGCGTCTGATGCGTCAGCCGGGTGGCTCGGCGTTCAGCATGCGCTCCCTGGCGGAGCAGGCCGGGGTCAGCATCGCCACGCCCTACAACCTGTTCGGCTCCAAGCAGGCCATCCTGGTGGCACTCCTCGATGAGGATTTCTCCGAATACCAGTCCAGCCTGGCGGGTCTCGAGGGCGAAGGCCTCGATGCGCTGTTCGAGGCGGTGGCGCTCATGCTCGGTCAGTTCACACGGGAACCCGATTTCTACCGGAACGTCTTCGCCGCCGTGAGCAGCGAGGCCGGGCCGGAGCTGCGCTTCGTGCTCAGCGGGCCGCGCTATGTGCTCTGGAAACAGCTGATCCGGGAAGCGACGCTGTGCGGATCGCTGGATGCCCAGATAGATCCGGATGCGTTCACCATCACCATGAGCCAGCTGATTCTCGCGAACGTGCAGGAGTGGGCGCGCGGTTTTCTGGAGCTCGAAGAAATGGATGCACGCATCCGCTACGGACTGGCGCTGGTGCTTTCGGCCATCGCGACGGAGGCGGGCAGGGCCCCGCTCACGGCGAAGCTGCGCGCGGCAGAGAAGGATCTGCAGACGCGATGGCGCAGCGTGCTGAGCGAACGCCTGCGGGAAGGAAAGCTGAGTGAGGCCGCGCGGGCAGTGCTCGCCGATCAGCTGGCCCACGTCGGCTCGACCATACTGGAACAACCTGAGGAGGAGACACTGTCATGAGCACGGACATGAATGCCGTACGCCGGTCCATCTTTCCGGTGGAAGGCGATACCTGGGAGCGGATTGCCGAACGGGAGCTTGGTGATGCAGAGAACGGCGTGAGCCAGCTGCAGAGCTGGAACCTGCACGTTTTCATGCGCCCCGCGGCACCGGAGGGCTCACCGCGGGCGGGCAATCCGATCCTGCCGAGCGATGTGATTTTTCTGGAACCGCCGCTGGCAGGCTGATCGGGTGACGGAGGCCACCATCAGCAGCGTCCGGGTTGCTGCCGCCCACGAAGGGGTGGCGGAGCTCGTGGTGACGCTGACCCACGGTAACGGCGGCAGCTCCGAGGTGGCGCTGGACAGTCTGGCGACCTCTGCACTGCTGAGCGGCTGTGATGCCAGCAATCCCGATCAGCTGATCGGCGTTCCCTGGCAGAAGGTCCGGGACGCGCTCAGCGTTTCGTGGAATCGATACAACCAGTCAGGCGGATGAGAATTTTTTTCAAGAGGAGAGAACCATGTACGATCTGATCATCAGAAACGGCACCATCGTGGACGGCTCGGGACTGCCCGCGTTTTCCGCGGATCTGGCCGTTCAGGACGGCCGTGTCGTGAAAATCGGCCGGATTGCGGGAGACGCCCGCGAGACCGTGGATGCCACCGGCAAGGTGGTCGCCCCCGGCTTCATCGACCCGCACACCCACTTCGACGCCCAGCTGCTCTGGGACGGCTATGCGAAACCCGCGCTGTCCCATGGCATCACCACCATCGTTCCGGGCAACTGCTCGCTGTCCCTGGCGCCGCTGAAGGCCAAGCATCGGATGAAGCTCGTGGGCATGTTCAACCAGATCGAGGAGATGCCCTACAAGGCCTTCGAGGAAGGTGTGGAGTGGAACTGGGAAACCTTCGAGGAATACCTGGACCGTATCGCCAAAGGCCTCGCCATCAACGTAGCACCTCTGGTGGGTCACAGCCTTCTGCGCCTGTGGGTGATGGAAGACGAATCCATGCAGCGCACGGCAACGGATGCGGAAATCGGCGAGATGCAGACGATGCTGCGCCGCTGCCTCGATGCCGGTGCGGTCGGTCTCTCCACCAGCTTCGTGGACATGGACGAGACTCTGCAGCCCGTGCCGAGCCGCTATGCGGACACCCGCGAGCTGGACGCTCTGGCCAGCACGCTCGCGGACTACGGCCGGGTGCTGCAGATCGTGCCTGAGTTCTACGATCCGGATCTGACCATTGCCCGGATCGATCAGCTTGCCGAGCTCTCCCTGAAGTACGGGATCCCCACCACGTTCTCACCCCTGTTCGTGAACGGTGACAACGTGGCAGCCGTCGAGCGGGTCATGGCCCGGGTGGACGAGCAGTTCGCCCGCGGGGCCCGGGTGTGGCCTCAGGTGCAGACCCGTCCCATCGACATCAGCTTCAGCTTCGCGGTGCCGAGCCTGCTGTTTATCCGCTTCCCCACCTGGTACGGCATCATGCGCTTCGGCACTCATGAAGAGATCGTCGCGGCGTTCAGCGATCCTGAGCGGCGAAAAGCCCTGGTGGCGGAAGCAGCCGCCCTCGATGCCCTCTGGCCGCGACTGATCCTCCGTCAGGTGGCCAGCGACGCCAATCAGCCGCTGGTGGGTAAGACGCTGGCGGAGATCGCGGAGCTCAGGCAGACCACACCGGTGGAGGTAATGATCGACCTGTCTCTGGAAGAGGATCTGGATGCGCATTTTCTGGCCGCCGACATGGGCCACAACGACGACGCCCGGGTGAGTGCTCTGCTCGGTCACCCGCGGGTGCACGTGGGCGCGAGCGACGGCGGAGCGCACATCCTGTCCTTCTCCACCTACGGCGATACGGGCTATCTGTTCAGCCACTTCGTGCGGGAGCTGCAGGCCATCGGGCTCGAAGCCGCGGTGAAGAAGATCACGGCGGACACCGCCAGCATCTGGGGCATTCCCGAGCGCGGCCTGCTGCAGCCGGGCTATGTGGCCGACATCGCCATCTTCGACCCGAAGACCATCGCCCGCGGCGACGAATACTACGTGCAGGACGTGCCCGGCGACGGCAGCCGCTACGTGCGGGACTCCATCGGTGTGGCTTCGGTGATCGTCGGCGGCGAGGTGGCCTGGCAGGCAGCGAAGGGCTACGCGGACGTGCATCGCGGCGCCATCCTTCCAGGAGCTTCTGCATGACCGGGTCCGTCGTCGATGGGGTGAACGAACGCCGGATCGCCACCAACGGCATCGAGCTCAACATCGCCGAAGCGGGCTCCGGTCCGCTGGTGCTGCTGCTGCACGGTTTCCCGGAATCCTGGTATTCCTGGCGGCACCAGTTCGCCCCGCTGGCGGCCGTCGGCTATCACGTGGTGGCGCCCGACATGCGCGGCTACGGCAAGTCCGACAGGCCGGAAGCCATCGAAGCCTACAACCAGGTGGAAGTGGTCAACGACATCATGGGTCTGGTGCCGGCGCTCGGCTATGAGACAGCCGTGGTCATCGGGCATGACTGGGGTGCGCCCACGGCCTGGAGCACGGCGCTCAACCATCCGGACGTGATCACGGCGGTCGGTGCCCTGTCGGTGCCGTTCTCTCCGCGCTCGCCCGTGCAGCCCATGCCCATGATGCGCGAGGTGTTCAAGGGTCAGTTCTTCTACCAGCTCTACTTCCAGGAGCCGGGTGTGGCGGAAGCCGAGTTCGAGGCGGACATCCGCACGGCACTGAAGAAGTTTCTGATCATGGGGGCCGCTGAGACCGATCTCAGCAAGCTCCCGGGCAAGGGCCCGGACGACGATCTGCTCTCCGGCCTCCCGAATCCGGACACCCTGCCCGACTGGCTCGGCGAGGCGGACCTGGACTTCTATGCGGGCGAGTTCAGCCGCTCCGGCATGCGGGGGCCGCTCAACTACTACCGGAACCACGACCTCACCTGGGAGCTGACGGAAGGCGCGCCGACGACGATCGAGCAGCCGGCCATGTTCGTTGCCGGGGAGAAAGACGGCGTGATCACCATGGCGGCACAGGCGCTGGAAAGCATGCCCACCTACGTGAAGGATCTCAGGATCAACGAGCTGATCCCGGACGTGGGCCACTGGACTCAGCAGGAAGCGCCGGAAGCCGTCAACGATGCAATCCTCAGGTTCCTGGCCATGATCGGGCAGTCCTGAGAGGAAAGAGGGATCAGATGAGCGAAAACATCGTCATCGTCGGCAGCGGAATCGCCGGGATGTGCACGGCGCTGGCGCTGGCCAAGCGCGGGCTCAACGTCACCGTCCTCGAGCGGGATACCCCGCCGCCGGAAGGTGATGCGGACAAGGCATTCTTCGAATGGCCGAGGCGCGGAGCCTCCCAGTTCCGCCATCCCCACGCATTCCTCGGGCTCATGTGCAATCTGCTCGAGGAAAACTATCCGGATCTGCTCGAAGAGTTCTACCAGGCTGGCGCCCGGCGGCTCGAGATGCAGGAGATGCTGTCTCCCGAGCTGCAGAACCGTTACACGCCCGAGCCGGGAGACGAGAAACTCTGGGTGCTGCTGTGCCGACGGGCCACCATCGAGACCGTTCTCCGGCGCTACGTGGAACGGCTCGAGAACATCCGGATCATCAACGGCATCACCATCGACGGGGTCGTCGCGGAGCCTGGGGCCGACGGTATTCTCGACGTCCAGGGGCTCAAGGTGCGAAGGGACTGCGTGGCCGAGTTCGGGGAGATGATTCCCGCGGATGTGGTGGTGGACGCCAGTGGCCGGACGACGAATTTCCCCGGCTACTTCAACGCCCTGGGCGTGCCCGTGCCGGAGGAGAACGACGATGCGGAAATCGTCTACTACACCCGCCACTACCAGCTGAATGCGGGTGTGCCGGAGCCGGGTCGGGGCGGCAAGGACCGCTCTGCCGGAGATCTGGGCTACATCAAGTTCGGCGTCTTTCCGGGCGATGCAGGCAGCTTCGCCATCATCGTCTGTCTGCACAATGCGGAGACCGAGCTCAGGAAAGCGATCACGGACGGTGACAGGTTCGATGCGGTCTGCCGGAGCATCCCGGGGCTTGCGCCGTGGCTGGAAGAAGGCAAGGTGAAGGCCACTACCCATCCGTTCGGCATCGGCGATATCCGTGCCATCTGGCGGCACTACGTGGTGGACGGCAAGCCGCTGACCCGCAATTTCTTCGCAGTGGGAGATGCGGCCCTGCGGACCAATCCGCTGTACGGCAGAGGCTGCAGCACCAGCATTCTGCACGCCCATATGCTTGCCGACGTGCTGACGGAGCAGGCCGATCCCTTTGCGCGGGCGCTGGCCTTCGACGCGGCCACCGAAGAGGCGCTCCGGCCCATCTTCTCCACCAGCCTGACCGAAGACAGGAACGGTATCCGACGGGCGCTGGCGGCAGCGGAAGGCCGCCTGCTGGAGAAGCCGGACAGTCTGAAGAAATGGTTCGCCAGCGCGTTCGGTGATGCTCTGGCGGCGGCGGCACGCTACAACCTGCACGTGCTGCGCGGGACCATGCGCACCATGAATCTGCTGGAGAAGCCGGGCGACTTCCTGAAGGATCGTAAAACACGGCTGATCATCCTGTTCTACATGCTGAGAGGCAGATCGAAGAACGCCGGAGCGCGGATCGTCCGGGGACCGGACCGGGAGGAGATGCTCACACTCATCCGCGCTGCCGACTGAACGGCCGGAATCAGACAGAGGGGAGACCAATGAGCTACGAGATCAAGCGATTCCCGTACGACGGCACCGTAGATGCGGACGGGCACATTCTCGAACCCGCCGATCTCTGGGAAAACTACCTCGAGGAGGCCTACAAGCCGCGGGCTCTGCGCATCCGTGTGGATGAGGAAGGTTACGAATATCTGGAGATAGACGGGAAGCCGTCGAAACGTTCACGGAAGGGATCGCTGGGCCTGCTCGGCGCCATGGGCGAAGAGGACATGCGCCCGCGGCCGGATCGGCGCTACTCGGACAACATGCCTTTCGGATCCTGTGACCCGGCGGAGCGCCTGGATCTCATGGCCCGGGAGAACCTGGAGTACTGTCTCCTCTATCCCACCATCGGTCTGCTCTGGGAAGTGGAACTGACCGATCCGGAGCTGTCCCTCGCCTACTGCCGGGCCTACAACCGCTGGATAGCGGACTTCTGCCGGGACAGCGGCGGTCGTCTGGTGCCCATCGCTCAACTCACCCTGCTGGATGTCGCCGGCTCGGTCGCCGAACTCGAACGGGCGGTGAAGGACGGCTGCAGGGGCGCCTGGGTGAACCCCTTCAATCACAACCGGGTGATCCACGGAGCGAAAGAGCACGATGCCCTGTTCGCGAAATGCGTGGAGCTGGACGTCCCCCTGGCCATCCACCCCACCTTCACACCTCATGCGGCAGCGGACGGGATCTTCGACTGGCCGCGGGAAGGGCGGGCCTGGGGGGAGGCGATCTGGCTGCGGTCCATCGTTCAGCAGGCGCTCATCTCGTTTTTCTCCCTGGGGACGCTGGAAAGGTTCCCGGATCTGAGACTCGGTGTGCTCGAAGCGGGCTCCGGCTGGATCGGCGCGCTGCTCGACAGGCTGGACGCCTACTCGGCATCGCTCAATCTCACACGGCCGAGCGCGACGGAGCTGTTCCGGCGCCAGTGCTTCATCTCCGGCGATCCGGATGAAACCGCGGCACCGCACATCGTCTCCCACGTGGGGGAAGACTGCTTCATGTGGGCCACCGACTACCCGCACCCGGACCATCCCCACACCTGGGTGGACGATCTGGCGCGCTATGCCGAGGCGCTGCCTGACTCGGCCCGGGAGAAGGTGCTCGGCGGCAACGTGAAGCGCATCTATCGGCTCGGTTGAGACCGGGCGCGCCGGTATCTGGTCGTCCTCACCAACAACTGGTGGGCGGCCGGATGCTTCAGCCTTCCGGACACGCTAACTGATTGATTTTCAAGAATAACTTTTCTGGCCCGATTCCTGCTAAATTCTCAGCTGATCGATGCCGAACGGAAGCCGTGAATGGAGGTGAGCGCAGCATGAGATATCGTCCCGGAGACGTGGTTTCCCGCCGCAAGGGCCTGGTCATGCATCGGGGTGTGGTCCTGGCGGATGGCAGCATTCTGCACAACAGCCCCTTTCGCGGAGAGCACGTGGTCAGCGAAGCGGAATTCCGGGACGGTAAACGGCTGCACGTCAGTCGTACCGAATGTCCGCGGCAGCGTCGCTATGCGGCATCCAGCCAACCCGAGTCCCGGGGCTACAACCTGCTCACCAACAACTGCGAGCACACCGTGAGCCGGGCCATGACCGGAGAAGCGGAAAGCCCTCAGCTCAAATCCTGGGTTGCCGGCATCGGCGTGGCCACCGTTGCCTTCGCGCTCACCCGGCATCCTGCGGTCACCGCCGCGGGTTATGCGCTCGGCCGCAAGCTGGCCTCCAAGCTCTAGGCGTCCCATGGCGCCTGGAAGCTGCCGAATCCGGGCAGCACCAGGCGGTGCGCGTGCAGATGGAGGCGAGGGGCCTGCTGGGCCGGATCCCGGGGATTGCCGTACAGCTGATCACCCAGGATGGGATGGCCGATCCAGGACAGGTGAACGCGCAGCTGATGGGTCCGGCCGGTTCTCGGCATGAGCAGCAGTAACGTCCGTCCGTCTTCCCGTCCGAGGCGCCTGAATCGGGTATGGCTTTCATGTCCGTCTCCGCCCGGCAGAGTCCAGCGGGCGTCCTGCCGGATGATGTCGGCCCGCTGCCCGGCGATCCGATAGCGGCTCTTCCGCCCCTTCTTCAGGGGCAGATCAATGGTCCCGGTTCGACCCGGATCGCCGAGCACCCGGGCCAGGTAGAACTTGCGCGACAGACGCCGGGCAAACAGCCGGGTGAGCGTTTTCTGAGTCTGAGGGTTCAGCGCGATGGCGAGGACGCCACTGGTCGGCTTATCCAGACGGTGCACGAGATACGGCTTGCAGCCGAGCCGTTCGGGCAGGGCATCCCACAGGCAGGCAGCACCGCTGCGGTCGGCCAGCAGTGAGACGTCCGCAGGCTTGTTGATCACCGCGAGGTCGGCGTCGCGGTGGATGACCTGGATGCTGTGGATGGGCCTGCCTCTTACCCTGGGAGCGGGAATACGATAGCTTCTCTTCAGGACCAGGAACACCAGAGGATTGACCATGCGTGCAGCCATCATGCGCAACAGAGAAATGATCACGGACGAGATCGCCACACCGGCGCCCGGACCCGGTGAGGTGCTGGTGAAGACGCTGGCCTGCGGGATCTGCGGCTCCGATCTGCATGCCTTCGAGCACTTCGATGCCTTCACGTCCCAGGAAGAAGGTTTCGCGAACAATCTGGCGGCTGACAGGGATCTGGTGATGGGCCACGAGTTCTGCGCGGAGATCCTCGAGTTCGGCCCGGGTGATGCGCCGGCCGGTCGTCTGGCATCCGGCACCCGGGTCTGTTCAATGCCCATGCTGATCCGGAACGCGGCCGGGGTCCCGGTGGGCTACTCGAACGACGTGCCCGGCGGCTATGGAGAGCAGATGCTGCTGAACGAGATGCTGCTGCTGCCGGTACCGAACGGTCTGCCGGACGATCACGCCGCGCTGACCGAGCCGATGGCCGTGGGCCTGCATGCGGTGGAGATGGCGAAGCTGACGCCGGACGACGTGCCGCTCGTGATCGGCTGCGGTCCGGTGGGGCTGGCCGTCATTGCCTCCCTCAAGCTCAAAGGGGCAGGTCCCATCATCGCGGCGGACTACTCGCCGGCTCGCCGGACTCTGGCCGAAACCATGGGGGCCGACATCGTCATCGATCCGGCAGTCAATTCCCCTTACGACTCCTGGCGTGAGGCAGCCGGCGCGAGTGCGCAGGCGCAGCGCGCCGACGTGAACCCGCTGACCGGCGAACGGCTGCTGCCGCCCGGTGTCTATTTCGAATGCGTGGGCGTTCCCGGCGTCATCGATCAGATGATGGTCGGCGCGGAGCGCGGGTGCCGTTTTGTGGTGGTTGGTGTCTGTATGGAGAGCGATCCCATCCGGCCCCTGCTGGCCATCGGCAAGGAACTCGCGCTGCAGTTCGTGCTCGGCTACACCCCGGAGGAATTCGCGCTCACGCTTCACCATATCGCGGAAGGCCGCATTCCGGTCGCGCCTCTGATCACGGGTCACGTCGGCGTGGAAGGCGTGGCTCAGGCGTTCCGGGATCTGAAGAACCCGGAAGCGCACGCCAAGATCGTGGTGGAGCCCTGGCGCTCGTAGATGAATCTCAGAGATCTCAAATACCTGGTGGCCGTTGCCGAGCACCGGCACTTCGGCCGGGCGGCGGATGCCTGCTTCGTCAGCCAGCCAACGCTCTCCACTCAGCTCAAGAAGCTGGAGGAGGAGCTGGGGGTGACCCTGATCGAACGGACCAACCGGCAGGTGCTGCTGACCCCGGTCGGCGAACGGGTGGTTGCTCAGGCCCAGCGTGTGCTCCGCGAGGCGAACCAGCTGACGCACATCGCCGAAGAGTATGCGGATCCGTTCGGCGGAGACTTCCGGCTCGGCGTGATTCCCACGGTGGCGCCGTATCTGCTGCCGAAGATTCTCGGGCCCATCCGCAAGAACCTGCCGACTCTGAAGATTCAGCTCACCGAGGGGCAGACCTCCGTGATCACCCGGCTGCTTCGCGAGGGCGACCTGGACGCGGTGATCCTGGCGTTGCCCATGGAAGAGGAGAACGTGGTGGAGCGCAGGCTCTACACCGAGCCCTTCTACATGGCCGTCTCCCGCCATCACTGCCTGGCGGGCCGCAAGAAAGTGACCGTGGACGATCTGGACGACGAGCAGGTGCTGCTTCTGGAGGATGGCCACTGTCTGCGGGATCAGGCGCTGGAGGTCTGCAACTCCCACAATGCGGTGGAGAACACCAACTTCCGGGCCACCAGCCTGGAGACGCTGCGGCAGATGGTGGTGGCCAACGTTGGCGTGACGCTGATGCCGGAGCTGGCCGTGCCCGCGAAACCCGGGGCCGGTGTCCGCTACATTCCTTTCAAAGGGGAGGTGCCGCACCGGGACATCGGGCTGTGCTGGCGGAAGAGCTCGCCGCGGGAGCCGCTGCTGGAACGTCTGGCGGAGGTCCTTACGGAAACACTGGCCTGAGAGACGGGCGCTCGTCCCGGTCAGTCGAGATCCGCAGCCAGGCTGGCGATCTGTTCCTCTGTCAGCGTCACCGATCCCGCCAGTCCCTCGTGATCGATCCCGAAAGCTATGGGTGATCCCGATTTGAAGGCCTTGATGGTTTCCGGCCCGAGCTCGAAGCGCAGGAAATGCACGGCCGATGCCTTGTCGCCTTCGGTTCGATCCAGGTCCTCGTTGGCGATGGCGTAGACTTTCTCTCCGCCTTCCGCACGCACCCAGATGGTGTCCTCGATGCCGCCAAGCCTGGCCAGGGCCTTACGCCGATCGTCCACGTCCGCGTACTCGATCATGAACGTGGCTTTCAGGTTCGTGCCGTCCGGAATGAGTGGATTGTAGGCTTCGATTTCCTCTTCGATGCCCGCTGCCTCGAAGATGCGCTCGGTCCGAAGCATCTCCTGGACCTGGTACTTCATGGTCGTGAAGTCTTCGAAGTAGAGGGTGGCGTGAGGGCCGATGGCGATCCGGCGCGGCGCCTTGTGGGCCATGACTTCGGACCGGAAGTCGCTGCGGACCTCGGCATACTGCTCCAGGCTCCAGAGGCTGTCTCTCGTCAGTTTCTGCATGTCATATTCCGTAGGCGCGTCGGACCATGCTGAGCGGGTGCTCGGATCTGGCGTCCGGGTTGTCTTCCCATCCCCCCTCCAATCCGTGCGCGATGAGGCGACCGGCCATGGGGCAGTCGGACCCGAAGCTGTCCGGCTCCGCCTGTTTGACCCGGTTCACCACGGGTCGTGCGATCTTCATGGCCTTCTCGTAGGTTTCGCTCTTCACCGCGTACGTGCCGTCGTGGCCCGAGCAGCGCTCGATGGCGGTGACCTCGGTGCCCTCGATCAGCTGCAGGAAGTCCCGTGTCTTCATGCCGATGTTCTGCACCCGCTGGTGGCAGGCCACGTGGTAGGCCACCTTGCCCAGCGTCGATTTGAAATCCGTCTTCACGAGACCTGCCTTGTGGCGGAGCATCAGGTACTCGAAGGGATCGAAGAACGCGGCTCTGACCTTTGCCACATCCGCATCCTCCGGAAACATGAGCGGCAGCTCCTGCTTGTACATCAGCACGCAGGATGGAATCGGCGCGATGATGTCGTAGCCATCCTCGATGGCTTCCAGGAAGATGGGCAGGTTGGCGTCTTTCAGGGACTCGACCTTCTTCAGATCGCCGAGCTCGAGCTTCGGCATGCCGCAGCACCTGGCGTCCTTCAGGAGCCGGACAGGGATGCCGTTGTGGTTGAGCACGGCGATCATGTCGTCGAGCACTTCCGGCTCGTTGTGGTCGCCGTAGCAGGTGATGTAGATGGCGACCTTGCCCGTGGTCCGCTGGCAGGGCGTGGCGGTCAGGCTGGCACCGATCTCGTCCGGGTGACGCCGGGAGGTGGTATTGCTGTGGAATTCCGGAAGTGGTGCTTCCGGGTGGATACCCAGCCGGTCGCCCAGAGAGCGCAGCGCACCGTTTCCGGCAGCAGCATTGGCGAGGGCCGAGATGCCCGGCAGACTGATCGTGTCGAAGATCGGATCGGTGCTGGTGATCAGCCGGTCACGCCAGGTCGTGTCCTTCTGGGCGAACTTGTAGGCCTTGGCCCGCAGCATCAGATGCGGGAAATCCACGGCCCATTCATGAGGCGGCAGATAGGGACACTTCGTCTCCGCGCAGAGGTCGCACAGGTAGCACTGGTCGACCACCTTCATGTAGTCGGCCTTGTCGACGCCGTCCACTTCGAAGGTGTCGGATTCGTCCACCAGGTCGAACAGCGTCGGGAAAGAATCGCAGAGGCTGACGCAGCGGCGGCAGCCATGACAGATGTCGTAGACGCGCTCGAGTTCCCCGTACAGAGAATCTCTGTCGTAGAACTCGGGGTTCTTCCAGTCGAGTGGCTGACGGTCCGGCGCTTCTAGACTGCCTTCCTTCATGCCTGAGTTCCTCCCTGTATTGGAAAAGTGCGTGTGCCTCAAAAAAAGGGGCCATCACCGGCCCCTCTCCAGTTGCCGTTCCAGGCCGGTATCAGCCCATGGAATCCAGGGCTTTCTGGAACCGGTTGGCGTGAGAACGCTCGGCCTTGGCCAGGGTCTCGAACCAGTCGGCGATCTCGTCGAAGCCTTCGTCGCGTGCCGTCTTCGCCATGCCCGGGTACATGTCCGTGTACTCGTGGGTTTCACCGGCGATGGCCGCCTTGAGGTTGTCGCCGGTGCTGCCGATGGGCAGTCCCGTGGCCGGGTCGCCGACCGCTTCCATGTACTCCAGGTGGCCGTGCGCGTGGCCCGTTTCGCCTTCGGCGGTGGAGCGGAAGACGGCGGCAACGTCGTTTTCGCCCTCAACGTCCGCCTTCGCCGCGAAATAGAGGTACCGGCGGTTTGCCTGAGATTCACCGGCAAACGCGTCCTTCAGATTCTGCAGTGTATTGCTGTCCTTCAGGTCCATGGTTTCCTTCCTGTCGTGAAAAATTCGTGAGTCGACTCACCACTCGGTGATGCGGGAAGTATACGGCCCGGGCACGCACGCGCCATTCGATTAATGCTATCGGGCCGATAGCCGGAGCCTATCGAAATCCGGAAATCGCTAGCTGTCGTAAATCGTAATTATTCTCAATTGGCCAGCCTCCGAGGTGCATCCGGCGGCGTACAATGGCCGGCTTTCGGCAAAATCAGTTCGGGGGCTGGCGGTGGACGCTCAGCAGCGGGGGAGCGCAGAGAGCGCGGAGAGCGCGGAGCGCGGGAAGAGCGCAGAGAGCGCGGAGAGAAAAGAGATACGCCGGGAGCTCAGCACTCTGGGCCGTCTGGCTGCGCCCATGATTCTCGCTCAGGTCACTCAGATGGGTATGGGGGTAGCCGATACCATCATGGCCGGACAGGTGGGTGCCGTGGATCTCGCCGGTGTGGCACTCGGCGGAAACCTCTACTGGCCCTTCATCCTGCTTCTCTCCGGCGTGATCATGTCTCTGACACCGTCCGTCTCCCAGCTCCATGGTGCAGGACGGGAGAAGGAGGCCGGAGAAGTGGCCCGGCAGGCCATGTGGATCGCGGGAGCTGGCGGCCTGCTTCTGATCGTCTTCCTCAACAACGTTGAGCCCGTTTACCGCTTCCTGGAGGTGGATGCGAGGGCCATTCCGGTGGCGACCGGATATCTTCAGGCCCTCTCTCTGGGCGTGCTGCCGGTGCTCGGCTATTTCTCGCTGCGCTATCTCTGTGAAGGCATGTCCTGGACGGTGCCGGCCATGTGGATTGCCGCCGGTTCGCTGGCACTCAAGATACCGCTGAATTTGCTCTTCATTTATGGCGGCTTCGGCATCGAACCCATGGGTGGTATCGGCTGCGGCTGGTCGAGTGCCATCATTCTGAACGCGCAGTTCCTGGTGATGGCTTTCGTCGTCAGTCGCAGCCGTATCCGGGTCACGGGCGTATTCGCCCGATTCAGCCGGCCGGATGGCCGGGAGATCGGGCGCCTGATCAGGCTCGGACTGCCCATCGGTATCACCAACTTCATGGAAATCAGCCTGTTCTCCGTGATCACCCTGCTGATCGGCCGGCTCGGTGCCGAATCGGTGGCCGCCCACATGATCGCTTCGAACGTGGGCGGGATGACCTTCATGGTGCCGCTGGCGCTGGGAATGGCGGTCTCCATCCGGGTCGGGTTCAACGTGGGTGCCGGTGATCTGACAGCGGCACGGCGGGCGGGCTGGGTGGCCATCTGGCTTTCGCTGCTCTTTGCCCTGGTGGCGGCCGTGGTGGTGTACTCGCTGAGGTTTCAGATTGCCGGTCTCTACAGCAGTGAACGCATGGTGATCACCGTGGCCGCCGATCTCCTGGTCTTCGTGGCGCTGTATCAGTTCTTCGACGATGCGCAGGTGACGGCGGTGGGCGCCCTGCGTGGCTTCAAGGACACCCGGGCCACCATGTGGGTCGCCATGCTCAGCTACTGGGTCGTGGGGCTGCCGGTGGGGGTGGCCATCGGCTTCGGCTGGATCGACGTGCCGGGATTCGAAGGCGTGCGTGGGTTCTGGATCGGTCTGATCACGGGCCTGGGCGTGGCGGCGGTGGTGCTGACGGCCCGCTTCCGCTGGCTTTCCGTTCGCCCGGATCGGGTTCAGCGCTTCGCTGCCCGCTGACAGCGCGTGGAGATCTGGATTCCGTTCACCATTGCCGCGGCATTTCTGCAGAACCTGCGTTCCATGCTGCAGAAGCGGGCGACCGGCAATCTCAGCACCAACGGCGCCAGCTACACGCGATTTCTGTATGCGCTGCCGTTCGTCTGGCTGTACGTCGGCTGGCTGAGTCTGGAGCAGACGCTGCCCGCTCCGAATGGGACCTTCCTGCTGTACTGCCTATCCGGCGGTGTCGCGCAGATCATTGCCACAGCCACGCTGGTCGCCGCCTTCACGCACGGTAACTTTGCCGTCGGCACCGCGTTCTCCAAGACCGAAGCCGCACAGACGGCGCTGCTTGGCCTGATCCTGCTCGGCGACACCCTGAGCGGCTGGGCGGCGGGCGGCATCCTGCTGAGCTTCGTCGGCGTGGTGGTGCTGTCGAATCCCGGCCGGCTCGGCAGACTCCTCCGGGGTAACCGGGCGATGGTGCTGGGACTCGTGAGCGGCGGTGGGCTGGCCGTAGCATCGGTCAGCTATCGGGCGGCCGCACTCTCTCTGCCGGAGGGAGACTTCCTGATCCGCTCCGGCTGCACGCTTGCGGTGGCGGTCACCCTCCAGGTGCTGATCATGGCGGCCTACCTCAGAGTCCGGGAGCCGGAGCAGATCACCCGCGTGCTCAGAAGCTGGCGGTCGTCGCTGTGGGTAGGGCTGGTGGGTGCGGCTGCGTCCGCGCTCTGGTTCGCCGCCATGACGCTGGTGAATGCGGGGCTGGTCCGGGCGCTGGGGCAGGTGGAGCTGCTGTTCTCCTTTGCAGCCTCCATCTGGTTCTTCGGAGAGCGGGTGAGGTCGAAAGAGGTCGTCGGCGCGGCCCTCGTGGTTACCGGCCTTCTGCTACTGCTCCTCTGAGTCCGTCTCGATCCAGGCGCCGTCCAGGCAGCGCCAGGTCCTGTCGTCGTCGCCGATCCGGACGATGACGAGCCATTGTGCGCCATCGAAGTGGAGGCGACGACTCTCTTGTGTTCCCGGCAGCGGCCCGCACCGATCTTCGAGCCCGGAAATCGGCGCCTCCTGTTCAGCGAGCTCGTGGTACTGCAGGCTGCGGGCAGCGGTGCTGGTACCGATGGCCGGAGGACTCTGAACCGCATCCGCTTCCATACCGGCGGCCGCCGGTAGCGGCTTCTCCATCTGGCGAACCTTTTTGCCCGGTCCCTGATCCGGCGAGTCCGTCTGTTTCATCTCACCCGCCGGTCCCGCTGGTTCGGCTTTGAAGGCGTTCGCGCGGCCGGACCCGGGTGCTGTTTCGTCCAGCGTCTCTTCCACCGCGGCATCTGCCGCACGATCCTCAGGTGCTTCGGACTGGCGCGGCTGGTCGGGATCGAAGTAGATGACGCTGGCGGCGATCACCAGACTTGCCGCGGTGGCCAGGGTGGCGAGGCGGGCGGGACTCGAGTACCAGCGACGCCGGAGCGGCTGGCGGGCGGCGGCCCTGATCCGGTCGTCGAGTGCCGCGGGTGGCTGTTCTTCGCCGCCCTGTGCATAGAGCTCTTCGAGCCAGTCCGGTTCATTCGACATAACGTGCCATCCCTGCTTTCAGCCTGTCCCGGGCATAGCGGAGCCTGCTCTTCACCCCTTCTTCCGAGGTGCCGGTCACCCGGGCGATCTCCAGATTCGAGAAGGCCGTTTCCTGCCGGAGCAGCCAGGCTTCCCGCTGGTGCACGGGCAGCGCCCGGATCAGTCCGTGCAGAATCTCACGGAGCTCGGCCCGTTCCCGGCTCGAATCCGGACCGGGCTCATTGCTCACGAGAGCGTCAGGATCCATCTCCGTGTCCGCGCCGAGTCGACCCTGCCTGCGGTAGTGGTCCATGAGAACGTTGTGGGCGATGGTGAAGAGATAACTCCGGAAGCTGCCGTCCGGCCGGTACCGGTCGCGGCGCTCGATGAGTTTCTCCCAGAGCGTCTGGAAGCAGTCGTTCGCTTCCGACTCCGGGAGTTGCCGCCTGAAATACCGGTACAGCGGGCCCCGATGCCGGCCGTAGAGTTCGTCGAACGAGAGGGCATCGCCGTTCACATAGGCGAGCATCAGCGCCTCGTCCGTTCCGTCGGTCGTGGCGCGCGCGGTCTCTCCGGGCGCGCCTGCTTTCACGCTATCACCTCTTCGGGTCCTCTATCGTGTCGCCACTTCCGTGTCGTCAGCAGCGCCCGGGTGAGCGGCGAGCGCGTCCGCCGTGCGAACCATGCCGAGGAACTCGCCCCGGTAGCCGAAACTGTCCTCGCCTCGAGAGCCGGACGCCAGTTGGACCACCGCGGCCAGGTCGAAGCTGCCCGTGTACTCGCCGCCCCGGAGAATCTGGCCGAAGCCGGCGACCGCCGCTGCGAAACGGTAATTGTCGCTGGTCCGATCCAGTTCGCCAATGATCGCATTGCGGGGCACCGGCTCGGTGATGAGACGGCTCGTATCGGAGTCCGGCAGCTTGTAGCGGAGCTTGAGGAAAGCGAGCTCCGCGCCCTGCCGACCGCTTTCCCGGTGGCCGTCGTTGCCGTAGCGGAGGGGGTCGATCAGCTGACCGTCAGAGCCGGTGAGCGCGATCTCGTAAAGAGCCGTCACCGTATGGCCGGCGCCGATGTCTCCAGCATCCACCCTGTCGTTGTTGAAGTCTTCCCGCTCCAGATGCCGAGTCTCGTAGCCGATCAGGCGGTACTCGGCCACCGTCGATGGATTGAATTCGATCTGAATCTTCACGTCCTTGGCGATCATGTTCAGCGTCGCGCCGATCTCTTCCACCAGGACCTTCCGTGCTTCGTTCAGCGTGTCGATATAGGCCGCGTTGCCGTTCCCGAGCTGGGCCAGCTCCTGCATGAGCGCATCGTTGTAGTTGCCGCCACCGAAACCGAGCACGGTCAGTGCCACGCCGGATTCCCGTCTGGACTGCACCAGATTCTTCAGCGCTTCCGTGTCCGTGGTGCCCACGTTGAAGTCGCCGTCTGTCGCCAGAATGACGCGATTGATCCCGTCCTCCATGAAACCCTGCTCGGCGAGCGAGTAGGCGAGCCGGATCCCGGCGCCGCCGTTCGTGGAACCGCGGGCGGTGAGCTGGTCGATGGCGGCCAGGATCTTTGCCCGGTCGCTGCCGGGTGTGGATTCGAGCACGGTACCGGCGGCACCCGCGTAGACGGCGATGGCGAGCCTGTCTTCCGGCGCCATCCGCTTTGCCAGCATCTTCATGGACGACTTCAGAAGACCGAGCTTGTCCGGGCTCTGCATGGAGCCGGAAACGTCGATGAGGAATACGAGGTTGGCAGGCGGCAGGTCTGCCTCAAGTACCTCATATCCCCTGATGCCGATGTGCACCAGGTGGCGATCGTCGTGCCAGGGGCTCGGACCGACCTCGGTGTGAACGGCAAACGGTGCATCCCGATCGGTCGGTGTCGGATAGTCGTAGGAAAAATAGTTGATCAGCTCCTCGACCCGCACCGCATCCTGCCGCGGCACCATGCCCTGGTTGAGCAGGCGGCGGACGTTGGAATAGGAGGCCGTATCCACATCGATGGAGAACGTGGAGACCGGTGTCTCACTCACCAGATGCACCGGGTTGGTATCGAAATGTGCATAGGCTTCCCGATCCAGGGGTTCGGCAGGAACACGGATCCGGTCCAGGCCGACGATGGCATGGCGCCCGCCCGTCGCCACGGATTCACCGAGAACCGCCTTGGCTGCGGGGAGGTTGTAGGCCCTCTGTTCCTGGCGCTTCGTTGCATCCGCCGCCGCCACTTCCTCGACCTCCCTGACTGCGGTGTCGGGCCGGGCAGGCGGCTGTGGACCGGTCGCTCTGTCCCGATCCCCGGGCGTCTGCATGCCGGAGAGGGGCTCGTGCTCCCGGGTCTCGGGTTCATCCGTGGTGCTGCAGCCGATCAGAACGGCGCAGGCGAGAGCCAGAACGAATCCGGCTCGGGGGGGTGAGATCTGCTTCATGGTCTTTCCTCTGCTTTGTACGGACAGCACGCCGGGTAGGGCGCTTCTTTCCGGTTAACGTGCGGGCAGGGGAAAAGGGGTTAAAAATTCAAAAAAAGGCCGGAAAAGGCCGGAAAAGTCTAGCCAGTCAGGCGTTCGGCGAACTCCGCGTTCAGACGTTCCCACTCCATCTTCAGCCAGGGCGTGAACCGTTCGGGTTCTCTGGCGATGGCATCGGTGAGCTCCGCAGGCTCGATCCAGCGCCAGTCCATCACCTCCGTGGTGTTGATCACAGGCTGTGATCGGGTGCGGCCCACGTAGACCCAGCAGAGCTCGTGCTCGGTACCGAGATCCCGGAAAGGTGCGGTGTACTCGAACTTGTAGGTGAACTCGAGGTCCGCGTTCAATCCGAGTTCCTGCTCCAGACGGCGGTGCACGGCCTCCTCCATCTCCTCGCCCCGGCGCGGGTGGGAACAGCAGCTGTTGGACCAGAACTCGGGCCACAGGCGCTTGCCCGGAGCCCGCTGCTGAAGGAGGAGCCGTCCCTCATGATCGAAGACGAACAGGGAAAACGCCCGGTGCAGGACGCCTTCGCCGTCGTGCGCGGCGGACTTGTCCAGATAGCCGACCACGGAATCGTTCGAATCCACCAGGATCAGCGCTTCGGACTCGGAAGAGACGATCTCATCCTTGGTGGCCTGGTCCGCGGCGGCATCGCCTGCGGCTGATTTGGAAGATGCGGTCATTGTCGGTCCGGAATGGGCGGTTCCTGCCGGCGGCAGGGAGCGGCGCAGTGTAACCAAATCTGAGCTACCATGCGCGGCTTTGCCTGAATTCGGAAGCTGACGGACATGACCCGGACCCAGCCGGCAGAACATCGACTCGACGCGAACGGCATCGGTCTCACCTATTTCGAATGGGGTGAACCCGGCGGCCGGACAGTCCTCCTCATCCACGCCACCGGTTTCCATGCCCGCTGCTGGGATCAGGTGGTAGCCAGCCTGGGCGACGGCTATCACGTCTATGCGGTGGACATGCGCGGACACGGCCGCAGCGACAGGACACCACCCTATGTCTGGCATTCGTTCGCGGCGGACGTGAGCGCGCTGGTCGAGCATCTGGGGCTGCGGGATGCCATCGGCGTCGGCCATTCCATGGGCGGCCACTGCCTGGTACAGGTGGCGGCCACACATCCGGATGCTTTCGAGCGCCTCGTGCTCATCGACCCCGTGATCTTCGACCCCGATGCCTATGCCAGCGACCGCTATCGGGGTTTCGAGGACGCGGCCGATCACCCGGTCTCCAAGCGCAGAAACGACTGGCGGGACTGGCGGGAGATGTACGACCGGTTCCAGGATCGCGGCACCTTCGCGCTCTGGGACAGGAAGGTCCTCGAGGACTACTGCCGCTACGGTGTGCTGCCGAAGGAGGACGGGCGTTTCGAGCTCGCCTGTCCGCCGCTGGTGGAGTCCTCCATTTACCTGGGCAACACGGGCACCAACGTCTACGAGGAGATCGCGGAGGTCCGGATACCGGTTCTGGTGCTGCGTGCCCGGGTGCGCGACCCTGAAGAGCGTCAGATCATGGATTTCTCGAAATCGCCGACCTGGCCGGAGCTGGCGGGCCAGTTCGAACAGGGCGAAGACGTCTATCTGCCCGGTCTCACACATTTCATTCCCATGCAGGAACCGGCCATGGTGGCCGCCTTCATCCGGGGAGAGCGTCCGGATCAGTCCTGAACCGGTATTCCCACAGGCCGCTCCACTTCACGCCGATCACGAACAGGATCACGGAGACGACGATGCCGGGCAGGAGTGCCGCCAGCGGCGTGGTTTCACTGATCAGAACGCCCAGCAGAATGGAGCTGATGGGCGAAGAGACCAGGAAACTGAAGAGCAGAACCGACAGGATCTGCGCCCGGACGGCCAGCGGTGCCAGTTCCTGGACCGTGGTACGCACCAGTGTGGTGGTGACCCCCATGTTCAGACCCCAGGCAAAGATGCCCGCGTAGAACAGCCACAGCGAAGGCCGGGCGAACAGAAGCGCGAGTATGGCCGCCCGGGTGAGCTGCATGAGCAGAAACAGGCGTCCGGGCCTCGCCAGCGGCATGAAGGCCAGAAGAATCACGTTGGAGCCGATGCTGCCGACCGTGAACACGGTCAGCACCATGGCGAAGAAAGCCGCATCGCCCTGATAGACCTCCCGGGCGATATAGGGGATGGCGACGATATAGGCGCCGGCGTTGAACAGGCTGGAGAGAAAGTTCAGCCCGATCACGTTGCGCACCAGCGGCAGTGATGCCAGCGTTCTGAGACCGCTGCCGAGGGCCGGTCGTCCGCTCAGCGGCTCCGGCGTGGCCAGATCCGGCAGCCGCCAGGTGGCAAGCATGCCGAGGGCGAAAACGGCGGCCTGGATGAGGAGCACGGCGGAGAGTCCGAGTACGTCCAGTCGTCCGCCCAGATAGAAGCCGCCGATGCCCACCGCGGACGTGAAGATGGTCATGATGGTCACCGCCCGTTGCACGTCGAGCCGGGTTACGCGGCTCAGAACCGACTGCCGGGCCGGATCCGACAATGCCTGGATCCCCGCCATGAGCACGCCGAACACCACGACCCACCCGAAGCTCAGTCGCCCCGATTCGAAGACGGCGATGAGGGCGAGCGGCGGCAACGCCATGAGCAGATGCATGAGGGTCAGAAACTGCCGGCCGTTGAATCTGTCGCCCAGCACGCCGCCGAGGAGCAGGATGGCCAGCGGCGGAAACTCTGCCAGAGACCGGGCGAGCCCCACTCTGTCCGCGGGTGCTTCCAGGGTGCCCACCAGCAGCCAGGTGAACAGAAATCCCTGCAGGCTCATGCCGCCCATCCACAGGCTTGCGCTGGTGAGATACCAGGGGAAGGCGTTTGTCGGGGGAGCTGGATGCCGCATCAGGGGGCGGATCATACAGAAGGTGCCGTGGCGTCCGGTCTCGGTGCGCGCAATATTCAATAAATTCAAAGACTTGCTGAGACACAACCCGCTTAAGAGCAGCCAAGAAAAGTGTGAAACCGTTCACATGGGCCTCACAGACCCCGACGGACCGGGTCAGCAGACTGGCTCTGTTTCCAATGCAGATGACGAGCTTATGAACGCAGCCCGCCAAGACGAAAATCCCCGCACCTGGTTCCGGTCCGACCGGGTATTCCTGAGTGACGGTAAATGGTTCTTCCACACCCGGGAAGGCGTGGATGTCGGGCCCTACGAATCCCAGTTCGAGGCCGAGATCGAGGCCGGCATGCTCAAGGAGCTGCTCAGAGAGCGGGGTGACAAGGGTGAGGGCTGCATGTCCGTGATCCGTGAGTTCGTGCTCGATTCCTATGCCATGGGCCGGCCCCTGACGCCGAGCTTCAACCACCCCCTGGCCGATATCGGCTGACCGGCGCCCGCCAGCCGGCGCATAATCCCCGCATGGACACACCAGGCGGGGACAGGATATGCCGAGGCTCAGACAGGTCAGCAGAGAGGATGCAACGGAAGCCATCCAGCGGATGTACGGATTTCTGTTCGGGGACCGGGATCCGGTAGCCGAGCCGGGCACCGACACGGGTACCCCGGGCAACTGGTGGACGGTCTTCGCGCTGGTACCCGACTGCTTTCAGCATGCGGTGGACGGATTCCGCCTCTACCGCAGTCCGAAACGTTCACTGGACCCCAAGCTCAGGGAACTGGGCCAGACCCGTGCCGGCTATGCCCGGGGCAGCCGCTTCGTCTTCTCTCAGCACTGCAAGTCCATGCGTTACCTCGGCTTCAGTGAGGAACAGGTCGGCGCGGTCCCGCACTGGCAGGCGGCTGACTGTTTCGACGAGGTGGAGCGCCTGGTGCTCGCCTATACGGATTGCCTGGTGCTCGACGGCGGACGCACGCCGGATGGTCTGTTCGATGCGCTGAAGGTGCATCTGACGGACGAGGAGATCCTGGAGTTCACCTACATCACCTGCATGTACGAGATGCACGCCACCATGTCACGCGCACTCATGCTCGAGTACGACAACGTGCCCGAGCGGGTGGAGGAGATACCGGCACCGGAGGGAGCCGGGGACATCCTTCAGGCCGTGGACGACAGCGACCGCTGACGCGGCCTCAACGAACGGCGGCCAGGTAGGCTTCGATCCGGGCCAGATGCCCGTCCACGTCCGTCTCACCCGCGTTGTGGGTGGCGATGGCCAGATGGGTGGCGCCGAGATCACGCCACTTTCCGGCATGCCCAGCCCATCGTTCGGGCGTGCCACCGGCGAACTGCGCCTGCGCCTGAATGCCGAAGCCGCCCCAGCTCAGACCGGCCGCTTCCCGGTGGGATCTGATGGTCTCGATCATGGCCGCCGACTTGTCGTTGGGGCTGCCGAGCGGAATCCAGCCGTCACCGAGCTCGCCGCAGCGCTTGAGCAGCGCCGGCGCGCTGCCGCCGAACCACACGGGAATGGGCTCGGAGGGCCTGGGCTTGATGCTGGCGCGATCGATGCGGTGGTAGTCGCCGGTGTAGTCGATGCTGTCCTCGGTCCACAGGCGCCGCATGAGAGTGACCTGCTCGGACTGCCGGCGGCCCCGGTTGCCGAAGGTTTCGTTCAGACCCACGTACTCTACTGCGTTCCAGCCGGTCCCCACGCCGAGACGGAACCGGTTGCCGGACAGGATCGCCAGCTCAGCCGCCTGCTTGGCCACGAGCACGGTCTGCCGCTGGGGAAGAATGAGCACGGTGGTGATCATCTCCAGCTTTTCCGTGCAGGCGGCGATGAAAGCGAAGGTGGTGAAAGGTTCGTGGAAGGCCACGTCCTTGTCGTACGGGCCCTGAAAACCACCGGGACGGTCGGGATCGGCGCCGAGCACATGGTCGTAGATCAGCAGATGGGTGGCGCCGAGGGCTTCGACACCCTGTGCATACGCCCTGATGGCACCCGGATCCGTGCCCAGCTCGTTGTGCGGCAGCACCGCGCCGAATTCCATGTCTGCCATGATCGTGCTCTCCCTCTGTGAACCGGACAGTGTACAGGCTCGGCTGACCTCTGCGAGAATCCCCGCTCTCCATTGAGCCAAGATCATTCTCATGAGCGAACTGACTACCGTGGCCACCGGCCTGAAGTTTCCGGAAGGACCGATTGCCATGCCGGATGGCAGTCTGCTCGTGGTGGAAATCGCCCGCGGCACCCTGACCCGGATCGCCGACGGAGAGACCGAGGTGATCGCGGAGCTCGGCGGTGGGCCGAACGGTGCGGCGATCGGCCCGGACGGCTACTGCTACGTCTGCAACAACGGCGGCTTTCAGTGGCATACGGCGAGAGACGGCCGCGTCTTTCCAGGCGATGAGCCGGAGAACTACTCCAGCGGCCGAATCGAGGTGGTGGACCTGGAAACGCGTCGGGTCGAAGTGCTCTATACCCAGTGCAACGGCCAGCCGCTCAGAGGTCCCAACGACCTGGTGTTCGACGCCCACGGTGGTTTCTGGTTCACGGACCACGGCAAGCAGCGCCCCAGGGAGAGAGACCGTACCGGCGTGTTCTATGCCAAGGCGGACGGCTCGCTCATCGAGGAGGTGATCTTCCCCATGGAAGGGCCGAACGGCATCGGCCTGTCGCCGGACGGGTCTGAGCTCTACATCGCGGAAACCCACACCGGCCGGCTCTGGGCCTATGAGCTGGATGCGCCGGGAATTCTGCGCAGGAAGGCGAGGGACAAAGCCGACGGCGGACGTCTGATCCCGGGCCGTCCCGGCTACTACCTCTTCGATTCGCTGGCGGTGGATGCGGACGGCCGGGTCTGTGTGGCCACCCTCCTCGACGGCGGCATCACGATTCTGGACCCGCGCGGTGGTGATCCACAGCACGTGCCCATGCCGGATCTGCTCACTACCAACATCTGTTTCGGCGGCAACGACCTCAGAACGGCGTACATCACGCTCTCATCCACGGGGCAGCTGGTCTCCATGCCCTGGCCGACAGCGGGAACACCACTCAACTATCTGAACCGGTAGTCCGGGCGCTTTCATCCGGGGACGCAGGGCCCCGGCCAACCGGCCCTACGGAAAGCCCCGCTTTGGCGGTACAATGCGCCGCTTTTTCGAAGGCCTGAAGGTCTTTAACCATGGCAGAACCTGCAAGTACCGGCCCGACGTTCTCTTTTGTGGACATGGAGCATGGGATCCTGGACTACTGGGATGAGCATGACGTGTTCCAGCAGACTCTGGAGAACACCCGGGACAAGAAACCCTACATCTTTTACGACGGCCCGCCGTTCGCCACGGGTCTGCCGCATCACGGTCACATTGTCGCCAGCACCATCAAGGACATCGTTCCCCGCTACTGGACCATGAAAGGCAGATATGTGATGCGCCGGTTCGGCTGGGACTGTCATGGCCTGCCCATCGAGCACGAGATCGATAAGCAGCTCAACATGTCCGCACAGCAGGCGGTGGAAGAGATGGGTGTGGCCGGCTACAACGACCAGTGCCGCGCCATCGTCCAGCGCTACACGAGCGAGTGGCGGCAGACCATCACCCGGCTCGGCCGCTGGGTGGATTTCGACAACGATTACAAGACCATGGACCCCTGGTTCATGGAGAGCGTGTGGTGGGTGCTGAAGCAGCTCTGGGACAGAGGGCTGGTTTATCAGGGCTCGAGGGTCATGCCGGTGTCGACGGAGCTCGGTACACCGTTGTCGAACTTCGAAGCCAACCTGAACTATCAGGACGTCCAGGATCCAGCGATCACCGTGCTGTTCAAGCTCCGGGACGAGGACGCCTATCTTTCCGCCTGGACCACCACGCCCTGGACCCTGCCTTCGAATCTGGGCGTGTGTGTGGGCGCGGACATCGACTATGTGAAGGCGCGCGACCCGGAGGTGGGCAGAGACTTCTACATCGCCGAGGCCTGTCTCGGCAGCTATGGCGAGCTGGAAGTGCTCGAGCGCCTGAAGGGCAGTGCGCTGGTGGGCAGGGAGTACGAGCCGCTGTTCCCGTACTTCGCGGACCAGCGGGAGAAGGGTGCCTTCGTGGTGGTGGCGGACGACTACGTCACCACCGAAGCCGGCACCGGTATGGTTCATCAGGCTCCTGCGTTCGGTGAGGACGACTTCCGCATCCTCAAGGATGCGGGCATCGAGGCCTTCGTGGTTCCGGTCACACCGAACGGCATCTTCACGGACGAGGTGACGGATTTCGCCGGCCAGTACATCAAGGATGCGGACCGGGAGATCATCCGCTACCTGAAAGACGCCGGGAATCTGTACCGGCACGACACCATTCAGCACAGCTATCCGTTCTGCTACCGCTCGGATACGCCGCTGATCTACCGGGCCATACCGTCCTGGTACGTCCGTGTGACGGAGATCCGTGACAAGCTGCTCAAAGCGAACGCGCAGATCCGCTGGGTGCCCGAGCACATCAAGGAAGGCCGCTTCGGCAACTGGCTCGAAGGGGCCATCGACTGGTCCATCTCACGCAACCGGGTCTGGGGCACACCCATCCCGATCTGGATCAACGACGTGACGGGCAGCGAGATCTGCATCGGTTCCGTGGACGAGCTCGAAGGCTACACGGGCGTGCGGGTGGACGATCTGCATCGCGAGCACGTGGATCCGCTCACCTTCGAGATCGAAGGCGAGGAGGGTACCTACCGGCGTATCGAGGAAGTGCTGGACTGCTGGTTCGAGTCGGGCTCCATGCCCTATGCGCAGCTCCACTATCCGTTCGAGAATGAAGCGGTCTTCAAGTCGGGTTTTCCTGCCGAGTTCATCGCCGAGGGACTCGATCAGACCCGCGGCTGGTTCTATACCCTCACCGTGCTGGCTGCGGCGCTCTACGACAAGCCCGCGTTCCGCAACGTGATCGTCAACGGGATGGTCATGGCGGAAGACGGCAAGAAGATGTCCAAGCGGCTCAGGAACTACACGCCGCCGGACGAGCTGATGGAAACCTACGGCGCGGACGCGCTCCGGCTCTATCTCATCAACTCCGGACTGGTCCGGGGCGAGGAGCAGCGGTTCGCGGATTCCGGTGTCCGGGACATGACCCGGCGCGCGCTGCTGCCCTGGTACAACGCCTTCTCCTTTCTGAAGACCTACGCGGATATCGATCAGTGGTCGCCGGACAAGGGCCAGCATCAGGGCGACAACATCCTGGATCAGTGGATCCTGTCGCGTCTGCAGACGCTGAAGGCGAACGTTGCCGAGCAGATGGAGGCGTACCGGCTCTACAACGTGGTCCCGCAGCTGTTCGATTTCATCGAGGATCTCACCAACTGGTACATCCGTCTGAACCGTTCCCGGTTCTGGGGCGAAGACGTCACGGCGGACAAGATTGCCGCCTACTCCACGCTCTACAACACCCTCCACGAGCTTGCTCAGGTGATGGCACCTTTTGCGCCTTTCCTGGCGGAGCATCTGTATCTGGAGCTGTCCGGCCTGGGTGGCCGGCAGGCTTCACCCGCTTCCGTGCACCTGTGTGACTACCCGGAAGCGGAACCTGGGCGGATCCGGGCTGATCTGGAGACGGCCGTGGACCGCATGCAGCAGGTGGTGCTGCTCGGTCGCCAGCGCCGTGAGGAAGCGAAGGTGGGCATCCGCACGCCGCTGAGATGTCTCACCATCATTCACCGGGACGAAGGTCTGCTCGAAGGCATGAAGCTTCTCGAAGGCTACGTGAAGAGTGAGCTGAACGTGCTCGAGGTGCGCTACGAGGCGGACGAGAGTGCCTTCATCGAGCTGGTGGCCAAGCCCAACTTCCCCGTGCTCGGTAAACGTCTCGGCAAGCGCATGAAGGAGTTCCAGGGTCTGATCGGATCGCTGGACGGCGATCAGATCGCCACCCTGCAGAGTGAAGGCCGCATCGAGCTGGGCGGCGAGCACTTCGATACCGAAGAAATTCAGGTGCTGCAGCAGGCCCGGCCGGGAACCTCTACCGTCTCGAACCGGTTCATCTCCGTGGATCTGGACTGCGAGCTCACCGATGAGCTCATCCGGGGCGGCTATGGCCGGGAGATCGTCAACCGCATTCAGCAGCGGCGGAAGGAGCTGGGGCTGAACGTCTCCGATCGCATCGAGGTGCGCTATCTGGGGGATCCGGACCTGCAGCGCGCGGCCGACGAACACCGGCAGACCATCATGCAGGCGACGCTGGCCGTGAGCTTCGAGGCGGTGGATGATCCGGGATCGGGCGTGGTCCGTAGCGAAATCGACGGACGGTCGTTCAGCTTCGTGATCCGCCGGCAGGACTGAAGGTCCCCGCTGGAATTCGACATGGTGTCTGGAAGCGGGTCCCGTTCAGGCTACCACCATGGCGATCTCCGGGAAGCGCTCCTGCAGGCCGCCGAGTCCCTTCTGGAGGAAGAGGGCGTAGCCGGCCTGACCCTGCGGGCCTGCGCCCGCCGCGCGGGCGTTTCCCACGCGGCGCCCAAACACCACTTCGCCGACATCGCGGATCTGCTCGCAGAAGTTGCCGCGCGCAGCTTCGACCGGCTGACCGCTACGCTGGATGCGGAACGCCGCGGCAGTGCGGCCCAGGACCCTGAAACCCGCTTCACCGGCGTCTTCCGTGCCTACGTGAATTTCGCGCGCCGCTGGCCCGATCATTTCAGGCTCATGTTCCGCTGGGACCGGGTAGGTCCTGAAAACGAAGCGCTCAGTGAAGCAGCTGCACG
Organism: Gammaproteobacteria bacterium; assembly: GCA_030425195.1. GTDB lineage: Bacteria > Pseudomonadota > Gammaproteobacteria > Pseudomonadales > Azotimanducaceae > SZUA-309. The sequence goes on along the minus strand of JAUIAV010000020.1, from coordinate 16,552 downwards.
AACCTATGCCGCCATGACAAGCAGTGTCACCGCACAGCGGGGAGACCTGGAGGTGACCGCCGAAACCCTGGATGAGCGTATCCGGGAACGGGGCCTGCAGGATGACGTCATCGTCGCCTGGAGCCAGATTCACGGGTTCGCCATGCTGCTGCTCGAGGGTCAGTTCGATGGATTCGCCATGGACGAAGGTGTGGATGCGTTCGTGGAACGGAACGTCAGCGAGATCGGAGCCCGGATGAGCCGGATGCTCCGGACGACTGTCTCGAACTGATCAGGCGGCCTCCCTCGACGGCTCCTTCATCCTCGAGGCGGCACGTGCATGGGCACCCACCGCGGGAATCGTCTGGAAAGCGCGTGAGAGGCCGAAGCGGGGCATGTTGTTGTAGACGCACTCGAAGCTGCCGGGTTGCACCGCGTAGGTCTCGTGCCAGATCCCCACATCGCCGTTCGAACCCACCAGCCGGTTGAATTCGCCCCAGGCAGGCACGTGTTGTGCGGACTTGCTGGTGGCGTATTCTTCGAGCGCTTCGAACGAGTCCCAGTACTGCACCATGATGCTGGTGCGGCCGAACCAGCTTTCCACATGTCTCAGCCCCATATCGGGTGCTGCGGACAGCTCTTCGATCATCCGGCCCATGGCCCGGGCCACCGGCAGCCACCGGTGTACCTTCAGCGGCCGGTTGACGCGCATGCCGATCAGGAAGACGACGAATCCGTCCCGATCCACCCGGGCGGTTACCCGATCCTCGATGATCCGATCCGGGGTCATGTAGTCCGTCATCTGCCCGTTCCTCTCTATACTTGACAGTTCTAAACTTGACAGTGGAAAGATTGGATGAAATCTACAGATCGAACAATCGCAGGTCAAGTCCGTGGCAACCACGGTGGCGGTGGCGGGGGGTGTCGTGCTATCAAGACAGTGAAAACAGCTGCATATTCCGCCGAGACGCCCATGAACGCCCCGTCACCGAAAGAAACCATCGAAGGCGCAACGCCCGCCACCCGCTCGACCGCTTCATTCCGGCTGATCAACGCCAACAGCTACGATGAGTGGAAGAAGGCGGCGATGGCCCAGGATGAGCGGATGGGGGGCGCCAAATGGCGGAAGACGGACAAGAGCACCCTTTACGACTATGACGTGATCCGCCGCCGGCTCGACGAGGTGAACGGCATCCGGGCAACGGGTGACGCCCACCGGCTGCTTTTTTACCTGAACGAGGGCATTCACGGAAACATGGGCGGCATGGGCAATCCGGCGCTCTACAACCGGTCCCGTTTCGGCACCAAGGACCTCATCACCGATTACATCAACGCGCTGTCAGATGCACTGAAACAGGTTGCGGATGCGCCTGAGACGGAGGTGTCTTCTACGGAGAAACTGGAGTTCTTCCGCCGCGCGAGTCACTGCTTCGGTCGCTCTGCGCTCATGCTGTCCGGTGCAGGCGCGCTCGGACCCTTCCACCTGGGCGTGGTCAAAGCCCTCAGCGAGCAGGGACTGCTGCCGGACGTGATTTCCGGCGCCAGCGCCGGATCCATGATCGCTGCGTTCGTCGGCACCCACAGCAATGACGAACTTTCCCGTCTGTTCGACCCGAAAGCGCTGGTGGACGTCTTCGACGCCTTTTCGGAAAGCTCCCGTCAGGCTTCCATCGGCTCGCGAATGAGCATCGATCACGTGCGCGACGTTGTTGCCGGGCTGATCCCCGACATGACTTTCGAGGAAGCGTTCGAGGCTACCGGCCGGAAGATCAACATTTCAGTGTCGCCGCGGGAGTTTCACCAGCGTTCCCGGCTGCTCAACGCGATCACCTCTCCGAATGTCTACATCAGAGAAGCGGTCCTGGCATCCTGCGCGATCCCGGGGATCTTTCCGGCTGTCACACTCGCTGCGAAAAACCGCCTGGGGCAGAGACAGCCGTATGTCGCCACCCGGAAGTGGGTAGACGGATCCATGACCGATGACATGCCCGTGCTGCGTCTCACCAGATTGTACGGGGTCAATCATTTCATCAGCAGTCAGACCAACCCCATGGTGCTATGGGCACTTAGGGACCACCATCAGAACGACAATCTGATCACCCGATCCATGGCCATCTATCAGAGTGCGGTGAAGGAGTTCTACAAAGCCACCTATCCGATGGCGATGAGTTTCGTCGGTAACGTCTATCCGCTGAACGTGATGACGCGGATGATGTACGGGCTGGCCACGCAGGACTACACCGCGGACATCAACATCCTGCCGCGCCGCAAATTCTGGAATCCGAGCAAGCTGCTCTCGGTGCTGTCGGAAGCCGAAACCCGCTATCTCATCTCGGAAGGCGAAGCAGCCACCTGGCCGAAGATCGAGATGATCCGGAACTGCACGCTGATCAGCAGGACGCTGGACCAGATTCTCGAACCGATGGAGCAGCAGGCGTCGCAAGGCGCGCTGCACCAGCAGGCGCCCGCAGTCTGAAGACTCAGACCGGGTGCAGACGCACCGGCAGCTCTGAATAGCCTTTCACGAAGCTCGACTGCACGCGGACGGGCTCGCCCACGACCTCGACCTTCCTGAACCGTTTCAGGATTTCCTCCCAGATGATGCGAAGCTGCATCTCGGCCAGGCGGTTGCCCATGCATCGGTGGATGCCGAAGCCGAAGGACACGTGATGCCGGGCGTTCTTCCTGTCGATTATGAACGCGTCGGGATTCTCGATGGCGGTCTCGTCCCGGTTGCCGGAGACATACCACATCACCACCTTGTCCCCCTTTCTGATCGTCTTGCCGCCGAGCTCCACGTCCTGAGTGGCCGTACGCCGCATGTAGGCGAGCGGTGTCTGCCAGCGGATGATCTCGGAGACCATGTTCGGAATCAGATCCGGATTGGCGAGCAGCTTTTCGTATTCCTGCGGGTTTTCGTTCAGGGCCAGTACCCCGCCGGTGATGGAGTTGCGCGTGGTGTCATTGCCGCCCACGATCAGCAGGATCAGATTGCCCAGGTACTCCATGGGCGTCATGTTTCTGGTCGATGCGTCGTTGGCCAGCATGGTCACCAGATCAAAGCCTTCGTGTCCGACGCGCTCTTCCTTCAGCTTCGTGAACACTTCCAGGCATTCCAGCAGCGCGGCACGGCGGACGGGCTCCGGCGTGGGGCCGCCGGCCAGCTCGCCGGAAGTGGCCATGTCCGACCAGTAGGTCAGTTTGCGCCGGTCGTCGAAGGGAAAGTCGAAGATGGTGGCCAGCATCTGGGTGGTCAGCTCGATGGAAACCAGATCCACCCAGTTGAAGGTCTCGCCGACAGGCAGGCTGTCGAGGATGGCGCCCGCACGCTGCCGGATGAGGCCCTCCATTTCGGCCAGGTTCCGGGGCGCAACCACGCCCTGAACGGCTTTGCGTTGATCATCATGTTGAGGCGGATCCATGCCGATGAAGTTGACGGTCTGGAAATCCTCGGGGCGGTCTGCGAGGACGATACCGGGTGCTGAGGAAAAGAGTTCGTGATTCTTCTCGACGAACACGATGTCGTCGAACCGGGTGACGGACCAGTAGGGGCCGAACTGGCTCTCCGGACAGTAGTGCACCGGATCTTCCTTTCTCAGACGCTCGAAGTACGGCCAGAACCTGTTCTGCTCGAACAGCGCCGGCTGACTCACGTCGATGGATTCCAGCGGCACCTGATAAGGATCCGCAGTCAGCAGATCGGGTTTCTCAGCAATGGCTTCAGCCATGATCGTTCTCCCTGAATGCGGTTTCCGGGGGCCAGTAACGAAAACGGCCAAGCAGGTCTTCCGATGGATCTTCTAGAGATCGCGTCAGATCTGCTCGGCCGTCCCTCGAAAAGGTAGCGCGGTGCTCCCTTTCCTCCCCGCCACTGATATCACTACAGCACTTGGCGGCTGTCAATCGTGCACTGCGCAATGAACTCCGGTTCGATCCGTTGTTTCATCCCCTGCTCGGCCATCGCGGATCCGTCACATGCCTGACCACGAAACCTACCCGCCCTTTCCGGCCTCGGAGCTTCCCCATGTGGGGACCTACCGGCGGGTGCTTCCCGTCAGCCTGGTCCGGATGTACGAGAACGCGCTCGACTGGGAACACCTGCCGCACGTTCATGCCACCAGTTTCCGGAGCATCGAATGCTTGGATGCGGGACCCTGGGGCTGGCGGGCACGAACGGTCAGCGGCAGCGGTGACAAAAACGTGATCGAGCTCCGCCTGGACCGGGCCTGCCGACGCTGGATCACGCGGACGCTGGAGGGTCGCAACCGGGGTGCGGAGATCTGGACGCACGCGTTCCCGATCGAGCCGGCCCGGGTGGACATCGTCGTGGACTTCTTCGTTCCCGGCGTGGCTGCCGGGGATCGGGAGAAAGTCGGGCGTGCCTACGCGTCACTGTACAGCCGTCTCTATGACGAGGACGTGGCCATGATGGTGGAACGCCAGCAGCAGCTGGATCGGCGGATGGTGCGAACCGGGGCGGAAGCGGTGCTCGATCTCGGGGACCGGACGGATCTGTCACTGCCTCTGAAGGTGGAGCTGGACGGCCGGCCGGTGGTGGTGAACGAAAGCGGCGGAAAGCTGGTGGCCTACCCGGCGCTCTGTCCGCACCAGCTGGGTCCGTTGAACGCGGGGACCCTCGAGGAGGGTGTGGTCACCTGTCCGTGGCACGGTTATGCCTTCGATGTCCGGACCGGTGAATGCCGTACCGGGCAGACCTGCCGCCTCACGGATCTGCCTGAGGTCACGGAGGTCTCCGGTCGCGTCCGTCTGAGTGCCCGCCGCTCCGGTGCCGGGATACCCGGCTGAATCAGGCCCTCATTCAGAGTCCGAGGACCACTCCAGAGACACGTTCTCGGACTTCACGGAGACGATTCGACCACCCAGCTCCTGACCCGTCGCAATGCGGACGGGAGAAACCTGGGGCTGGGCCGGGACCGGCTCCGCCGCTGGGGCCTCGGGTGCCGGTGTCTCCATCTCGATCTCGACGGCGGGTTCCGGCGCCGTGACCGCGCTGGTTTCTGGAACAGGAACCTCTGCGGGGGCTGGCGCGCTGGCAGCGACGTCTGGCTCGCCGGAGACTGCCCCGCTCTCGGGTGCGGACGGGTGGGAACTGTCGACGAACGGGGACTCCGATGCCGCCGGTGGCGGTGCTTCGCCGGATTCCGCCGGCAGGCTGGCCAGCTGATAGCCTTCGCCGAGGCTGCGCACGTAGCTGCCACCGGTGGCCAGAGCACCCACGAGGACGAGCACGGCCAGCCCCATGAAGACCAGCCCGGCGCTTTTTTCCGCGGTGTAGAGGCGGTAGCCCCAGTAGCCGATGATGACGGCACCCGCGACGATGGTAAGCCGCTCAAGCCCGCCAAGGGCCGCATATCCCAGAAGGTCCATCGTTCAATCCCCCAATCGAAGCGATAGGTGCATAGTACGCTCCCGTCGGCCGGGAATGCAAAAAATTTGACTAGTTAGCCGGTGGTCAGTTTCCGGTGAAGTTGGCCTGGGTCCGATTGAGATAGGCGTCCGCTGCCAGTGACCGGTCTTCGCTGCCGCCCGCGAGCAGGTTCTGATCCACATCCATGTGCATGATGCTCTCATCCAGTGCCGAGACGATGCGGTTGACGCTCTGCTTGATCATCTGCACCGCGATGGGCGGCTTCGCCGCGTACTGCCTGGCCATTTCCTGAGCCCGCCCCGGCAGTGCCTCCGGATCGACCAGATCGTCCAGCACGCCCCAGTCGAGCAGGGTTTGGGCCGCTATCCGCTCGCCGCCGGCCACCAGCCGCTTGGCTCTGGCCGGCCCGACCAGATGCGTCAGCAGCGGCAGGCTCTTCCACATCAGGTTCATGCCGATGTCCACCTCGGGATACTGCATGAAGCAGCCGTTCGCACCGATGCGGAAATCCAGCGCCGTGGTGATACAGGCGCCTCCGCCCATGGCGGCGCCGTTCCAGGCCGCGATGGTGATCTGATCGATGCCGTACAGCGCCCGGATAGCCCGCTCACCGATCCTGGATCGGCGGCGGCGGAGAACCAGCGGCCCCCGGTAAGCCGTGCCCGGGTCCGTCAGATCGGCACCGGAGGAGAAGTGCCTGCCCGCCCCGGTGAAGATCACCGCCCGGGTGTCCGCGTCTTCGCGGAACTCCAGTGCCGCCGCCTCGATCTCAGCCAGCAGGTCGAAGTTCAGCGCGTTGGCGCGTCCGGGTCGGTTGAAGGTGACGGTGGCGACCGGTCCATCACGATCGATCTGAAGATGCTCGTATGTCATGTCGGGAAAAGAAAATGTGGCGGGGTTAGCGATAGGGTAATCGCTAACCCCGCCTACTTGTACGCTTGGTACTAGGGAGGGGTAGATTGGAGGGATGCCCGAAGGGAGGGGAGGGGAGGGAGGTTTCGGGCATCCCTCAGCAAATCTGTGGGCAATGTTACTTTAGGTAACATGAAATGCAACCTATGGTAACGCAACGATGTGTTGCATAATTGCAACGCATTTGCCCCGAATCCTCAGGAGTGTTGCGCGCAGTGGCTAACTGGGACGACTATCGCTTTTTCGTGACCCTGGTGCAATCCGGATCCGTCCGGGCCAGCGCCGATCGTCTGGGCGTCAACGCCTCCACGGTCACCCGGCGTCTGGATGGGCTCGAAAACCGCCTGGGCGTGAAGCTGTTCGTGCGCAGCCATGCCGGGCTCGAGCTCACCGGCGACGGCAGCGAGCTGTACGCCAGGCTCGCACCGGTGGCGGCGGACCTGGGCGATCTGGAAGCCGCCCTCGTCGGCCGGGGAGACGAGATTGCCGGGACCATCCGGCTGACGCTCCCGGACGTGCTGGCCATCGTGCTGATCCCTGAGCTCAGCGCGTTTGCCGCAGAGCATCCGGCAGTCCGTCTCGAGTTCATTCCGAACTACCGGGAACTGGACCTGGATCGGGGGGAAGCGGACATGGCCATCCGGGTGACCGATCAGCCGCCTGAATCGCTGATCGCACGCCAGCTCGGGGAATCCCGCCTGGGTGTGTACGGTGCACGCAGCTATCTGGCGGAGCATGATCCGTTCGGATCCCCGGAAACCGCGGCCTGGATAGAATCCGGTCTGGAGACCATCAGAGCCCCGGGGTTCAAGAGCCGGCACTTCGCCCGGGTACCGGCCGGCGTGCGCTGCAACAGCGTACTGCTCCAGCAGGCGGCCGTTGCCGCAGGCATGGGGATCACGCTGCTTCCCTGCGCGGTGGGAGATGCGGACCACCGTCTCGTGCGGCTGGGCGAGCTGGAAGCGCTGGAAGCGCAGCCGATCTGGCTGCTGTTCCATCCGGACCTGCGCGGCGCGCCGCGCATACGGTCGCTCTCCACCTACCTCCAGTCGGTATTCAGCCGGCTCGAGTCGCGCCTGCTGGGCGCGCCGGACACAGCGATTCAGAAGCACCAGAGAAAACGGAAACGATGACCAGAAAACCGACCTCACACAGCTATTACTCCCAGCGTCTGCGCCTGCACTATCTCGACTGGGGCAACGAAACCGCACCGCACATGCTCTTGGTGCACGGCAGCCAGGACCACTGCCGCACCTGGGACTGGTTCGCCGAGCACTTCGCGGACGACTATCACATCGTCGCCCCCGACCTCAGAGGCCATGGGGACTCGGAGTGGGTGCGTGGATCGAGTTACCACCACGTGGACTACGTCTACGATCTCGTGCAGCTCGTCCGGCAGCGGTCGCTGGATCCCGTGGTGGTGGTCGGACATTCGATGGGCGGATCCCTCGCGGCGCTCTTTGCCGGTGCCTACCCGGAGCTGGTCAGCTCGCTCGTGCTCCTCGAAGGCGTCGGCCTCTGGCCGGGCCTGTTCGACGATCAGACGCCGGCGGATCGCATCCGCAACTGGGTGGACAACACCCGGGCCCTGGCCGGGCGGCAGATCCGCCGCTACCCGACGCTCGAAGACGCTTTCGCCAGAATGCGGGAGGCGAACGCGCATCTGAACGAGGATCAGGCCCGGCATCTCACCGTCCATGGCAGCAATCAGAACGAGGATGGGTCCTTCAGCTGGAAGTACGACAATTACACCCACGCTTACCCCGCCTACCGGGTGCCGGTGGAGGAGACCGTATCCCTCTGGCAATCCATCGCCTGCGCGACGCTGATCATCAATGCCCGGCAGGGATTTCCGCACAGGACCGGGCAGGACGACACCCTGGCGCATTTCGTTCACGCTGAGCTGATCGATGTGGATAAGGCCGGTCACTGGGTGCATCACGATCAGCTCGACGCCGTAGTGATGGCCACGAAGAAATTTCTGACGCAAACTTGAAACATAAAAACGAGGGAGCCGCTGAGCAGGTATGCGCATGCCTGCTCAGCGGCTCCCTGGAACGGTCACAGTAAGGACTTACTGGAAGGGGAGGCACAAACTGGGCGATCCGGACACGATGAAGCCCGCTCACCTGCGCACGGACTACCAGGACGATCCGCTCGGCATCGACACCGAACGGCCCCGGCTGTCCTGGTGGTCGGGCGACGACAGAGCCGCTGAGCTGCAGACGGCCTATCAGCTGCTGGCTGCCTCGCACCCGGACCTGCTGGCCATGGACGAAGGGGATCTGTGGGATCCCGGACGTATGGAAGGCCGGGAAACCGTGCAGATCGAATATGGCGGGAAACCGCTCACCTCGGGACGAAGGGTGTTCTGGAAGGTGAGGACTTTCGACAGCGACGGCCTGCCGAGCCCCTGGAGCGATCCGGCGACGTTCGAGATGGGCCTGCTCGAGGCCCGCGACTGGATGGGACGCTGGATCAGCGCAGGACAGGTGGGATCCCGGATTACCCCGGTGCCGGTGCCGCTGTTCGGCCGGACTTTCACGCTCCAGCAGCCGGTGGTCGGGGCTCGGCTCTATCTGGCCGCTCGGGGCGAAGCGGCGGTGCAGTTGAACGGCACCACGCTGGATCCCCTGCCAGCAGCCTGGGTGGACTATGGTCTGCGCACGCCTTACCACAGTCTGGACGTGACCGACCTGCTCCGGGAAGGCGAGAACCGGCTGGCCGTGCTGCTCGGGGACGGCTGGTATGCGGGCGATCCCGGTGCCGGCGGCCGCCAGCAGTACGGCGATCGTCCGGAATTTCTCCTGGAGCTCAAAGCCGGGCTCGGTGACGGCAGCCAGTGGTGGCTGTCCACGGACAGCGGCTGGCGCTGGCAGCCTTCCTGGATTCTGGCCGCGGATCCTGTGGGGGGTGAAGCGGCGGATGGAGTCAGACGGCGGGACGACTGGCTGGGCCAGGGACCAGGCAGCTTCGGCTGGTACCCGGTCAATCAGGGTGCCCGGCCGGAAGACGAGGAAACGCAGCTGAGCCCTGCCCGTCGTCGCGCCGGGGGTGTTCCGGTCGCGCGGGAAGGTGAGCTGATCCACTGGGACCCGGATCGCTGCAGCGCCCTGTTCGAATTTCCCGAGCCCGTGCTCGGCAGGACACGACTCGAACTCAGGGCACCCGATGGCGGCGCCATCCGGATCCGGTACGCGCTTGCCCTGGACGGGACCGGTACACCCGTGGTCCTGAGCGAAGATGTCTACGTCGCCTCCGGCAATGAAGCCGGCGAGGGTTTCGAGAGCCGCTTCGCCGTGCACGGCTTCCGCTATGTGGAGGTCTCAGGGGACCTGTACCGGGAGGACGCGGTCCGTGCCTGGGCAGTTGCCGCCGATCAGGGACTCCGGCGGTCCTTCGTGCTGAACACGGATCATCCGCGGATCAATCAGCTCAGCGATCAGCTGCTCGCACATCTCGCACGCACCCAGGCCGGCACCAGCCTGGTGGCGCTCGGCCCCGGTGACCGGATGAACCGGCTTGCGGAAGTCGGCCCCGCGGTGCCCGCACTGCTCCTCTGCCTGGATTCTGTGGCCGCGGTCAGCAGCTGGCTGCGTCGCGTGGTGGATGCCCAATTTCCGAACGGCGCCTTCCCGGCGGCCGTGCCGGCACCACCAGCGGAAGATGGTCTGTGTACCGAAGGTCCCGCGGGCGCCAGTGCGGTTTTTGTCGACTGCCTCTGGCAACTGTTCCGCACGAGCGGCGATCGGCGGCTCCTGCGCCGCTACTATCCGGCCGCCAGGCGTCTGCTCGCAGGGAGCATGGATGCGGCGCAGGATTTCGTCCGGGAGGACCTGGATGCGGACCCTGCCTATCCGCCGGATCTGCTTGCGACGGCCTGGCTGTTCCGCACGGCACGCATGACCGCGCGGATGGCCGGCGTGCTCGGCAACCTTTCAGATCTCGAAACCTGCGAGGAGCTGGCGAGCAACGTTCGCAACGCCTTCCGGCGGCGGTTCGTCACCCCGGACGGACGGCTAGTGGGAGATGGGGCCCACGTCTGCGCCCTCACCTTGAGCTTCGGTCTGCTCGACCGGTCGGAGCAGCGTCGCGCCCGGCGTGTGCTCGTCGATGCCGTGGAATCCACGCTGCGCGGCGGTGCGGAATCCATGAGCGAGCGCCGCGCGCTGCTCGAGGTGCCCTGGCTGCTGTCCGCGCTGAGCGGCATCGGCAGACTGGATCTGGCTTACCGGCTGCTGCTGGATACGCCCGTGCACCCGGAACCGGGGAGCGGCGGCAGAGATCTGAACCGGCTGATCGGGGCCGGGCTCCTGGAATGGCTTTCGGCAACGCTGGCAGGCTTCGGGCAGAGCCGCGACCTGTCGGAAAATCACATCGGCTACCGGCACATGAACATCGAGCCGAAACCGCCACTCGGTATCGGAGAGACCACGGGTGAACCGCCGATCCGCGAGATCGAAGCGTCGCTCGTCACGGTGAACGGACGCTACGAGTCGAGCTGGCGGATCACCGAAGACGCTTTCCTGCTGACAGTGGTGGTACCCGGTAACTGTACCGCCGAGGTGATCCTGCCGGACGGCAGCAGCCGGATGGTGGATGCGGGACGGCATGAGTTCAGTACGCCTTTCCGTGAATCCGTTGACGGTATTCCCGTTCTGAGAGAGGTGTCCTGATGGACAGCATGCACGATCTGGGAGGACGGCAGGGATTCGGGCCGGTGCTGCCGGAAGCGGACGAACCCGTTTTCCACGAACGCTGGGAAGCCGGTGTGTTCACCATCGTCAACCGGATGATGCGCCAGGGCGCGATCAGCAACGTGGATCAGTTCCGCCACGCCATCGAACGGATCGATGCGATCGCCTATCTGACGCATGGATACTACGGCCGCTGGCTGGGAGGGGTGGAGAACCTGCTGACGGAGGGCGGTGTGATCGGAACTGCGGCGCTGAACGAACGTGTGCTGTCGCTGGGCGGTGAAGCGGATGACCCTGTGGCAGCCCGGCCCCGGCCGCACCCCGACCAGGTGCCCCCGGCAGCAGAGACGGGGGCTGCGAGACAGGTGCAGGCGGCACCCCGGTTCTCCGTTGGACAGTCTGTCAGAACCAACTCGACGACCACCTCCGGTCACACGCGGCTGCCTGCGTATGCCCGCGGCCGGTTGGGTGTGATCGTCGCTCGGCACGGTGGCTGGGTGTTTCCCGATACCAACGCTCATGGCCGCGGAGAGCAGCCGGAACACCTCTACTGTGTGCGGTTCGAAGGCGCGGAACTCTGGGGTGAGGAAGCGGAACCGGGGCAGAGCGTGCATCTGGATCTGTTCGAGTCCTACCTGGCGCCAGCGCCTTCGGAACCCGGAGATCTCTCATGAGCGAACATTCACCACAGGCTATCCGGGCGGAAGCTCTCGAGTCGCTGCTGATCGATCAGGGGCTGCTTTCCGAGTCGGACGTGGACGAGACCCTGACCCTGTTCAATGACCGGGTGGGGCCGCTGAACGGGGCACGGGTGGTGGCGAAAGCCTGGTGCGATCCGGAATTCCGGGCAGCGCTGCTCGAGGATGGGACTGCGGCCATCGAACCCTTCGACTTTCAGGGGGGAGAGGTGCAGAAACTCGTGGTGGTGGCCAACTCGGCGGACGTGCACAACGTGGTGGTCTGCACGCTCTGTTCCTGTTACCCCTGGGCGCTCCTCGGGCTGCCGCCCGCGTGGTACAAGGACCCGGCCTACCGCTCGCGTATCGTTCGGGAACCCCGCCGCGTGCTCGAGGAGTTCGGGCTGACCGTGCCTGAATCCCGGGAGATACGGGTCTGGGACTCCAGCGCGGAAGTGCGCTACCTGGTCCTGCCCGAGCGTCCGGCAGGCACCGGGGATCTGGATGAGGAAGCCCTGGCGGCTCTGGTCCCCCGGGAGGCAATGATCGGCGTGGCGGTGCTCTGAAGGCGGCGCGGCGATGGAGGATCGGAACGAGTCATGGAACGGGCTGCTGCTGGACGACGACCTGGCGCCGCCTGCGGCGAATGGAGAGGTGGTTTTCGATGCACCCTGGCAGGGGCGGGTGTTCGCCATGGCCAGACTGATGTCGGAACAGGGCCACTACAGCTGGGACGAGTTCCGGGCACACCTGATCGCGGAGATCGGTCAATGGGATCGATCCGGGGCCGCGGCGGATCCGGACTCGGACTACCGCTACTACGACCACTTCCTTGCCGCCTTTCTGGCCCTGCTCGAGGAGAAAGATCTGCTTGATGGGACGAAGCTCGTGGAGCGGTACGAAGCGTTCGCCGCCAGGCCGCATGGCCACGATCACTGACGGGACGGTTCAGGCCGGGTCCGGCCGATACGTCTGAAGATATCCGACCACGTCCTCCGCATCGCCGCGGAAGATCACCCGGTCTGCCTTCTTCTCCAGCTGGTAGTCGTACATGGGATCGTAGTACCAGGTGAGCAGCCGTTCGATCCAGGCGTCATGGGCACCGGACCGGAAACCTTCGTGCAGCAGTTCCCGGACGGTCCGGTGCCGGACTCCGCCCAGCCGACGCCGAATGCGGTCCAGCGCACCGCCGAGCTGCTCGTAAAGTGCCGCCTCGCTCAACCCCGCCGCCAGAGGTTCGGCCACGTACTCGGCGGCTATCCGGGCCACCCGATCCGGCAGCTCCGATTCCAGGATCACCAGAGGCGCCTGCTGCATGGTCCCATGCCAGCCCTCGGGTACGGCCAGCCGGCCGATGGTCCGGCTCTCGTCCTCGAGCAGCAAGAACGGGTGGGTGTGATTCAGCCAGGCGACGGCCAGGGCGTTCTCGAAACTCACTGGCGGGGGCTGAGGCGACAGCATGCCCCCGAATGCGGAACCCCGGTGATTGGCCAGACCCTCCAGATCGATGCTGCCGGTGATCCGGTTCAGAACCAGCGTCTTGCCCGTGCCGGTTCGGCCACCGAGGACGAGCCAGGGTTTCGACCCCGGCGCGCGCTCCAGCAGAGCCAGACAGCGGTGGCGCAGAGCTTTGAAACCGCCGGGTACCCGCTCCACCGCGGCACCGGCCTCTGCCAGCCAGGTCTGCACGGTGCTGCTGCGCAGGCCGCCCCGCCAACAGTAGAGCCAGGTCTCAGGATTCTCGTGGATGAAGGCGAGCCATGCCGACATGCGGGCGTCGCGCACGGCACCGGAAACCAGCGTCTCTCCGAGTGTGATGGCCGCTGACTGTCCCTCGAGCCGGTAGGTCAGCCCGACCTGGTGCCGTTCCTCGTCCGTGAGCAGCGGAAGATTCACGGCACCCGGAACCGCACCGGCTTCGAATTCCGCCGGTGCGCGCAGATCGATGAAGGGGCCGTGGTGTCCGAGCAGACGGTCGAGCAGATCGGTGCTGGACATGAGGCCGGTTAGGGGGCGGTTTCGGTGATGGTTTCGCCGTCCCGGAACGACTGCAGGTGAGCTTCGAGGATTTCCATCACGCTGTCGAACTCCAGAGCTTCTGCGGCGGCCAGCGCCTGCTGCTGCAGCTCGATGGCCCGATCGAAGTCTCCGTTGGCTGCATGTGCGGCAGCCCAGGTATCGAGATATTCGGGGCGGGCGCGGGCGGCTTCGTTGACGGCCATGAGTGTGTCCATGATGTCCCGCGCGTACAGCGTCCGCTTGAGATCTTCGAAATGGCTGACCGTGAGCGTCCAGGCCACCTCGTTGACGATGCTGGCATCCTCCGGCGCCGTCTTCACCGCATCCTTGTACCAGCCCACTGCGCGCCGGAAATTCTGGCTGGTGCCCACGCCGCGGGCGTGAAGATTGCCGAGCAGCAGCATGGCCTCCGCATCCCCGTCTTCCGCCAGATCCTCGAGCCAGCCGATCGCTCGCGGGTCCGGCGCCTGATCGATGGAACGGTCCAGCAGAAAACGGGCATAGCTGCGCCGGCCGAAGCCGCTGTCGAGCTCGGAAGCCTGGACGTAAAGGGCTCGCGCAAGGTCGAGATCCTGATCGACCAGGTCACCCGTGTAGTAGAGGTGTGCGAGGAAGACGGCGGCGTCGCTGTGATCCGCCTCTGCGGCCTGAGTGAGCAACGTCACACCTGATGCCCGGTTCTCTTCGCCGTAGTGGTTGTTGAGGTACAGCACGGCCAGTTCGTACATGGCGTCGGTGGAGCCGAGGGCGATGGCGTGCAGGTAGTTCTCAAGCACCTCGTCCAGGGCTTCCTGCCGGGCTTCGGGGCTGTCCGCGCTCGAGGCCTTCCGCCAGTACAGCTGGGCAAGCACGCTGCTGGCCACCAGGTTGCCGGACCGGGAAGCCGCACGGAGCCAGTCGACGGCATCGTCCATGCGGTTCTGAGAGGCCAGGAAAGCACCGATGGCCGCCTGAGCCGCGGTATCGCCCCGCTTCGCCAGGTAACCGATCACGGAAACCGGGGAGAACTCGGCGTCGTCGCTGGCCGTCGCGGAGAAGTCCATGCGCATGGCGTCGAACACGGCACCCAGATCGAAGTGGAAACTCTCGATGGGGCCGGATTCCGGTCGGGCCTGAATCATGAGGCCGAAAGGCACGTCGTCCGATGTCTGGTAGATGGCCCCGACCGGGCTGAGTGTGAGGCTGATGGCATACATCTGAGCATCCACCGACGTCATCGCCGGATAAGGCGCTTCGCGGCTGCCGTCGCCGAGGGTGGCCATGTCGGCGCGGATGCGCTCGAGCCATTCCAGATGGCCTGCGGCGGCTTCCGGGGTCTCCACGTACTCGTAGAAGCGGCTCATGACGTAGTGGCCGGTGATGCTCGCCTGATAGGTATCGAGAATCGCGCTGCCGATGGATCCCAGTTTCAGAGGCTCGTCTTCCACCAGCTGCAGCGCCTGCTGTTCGAGCTCCATGAGCCGCTCCATGCGCTCCGGCAGCGCCGCATCCCGACGGAAGGCGTCCCGGAGATCGGCGACTTCGACGTGTTCTCCGTTCGCCGCCTTGTCTGCCAGCTCTTGATAGGGAACGGGCGGTGCGCTCTGGCAGCCAGCGGTGAGCGCTGCCAGGCAGAACCAGGCAACGAAAAAGAAGGGGCGCGATACCATGCCGGCACTTATAGCACTTGTACGGGGGTGGATGAAGGGTATGATTTTCAGCCTCCTGAAAAACCCGGAGTCAGACATGTCCTTGGACCAGGTACTGGGTAAAAAACTCCGTATGCCGGAAGAAATCGAAGCGCTGCCGGGTCGCAGCGAGCAGATGCCGGTACCGCCTGCCCATTTCGTCAACGGAAATCCGCTCACCGCACCGTTTCCGGATGGTATGAAGACGGCCGTGTTCGGTCTCGGCTGTTTCTGGGGCGCGGAGCGCCGCTTCTGGGAGCAGGAGGGCGTGTTCAGCACCGCGGCCGGCTACGCCGGCGGCTTCACGCCGAATCCCAGCTACGAGGAAGTCTGCTCCGGCCGCACCGGCCATACCGAGGTGGTCCTGGTGGTCTACGATCCGGCGGTGATCGACTACGCGGCGCTCATGAAGGTGTTCTGGGAGTCCCACGACCCGACTCAGGGCATGCGTCAGGGTAACGACATCGGCACCCAGTACCGCTCGGCCGTCTACACCACCGACGACGAACAGGCCGCGGTGGCCGAAGCCTCCCGGGAGGCCTATCAGAAGGCGCTGACCGACGCGGGATTCGGTGAGATCACCACGGAGATCGCCCCGGCGAGGGCCTTCTACTATGCGGAGCACTATCACCAGCAGTATCTGGCCAAGGTGCCGAACGGCTACTGCGGGCTCGGTGGCACGGGCGTCGGCTGCAACGTGACGGGACTGGTCGCCGCTTCATGACGGAAGGCACGGAACGCACCCGGGTCCGCCGGATCCGCGAACGTGGCCGTTATGATCTGGATTCCATCCGCGAAGTGCTGGATGCGGACATGATCGGCCATCTGGCCTATGTGGCCGAAGGGGAACCGCGCGTGATACCCACGCTGTACATGCGTCGGGGAGACTACGTCTATCTGCATGGCAACCGCCAGGCCGCCTTTCTCAAATACCTGGCGGGCGGTGGTCTGGGCGCATTCTCGGTGATGCGTGCCGACGGGATCGTGGTTGCCCGGTCCGGTTTTCACTGCTCGATGAACTACCGGTCGGTGGTGGTCTTCGCGAACGGAGAGGCAGTGCCGGCGGACGAGCACGAGACGATCCTCGATGCCTTCGTGGACGCGATGATCCCGGGCCATGCAGCTGCCGTGCGTCCGGCCACCGGGCAGGAGCTCGCGGCGACCACCGCTGTTCGGCTGCCCATCAACGAGGCTTCCACCAAGATCCGAACA
>JAUIAV010000019.1 GCA_030425195.1 Gammaproteobacteria bacterium | reverse complement strand
GAGAAGAGTTTTACGCACGCGGGATAGCGATCGAGATTGATGATATGCAAACCAAATCCGATATTGTGAAAGCTACTAATCAGCGTCAAGGCGGGAGCGACTTTGAAGCTCTTTTCCGTTGCGAGATTGCGAGTGTGCTTTATACAAAATGGGACCACTGGGGCACCGCAGAGACGTGGCCAAAATACGTCAAATGGCGTGCCGAAAACCCCCAATAGCGAATGACCGTTCAGGGTCGAATTCGGATGTTCTGATGCGCCCGCAGAGTATGACCAGTCTGGGGAAGCCGGCATTCGCCTCAGTGGGTTGAGATCGGCCAATTCCGATCAATCAGCCTTACCCAGAATCTCTGAATCGACAAACTGACGAAACTCTGGCGTAAAGCTGAGCGGATTGGACCGCCACCATTCCTGGCTGCCGGGACCACTCAGCAGAAACCCCATTGACCGCTTCTCAGCTTCCCAAAGGCGGGAATCGACGGTACCAGCCTCCCGTTGAAAGTAGAGCGTCTCGAAAATGCGAAACGGGGCTACGAACATGAAGCTGAACCGTACCCTTTCGTCTTCGTTCAGGTCTTCCAGGTTCTTCATCCCGACTCGGATGATCCTGGCCAGCGATTCGTCATGGGCAATCAGACTGTTGATTGCGTTGAACGAGTCTGTCACGCCATGAAACGAGTTGGAACGGATTGCTTTGGTGTTCTGCCTGATCTGCATGGAGAGATACAGCAGCGTGAAGATGACTGCAATTCCGCCTATCGCCTCACCAATCGCTCCGATGTCCTGTAGAGTCATATCACCTACGGTCCTCAACAACGCAGACAGACTACATTGCTCGCATCGAGAAAGGCAGCTCAGAGTCAGCATTCACCGTTCCGGTGTACCCGCAAAATCTCGCTGCTTTCTGAAAGCAGACATCACGTCGACAGGGCCAACTACGGTCATGAGCGGGCATCTGATACAGATTTAGTACACTGCAAAGATTCGTTGAATTTGGTCTAGATCAGAAGTCTTGGTCAGAGCCAGCATAAGCAGAATCCGGAACAGGTCGGCTGCCGGTCGATTTCAGACATACAGATGTACGCCAGCAAGTGGTGCTTAACCAGGACTCAAATATCAATGCGCCAGTCGGCAGAACCTTCCGGGGGATGCAATCGATTTTCTTGGCGCCCACTCCCTCGCCATAATCAGCAACGTTCAGGTACGATTGTCCCAATGGACGACATGCTTGCACTTACAAGGCACCTCCCGGAGATCGAGTACGCTCCAGGAGAAGTCGTTATTACCGAAGGCGGCGAGTCCCCGGGCGTCTGGATTCTTGTATCCGGTTCGTTGCGTGTCACGAAGAACGGAAAAGAAGTGAACACCGTGGAACAGCCTGGTGCACTGATAGGCGAGATGTCGATATTGTTGGGTGTGCCCGATAGCGCCACCGTGGAAGCTGCTGAGCGCTGCGTGATGCGCTACGCCACTGACGGTGAGGCACTGCTCACCAGCGATCCCAGAATCATCCATCTGGTCGCAGTGGGTTTAGCCGAGCGACTCAATTTCGTGACGACCTATCTAGCCGACCTCAAAACACAATATGGAGACGCTCCAGGTCTCGCTATGATTCCTGACGTGCTCCGCCAGCTGGCTCAGCAGCAGGGCCCCACGGCTCTTCCTGGCTCAGCGCGCGATCCAAATCCGGATTACTAGCTGTTTAGACCCTGAAGCCGGACCAGACAGGCGCCTAAAAAACCGTTCGAGGCGGCGGCGCTTTATCCGACATCTGCAGCTGTTCTTCGCCTAGTAGTGATCTCCACACGGCCGAGCCTGCCGCCAGGTCAATCTCTATATGAGTGGGTACTGGTCCGATCTGGTGGCCAGGATTGAATATCCAGGTATCACCGATGCGATCGTTCCAGGAGCCAGCCGGCTTGAATGGGGGTTCGTGGACGTGACCAGCAAGAACCAGATCCGGTCTGTAGGCATCTATCCAGCCGCCAAGCTCAGTGTCTCCGTAGTCGCGCCTACCCGTCCAGCACGTCGGCGAACCGAGGGGTGGCCAGTGATATACCCAGATCCAGCGCGCTGGGCGGTCTGCACTGGCAGATGCGAGGCGCGCCTGCAAGGCATCGCGGCCGGCTGGTCCATCCCACCAAGGGCATATGGTGATGAGCGTGTCCGCAATCAGCAAAGAATCGCCATCCGTTGGTATGCCTGCCTCACGAGCCAGATCAAGCCAAAGTGCGGATTGTTCGCCGTGACCGTCGGGACCGGTCAGGTCGTGGTTGCCGGAACTGACAGCAACCTGTGTTGCGTCTCGTATCAAAGAGAAGTACTGCCGGATGACCACAGTCTGGGCGTCCAACGAAACTGGCGAGCTGATGTCGAGGTGATCGCCGGCCAGTACTACGAGATCGAACGACGGTGCAGCGCCTACTACCCAGTCGAACTGGGGCAGCGAATAATGGAGATCTGAGACAAGGAGAATTCGCAAGATCATCCTACTCGCCATCACTTGTGGCGATTCCTGATTCTATTCCATCACCAGCTACTCGCTGGCGTCTCGATGATATCCAACTTGTGCCACCCAAGAATCCGAGCTACGGAGCGATCGATTTGAGGAACTCGAGAACGACACGGTTGAGGTGCTCGGGTTGGTCAAGCGACGGGCAGTGGGCGGTATTGCGAATCGTCGTTAACCGGCCATTCGGCAGGATCGAGGTCAATCGGGTGCACAGCTGGCTTATACCCGGTAGATCGTGCTCCCCTGCAACCACTAGCACAGGTACGGTGATCTGATCGAGACGCGGCCAAGCCGTGGGATGCTCGATCGTCGTACCCACCGGTTCGGCCCTGAGCACATGTCCGTTCATATCGAGCATCAGATCTCGCGCGGGCCCGCTGACCCGACCCTCTGGCTGATCGACACCATCCAACCAGTAGCGCACTTCGAGCCGGTTGGTCAGATCGAAGTTCCCCGAAACGCTCGCATCCTCGATGAGCTGGTCCTGCTCGACCTCTGCGGTCGATGCAGGCCAATCGGCTTCCGGATAGCCTGATGGCGATGGTGCGATCAGGACCCGGCCGCTGACATGTTTGGGATGCGCCAGCGCAAGGTCCAAAGCCAGGCCCCCACCGCGGCTGTTACCTACGATCACCGCGGGCTGGGAGTCGGTCGCTGCAGTGACGGCCAGCAAATCGGCCAGGTCATCGTGGGGCTCCCGTTCGTAGAGGGTTTCTCCGAAACCTCGGCGGTCGTAAACAACGACGAGATGCCCCGCATCGGCCCACACAGGCGCACACCATTGCCAGATCCGGCTATCGCCTACTCCCGGGTGCAGGGCAACGATAGGCGTTCCACTGCTCCCCCAGGTGGTGACCGCCAACTCAGCCCGGCCGTTCGGGACGGATATCGTCTTCATGGCTGCATATTCAGGTCTCTCCAGCAGGGTGTCCATGTTCATCGTGTTTGGGTCCTGCTCAGAATCGAAGTTGTGAAGATTTAGTAGACATTTAGTTAATTAGTTAAATAATATACAGCCATGGAAGACATCTTCAGCGCGCTGGCTTCGACGCCGCGTCGAAAAATTCTTGCGTACTTGTCAGAAGCAGACCTCACGGCAGGTGAGATCGCAGCCCGCTTCTCTATGAGTAAGCCTGCAGTTTCTAAGCATCTTTCGATCTTAGAGAACGCTCGGTTGATCCGCGGTGAACGGCGTGGTCAGTTTATCCACTACTCCATCATCGAAGAGAACCTCGCCAACACATTGAACTCCTTTGTCCAGCAGGTATGTCCCGTGTCACGCCCGCTGAGGCGCGAAAGCACCGCGATTAGGAAGCAGCGCGAATAGCAGGAATTGATATGGACTGGTCTATCGGCTCAGAGCGCATTATCGAGGATTTCCACACTGACGCTTGCGCCGGTAACGTTCGTTGGAATCCAGTTAAGTCATTTTGGATAAGCGGGATGACCATTGCCGCCATAGTCGCGGGCCCGGCCTATTTTAGTTGGAGTGCGATGGCAGTATTCGTTTCGCTCAGTGCACTGACGCTTTGCGCAGGACACTCGGTGGGGATGCATCGTCGATTAATCCACAAAAGCTTTGACTGTCCGGGTTGGATAGAGAATACCCTCGTTTACCTGGGTGTATTGGTCGGTATGGCCGGTCCGGTAGGACTCATGCACCAACATGACATGAGGGACTGGGCGCAAAGAAAACCCAGCTGCCATAGTTATTTGTGCCATCGCAATGGATTCTGGAAAGACGCCTTCTGGCAGCTACACTGCGACCTGCATCTAGACCGCCCCCCGCGTTTCCAACCCGAACAGCGCATAGCGTCAAGCACGTTCCTCACATGGATGGAACGAACGTGGATGTTGCAACAGATTCCCCTGGCCATTGTCCTGGTTGAGATTGGCGGGCTTCCCTGGTTGGTCTGGGGAATCGCAGCGAGAATAAGCGTATGCGTAATCGGTCACTGGCTAGTAGGGTACTTCGCTCACAATCAGGGCCCCATGAGATGGCGCGTCGTCGGCGCAGGTGTGCAAGGTCACGACGTACCGATTGCTGCGCTGTTTTCCATGGGCGAGAGTTGGCACAACAATCACCACGCTTACCCTGGGTCCGCGAAGCTCGGCCTTGACAACGATCAGCCTGACCCTGGGTGGTGGTTGCTTCTTGGGCTCCAAAAACTGGGCCTGGTTTGGAATATACGGACACCAGAAAATCTTCCGCGCCGCAAGAATCTTGCACGCCTCGACAACAACGAAGGCGGTTGCCCGGCATGTCGAAACGTACTTGGCCTTCACGCAAGGTAGTCAATTCTCTGCATCCGTCCCTTTGGATCGGAAGCAGCCGCTCAGGCTCTCGCATTGAGCGCGCTTTCGGCCAACTGAAGACATCATGAGGCTCGGTTGGTAGGGTTGCCCGACAGAATCCACCGCTGAGATCTGCCATCTCACCACAGACAGCACAGACGATCATCGCTAAAGCGTGCTCCTTGGAAGAAAACTCTTTCGAAGACGGTGAGCGAGTCGCGTTCGGTACGATAGCTGGCGCCGAAGTCGGAGACTCGGTAGAGGCAGTCGATTGGACAGACTCCGTGGTCAAACGGAGCACTCTTGTCGGTACCACGATCTCCCACTCCCGCTTCGAGCGCGTGATCTTTCATGAATGCGATTTCTCCGGCACAACTTTCGTAAATTGCCTACTTCGAGATTGCTTGTTCGTGGGGGTGAAATCGAGGTCTTTTCTGGCACTGGACAACAGCATTCTGGATGGTCTGACCATTACCCGGAGTCAAGTCGATCGCTTCGAAGTACTGGGCTGCCAGATTCGGGTTTTCGATTGTGTCGAGGTAGCCATCGCGCAGCTCATCTTTCATCACCCGACTTCACACAAAAAGACTGGACGCGTGTCGCTGTCGAATTGCGATCTGACAAAGGTTGGAGGCCTGGATACTCTGAAGGAAGCTGGCGTTCGTCTTCTCGTCGACGCGGCTCTTTGGCGCGAGTTGGGCGACCATCTTCTCAGGGAAAGAGGTGTCGAAGAGCAAGTTCAGGAGTCGGCACTTTCGACGACTTCCGTTGAGCGGATTGTTCATGATCTCTCTAGTTGGACATCGTAAATAGATTGCGGGAACGACGCCGGCATTCAGCCGTGCTCAGACAGCCATTCAGTCATGGACTGTCGGGCCGATTCATCCATCGAGCCGTCCAGGCGCGCAATGCGGTCGCCTTCGAATACGGCCAGCTGAACGCCTGACAATGTCAGGTCAGGTGCACCCGATCGCTGATAGGTCACTCTCCACTTCAACTCGACGGTATTGCCGTCGACATGTAAAGAGTCACGGTAGGGAACCCGGGCATCCATCCTGCGATCGAACGCGTTCACGCCGTCCTTGAGCCTCTTCAACACCGCATCCCGTCCCCGAGCGGCTGGTTCGGCAGAGTACACGGCATCCTCGGTGAAGTACGGGGAGAGTCGCGACCAATCATCGTCGAGGCAGGCTTCCTCGAAGGCATCTGCGTATGCCTGGAATCGCTCAAGAATGCTCACACGCCCCCCGGAATCGTTACCCGCCCACGTTAACCGCCTCGCCCGAACTCCAGCCACTGTCGGCAATCGGGCGTCAGCGCCTGATCGCAAACCACATCGTACTGCGCCAGCTCCTCACTGGTCAGGACGTCACGCCAGCGACCATTGGTGCCTTTGTTCATGAAGGTCTGGGCTCCACCTTTCCAGTGAGAGCCCCCATCAGGAACGTACGCCTCGGCGTTTGATTTCAAGTCCTCGAACGATATTGACTTCAGGATACGCGGCCACCACCGGTCCGGGACTCCGATCTCGAGGAAATCGGCCAGCCGCTTCACTTCGGCCTCAGTGTCGTTGAGCAGGTCGTTATAGTGGAAGAATCCGATGTTGGGCAGATGCCTGTAGTCCCACCAGCTCTGCACGTTCGTGAGGTGTGACCAGTACGGCCAGGGGGCTGGGAGTCGGGTCTTGCGTTTTTCAGGTCCGAGCGGTCAGATCTCCGCGGTAACGATTCCGATCAGGTTCTCAAAGCAGGTCTTCTTTGCCACATCCACGAAGCCCTGAATGAACGCGGCGTCCGACTCGTCGCTGCGGACGGCGGCATAGAGCGTGGGCCATACGCCCTCCTCTCCGAGCGACTTCACCAGCACGTATTCCCGTTCCTGATACTCGTGGAGCGCCCAGTTGGGCAGGCAGGCCACGCCGCGGCCGCTGGCCACCAGTTGAATCATCATGGTGGTGAGCTCCGCCTGCCGCACACTGGCCGGCTCGACCCCTGCGGGCTCCAGGAACGACGTGAAGATATCGAGGCGGCTTCGATCCACCGGGTAGGAAATGAGCGTTTCGTTCGCGAGGTCGGCGGGCTCGATCCACGGCCGTTCGGCCAGCTCGTGGTCGCGGGCCAGCGCGAGCTCAGCCTCGTAGCTGAACAGCGGCAGATACGCGAGTCCGAGATCATCCACCGGATCGGCGGTAATCACCAGGTCCAGGTCGCCGCGGGCCAGTGCCGGCAGCGGCGCGAAATGAAAACCGCTGGAGATGTCCAGCTCCACGTCCGGCCAGCGCTCCCGGTAGTCGTTGATGGCCGGCAGCAGCCACTCGAAGCAGCTGTGACATTCGATGGCCATGAAGATCCGGCCGGACTCGCCGCCCGCCAGACGCGCCAGGTCCTGCTCCGTGCTGTGCACGGATGGCAGCACCTCGTCAGCCAGCTTCAGCAGCCGCTTGCCGGCCGGCGTGAAACGCACGGGGCGGGTCTTGCGGATGAACAGCGTGCAGCCGAGCCGGGTCTCCAGGTCCTTGATCTGGTGAGACAGCGCCGACTGGGTCAGAAACACGCGCTCGGCCGCCTCCACCAGCGAACCGGTATCCCGGAGGGCAACCAGGGTCTTCAGATGTCTCAGCTCTACATGCGACATGAACACCGCTCAGTATGGCGTGACAGAACATGCATTGTATTCATATTCAGCACTTTCCGCCATTCGCCCCCGGGTACCTCAACGGGCCCGTTTCAAAGGCCCCGGAATGGGTGAATCGCCCTGTAAATGCGGCACAGCGCACGCTGGGGCGGTGCCCGCTCGATTACACTTGAGTGACATGGATGTGGGTTAATCGATGTTCAATCCCAACAGTACGCTGATCGATGCATTCGTCGAGCACTGCATCGAGCGCTATCGCGAAGCCTATCCCAACCGGGATCTGGGCCACGAAGACGTACTCGATCAGACCGCGCGAACCGCACTGGAAACGCTTCTCGGCTGTGACTGCCCCTATCATGATCTGGAGCACACGCTGCTGGTGACGGACGTGGGTCAGACCATTCTGCGCGGCCGGCTGATTTCCCAGGGCGACGTGAGTCCGCACGAGTGGCTGCACGCCATCATCGCGCTGCTCTTCCACGACATCGGCTATGTGCGGGGTCTGCTCAGGGATGACGATGAAGACAGCTTCGTGATCAGCGAGGACGGTGATCGCGTCTCACCGCCCGCCGGCAGCACGGATGCCTATCTGATGCCGTACCACGTGAACCGGAGCTGCATGTTCATCCGCGAGCGTTTCGCCGGCGATCCCACCATCGACGTTTCCACCGTCGCGAGCTACATCGAGATGACCCGGTTCCCGGTGCCCGAGGACCGCCACTACCAGCGGGTGGACACCTTTGCCGCCCTGGTCCGCTCCGCAGACCTCATCGGGCAGATGGCGGACCCGCTCTATCCGAAAAAGCTCTCGCGGCTGTTCTCCGAGTTCGTCGAGACGGGTGAGGCCGACCGGCTGGGCTACGCCAACGCGGCAGATCTCAAGGCCGGGTATCCGGACTTCTTCTACAGCCAGGTCTACCCCTACATCACCGAGGGTCTGCGGTATCTGCGCAAAACCCAGGAAGGCCAGCAGTGGATCGCCAATCTGTTCCATCATGTGCACGAGCTGGAGGCTGAAGGCAGCCACGAGGCCGGCGCACCCCGGGGCCCCCACCCCCTGCCGCACATCGCGGTCAACAACAACCGGTAGTCTCTTTTAAGGCGAGTGATTAAAATCCCGGCTCTTTGTCTGGGGTTTTCATGTCGGAACCGGCGTTTCACAACGTTGCGAGTACGGCCGGTCGGCTGAAGGTTGCTCTGCTCGGGTACCGGAGCAACCCGTTCAGTGGCGGCCAGGGCATCTACCTCCGTTATCTCTCCCAGGCGCTCGTGGAGGCCGGTCACCAGGTGGACGTGATCTCCGGTGAGCCCTATCCGGAGCTCAGCGACGAGCGCATCCGTCTGATCCGGCTGCCGGGTCTCAATCTCTTCGAGGAAGAGAATCACATCACGGCACTCAGGCCCAGGCATCTGGCGTCGTTCACGGATTCCTTCGAGTGGCTTTCCATGGCCACCGGCGGCTTCCCCGAGCCCTATACCTTCGGACGCCGTGTGGCCGCCTATCTCGCCCGCCATGGCAGACAGTACGATGTCGTCCACGACAATCAGTGCCTGTCCTGGGGAACGCTGGCCATCCAGTCTTCCACCACGCCCCTGATCACCACCATCCATCATCCCATCACCTGGGATCGGGACATCGCGCTCGCTCACGCACCGGACTTCAAGCATCGGCTGCTGATACGCCGCTGGCACCATTTCCTGCGGATGCAGACGCGTGTCGCCAGCCGTCTCGAGCACATCGTCACGGTCAGCCAGCGGTCGAAGCAGGACATCGCCCGGGCCTTCAGCATCGATCCCGAGCGGATCCGGGTGATTCATAACGGCATCGATACGGAAATCTTCCGGCCGGAACCCAGCATTGCCAGAAACCCCTGGCAGCTGATCACGACGGCGAGCGCCGACCAGCCGCTGAAAGGCACCCAGCATCTCATCCCGGCGTTCGCAGAGCTGACCCGCCAGTTTCCCAGACTCCGCCTGGTCTTCATCGGCCGCCCGAAAACCGGCGGCGAAACCGAGAAGCTCATTGAACGGCATGGTATCGGCGATCGTATCCGCTTCATGCACGGAATCGGCGCTGACGAGATCCGCCACCTCTATGCGAGTTCCGCGGTGGCAGTGGTGCCGTCCGAGTACGAAGGCTTCGGCCTGCCTGCGGGCGAGGCCATGGCCTGCGGCGTGCCGCTGGTCTCCACCGACGGCGGCGCGCTCCCGGAAGTCGTCGGCAACGCCGGCCGCGTGGTGCCGGCCGCGGATCCGGCGGCGCTCGCCGCTGCCATCGGCGAAGTGCTGAATATGGACGCGGGCGCACGGGAAGCCATGGGGCAGGCAGGACGCCGGCACATCGTCGACAATTTCTCCTGGTCGACGGCCGCCACGGCCATGACGGACGCCTATCGCCAGGCCATCGGCGACGGTCGGGGGCGGGCCCGGAACGGCAACCCATGAGTCTGACCACCATCGACTTTTCCCGCTTACGGCTCAGGCCCGGCGACCGGATTCTCGATCTGGGCTGCGGTGAAGGCCGCCATGCCATCACCGCCTATCTGGAAGACCGGGTGGACGTGGTGGGTCTGGATCTGTCCCTGCACGACCTCGGCACCGCCCGGGAGCGATTCGCAGACTTCGAGAATCCGGAGGACGGCAGCCGCAGCCTCAACTTCACCTGCGCATCAGGCCTCGCCCTGCCGTTCGCCGATGCCACGTTCGACAAGGTGATCTGTGCGGAGGTGCTCGAGCACATTCCCGCCTATCAGGCCGTGCTTCTGGAGATCAAACGGGTGCTCAAGCCCGGTGGCCAGTTCGCCGCCAGCGTGCCCAGATTCGGACCGGAATGGATCTGCTGGCAGCTTTCCGACGAATACCACGAGGTGCCCGGCGGTCATGTGCGGATTTTCCGGAAACGCGCGCTGCGCCAGCAGATCGAATCCATCGACATGGTCTGCTTCGACGAGCACTGGGCACACGGCCTGCACTCGCCTTACTGGTGGCTGCGCTGTCTGTTCTGGAGACAGGGGGAGGAGATCTGGCCTGTGCGGACCTACCACCGCCTGCTGGTCTGGGATCTGATGCAGAAACCCCGAATCACCCGGCTGCTCGAGGCGCTCATGAACCCGCTCTGGGGCAAGAGCAACGTCATGTATTTCGTGCGGGGGGTCTGAGATGGTAACGCGTCTGATCGAACGCACCACTGACTACATCGCCCGCACGCAGCAGACGGGCGGCGGCATTCCCTGGTTCGAAGGCGGCATCATCGATCCCTGGGACCACGTGGAGTCCGCCATGGGCCTCACCGTCGGCGGCCGGCTGGACGCCGCGGAAGCGGCATACCGTTGGCTCGCCAGCCATCAGCATGCCGACGGCTACTGGCTCGCAGCCTACGATGGCGACAACGTGGCGGACGGGACGCGGGCGGAAACCAACTTCGTTGCCTATGCGGCCACCGGGATCTGGCATCACTACATGGTGACGGGCAACGAACGCTTTCTTGCCGATCTGTGGCCCATGGTCAGCCGCGCGCTCGATTTCGTTCTCGGTCTGCAGGCTCAGACCGGAGAAATCTACTGGGCACTGGATACGCGCACGGGCATCAACAAGGACGCGCTTCTGACCGGCTGCAGCTCGATCTATCGCAGCCTCGACTGCGGTATCGCCATCGCTCAGGTCCTCAGCGAACCTCACGCGCACTGGCAGAGGGCCAGGGAACGTCTCGGCCAGGCACTGCTGACCCGGCCCGACCGGTTCGACCGCACCTGGGAATCCAAGGCCCGCTATTCCATGGACTGGTTCTATCCCGTGCTCTCAGGGGTCCTATCGAAACCCGATGCCCGTACCCGGCTCGGCGGCCGCTGGGACGAATTCGTGACCGACGGTCTGGGCTGCCGCTGCGTGTCGGATCAGCCCTGGATCACCATGGCGGAGACCTGCGAGCTGATCATGGCCTGCGCTGCGGCGGGACTGAACGCACAGGCCGTTCGACTGTTCGAGGACCTGGCAAGGTTCCAGGTGGAGGACGGTTCCTGGTGGACGGGCTACGTGTTCACCGATGAGGTGATGTGGCCGGACGAACGTCCCACCTGGACCGCCGGCGCCATCCTGCTGGCGGCAGACACCCTCTACGGCCTCACCGACGCCGCCACGATCTTCACGCGGCCGCATCACCATACCGCGGAACCGTCATCCCTCCAGGCGCTGGAGCGCGCCCAGCGTGCGCACCATCTCTAGAGGCTCGAAGAGCCCGGAGGCCAGCGCCAGCTGATAGATGTGGTACGGGGCCTGCCCGCCGTCCGCGGGATCCGGAAAGATGTCGTGAATGGCCAGCACGCCGCCCGGCAGTATGTGCGGCGCCCAGGTACGGTAATCCGTCAGTGCCGCCTCCTCACTGTGACCACCATCGATGAAGACCATGCCGAGCGGCGTACGCCAGTGACGGCCCGCCTGCCGGGTACCGGCGACGATGGGTACCACGGTATCCGTCAGGCCGGCCAGATCCAGATTGCGGCGGAACTCTCCGAAGGTGTCCATCCTGCCCGCACGGGCGTCGTACAGAGACTCGTCATGGTAGGCCTCGCCCACCTGATGCTCCTCAGAGCCCCGGTGGTGATCCACGGCAAAGACCTGCTGACCCGCCTCGCGGCAGGCGCTGCCGAGATAGAGCGTGGATTTGCCGCAGTAGGAACCCACTTCCAGGCAGGGGCCGAGCGGGGCCGTTCCGGCGGCCAGCTCGTAGAGCCGCGCGCCTTCCGCCGGATCGAGAAAGCCTTTCACGGACTCCGGGTCTACGGGCAAATTCATCGTCTACCTCACGTTTTCAGGCTGAATTGGCCTACAATTCAAGCAATTAGCGTTGCATTTTAAAAAGATCAGCATAAACTCCGCTCGCACGACTGGCGAAACTGGTAAAAAAACACCGCCGACTGGACCGCGATAGATTCAAGGTAGTTTAGGATGAACGTCTCCCCACAACACAACGTCGACGAGATCCCGGCACTGGAAACAGAAACCGAGGACTACACGCCTCTGCTTCTGGCCTTCGGCCCGGCCGATCATCATTTCGAAGAAGAAGGCACGGACGACGCCGACGCTTACGTGGTGGGCTACAACTAGGCATCGCCACGTTCCGGCGGTCATGCCGGGTCAGTTCCGGTCGAGCAGGAAAAACACCAGCGCGAAGACCGGTCCGAGCGCCAGAGCCAGGTAAGCCACCAGGTTCAGCACCTCGTTCACGTCCTCATCCTCGTTCAGGCTGAGCCGGGAGCCGGCCAGCAGCCAGACCGTCCCGCCAGCCAGGAAAGAAAGCACCAGGGTCAGGATCACGGCGACCATGCCGTCACGGCCTCATGGGGAAGCGTACCTCGCCCGGCAGCGTCTCCAGCTGCGGCTGTATCCAGTCGACCCACTCAGCCAGCATGGGCCGGGTTTCCCGGGGATCGATCAGCTCGTGCACCGAGAAGGACTCCGCCCGCGGGAATGGGGAGCGGGCCTGACGGAGCCGGTCTTCGATCTCTTTCCGCTTGGCTTCCGGGTCTTCCGAGGCCGCAATCTCCCTGTGAAAGGCCACCGCCACGCCGCCTTCCAGCGGAAGCGCGCCGCTCTCCACCGACGGCCAGGACAGCACGTACGCGTTGTCCCCGAAATGGGCCGCCGTCGCCACACCGAACCCCTTGTGAACCTGAACGGACGCCCAGGGCACACGGGCCTGAACGGCCGCGGCGACGGCAGCCATGCCGTAGCGGATGGTCCCCGCCCGCTCGGCCTCGGGACCGATCATGAATCCGGGCTGATCCACGAAATTGACGATGGGCAGATGGAACATGTCGCACATCTCGACGAAACGCCGGTACTTCTGCGCGGCTTCCGCCGTCATCGCCCCCGCATAGAAGTTGCAGTCGTTGCCGAGCACGCCCACCGGCTGCCCCGCCAGTCGCGCCAGGGCGGTGATCTGGCTTGGTCCATACGTGCGGCCCATCTCGAACACCGAACCCGCATCCATCACCATTTCCATGATCGCGCGCATCTCGAACGGCGCGTTCGAGTCCCTGGGCACGATGTCGAGCAGCTCCGGCTCCATACGGTCCACAGGGTCGTCCGAGGCGATCCGGGGTGCGTTCTGCCAGACGTTGCTCGGCAGATAACCGAGGAAGCGGCGGATCTGGCGGAAAGCGTCGTGCTCGTCTTCCGCCACGTTGTCCACCACGCCGCTCAGACTGTGCACGTCCACGCCACCGAGCGCTTCCTTGCTCATTTTCACGCCGAGCGCCCGTTCCACCAGCGCCGGGCCGCCGATGAGCACCTGGGACGTGTACCGGGTCATGACCGAGAAATGCGAGGCGACCAGGCGCCCGGCCGGAAAGCCGGCCACCGCACCCAGCGCGGCAGACGCGATGGGTACCTGACCCATGGCATCTGCGATGATCTTGAAGCGCGGCTCCGTGTAGACCGGCTCGCCCACCGTGCCACCCTTCCGGCCGGAGCCCCTGACGCTGCCGCCACCACCTTCGAGCATGCGCACGAGCGGCACCCGGGACCGGCTGGCCAGATGCTCCGCGTAGACGCTCTTGCGGAGCCCGGCCGCATTGGGTGACCCTCCCTTGAGGGTGAAGTCCTCTCCGCCGACGACCACCCGCCGGCCTTCTATCCGCCCGAATCCCACCACGTAGTTGGCGGGCACGAATCCGGTGAATTCATCGTTCTCATCGTAGTCCGGCAACGCCGTGGCCCGACCGTGTTCGGAGAAGGTGCCCGGATCCAGCAGCGCGTCGATCCGTTCCCGGATCGTCAGCCGGCCCCGGGCATGCTGCCTGGCAATCCCTTCCGGACCGCCCTGCTGCTTCGCCAGGTGACGCCGCCGTTCGAGCTCCGTGACTTCCTTTTCCCAGCTCATGGTGCTCTGCCTCCGCGCACAGAGGTCAGTCCCTGAACTCCGGGGCACGCTTTTCGAAGTTGGCCATGATGGCTTCCACCTGGTTCGGCTGACCGATCAGCGCCGTCTGCAGGCTCGCCTCCAGGGACAGACCCGTGCGGGCGTCCGCATGCCAGCTGTCCTCGTAGAGCTTTTTCGCCGCCCGGATCGCGTCAGGTGACTTGCCGGCGATCTCTCTCGCCAGCTGCATGGCGGCATCCAGCGGATTTTCCGCCGTGTGGGTGACCAGGCCGAGCGCCTTTGCGTCCTCACCCGAGAGCACCCGGCCCGTGAACGTAAGCTCCTTGGCCACGTCCAGCGGCACCAGATCCCGCAGCGTCTGGGTCAGACTCATGTCCGGAATCAGGCCCCATTTGATTTCCATCACCGACAGCTTGGCATCCGGAGCGGCGATGCGGATGTCGGCACCCAGGGCGATCTGAATACCGCCGCCGTAGGCCACACCGTGAATCGCCGCGATGACCGGCACCGGCAGAGTCTTCCACACCCATGCCGGCCGCTGGGCGTGATTCTCGGGCCCGTCACCGCGGGCGAGCAGTGCATCGGTGGCGTTTCCCCCGCCGGTGTCCTGATCCGCCATGCCCTGGAAGCTGTCCATGTCGAGACCGGCGCAGAATCCTCTGCCGTTGCCGGACAGCACCACCGCCCGGATGTCCTTCGCTTCGGCCAGACTCTGCCCTGCCTCGATGATCGCCTTGAACATGTCGCCGGACAGCGCGTTGTATTTCTCCG
The DNA here is from genome assembly GCA_030425195.1 of Gammaproteobacteria bacterium. Taxonomy (GTDB): domain Bacteria; phylum Pseudomonadota; class Gammaproteobacteria; order Pseudomonadales; family Azotimanducaceae; genus SZUA-309. The sequence goes on along the minus strand of JAUIAV010000019.1, from coordinate 69,635 downwards.
GCCGGTTCAGGCGCACGTCGGCGACGCCATCCGTCGTCTCTATGGTGACCAGTTCAGTCATTGTCTATCCCCAGATAATTCAGCACTTCGAGCCGGCTAAAGTACCACGGGCTCCCTCCGGCCGGCACGTCGATCAGCCACCGGACTCGATGACGGCCAGCACCTGGTCTTCCGCCACCGGATCTTCCGGCGCGACCAGAAGCTCGGCCACCGTGCCGTCCACCGGCGCTTCCACCGGAATCTCCATCTTCATGGATTCCAGAATCATCAGCACGTCACCGGCAGCGACCGCATCGCCTGCACTGACCTCCAATTTCCACACGCTCCCCTGTACCTCGCTTTCCACTTCGACCCGCATCGACCCTCCTCAGTCACTTCAGGTAAGCCGCGCCAGGTAACGGGCGAGATAGCCCGTATCCACCTGGCCGGCCAGAAACTCATCATCGCCCAGAATACCGCTGAGCAGCGGAATATTGGTCTTCACGCCCTGAACGCTGAACGCTCTGAGCGCCACGGCAACCCGTCCGATCGCCTGCTCCCGGGTGCTGCCGTGCCCGATCACTTTCGCCAGCATCGGGTCATAGTAAGGAGTCACCCACTGGCCCAGAGCGTACCCGGTATCCACGCGCACCCCATGCAGACCCCGAGGCACCTCGAACCGGGACAGGCGTCCCGTGGACGGCAGCTGAGTGACCGGGTCCTCCGCATAAACGCGTACCTCCAGGGCGTGGCCGACGGCGGGGCGGGCGTCGGGCAAGCCTTCGCCGGCTGCCAGCCGGATCTGAGTCACCACCAGATCCACGCCCGTGATCATCTCGGTGACCCCGTGCTCCACCTGAATCCGGGTGTTCATCTCCAGAAAGCCGTAGTCCCCGGCTCCGGCTCTGAGCGTTTCGACGGTGCCCAGGTTGTCATAGCCTATCCGCCCGACCAGCTCCGCCGCCCCGGCAGCCAGTGCTTCGATCTCCGACCGCTCGATGCCGGGGGCCGGGCTCTCCTCGATGATCTTCTGATGCCGGCGCTGCACCGAGCACTCCCGCTCGTGCAGATGCAGCGCGCCGCCCTGACCGTCGCCGAGCACCTGGAATTCGATGTGGCGACCGGATTCGATCCAGCGCTCCAGAAAGATGCCGTCATCACCGAACGCGCTGTCCGCAAGCGCCCGTGCCTGCGCCACGGCCGTCTCCAGCGCACCGGCTTCCCGCACCACCCGCATGCCGATCCCGCCGCCGCCGCCCACGGGTTTCACCAGCAGCGGATAACCGACCGATTCCGCCTGCCGTCGGAGGTTCCCCGGATCCGGCTCGATCCTGTCCGTACCCGCGAAAACGGGGAAACCCTGCTCCGACACGAGTCTCCGTGCGGCGACCTTGTCGCCCATGGTTTCGAGCCACTGCGGCCGGGGACCGATGAAGCGGGCACCGGCTGCCTCCACGGCCGCTGCAAATCCCGGATTTTCGGCCAGAAAACCGTAGCCCGGATGCACTGCGTCGGCGCCGGTGGCGCGAATGGCCTCAATCAGGGCCGGCTGGTTGAGGTAGGTTTCCTCCGCCCGTTCCCCAGCGAGCCGCCAGGTCCGTCCGGCTTCCGCCAGATGCGGTGCCCCCGCGTCCGCATCGGAAAAGACGGCAACGGAATCCACACCCAGCGTGTGACACGCCTGGACCACCCGGCGGGCAATGGCACCCCGGTTTGCGATCAGAATTCTAGAGAACACGCGCCTGACTCAGATGCCGCGCGTATTCCTGCCAGGCTTCCTCGAACCCACCCAGTCCGCGACGCCGGGTTCCGCTGGTGGTCTCGCCGGCGGCAGTCGCGGCGGCAACCCGATCGGCAATGGCGGTCGCCTCTTCCGGTGCCAGCTCGAGCGGAAACATGTCCGTTGCCGGGCCACCGGAGTGGTCGTGCGGTTTCACGAGGGCTACCCCGTGCAGACTGCCGGTGAGCCGATGACCCAGCTCGGCGTCCAGCAGTTCGAGGGTCTGCTCCAGCATCCAGCGTGAGAACACGCCCGGTGAGTCGCACAATCGCTTGTAGGTGTCCCAGTCCAAGACTATGGTGATCCGGCGGTATCGAATGCAGCGTTCGATCTTATCAAATGGCCATGCGTTCGCCGCCTCAGCCGACTCGAGGACGAATTTTGCCCGTTTCCAGACGCAACCTGATCAGTCACACCGGTCTGGCAGCCGCGGCGGCCGTGCTGCCCGGGGCCGTTGCCGGTGCACCCGGGACCAGCTCCGATATGCGCGACGCCTACTTCCCCGTTTCCCTGGCTCAATGGTCGCTGCACAGAAGCTACTTCGGCGGCGTGCGTACGGCAGACTTCCGTGCCCGTTTCCGGGCAGATCCGGATTCCGTCCTTCAGGGGGATCTCGATCCACTCGACTTTCCGGTGCTCGCCAGGCGACAGTTCGGTATCGAGGCCGTGGAGTACGTCAACACCTTCTACTTCAGCCGGGCAAAGGATGAGGCCTACCTGAACCAGTTGAAGGCCCGCGCAGACGGTGAGGGCGTGCGCTCGCTCCTGATCATGTGCGACGCGCTGGGAGACACGGGCGCCGCGGACGGGAACGTCCGCCGCCAGGCCGTGGAGAATCACCGCCCCTGGCTCGAGGCAGCCGCCCTGCTCGGCTGCCACAGCATCCGGGTGAATGCCGCAGGTGCCGGCAGTCACGAAGAACTCTCCCGGCGAGTGGCCGGGAGCCTGCACGCGCTGGGAGAGCTCGCGGCACCGCTGGGATTGAACGTGCTGGTGGAGAACCACGGCGGCTACTCCAGCGACGGTGCCTGGCTCGCAGAGACCATCGTCCGGGCGGATCACCCCCGCGTGGGAACGCTTCCGGATTTCGGTAACTTCCTGATTTCGCCCTGGGGCGAAAAACCCGAGGTCCGCTATGACCGCTACCAGGGTGTGCGGGAGCTGATGCCGCACGCCCGGGCCGTGAGTGCCAAATCCTACGACTTCGACGCTGATGGCAACGAGAAGATCATCGACTATGCAGCGATGCTCAGAATCGTCGCGGACGCCGGCTACCGCGGCCACGTGGGCGTGGAGTATGAGGGCCGGCGCCTGCCGGAACCGGACGGCATCCGTGCCACCCGGGATCTGATCCTCCGTATCGGCCGCGAGATCGCCGCGGAGCGCGCGGAGACGGTTTAGCCGTTCAACGGTTCAGAGAGACAGCTCGCTGCCCGTCAGACGCTCATACGCCTCGAGGTAGCGGGCGATGCTGCGCTCCACCACTTCATCCGGCAGGACGGGCCCGGGCGGCGTTTTGTCCCACTCGCCGGCCTCCACCACCGTCTCCAGGTAGTTGCGCACGATCTGCTTGTCGAAGCTCGGCTGCTCACGACCAGGCGCCCATTCGTCCGCCGGCCAGAATCGGGAGCTGTCCGGCGTGAAGATCTCGTCGATCAGCAGCGGCGTGCCTTCGCCGTCGATCTGTCCGAACTCGAACTTGGTGTCGGCGAGAATGATGCCGCGCTCGAGGGCGTAGTCCCGGGCCCGCGCGTAAAGGTCGAGCGTGGTCTCGCCGAGCCACTGCATGAGCTCCTGGCCGACGATCCTGGCACCCTCCTCGAAGGAGATGTTCTCGTCGTGACCGGTTTCGGCCTTGGTGGACGGCGTGAACAGCGGTTCGGCCAGCCGGTCGCTGTTTTTGAGTCCGTCCGGCAGAGGAATACCGCAGACGCTGCCGCTCTTCTGATAGTCCTTCCAGCCACTGCCGGTGATGTAACCGCGGGCGATGCATTCGATGGGGACCACCCGGGTCTTCCGGCACAGCATGATGCGCCCGCGCAGCGCCATCTGATCCGCCTCAGACAGTCCCGGCACATCGGCCACGTCCGTGGACAGCAGATGGTTGGGCACGTCCGAGAAGTGGTCGAACCAGAATTTCGAGATCTGGGTGAGCACCACGCCCTTACCCGGCAGACCGTTCTGCATCACCACGTCGAAAGCGCTGATCCGGTCCGTGGCAACGATCAGCAACGCTTCGTTGCCATCGGCGAGGGTTACGTCATACAGGTCTCTGACCTTTCCGCTGCGCTTGTTGGGCAGGTCGAGACTGGTTTCTAGAACGGCGTCTGCCATGTCTGTGGTTTCCTCCTCAGGTTTCTGCTCTATCTCAGGCGGTCATGCCGCCGTCGACCACATTCACCGAGCCGGTGATGAAATCGCTGTCGTCGCTCACCAGGTGCAGCATCATGCGGGCAATGTCCGCCGGTTCCCCATAGCGCTGCAGCGGGATCCGCTCCGCCATGCCGGCCTTCACCAGCTCAGCACCTTCTTCTCCGCCGATGCCGGATTCCAGCCGCCGCATCATCTCGGTTTCCACAGGTGAGGGATTCACGGTGTTGACCCGGATCTTCAGCGGCGCGAGCTCCTTGGCCGCCGATCGCATCAGGCCGATGACCGCATGCTTGCTGGTGGTGTAGGCGGAGAGATTAGGCGTGCCCATGAGTCCGGCCACGCTGGAGGTGATCACCACACTGCCGCCGCCGCGTTTCTCCATGGCCGGCGTGACGGACTTCAGGCCCAGAAACGGGCCCTTCACGTTGATGGCCATCACCTGGTCGAACCGATCCTCGTCATAATCGGCGATGGAGGCCACGTCACCTTCAATGCCGGCGTTCGCCAGCAGGCCGTCCACGCCCCCGTAACGCTCCGTCGCGCAGGCAACCATGGCGTCGTTGTCGGCCGCCCTGGTCACGTCGCCCACGAAGTAGCTCACCGCATTGCTGCCGATCTCGTTGCAGGCGTCTTTCAGGGCATCCTCGTTCAGATCCACCAGCAGAACGTACGCTCCTTCGTCCACGAACAGTCTGCCTGCCTCGCGGCCGATACCGCCTGCCCCACCGGTGATGATGACCACCTTGTCCTGAAGTCGTCCCATATCGTTCCCCTGATGTTTTCTAGTTCCCGGCGGCGTCGAAAGCGCCGGCCAGATCTTCAATGAGATCGGATTCGTCTTCTATGCCTACTGAGATGCGGATGAGCGAATCATCAATCCCCATGCTGGCCCGTCGCTCCGGGCCCATCTCGAAGTAGATGGTGTGCGCCACCGGTATGGCCAGCGTCCGGTTGTCGCCCAGATTGCTCGATTTCACGATCACCTTCAGGTGATTGAGGAACTGCCACAGATCCACGTCTGCGGTCAGCTCGAAGCTGAACAGCGCGCCCGGATGGCGGAACAGGCGCCTGGCGCGCCCATGCTCCGGGTGCCCGGCCAGTCCCGGATAGTAGACGTTCTTCACCTGCGGATGCGCGGCCAGATACTCCGCCATGGCCCGCGTGTTGGCGCACTGACGCTCCATGCGCAGCGCCAGGGTCTCAGCCCCCACCGCAATGTGGTGGGCAGCCTCGGGTGCCAGCGCGGCGCCGAAATCTCTCAGCCCCTTCTTCTTGATCTGGGTGATCGCCCACTTCTGCGGATCACCTTTCCTGTAGGTCTCGTAGAGGTTTGAAAAACCGGTCCAGTCGTACTGCCCCATCTCGGTGACCGAGCCGCCGAGCGCGTTGCCATGGCCGCCGATGTATTTGGTGAGGCTGGAGATCACCAGGCTCGCACCCACCGCTTTCGGCTGAAAGAGATAGGGCGACGTCATGGTGTTGTCCACGAAGTAGATCAGGTTGCGTTCGGCACACAGCCGGCCGATCTCTTCCAGCGCGGTCACCTGGGTACGCGGATTGGCGATGGTTTCCACGAACACCAGGCGGGTCCGATCGGTGATGGCCGCCTCCACAGCCGCCACATCCGTGGCGTCCACGAAGCTGACATCGATGCCCTGAGTAGTGAAGGTGTTGAACAGACTGTTCGTGTTGCCGAAGAGGAACGATGAGGACACGAAATGATCACCCGCACGCAGGAGTGCGAAAATCGTGGTGCCGATTGCCGCCATGCCGGTGCTGAAACAGACCGACTGCACACCCCCTTCCATGGCGGTGATCTTGTCCTGAAGCGCCTCCACGGTCGGGTTCACCTGCCGGCCGTAGGTATAACCGGCCTTGGTGCCCTGAAAGGCGGCAGCCAGGTCCCGGGCATCCTCATATCCGTATGCCACCGTGGCATGTATGGGTTTCTGGAGCGAGCCGTGCTCAATAGGTCGAAGGCGATCGCTGTGAACGATCCGTGTCGTGAAGCCTTTCATCGGAGATTGGGAACCCTTGGGTCAGACGACTCCGGCCGGCTCGGACGCATCCGCTTCCAGGGTACCGTCCCTGACCAGATCGACGAAGGGATTCTGCCGGATCATGGCGGAGATATCGTTGGCCGGCACCGGCTTCGAGAAGATGAAACCCTGCCCTTCGTTGCAACCCTGCGCATGCAGGTATTTGAGCTGGGTGCGGTTCTCCACACCTTCCGCAATGAGATCCAGCTTCAGACCCCGCGCCATGGCGACGATGGCATTGACGATGCTCGCATCCGACTCGTCTTCCCGGATATCGCCGACGAAGCTCCGGTCGATCTTGAGCGTCTGAATCGGGAACTGCTGAAGATAGGACAGCGACGAATAGCCGGTGCCGAAATCGTCGATGGCGATGTGAACACCCAGGCGACGCAGCTCCTTCAGCTTGGGAATGATCACTTCCATGTCCTGCATCAGGGTATTTTCGGTGATCTCAAGCTTCACGGCACCGGCCTCCAGCCCGCTCTGCTGCAGCGTGGAAACAAACCGGTCCACGAAGCCTTCCTTCTCCAGCTGCATCGCGGAGAGGTTCACGGATACCCGGACGTCGCTGTGGCCTTTCGCGCGCCAGTAGGCCACGTCCGTGAACGCCTGCGCCTGCACGTGCTCGTCTATCTGACAGATCAGGCCGGTCTCTTCGGCCATCGGCAGGAAGTCCACCGGCTCGACCAGGCCACGCACCGGATGCTGCCAGCGCACGAGCGCCTCCACACCGGTGATCCTGCCGTCCGCCAGCGACACCTGAGGCTGGTAGTAGACCTTGAGCTCTCCCTGAGCGAGCCCGTTTCGCAACTCACGCTCCAGCGACAGACGGGTGGAGAAGCTGTGATTCATCTCCTCCGAGAAGAACTGATAACCGTTCTTGCCCCGGCCCTTGACCTGATACATGGCGATGTCGGCGTTCTGAATCAGCGCCTCTTCCGAATCGCCGGCTTCGGGATAGATGGAGATACCGATACTCGCGCCCACGAACAGCTCATGACCATCGATCACGAAAGGCGCGTTCAGACGGTCCAGGATTTTCGACGCAATGACCACCACGTCGTCCTTGGTGCGCACCTCGGGCAGCAGCAGGGTGAACTCGTCGCCGCCGAACCGGGCCAGCGTGTCACCGCGCCTCAGACAGCTCTGCAGCCGGTTGGCCACGGCCTTCAGCAGCCGGTCGCCCATGGTATGACCCAGGGTGTCGTTGACCAGCTTGAACCGGTCCAGATCCAGGAACATCACCGCCAGCTTCCGCTTGTTCCGGCGGGCATGTGCGATGGCGAGACTCAGACGGTCCTTGAGCAGCGCACGATTGGGCAGATGCGTGAGGAGATCGTGGTAGGCCTGGAAGTTGATGACCTCTTCCGCTTCCTTGCGCTCGGAGATGTCCCGCGCCGTGCCGTAGGTGCCGACGAAGTTTTCCCGGGTCCGCTCGTTCGGATCCGAATAGACCCCTTCGGCGGTCAGCTCCATCCACAGCGACTGCACGTGAAAGAGCCGTGGTCCACGCCGGTTGAGTCGGCTCTTCAGACGGATCTCCACATTGGTGGCCGCCCGTTCGCCCATGCGCCGCTCGTTGAAGAGATTGCGGGCAAGCTCCAGATGGTCGTCGTCCACCAGCTCCGAATAGTGCCGGCCGATGAGCTCCTCCTTCCGGTAGCCGAGCAGCGATTCCAGCCGCTCATTGAGGAAGATGAAGCAGCCGTTCCGGTCCAGCATGTACACCAGATCCGGCGAGTTGTTGACGATGAACCGGTGCAGTTCCTCCGAGTCCTTGAGCTTCGCCTCCATGACCTGATTCCGGCTTTCCAGCTCGCACTGGCGGAGTGCCGTCTCCATGGTGGAGATCAGCTCGCCCGCCTCATAGGGTTTCTTGACGAAATCGAAGGCGCCACAGTGCAGCGCGTGCTTCACGCCGCTGAAGCTGGAATCTCCGGAAACGACGATGATCTTGCTGTCCAGGCCCTCCCGGGCGGCGTGGTCGAGCACGTCGTGACCGCTGACGCCGGGCATGATGAGGTCGAGGAGCACCACGTCGTAGTGCTTGCGGCCAAGCGCCTCCAGCGCCTCGGCGCCTCCGAGCGCCTTGTCCGCCTGATAACCGTGCAGATTGACCAGCTGATGGAGGCTGTTCAGGAGTTCCGGCTTGTCATCGACGATGAGGATGGCGTGGCGGCGCGCGCCGTCACCCTCCGCGCGCTCGTCGGACTGCGCATTGCGAAGCCTGGAAAATGACTCACCCGGGCTTACTACCTGCGCGGCGTCGTGATTCCTCATCTGGCTGAAAACCCCTACCGGTACTGGTCGGATACGCCATTGTGACGGACTTTCCGGATGCTTCCTAGTGCCCCGTCAGGACCTTTCGGGGCGTCGCGCCCACTCCGGACCGGGGTTGCGGAAGGGTCTCGGCCAGAGCTCGAACACCCGTGCCAGAGCCGACAGCGCCAGAGCATGGCGGATGGTGCCGTCGAGCACTGCATCCCGGACCGCCATCTCGCTCATCAGGGCCACCTCGATGTGCTCGCCCGCGCTCGGCCTGGGCTCACCCGTGCGCACCACGCCTTCGGCCAGCCAGTGATGGCAGAGATGATCGTGAATGGCCGGATTGGGTTCCACGGCGCCGAGATACTGCCAGCGACCGCCGGTATAGCCCGTCTCCTCCGCAAGCTCGCGCCGGGCCGCCGTCAGAGAGTCCTCACCCGGGTCCACCATGCCGCCTGGAGTTTCCAGGGTGGGATAGCTCACCCCGAAGCGGTACTGGCGAACCATGACCGACTCACCCGACTCGGTCAGGGCCACCATGTTCACCCAGTCCACGCTCGACAGCACCAGCCTGGAGAGCACGTCGCCGGAGCCGGGGTGCACCATATCGTCCAGCCGCACGTCGAAAAGCGGCAGGCGGGGGCCCGCCCGGGCCGTGCGCCGTCGCCAGATGAGTTCTTCGTCCGTCATGTTTCCCCGTCTCCATTCATGTCCGCATAGCCGGTGAGTTCCATGTAGCCGCTGCCTGTCCGCTCTCCGGCTTCGTTCAGCACCGCCACCATGCCTTCCCAGTAGCGTACGCTGGTGTCCATGAGCTGATCGTCCAGGACCGCGACGAGCCGAAGTTCCTCCTCGCCGAGCTGCAGCGACCAGCCGACCGGCCAGAGGGTATCAGCGTCGTCCCGCCAGAACCGGTCAGGCTCGAGACGGAAATCGGCCGTCGTCAGATGCCGGCCTTCGCCATCCGGTTCGATCAGCATGCCCTGGTCGTAGGGATCCCGTCCGCCATCCCGGCGGCGCAGCTGAAAAACCATCAGGCTGCGGCCGTCATCGAGCTGCAGGGCGAACCAGTCCCAACCCACCTGTCCGCCGGAAAGTACGCTGGTGCTCCATTCCCGGTCCAGCCAGCCATACCCGGAGACCGGAGAAACACGGCCATCGATGGTGATCTGCCCCGCTGCCGGAATTCGCGGCATGGAATAGTAGTAGGACGCCTGACCCGGCCCCTTGCGGCTGAGGCCCGGCTCCGCCGCCGCACCCTGAAGCACGATGGGCGCCGGCACCTCGAACGAGAGCGCAACGCTCACGTCTTCCATGGACGCCGAGAGCTGCCACGCACCGCCCGTCTCCTCGAGACGCCAGTCTTCCAGCCACAGGGCAAAGGGTTCGGTCTGCACACCTGCGAGGTCCGGGTGGCCACGCGCGTAACGCTCGGCCGCCCGGTGATCGCCTCCGGTGCCATCCGTCACGGCGAAGTGGGCCAGATAGACCTGAGGGGTCTGCCAGCGATTGTCCGCACTGGCGCCATCCGGCCCCAGCGCCTGCCGGAACAGCGTGAACTGAACCCCGAAATCCGACCCTTCCGGATCTGCAAGCACGGCCGTCAGGTACCACCACTCACTGCGGAATCCGGGATGCGGACCATGATCCTGCGGGAAGACGAATCGCCGGGGCGCCTCGGCCCGCTGGAAGCCTTCCACCGACGTCTCCCCGAGCACGGACCCGAGTCGCAGCTGCGCCGGGGGCGCGCGCTCGACGGACGGCCGATGATCACACCCCCAGAGGCCGAGCAGAACGACGAGCAGGCATGACTGCCTCCGCAGGCGTCTAATCACGGACATCCACCTGTTCCGCCATCGACTCCCGCGGTGTCGGTGCCAGACCCACCACCGCCATGACGGCCAGTGCGGTCAGCACCGGCCAGAGGAAGGACCCGGCGGCGAGCTCGAGATCCAGACTCCAGCCGAACGCTCTGGGATTGACCACCCGGCAGAGGAGCCAGCCCATGGCGATCCCGAGCGGGAGCGCGAGCATCAGCGACATGAAGCCCACGCCGATCACACGCCAGGCGGCTATCTGCCGCAGTTCCCGGGCGTCCAGGCCCATGGCGTGCAGCAGCCGCCGCACGCCCTGCTGTAGCAGCTCCAGGGCCAGCAGCGCGTTGTAGAGACCGACGCTGGCCACGATGAGAGCGAGGAAGGTCAAAGCCCGGGTGATGGCGAAGGTGGCATCAAAGATCTCGAGCGCCTGAGACCGTATGGCGCTTCGCGCCTCCACGGATACACCCGGTGCCAGGGCTGCGACCGTCTGCCGTACGAGCGCCGGCTCCTGCGTATCGACGCTCAGCCGTTCATAGCGGCGGCGGATTCCGAGCGCGGCTGCGTCTTCCTCACGCAGGACCAGCCGGGGCGTGCTGTCACCGTATCCCGGAAAGATTCCGGCAACCGTCAGCCGCATGCCGCCGGCCATGAACGATTGCCCGGTGGAAAGCGCAAGGTCCCCGGCGAGCCGTTCGCTGACCAGGGCTTCTCCCCGGGCCAGCGGCCTGCTCAGCCCGTAACGGCGGGCTTCGGGCAGATCGAAAGCGCTGAAGCTCAGACTCACCCGAAGACCGTCGAGCTGGAGCTCCGAGCGGCCGTACCGCTGGACCCGGGTGACGCCGGGGACCGTCTCCAGACGCTTCGCAAGCTCCGAGAGATCCTCACCTGCCTCGCCGCTGAGGAACAGATCGCTCACCACCCGCTGATCGAGCATGGCCCGGAAGTCCTGTCGGAAGCTGTCCACCATCAGCGACATGGCCACGCTCGTCGCCAGCGCCAGAACCAGCGCGCCGATGGCCACTGCCAGGTCGCCGGGGTACCAGAGCAGTTCCCTGAGACCCATCCGGCGCACGAGCCGGCCGCGCAGATGCCGGGCACCCGCGCGGAGGCCAGCGAGCAGCGGAGATATGGCCGCCAGCGTGAGCAGACAGACGGCTGCAACCGCCGCAAACCCGCCGGCCAGGGAACTGCCCGGCGTCATACCCCAGATTCCGGCACCCAGGACCAGCAGACACAGCAGATGGAACAGACGCCGTCCGCTCGCCACCCCCGGTCCACCCGCTTCCCGGCGGGCGGCGATCCAGCCTCCAATCAGGCAGACGCCGAGCGCGCTGCCGAGAGCCTTTGCAAGAACCCAGCGATCGAGGCCAACGCCGGTCAGAGGTTCGCTGAAGCCCGTCGCGGCATGGGCGAGCCCGTCCGCCAGCCAGCCGCCGAGCACGAGACCGAGCAGGCTGGCGGTGAGGCCGAGCCCGATGAGGCTGCCGAGAAACACGCGTCGGAGCTCCGCTTCCGTCACACCCATCTGGCGGAGACGCGTCAGCGTGACCGCACGGCGCCTCAGCCAGATGACGCTCACCTGATAGACGAGCAGCCAGGCCACCACCAGAGCCAGACTGCCCAGCGCTCCGAGGTTGAACAGTACGGATCGGGCAAAGGCGATCGCGGGGTCGGTGGCCGCCATGGCGCTCACATCCCACCCCTCCAGCGCATAGGTCTGCACGTCAATGCCGGCGGAGAAACCGGGCATGAGCCGTTCGGTCCAGTCGATGAGCTGCTGCGCGGGACTGACGATCACCACGCCGACGGCATCGAGCGCCTGGTCGGGACGACCGAGCAGTGCCTGTGCGGTTCCCACGCCGGTGATCAGGAGATCCTGCGCAAGGGTGTCGTGACGGGCGGCGATCCGCACCGAAGGGCCGCCGGGCACCGGCGTGATCGTCTCTCCCGCTCCGGCCTGCGGCCCGGCCACCACCTCGCCCGGCGCCAGCAGTGCAAGACCCAGCGCTGCCGGAACACCGGAGAAAGCATCCAGACCGATCACGCGCCAGCGTCCGGCGGTCCCCGTGACCACCGGCATCAGCGACGACACACCGGGCAGATCCCCGGCCCGCCAGCGTGACCGCAGCTCGAAGTAGTCGTCCATCACCAGCCCGGGCCGGCGGAGCTGGTGGGTCACCCCGGACAGATGAGGGGGCGTCACCGAGGCGAGGCTCGTCACCACTCGCTGACTGATCTGATGGACGGCGACGATGGAGCTGATGGCCAGCGTGACACCGAGCAGCACGGTCAGCGTACTCCAGGGCGCGAAACGGAAAAAACGCAGCTGGCTTCGAACCAGCAGGCTCAAGGCCGGGCCCCGTCCACCCGCTCGTCGAGACGCAGCACCCGATCCGCCTGACTGGCAATGGTGTCGGAGTGCGTGGCCATGACCAGAGCACTCGACAGCGTCTTCACCTCGCCGATGAGCATTCGCGCGACCTGCTCGGCCGTCCGCCCGTCGAGATTGCCCGTCGGCTCGTCGGCGAGCACCAGATCCGGACGGTGGGCCATCGCTCTGGCGATGGCCGTACGCTGCCGTTCCCCGCCGGACAGATGTGCCGGGAAATCATCCAGCCGGTCGTCTAACCCGAGAGCCGACAGCCGTTGGAGCGCCTCCGCTTCCAGGTGACCGAGGCCGTTCAGTTCCAGCGGGAGCAGTACGTTCTCACGCACCGTCAGCGTGGGGATCAGATTGAAGAACTGAAACACATAGCCGATCCGGCGCCGCCGCAACCGGGTCAGCTCCCGATCGCTCAGCCCGGTGAGCAGCACGGGACCTTCCGTCAGTGTCAGCGCGATGGAGCCCGAGTCCGGCCGCAGCAGACCGGCCAGCAGATTGAGCAGGGTGGATTTGCCGGAGCCGCTCGGTCCCATGAGCGCCAGCACCTCACCGGCGGCCACGTCCAGGGAGACGTCCTGCAGTACCTGACGGGTGTGTTCGCCATCGACAAACGTCTTCGCCAGGGAGCGCACGCTCAGGATCGGCGTCATCGAAGCGGCTGCATGCCCTGAAAGGCGAGGGATTCCGTGAGCTCGGGCAGGTGGGTCTCCCCGGCAACGGCCGAGAACGCCTCCGCCACCGACCCGAAGCTGCTGAGCGTTCCGAGCGTGGTGGTGGTCGGGGAGATCATCTGCCAGCGGCCGGCCTCCCCTTCCGCCAGCGCCGCACCGGGCATCACCCAATGCTCGCCGGCCGTTTCCCAGGCATGGGCCGCGGTATCCTGCGTACCCGGCATCCTGGCCACGAAGAAGCGGGTATCGAACCGCCGCGGTGCGGATTCAGGCGTCAGCCAGTGACTGTGATAGAGCAGACAGTCCGCCGCCAGCACCAGCGTTTCCCGCTCGCACAGATCCGCCATGGTCATCTCACCGTCGATCAGCGCCTGACGGTACCCGTCGAACCGGGCCACCTCCTCCGGATCCCGGAGCGTGAGGAAAGCGCCATCCCGTCTGGCCAGCAGTACCCCGCACTCCTCGAAGCACTCGCGGATGGCCGTGACCCAGTAACGCAGACCGCCGGCCGGCAATCCGAGCAGCCGGTTGGCATTCTCCTCCGAGCAGCCGGATACCTGATCCGCGAGCAGGTCCTGATCATCCACCTTGCCGCCCGGAAAGACGTGCAGGTCCGGAAAATCCACGCCGCCCGGCCGCTGCATCATGAACACTTCCACACCGGCAGGTGTGTCGCGCATGAGGACCACGGTGGCAGCCAGCCGGATGTTCTGCCGCTTCAGCGGCTGCATCTCTCCACTCAATACCAGAGTTCTCCCAATCCCCGCCCGCCTGCGGGGGTGATATCACTTTGCCACCCTTGTCCGGACCGGATAACGGGGATAGATTCAGTCAGGCGTGTTGACGACAACCTCGTTTCCAGTTTCAGCAGCAACCGCAACGTCCAGCCCGAGCCGGAGCCCGCGACCGATCAGACAGACCCACCCGAAGAGCCGAACATGAAAGAACAGCCATACAAATACATGGTCCGTCTTCCGCCAGCCATGAGGGATCAGATCCGGGAATCCGCCCGTCTCTACAGACGCAGCATGAATTCCGACATTGTAGCGCGGCTGCAGCAGACGTTCAGTGGCCTCCCGGACAGCTCAGAGATCAAGGACATCGAGCCACCGCTGCACGGCCAGCTCGAAGGGCTCTTCCGGCGGGACCTCAATGCGGATGAGGAAACGCTCATCCGCGCTTACCGGCGGATGTCGGCAAAAAAGCAGGAGGCGCTGAAGAACCTCCTCGGCTAGAGAGGCTCCGAGAGAAACATGACTCAGCTCATCCTGGCACCCTACTACCACCCGACCACCATCTGCTTCGTGGACGACAACGAACCGTTTCTGGACACGCTGGAACTCGAGCTCCCCGGCAACTGGGCCTGCCGGACCTTCACCGACCCCGAGGTGGCGCTGGCCTACCTGAATGAGCCCATTCCTCTCCCGCCGCTCATGGACCGTTGTTTTTCCCTGCAACGGGCATCGGAATCCGCCCTCATCCATCTGGACCTGGGTCTGATCGAGCAGGAGATCAGCCATGTGGACCGTTTCCGCCGCAACTCCGTGCTGGTGGTGGACTACGCCATGCCGTCCCTGAACGGACTCGAGTTCTGCGAGGCTCTGAAGGACGACCACATCCGCAGAGCCCTGCTCACCGGAGTAGCGGACGAGAAGATGGCCGTGGAAGCGTTCAACGCCGGACTCATCCACCGGTTCATTCCCAAGCAGATGGAAGATCCCATCGGCACCGTGCATCGGTTCGTGGAGGAGCTGGCGCAGGAGTACTTCAATCAGTACACCGAGCGCCTGAAAACGGCGCTGGCCATCGATCCACCGGCGTTTCTCACCGATCCCGACCTGGCCGCGTGGGTCCACGGACTCATGGCCGAGCACAACCTGGTGGAATACTACCTGGTGGACGGCCCGGCGGGTCTGCTGATGCTCAAGAGCAACGGCGAGATCTGGCGCCTGGCAATTCTCAGCCGTGATGGTCTCGCCGACGAGGCGCGGCATGCGGCCGAGTTCGGTGCCCCCGAGGCACTCCAGTCGGACATCCGGGCCGGTCGGCGTATCGTTTTCCTCACCGGCCTATCGCCGGACGACTACTTCGGTGACGAGCAGTTTCCCTGGGAGGAGCTGACCCAGGAAGCGGGCAACGCGGTCGGGGACTGGGTCGTCGCCATCTGGAAGGACGCTCCGGCGGACATCGACTTCGATCCGGCGACGGCCTCCTACGACGCCTACCTAGACACGCTGTAGTTCACTCCTTGAGGGAGCGGGGGATCAGCCACCTTTCCAGCGCCTCGAAAACCAGCTCGGTGACGATGGCGAGGACCGCAGCCGGTACGGCGCCCTGGAGGATGAGGTTCGTGTCGTTCAGAGCCAGGCCGGTGACGATGGGATCGCCCAACCCGCCGGCGCCGATGAATGCGGCAAGGGTAGCGGTGCCGATGCTGATCACCGCCGCGGTCCGGATCCCGGCGAACATGCTCGGCAGGGACAGCGGCAGATAGAGATGACGCAGCTGCTCACCGGGTTTCAGCCCCATGGCGACCGAGACCCGGACCAGCGTGGGATCGATGGTCGTCAGCGCGGTCAGCGTGTTCCGCAGAATCGGCAGCAGCGAATACAGAAACAGTGCCAGCACCGCGGGTGCCATGCCGATGCCCAGAACGGGGATCAGCAGCGCCAGCAGGGCGATGGACGGCACGGTCTGGAGCAATCCGCAGAAATAGGTCACACCACGGGCCACCGGAGGCATCCGGAATACGGCCAGGCTCAGGCCGACGCCGAAGATCACCGCGCCCACGAGCGCGGTGACGGTGAGCTTCAGATGCTGGAGCGTGTTGCGTCCCAGCGACGCCAGCAGTTCGCCCTGTTCCGAGCGCACTTCCGCCAGGCCTTCGGCTACCAGAAACTCATTGGCCACCGATGCGAAAGAACGCCTGGCGAACACCACCTCCGCATTCATCGTCTGCATGCGATCGTCGTCGATGCGCGACTCGAGCGAAGCCAGGGCTTCGTACACGCCAGCCGGCAATCCGGTTCGGGCCAGCGGTGCCGCCAGGTACTCCGGGAAGTACCCCTGGTCGTCCTCGAGCACCACCAGGTCATACCGTTCCAGCTCCCCATCCGTGGAATAGGCATCCGTGATGTCGATGCTGCCCTCGGCGATCGCCTGATAGGCGAGGCCATGCTCGATGCCGGTCACCGGCATGTCGAGCCCGTAGGTCCGGGACAGACCCTGCCAGCCGTCTTCCCGTTCGAGGAACTCGTGACTCACCACCACCTCGAGATCGTCATGAGCCGCCAGATCGCCGATCGTCTCGAGACCCAGGGAACGGGCCACGGCGCTGGGGGTGGCGATGGCGTAGGTGTTGTTGAACCCGAGCGGGCCCAGCAGGGCGATGTCCTGCTCGGCGATCAGTGCGTTCAGCGCATCGATCCCGGTGACGCCCGGCGAGCCGAGGATGGCCTGACTCAGCGTGCCCGTGTATTCCACGTAAAGGTCGATCTCTCCGGCCACCAGTGCATCGAAGCAGATCAGCGTGCCGCCGAGACCGAACCGGCGTTCCACCGGCAGTCCGGCCGCCTCCAGCCGCTGTGCGATGATCTCGGCCAGGATGTAGGACTCGTTGAAATTCTTGCTGGCAATCCGGATCGGTTCCGCCGATCTGCCGGATGCCGGGAACAGACAGCCGAGGCAGATCAGCCAGCACAGCCAGCACAGAAGGACACGGCTCATTCGAGCTGCCCCTTGAGCAGCTGGGCTACGTACGCCGTGCGCGGATTCGCCAGCACCTCGGGCACCCGGTCGGCCTGCACGATACGGCCCTCGGCAATGATCACGAGCATCTGAGCCAGCTTGACCGCTTCACGCATGTCGTGGGTGACCAGCAGCGTGCTCACCCCCTCCATCGCCTGAACCTCGCGGAAACGATCATAGATGCCCACCCGGGTGATGGGATCCACCGCCGAGAAGGGCTCGTCCAGAAGCAGCAGCCTCGGCCGCAGCATCAGCGCCCGGCAGAGCCCCACCCGCTGCTGCTGGCCACCCGAAAGCTCCCGCGGGTAGCGGTCGGCCACATCCTCCGGCAGTTCCATCTCCTCGAGCAGCTCGACGAATCGGGCATCGATCAGATCCGGTTTCCAGCCTTCCAGCCGGGCCAGCAGGGTCACGTTTTCCCGGTTGGTCATGTGCGGGAACAGTCCGGCGCCCTGAACGCTGTAGCCGATCTGGCGCCGGAAGCGCACCCGGTCTTCCGGGATCGGCTCGTCGAATACCTGCACGGTGCCGGAGTCCGGTGCTTCGACGGCATTCACCAGCTGCAGCAGCGTCGTCTTCCCGGATCCGCTCTCGCCCACGATAGCCGTCGTGGCTCCAGCCGGCAGCGCCAGACTGACACCCTTGAGCACCGGCTGGTCGGGCAGGTAGGACTTCCACACCTCGGTGAAACGTACGCAGTCGCTCATGCGACCCCGTCTGTGGGGTAGCGTTCGGCCAGGTGCCGACCGTGGGTCTCGAGCGCGTCCAGAAGATCCAGATCCCGGCCCGTCGCCGGTTCTGCGGACAGTTCCGCACGCATCTCGCGGATCTGTCCGAAGTAGCTCGAGAGCGTCAGCCACTCCGCCTTCCCGGCATTCAGCTTGGCGCCGACGAACGCCTGCCAGTCGCCCCGTTCGTCCGTACTCAGCCGGTCGGGGAAAGAGCGCGCCTTGAGCCGAGCCGCCAGCACGTGCAGGCGCCTGTCTGCGAAATCCATGTCCTGCCAGCCGCCTGAGCGTACGGCATCCAGGAAGGTCATCGCCCGGGACCGGTCCGCGTCCTGCAGAAACGCATCGTAGAGCGCGGCATCCGGGTCGTCGGGACTCGCCATCGTGCGTCCGCCGTAGACCCGGGCGATCTTCTGCGCCAGACCCGGCTGCTTGAGCCGGCGCAGCCGCCGCTCGGCGTCGCGCAGCCTGAAGCCGATGCGGTCCCAGTTCTCCTCGTCGAGCACCTCGATGCCGGCGACGAACGGACAGCGGTTGATCTTGATTTCCTTCAGCGGCGGCCGGTCAGGTATACGCCCCGCCGTGAAGAGCTTCTCCCGGATCTCGTCCTCCGACCAGGAGAGCAGCGGCTCCACGTCATGGGACAGATCGGCCACGATGATCGAGTTGGAATTGGTGGGATGCCGGCAGACGGACACCACGGGTGCCGAGCAGAACTGCTCCCGGGGATACATGCCGGATACGTGCAGACACAGACGTGCGCCGTAGGGCTCCAGCAGCTTCCGCACCGCCTTCTTGCGTCGCAGGTTGAAGTAGTAGTCGTACAGGCGCGGCTGCGCCGTCTTGATCATCCGCGCCACGGCCACGGTCGCGCGCACGTCCGAAAGCGCGTCGTGGGCCTGGCCGTGATCCAGACCGTTGGCATGCGTCATGTCTTCGAGCCGGTAGGTAGGCAGCCCCTCCTCGTTCACCGGCCAGACGATTCCATCCCGGCGCAGCGCGCCCGTCGCCCGGACCAGATCGATGATGTCCCAGCGGGAATTGCCGTTCTGCCATTCCCGGGCGTAGGGATCCATGAGCATGCGGTAGAGGCCGAAGCGGATGAACTCATCGTCGAACCGGAGGCTGTTGAATCCGGCCACGCAGGTATCCGGAACGCTGAACAGCGCGCGGATCTCGTCCAGGGCCTCGAATTCGCTGATCCCTTCCCGGTGGGTGAGATCCGGAGTGATGCCCGTGACCAGCGTCGCCTGAGGATTGGGCAGCACGTCGTCCGGCAGCCTCACATAGGTGCAGTACTCGTCCCCGACCGGGTTCAGATCCATGTCGGTCCGGAAACCGCCGAACTGCACGATCCGATCCCAGCGCGCTTCTGTCCCGGAAGTCTCCAGGTCATACCAGTAAAGAGTCTGGGCCATCGAGTCTCAGTCTGCTCCGCGGTCTGGACAGGTGATTTGCGTTCCGACGTCGCCGTTGGCATCTTGCCTGGCGATGACGAGAGACCGGACCACCTCAACCCGAGCGATCGCCCTGTATGCAGGTCCGGTACTTGCTTTCGCGGCAGCATACCTCATGTACCGCGCCGGGTTCTCGATGGACGTGGCCATTACCCTGGGCGTAACGGTGATCTGTGTGGTCTGGTGGGTGTTCGAGCCCATTCCCATTCCTGCCACCTCCTTCCTGCCGCTCGGGCTCTTCCCGCTGACCGGGGTGCTGAGCCCGGTTCAGGTGGCGCAGTCCTATGGCCACAGTCTGATTCTGCTCCTGCTCGGCGGTTTCATCCTCGCCACGGCCCTGGAAAAGAGCGGCGCACACCGGCGTATCGCGCTGACCATGGTGCGCGCCTTCGGCGGAGGTTCCAGCCGGTCGCTGGTGTTCGGGTTCATGGCGGCATCTGCGGCGCTCTCCATGTGGATCTCGAATACGGCCACCAGCCTGATGCTTCTCCCCGTCGCCCTTGCCGTGCTGGAGAAAACCGAGGATCCCAAGCTCGCCACACCCCTGCTGCTGGGCATAGCCTACGCTGCCAGCCTGGGCGGCATCGGCACCCCCATCGGCACGCCGCCGAACGTGGTTTTCATGGGCGTGTACGAAGCCACCACCGGGGAGAATGTGCCTTTTCTCACCTGGATGACCTGGGCGGTGCCCATCGTTCTGGTATTTCTGCCGGTGATGGGCCTCTACCTCACCCGCGGTCTGACCTACCGGGGCCGGGTGGAGCTGCCGACGGTCGGGCACTGGGAAAAGGCGGAAGTCCGGGTGCTGGCCGTCTTCGCGCTGACGGCCTTCTTCTGGATCACGCGTCAGCAGCCCTTCGGCGGCTGGACGGCCCTGTTCGATCTGCCCGCCACCAACGACGCCATGGTGGCGCTGCTCGCGGTCGTGGTCATGTTCCTGGTGCCCGACGGCAGAGGCGGCCGGCTGCTCGACTGGGAAACCGCGGAACGGATTCCCTGGGGCATGCTGGTGCTGTTCGGTGCCGGAATCAGCATCGCCACGGCTTTCACGGCCTCCGGGCTGTCGGAAACCATCGGCGCCGCGCTCTCCGGCGTCGCCAATCTGCACCTGTTCCTCATCATGCTGATCATCTGCCTCTCCGTGACCTTTCTCACGGAGACCACGAGCAACACGGCCACCACCACGCTGCTCATGCCCATTCTGGCCGCCGGCGCTCTGGGCGCCGGCATGGACCCGAAGCTGGTCATGATCCCGGCGGCGATGAGCGCCTCCTGCGCGTTCATGCTGCCCGTGGCGACCGCACCGAACGTGATCATGTACTCAACCGGGAGATTCAGTATCGAAACCATGGCCCGCGAGGGCTTCGCATTGAATCTCATCGGCGCCCTGGTCATCTCGCTCGGCTGTTACCTCCTGTTCACCTGAGCGTTTTTCACCCGGGCGCTGCAGCTCGTCGAGCCGACTCGATCTCTCTTCGGCATCCAGTCGGGACAGCTCGTCCACCTCATCAAAAAACCGGGCCCAGTCGCCATCGGCATCCCGGAACAGCGCCGCAAACGCCGGCATACGGTCGGCGTAGGTGGCGAGCGAAGCGAGATAGGCGTTGTTGAGTCTCGGGATCAGATCCACGTACCACACGGGCCCCGTGTCCGCGGCTGCCGCTTCGAGGCAGGCGGCGGCCCCGTCCAGCACCTGCGCCTTCAGGCTGCGTTTGTCCGCATCCGGAACGTCGGAAGTGAACACCGACTCGAGGGCGGAGCGGGTCCGCCCGAGCAGATCCTGCGCCCGTGCCCAGGCCGCTTCCTCACGGAGATAGGCCTGGAACGCCTCCGGACGCCCCTCGGCAATGAACCAGCCCTCCACACCCTGGCGGCCGACGAAGCTCGCGAAGGACTCGTTGAACTCAGCATCTCCTCTGATCCAGACCCGGCTGTGGGCCAGCTCGTGAATGAGGAGCTCCACAAACTCGCCTTCCGACAGCTCCGTGAACGTGCTCAGCAGCGGATCATCGAACCAGCCGAGGGTCGAAAAGGCGAGCACGCCGCCGAGGTGAGTCTCGTATCCGGCCGCTGCCATACGCGCACGGGCCCGTTCCGCCCGATTGAAGTCGAAAAAGCCCCGATAGGGTACGCACCCGGCGACCGGGTAGCACCAGGTGTAGGCGGAGAGCGACAATTCCGGGGCAGCGAAAAGATTCCACACCACCGCATTCCGGTCGAGCTCGACGAAGCTCCGGTAGCGGTCACCCGTTTCCAGGCCGATGGTCTCCTCGGCGAACGCCAGCACCCGGGTGCTCAATCGGAGACGGTCCGCGAGGACGAGTGCCGCCTCATCCGTCCGGTTCTCCAGAGACGCCAGCACGTCCTCCACGGGTTCCCGAGCGGCCAGCAGGCCGAGCTGGCCGCTGCTCACATGGGCGTAGTAGCCGATGGTTTCACAGCCGCCGAGCAGGAGCAGCACCGCGAGGAGCGCGGGCAACCGCAGACGCGCGGCGGAGGACGTGATGATGCGGCGTTTCTGACTAATGCTCGATTGCTCAGTGCTCTTCAGGGGGTAGCGGGACCCGCCAATGTAAACGATTCAACCTGCGCCTTGCACTGGCGGACGCGATACACTCTCATCACCTGAAAATCGGTCAGAGACTCCTGAATTCACGCCCATGCGTCTGATCATCGGCATCCTCTCAACGACGCTCGTGGTGAGCAACCTGATCATCAACAGCATTCCGCTGTTCTTCATGACGCTGCTGCGCGCGATTCTGCACGTCCTCGGCCTCGAACGGGCGGAGTCGCGGCTGGCCCGGTGGATGGACCTGGTGATCGACAGCTGGGTGGTGTTCAATCGCTTCATATTCCGGACCCTGGGGATCGCCCGGGTCGAGGTCACCTGGGAAGGCAACGATGCACTCTCCCGGGACCGCTGGTACCTGGTGGTCAGCAATCATCAGAGCTGGACCGATATTTTCATGCTCCAGACCGAGCTCTACGACGCACTGCCGCCGCTGAAGTTCTTCACCAAACGGCAGCTTCTGTGGATTCCCGTGTTCGGGCAGGCCATGTGGGCCCTCGACTTCCCCTACGTCCGGCGCATGAGCCGGGAGAAGATCGAGGCCAACCCGGCGCTGCTCGAAGTGGACCGGCAGGCGATCCGGACAGCCTGCGAGAAATTCAGAAACCATCCGACCACGGCCCTGAATTTTCTCGAAGGCACGCGGTTCACCGACGAAAAGTACCAGGCTCAGGATCCTGCCCGCTTCCAGCACCTGCTGAATCCCAAGACCGGCGGTGTCTCTCAGGTGCTCGCCGCCCTGAGCGACCGGCTCGACAAGGTGGTGGACGTAACCATCAACTACCCGGAAGGGGTTCCGAGCTTCTGGGACTTCATGCAGGGAAGCTGCTCCCAGGTGACCATGCACATCACCTGTCTGGACATCCCGGCCGCGATCACCGACACCAGCGACGATGAACACCATCGTGCGGCCGTCAACGACTGGGTGGAATCGCTGTGGACCCGCAAGGATGAACGCCTGGAACGGGCACGGATCGCCGGAGCGCGGCACTGATGTACGAAAAGCACTTCAACCTGAATCAGCTGCCCTTCTCCATCGCGCCGGATCCCAGCTTTCTGTACCTGTCCAGCGCCCACCGGGAAGCCCTCGCTCACCTGATGTACGGATTCAGCCACGGCGGCTTCGTGATGGTCACGGGCGAGGTGGGCACCGGCAAGACCACGCTGCTGCGCAATCTGGTCAAACAGACACCCCCGGATCTGGACGTGGCCTTCATCCTCAATCCCCGTCTGACGGTCCGCGAGCTCCTCGCTTCGCTGTGCGACGAGCTGGGGATCGTCTACGACGCGGACCATACCTCGAGCGTGAAGCAGTACGTGGATCTGATCACACGGCATCTGCTGGAAACACACCGGGCCGGCCGCAGCACGGTGATGATCATCGACGAGGCTCAGAACCTCTCGCCGGCCGTGCTAGAGCAGGTGCGCCTGCTGACCAACCTGGAGACCGACGACCGCAAGCTCATGCGCATCATCCTGATCGGTCAGCCGGAGCTGAAGGAGATGCTCGAACGGCAGGATCTGCGCCAGCTGGCACAGCGGATCACCGCCCGTTACCACCTCGGCAGCCTCAATCGAGCGGACACCTACGCCTACGTGATGCACCGGATGAGTCGTGCCGGCGGCAACCCGCACGTATTCTCTCAGGGCGCACTGAGGCGGCTCTATGCGCTGTCCCGGGGCACGCCGCGTCTGATCAACGTCATCGCCGACCGCGCTCTGCTGGGTGCATACACGCTGGGCCGGCATCGGGTCACCGGGCACATCGTCAATCGGGCGGCAAAAGAGGTGATGGGCAACCGTGCGGATTACCGGGCCTGGTGGATCGGTGCTGCGACCGCCGTCTTCGTTGCCGGAGCCGCCTGGGCCATTCTGAAACCGCTCGGATACGTTGTTCCGAAGGAGGTCCCGCGGGCCTCCCAGGACTCTCAGGCGACGCCGGGGACCGCCACGGCGGCGGACACTTCCGCGCCTTCGACCCGGCAGGCTGCAGAGCCGCCCATCGTCGCTGCCACACCCCGGCCGCGGGATCCCGTTCAGGGCAATCAGCCCGACACCGCCCTGAGCGCCGTGGACCAGAGCGGGGCTTCCGGGACCCGTACCGACGATCCCGTCGACGCCGGCGGTGATGTGGCGGAAGTGAACGAACAGGGAGAGGCGGTGATCACACCGGCAACCTATGCCCGCATGCAGGCTGAGACCGTTCGCCGCTCCCCATCGCCGGTTCGACCCACGCCAACGCTGAATCCCACGGCTGTTCAGGCGGCATCCCGGACGGCGAGCGAAATCTCCCGTCCATCGGGCAGTGCTTTCGTCAACCAGCGCCTCGCCTATGGCGCGGTCTTCGAGCGCTGGGGTGTGACCTACGATGACGTGAGCACCGGCCAGATACCCTGCGACTTCGCGCCCACGGCGGGACTGCAGTGCCTGACGGAGCGCGGTGACTGGAGCCAGATCGCCCAGACGGATCTGCCTGTGATTCTGGAGCTCTGGGACGGGCAGCCTGGTCCCTATCACGCTGCTCTGCTCGGCATGAATGACTCCACCGTGCTGCTGCGGCTCGGCGAGGAGACCATCGAGACCACCCAGCGGGCACTGCGGGATCAGTGGGCGGGCGCGTACGTGGTCCTCTGGCAGACTCCACCCGGCTACTACGGCAACCTCAGCGCGGGTCAGAGACACGAGACGGTGGGCTGGCTCCGGCAGCAGCTTTCCTCGCTCATCGAACGCCCCCTGCCAAGCCCGACGCCCAATCTGTTCGACGACGGTCTGCACGAGGCGGTGCTGGAGTTCCAGACATCGGAAGGTCTGACGCCGGACGGCATCGTCGGACCCGCCACCTGGATACGGCTGGCGGACCGGCTGAACCTGCCGCAACCGAGCCTGGCGGGCTGACGTGTCGTTCATCCTCGACGCACTGAAGAAGGCGGAGGCGGACCGCGACCCGGAAGCCCGGGCAAGCCTTGCCCTGGCTCAGCACGATCAGCGCCGGAATCGGATTCTGGCTTACGGACTGGTGGTGGCCCTCATCGCCAATGCGGCCGTGTTGCTGTGGCTGTTCTACCCGGACGCGGAGCCGGAAGCGGAGCCAGCCGCCGGGCCCGCTTCCGCGGGGGTGGAACGCACGGCGCCCGCAGATACGGCAGATACGACGGCACCGCAGCGGACGCGGACCGACGCTCCCACCCGCCAGATGCCTCCTCCGCCCGTCTCGACACCGGCACAGCGCCAGAGCGTCCGGGCTCCCGTATCGGCATCAGCGCCGGACCCGACACCCGTGTCCGTCAACAGCCTCTCCGGAGAACAGCGGCGAAGGTTTCCTTCCCTCGCGTTCTCGACGCACATCTATGCGGAGGATTCCGATCTGCGGGCAGTGGTGGTGAACGGCGTCCGTCTGAAGGAAGGCGATCAGCTGGAGAACGTCCGGCTGTACGAGATCACGGAGGATGGCGCGGTCTTCATCTTCGAGAATCGTCTGGTCAGCGTGTCGGTGCTCGACGCGTGGAACTAGACGGCCGTCTTACGACGCTGCTCTTCCGCCAGGGTCCGCTCGAAGATGCGGCTTTCGATGAATACGTTCACCATGTCCATATCCAGCAGCCCCTGCCGCGCCTCGTCCTCTAGGATGTTCAGAGCTCGATCGATGGGCATGGCCTTCTTGTAAGGTCGATCCATGGCCGTGAGCGCGTCGTAGATGTCACAGACGGTCATCACCCGGCTCGCCAGCGGTATCTGCTCACCCACCAGCCCTTCCGGATAGCCGCTGCCATCCAGCTTTTCGTGGTGCGCGCCGGCAATTTCCGGAACGCCGGCAAGCTCCGGCGGCCAGGGCAGCACGGAGAGGAAGTCACGGGTGTGCGTGACGTGAGACTGAATCTCCCTGCGTTCGTCCGGGGTCAGACTGCCCTTTCGCACGGACAGCGCCAGCAGGTCCGCATCGGTGATCAGACCGTTGAGCGTACCGTCGAGTTCACGGTAGGCGTAGTCCCTGATTTCCCTGAGCTCCGCGGCCACACCTTCTTCGAGCACCGAAGGCTCGTTGGCGCGCATCACCATCTGCTCGAAATCCCCGAGCAGACTGAGCTCCAGGGAAAGATCCCGGTGCACACGGCGGCGTGCGACCTCGATGTCCACCGCACTGTGGTGGAGAAGCTCGAGCTCCCGCTCGACCGCACGGCGGCGCAGCCGTTCCTTCTGAAGCTCGATCCGGTACTGGATGAGCTCCAGACGTTCGTCCGTCAGCTTGTTCGCCTTCAGCAGGATGTTCTCGCGGACGCCGACCTTGCCGAAGTCGTGCAGCAAGGCCGCGTACCGGACTTCCTTGATGTGCTCTTCGCTGAACGTGAGAGAGCGGAAACGGGAGTACGACGACTTGGGCAGCGACTCGAGCAGCGCCACCGTGGTGTCCGCTACCCGGAACGAGTGACCGCTGGTGCTCGGATCCCGCTGCTCAATGGTCTTCACCGATGCCTGAACGAAGCTCTCAAAGAGCCGATTCACATCCCGGATCAGCAGGTTTTTCTGGATGGATACCGCCGCCTGGCTCGCCACGGCCCGCAGCAGCTCCACGAGCTCTTCTCCGAAGGGGATCGGCGCATCGAGGACCGGATCCATGCGGTTGATGAACTGCAGCACGCCGACCACCTTGCCCCGGTGATCGCGCATGGGCAGAACCAGCATGGAAACGGAACGGTAGTTCATCTGGTCGTCGAAGCTGCGGTTGAACCGGTACGGCGCATCCTGCGGCAGCTCGTAGACATCCGGGATATCGAGTTCTTCGCCGGTCAGAGCCACGTAGCCGGACAGTGACTCCGCCGTCAGCGGCAACCGCTGCTCCGTGAACGGAAACTCCCGGGAATCGTTCTGGGTCAGCTTGAAGACGAGCGCGGGCTCTTCCTCGGACTCATCCAGGAGGTACAGAGAGCCGGCGTCGCACCCCGCCAGACGCCTGGCTTCGAGCAGGATGGTCTCGAGCAGGTCCGAATAGTCCATCTGAGTGGACAGGGACAGCGCGATGTCCGAGAGCTGGCCCATCCGCTGACGCTCGGCGCCGACTTCCCTGAACAGCTCCATCACCTTCAGATTCCGGCGCCAGTGGTGCTCTGCATGAGAGAAGAGCGTGGCCAGTGCCGCGTCGTCCGCCTGGACGGGGCAGACCAGGTCCAGTCCGGGCTGATGGGATTCAGAGATCAGCAGTGCATGGGGAAAAGCCCTGCGGACGCTGTCCGCACCGGCATCCACGACCAGCACCAGGCCGGCAGTCTCGTCGATCTCGTCATGGGCGATCACATCCACGGTCCGCACGGACCAGCCACGGGCGGTGGCAACCCGGGCAAGCCGTTCGGCCGGGGTGCCGCTGCCGGCAGCCGCCACTTCGGGCGCGCTCGCGGCTATGCAGAACGACGGAAGGTCGTTGTCGAAGGCCATGGCTGCGGTCAGTATCCGGATAAGAAGGAACCGCAGTATGCCGCGCGCCTACCTTCTGGGAGGGGACAGGGGTCACAACTCAGGTGAGCGCTGGATCAACTCCCTGGTATGAATCAATCAGTCGACCGGCGGTCAACCGGGCAGACGCGCGTCGGCAGGCCAACGCGTATCCGAGCGATGGGGATCAGAGTGAAGCGCCGCCTGATCCGTCAAGTTTTCTTTCTATATTGGCGAGTCGAGTGTTCACCTGCACCCGATAAGCGTCGATGGCCGCCACCGCCTGCTCATTCTCCTGCACCCGGTTGGCCAGACCTGAATTCAGTGAAGCCACGCTCTGGCTGGCGCTGTTCACTTTATCGACGATGTCCCGCTGGGTGTTCGCCAGCTGCTGAATGGAGATTTCCATGCTGGTGAGCTGATCGATGATCGCCTGCTGCTGCTTGAACGCGGTCTCGTGCCGGCCGATGGCCGTACCCAGCTCCCGGTTGCTCGCCTCGATGGTGCCGAGCGTCCTGGTGAGCTTGTCCACAGCGGCCTTGTTGTCCTCGATCCACTTCTTGTTCCGCTCGTTGGACACGGCCCAGAGCTTGCGGATTTCCGATTCCCAGAAGCCGATCTGCTGCTCGGTGTCCTTCTCGGAGTCGATGAGGGTCTCGTCGGTCATGCGCAGCCGTTCTTCCATGAGGGCGATACGGCTCTCTGCCGCATCCAGGGCCTTCTTCTCGGCAGTCAGGAGCTGATGCTGGTTGGCAATGAACCAGCCGGCCACCATCAGACCGGCCACCAGTACGGCCAGCACCAGGTTGACGCCGAGACTGCGGCCACCGCCGCTGCCGGTTGAAGAGGTGGAGCGACGGCGGCCTGAGCCGCCGCGGCGGTAACCCGAGTCGTCCGGGTTGGCGGAAAGCGATTGAGAACGATCAGCCATCTGGGGGATTCCTGCATTTGTTCACGCTCGGGTGCTCGTTCGGCACCCTCTGTCGCGCGGATTATATAAGAAGCCGGAAATAAAGAAGCTGGAAATGAAAAGGCCTGCTCCAGGCAGGCCTTCCGAGTCGTCTGGCGGACCGGGCTCAGACCATGGCCACCACGGCCCAGAGCACGGCCGTCAGGGCCAGTCCTGACAGGATCACGCCACGAACGGTGGTCATGGGGCCCTGCTTGCCGAAAATGGCGTTCAACTCCAGAGCGGCAATGATCACCAGTGCCACGATCAGCGCGGTGGTGTTTCCATTGAGGCCACCGTGAGCATAGTGCGCGCTCGAGCCCATGAAGAAGAGCATGGGAATGGAGAAGAGGGTGTTGGTCCGGGAGGCCAGCGCCGCTTTCGGTGCCGCACCCGCCGCTTCCGGGAGTGCTTCGCCGCCTGCCTTCACCTGGGTGTTCGATTCGATGACGATCTTCTGATTCGGCCAGATGATGAGCCAGACGTTCAGGAACATGAGGGTGCCGAGAACCGCGCCCACGGTGATGTCCAGCGTCACACCCGCGCCTCGCAGGCCGAGCATGATCAGGCCGGTCAGGAAGGTGAATGCCGCTCCCCAGCGGAACCACCAGAGAGCCCGGGGTACCAGCTTGGTGAAGGCGTCGGTGCGGGCATCGCCGTCTGCTTCCTTGAAGTACTCGGTCTGGACGAAGTTGAAATAGTAAAGCAGTCCGATCCAGGTGATACCGAACAGAAAGTGGGCCCATCGGGCCAGATAGTCGATCAGCACTTGATCCATGGTTGTCTCCCCAACTGAATAATTTTCTTGTTTGTAATTCAGCTCAAGCCCCTGCTGCCGTCCTGAAGCGTCCGGGGCCACGTCGGCGCGACTATAGCGCCATTCCCGACCATAAAAAAAGCCCCACCGGATCGGTAGGGCTTTTCTCGAGAGGCATCCCTCTCTTGAGAGAGGGTGCGGCCTGATTTACATCATGCCGCCCATGCCGCCCATGTCGGGCATGCCGCCAGGCATACCGCCACCGGCATTCTCTTCCGGTGCGTCGGCCACCATGGCTTCGGTGGTGATCATCAGACCAGCCACGGAAGCGGCCGCCTGAAGTGCGGTACGGGTCACTTTGGCCGGATCCAGGATACCCATCTCCAGCATGTCGCCGTACTCACCGGTCGCCGCGTTGTAGCCTTCGTTGCCCTTCAGCGCCGCGACCTTGTCGAGTACCACGGCACCTTCGTCGCCGGCGTTGGCGGCGATCTGACGCAGCGGCGAGGTCATGGCACGCTGAGCGATGGCAATACCCACGTTCTGGTCTTCGTTGTCGCCGGTCAGGCCTTCGATGGCGGACAGCGCGCGCACGAGCGCTACGCCACCACCGGCAACCACGCCTTCCTCAACGGCCGCACGGGTCGAATGCAGCGCGTCTTCCACGCGAGCCTTCTTCTCCTTCATCTCCACTTCCGTCGGCGCACCAACCTTGATCACGGCAACGCCACCGGCCAGCTTCGCCAGACGCTCCTGGAGCTTCTCGCGGTCGTAGTCGGAAGAGGTGTCTTCGATCTCGGCGCGGATCTGCTTGATCCGGCCTTCGATGTCGCCCTTGGCACCCGCGCCATCGACGATGGTGGTGTTTTCCTTGGTGGAGGAAACGCGCTTGGCGGTACCCAGGTCATCCAGGGTCGCGCCTTCCAGGGTCAGGCCCACTTCTTCGGAAATCACCGTGCCACCGGTCAGGATTGCGATGTCCTGCAGCATGGCCTTGCGGCGGTCGCCGAAGCCGGGCGCCTTGGCAGCAGATACCTTGACGATGCCGCGCATGTTGTTGACCACCAGGGTCGCCAGCGCTTCGCCTTCGATGTCCTCTGCAATGACCATCAGCGGCTTGCCGGACTTGGCCACGTTCTCCAGGATCGGCAGCATGTCGCGGATGTTGGAGATCTTCTTGTCACAGAGCAGGATGTAGGGCTCGTCGAGCTCGGCGGCCATGGAATCCTGGTTGTTGATGAAGTACGGGGACAGGTAGCCGCGGTCGAACTGCATGCCTTCAACCACGTCCAGCTCGTTCTCGAGACCGGAACCTTCCTCGACGGTGATCACGCCTTCCTTACCGACTTTCTCCATCGCTTCCGCGATGATGTCGCCGACGGCGGTGTCACTGTTGGCAGAGATTGTGCCCACCTGGGCGATGGACTTGGAATCCTCGCAGGGGGTGGACATCTTCTTGATCTCCTCGACAGCAGCGGCAACGGCTTTGTCGATACCGCGCTTGAGGTCCATCGGGTTCATGCCTGCGGCAACCGACTTCAGGCCTTCCGTCAGGATGGACTGAGCCAGCACCGTGGCGGTGGTGGTGCCGTCACCGGCCTCATCGGAGGTCTGGCTGGCAACCTCTTTCACCATCTGGGCACCCATGTTCTCGAACTTGTCCGCCAGCTCGATTTCCTTGGCCACGGATACACCGTCTTTGGTGACCGTCGGCGCACCGAAGGATTTATCCAGAACCACGTTGCGGCCTTTCGGGCCCAGGGTGACCTTGACGGCGTTGGCCAGTACGTTCACGCCCTCGAGCATGCGGCCACGCGCTTCGTCACCAAAAAATACGTCTTTAGCGCTCATCGCTTATTCCTCTTTAAATCGCTTGAAATCGTTTGCTGTCTGCTCAGCCTTCGAGCACGCCGAAGATTTCACTTTCGTTCAGGATCAGAAGCTCTTCACCGTCGAGCTTGACCGTGCTGCCGCCGTACTGGCCGAAGATGACCTTATCGCCCACTTTCACGTCGACGGGCTTCACGTCGCCGTTGTCGAGCGTCTTGCCGGGACCAACTGCGAGCACCTCGCCCTGCGACGGCTTCTCGGTCGCGGAATCGGGCAGAACGATCCCGCCGGCGCTGGTGGTTTCCTCTTCCAACCGGCGCACGACGAGACGATCGTGTAAGGGTCGAATGTTCATTACCTGTTTTCTCCCAAATGGATGGTTTTCATAAGAGCGGCCGGAGGCCTGTGCAGGTCCTGAACCCGGGCTGCCCTGATCGCATTAGCACTCTCGTCTGGGGAGTGCTAATGCAGGGGCCGCCTATGATATGTATCCCGGCATCGGTTGCAAGATGCCTCGACAGGGAGACACATCGGGTTACAGGTTCCGGACCTCCGCCGCGGAACGCTCCGAGCGGTCTATCTGGGGATGGTGCGGGGGATTTCAAGGGTCCTTTTGCGTCGAATCACGCTCCGGACCCTCATCGAGGCGTCTGAACTCGCCTTCGAGCGCCCCGTCACCGCGGTAACCGCCGGAATCCGGGCCCGGCGGTGCGCCGGGTCCCCGGTAGATGCCTGCGGTGGCCTCCATCACCTGAACCCTGGCGAGCACCCGCTCGGCAATTGCCCCCCGCAGCGGCGGTGTGAGCAGCACGAAGCCGATAGCGTCCGTGACGAAACCCGGGGTCAGCAGCAGGGCTCCGGCTACCGCCAGGAGCAGCCCTTCCACCATCTCCCTGGCCGGCAGCTCCCCGCCCTGGAGCCGTCCCACGCCCCGGGTCAGGGTGGACAGGCCCTGGATTCTCAGCAGGGCAACGCCGATCACGGCAGTGATCATCACCAGGGCGATGGTCGGCCAGGCGCCGATGTAGCCACCCACTTCGATCAGCAGGTACATTTCGACGATCGGGGTCAGAAAGAAGATCAGCAGCCACATGGCGAGAGCGAAACCGGGTCACAGGACGAGGGGCCAATCTGGGCGCGGGGCGGACGAAATGCAACCGGAACCGGCCGAGCGGATCTGGCAGGTGATGGCCATGATCCCGAAAGGCCGGGTCGCCAGCTACGGCCAGATCGCCGCTCTGGCGGGGATGCCCCGGCATGCCCGCCTGGTCGGACGCACCCTCCGGGAGTTGCCCAGGGGTTCCAGGCTCCCCTGGCACCGGGTGGTCAACGCCAGTCTGAAGATCTCCCAGCGCCCGGGCAGCGGCGGCCATCTGGAACAGCGCAGACGCCTGATCGCCGAGGGGGTGGAGTTCGTGGGTGAGCGGATCCCGAAAGCCTACCGCTGGGATGCCGGGGCCTGATCGGATCGGCCGTCGTCGAAAGGCGCATTGAAAGGCGCCACCCAGTAAAGCAGCAGCATGCCCGGCACCGCGAGAATGGCGCACAGATAGAAGAACTGGGTCCAGCCGATGGTATCCACGATCAGACCGCTGACGCTGGAAGCCAGCACCCTGGGCAGCGCCGCGAGCGCGGTGAACAGCGCAAACTGAGTGGCCACTGCCGTCTTCGCCGTTTCCCGGGCGATGAAGGCCACGGAGGCCGCGGTGCCCAGGCCCACGCCCAGATACTCCGCAGCGATCACCACCGCCAGAATCCAGGGCACCGCGCCTGCCTGGGAAAGCCAGACGAATCCGAATATGGTCGCCAGCTGCACGAAGCCGAACACCCAGAGACCGCGATTGATGCCGATCTTGACGATGATCAGCCCCCCGAGCACGCCTCCGATGATGGACGGCCAGAGCGCCGCATTCTTCGCGATGAGGCCGATCTGCGTGGTGCTGAAACCCAGGTCGATATAGAAAGGGGTGGCCAGCACCGTGGCCATGTTGTCTCCAAGCTTGTAGAGAAACATGAAGGCGAGCACGGCCAGCGCAGCCCGGTGGCCTCGCCGGGAGAAAAACTCACGGAAGGGTTCCGTGATTGCCGCCCTGAGGCTGTCCGGAACCACCGGCTCGGTCTGCGCCTCCCGGATGCAGAGCGTCAGCACGATGCCCACACCCATGAAGGCGGCCATGATCGGGAACACCCACTCCCAGGGCATGAACCCGGCCAGAATCATGCCGAGGGATCCGGGTACCAGCCCGGCCAGCCGATAGGCCTGCACATGCACCGTGTTGCCCAGAGCCAGCTCGCCATCCGTCACCAGGAGCTCCCGGCGATATGCATCGATCACGATGTCCTGGGTTGCGCTGAACACGGCCACCAGCACGGCAATGAAGGTGATCATCAGAAGGGCGTCTGCCGGCTGCCAGACTCCCAGCGCGCTGATCACCCCGATCAGCAGCACCTGAGTGATCAGCATCCAGCCCCGGCGACGGCCGAGCCAGGGCGGTGAATACCGTTCCACGAACGGCGACCAGAGAAATTTCAGCGAGTAGGGGTACTGAATGGCGGTGAAGAAACCGATGGCCGTGAGGCTGACTCCTTCGAGCCGCAGCCACGCGGGCACGAGCTGGATGAGCAGAAACAACGGCAGGCCCGAAGCGAAGCCCAGGCCCACGCAGATGAGCATCTTCCGGGTGAACAGCACCGACAGGATGCTGCCTTCCGCGCCGTCCGTGCCGCCGGCGATGCGGTCGGATGGTTCAGTCGCGGAAATTGTTGAATTCCAGCGGCATGTCGAGCTCGGCTTCTTTCAGCGCCGCGATGACCTCCTGCAGATCGTCGCGTTTCTTGCCGGTGACCCGCACCTGATCCCCTTGAATCTGGGACTGCACCTTCAGCTTGGAATCTTTGATCAGCTTGACGATCTTTCTGGCCGAGTCCTTGTCGATACCCTGCTTGAGCCCGAAAGACTGGCGTTTCTGCTTGCCGGATGCCTCCACGTCGCCCGGGTCCAGTGCCCGTACGTCGACCCCGCGGCGAGTGAATTTGTCACGAAGAATGTCAAGCATCTGGCCAAGCTGAAACTCCTCTTCCGCATGAATCTGAATGCGCTCGTCGCTGAGCTCGAATCCGGCATCCACACCGCGGAAATCGAACCGCGTGCCCAGCTCCCGAACCGCCTGGTCCACCGCATTGCGCACTTCCTGAATGTCCACTTCCGAAACCACATCGAATGACGGCATGAATCCTGTTCCTCTCAAAAGCCCGGATGACCCGCCCGAACGCCCTTACAAAGGCAAGCGAAATAGTCTGCAAAACGCTGCCAAACTGGGTCACGGGTACGCGAAATGCACCATGGTAGACTTACCGGCCGATTTGATCGAACCCTCATGGAAAGACCCCACAACAAACCGAGTGTGTCTTCCCCCCGCAGCCCCGACGCGGGACGCCAGGAGGCGAACGGCAGCGTGCCGCCTCGAGGCACGCCCGTGCCCGGTTCGAGCCAGACCGTAAATACCATGTCGCACGAGGACATTCCAATTCTGGTGGTCGATGACGCGAAGTTCTCCAGCGCCATCATCGCCAAGGCACTCCGCGGCGGCGGTTTCACCAACGTGCGCTTCACGAACAATCCGCTCCAGGCGCTCCGATCCCTGGAGAAACGACCCGCCCAGATCCTGATCGCCGACTGGCTCATGCCGAGCATGGATGGCCTGGAACTCACCCGCCGGGTGAAGAAGCTCGATGACGCGAACGAGCATTTCACCTATGTGATGCTGCTCACGGCCCGGGACGACATGGAAGCCATGAACGACGCCTTCGACGAAGGCGTGGACGATTTCCTCAACAAGGCGAACCTGCGGGCGCAGCTTCTGCCGCGGGTGATCGCCGCCCAGCGGATCGCGAGCCGCCAGAATCAGCTGCTGCGCACCAACAAGCTGCTGCGCAAGAAGATCAGAGAGCTGCAGACCACCGACCTGGTGGATCCTGTGACCGGACTCGGCAATCTCAAGTTCACCTTCGAGCGCATCACCGACACGGTGAAACACGCGGAAACACGCGGAGGTGCCGCCTGTCTGCTGCTGGTGGGGATCAACAATCTGGAGGTGATCCAGGAGCAGTACGAGCAGGCCATCGTCGACGAGCTCATCTCCGGCATCGGCGCCAAGGTGCGCCAGCTGGTCCGGCCGCTGGATGTGGTAACCCGGCCGGAATCCAACATGTTCGCCGTGATCACCCTGCAGCCGGACATTCAGAACTGCACGTCACAGAGCTTCCGGCGCATCTTCGACAATCTCTACATGCACTCCTTCAAGACCAGCGAAGGGTACATCCCCGTGGTGGTGGGCGTGAGCATCTCGGCGGCCGATGCAGCCACCGGATTCCCGCACCCCAAGCATTTCATGCGCCATGCCTACGAGGGTCTGACCCGATCGTTCGACACGGGACTGATCACCGTTCAGCCGTTCGATCCCAATCACCGACCCGCCGGCTGACAGCACCCCCCGCATGGCGAAACGACGCATCACACGCGTGACCACGCGCCGCGGCGACGCCGGCCAAACCTCCCTGGCGGACGGCTCCAGCATTGCGAAGTCCAGCGAACGTGTGCACGCCATCGGCGCCGTGGACGAGCTGAACAGCTTCGTCGGCTGGCTGGTGGCCCGACTTAGCATCGACGGCACGGACCGGTTCGAAGAGAGCCTCGGCCGTCTGCAGCAGGAGCTGTTCGATCTCGGCGCACACCTGGCGACCCTGGGCGCCGTCCCCGCACCGGAGCCGGAGTGGATCGAATCACAGGTGAGCAGTCTGAACGAAGCGCTGCCGCCGCTGACCGAGTTCGTCATTCCCGGCGGCAGCGAGACCGTCTCCCTCACGCACGTCTGCCGTACGGTCTGCCGGCGCGCCGAACGGCATGCCTGGGCCACGGAGGATGCCGCCGATGCCGCCCGCTACCTGAACCGGCTGAGCGACCTCTTCTTCGTCATGGCACGCACGCTCACCACCGGTGCCGAGAGCCAGTGGCGCGGCACCGGGAAAAAGGACGTCTGAACCGGATCAGAGCGCCAGGCGCCGGATGTCCCCGAGCAGCTCCGCCAGCATGGCCATGAATCTGCCTGCCTCTGCCCCGTTGATGGCACGATGGTCGTATGACAGAGAGAGCGGCAGCATCTTCCGCGGCTGAAACTCGCCGCCGTCCCACATCGGTTTGGTCACCAGTCTGGAAACGCCGAGGATGGCGACTTCCGGTGCATTGATGAGCGGTGTGAAGCCGGTGCCGCCGATGTTGCCGAGGCTCGAGATGCTGAAGGAGCCGCCCTGCATGTCGCTCATGCCGAGCTTCTGGGTCCGGGCCTTCTCCGCCAGCTCGGCCACCGCCTCCGACAGATCCCACACCCCCATCCGATCCGCGTCGCGGATCACGGGAACCACCAGGCCGTCCGGTGTGTCGACGGCGAAACCGATGTGGTAGTACTTCTTCAGAATGAAGTTCTTCACCTCGGCGTCCAGCGACGCATTGAAGGTGGGAAACTCCTGCAGGGCGTAACAGCAGGCCTTGATGATGAAAGCGATGGGCGTGATCTTCACATCCCGTCTGGCGGCCTCCTCCTTCAGGGTCGCGCGGAACGCTTCGAGCTCCGTGACGTCCGCTTCCTCGAACTGAGTGACGTGCGGCAGATTCAGCCAGCTGCGATGCAGATTGACGGCACCAGCAGCCCGGACCCTGGACAGCTTCTGCTCCTCCACCGGTCCGAACCGGCTGAAGTCCACGGTCGGGATGGCGGGAATGCCACTGCCTTCACCCGCCGCGGCCGGCTGTGTCATCGCCTTCTTCACGTGGGCTTTCACGTCTTCCTTGAGGATGCGGCCCCGATTGCCGCTGCCCTTCACCTCGGTGAGCTTCACGCCGAGCTCCCGGGCCAGCCGACGCACCGCCGGGCTCGCGTAAACGTCTTTCGCGGACGCCTCGCGCTCGGGTGCATCCGGTGCCGATGCCGGTTCCGCCGTCCGGGCCGGCTTCGTCTCAGCGGCAGCCGCCGGCTTGTCGCGTTCGGACGGCTTCGGGGAAGCGGTAGCACGCGGAGCCGCCTGCTTGCCGGAGACCTCGATCGTCGCGATCAGGGTTCCCTCTTCCACTTCGCTGCCTTCTTCCACGTGCACCCGGCTGACGGTGCCTGCCTGACCGGCCGGGATTTCCATGGAGGCCTTGTCGGATTCCACCACCACCAGCAGGTCCGATTCACTGACCTCGGCACCGGCCTCCACCGCCACCTCGATGACGACTACGTTGGTGGCCTCGCCGATGTCCGGCACCCGCACTTCCACCGTGGAACGTCCGGAATCTGCTGCCTCAGTGTTCTTTTCCGATTCCGGTTCCGGTTCCGGTTCCGGTTCCGGTTCCGATTGGGGCTCCGCCTCCGACGAATGCTCCGATGACTCAGGTTCGGATCCGCCGTCCTCGACCTCCAGCGTCACCACCAGCGATCCTTCCGCCACCTGATCGCCCAGCGACACGTCGATGCTGGCAATGGTTCCGGACGTCCCTGCCGGGACCTCCATGGACGCCTTGTCCGATTCGATCACGATGAGGGCGTCATCCGGACCTACCTGGTCGCCCACGGCAACGCAGATCTCGATGACCTCGACCTCGTCGACGTCACCAATGTCCGGAATTCTTACTTCATGAGCCACAGTGCTTCCTTATCCTGTTGACGCTGCTCAAACCAGCCGCGGATTGGCCTTGTCCGGATCGATGCCGAATTCGTCCCGGGCCCGGGTGACCGTCTCCACCGGCAGCTTCTGCTGATCGGCCAGCATCTTGAGCGCGGCCAGGGTGACGAACTTGCGGTCCACCTCGAAAAAATGACGGAGCCGTTCACGGGTGTCGCTGCGCCCGAAGCCGTCCGTGCCGAGCACGTGCACGTCCGCCTCGATCTGACCCCGCAGCGGCTCCGCGAGAGACTTCATGTAGTCGCTGGAAACCACCACCGGCGCGTCACCGTTGA
Organism: Gammaproteobacteria bacterium; assembly: GCA_030425195.1. Lineage (GTDB taxonomy): Bacteria > Pseudomonadota > Gammaproteobacteria > Pseudomonadales > Azotimanducaceae > SZUA-309. Next base: position 31,869 of record JAUIAV010000019.1, on the reverse strand, counting down.
GCAGGGACTGTGCATGCGAAATCTTCGGCGTTTCGTCCGGATGCAGCAGGTTCCATCTGGCCACGTCGTCGCCGTCGCGGTTGAGCTCCGTGAAGCTGGTGACGCTGAACACTTCCACGGTCAGATCGTGCTGCGCGTTCAGGATCTCCGCCGCCGCCTCCACTTCCCGGAGGATGGTGCCCGCACCAAGCAGCCGGATCGTCGGCCCTTTACCTCTCAGCGTGCGCAACGGATACATGCCCTTGAGAATGCCTTCCTCCACCCCCTCCGGCATGGCGGGCTGGCGATAGGCTTCGTTCATCACCGTGACGTAGTAGAAGACGCTCTCGTGCTCTTCCACCATGCGCCGGAGCCCTTCGCGCAGGATCACGGCCAGCTCGTAGGTGTAGCAGGGATCGTAGGATACGCAGTTCGGGATCGTCGAAGACAGCACATGGCTGTGACCGTCCTGGTGCTGGAGACCTTCGCCGTTCAGCGTCGTTCTGCCCGCGGTGCCGCCGAGCAGAAAGCCGCGCGCCTGGCTGTCTCCGGCCGCCCAAGCCAGATCACCGACCCGCTGGAAGCCGAACATGGAGTAATAGATGTAGAAGGGAATCAGCGTGTACTGATGCGTGCTGTACGAGGTGGCAGCCGCGAGCCAGGCGGAGAACGCGCCGGCTTCGTTGATCCCTTCCTCCAGCACCTGACCGTCCTTGGATTCCTTGTAGGCCGCGATCTCCCCCGAGTCTTCCGGCTCGTAGAGCTGCCCGGCCGACGAGTAGATACCCAGCTGGCGGAACATGCCTTCCATACCGAAGGTTCGCGCCTCGTCTGGAACGATGGGCACCACGCGCTTGCCGATGCTCTTGTCCCTGAGCAGGGTCGCGAGAAAACGCACGAACCCCATGGTGGTGGAGTTCTCCCGTTCCCCGGTCCCTTCGAGCTGATTCTTGAACGTGGACAGAGGCGGCACCTTGAAGGTCTCTGCCGCCACCACCCGTTTGGGCAGGACACCGCCGAGCCGTTCCCGCTGGGCCCGCAGATACTTCATCTCCGGACTGTCCTCGGCCGGCCGGTAGAAGGGAATGTCTTCCAGCTCCTTGTCGTTGAGCGGAATGTCGAACCGGTCGCGGAAGTGCTTGAGCTCCTGGAAGTTGAGCTTCTTCACCTGGTGAGTGTCATTTTCCGCTTCGCCGGCATCGCCCATGCCGTAGCCCTTCACCGTCTTCGCCAGAATCACGGTGGGTTCCCCGGTATGGTTCACCGCCGCATGGTAGGCGGCATAGACCTTGAACGGATCGTGACCGCCCCGGTTCAGACGCATGATGTCGTCGTCGGAAAGATTCTCGACCATGGCCGCCAGCTCCGGATATTTCCCGAAGAAGTGCTCGCGGGTGTAGCCGCCGCCTTTGGCCTTGTAATTCTGGTATTCGCCGTCCACCACCTCGTTCATGCGCTGCTGCATGAAGCCCTGGGAATCGTTGGCGAACAGGGGATCCCACAGGCGGCCCCAGACCACCTTGATCACGTTCCAGCCAGCGCCACGGAAGGAGCCTTCCAGCTCCTGAATGATTTTCGAGTTGCCCCGGACCGGACCATCCAGCCGCTGCAGGTTGCAGTTCACCACGAAGATCAGATTGTCGAGCTTCTCCCGCCCCGCCATGGAGAGCGCGCCAAGCGCTTCCGGCTCGTCGCATTCGCCGTCTCCGAGGAAGGCCCAGACCTTGCGGTTGCCCCGCTCCAGCATCCCCCGGCTGTCCAGGTACTTCATGATGTGGGCCTGGTAGATGGCCTGGATCGGACCGAGCCCCATGGAAACGGTGGGGAACTGCCAGTAATCCGGCATCAGCCACGGGTGGGGGTAGGACGAAAGCCCTTCCCCGGCGACCTCCTGCCGGAAGTTGTCGAGCTGGGATTCCGACAGGCGACCTTCCAGGAAGGAACGTGCGTAGATGCCCGGTGACGCATGGCCCTGGAAATAGATGAGATCACCGGCGTGGTCCTTGGTCGGACCATGAAAGAAGTAGTTGAAGCCGACGTCGTAAAGTGTGGCCGACGAGGCGAACGAGGAGATGTGCCCGCCGAGCTCTCCCGGCCGGCTGTTGGCGCGGACCACCATGGCCAGCGCGTTCCAGCGGATGAGCGAGCGTATCCGACGCTCCATGAACAGGTCCCCCGGCATGAACGCCTCCCGGTTCGACGGGATGGTGTTCCGGTAGGGGGTGGTGATGGTGTAGGGCAGCCTCGCGCCCGTCTTGGTCATCCGGGCCGAGAGCCGTTCGAGCAGAAAGTTCGCCCGGTCGGTGCCTTCGTTCTCGAGTACGTATTCCAGGGAATCGAGCCACTCCCGGGTCTCGCCGGGATCTGAGTCGGTCATCTCGCGTGGATACGCCATGAAATCGTCCTTTCCTTCTCTGGCTTCAGGGCCCTATTGTCGCATTGTTTGCCCGGCTGAACCGTCGAGCAGCGCCTATTTTCCCGGGATCCGAGCTGGAAATCAGCTCTCTGACTCGCCCCAGAGCCAGGCGGCACCCCTGACCCCGCTGGCAGCACCGAACCGGGGTGCGAGGAGCCTCGTCTCGAACACCTCACCGAATACGTGAGGCGCCATGCAGGCTCGGATGGCGGGGTATACGGCCCGCATCCCGGAAAGGCCGCCGCCGAGCACGATCACGTGAGGATCCAGGGTGTTGACGACTCTCGCCAGGTTCGCGCCCAGCATCCGGCACCAGGTGTGCAGGGTGAGCCGGGCACGGTCCCGGGCATCCGGTGCCGAAGGATCGCTCGTGTCCCACCAGACACCCGGATCCGCCGGCAGCGCGGCGCGCTCGTAAACGGTCTCTGCCGAGTCCGGTCCGTCGTTTTCCTCCGCCCAGAGCGTCCGATGCGTGAGCAGCAGGCCGGGGCCGGACAGGAAAGTCTCCACACAGTCCGTTCGCCCGCAGTAGCAGGTCCGGGGTGGCAGCCCCGGTTCCGTCTGCACCAATGGGGTGTGCCCCCATTCGCCGGCAAGCCCGTTAGGGCCTGCGACCAGCCGGCCGTCCATGACGATGCCGCCGCCCACGCCCGTGCCGAGAATCACCCCGAACACGATTCCTTCGCTGCCCGCGCTGCCGCCGTGGGCTTCGGAGAGCGCGAAACAGTCCGCGTCGTTGGCGATCCGCACCCGGTCTTCGAGCGCCGCGTTCAGGTCCGAGAGCAGAGGTCGGCGGTTGAGCCAGGTGGAGTTGCAGTTCTGCATCTGTCCGCGCGCCGCCACCCAGCTTCCAGGCGTGCCTACCCCGATCTTCAGCCGCCGGTCCGGATCCAGCGCTCCGGCCAGATCCACGATGGCGGAAACCGTGGCCGGATAGTCGTTCTTCGGTGTGTCGACGCGAAGCCGCGCGCTCACCGCACCGTCGGGCTCCAGGCGGATACCCTCGACCTTGGTCCCGCCAAGATCGATGCCGATCCGCGCCTTCACCCTGCCTCCGTCACGAACTGCGCTTCGAGCACGTGAGGCCAGTCGAACAGGGGGCCGGGATCCGTTTTCCGGCCGGGCGCGATCTCCTGATGTCCGACGATGGCTGCCCGGGACAGGCGCGGATAGCGCTCGAGCAACGCGGCCAGCACTCTGGCAAGCCTGCGGTACTGCGCGCGGGTATAGGGCCGGTCGTCTTCACCTTCCAGCTCGATGCCGATGGCGAAGTCGTTGCAGCCTTCCCGGCCCCGCCAGGCCGAGACGCCCGCATGCCAGGCCCGCTCGTCGAACGGCACGAACTGGGTCGTCCGGCCGCGCCGGTCGATGAACAGGTGTGCGGAGACGGTAACGCCTTCGAGATCCGCCAGCCTGCTGTCCGTATGGACGTCGAGCGAATTCGTGAAGAGGGCTTCCACGGCACCGGTACCGAACTCGCCGGGCGGCAGCGAGATGCCGTGCACGACGATGAGGCTGACGTCTTCCGGGTCCGGCCGCGCATTGGCATTCGGTGAACGGACGAAGCGCGTTCTGGCCAGTCGGTGATCGTCTCTGACGTGCAAGCTCTGTGTTCCTCAATCTCAGAAGTCTGCCGGAATGCGTCCGAAACGCCCGGTGCGCCTTTACCTGCGCCTCGGTCCATCTTAACGTTCGTCGCTCACCAGAACCGGAATTCTAAACCGAATGCGTTACCTGCCAGCCGGCGTGGATGAAAGGTCTTTCCACGCCACCGTCACCGACAATGTCCGCCTGGCCCTCGCCGAGGACGTCGGCAGCGGCGATGTCTCCGCCGCGCTGATCGATCCCGACGCCGTGGCCACGGCCCGCGTCATCACACGGGATGCCGGAGTGATCTGCGGACTTCTGTGGGTGGCCGAGGTCTGCCGACAGGTCGATGAACGGATCGAGCTCAGCGCCGCCGTGGCGGACGGCGACCGGGTCGCGCCGGATCAGCTGCTGCTCACCCTCAATGGCCCCGCCGCTTCCCTGCTCACTGCGGAGCGCCCGGCGCTCAATTTCCTCCAGCTGCTCTCAGGGACCGCCACGCTGACGGCGAGCTACGCAGATCTCATCAGCCACACGAACACCCGGCTGCTGGACACCCGGAAAACCATCCCCGGTCTGCGCCTCGCCCAGAAGCACGCCGTGCTCTGCGGCGGCGGCGTCAATCACCGGCTGGGTCTCTTCGATCAGTTCCTGATCAAGGAAAATCACATCGCCGCCGCCGGCGGCATCGGCCCGGCGGTGCAACGTGCCCGGGCGCTGCACCCGTCTCTGAAGGTCGAAGTGGAAGCAGAGAACCTGGCGGAACTGAGCGAGGCCATCGACGCGGGCGCCGACATCGCCATGGTGGACAACTTCAGCATCGAGGACACGCACAAGGCCGTCGAGCTCGCCAGAGGCCGGATCGCGCTGGAGGCTTCCGGCGGTATCGACACCGTGACGATTGTCCAGATTGCGGAGGCCGGCGTTGACTACATTTCCGTCGGCGCGCTGACCAAATCCGTCACGCCGCTGGATCTGTCCATGCGGATGGACGCCAGCTGACCGGATTTCGACGACTCGGGACATCAGGAGCGGACGCATGAATCGCTTTGGCGCATTTGCCGTTCACCTCGGTATCAGCCTCATCATATTTGCCGTCCTTGGCTATATGATTCTTTTCCACTGGTACCCGGATTTCTTTTTCGTCTCGGACGGGGGCTGGCAGGGCATCAGGATCGTCGCGTTCGTCGACTTCGTGCTGGGTCCAACTCTGACCCTTGTGGTGTTCAATCGGGCGAAGCCCCGGAAAGAACTCAGACGGGACCTTTCCATCATCGGGTTGATCCAGATCGCCAGCCTGACGGCGGGCGTCTGGGTCGTTTTCTCCGAGCGGCCGATCGCGCTGGTCTTCTCCGACGGCTCGTTTCAATCGCTCGCCGCAGACGACTTTCGAGCGGCGAACCGGGAACCACCAGACCTCTCAGGTTTCCCCGGACCTTCTCCGAAGTGGTTGGCGGTGGTCTTACCCGAGGACTACGAAGCGCAGGCGGAAATCAGATTGAGATCGATTCAGACCGGCACGCCTCTCAGAGTTCAGTATGAGTTCTTCCAGCCGGTAGATCCTGAGTTCATCCTGGCCGATACACCGGGTCTCAGCCGGGAGGAACTCGAGCGCCGGGATGCTCGGACACCCTTCCTGGAACGGTTTCTGGAAGGCAACGGAGGCCGCATGGAGGACTACGTATTCGTTCCCTTCGCCACGCGATACAGCATAGATCTGCTGGCAATCCACCGGGTGAATCAGAATTTCATCCACATCGGTTTGCCACTGCCGGGCAGTCCAGAGGGCGGGCGAGAAAACGAGGGAGAATCAGGCGCTGCTGAATAAGTCTGGTGCCGGAACGCGGAATCGAACCGCGGACCTACTGATTACGAATCTTTTTTCGGCAACTAACGTGCCATAACACACCCTAACTTAGGCATAAACATATCTGCCTGATTTAGAAGCATTTTTTGTCTATTTCAGGCTTTCCTTTTCACACTTCATAACATCCGCTATCGTGGGTAACTGCCACCCTGGTGTTACCCAAACGGCCTGCTGATTAAAAATCAGCTGCTCTCGGATGAAGAAGAATCTGACCGACAAATTCCTGACCAACCTGAAGGCGCCCAAAGCCGGCAGGATGGAAATTTTCGATACCCTGGTGCCCGGTTTCGGCGTCCGCATCGGCACGTCTGGCCGACCTTCCTTTTTCGTCATGTACCGACTCCACGGCAAGCAGTTCCGCGACACCATCGGCAAATATCCCGTCTGGAGTCTGTCAGATGCGCGCGACGATGCCATCAAGAAACTGCGCCTAGCGAGCGGCGGTGTCGATCCCCGACTGGAAGCCATCCGGGAGAGCAAAACCCAGTTGAAACCCATCGCGGAAGAGTTTCTGGAGCGGTACGCGAAAGAGCACCAGAAACCGACTACCTACGCTGGCACCAAACGCCACGTCGAAAAGACGCTGATCCCTGCTTGGGGGCATCTGCCCATCGCGACCATCAACCGGCGGCATGTGCATATCGTGCTGGATGATCTGGTGGATGCCGGGAAAGGCACTACGGCGAACCGGGTATTGGCCACCATCAGCAAACTCTTCAACTGGTCCGTCGAACGCGGCTACCTCGATGCCTCTCCAGCGGTAGGGGTGAAAGCACCCGCCAAAGAACAGCCAAGGGATCGGGTGCTGGACTTGAAAGAGATCAAGAAACTCTGGAAAGCGGCAGATGAGGTCGGGTATCCGTGGGGGCCATGGCTCAAACTTATGCTCGCCACTGGCGGCCAGCGCGAAGGCGACATCTCGCGCATGCAGTGGCCAGAAATCCGGGGCACCTGGTGGGAGATCGAAGAACCCACCAAGAGCAATTCACGCCATCGCGTTCCCATGTCCACCTTGGCACTGGAAATCCTGGATGAGATTCCACGGTTTGAAGGACCGTACGTGTTCAGCACCAGAGCGGGTGAAAAACCCATCCGCGGCTTCTCAAAGGCGAAGGCGCTTCTTGATAAGAAATCAAAGGTCACGGGGTGGCGATTTCATGATGTCCGTCGCACCGTCGCAACGCATTTCGGGGAACACTTGGGCAAACACCCCTACGTTGTCGAGCGAATCCAGAATCGTCGCTCAGGGACCATCAAGGGGGTCATGGCGGTCTACAACCGGGCAACCTATGAAGAAGAGATGGCTGATGCTCTGGGAGAGTGGGGGCAGTTCCTACGATCCGTGATCGAAAACGAGAACGTGGTTTCCATCCGTGCCTAACGCGGCACTGGAGCAGCAGATTCGAGAGCAGGTGCTACCCGCGCTTCGCACGGTCGTCGATATCCCTCAATCCGACGACGAGTTTGTGCAGGCATGCCTAACCATCATCGATGATCCGGAGCAAACCCTTCCAACCTTGGAGTTGTTTAGCTTTCTGTTGAACCTCCCCAGGAACAATGCGACTGACCAAGAATGGAAACTCGGACGGCATTTGAGTAACCAATGGTTCGATTCAGTCAGCGTCGTCGAACGCAATGGACGGCGTGAAACATGGCCGGACCGAATGGTGATTTTTTGCTACCTAGAGTGGCGGGTTCGATTCTTCGCAACACCCTCAAATGACGCTGTCTCCCATGCAGCAAAGCTGTTCAATGTGCCTGAGGACACACTTGCTCGTTGGTACATCAAGAAACACGAGTATGCGGATGAGCGGCAACTGGCAGAGAAGATCATCGAATTCGTCACCTTTGCACAGCGATCACACCAAACCGACGGCCGTCCACCAGAATAAGTAGTCGATATCGGGGACTTTCTCTGGTAGATCGGCACCCCGCTCCCCGCCCTAACCTGAGTTAGATGTTTAGCACATGTGACTCAGCAAGATGGACCATCAGGAAGGCACTCAACTTACCGCTCTCGTTCGCAGTACAACCGTCAAAGAGAGCTTTGGCGGCATCTCGGATATGACCCTGTGGCGGTGGATTCAGTATCGAGAATTTCCAAAGCCCACCAAACTGAACGGCAGGAACTACTGGGTGCCTTCTGACATCGAGCGTTGGATACAGAACCAGGCCGCTTGATGCTCAATGCCTTATCGGTTCCTAACCGTTGCGGGTTCAACCCCCATCTACGGGGTGGGGTACCCCCCTCGTCTTGACCCCTGCGTACCCCGCTTAAGTTCCGGGGTACCCGGGATCATGCCGGTGATCTCTCCGAGCCATTGCAAGCGCATTGTTGGCTACATCTCCGCACCCGACGCGGCACCCAACCCCCATAACCCCCTCTACTCGAATCGTTCCGTCTCCCGTTACGCGGCACAGCACCGATACCTTGGAGCCACAGCATGACTGCCTCATACCGCGTCATCCGTGGCGGAGGCGCAGACATTGACGACTTGCTGTGGGCTGAACCGTTCATCGCAGATTTCGGTCGAGTAGCCAAAGACGTTGCAGACGAATGGAGGTACCGCAAGAAACGCAACCGATCAGCTGGAAACACCTGGTTGCGAGAAATCCACACGCTGCTGATGAACACCCCTAAGGTGGTGCGGGACGTCCACAAGACTGAAGACTTAGACAAGATCGCCCGCTGGCTAGCTGACGAGTGCATCAAATTCACTACTGATGCCGAACTCGACGATTTCCGTGCCCGTCACGAGCTACCAGAGGTGCCGGGGCAGGACACCGGCCCTCGACTGCTCCGAGCCAAAGACTGGCAATTCTGGCGGCGCCAGCTCCGGAAGCCGGTTTCGCAATACAGAGATCAGATGATGCGCCACATCGGCTTGGTCCATCGGCATAAACAAATCTATTGCTCCGATCATTGCCTGGCACTGTTTCGTCAACGGCAACGAGCGAACCAGCGAGTGCTCGAAGACATCACAATGGTCAACGATGAGTTAGGCGTCGATTGCACCCTGACGGAAGCGGCTGAAGCCTCTGTTGCGAACCCGGAAAAGCGCCGATTGGAGTTGATGACGCGCATCAGCGGAATGGAGCGATACGCCCAGGAGGAAGGGCACCGTGCCGTGTTCATCACCCTTACCTGCCCCAGCGCCTATCACGCACACCACAGCGACGGGAGCCGAAATCGGAAGTGGAACGGCTGTACACCTCGCGAGGCAAACGACTATCTCTGCGGAGTCTGGGATCACATCCGGCCGAGCCTGGACCACAAGCGTGTTGAACGCTACGGATTTCGCATGGTTGAGCCGCATCACGATGGAACGCCGCACTGGCATCTGATTCTGTTTGTCCCACTCAGAGATGCGAAAGCGCTACAAGACACAATAAAACACTACGCTCTCAAAGAAGACGGAGATGAACCGGGGGCACGGAAGCACAGGGTCACGTTTGAGTGGATCGATCCGGAGAAAGGTAGCGCGACCGGATACGCGGTCAAGTACGTAGCGAAAAACGTCGATGGCCACGCCGTCGGGGATGATCTCTATGGAAACGATGCTGAAGCGGTCGCCGATCGAATCGTCGCTTGGGCGCGCACCTGGGCAATTCGTCAGTTTCAGCAGATCGGCGGTCCTTCGGTCACAGCCTGGCGAGAATATCGCCGACTGCGAGAGCAAAGAGCCGTCTCGACACCTCACATCACCCCATGGCTGCACGCTAGTGCACCAGGCGACCTAAAGCCAAACTGGTGCGGGTTCATGCGATGCATGGGCGGGCACATGCCCGGTCGGAAGCAACCGACACGAATCATCCGAGGGCAGCGGTGGTGTTCGATAACCGGGGAATGTACTCCACCGGTCAACAAGTACGGTGAACCAGTGGAGGGAAATGCACTTCCGGTGATTGGTTTGCAACGCGAGGGAGTCTATATACGAACTCGGATCGGATTCTGGCGGCGCGAATGGTCCGAGACAGCCGAAGAGCACGCGTGCACTCCTCCGGGTTATCCCGTCATCACATCCGCCACGGAACGTATCCGTACTCAGAATTCGATTGAGACGGTCAGGAAGCATCCTTCTGCTTCAGACAGACTCTTCGCCACCATCACTGCTACGGGCGCACGACTGACTGGCCTCCCTCAAGGGATGACGATACCAGCTAAGTATGCACACCATCTTCCACAGCCCGTTGAATCGTCTGGCCCAGTCGCACGGTGGACATTGATCCGAGACGGCGAAGCCGTCGCACCTTGGACTCGTGACAATAACTGTAGATTCGAGAATGACGGTGCCGGGAATCGTCGGGGGCCACCTCTGTAGCTGACCACGAAAAACCGGGATGACACTCGCTTACGCCTCAAATCTCCGTCTTTTCCGCCAGCTCAAGTGCATCATCCACCTCCACTCCGAGATAGCGAACCGTGCTTTCGAGCTTCGTGTGCCCCAGGAGCAACTGCACGGCGCGCAGATTCTTCGTTTGCCGATAGATCAGAGTCACCTTTGTGCGGCGCATGGAGTGGGTTCCATAAAGCGATGGATCAAGCCCCACACTGCAAATCCACTGATGAACAATGCGCGCATACTGCCGCGTAGAGAGGTGCCGAGATTTGCTATTGCGGCTCGGAAACAGGTGATCGCTCGGCACGAGTCTCGCACGGCTGATCCAAGCGGACACGGATTCCTGCGTTTCCTCAGATATCTCGAACTGCACCGGATGATCCGTTTTTTGCTGGATAACGCTGGCTCTCGAAAGCATCCTGCCGCTGTGCATCACGTCAGACACTCGCATCCTCACCAGGTCGCAGCCACGGAGCTTACTGTCGATTGCCAGGTTGAATAGAGCCAAATCGCGCGTTCGGCTGGCTATCTGGAGCCGAATCCGAATACCCCAAACTTCTCTCGGCCGTAGCGGTCGCCTTTGGCCAATATACTTGCCTTTATTCCATGGCTCCGCGCGCCGTGGCCTATCGATTAGCTGAAACACAATCACGTTCTTACCTCCCTCGGAACAGGAGGATCGATTGTGGAAAATCGATAAGCCGGCGGCGAGTATCCCCAGACTGAACTATCAAGGTTTGAGAGTCCGCTTCCGACCCAATCCGGTCGTTTGACCCAAATGTATCGACTATTCTTGGCGTTCATCATTGAGCGAAGTTGACGATGCAGTTCCACATCAAACTACCTGATCAAAGTTCATTGGTTGTCGACGCCTCGGACGATGAGAGCTTCTCTGTGCATGTGGACAGCTTCCCAAAGAACAGCGAATGGGATAAATCTCTTCTGAATGTGAAGGGCCTCAGGTGGCGTGACGAGAAGCACTATCACTTGGAGTGGCTTGAAAACTATGAGCTAGACGTAGGAGATGTCGTAACCGTAGAAGTCGTGGATGCAAACGAGCAGATTTCTCCGCCGAAGAAAGTGCAGGAATATGTGGAGCCTGAGAAGCACTGCGGATTCTGCGAGAAGCGGGCTAGTGAGGTGGAAATACTCATCGTGCGAAATCCCGAGTATCAACTCAGCGGTATATGCAACGAGTGCGTAGAAGCCTGTACGCGAGAAATCGAAGCTCGTCGCAGTCGAAATTGAAGCTCTGGTTTTGTCCTCTTCTGGCCGTTTGCAGCCACCCAGCTGATCGCTAGGATATCTAGATGGCTGGATCGTTATTGCATGAATTCATGGGGCACGTGTGCCGAAGGTAAATCCCGAAATACTAGTCTGGGCTAGAGAAACTGCAGGCATCTCCCCGGAGGAAGCTATATCGAAGCTCGGAATCAAGGATGCCCGAGGTGTTGCTGCGCTAGATCGTCTGGCGGCACTCGAGAACGGTGACGCGGAACCTACCCGGCCGATGCTACTAAAGATGGTAAAGCAGTATCGCAGGCCGCTTCTGAGCTTTTACATGAGAGAGCGCCCGATAACAGCGGATCGAGGCCAGGATCATAGGACCCTTCCGGACAATATTGATGCCCAAGAGATTGCGTGGACTGACGTAGTCATCCGAGATATCCATGCACGGCAGTCCCTAGTCCGCGAAATTCTGCTTGATGACGAGGAAACCGAAGCGCTCGGATTCGTTGGCGCTCACAACATGGGGCATGGTTGGGGCGGCATTGATGACATGGTCACGGCTCTCAAAGGCATTCTTGCGTTTGATGAATCCGAATATCGAGACTTCCGCAAGATCAGCGACGCATTTACCTACCTGAGACGTCTCGCCGAGCAGGCGGGAGTATTCGTGCTTCTAGTCGACAATTTGGGTAGCTATCACACGAGAATTCCAGTCGAGGCATTCCGAGGATTCGCGCTCTCTGATGATATTGCTCCATTCATCGCGATCAACGCGAATGACAGTCGCGGTGCGTGGTGCTTCACGCTCATTCATGAGATGGCGCATATTGCCTTAGGCGACACTGGCGTAAGTGGGGCGATCGGTGACGACCGCATAGAGCAATTTTGCAATGATGTCGCCAGTGAGTTTCTTGTAGCCCGCAGAGAGTTGGCAGAGTTGGCGATTACACCGAACACTGAGTTCGAGCAGGCCAAACGGACTATTGGCGACTTCGCACGTGACCGCAACGTCAGTAACACAATGGTGGCATACAAGCTCTACCGAAGCGGCGCCTATGACTATGCGCGCTTCGAGGCATTTCGGCGTAGTTTCCGCCAGGATTTCCTTGAGTATCAAGAGCGGCTTCGCGAGCAGAACCGCCAGAAGAAAGGCGGACCAACTTACCAGATACTAAAACAGCATCGAACAGGGAAGATGCTCATCCAGCTAGTCGATCGGATGATCTATAGCGGCCAGATTACGACGACTAAGGCCGGCAAGGTGCTCGGAGTGAACCCAAAGAATGTTCATGGCCTGCTTGAAGCGGTTCGTGCCTAGAGTTGGGAGATTGAACGCTGATCTATCTCCTAGATGCCAATGTCCTCATCGATGCTAATCGCGACTACTATCCGATAGAGCGCGTACCTGAGTATTGGGACTGGCTGATCCACCACGGTGAGCACGGAAACATCAAAATTCCGGTCGAGATTTATGAGGAGGTCAAACTCGGCAAAAAAGACGTTCTTGCCGCCTGGACGAGAGATAAGGCGACCGAATCCGCGCTGAGGATAGACGAAGAGGTTGATATTGATCTTGTTCGGAGGGTAACAGAGGAAGGATACGCCGACGATCTGACCGATATTGAGATCGAGAAGATCGGGCGCGACCCGTTTCTAATCGCGTACGCTCTGGCAGATCAAGGCAATCGAATTGTCGTTACGACGGAAGCTTCGAGACCCAAGCGTTTGCGCGCAAACAGACATGTTCCGGATGTGTGCAATCAGTTTGGCGTTAGAAATATCAGCGCTTTCCAGCTTGGCCACATTTTGGAGTTTGGTACGGGTTGGCGTACATAGGTGACCGCTTTCGGCCAGGAACGGACGTTGCGATTCTTTCAAAACTACTCAGCTAGACAGCTTGCGGGATTCCACAACGAGTCGATATGACTTCCCTAATGGCGTTCCAGATATCTTGATTTCCCAGCGACCTCCATCCTCATGCACTAAATCGGGGGATTGAAGCAGAGCATAGTTGCCGCTTTCGTCGCGCTCGTAGATTTTCAGTGAAACAGACACCTTCTCGCGACCATTCACATCCACCACGCTTGGCTCGATTACAGTTTTCAACTGCCCGTCGAATTGGAGAGTAGCTTGCTCTCCCTCATCTATGATGAGCGCTCGTTTGTCCTGATCACCGCCATTGACGTTCACTCCGAGATCGACTTGATATTGCTCGGCCAGGGCAAATCGGGCGACGAACACCGCGGCTACCAGACCAGTCGCCATCGCGAAACCTAAGCCTATTCGCTTGCGGGACACCTGTTGTTCTCGACGAGCTCCTTTGGCGGCTAATTCATCGACTGATACTTCAAGCGCAGATGCAATGGCTAGAGCGGATTCGAACGAAGCGTGTCCACCAGACTCTATGCGTTGGATAGTCCTAAGTCCTAATCCTGCCGCTTGAGCCAAGTGCTCTTGGCTCCAGGCACGTCGCTCACGCTCAGAGCGAACTTGATGTTGATCAATTTGCATAGCTCACCTCCCTTCCGGCTTAGTTGGCAGGATCTAGCTACCGTTGATCGATGTCCATGGCAGTTCGCCGCCTACCACACGCCAGTTTCCCGCCAGCGACTGTTTTGGTTCGAAAACCGGCGGCAGCTTTCGGCCAGGAACAGACATTGCACGGCGGTTAAGAAGCATCAATTACTTCTTCTTCTGTAGCGTCCCGGACTGCACCGTCTGCCGACACGACGATACCTCTCTCGATTGAGCGATGCGCAAGGCCGAGTGCGGCTTTGACGCTAGCTTGCACAATGATGAGCACTGTTCCCGCTTGGTTGTATGGAAAAAGCGTAAGCACTACCTGTCTGCCAGCCACGCGGCACTCGCCAAGATCATGCGCCTCAGTTTGGGAAAGAGCGACGATGTCGCTGACAGATTTTTGCTGGATCGCCAACAGTTGCCTATCTATCTCTTCTTCAACTGCTTGCCAGAATTTTTCCTTCACCTAATCCCCTGGTCGGTAACAGTCACAGCAGGAAGAAACCCAGACTCGCTGCGATGAGCATCGTGAATACAACGTAGTAAGCGAGGTCGATCACGCGAGTACGATTGTGAACTCGAAGCAGCTCCGAGTCATCGAAGTCAGGCCACTCGGACTTTCTAAGGATGTATGCCGCAATGGACAAATCGCCGCGAGGAGTGCGATCAACACCAGGCGCACCAAGGTTCAGTCCCAGGTATGTCTCCGGACGTTTTTGCTCTAACGATTTCTTCAATCCACGGCGGGAAATCACAGACGCTACTCCCAAAGCGCACATCAGCGGGAACAGGATGATCATTGCGATGGCCATCGGTAAAAGGTAGCCGATCTAAGTGCCCGACTTCAGTGATGAAATGTCCGAAATGTATGTGGACGCCTCCCTGTTCGGCAAACAGGGTCTCTCTGTTCAGAATAAGACGCGTAAGTATGTTCGGCTTCTTGATGGAGACGCTATCTCCGAGCCCACAATGTATACGCACCCCAGATCCTCTTAGGGTCGCTGAACTCTAAGTCCTCAAATCAGAGCAGGTTACTCCAGGGTCGATATCTTCATCTGAACTAAGGTCTGTTTGCTGAACTCGGTTACCAGACTGCCTAGGCAGCCTCTACTCGGTATTCTGTTCCCTGCGTGAGCATCGCCCACGCTGTTCTCACGTTCTTGTTCGCCAAGGCAACTGACGCCTTGCCGTACCCGGCACGATCAACCAGCGCCATCAGCCACTTGTCTTTCTTGCTCTTCGGCTCCTTCACTTTGTTGATGTAGGCTCTCGCCCCCTGGATCAGCACCGCTCTCAAGCGTTTGTTCGCCACGTACCGACTGATCCCAACCAGGTTAGTTTTTCCACCGCTGCTGTATTGCTTCGGAGTCAGTCCCAGATACGCTGAGAACTCCCGGCCGCTGGAGAAGGCTTCACCCGAGCCCAGGGTCGCATAGAGCAGCACCGCGCTGATCGGGCCGACCCCCTCAATGTCCAGCAAGCGCCTGCACGGTTCATGCGCCTTCACCAGTCCTTCGATCTGATCGGTGAGCACATCGATATCCTGTTTGATCTCAAGCAGCCGACGATGCATCAGGTGCAGCGCCGGTCGAAAGTTGTGCGGGACCCCGTTCTCAGCATCCTCGAGAATCTCGGGAACGTGGCGATGCAGCTGATAGAAGCCTTTTGGGATCGCAATACCAAACTCCAGCAGCAGACCTCGGATGTGGTTCGAGATCGCCGTCCGATCTCGGATCAACATCTCCCGCGAACGTTGTATCGCCTGCAGCGCTTGCTGTTCCAGGTTCTTTAGTGGTGCTTCCTTGAGGTTCGGCCGCCCAGCTGCTTCCGCAACGGCCAGCGCATCGTTCTGATCGGTCTTGTGACCTTGCCGAAATGGCGACACTGAGATGGCCGGAAGCAACCGAACTTCATGTCCATGGGATTTCGCTGTTCTAGCCCAGTGGTGGGCTGACGCACACGCTTCAAACGCCATCAGCGAAGGCTTCTGGGTGGCGAGAAACTCGCCGAACTGCTTACGAGTCAATGATTTGTTGGCCCGCTCCTTCCCCGCCGGCGTGACAACTGACACCTGAATCACGCTCTTTGCCAAATCGACCCCGACTGTATTTAACTGTGCCATGTATGGACTCCTCCCGGTGTTGTGGTGACATCAACCTAGCGATGCTAGGCGGGAGGCGTCCATACATTGGGTCGGAAGCGGACGCTGGCTACGCCGATTGTTCCGTCCTGGTGTGGGACTGATGGCTGGCCGTAAAGATGCAGCGACGCGTTACCCTCTTTGTTACCCAAGGCATTTTTTGGTTAGCGGTCACTATCACGTAGAAGAGCAGGGAGTCTGGTGCCGGAACGCGGAATCGAACCGCGGACCTACTGATTACGAATCAGTCGCTCTACCGACTGAGCTATTCCGGCCTGACCTGTTCAGCGGGGCGCAGAATAGCGATTTTTGCCTATCCAGGAAAGACGGGAAATATCAGCAGCGTACGCCGTCCGGCAGACTCAGACAGACCGAAGTGCCTTGCGGACTGGTCGCCGTGACCTCATAGGTACCGGCGCCACCGTCGGCGATGGTATAGGTCGTACCCGGCTCGTCGCCTTCCGGCTCCCAGTCGATCGCGGCGGTGATTGCCGCCAGATTGCCGGGGCCAACGAAGTAGTTGCCTGTGCGCAGACGGAAATCTTCCTGAAAAACCTCGATCGTGCTGATGTTATTCATCAACACAGCTTCCCGGGAGGTCTGCACATAGCCGTTATAGGCCGGCATCGCAATCGCCGTAATGATGGCCAGCACGGCTACGACGATCATGAGCTCGACGAGAGTGAATCCTTGGATGGCTGATCGTGTCACTGTCTGGAAACTCCTCTATACAATGTAAAAGGGGGGCCGAAGCCCCCCTTAGTCCGACCGATAGTTATCGAGTCTAGTCGACTACATCTCAGCCCAGTTGACGACGGTCGTTTCCCCGTCAGCCAGCTCGAGGTATGCAGGCCGGTCAACCGTGACCTGGAAAGCCGCATCCGGTACACCAGCAGCGAGAGCACCGCCAGTTACCGCTACACCAACCTGACCGTCAGCGTCGACGGCTCCACCTGCTACGTACGCAACACCACCATTCGGCGCTACACCACCGCTCAGCTGCAGGCGGTTGATCAGATCAGCAGCGGCCAGGGAGTGCTCCGCAACGTTAACCGGCAGATTCATCACGATCCGGGCGTTAACGCGCCGGAACTCGTTCTGAACATAGCGGCCAGCCTCGTCATAGTGGCTCTGCACCTTCGCCATGTTGGCGTTTCGGATGTAGTCCTGATACGCGGGCAGCGCCACAGCGGCGAGAATACCGATGATGGCTACCACGATCATCAGTTCGATCAGGGTGAAACCCTTCTGAATCGTGTTTTTCATTTTGAACGTTACTCCGTCATTCACAGTGTAAAACTTCTAGTCAAAACGTGGCTGCCGAGGCTCGCCGCGAGTCGCAGAAGAGGGGTGCAATCCGTGTGCCACCTTCGATTCGATTGGGCTTCGCACGCTCTTGCTTCCTCCAGAAGCCATTTAAAGTCAGTAACTTAGCGCTTTCGTACGGGAGGAAATCGTACACCATGCTGGCTCAGATCGCCTCAGATCCGGTGCTTTTCGATCGCATCTGCCTGCTGACTTCTGTCACATGCTGACGCTGCCCGTCATCGGGCGCTCCTGGGAAACCGCCGGATTGCGGCAGCTTCCCCGGGGCATCGGGTCGCGCGGACCTTCCGAAGAAGACGCAAGCTGATCCTTCCATTGTGTCGTCAACGACGGCCCGCTGGAAGGCAGCAGTCCTCTGACGCCGGACATCATGCAGAAAGAGCCCTGACAAAACTGTGATGGGCTTATCGGGCAGTGGGTGATCTACGAATAGACTTGGCAAGGTCGCCAACTGTAAGGTTTGCCCTCGTGAACCGGTAAGGTCAGCACAAGGACTGCACGCCTTATGGCATCAGAACCCGTACCCCTCAACGGTCTGGCAAGACGCCTGGTCGAAGAGAACATCATTCCCACCGATACGGCACTCAATGCGAGCGAGGAAGCCCGCAAGAAAGGCGTGCCGTTCGTCAGCTATCTCGTTCAGAACGGCCATGCGGAAGCCCGGACCATTGCGGCCAGTGCGTCCGAGGAATTCGGCGTGCCTTTCATGGACCTGGCTGCATTCGATCTGGAAGCCATTCCCAGGGATCTGGTGAAGGAAAAGCTGATCCGGCAGCACCACGCCCTGCCGCTCGTGCGCCGCGGCGTGCGTCTTTTCGTGGCGGTCTCCGATCCGACCAATCTGCAGGCCCTCGACGAGATCAAGTTCCACACCGGCGTATCCACCGAAGCGGTGCTGGTGGAGGACGACAAGCTCACCACCATCATCGAGCAGTATCTCAGCGCGGCGGAAGACGATGGTCTCGGCGATCTCGAAGACGACGAGCTCATGGATCTGGATCTCGAGGCCGTCGATGACGATGCCGAGCCGGATGATGACGGCGCTTCGGGCACCGACGACACACCCATCGTCCGCTTCGTTCACAAGATGCTGCTGGATGCCATCAAAGGGGGTTCTTCGGACATTCACTTCGAGCCCTACGAGCGCAGCTATCGCGTCCGCTTCCGGACGGACGGCGTTCTTCACGAGGTCACGTCACCGCCGGCGAACCTGGGATCCCGGCTGGCCGCCCGCCTGAAAGTCATGGCGGAGCTCGACATCTCCGAACGCCGGGTGCCGCAGGACGGCCGTATCAAGATGAAGCTGTCCAAGACCAAGGCCATCGATTTCCGGGTCAATACGCTGCCGACCCTCTGGGGTGAGAAGATCGTGCTGCGGATCCTGGATCCGGGCAGCGCCAAGATGGGGATCGAGGCGCTGGGTTTCGAAGAGATTCAGCAGGAAAGGCTGATGGAGGCCATTCACAAGCCTCAGGGCATGATCCTGGTTACCGGACCCACGGGTAGCGGTAAGACCGTGACGCTCTACACCGGCCTGAACATTCTCAACACCGACGAACGGAACATCGCCACCGCAGAGGACCCTGTGGAGATCAACCTCGAAGGCATCAACCAGGTGAACGTGAACCACCGGGTGGGCCTCGACTTCGCATCGGCGCTCCGGGCCTTCCTGCGTCAGGACCCGGATGTGGTCATGGTCGGTGAGATCCGGGACCTGGAAACGGCAGAGATCGCCATCAAGGCCTCCCAGACCGGTCACATGGTGCTGTCGACGCTTCACACCAATTCCGCGGCGGAAACCCTGACCCGTCTCAGAAATATGGGTGTGCCCGCGTTCAACCTGGCCACCAGTGTGAATCTGATCATTGCCCAGCGTCTCGCACGGCGCCTGTGCCCGAGCTGCAAGGAGCCCATGGACGTGCCGAAAGAGACGCTTCTGGCAGAAGGCTTTACAGAAGAGGATCTGGCCTCGGATCCGGAGATCTTCCAGCCAAAGGGTTGCTCCAAGTGCAAGGAAGGCTATAAGGGCAGAGTCGGAATCTATGAAGTAGTTAAAATTACGCCTGAGATGCAGCGTATTATCATGGAGGACGGTAACAGCATGCAGCTTGCCGCCCAGGCCAAGGAACTTGGCTTCGATGATCTCAGGCGGTCGGGGCTGATGAAGGTCCTGCAGGGTGTCACCAGTCTCAAAGAGTGCAACCGGGTCACCACCGGTCACTAGCGGAGCCAACAGGAAGTAGATCATGGCCGAGAGCGCGATATTCCTCTGGGAAGGAACGGACAAGCAGGGCAAGAAGACCAAGGGTGAAATCACCAGTGCCTCTCCTGCCATCGCCCGCGCGGAGCTCCGGCGCCAGGGCATCGTTGCCAACAAGGTCAGGAAGAAGACCAAAGGCTTCTCGCTGTCTTCCGGCGGCAGCGTCAAACCGGCAGACATTGCGCTCTTCACCCGCCAGATGGCAACCATGATGCGAGCCGGGGTGCCTCTGGTTCAGGCTTTCGACATCGTTGCCGACGGTCTGGACAAGCCGAAGGTATCTGAACTGGTTCGTTCGGTCAGAAATGACGTCGCGGGCGGCTCCTCGTTCGCTTCCGCGCTGCGCAAACACCCGCTCTATTTCGACGACCTGTTCTGCAACCTGGTTGATGCCGGTGAGCAATCCGGTTCTCTCGAAACGATGCTCGACCGGATCGCCACCTACAAGGAGAAATCGGAGTCTCTGAAGGCCAAGGTCAAGAAAGCCATGACCTACCCGATTGCGGTACTTTGTGTGGCGTTCATCGTCTCCGGTATTCTGCTGATCAAGGTGGTTCCGCAGTTTCAGGAGGTCTTCGCAGGCTTCGGAGCGGAGCTGCCTGCATTCACGCAGTTCGTCATCGGCATATCCGAGTTCACCCAGGACTACTGGCTGATGATCGTCGTTGGTGTCGGCCTGACGGTCGCCGGTTTCATCGGCGCGCGCAAACGGTCCAAGAAGATGCGGGATACGATCGACCGGCTCGCCCTGAAGATGCCAATTGCCGGCTCGATCATCGAGAAGTCTTCGGTTGCGCGGTACGCGCGCACGCTGTCCACCACCTTTGCAGCAGGCGTCCCGCTGGTCGACGCTTTGAATTCAGTGGCAGGTGCCACCGGCAACAGCGTCTATCAGGAAGCCGTGCTGAAGATCCGCGACGACGTCTCCACGGGCCAGCAGCTGAATTTCTCCATGCGCTCCACGGGTGTGTTTCCGAACATGGTCGTCCAGATGGTCGCCATCGGTGAGGAAGCCGGTGCGCTGGACGACATGCTCGACAAGTCCGCCACCTACTACGAGGAACAGGTGGACAACGCGGTGGACAATCTCACGGCGCTGATGGAACCGATGATCATGGCCGTGCTCGGCGTCCTCGTGGGTGGCCTCATCATCGCCATGTACCTGCCGATCTTCCAGCTCGGCCAGGTCGTCGGGGGCTGACCCCGGCAATCGCGCGCAATCCGAGCGACGTTCATGCCGGAAACCCTGCTGACCTTCGGCTGGACGGGCCTGATCGTCGCCTTCTGGTTCGCGCTCTGCGTCGGCAGCTTTCTGAACGTCGTCATCTACCGGCTGCCCGTCATGCTGAACCGGCAGTGGCAGTCGGACGCCCGGGCTTTCCTCGAGCAATCCCCTGAGCAGGACCCGCCCGAAGAACGCTTCAACCTGGCCACGCCCCGCTCCCGATGCCCCGCCTGCGGCACTCAGCTCAGAGCCTGGCAGAACATCCCGGTGCTGAGCTGGCTGATCCTGCGGGGCCGGTGCGGCACCTGCCAGGCCGCCATTTCACCCCGCTATCCCGCCATCGAGCTGCTGACCGGACTGGCGACCCTGGCCGTGCTGCACGTCTACGGATTCACCTGGCTGGGTCTCGCCGCCGCGCTCTATACCTGGGTGCTCATTGCCGCCACCTTCATCGACTTCGATACCCAGCTGCTGCCGGACCAGCTGACCCTGCCGCTGCTCTGGCTCGGCATCGTCGTCAACATGTCGGAGGGTTTCGGCAGCGGGGCCATCGTGGATCTTCACTCGGCGCTGATCGGCGCCATGACGGGCTATCTCTTTCTCTGGAGCACCTACTGGGGCTTCAAGCTCATCACGGGCAAGGAAGGCATGGGTTACGGCGACTTCAAGCTGCTGGCCGCCATCGGCGCCTGGCTCGGCTGGCAGATCATTCCAGGCACCATCCTCATCGCCGCGGTCACCGGCCTTCTCTACGCCATGATCGCTTCCCTGCGTGGCAAGCGGGAATCCGGCAAACCCATCGCCTTCGGGCCGTTCCTGGCCGTGGCCGGATGGGTTTGCCTGGTGAACCGTGATACCGTGCTCTCTTTTTTTGCCGCCTGAACCGGACCGCCCGCACGTCGCGCTCCGCCGGCCAGGTCCGGCTTCAGACGTTTCAGGTGAGTTGTATGAGCAAGTTCGTGGTCGGCCTGACCGGCGGCATCGGCAGCGGCAAATCCGCGGTTTCGGAGCGGTTCGAGGCGCTGGGCATCCGCGTGGTGGATGCGGACATCGCCTCCAGGGTCGTGGTCGAGCCCGGCCGCCCGGCCCTGAAGGCCATCGAGGAGCACTTCGGCGCGGACGTGATCGCCGCCGACGGCACCCTGGACCGGGCAGCCCTTCGGAAGCTCGTCTTTGAAGATGAATCCGAGCGCCGCTGGCTGGAGCAGCTCACCCATCCGCTGATCAACGCCTACATGAACGAAGAGCTGGCAGCCGCCGCCTCGCCTTACGCCATTCTCGCCCATCCGATCCTCATCGAGACCGGGCGGCAGACGTCCTGTGATCGCGTGCTGGTGGTGGACGTACCCGAAGCGCTGCAGGTCTCCAGAACCATGGCGCGGGACGACAATCCGGAAGCCCAGGTTCGCGCCATCATGGCGGCGCAGGCCAGCCGCGAGGAGCGTCTGGCCGCCGCCGACGACGTGATCGTGAACGATCAGGGACTCGAGCACCTGGACGCGGAAGTGGCCAGACTGCACGCCAAGTACCTGGCACTGGCCGAGGAGGCGTGAACGCTTCCGTCATGACGACCGACAGCACGCCGAGAATCGTCACCTGCCCCACCTGCGGCAGGCGGGTGAAGTGGACTCAGAGCAACCCGGACCGGCCGTTCTGCTCGGAACGCTGCAAGCTCATCGATCTCGGTGCCTGGGCGGACGAACAGCACAGCATCCCCGGCGACGTGGATGGGGACGAGAACGACGTGCTGTCAGGAGATATGGACGAGCGCTGATCTCTACCCGGGCGGATCAGGTCCGGTATTCGGCGTTGATCCGCACATACTCGTAGGAGAGATCGGACGTCCAGATCTCGGCGGCGGCATCTCCTCTGCCGAGCATGACGCGAATCGTGAACTCCGCCTGTGCGAGCACGCCCGCACCGGCCGCCTCCGCGTAGTCCGGATCCATGAGCCCGTCACGCATGACCTGCACGTCGTCGAACCAGACCTGCACCCCCGCGGGATCCAGATCCCGCACGCCGGCCCGGCCGATGGCCATGGCGAGCCGGCCCCAGTTCGGATCGCTGGCAAACAACGCCGTCTTCACCAGGGGTGACTCCGCAATCGTGTAGGCGACCTTCAGACACTCCGCTTCGTCCATGCCGCCCTGCACCGCCACGGTCACGAACTTGGTGACACCCTCCCCGTCACGGACGATGGCCTGGGCAAGCGTGCGTGCCACGGACTCGATACCGGCCAGCAGCGCTCGACCCGTCTCGGATTCCGGAGAATCGATGATTCCGTGCTCCGCGCGGCCGGTGGCCGCCAGGATGAAAGCGTCGTTGGTGCTGGTATCCCCATCAACGGTGATACGGTTGAAACTCCGGTCTGCCGCCACCTTCACCAGCGCGTTCAGGCAGGTCTGACTCACCCGGGCGTCCGTGCACACGTAGGCCAGCATGGTGGCCATGTCCGGACGGATCATGCCGGAGCCCTTGGCCATCCCGGTGATGGTCACCGACTGCCCTTCCAGCTCGACGGTCAGACTGCAGGCCTTGGCCACGGTGTCCGTGGTCATGATCGCCCCGGCAGCGGCGGGCCAGTTCGTTTCCGAGAGCCCGTCAGGCATCACACCGATGACGGGCGTCATTTTCGCCACGGGCAGCCGTTCACCGATCACACCTGTGGAGAACGGTAGTACCGATTCAGCTGGAATATCCAGCACTTCGGCGGCCGCTTCGCAGAGGACCCGGGCGTCTGCCAGACCGGCTTCCCCGGTTGCCGCATTCGCGTTTCCGCTGTTGATGAGGAGCGCCCGCACATCACCCCGTCGGATCCGTTCCTGTGCGAGCAGCACGGGGGCGGCCCTGAATGCGGATTGAGTGAACACTCCGGCCACGGTGGTGCCGGGATCGAAAATCAGGATCGTCAGATCGTCCCGGCCCGGGCGCTTGATGGCGGCAGCGCCGGTTGCGAGCCGTACGCCCGGGACCGCCAGAAGCTCGCCCGGCGCCTCGAGATTCACTGCCACTTCAGGCCGCCTTGCCGTGACAGTGCTTGTACTTCTTGCCGGACCCGCAGGGACAGGGTTCGTTGCGGCCTACCTTCTTGTCCTCACGCACGTAGGTTTCCACCCTTTCCGCCTCGGCCTGCGCTGCGGCAGAGGCACGACTGCCCGGCCCCGGGACTGCCGGGGCCTCAGGCGCATTCAGTGCGGAAGACTCCGCATGGGTGAACCGCATGCGGGCCTCGGCCTCTTCCCGCCGCTTGCGCTCGGCCTCCTCGACGGCTTCCGGGGTTTCGATCTGAACCCGGGACAGAAGCTGCACCACGTCCCGCTTGATGCTGGCCAGCAGCTCCTGGAAGAGCTCGAAGCTCTCCCGTTTGTATTCCTGTTTCGGCTGCTTCTGCGCGTAGGCGCGAAGACCGATACTGGCCCGCAGGTGGTCCATGGTGGCCAGGTGCTCTTTCCAGCGCTGATCGAGAATCTGCAGCATGATCTGCTTCTCCACCATCCGCATGTCCACGCCGTGCTCGGCCCAGGTCTTTTCCTTCTCGCGGTACTCGGCTTCCACCTGCTCGAGAATCTTCTGTGCCAGCGTGTCCTCGTTCAGACTGTCGTCTTCCTCGAGCCAGGTTTTGACCGGCTGCTGTGAGGCGAACTCGGTCTGCAGAGCCTGTTCAAGA
Source organism: Gammaproteobacteria bacterium (assembly GCA_030425195.1). Classification (GTDB taxonomy): domain Bacteria; phylum Pseudomonadota; class Gammaproteobacteria; order Pseudomonadales; family Azotimanducaceae; genus SZUA-309. Next base: position 7,312 of record JAUIAV010000019.1, on the reverse strand, counting down.
CCTTCGATGTCCCACTGCTCCTCAATGCTCTGCGGCGGGATGTATTCGCTGATCAGATCGTAGAGGACCTCCTCCCGGATGCCTTCGATGGTCTCCGAGATGTCGTCCGTGGCCATGAGATCCCGGCGCTGCTGATAGATCACCTGCCGCTGGTCGTTGGAAACGTCGTCGAACTCGAGCAGATTCTTGCGGATGTCGAAGTTGTGGCCTTCCACCTTCCGCTGCGCTTTCTCGATCGCATTGTTGACCATCCGGTGCTCGATCGCTTCGCCGTCCTCGAGACCGATGGACTGCATGAGCCCCCGGACCCGGTCATTGGCGAAGATCCGCATGAGATTGTCTTCCATGGACAGATAAAAGCGGGTCGAACCCGGATCACCCTGCCTGCCCGAGCGGCCTCTGAGCTGATTGTCGATCCGCCGGGATTCGTGCCGTTCCGTGCCGATGATGTGCAGGCCGCCCGCATCGATCACCTGGTCATGGCGTTTACGCCATTCGTCCCTGATCGCCGCCACCTGTTCTTCGCTGGGGTTTTCCATATCGGCCAGCTCGGCTTCCCAGTTACCGCCGAGCACGATGTCCGTGCCCCGGCCGGCCATGTTGGTGGCGATGGTCAGGGCGCCCGGCCGACCGGCCTGGGCGATGATGTCGGCTTCCCGTTCATGCTGCTTGGCGTTCAGCACGTTGTGCTGAATCTTCCGACGGTTGAGCTCCGCCGACAGACGCTCGGAGCTCTCGATGGAGGCGGTGCCCACCAGCACGGGCTGGCCCCGCTCCATGCGTTCGGTGATGTCCTCGACGATGGCGTCGTACTTCTCGTCGATGGTCAGATAAACGAGATCATTCTGATCGTCCCGGATCATGGGGGTATTGGTGGGTATGACCACCACGTCCAGGCCGTAGATCTGCCGGAACTCGAAAGCTTCGGTATCGGCCGTACCCGTCATGCCCGCCAGCTTGTCGTACAGGCGGAAGTAATTCTGAAAGGTGGTGGACGCCAGCGTCTGGGTCTCGTTCTGTATCTGCACCTTTTCCTTGGCTTCGATGGCCTGATGAATGCCCTCTGACCAGCGGCGACCCGGCATGGCCCGGCCGGTGTGCTCGTCGACGATGACAATTTCGCCGTTGCTGACCATGTAGTCCACGTCCCGCTTGAACAGCGCATGCGCCTTGAGCGCCGCGTGCACGTGGTGCAGCAGGTTCAGATTGGTGGCGGCGTAGAGACTGTCGCCCTCGTCCAGGAGCCCCATCCGGATGAGCTCTTCCTCCACCTTCTGATGGCCGAGCTCGGTGAGTTCCACCTGGCGGTTCTTCTCGTCCACCACGAAGTCACCCGTCGGCTCCTCTTCCGCATCGAACTTGGACTTCTCGACGAACGGCTGCTGGGTGAGCTTCGGCGCCAGCGTATTCATCTGCTTGTAGAGCTCGGTGGACTGCTCCGCGGGGCCCGAGATGATCAGCGGCGTGCGGGCTTCGTCGATGAGGATGGAGTCCACCTCGTCGACGATGGCGTAGTTGAGGTCCCGCTGGTACTTGTCTTCCAGCGTGAAAGCCATGTTGTCTCTGAGATAGTCGAAGCCGAACTCGTTGTTGGTTCCGTAGGTGATGTCCGCCTGATAGGACGCCCGCTTTTCCACCGGCGGCTGACCCGACTGCACCACGCCCACGGTGAGCCCGAGCCCTTCGTAAATCGGGCTCATCCAGCCCGCATCCCGACGCGCCAGGTAGTCGTTGACGGTGACGATGTGCACACCGAGACCGGAGAGCGCGTTCAGGTAGGCGGGCAGGGTGGCCACCAGCGTCTTACCTTCCCCCGTGCGCATCTCGGCAATACGCCCCTCATGCAGCGCGATTCCGCCGATGAGCTGAACATCGAAATGACGCATCCCCATGAAGCGGCGACCGGCTTCCCGCACCGCGGCGAATGCCTCCGGCAGAAGATCGTCGAGCGTTTCACCGCCCTCGATCCGTTCGCGGAAGGTGGCGGTGACCGCCTTCAGGGCTTCGTCGGTCAGAGACTCGTAATCGGACTCGAGCGCGTTGACACGATCAACGATCTTGCCCATCCGCTTGAGCTCGCGGCTGTTCTTGGTTCCAAAAAGCTTCTTCAGCACGACTTGTCAGAATTCCGTTGGTCCGGGGGGAGTTAGATCCGATTTCGGGGCCGGAGTTTACCGGTTTTTACCTGGCCGTGTCCGGCCCGGCATCCGCCCCAGGGCGGGGAAACCCCGGAAATTGCCGGGCATCGTCCTGGTCAGAACACTGGAAGAACTGTGAGACTCCGCCCGCTCCGGGCGACGGATGGGTTCAGCGACGCCGGGCGACGTAGCGGCTCGGATCCACGTGCTTGCCGTTCTTGAGCACCTCGAAGTGCACGTGCGGGCCCGTGGATCGCCCTGAGGAGCCCATTTTGCCGATGACCTGCCGGGGCTTGACCACATCACCCACCGACACCAGGATGTCCGCATGGTGGCCGTAGCGGGTGACGTAGCCGTCCCCGTGCGTGACCTCCACCATGAGACCGTACCCATACCGCTTGCCGGCATAGGTCACCACGCCGCCGGCCACCGCGACCACGTCCGATCCGTCCTTGCCCGCGAAATCCACGCCCGCATGCCAGGCGGATTTACCGGTGAACGGATCCAGCCGCTTTCCGTACTTGGAGGACATCCAGCCCCAGGTGACCGGCCGACCGGCAATGACTTTCGCTTCCTGGAAGTCGCGGTCGAGCAGCATGGACTCGAGAATCTCGAGCTCGCTCTCCCGGGCTTTCAGGCCGGCGGCGAGTTCGTCCATGCTGGTTCTCAGGTCTGCGAAATCCGGTACGCTCGCCGGTTCCATGCCGGGGCCACCCTGCGGTGCGGGATCGTCGAAGGAAAACTCGCCTTCGTCCAGCTCCGCCACCTCGGTGACCCGGGCGCCGAGCGCCTCCATCCGGTGCAGACGCGCCTGCATCTGAGCGAGTTGACGGCCCACGGCTTCAGATTCCGCCGCTGAGCGTCTGCGCATGGACGCCACTTCCTCCTGCTGGGCTTCCAGACGGTCCTGCCATTCGGTGACGGTTTCCGGAGCCAGCGTGGGCTGGCTGGCCATTGCGAACAGATAGTAGCCGCCCAGTGCCACCGCCATGACGGCGGCAAAAGCACCGACGACGACGCTCTGCCGGGATAGTCTGATGGCGCGGGACTGGCCCTTTTCGCCTAGCAGTATGATCTTCATGCGCGTAAACGCCCGACAGACTGCACGCGGCGGGGTGCACAACCCGGATTGCCCGGTACGACTGTGCGGAATGCTGTAAAGCCCCCCGAAGTCCTGTCGGCGCTCGATTTTTCCCTGTTGTTGCTGCTGTTTGTTTTACTGGCTTTGCCTGACCGGCAAATTTTTCCGGCGTCTGCCGCGGATAAGGCCGCAGACGCTGTTTTATCAGCAGTGGTCTTCGCGCTATCGTATCGGCCGACGCAGGTGCCAGGCGGCCGGGGCGAGACCTTCAAGTGCCACAGACAAAGATAAATGAACTGCTCAGCGAACGCCACCAGCGTTTTACTCCTTTACAACGTCTCCTGCGGCAGGCCAGCAACCAGGAAAACTGGACCGCCGAGCTTCATGCCGTGCTGCCGCCGGTACTCGCCAGGGAGTGCCGGGTCAGCGACGTCAGGGGCTCGGTCATCGTCATCACCTGCCGCAATGCCGCCAGCGCCACCAAGCTGCGTTTCATGGCCCCTGACATCATCGACAGACTGGGCCAGCTCGCCACTTTCAGCGACGCCCGGGAGCTCAGGATCCGGGTAACCGGCTGAATTCCCGCGCAGTCGTGTGCCTCGCGGATAAGCGAGCGCTCACAACGCCCATTATTCCAGCCCGTTCGCCTCGGAAATGAGACTCAGGCAGCAGAAACACCCGCCATCAGGAGACGGGGTTCTCCTTTTCCACAGGGTCTAATTCGCTCGGTCTTTTCCGCTGGGTCTTTTCCGGAGGGTCTTTTCCGGAAGGTCAATCCGCCAGGGCGGGTCGTGAGAAGGAGATGGGGGCGACCTCGGCGTCGTCGAAGGTGACGATCTCGAATGCGCCCTCCTCGGCCAGCAGCTTGCGCAGCAGCTGGTTATTGGGGCCGTGACCGGATTTGAAGCCTGCGAAGGCGCCGATCACGCTGTGGCCCAGCAGGTACAGATCGCCGATGGCATCCAGAATCTTGTGCTTCACGAACTCGTCTTCCTGACGGAGTCCTTCGTTGTTCAGAATCCGGTAGTCGTCCACCACCACCGCATTGTCCAGACTGCCGCCGCGGGCCAGATTCATGGCGCGGAGCTTCTCGTAGTCCGCCAGAAAGCCGAAGGTGCGGGCCCGGCTGACTTCCTTGACGAAGGCCATGCTGGAAAACTCCACCGTCGCCTTGCGCTTGTGATGTTTGAACACGGGATGGTCGTACTCCAGGGTGTATTCCACCCGGAAGCCATCGTAGGGGGACAGCTCGGCGGTGATGTCGCCGTGACTGTAGCTGACCTTCTTCAGGATCCGCAGAAACTTCTTCGGCGCCGTCTGCTCCTCGATCCCCGCGGACTGCAGCAGAAACACGAATGGGGCCGCACTGCCATCCATGATCGGCAGTTCCGGTGCGCTCACGTCCACATAGGCATTGTCGATGCCGAGTCCGGCAAACGCGGACATCAGATGCTCTACCGTCGAGATGCTTGTCGTACCGTCGGTGAGCGTCGTCGCCATGGTGGTGTCGCCCACGTTCTCCGCCCGGGCAGCAATCGCCACCGGCTCATCGAGATCCGTACGGACGAATACGATACCCGTATCCACGGGCGCCGGACGCAGCGTCAGGTAGACCTTTTCGCCGGTATGAAGCCCCACGCCTGTGGCGCGGATGACGTTTTTCAGGGTTCTCTGCAGCAGGGCGGGCATTTCTTGTTTTCCGATGTCCGTTCATTCAGTGAAGGCACCTGACCCTACTCGTCCTAACCTTAATGGTTGCTTAACGGTGGGAAGATCGCCTCACGACACAGGGGTCTGCAATCCTGCGCCGCGAGGCATGGTAGCAGAGGGGCGAGCCCCAATTATGGCTGACGGTCACACATTTGTTACATTTTGTTTCCCCGGTTCCGGACCTGCCAGTCAGTCCGCCTGGCGGCGCAGAAACGCCGGGATGTCCAGGTAGTCCGGATCGTCCACCAGCAGATCCTCGGCCAGATTCTCCTGCTTGAGCGCTGCGTTGTGCCGCAGGAACGCAGGGCGGTCCAGCTGGTCGTAGCGCGGCTCGTCCATGGGCACTTCCTGAACCGGCGGCTCGTGCAGCTTCTGAATCCGGCCCGTGTCGCCGAGACCCGTGGCAACCACCGTCACCTTCAGCTCGTCCGTCAGTTCCTCGTCGATCACCGTGCCCACCACGACGGTGGCGCTGTCGGAAGCGAACTCCTCCACGATGGTGCCCACGTCGGTGAATTCGCCGATGTTCAGATCAGGTCCGGCGGTCACGTTCACCAGAATGCCCCGGGCGCCGTGCAGATCCACGTCTTCCAGCAGCGGAGAACGGATCGCCGCCTCGGCAGCATCCCGGGCTCTGTTGTCGCCGGTCGCCCGGCCGGTACCCATCATGGCCATGCCCATTTCGGACATCACCGTGCGCACGTCTGCAAAATCCACGTTGATCATGCCGGGACGGATGATGAGGTCGGCAATACCCTGAACGGCACCAAGCAGCACGTCGTTGGCCGCGCTGAAAGCATCGAGCATGCTCGTGCGCTCACCGAGGACGGCCAGCAGCTTCTCGTTGGGAATCGTGATCAGCGAGTCCACGGTCTCCCGGAGCTCGTGAACGCCACGGTCCGCCACATCCGTGCGTTTTTCGAACCGGAAAGGCCGGGTCACCACCGCCACGGTCAGGATGTTCATCTCCTTAGCGACGTTGGCGATCACCGGAGCCGCACCGGTGCCGGTGCCGCCGCCCATGCCCGCCGTCAGAAAGACCATGTCCGCACCCGCGAGCACTTCGGCGATCCGATCCCTGTCTTCGAGGGCCGCCTGCCGGCCGATGTCCGGGTTTGCACCCGCACCGAGGCCTTTGGTGATGGAGCTGCCGATCTGCAGCACCGTCTTCGCCTCACAGCTCTTCAGCGCCTGGGCATCCGTGTTCGCCGCGATGAAGTCCACGCCGTCCACCTGCCTTGCCAGCATGTGCTGCACTGCGTTGCCGCCGCCACCACCGATGCCGACCACCTTGATGATGGCGCTCTGGGGTGCACTGTCTACCAATTCAAACATCTGGAATTCTCCTGAATCAGAAATTTTCGCCGAACCACTTCTTCAGGCGGGCAAGGGCCCCGCCAGGTCGCAGACCACCTCCGCGCTTCGGCTGCTCTTCCTCTTGTTGCATTCCGTACTGCAGCAGGCCGACGCCTGTCGCATATACGGGGTTCCTTACGATGTCCTTCAAACCCGCCACGTCCCGCGGCGAGCCCAAACTGACCGGCATGTGGAAGATTTCCTCCGCCAGCTCGATCACCCCTTCCATTTTCGATGCTCCCCCAGTGAGCACGATTCCGGCCGCGATGAGATCCTCGAAACCACTTCGCCTGAGTTCAGCCTGAATCAGGGTGAACAGCTCGTCGTATCGGGGTTCGACCACCTCGGCCAGCGCCTGGCGTGATAGCTCTTTGGCTGGCTTGTCACCGACTCCCGGGACCTTGATGGTCTCGTCGGGCCGGGCAAGCTGTGTCAGCGCACAGGCATATTTGATCTTGATCTCTTCCGCATTCTGCGTCGGCGTGCGGAGCGCCATGGCGATGTCGTTGGTGACCTGGTCACCCGCGATGGGAATCACCGCCGTATGCCGGATGGCTCCGTCGGTGAACACGGCGATGTCCGTGGTACCGCCGCCGATGTCCACCAGACAGACGCCCAGATCCCGTTCATCGTCCGTGAGCACGGAGTAGCTGGATGCCAGCTGCTCGAGGATGATGTCGTTGACGGTGAGACCGCAGCGTTCGATGCACTTCTCGATGTTCTGAGCCGCGTTCACCGCACAGGTCACCAGATGCACCTTGGCTTCCAGCCGCACGCCGGACATCCCGAGCGGCTCCTTGACGCCTTCCTGGGCATCGATCACGTACTCCTGAGGCAGGATGTGCAGGATCTTCTGGTCCGCCGGAATGGCCATGGCCTTGGCCGCGTCGATCACCCGTTCCACGTCCTGAGGCAGCACTTCCCGGTCCCGGATCGCGACGATGCCGTGCGAGTTGAAGCTGCGGATGTGACTGCCCGCGATACCGGCATACACCGCATCGATCTGGCAGCCCGCCATCAGTTCCGC
>JAUIAV010000018.1 GCA_030425195.1 Gammaproteobacteria bacterium | reverse complement strand
CTCGGAAGTGATCCCTTTCGGCGGGGTCAAGGAATCGGGTCAGGGCCGGGAAGGCTCCAGGTACGGGTGCGACGACTATCTGGAGACCAAATACATCTGCATGGGCGGGCTGGACGACTGATGGCTTACGCGGAGATCAATGGCGCCAGACTCTGGTACGACGTTCACGGCGAAGGGGAACCTCTGCTGCTGCATCATGGCTATACGGCTTCGCGGGTGAACTGGATGCCGGTGGCAGAGCGGCTGGAAACCCGATATCGGATCATCCTCATGGAGTGCCGGGGCACGGGCCAGTCCGAGCACACGCCGGATGGCTACACCCTCGAGCAGTACGCGCGGGACGTGGTGGGCATGCTGGATCATCTCGGTCTCGACCGGGTGAGCTTCGCCGGTCACAGCATGGGCGGCGGCATCGGTTACCTGCTGGCGCTGGATCATGCCGAGCGGCTCGAGCGGCTCATTCTGATGGCGCCCATTCCGGCGGAAGGGGTGGGTGAGATCACGCCTGAGCTCCGTGAGCAGCGTCTGGCCGAACGCCGGCGCGGCGACCGGGAAGCGATTCTCGCCCGCTACCGGCTCATGCAGTTCCGGGAGGATGTGGAGACCGAGGAGTGGTTCGTCGACCGCGCGGAGCACATTCTCAGCGTTTCCGACGGTCATTTCGAAAGGGGTGCGGAATCCATGCGCGATCTGGACGTGGCTCACCGGCTGCCGGAGATCACCACCCCGACACTGATGATCGCAGGCGGCGTGGACAGCCTGCTGATTCCGAACCTCAACGACTACATGCGTCTGCCGAATGCCTCGCTGGAGGTGCTGTCCCGGGCGGGGCACGAGGTGGCCGTACACGAGCCGGACCGGGTGGCGGACGCGATTCACCAGTTCATGGTGCACGGTCCTGTGACCGCCGCGACGCTGATGGCACGCCTCGCCGCGGCCGAGGACTGACGAAGGAGGGAACATGCCGAACCTGCTCGAGATATCCACCGCAGTGATTGATGGCGGCAGAACCACGGATGAAGTCGGCCCCATGAATCGGATCAACCACGAGCTCTCCGTGGTGGCCGATGGTGTGGCGATGGTGGAAGCCTTTTCCCACTGTGTCCTGTTCGAGACCGAAGACGGGCTGCTGGCGTTCGACACCAGCGGCCCGCCCGGCGGTGGCCGGGTGGTGGAAGCCATCCGCGGCTGGCGCAAGGATCGATTCAATACCCTCGTCTATACGCATGGTCACCTGGATCATGTGGGCGGCAGCGGCGCTTTTCTTGCCGACGCACAGGCGAACGGGCAGCCAACGCCCAAGGTGGCCGGGCACGAGAACGTCTCCCGCCGGTTCGACCGCTATCAGTGGACGAGCGGCTACAACATGGTGATCAACCGGCGTCAGTTCGGTCAGTTCTCCCGCCGCGGTTATTCGCTCACCGACGGGGATGGGTTTCTGCCGGAAAGTGCCGCACGACCCGATCTCACCTACTCCGACCGGCTCGAGCTTGCCGTCGGTGGTCTGGATGTGGTGCTCAATCACGCCAAGGGCGAAACGGACGATCACACCTGGGCCTGGATTCCGGCGCACAAAGCCATCTGCGCCGGCGATTTCTTCATCTGGTGCTTCCCGAATGCGGGCAACCCGCAGAAAGTGCAGCGCTATCCGGTGGAGTGGGCGGCCGCCATGCGGGACATGGCGGCACAGGGTGCGGAGCTGTTCCTGCCAGCGCACGGCCTGCCCATCGAAGGCGAGGCGCGCATCCGCGGGGTGCTCATCGACGTGGCGGAAGCCCTCGAGTTTCTGGTGGAACGCACGGTCGGTGCCATGAACGAAGGCGCACGCCTGAACGAAATCGTTCACGAGGTGAAGATCGATCCGGCCATCCTCGAGAAACCCTACCTCAAGCCCATCTATGACGAGCCGGAGTTCATCGTCCGGAACATCTGGCGCCTCTATGGCGGCTGGTACGACGGCAACCCAGCACATCTCAAGCCGGCGGAGGAATCCGTGCTTGCGAGAGAGCTGGCATCGCTGGCTGGCGGCGCGGACAGGCTTGCCGAACGCGCCCAGGCACTGGCTGCGGAAGACGTGCGTCTGGCGTGCCACCTGGCGGAGATGGCGGTGCAGGCGGATCCGGAGAACAAAGCGCTCCATGCCATCCGCGCGGAGGTGTATCAGCATCGCCGCAGCGTGGAGTCATCGCTCATGGCGAAGGGCATATTCGGTGCCGCGGCCAACGAGTCGCTGTCACAGATTGAAGACTGATTGGATGCTGGTCCCGATAGCCAGGCCTGCCAGGATCAGGCTTTGCCTGGTCGCGCTGGCCGCTGTGCATCTGCTCGGCGGGTGCGACTCCACGAGTCACACCCTCACGCTCGTGAAACCCCGCCTGCCCATCGATCAGCACCTGGCCGAAGCATTCGCCCGGCTGTTCGATGAATCCACGCCGATCGACATCGAGCTGGTGGACAATCCGAATCCGGAGCTGCCGGGCGTCGAAGCCGTCAAGGCCGGCCATGCGGATCTGGCGCTGGTGCCGAATACGGCGGCCTATGATGCCCGGGTGGCCGTCATCGCCCCCCTGTACCCGTCGGTGCTGCATATCGCGTATCGGAACGACGGCGGCCCGACAGATGTGGCGGCAGGCGACGCCATTGGCGATCTCACGACCAGAAGCGTTTATGCGGGCCCGCCGGGGGCGCCCTCGCGGCGGCTTCTCGAAGCGACTGCCCGCCGCGACGGGATCCGACCGGAAGACATCAACTACATCGAGAACGGAGATGGCTGTGCCGAGGTGATCGTCGTCTACACCGCCGTGCTTCCCGAGGTGCCGGCTGCCATCCGGCAGTGCGGCGAGTACCGGCTTTTCAGCCTGGGGACACCGGATGATATCGGCAGCGGGCGGGCTCTGGATTCGGTGACCCTGATGAATCCGACGCTGAAGCCGTTCGTCATTCCTGCGGAAACCTACGGTGATCTCACGCCTGATCCGGTGGTGACTCTGGCCGTGGACAATCTCCTCGTCGCCCGGGCCGATCTGCAAGACCCGGTGGTCTACGACCTACTGAGCGAAGTGCTGCGCATGAAGCCGGCGCTGTCGGCGAGCAGGCCCGCACTGTTCCATCATCTGTCCGATCAGTTCGATACCTCCGGACTTTCCTTCGTCATGCATCCCGGTGCGCTGGCCTATCTCAAGCGTGACGAGCCGGATCTGTATGAACGCTACTCGGGTGTGGCCGAAGTGGTGGTGACGCTGATGATCGGTCTGATCTCCGGTATTTACGGAGTCTGGAAGATCTACAGCATCCGGCGCAAGAACCGGATCGACGCTTTCTGCCGCGAGGCCTTCGAACTGCGGGATCAGCATCTGTCCGGGACCATGAACCGGGCGTCGCTCGTCGACGCGCTGAAAGCCCTGCAGGAGCGCGCCTACGACATGATGATCCACGAACGTCTGGCGGCTGACGAGAGTTTCCGCATCTTCATCGGTCTCACCAACGACATCATCGCGGACGCCAACGGTCAGGAACGGCAGAGCCGGGCCTGACTGGGGAGCCTGTGCGGATCAGGTCTGGAGAATGCTCTGGGCGTTCTTCGCGAAGGCGTCCGCCGCGTCCTTGTCTTTGTCCGCGTTGAAGAGCCGGTTCGGCACCTCCACGCCCCGCTGGGCGGCAGGGCGTTCCCGGATGGCATCCCGCCAGCGTTTCAGGTTCTTCAGATCATCGAGTTCGAGTCCCGACCACTTGTAGGTGCGTACCCAGCACCAGTTGGCGATGTCGGCGATCGAAAAATCATCCGCCAGCCACTCGCTTTCACCGAGCCGTCGGTCGAGCACTTCGCACAGGCGCCGGCTTTCATTCTGATAGCGGTCGATGACCGGCTGTATTTTCTCGGGAAAGTAGCGGTAGAAGACGTTCGCCTGGCCCATCATCGGTCCGATGCCGCCCATCTGGAACATGAGCCACTGGATCACCCGGGATCGCCCCTGCGCATCCGTCGGCAGCAGTTTTCCGGCCTTCTCGGCCAGATAGATCATGATGGCGCCGGTTTCGAAGATGGCGAAGTCGCCGTTGTCGGTATCGACGATGGCGGGAATCCGGCCGTTCGGGCAGATCTTCAGATACCACTCCTCCTTCTGGATCCCTGACTGGAGGTTCATGGGATGGACGTTGTAGGGGAGTTCCAGCTCCTCCAGGGTGACGGAGGCTTTCCAGCCGTTCGGCGTGGAGGCGGTATAGAGCTCGATCATCGGTCTTTCCTCTTCGGATCCTCTGCCCGGAGCCGGCCAGCATAGGCATATCCTGACGGATAGGGTAGTGCAGGTTGGACAGGCGATCTTCCGCCGCTGGCCCTATACTGAGGACCTTCAGGAGTGGGAGTTTCAGCTTGGCAGAACTGAAGGTAGGCGTCCTCGGCGGCGGGTCCTGGGGGACGACCGTTGCATCGCTTGTCACGCGGAATGCGCCGGTCCAGCTGTGGGCGCGGAATTCGGATGCGGTGCGGGAAATCAATACGGAGCACCGCAATCACCGGTATCTGCCGGATATCGTACTGCCGGACAAGCTGGTTGCCTCGGAAGATCTGGCCGAGGTCGTCTCTTCCGCGGACGTGCTGGTGATGGGCATTCCCAGTCAGAATTTCCGCGGTGTGCTCGCAGAGGTGCAGCACCACATCCGGGCCTGGGTGCCGGTGATCAGCCTCACCAAGGGGCTGGAGGTGGATACCCGCATGCGGATGACCCAGGTGGTGGAGGAGATGCTCCCCGGACATCCGGTGGGTGTGCTGACCGGACCGAACCTGGCCCGCGAGATCATGGAAGGTCGCGCCGCTGCCAGTGTGCTCGCCATGCAGGGCGGCGGAAACGTGGAGCTGCTGCGGCCGCTGTTCAACAGTGGTCTGTTCCGTGTGTACAGCAACGAGGACGTGACGGGCTGCGAGCTCGGCGGCGTGCTGAAAAACATCATCGCCATTGCCGTTGGCATGGGCGACGGCCTCGGCGCGGGCGACAACACCCGGGCCGGGCTCATCACCCGCGGTCTGGCGGAGGTAACCCGGCTTGGCGTGGCGCTCGGCGGCAAGGCCCGGACTTTCTTCGGGCTGGCCGGCATGGGCGACATGATCGCCACCTGCACCAGCGATCAGAGCAGGAACCGGTCCGTGGGTGTGCAGCTCGGCCACGGTCGCACGATAGACGAGATCATTGACGAGATGGTGATGGTTGCAGAGGGCGTCAAAACCGCGCCGGCGGTGATGGACCTGGCGAGAGCGCATGAGATCTCCATGCCCATCGCGGAAGATGTCTACAAAGTGGTGATCGGAGAATCCACGGCCACCCGCGCCTTCCGGGGCCTGCTGCGCGTGCACGCCGGTGCCGAATCGGAGCCGGGCTGATGAGTACCGCCGATACGGACCGGAATCTCGCCCTCTTCTGCGACTTCGAGAACGTCGCGCTGGGGGTGCAGGACGCCAAGTTTCCCAAGTTCGACATGGGGCTGGTCCTGGAGCGCCTGCTGCTCAAGGGCAACATCGTCGTGAAGAAGGCCTACTGCGACTGGGACCGCTACAAGGGCTTCAAACCCACCATGCACGATGCCGCCTTCGAGCTGATCGAGATTCCGCACACCCGGCAGTCGGGCAAGAACTCGGCCGATATCCGCATGGTGGTCGATGCGCTGGACCTCTGCTACACCAAGGATCACATCGATACTTTCGTGATCATCAGCGGCGACTCGGACTTCTCACCGCTGGTGAGCAAGCTGCGGGAAAATGCCAAGCTGGTGATCGGTGTGGGGGTGAAGAACAGCACGTCCGACCTGCTGATGAACAACTGTGACGAGTTCCTCTTCTACGACGATCTGGTGCAGGACAGTGACCGGAAGGCCAGCGAGCGTCCGGCCCGTTCCAGATCCAGGAAACCGGCTGCGAAGAAAGCGAAGGGCGGCGCCGCATCAGCAAAGACGGAAACGGCACCCGCCGCCGAAGCCTCTCCTCAGGACGAAGCCTCTCCCCAGGACGAAGCCTCTCCTCAGGACGAAGCCATGGATCTGGTTCTGGAGACGGCAGAAGCGCTCATCGCCGAGCGTGGCGACCGGGTTTTCGGTTCCATGGTGAAACAGACGCTCAAGCGCCGGCGGCCGGGCTTCAGCGAGAGCAGCTACGGTTTCCGTTCCTTCGGTGATCTGCTGGAGTACGCAGCCGATCGGGGTCTGGCGGACATCGAGATGGACGAGCGGTCCGGCGGCTACGTGATCCGGTCAGTCAGTCGCTGACGGCGGCAGCGGGCACCGCCCGGAAGAAGAACCGGTCGGTCTCCCGATAGATGCGCTCGTCATAGACCATCAGGTCGTGTCCGTCCGCCGGATTCGCGTACAGGTCGCTTTCGTCCACCACCTCGAAGCCCGCTTCCTCGAGGAGCTCCAGTGCCAGTGATGGCTCCATCCGGTGCAGCCGGGCATTGTCCCGGTCGGCGAGACCCACGTGGTCGGTCACGCCGAGCACGCCACCGGGCTTGAGCGCGCGGCGGATGGCGTTCAGGAAGACTACGGCCTGGTCCCGGCCGTCCCGGTAGTAGAAGTCGTGGAGGAGGTTTCCCAGGAAAGCCACATCCACCGAGCCATCCAGCCTCAGATCGTCGTATTCGGTGATGTGCAGGGTCACATTCGGCAGTCTGTCGCCGGCGAGTCGTTCCTCCATGGTGCGCTGGTAGTAGCCCTCGGCATAGCGGGTGAGCACCTGCTCCGTGTTCTGGGCGTACACGTGACCTGCCGGGCCCACGGCCGCGGCCAGCATCTCGGTGGTGTAACCGGCGTAAGCGCCCACATCCAGGGCGGTCATCCCCGCTTTCACACCGAGAAACCGGAAGGCATCGAACGGCTTGCGGGCACGGTCCCGGGGCTGATCGAACTCGTGGCGATCGGCCTGCTGCTGCTGAGCGCGGATGCGTTCGAACATCTCCGGATCCGCCCAGCCCGGCCAGCCGGCTCCGCGAACAACCCGGCCGGGGGTCGCACCGGTGTGTTCGCCATCGGCCAGCACCTGCTCGCCGTTGACGAAGACGTGGACCATGCCGGTGGCGTACTGGTGCGGCTGTTCGAAGGTGGCGTGATCCCGGACCTGGGCAGGGTCGAAGACCACCACGTCGGCAAAGTAGCCTTTCGCAAGCCGGCCGCGCGCTCTCAGCCCGAGATTCTCTGCCGGCAGGCCGGAGAGTTTGTGGATGGCGGCCTCCATGGTCAGCACACCCTCGTCCCGGACGTACTTGCCGAGGACCCGGGCGAAGTTGCCGTAGGCGCGGGGATGGGTGCTGGTGTTCAGGAAGTGACCCTCGGTGGCCATGGACTGGGCGTCGGAGCCGAAACTCACCCAGGGCAGAGCCACACCTTTTGCCACATTCTCCTCGCTCATCAGGAAGTAGATGACCTGCACCCGGCTGCCATCCTCCACCACCAGGTCCATGGCCGTCAGTGCAGGTGGCGTACCGCGCAACTCGCTCACCTCGGCGAGGGTCATGCCCGTATACTTCCGGAGTGCGTGGTTCCTGAAGCCCACCAGCAGAGTGCCTTCGGCACCGGCCGCCAGCATGAGGTTTTCCCAGGCGTCGGTGGGCGTGGTCATCTCGTCCAGGAGCTGCTCCCGGACTTCCGGATCCCGCAGGCGTTCTGCCCAGGCGATGTAGCCGCCTTCCTGCACCCAGGGCGGCATGGCCGCATCTAGACCGGTGGATCCGGCGGGGTAGGTGTACATGTCCGCCGTGATCCTCACACCCCGGGCGCGCGCGGCCTCCACTCTGTCGACCACCGCATCGAACTTGTCCCAGTTCTCCTGGCCGCTCATCTTCAGGTGATAGATTTCCGCCGGAGCGCCGCTCGCTTCTGCGATCCGTATGAGCTCATCCACAGATTCGAGCAGCCGGTTGCCCTCACTGCGCATGTGGGAGATGTACATGCCGTCATATTCCGCCGCGGCCTGCATCAGGGCGATGAGCTCGTCCGTATCCGCGTAGAAGGCCGGCGCGTAGATCAGCGAAGAACCCACACCCAGAGCTCCCTCCCGCATGGCCTCGCGGACCAGATTCTGCATCACGGCGAGCTCGGTCGCGGTCGGTGGCCGGTCCTCGGCGCCCAGTTCGTGCACACGCACGCTGGTGGCGCCGACGAAGGAGGCCACGTTCGGCGAGACGCCCTCGCGTTCCAGAAACTCGAGGTACTCGGCCAGCGTGGTCCAGGGCACCTCGAACTTGAAGTCTCCCTGTCGGGCAACGATGTTCGCGCGCATCTCGTCGTTGACTGGGCCCATGGAAGAGCCTTCTCCGAACACCTCCAGGGTGACACCCTGACGGATGTCCGACTGGCTTCTGCCGTCGGCGATCAGTGACTGGGTGGCCCAGCTCAGCATGTTGATGAAGCCGGGCGCCACATAGAGACCCTCGGCGTCGATGGTCCGCCCGGCATCGGCGGAATCCAGCTCGCCGATGGCGGCGATGCGATCTCCGATGATGGCCAGATCCGCGTCGATGGCCGGCCCGCCCGTTCCGTCGAACAGGCGGCCATTCTCGATGAGCAGGTCGAACTCGGCCGCCTGAAGCTGAAACCCGATCGCGAGAACGGCCAGCATGGAGAGAGCTCGAAGCAATGATCCGATGCGCATCGGTGATCCTGGTCGGTACTATCGATGCTCAAGGATACCCGCAACACCCGGGAAGTACGCCAGGTAGCCCGGGCCACCTGGCGTGCTGTTGTGTATCAGGCGCGCTCCACCAGGGTACCGGTACCCAGACCGCCGCCACA
Organism: Gammaproteobacteria bacterium; assembly: GCA_030425195.1. Lineage (GTDB taxonomy): Bacteria > Pseudomonadota > Gammaproteobacteria > Pseudomonadales > Azotimanducaceae > SZUA-309. The sequence continues at coordinate 79,103 of JAUIAV010000018.1, read as the reverse complement.
GCACATGCTGATCAGCCCGTACTGACCGCCCGTTCGCTGAAGCTCGTGCACGGCCTTGGTGATCAGGAAGCAGCCGGTGGCGCCGAGCGGATGACCGAGGGCGATGGCGCCGCCGTTCGGGTTCACCTTCTCCATGTCGGCTCCCACGGTCTTTGCCCAGGACAGCACCACGGAAGCGAAGGCTTCGTTCACCTCGAACACGTCGATATCGTCGATGCTGAGGCCCGTATCGGCGAGCAGCTTCTCGGTGGCCGGAATGGGACCTTCCAGCATGAGCACAGGGTCGCAGCCGACCAGCGCCGACGCCCTGATGCGGGCGAGCGGTTTCAGGCCCAGCGCTTCGGCTTTCGCCGCGCTCATCATCAGGACGGCAGCGGCGCCGTCGGCAATCTGGGATGAGGTGCCGGCCGTGTGAATGCCGTTCTCCCGCGCCACGGGCTTCAGTTCCGCCAGGGCTTCCAGGCTCGTATCCCTCGGTACCTCGTCCGCGGTGACCGTGAAGGTGTTGCCCGTTTTCTCGAAGTTCTGATCCACCTCGGGTGCTTCGATGGGGATGATCTGGGTGTCGAAACGACCCTCGGCGACGGCGCGGGCTGCCCGTTCCTGGGACTGGAGGCCGAAAGCGTCCGTATCAGCCCGGGTGATGCCGTACTTCTCGGCCACGCGCTCGGAGCCCTCGAACTGGCTCGTGAACTCGTGGTGGGCGAAGTAACTCTTCGAGACCGGTTTGCCCATGGTCTTCTCCCGGCCGACCGCGTCCGAGCCGATGGGCAGACGGCTCATGTTCTCCACGCCGCAGGCCATCACCACGTCGGCCATGCCGGCGGCGATGAGCGAGTGAGCGAGGGTAGTGGCTTCCTGAGAAGAACCGCACTGGGAGTCCACGGTGATGCAGGGTGTGCCGATGTCGCCGCCGTGGGCAAGCCAGGCCGTGCGCGTGACGTTCATGCCCTGTGCGGCCACCTTGTTGATGCAGCCGCCGACCACCTGGTTCACCTGGCCGGAATCCAGTCCCTGGCGCTCCAGCAGCTTCATCATCACGTGCCCGAGCGTATCGGTGGGGTGTGCGCCTGCCAGCCTGCCCATCTTTCTCCTCACCGGGGTGCGGGCGGCATCGACGATTACGGTCTCGATCATGATCAGTCTCTCGCGGAAATTCGGAACCGGGAAGGCTAGCACATGCCGTAGAGGGATGACCCGCACCGTCAATTTTCATACTCTCCCGGTATCGGGAGGAGATTTTAGATGAGCAACGACCCCTATCTGCTGATCACGGCGGACACCCACGCGGGCGGCAGCCACGCCCAGTATCGCGAGTATCTGGATCCGGAGTATCGGGAGAAATTCGACGACTGGCGCGGCGGTTACAAGAACCCGTCCCAGGAGCACTACGGCTCCAAGAAGATGCGCAACTGGGACTATGACATCCGCACTGCGGACCAGAACAGCCAGGGTGTGGTGGGCGAAGTGGTCTTTCCCAACACGGTGCCGCCGTTCTTCCGCAAGAGCATCGTCACCGCCCAGCCGCCGGCCCCCGATCACTACGAGCTGGCTCTGGCCGGTATCCGTGCCCACAACCGCTGGCTGAAGGACTTCTGTGCCGAGGATCCCCACCGGCGCGCCGGTATCGGCCTCATCCTGCCGAACGATCTGGACGAGGCGGTCAGGGACATCGAATTCATCGCCGAGGCGGGACTCCGGGGCGGCGTGCTGCTGCCGCTCATCCCTCCGGACTGCACCTGGCTGAAGCCGCTCTACGATCCCGCGTGGGACAGGGTGCTGGCGGCCATTCAGGATCACGATCTGGTGATCAATCAGCACTCGGGGCAGGGATCCCCGAACTATGGGGAAGGTCCGGTCCCGGAAGCGCTCTGGATCTCCGAAGTCACTTTCTACTGCCAGGCCGGCTGGCGGCATCTGCTCATGAGCGGTGCCTACGAGAAGTTTCCGAAGCTCAAGTACATCCTCACCGAATCCGGCTGCGCCTGGGTGGCACCCATGCTCAAGCAGCTCGACCGGATCCACATGGGTTTCAAGGCGGGCGCCATCGGCGAGATGAACTACGAGGGCATGGAGTGGGTGCTGAAAGATCCGCCGAGCGAATATGCGGCGCGCAACTGCTACTACGGCGCCAGCTTTCCGAGCCTGCAGGATCTGGAGGGTATCGATGACGTGGGCGAGGATCACGTGCTCTGGGGCAACGACTATCCGCACTACGAAGGTACGTTTCCCTACAACACGGAATCCCTGCGCCTGACGTTCGCCGACATCCCCGAAGCGCGGCGCCGCAAGATTCTCGGACTGAATGCCGCCGAGCTCTACGGCTTCGACGTGGAAAAGCTGATGCCGCTCGCCCGCGAGCATGGCCCGACGCCGGAAGAGGTGAACACGCCGCTGCCGAAGGACGGGATCCCGCGGGATTCCATGTGCTACCTCTTCACCAACGCGCTGTACGGCGTTTAGGAGGTCAGGGTGGGCATGCCGGAAGGGATCGGAATCGTCGACACCATGATCGGTTTCCCGGCCGACGACTTCAAAATGTACGACTTCATCCGCGAGCAGCTGAAGGACGGCTCCACGGACTTCGACTTCCCGGTGGAGTACATGTTCAAGAACGTGCCGAAGGAACTCTACGGCGCCAAGGATCCCGTTGCCGTGACGCTGCACGAGATGGACCGGTTCGGCATCGAGGTGGGGCTGATCGGCGTCGGGGGCGACGTGAGCAGAAAGGCGCTCAAGGACCACCCGGACCGGTTCGTCGGTCAGGGATCCGTCGACCCCAACAGGGGAATGGATGGCATCCGCGACATGGTGCGCCAGTATGAGGAGTTCGGCGTCCGCTCGTTCGGAGCCTTCAACGCGGGCTACAACCCGCAGGTGGGAATCAGTGATCCTCTGATGTATCCCATCTACGCCAAATGCGTGGAGCTCGACGTGCCGATTTTCTCCTGTGCCGGCGTGCCGGGTCCGCGCTTTCCCATGTGGCCACAGGAAGTGCGCCTGATCGATCAGGTGATGTACGACTTCCCGGAGCTCGTGTTCGTCACCCGGCACGGCTGCGAACCCTGGGAGGATCTGGCCGTGAAGCTGATGCTGAAGTGGCCGAATCTGTACTACTCCACCACGGCGTTTGCACCCAGGTACTACCCGAAGGCAATCGTCGACTATGCCAATACCCGGGGTGCGGACAAGGTGATTTATGGCGGCTACTTTCCCATGGGGCTTTCGGTGGAGCGGATCATGACCGACATGCGCGCGCTGCCGCTGAAGGATGAGGTCTGGCCTAAGTTTCTCCGTGACAATGCCCGCCGAGTGCTGAAGCTGGATTAGTCGACGTGAGCGCCCTTTGTATGGGCTCTCCGGGCGATCTTGCTATGATCGGAGGTTTTCGAGGGAGCTTCCGGACTTGAGTGAGATCACGCTTTATCACAACCCCAGCTGCAGCAAATCCCGCGGTGCAAAAAAGATTCTGGAGACGCGCGGCGTCGACTTCGACGTGGTCGAGTATCTGAAAACACCGCTCGACGCAGCACAGATCGAACGGCTGCTGGGCCTGCTCGGCGGAGAACCGGCCGCGCTGGTGCGCAACGACAGCCACTTCAAGGACCTGGGTCTGGACGCAGACGACTACCAGAGCGTGCAAGCCGTCGCCGGGCTCCTGGCCGAGCATCCGAGGCTCATGCAGCGACCCGTGGCGGTACGTGGCGATCGGGCCGTGATCGCCCGGCCTTCCGAGCTGGTGGAGACGCTGCTTTGAGCCTGAACGTTTCCCGGCGGCGGATACTTCAGGCTGCGCCCGGAGCCGCCGTGCTGGCCGGCATGTCATTCGGCGCGGAAGCAGCCACCAGACATCTCGTCGATCTGGACGGACTTGGCCAGACGCGCCTGGTCAAGCAGGGCGACATCAGCGTGGGCGAGCTCGTGAGCGCGGCCATCAACCGTGTGGAACGGCTGAATCCGCTCGTCAACGCGGTGCTCTCGGCCAATTACGAGATGGCGATGAAAACGGCACGAGCGCTGGATGCCAACCGTCAGACGCGTGTCTTCGAGGGCCTGCCGTTCCTCATCAAGGACCTGACGGATGTGGCCGGTTTCGAGACGCGGAACGGCTCCCGGATGTTCCGGGGCAATGTCGCAGCGGACAGTCATGTTTTCGTCAAAGCGCTCGAGAAAGCGGGTGTGGTGATCATCGGCAAGACCACGACGCCGGAACTCGGCCTGATCGGCACCACAGAGCCGCTCGTTTCCGGACTCACCCGTAATCCCTGGTCGCTCGATCACAGCCCGGGCGGTTCGAGCGGCGGTGCTGCCGCTGCGGTTGCCTCGGGAATGCTGCCCGTGGCCAGCGGCAGCGATGGTGGCGGCAGCATCCGGATTCCGGCCAGCCAGTGCGGTCTGTTCGGGCTGAAGCCCACCATGGGCGTGCCCGTCGGCTCGGCGGACACGCTGCCCGGCGGTATCTCGGTGAAAGGTGTGCTCAGCCGCAGCGTGCGGGACAGTGCGGCCATGCTGCCTGTTTATGCCCGTCCGGGCAGCGCGGATCTGGTGACGGATCCGGTCGATCGTGCGCTCACCATCGGCCTGATCGTGGACGATCATTTCGGCCGGCCGCCCCATCCGGACGTTGCTGCGTCGGTGGAGGCGACGGCGGCGCTGCTCACGGACCTCGGTCACAACGTGGAACCCGCCAGATTCCGGTTCAGCGGCGAAGAGATGATGGATCACTTCATGAGCTTCTGGACCCGGGAACCGGTTCGTCTCAGAGCGGAAGCGATCGCCCGGGATCTGGAGCCGGATGCCGTGCTCGAGCCCTGGACGCTCGGTCTTGCACAGCTCGGTGCCGGGCGCGGTGATGAGGAGATTCAGGCGGCGATCCGCTATCTCACCGCGCTTGGCAATGAGGAGTCGCTGTTCGGCCGGTTCGACATGCTCCTCTCACCCGTGCTGTCCGGACCACCGATCCGGATTGGCGAGCAATCGCCGCTGCTGCCTTTCGAGCCGCTCTACGAGGATGTGCTCGGGTACGTCTCCTACACGCCGGTGGCCAACGTGACCGGCGTGCCGGGGATGTCGGTTCCGCTTTTCTGGAACGATGCCGGACTGCCCATCGGCAGCCAGTTCCTGGCACGACGCGGTGAGGATGAGCTCCTCCTGCAGCTTGCGTACCAGCTCGAGCAGGCCCGTCCGTGGGCGGGACGCTGGGCACCCTGCTCGGCCAAGCGTCTCCTCTGACACCTGAAACAACGAAGGAAAAGCGAAGGACAAGACATGGCAAACGTACTGATCACAGGCGCCAACCGGGGCATCGGCCTCGAACTGGTGAAGCTCTATGCCGACCGGGGCGATACGGTGCTGGCCTGCTGTCGCAATCCGTCCGAAGCGAGTGCGCTTGAGAAGGTTTCCGGTGCCGTAGAGGTGCTGGAGGTTCAGGTGAGCGATGGAGCTTCCGTCGCCGCACTGGCCCGGACGCTCGCCGGCCGGCCGGTGGACATTCTGATCAACAACGCAGGCACCATGGGGCCCGCGCCGGAACGGCAGAACGTTCAGAGTATGGACTTCGAAGGCTGGGCGGAGACTTTCGAGGTGAATACTCTGGCCCCCGTGCGGGTGATGCAGGCGCTGATGCCGAATCTGAAGGCGTCGGGCGATCCCAGGCTCGTGACCATTACCTCGCAGATGGGCGCATTGTCTCTCGATATGCCGGTCGCCTACGCCTACTGCAGCAGCAAGGCCGCGCTGAACAAGTTCATGAAGATGGCAGCGCTCGAGCTCGGCAGGGAAGGCATCAACGTCTGCGTGATTCACCCCGGCTGGGTGCAGACCGACATGGGCGGACCGAATGCGGACATCACGCCCCGGGAAAGTGCCGAGGGGATCGTCCGAACGATCGACGGTCTGAACGCAGACAACAACGGGAGTTTCTGGACCTGGAAGGGCGAGGTTCACGGCTGGTAGCGCGCGGGCATCGGAAACGGGTACTGATGGGAGACAGTTCAATGTGGCGGAGTGATCCAAAGAACGTCGGCGTGCTGACCGAGCGGGAGTTCGATCTCCTGGTGGATGGCAGAACGGTGCCCGGTGTGGTCTGGGCGGAGGAGCAGGTTGAGCCCGGGCAACCCATGGTTCTGCTCGGCCACGGCGGCACCACTCACAAGAAGGCCGAGTATCTGGTGCAGGTGGCCATGCTGCTGGCCCGGCGGGGCGTGCTCGCCATGGCCATCGACGGCCCGGGGCACGGCGAACGGGCCGGCGTGCACGATCCCTCGGATCTGGGCGCGTTCGAGCGCGCCTGGAACGACGGCGGCGGTACAGACGCGGTGATTGCCGACTGGCGTGCGGCCCTGGATTTCGTCAGCACAGAGCTGGAGACAGGCCGGACGGGCTGGTGGGGGCTTTCCATGGGCACCATGATGGGCCTGCCGGTGGTGGCTAATGACGACCGGATCTCGGTTGCCCTCCTGGGTCTCATGGGCAGCTGGGGTCCGAATGGAGATCGTCTGATGGCTGAGGCGCCGAACGTGGACTGCCCCGTCCGTTTTCTCATGCAATGGGATGACGAGGTGGTACCGCGGGATCGTTGCCTGGAGCTCTTCTCCACCATCGGCTCGAAGCGCAAGACGCTGCACGCCAATCCCGGCCTGCACGCAGCAGTGCCGGCCTTCGAAATCCGCGATTCCACGGACTACCTGGCAGCGGCGTTGAAACGCAGGAAGGACTGAACGGCACCTTATGCCCGTCAGCCTGTGCGTCGTCGGCGGCGTTTGCGGCTGTGGTAGGTGAGTGCGAGCTCGATGCAGGTGGCGACGGCGTCTTCGGGAAGCGGCTCCTCCACATTGAATACCATGGCCCGATTGCCTTCGAACTGCAGTTCGGGAAACAGGGTGCGGAACGTATCGACCAGCGTGGTCTGACAGTTGAAATACAGCGCGTACTGAGACGGTGCCGAAGCCTTCCAGGCAAACCGGATCGTGCTGCCGGATTTCGTCTTCTCCGTCAGATACGCAGGTTCACCCCACTTCAGGGTCTCGGTGAGGGGGCCGATCTCGTCCAGCGAGGCCGCCGTCTCCAGGATCAGCGCGCGGAGGCGTTCCACCTTCGGTCGGATGTCTTCCGGATAGCCCTGTATCACCTCTTCCGTGTTCATCAGAAACGCCCGTGCTCCACTTCCGGTGCGGCAAAGAACCGCTGAGTATAGGTGCAGGCCGCCGCTTCATCGAACGACTTGCAGGTGTAGAGGAGAGCGGAGAAGAATGCCTGCTCCGACCAGACGTACAGCGATATGCCGGAATCGATCAGCGGTATGAAGGCGTCGAAGCCCTGATTTGCAGCGGATCCGGTACCCGCGGGTGAATGAATGACGGGCTCCCCGTATACCGAGAGGTCGAGATGTCGCGCGACGCCCTGGAGGTAATCGCGCACCCGGTCTTCATCGACCTCCACGGTGTAGAACCCTTCGATGAGGAGCCGGATTCTGGTGATGTCGGGTGCCAGGTTTCTCATGGATAGCTGACCAGATCATCATCGATGCGTTCGCCGATCATCAGATACCGGGCGGTCACCTCGCCATCGTTTTCGAGATGGTGTGGTACCGGCTGCGAAGCAGGGAAATGGACGTATGAGCCGGGGCGGAGACGGTGCAACCGCTCTCCCAGGTGAAGGCAGAGCTCACCTTCGAGCAGGTAAAGGTGTTCTTCCTCCCTGCTGTGATAGTGGCCGGGTTTCGTATTGGCGCCCGGCGGCAGTTCGAGCAGGCCGACACCAATCTTTGCGGATCCCCCGACATCCGACAGTGCCCGGCCATGAATCTCTCTATCTGTGCCGGGATACCAGCTCTGCACGGGTACCTCACTTTCGTGTACCGGTAGCTTAGGGTTCTTCATGCTTTCGACTCATAGGTCCGGATCTCGATGAGGTGTCGGTTCGGATCGTTGACATAGAGCGTTGGTGCATCGCCCCTTGCGCCGGTTTCGACGCCAGGTCCTGAATTGGAACCGACCGAGTCGAAGGTGGGTCCGTAGTCGATGCCGGCGGCGCGGACCCGCTCGAATATGGCATCGAACTCCGCTCGAGAGACCGCGAACGCATAGTGTTCGAAACCGGGTGTACCCCAGGGTGCAAGCTGCATCTGGAACTCCGGGTCGGAGCGGATTACGGTGAAGGGTCCGTCCTGGCCGGTGTTTTCGAACCCCATGATCCGGGTGTAGAAATCGACACTGGCCTCCAGGTCGTTGATCTTCAGGATGATGTGATCCAGTTTTGCCACCTGTCTGACCTACATGATCTGCGACGGTCCGAAGAAGCTTAACAGGACTCCTGTGATCCGTAAGGATCCCGGGATGTCACTGGTAGACGCGGCCGTCGTGCTTCAACCATCCATCCGGGTGGCTTCCGCGAGGGTCGTGGTGCGTCCAGTGAATGACGCCGCCTTTCGAATTCCACTCATACTCGCCATGGAACTCGATACGATCTCCGACCCGGAGTGAGCCGATTCTGGGTGCCAGGTCGATATTGTGGGCGATGAGGAGCGTCTGACCGGTGTCCAGACCCAGGATGAACCGCTGATGCCGGCTTCCGTCATTGTCATCCGACAGAATCCGGATCACCTCGCCATGGCCCCGCAGCTGTACGTCACTCTGGCGTCGCTCGAAGGCAGCAGCAACTGCAGAGCCGCCGGTGTCCGCGCTCGGGATTCCGATCCTGTCGCCGACGTTCAGATTCTGCCAGGCCTGCTGGGCGATAAACGCGACGATCAGGAGTGCGGCCAGTTTCCTCATGAGCGTTCAGTCACTGCTCGCCTTCTCCATCCCAGTAGTCGAGATTCGTGCTTTCGCGGCCCTGATAGCTGAAGTACTTCACGCCGCCGTCCTCATCGGACGGGATATCCGCGTAGACTCCGAACTTCCCGCTGTCGGGATATTCGTTGACTTCCGGTGACAGCAGCGTGCTCACTGCCAGGAACCTCAACTCCTCGTCGCCGGTGTTCCGTATCTGGTGTGCGCTTTCCGGTCCGCCAGGCGGGCAGGCGATGAAATCACCCGTTCGGATCGGGAAGGTGTCCGGTCCGATTCGTACCTCACCAGCGCCCTGAAGAACGAAGAACATCTCTTCGTTGGTGTAGTGCGCGTGGTACGGGTAGGCCGATTTCCCGGGCGGGACGATGGTGACGTTGTAGCCGAGTTTCCGGGCGCCGATCAGTACGCCAATCCGACCGGTCTGCATCTCAAACTGATCTGCCAGCTTTTTCCTGGGGGAGAAACCCGGTGATCTCGGCGCGAATACCACTTCATCAATGTTGAGGATCGAGGACGGCATGGGTTGTCTCTCCTATCGGCAGTGATGCTCGATGAAGGCGCCGACCCGCTCGATCGCGCTCTGTGCTTCCGGAACCCCAGGCAGCATCTGCCAGACGTGAATCAGGCCCTCTTCGACTTCCAGCGTCACATCCACACCGGCCGCCCGTGCTTTTTCGGCGAAGCGGGTACTGTCCGACAGAAGAACTTCTCTGGTGCCCACCTGAAGCAGCAGCGGGGGGAGGTTGTCCAGATCACCATTCAGCGGCGATGCAAAAGGATTGCGCAGATCGGCGCCAGCGTACTGCTCGCCGCTGGTGCGAAGTCCTTCCGGTGTCAGCATGGGATCGTCTACCGCACCCGGCACGGCGGTTGGTCCCGTACCTTCGAGGTCCGTCCAGGGCGACAGTCCGATCGCACAGGCAGGCAGGGGGTCGCCGTCCGCCTTCAGTGCCAGCAGTGTGGCCAATGCCAGCCCCCCGCCCGCGGAATCGCCTGCGATGGCCATGGTCTCCGGCGTGTGGCCTTGTGAGATCAGCCAGCGCCAGCAGGCGACTGCATCGTCGACGGCGGCAGGAAAGGGGGATTCTGGTGCAAGGCGATATTCCGGCAGCAGAACCTGGGCCCGTGCCGCCAGAGCGATGCGGCCAGCCAATCCACGGTGAGTGTTTCTGGATCCGATGACGTAAGCACCGCCATGCAGATAGAGGATGACGCGCTCCACCTGGCTGTCGTCGGTGCTCAGCCAGTCCGCCGGGACACCGTTCGCATCCACTTCGCTGGCAGTTACACCTTCCGCCGCAGGGAACAGGCCCGCCGAAGCCTCCATGGCCGCGCGCTGCTCCTGCACGGACAGGTCCTCCATTCCGAGGCCTCCGGCCATCATCGCGGCAAACTCTTCGTGCTCCACGCTGGGCATGTCTGGTACTCCGTGTCTGTTCGTCAGATTGGGCGGTTGGGACGTTCCGTCCATTGCGGAAGATCATCCCGGATCTCGAACCAGCGCGCCATCGAGCCGGTGAAGATATGCCCGGCGGGTTTCATGCCGGGGTCCGAGTCGAGTCCGCCAGCCGGTATCGATACGCGCTCATTGCCGACCGTCGGTGTGAGGGAACCACAGTCCCTGCAGAAGGATGCCGTAAACCTCTCGGCACCGGGCAGCTTGAATCGTTCAACCCTGTCTGCGCCGGAGCGCCATTCGAACTCCCCGGTGCCGACGAACAGGTTGGTCGCATGCGGGGCCGCGCGGGAAAACCGGCATCGCGTGCAGTGGCAGTTCATCATGCGGATCGGATTCCGGGCTGCATAGCTGACGGATCCACACAGACAGCTGCCGGTGATCCGATCTTCTTCCCGATGCCGCTCCAGATTCGGCAATAGGGGATTCTGTGTCTCGTATCCGTCTCCCACGCCTTCATACTGTTTTTCGTCGGCCGGAATCTCATACCACGGGCACTTCGAAGCGGTGAAGAGATGCCAGGTGTCCATCGGCGGATCCATGTCGACGAGACTGCCGGCGGGGATGGCCCGGACCGTTCCGTCGTCTGCCGCCGCAGGAGCGGCCGAGCCGCAACGCCGGCAGAAGCTCCGTATGGTGACATCGTTCCGGTAGTAGTGGATCTTTTCCCTGCCTCCCATCCAGTCGAGTCGCCCGTCTTTGAGGATGGCGAAGCCGACCAGTGCCGCACCCGTCTGCTTCCTGCAGCGCTGGCAGTGACAGTAGATGATGCCGAAGGATTCGCCTTCGATGTGGTAGCGGACATCGCCGCAGAGACATCGCCCGTCGACCGATAGAGGTTGCGTCGGCTCCGTGGTCATTTTCCTGCACCGGTATCGATTTCAAGCTCCCTCAGATGGGCCCTCATAGTGAAAGGTCACCAGATACACGTTCCGCCCGGCGCCGTGTCTGGCAACCTTGAGAAGATCCGCGACACCGGAGAAGCCCGACTCCCGAGCCAGCCTCGGGGTGATGTCCTCGAATCCGATGAGGTTCAGGCGGTCAACGACGATGTGCCCTTCGTCCAGATTGTACCGGTGACCGACCTTCACCCGGGGACGCTGCCAGATTCTGATGCTGGTGGTTATCTCCCCGTTCTTGATGGGTTCGCGCAGACGCTTCGTGAACTGCATCGTTCTCCCCCTGCACCGCATCGGGACACTGGACTTCGGGCTGTGGCTGCTCGGACTGTGTCAGTCTTCGAGTTGCCGCTCGTAGAAGCCCCAGTCGAAATACTCGCGCCAGGATCGGATCAGACCGTTTTCAATCTCGAAAATGCCTACCGCCGGCAGCACGCCGGACTTGCCCATGACCTGAAAATGATCCCGGCGCTCGAGAGTGACCACGTTGCCGTCAACACACCGGTTCAACACTTCCATGCGAACTGATGAAGCGATCGCAAGAAAGCCGTCCAGCATGGTCGCGATTTCGGTTTTGTTCCGGTACGGCTCTTTCATCATGCTGTGCATGGTCGAGTCGTCGCCGAAGCAGGAAAGGATCAGATCCTTGTCCAGGCTCTCCCATCCACTCTGAAAGGTATCCATCACGGCCAGGATCTGGTCTCTGCCGCCGGTCATCTCTGCTGCCCTCTGCTCCCCGCTGATTCGACCCGATTCTAGAGGACTGCCGGTCGAAAGCGAACGGCACAGGGCATGCCGGGGTCAGATCCACTGATCATTGGGGGCGGACAGCCCGCTCTGTGTGTCGCCGGTGTTGATGACGCCTTTCGGCTCGATCAGCATGACGTGACATTCCTCGTTCGCGACCGGCCTGTGCTCCACGCCTCGGGGAACCACGAACAGCTCTCCTGCATGCAGCTCGACCGCAGAATCCGGCAGCTCGATTCTGAGCACGCCTTTGAGGCAGATGAACAGCTCGTCCGTGTGCTCATGCTGATGCCAGACGAACTCACCCTGGAGTTTTGCCAGTTTGACCTGGTAGTCATTCAGCTCCGCAATGACCCTGGGGCTCCAGAGGTCCCGGAACAGACTCAGCTTGTCGCTGAGGTTGATGCTTCGGTGTTCCGTCATTTGAACCCTGTCTCGCCATAATCCGGACAGACGTCCACGGACTCCGGGCGCAATGCCTGCTGCCGGCTGTCGGCAAGCCAGCAGTCTTCGAAGATCGAGCAGTAGCAGTAGGTGACCGAGTTCTCAGGATTGGCGATCGCGGACTGAAATCGTCTTGCAAGTCCGGGCTCGGTGACGGAAATCAGGTTCACCGTTTCATCCGGACTGAGGACGCGGTCGCTGACGAAGCTCCTTCCGACCTGGTCGTCCAGGACTCCGCCAAGGTGGGCGACGATGTGTGCGACATCCAGCATGGGTTCGCCATCCACGATCACCCGCAGCGAGCGTACCAGGGCCGGCCCGACACCGGCATTGGTGAACGAGAGCGTAAATCCGGCGTCCTCGCCGGTGTCGAAGTCCTCCACGGAAATCTGAACGAACGGCCACACGGCCGCAGCCGTCTGCTGGCGTACCGCCTCGGATTCCGTCAGGGCGGCGTAGAGCGCCAGCACGGCGATGAAGACCCCCACCACGGACAGGACTGTCTGCCAGAACGACAGACGCACGAAAATCCGTTCTGTGGCAGACAGTGCCGGCGCAGCTGCTGGTGATTCCTGTTGCGATGATTCGACATTGTCTTCCGGCGGCTTTTTCATCGAATGGGCTCACTGGTTCCCTTATCCCGGTTCATCCGTTCCTTACCGATTGGCCGGTTGCCCTGTGAGGTTGCCGTCTGCCGGCTCAGGAACCTGGTCAAAGGTCTCCAGCACGATCTGCCGGTCTTCGTCATCGGCGATGCCGGCTATGGCTTCCCGGGCCGCCAGGTAGCTGGCGCGGTGCGCTTTCGAATCACCGGCAGCGTACGAAGCATGGGCATGAATCGTATGAACGAGCGCGAGTTCCCAGTCATCGGTAGGGCGTGCGAGGAAAAAGTCACGGACCTCATCTGCCAGCCGACGCGCCGATTGTCCGAATCCGGCCAGCGCATGCACTTCGGCCAGAAGCGTGTCCGCGCGCATGATGTTGAGCTCGTTGCCTGCGATGCGCCAGTGAAACGATGCGGCGTGCGCGGCATCGAGCAGTCTTGCCGTTTCCTCCGGAGATCTCGAGGCTCTGGCCGCCAGGCTCCAGGCCAGATTGTTGGATTCGATCGCGAAGAACCGATGCCAGCTGGCGGGTTCGAGATTGTCTGGTTCGTTGGCCATGGCGGGTCGATTCTAACTCTCTTCCAGACTCTTTCGATGTGTTTCGCCGAGCAGATAGACGGACAGCAGCGTCAGAATGCTGGCGATGAGGATGTAGATCGAGATCCCGATCGTGCTTTCGTAGTAGGCAAGCAGCGCAGTCGCGATGATCGGTGCCATCGCGCCTCCGAGAATGGCGCCGAACTGGTAGCCGAGGGAGGCGCCGGAGTAACGGACGTTCGTGCTGAACAGCTCCGCCAGGAACGCGGCCTGAGGCCCGTACATGAATCCGACGAACAGCTGTCCGCCACACAGCGCCACACAGATCAGCACGAACGAACCGGTGTCGATGAGCGGAAAGATCGCGAAGGCCCAGAGTCCCGTCAGAACCGCACCCAGCATGTAGATCCCCCGTCGACCGTGCCGGTCCGAGTAGATGGAAGCCAGAAATACGGAAGGAAGCTGGAAGGCGGAGGAGAGCAGGACGGCGAGCAGCATGGTGGAGCGGGGCAGATTGAGGCCTTCCGGGTTCGTGCCGTAGGCGATCACGAAGCTGATCAGAATATAGAAAGTCACCTGCACGGAAAGAAATGCCCCCGCGGCGAGTGCGATCTGTTTCGGGTACCTGGCCAGCGCTTCCAGCACCGGAGACTGCCGCGCAACGGCGATTTCCACCGCGTCTTCCGGGGAGAGTGCGGAGGCCGTTGCGGCTGTCCGTCTCGCGGCGAGTTCGCGGAAGGCGGGGGTGTCTTCCAGCCGCAGCTGCACATAGAGACTGAGGCCGATCAGCACGATGCTGAAAACGAACGGAATCCGCCAGCCCCAGGTCATGAAGTCCTCGGGTGACACGGCCGCGGTCACGCCAAGAAAAGCGGCGTTCGCCAGGATCAGTCCCACGGGAGCGCCAGCCTGAGCGAAAGCACCATAGTAGCCGCGTCTGTGGCTGGGTGCGTTCTCGGTGACCAGCAGCATGGCGCCGCCCCACTGGCCACCCACTGCGAGCCCCTGGGCGAAACGGAGCAGCATCAGCAGCAGCGGTGCGGCCGCACCGATCGCCGCGTAGGTGGGCAGCAGACCGATGAGCGTGGTGGCCCCGCCCATCAGAAGCAGGGCACTGACCAGCGCCTTTTTTCTGCCGAGGCGGTCGCCGAAGTGACCGAACACGATACCGCCGACAGGGCGAGCCAGAAATCCGACGGCGAAAGTGCTGAAGGATGCGATCAGGCTCACCATGTAGGGCATGTCTTCCGAGAAGAAGACGGTGGGAAACACCAGGGCAGCCGCGGTGCCGTAGAGAAAGAAATCAAACCATTCGATGCTCGTACCCGCCAGGGCCGTCATCGCCACCTTGCGCATGGAGGTGCCGGACGGATCCGCAGACCCGCCGGTTGCTGCCGGTTCTGCCATGAAATCTCCCCTCTATTCCATGACGGCCGATGGATCAGCCGCTCTTCATCTCCAGCCCGGCCAGTGAGCCTTCCTCGCGCCAGTCGGCGATCAGCTGAAAGTACGCATTCGGGCCGGCCCCGTAGGGACCGTTCTGTGCGCTCGCCCGTTCCGCCGGCTTGCCTTCGTTGTTGTAGTAGCCGGGCGTGCATTCTTCCAGGAAATTCAGATTACCCCGGGCCAGACCGATGATGGTCTGCACCCAGGCTTCCTCTGCCTCCTCGGAGGGCTCGATGGTCTGCACCTGATGGTCCAGACCATGCTTGATGATGTAGGCGAGATGACGGGACTGCTCGTCCATGGCGTGCGGAAAGTTCACCGTGAACGCCGCCTGGGAGTTCTGAACGATGAAGCAGTTGGGAAATCCGCGGCTGGTCATGCCGTGCAGCGTGCGCACGCCGTCCGCCCACTTGTCCGTCAGCGTCAGGCCGCCCTTTCCGTACAGCTCGTACCCGGATCGCCGGGTGTAGTCGGTGCCGACCTCGAAGCCCGTGGCGTAGATCAGGCAATCGAGCTCGTACTCTCTGCCATTGGCGATCACACCCTTCTCGGTGATTTCCGTCACGCCCCTGCCGTTGGTGTCCACCAGGGTGACGTTCGGGTTGTTGAAGGCGTCCAGGTACTGATCGTGGAAGCATGGGCGCTTGCAGAACTGGCGATAGTACGGTTTCAGGGCCTCTGCCGTGTCCGGATCGGCAATGACGTCGTCGACCCGGGCACGAATCGATTCCATTTTCTGGAAATCGGCCAGTTCCATGGTCTCTGCCAGCTTCTCCGGCGTCATTTCCGTGCCTTTGTGCTGCACCATCAGCAGCAGGTTACGGATGATGTCCGTCCAGCCGTCGTTGACCAGATCTTTCTCGGCGAATCCGCCGGACACCAGGGTATTGAAGTTTTCCATCCGCTCCCGGTGCCAGCCAGGCTGAAGGCTCTGTGCCCATTCCGGATCCGTAGGCCGGTCGTTGCGCACGTCGATGGAGGAGGGTGTGCGCTGGAAGACGTACAGTTCCCTGGCACCCGCGGCGAGGTGCGGTACGCATTGCACTGCAGTCGCTCCGGTGCCGATGATACCGACTACCTTGTCACCGAGCCTGTCGAGCCCGCCTTCGGAGCTGCCCCCCGTATAGTCATAATCCCAGCGGCTGGTGTGGAAGGTATGCCCCTGGAACGACTCGACGCCCGGGATGCCCGGCAGCTTGGGTCGATGGAGCGGGCCGTTGGCCATGACCACGAAACGGGCGCGCATGGCATCGCCCCGATTGGTGTGGATCACCCAGTGCGATGTTTTCTCATCCCAGCGCATCTCCGTCACTTCGGTCTGGAAGCAGGCATCGCGATACAGATCGAAGTGCCGGCCGATGGCCTGGCTGTGCTTGAGAATCTCCGGTGCGGTGGAGTATTTCCGTTCCGGGATGTATCCGATTTCCTCGAGCAGCGGCAGATAGACGTACGACTCCACGTCGCAGGCGGCACCCGGATAGCGGTTCCAGTACCAGGTGCCTCCGAAGTCACCGCCTTTTTCGATCATCCGCAGGCTTTCCACGCCGGCTTCCCGGAGCCGGGCGCCGGCGAGGAGACCGCCGAAGCCGCCGCCGATTACGGCCACATCCACTTCGTCGGTGAGCGGTTCCCGCTGAAATCCGGGCTCTACATAGGGGTCTTCCAGGTAGTGCGCATAAGTGTCCCTGATTTCGATGTACTGCTCGTTCCCGTCCTCACGCAGCCGCTTGTCGCGTTCCTGTCGATATTTTTTGCGCAGTGCGTCCGGGTCGAAGTCCAGCCGGGCTTCCGATGCTTCAGTCATTTGATCCTCCTTCCAACCGGATGACCCTAACTCAACAGATCAGGGCTGCGCTACCGGTCCGGTTCAGAAAGTATTCTGGTCTCCCTGCCGCGGCCCTGCTAAGTTTTCCGTCTCAGCCCGTACAGACGGGTACGCTGTCGTGGACAGCTGTCGGATCCCAAGGAGGATGTCA
Organism: Gammaproteobacteria bacterium; assembly: GCA_030425195.1. Taxonomy (GTDB): domain Bacteria; phylum Pseudomonadota; class Gammaproteobacteria; order Pseudomonadales; family Azotimanducaceae; genus SZUA-309. The sequence continues at coordinate 62,201 of JAUIAV010000018.1, read as the reverse complement.
TGGTTCGTACGACTATCGGTCTGCTTGCGTTCGTTACCGGAGCAGCAGCGGTCCTGTTCACCCCGACGGCCGGCGCAGCCAGTGCTCCGGGTCTTCCGGCCCCCGACAAGGACCGCGTTGATGCGGCCTTCACCAAGCGTCCGGGTTATTCACCGTACGCCGGGCGTGGTTTTCCCGACCGCCCTTATTTTGGTGACACGCACCTGCACACGTCGTTCTCGATGGACGCCGGTGCCTTCGGTGCCAGACTGACGCCGGCGGACGCCTACCGGTTCGCCAGAGGTGAGGAAATCACGGCGTCGATGGGTGAGCGGGCCAGGCTGTCCAGACCGCTCGACTTTCTGGTGGTTGCCGATCACTCCGACGGCATGGGCTTCTTCCCGCTCATCTTTTCGGGTGATCCCGCCATCATGTCCGACCCCCAGGGCAGACGCTGGCACGATATGGTGATGTCCGGAAACGGCGCGGATGCCGCCATGGAGATCATCACCTCATTCGGCGCCGGGACCATTTCAGAAGCCATCCTGCCGGTGCCCGGCACACGGGCGTATCGCAGCGCCTGGGAGAAGACCATCGAAGCCGCTGAAGAGGCCAACACCCCTGGCATTTTCACCGCTTTCATCGGCTACGAATGGACGTCGAACACTCTGGGCATGAATCTGCACCGGAACGTGATCTACCGCAACGGCGGTGATCTGGCCAGACAGATGGAGCCGTTCACCACACAGAAGCCCCTCGGCAGCGACAATCCGGTCGATCTGTGGCAGTGGATGAGCCAGTACGAGGATAGGACCGGTGGTGACGTCCTCGCCATACCGCACAACGGCAACCTGTCCAACGGGCTCATGTTTCCCACCGTGGAAGCGTTCGGCAAACGGCTGAACCGGGCCTATGTGGAAGAGCGGAACAAATGGGAGCGTCTGTATGAAGCTACCCAGACCAAGGGAGACGGCGAGGCACATCCGTTCCTGTCCCCCAACGACGAGTTCGCGGACTTCGAAACCTGGGACAAAGGTAATCTGGATGGAACGGTGGCCAAAGAGGACGGGATGCTGCAGCGCGAATATGCCCGGGAAGCGCTGAAGCAGGGCCTGCGCCTGGAACGCAGGCTCGGTACCAATCCCTACAAGTTCGGCATGATCGGCTCCAGTGACGCCCACACCGGTCTCGCGGCCATGGAGGAAGACAATTTCTTCGGCAAGACGGCGCCGCAGGAACCGAGCGCCGAGCGTCTGACCCAGCCGTTCATGGCCAATCCGGAAACCGGTGTCACGGTCATGGACTGGGAAGTCGCCGCGGCCGGATACGCCGCGGTCTGGGCGACGGAGAATACGCGGGAGGCGTTGTTTGACGCCATGGAGCGTCGGGAGACCTACGCCACCACCGGTACCCGGATGATCGTGCGGTTTTTCGGCGGCTGGAATTTCACGGCCGAGGATGCCATGAATCGGCTGCCGGCGAACGTCGGCTACACAAAGGGTGTACCGATGGGCGGTGATCTGGAAGGCGCGCCGGGAGACGGAGCGCCCACATTCCTGGTTGCGGCACTCCGGGATCCCATCGGCGCAAATCTGGATCGGATCCAGATCGTCAAAGGCTGGCTCGATGAGAACGGCGATCCGCAGGAACGGGTGTACGACGTGGCCTGGGGAGACGCGGACCGCCGTCAGCCCGATGCACAGGGCAGGCTGCCACCGGTAGGCAGTACCGTCGATGTGGAGAGTGCAACCTGGACGAACACCATCGGTGATCCGGAGCTGATCAGCGTCTGGCAGGATCCGGACTTCGATGCGGGGCAGGCCGCCTTCTACTACACCCGCGTGCTCGAGATACCCACGCCGCGCTGGACCGCCTACGATGCGGAGCGTTTCGGTACTGAGCCGCTGCCCGGGACGGAGATGCAGCTCCAGGAGCGTGCCTACACCTCTCCGATCTGGTACACGCCTTAGGCCCGCAGCGACGCGGCCAGCGTCTCGAGCCGGGCCGTGTCGAGTTGTCCGGCCAGGCCGATCGCGACCAGTCGGGTGCCGGTCCCGGAACCGTCTTGGGAAGGTGTGAGCGAAGCTCTTTGACCGACCTTCTGAAACACATGGCGCGTGCCCGGCTCAATGCAGAAGAAACCTTTGGCCCGCAGCACCGCCTCCGGGAGGGCGGCGATGAACGCTTCCACGGCATCACGGCGCAATGGGCGTGCATGTGTGAAGTGCCAGCTGGCGTAGTCCTCGTGCAGGTGAGCGTGGGAAGGCGGCTGTAAGGATCCCGAGTCGATTCCGAACAGCACTTCCTTCGGTACGTCACAGTGGTCGGATCTCACCACGGGGATACCGGGGGCCACCCCGTTCAGCCAGTCCGTCACGTCATCGGCTGCCGCGTTGGTGACCAGATCGATCTTGTTCAGCACGATCAGGTCGGCGCCCCTGAGCTGGCGCAACACGGTCCTGTCCACGTATCGGTCGCGTGCTTTGGCGCGGACGGTCTCCGCATCCGCCAGCACGATGATGCCGTCCAGGTGCAGGCCGGGGTGGTGACCGTACTGGGCGAACGCGGTCACGTCGGCGACCCCGCTGGCCTCGACGATGATGCGGTCCGGGAGGGGATTGCGCGTGAGCAGCGAGTCCAGGGCCTCGTCGAAACCCGCGCTCATGCCACAGCAGATGCAGCCGTTGGTCAGGTTGATCTGGTCGTCCGTCTGCTCGCTGATGAGCTCGGCATCGATGTTGATGGCGCCGAAGTCGTTGATGATGAGTGCCAGCCGCTGGCCGTCGGCGTGCTTCAGCAGGTGATTGACCAGCGTGGTTTTGCCTGTGCCGAGATAGCCGCCGAGCACGGTGAATGGAATGGACATGCTTCAGCCGCCGGGGGCAGGGTAGTGCACGCCCCCGAGCACCGTCCCCCACACCGGAATGTCCTTGAGATGCATGGGTTGCACGGTCAGCGGATCCTCATCGAGGATGGCGAAGTCGGCCTTCTTTCCTGCCTCCAGCGAACCGATCTCGTCGTCCATGTGCAGCTGGTAGGCGGCCGAGATGGTCACGGCCCTGAGTGCTTCGTAGGCGGAGATCCTCTCCTGCTCGCCGAGCACGCGCCCCTTCGGTGTCACCCGGTTCACCGCACACCACATGGTATGCAGATGTCCGAGCGGCGTCACACTGGCATCCGAATGAATGGAGAACGGCACGCCCTCCCGCAGCGCTGAGGCGCAGGGTTCCAGCCCGTTGGCCCGCTCCGGCCCCACCGTCTGCTCGTAGTGCTGATCGCCCCAGTACCAGAGGTGATTGGCGAAGAAGTTCGCGCACAGCCCGAGCTTCGCCATTCGGCGCAGCTGCGCCTGAGTGGTGAGCTGTGCGTGGGTGATGGTGTGGCGGTGGTCGAGCCAGGGTACTTCCTTCAGTACCGCTTCCACGGTGTCGATGGCCAGATCCTGAGTCCGGTTGCCGTTGCAGTGCATGTGCACGTTGATGCCGGCGCGGTGAAAGGGCAGCAGCCAGTCCCTGAACTGATCCGGTACGGTGAGCAGCTGACCATGGTCTTCACCGGTGAGATAGCCGGGATCGTTGAGCAGTGCGGACCAGCCCTGAATCGAGCCGTCCAGGACGAACTTCACGCCGGGAAACCGCAGCTTGTCCGTGGCTTCCTGCTGCAGTGCCAGAATTGCTTCGGCCACCTCGTCGAAGCTCGTGGCATCGCCGGGCACGGCCGGGATGTTGTACTGGGCGATTCTCGCCGGGAACGCGGGATCGTTGACCACCTGCTGCCACACGGCCTTGCCCGCCTGTCGGCTTTCCGGCGCCAGGATCAGGGTCCCGGCCAGATCGGTGACCGTTGTGATGCCGGCATTGCGGGCGCTCATACCGAAGCTCATGAGTGTGTCGGCGTCCATGTTGGACCGCATGATGGCCTGGTAGCCTGTTCTGCACAGCGACATGGCCGGCGGTTCTCTGAGCTCGCCGTCCAGCTCGCCGTTCCCATCCCGGCCGAGACCTTCCACCTTCAGGTCTGCGGTCACGTCGTTCTGCTGGAGCATGGCCGTGTTGACCGTCGCCAGGTGACCGCTGGCGTGATAGAGAAATATGGGGCGGGTACTGGAAACCCGGTCCAGATGGTGGCGGGTGAGGCGCTCCTCACCATCGAAGTAGATCGGATCGAATCCGCGGGCCAGGATCGGCTCGTCAGGGTCGCTGAGGCTTGCGTCGATGGCCTTCAGGCGTTCGATGAGCCCGGCGTACGAACGGATGCCGGTAGCAGTCCCGCCATCCGGCAGCGGCCGGTCGAAATAGCCGAGATACGGCATGCGTCCTGCCGCACCTTCCATCACGTGGGCGTGTGCTTCGACGAATCCCGGCACGATCACCTGATCGGCGAAGGTTTCATCCAGCTCGTACCTGCCCCAGACCGCTACCTCGTCCAGGGAGCCCACGCCGAGGATCTGCCCGTCGCGTACCGCGATGTGAGTGCCCTCCGGATTGCTCGGGTTCATGGTGATGATCCTGCGGGCGGAATAGATTCGGATGCTCATGCGGGTCCTCGAGCTGCGCTGAAAAGGCACCGGAAAGAGCCGTTTCCATCTCCCCCCGGCTTGGTTACGGTATCGGAATCGACTGGAGGGGAGAAGTCATGAGCATCGACGCGCTGGGGGACATCAGCAGAGAGCATGCCCGGGCCATCCCGGACAAGACGGCGTTGACCTTCGTGGAAGGCGCCGTGGGGGACGCGCATCGGTCCTGGACTTTCGCCGGGCTGGACGCGGAGGCCAACCGGATCGCGAATGCGCTCCTGGATGCGGGTATCGGACCCGGAGAGCGGATTGCCTATCTGGATCGGAATGCGCCCGAGTACTTCCTGTACCTGCTCGGCGGGGCGAAAGTGAACGCGGTGTCCGTGGCCGTGAACTGGCGCCTGGCGGTGCCGGAAATGGAATACATTCTGAACAACGCACGAGCGAAGGTGCTGCTGGTCGGCGAGGAGTATCTGCCCGCGCTGTCGGAGATGTCGCTCGACCATGCGGACACCGTCATCGTGCTGGGCAACCCGGGCGCCACGGACCATCCGACCTTCGAGCAGTGGCTTGCGGACCATTCCAGCAACGACCCGCACGTGCCGGTGGCGCCGGAAGACGTCTGCTATCAGCTCTACACGTCCGGGACCACCGGGCTGCCGAAAGGCGTGGAAATCACCCATGCCAATTTCATGCACGCCATGACGGCGAGCATGGAAGCGCAGCAGTTTTCCCCGGACGCGCTGAACCTGGTCTGCATGCCGCTCTTTCACATTTCCGGCAGCGGCTGGGGCCTGATCGGCATGTACTTCGGCGCCTCTTCCGTGATGCTGCGGGATGTGAACCTGGACCTCATTCTCGATGTGATTCCCGCCTTCGGGGTCACCCATGCGCTGTTCGTCCCCGCCGTGCTCCAGTTCCTGCTGGGACTGCCCAAGTGCCGGGAGACGGACTTCAGCACCCTGAAGAACATCACCTACGGTGCGTCGCCCATCACCGAAGCCGTGCTGGTGGACGGCATGGAAACCTTCGGCTGCGACTTCATCCAGGTGTACGGCCTGACGGAAACCACCGGCGGCATCACCTGCCTGCCCGCGGAGGATCACGACCCGGGCGGACCGAGGGCCCATCTGCTGAGGTCCTGCGGCAAGGCGATCAGGAATCATGAGGTGGCCATCTACGATTCCGGAACGAAGGAGCCGCTGTCGGATGGCGAGGTGGGGGAGATCTGGATCCGCGGTCCGCAGATCATGCACGGGTACTGGAAGAACCCGCAGGCAACGGAAGACGCCATTCTGCCCGACGGCTGGTTCCGGAGCGGCGACGCGGGCTATATGAAGGAAGGTTATCTGTACATACACGACCGGGTGAAGGACATGATCATCTCCGGCGGTGAGAACATCTATCCGGCCGAGATCGAAAACGTCCTGATGCGCCATGAGCAGATTGCGGATGCGGCGGTGATCGGCGTGCCCAGTGATCGCTGGGGAGAGACTGTTAAGGCAATCGTTACACGCACGGACGAGACGCTCACCGAACAGTCCGTGATCGAGTACTGCCGTAAACACCTGGCAGGCTACAAATGTCCCACCTCGGTGGACTGGATGGAGACGATTCCCCGCAATCCATCCGGGAAGATTCTCAAGGTGGAGCTGCGGAAGCCCTACTGGGCCGGTAAAGACCGCCAGGTCGGTTGAGATGGGTGGCATCCGATCCCGTCACAACGAAGCGGCGGCACTGGTCGCTCAGATGACGCTGGCCGAGAAGGCGGCCTTCTGCTCGGGAAAGGGTTTCTGGCATCTGGAAGCTCTGCCGCGGCTGAACATTCCCCGGGTCATGGTCACGGATGGTCCCCACGGTCTGCGCAAGCAGACGCGCGGGGCAGATCATGTGGGTCTGAACGTCAGCGTGCCGGCGACCTGCTTTCCCACCGCCTCCGCACTCGCCAGCACCTGGGATCCGGTGCTCATCCACGAGGTCGGCGTGGCGCTGGGCGCCGAGAGCGCGGCAGAAGACGTCACCGTCCTGCTCGGGCCGGGAATCAACATCAAGCGTCATCCGCTGTGCGGCCGGAACTTCGAGTACTACTCGGAAGACCCGCTGCTCACCGGCGAGCTTGCGGCCGCCTTCATCCGCGGCGTGCAGTCTCAGGGCGTGGGAACGAGCCTCAAGCACTATGCGGTGAACAATCAGGAACAGGGCCGGATGTTCGTGGATGTCATCGTCGACGACCGAACTCTGCGGGAGATCTATCTGCGGGGCTTCGAGATCGCCGTGAAACGAGCTCAGCCGTGGACGGTGATGTGTGCCTACAACCGGGTCAATGGCACCTACTGCGGTGAGCACGACTGGCTGCTCAATCGGGTGCTCAGGGAAGAATGGGGCTTCGAAGGTCTGGTGGTCTCCGATTGGGGTGCAGTCAACGACCGGGTAGCCGGCGTTGCTCACGGTCTGGATCTGGAGATGCCGGCCAGCGGCGGTGCTAACGATCGCCGGGTGCAGGCAGCGGTGACTTCAGGCGCGCTGGATGAAAGGCTGCTTGATCAGGCCGTGACCCGGAACGTGGCGCTTTCGCTGCTGGGGGCAGACATGATGGCACAGCCGCGCCAGGTCGATCCGGATGCGCACCATGCTCTGGCCCGCCGGGTGGCGGCCGAAGGCGCGGTGCTGCTCAGAAACGAAGGTGAGTGTCTGCCGCTCGACGCCGATCTGCAGGTTGCCGTGATCGGCGCGTTCGCGAAAAAACCCCGTTACCAGGGCACCGGCAGCTCTCAGGTGCAGCCCACCCGCATGGACTGCGCCTTCGATGCCGTTGCGGAGTTGTTCGTTGAGGAGCCCGCCTATGCGCCGGGCTACGATCCCGATCACAGCGAACCGGACCCGGGTCTGATCGACGAGGCGGTGGCCGTGGCCGGCTCGGCGGACGTGGTCGTCCTGTTCGCGGGCCTTCCCGGCATCTACGAATCCGAAGGCTTCGACCGTACCCATCTCGATCTGCCCGCGCAGCATGATGCGCTGATCGATGCCGTGTGCTCGAAATGTGAACGGGTCGTCGTGGTGCTGATGAACGGCGCACCGGTGCTGATGCCCTGGCTCGACAAGACCGGGGCGGTGCTGGAGGCCTATCTGGGTGGTCAGGCGGGCGGCTCCGGGATTGCCGACGTGCTGCTCGGGCGGGTCAACCCATCCGGGCGGCTGGCAGAGACGTTTCCGTCGAGTCTGGCAGCGGTGGCGTCGGACGCGAACTTTCCCGGTGAGGGTCGTCAGGTCTGCTACCGGGAGGGTCTGTACGTGGGTTACCGGCAGCCGGGAATCCAGCCGCTGTTTCCCTTTGGATTCGGTCTGTCTTATACGACCTTCGAGTATGGCGTGCCGATCCTGTCAGGGACGGACGTCGATCCCGAGAGCGGGCTGGTCGTCCGTTTTCCCCTCACCAATACCGGATCCCGTGCCGGTGCGGAGGTGGTGCAGCTCTACGTGACGGATCCGGTGAGCACCGTCTACCGGCCCGAACGGGAGCTCAGAGCCTTCGAGAAGGTTCGCCTGAACCCGGGTGAAACCACAGAAGTGATGCTGCAGCTGGACCGCGATGCGTTCAGCTTCTACGACCCGGCAGTCGGGCGCCGGGTAGTGGAGGAGGGCGAATTTCTCATTCTCATCGGTGCTTCGAGCGAAGACATCCGGCGGACAGTCTCCGTGACCGTGCGTTCGGGAGACGAGATCGCTGCCGCGGCCGTCGCGGGTCCGACCATGGACGGTGCGCGGGTGGTCGCGGATGATGAGGCCTTTGCCGCCATGCTGGGCAGGCCGGTACCTCCGGCTGAATCGAGCCGGCCCTTTCATCTCAATTCGTCCGTGCATGAGATCGGCCGGACCTGGATCGGCGCGAAGGTGCGGTCGCGGGTGATCTCGAGCTTCCGGGAGCGCATGGGCGGGCGGAACAACGACGAAGTGCTGAACAAGATGTTCGAGACCATGGCGGATGAGATGCCGTTGCGGGGACTCGAGATGTTCAGCGGCGGTCAGCTCAGCCGCGATCAGCTGGAGTTGCTGGTGGCCGTGCTGAACGGACGTTATCTGAAGGCGCTGCGCCTTTATCTGCAGGGCAGGAAAGCCGGGGCATCGACAGGCTGAAGAACAGATAGCCGGCGGAACCGGCGGGAGGGACGAGTCATCAAATTCGGCATTTTTTTCGAGCTGTCCACACCGCGGCCATTCGGCCGGGCAGTGGAGCACGCGGTGTATCACAACGCACTGGAGCAGTGCCGGCTGGCCGACGAGCTCGGTTTCGATCATGTCTGGGCGGTGGAGCATCACTTCCTGGAGGAGTACTCACACTGTTCGGCGCCTGAAGTTTTTCTGGCGGCCGTGGCGGCTCAGACGAAGCGGATACGCGTGGGGCATGGCGCCGTGGTCTGCGTGCCCGAGATGAACCATCCGATCCGGGTCGCGGAACGGGCAGCGGCGCTGGACATCATCTCCGGCGGCCGTCTGGAGCTCGGCACGGCACGTTCTTCGACATGGACCGAGCTCGGAGGCTTCGAAGTCAATCCGGATGACACGAAGAAAACCTGGGATGAGTTCGTCCGCGTGCTGCCGAAGATGTGGATGGAAGACGAGTTCGAGTGGCAGGGTAAGGGTTTCTCCATGCCGGCCCGCAACGTGCTGCCGAAGCCGCTGCAGGAGCCTCACCCGCCGCTATGGGTAACGGTCACCTCACCCGGTACCGAGCTCGATGCCGCGGACCGTGGGCTGGGTTGTCTCGGTGTATCTGCAGCCGGTTACGAGGAACAGGAACGGCGGACGAAGGAGTATCACCGGCGTGTGCGGGAATGCGATCCGGTAGGCGGCATGATCAACGATCAGGTCCACACGATGAATTTTCTCTACTGCCATGAGGACTACCGCCAGGCCCGTGACGTGGGCGTACCCATGGTCACCGCTTTCAATGTGGCCAACGCGCACCTCTACTGGACCCGCGAAGCCTACCCCACACGGGCCTATCAGACCCTCGGCAACGCGGGTGCCGCCATGAAGGCGAAGAAGCCGTCGGCGGATGATCCGAGCGTGGCCAAGGGACTGCCGGAAGGGGTCGGAGTGGGCGATCCGGATCATCTGATTGCGACGATCAGACGCTGGGAATCCATCGGCGTCACCGGGATCAACTTCCTGCTGAACGCCATGGAGATGGTGCCTCAGGAACAGGTGCTCGAGAGCATGCGGCTGTTTGCCCGTGAGGTGATGCCTCAGTTTCAGACGAAAGCCGAACGGGAAGCGCCCGTTTACACGCCGGCCGCGGTGGAGGTGGCCTGATGCTGTTCGGAACCGCAGATCCCGCGGCGCTGGCACAAACCGCGGCCACGGTCCCCGAGTTTGCAGGCGAGCCGATCCGGCTGTCGGACGTGACCTGTTTTCAGATGACCGCCGAGATGAAGAACAGCGCCCGGGAATCGCAACTGCCGCCAGGCCTTCACCCGACGATCCCGGCCGCGCTCATTCTGCAGGCGTTCGAGGTGGGAGAATCACCCTGGGGTGCTTTCCGGCTGGTGGTGATCCGGGTGTCCTGCCGCAGTGGCGTGCGGGCCCGCGGTTTCACCCGTGCCGCGATCGCCAGCACCGAAGCAGCCGCGGAGGGTTTGCGCGGCCAGCTCGGATTCCCGGCGAACACCGGAATGATCGGCTTCCGGCACGGCTATGACGGCGTGTCCATCTCGGTGACCGACAGTGACGGCGCCTGTCTTCTGGCCGTGGAAGCCATCGATCCCGAGCCCATGGCGCTCGACGACGTGCAGTACACGGGTACGCTCAATCTGGCTCATACCCCGCTCGGCCTCCGGCTGATGCAGGTGGAGATGAACACCACCGTGCAGCGGGTGGAACGATTGAACGCCCGCATCGGAACCTTCGCCGGAGCGGCCTTTGGTGATGCGCTTCTCGATCCGGTTCGGGTGATCGCGGCATCCGTGGTGACGATGGAGGCGGAGTTTCCACCGGTGCGTTTCGTCTGCAGACCGGACGAACCCGCCTTCACAGGCACGGAGTCGGTATGAAGCTCGAGGACAGAGTGGCGGTGATCACGGGCGCCGGCCGTGGCGTGGGTGCAGCAACGGCATTGATGCTGGCACGGGACGGAGCCCGGGTGGTGGTGAACGATCTGGATGCCTCGGAGGCGGAGGCGACCGTGGCCGCCATCCGCGATGCCGGCGGGGAAGCCATGGCGGTGGCGGGCGATGTGACCGGAGCGGATTTTCCGGACCGGCTGATCCAGAGCGCGCTCGACGGTTTCGGTGGGATCGACATCCTGGTGAACAATGCGGGCTACATCTGGAACGGCGCCATGCACAATCACAGCGACGAGCAGTGGCAGGCCATGCTCGACGTGCACGCGACGGCGCCCTTCCGCATTCTCCGTGCGCTGGCGCCCTGGCTCAGAGAGACGGCGAAGGCGGAGATCGCCGGGCAGGGTGCGGCCCGGTGCCGGAAGGTGGTGAATGTCTCCTCCGTCTCCGGCACGACGGGTGCCGCAACTCAGATCGCTTATTCTGCCGGCAAGGCCGCCGTGGTGGGTATCACCAAGACCCTTGCCAAGGAGTGGGGCCGATTCAACGTGACGGTGAACTGTGTGGCGTTCGGTCACATCGATACCCGTCTCACCCAGGCCTATGACGGTGAACCGCCTGTAATCGAGGTGGATGGCCGTCAGCACCGGGTCGGTCTGACCACCGAGCAGATCGACGCCGTCCAGCGGACGGCCGCCCTCGGCCGCAGCGGTCGGCCGGAGGACGGGGCCGGCGCCATCTACCTGTTCTGCATCCCCGAATCGGATTACATCAGCGGCGAAGTGCTGACCTGCTCCGGCGGCTGAAAGCCGTCGTTGTTATGCAGCGAAAAAGCTGCATAATGTCGATATGCAGCATCTGGGCTGCATATTGGAAAGCATGAGCCGCACAGAAGACCGGGAAGACGCAGTATTTGCAGCGCTGGCCGACCGGACCCGGCGGCAGATGCTCGACCGCCTGTTCGCTGCGCCCGGCATGACGCTGAACGAGCTGGTCGGCAATCTGCACATGCGCCGGCAATCGGCGAGCCGGCACCTGAAGGTTCTGGAGGCCGCCGGGCTGGTCATCGTGCAGTGGCAGGGCCGGGAGAAGCGTCACTTCCTGAATCCGGTGCCCATCGTCGAGATCGAGCGCCGCTGGACGGAGAAATTCAGCCGTACCCGCGCCGCTGCGCTGCTCACCCTGAAGGCTCAGCTGGAAGAGGAGGAAGGACATGACACGCAGTGAAGATGCCACGCGCGAGCAGCGGTTCGTCACCGTGATCGATGCTGCCGGGGAGCGGGTCTGGGAGGCTCTGACCAGTCCGGAGTTCACCTGCCGCTACTGGCATGCCACACGGGTTCGGAGCAGCTGGCAAACGGGCGATCCGGTGGAGTTTCTGGTGGAGGACGGGGAGGTGGGATGCTGCGGGGAAGTGCTCGAATCCCGACCGCCGGAATTCCTTTGCTACACCTGGTCATTTCCGGGGAATCCGCTCGTCAGACACGAACCCCCCTCCCGGGTGAGTTTCACGCTTCAGACGATTTCGGATGGGCGCGGTGCTTCCGCCACCCGGCTCACTGTGATCCATGACCGGTTTCCCGAGGACAGTCGCATGCCGGAGATGGTCGGACCCGGATGGCCGCTGGTTCTCGCCGGGTTGAAGACGCTCCTCGAGACCGGCAGGACACCAGATTACAGTTCCATGACATGAGCTGACCCCAGCGTCTCTGCGGGCTTCGCTGAAGCCCGCGTGTCACCTGCAGATTTCCCTGTCACCAAAGCGTCATGCAGCCATCACCCGGCTGTCACATTTACTCCCTAGCATGCGCTCGCAGTGGGATCAGCCCGTGGGCGGTCCTGTTCAGATCCTGTTTCCGTGATCACAAAGATGGTCCTAAACGAGTCCAATCCTGAATATTTCCCCGGGGGATAAAAAATATGTTCTCTAAGAAAGTCCTGCTGGTCGGCGCGATGGCGTTTCTGCTGGCAGCCTGTGAAGGTGGTGACGTCAACGTCAACGCCAACGACAACTCCGTGAACACGGACAACTCGGTCAGCGGAGGCGGCGGCAGCAGCAATCCCTGCGCCCAGTACACCGACCCTGATACCCAGAACACGATTCAGGGCACCTTTGATGGTGCGAACTGCTCGTACGACGCGAATTTCGTCGGCCAGAACAATCCTCTGACCGTTGATCTGACCATTCCCTTCATCTCCGGCGTGCATATTTTTACCGACTCGCTTTTCGTCGGTGAGAACTGCGTGGATTCGACCGATTGCGGCGGTGCGCCGCCTCAGGCTCCGAACTCTCCGGTGACCGACGGCAGTGGTGTTCCGGAAGGCACGGTGCTGACCATCGCCGCCGGTGCCCGTCTCGCATTCACTCAGTCTTCCGACTACCTGCTGGTGAACCGCGGCTCGCAGATCATCGCCGACGGCAGCCCGACGGCGCCCATCATCTTCTCGAGCTTCACCGATCTGGTCAGCGGGACCGTCGACCCGGAAGCGGTCGCTCAGTGGGGCGGCATGGTGATCAACGGCAACGGCCGCACCAACAAGTGCACCCAGGCTCAGGCCGACGCGCAGGACTGCCACATCGTTTCCGAGGGCCAGCCTTCCAACTTCGGCGGCAACAACAATGCCGAGAGCTCAGGCATCCTGCGCTACGTGCAGGTCAAGCACACGGGCTTCGAAGTGGTCGACGGCGACGAGCTGAACGGCATCACCTTCAACGGTGTAGGCAGCGGCACAGTCGTTGAGAACGTTCAGGCGTACAGCACCTCTGACGACGGTCTCGAGTTCTTCGGCGGCGCGGTCAATGTGACGAACTTCGTCGGTCTCTACGTCAACGACGATTCGCTCGACTACGCAGACGGTTACGTGGGTACCATCACCAATGCGCTGATCATTCATGGCCAGAACACGGGCAACCGCTGCATCGAAGCGGACAACCAGGGTTCCTCCGGAGACTGGGATGCCGAGCCCCGCGCGGCGGCCACGGTCAACAACATGACCTGCATCATCTCAGCTCAGGACGGCAGCATCCGTGGCGATTCAGAAGGCCCGCTGCTCCGTCGCGGCGCTGCCACCGTGCTCAACAACAGCGTGATCATCGACAGCTATGCGCGCGACATCCTGGGTCGCAGCGGTAACGAGTGTTCCGAGCTGAACAACCAGCCGACCTACGCGGTCGCCGAGACCAACGCGCTGACGGCTTTCGCCAGCACTGTGAACGTCTGTGAGAACCCGGCGCAGGACGATGGGGATGTGCCCGGCACCATTCCCGGCTTCAGCGGTTTCGCGGATTTCGCCGACTGGTGGCTGAATGCACCGAACAATACCGACAACGTCGTCATCTCCGAAGTGGTCCCCAGCGGTAACGTGGTTGTGCTGAACGGTATCTACACCGCACCGGCATTTGCCGATGAAGCGGCCGCGCCTTTCACCGTCACCCCGGTGGCCGTCACGGGCGGTGCCGAGGACGGCAATGGCGACCCGATCATCGGCGCAGTCAGTGCGTCCAACGACTGGACCGCAGGCTGGACCTTCGGTCTGCGTGACACCTCGAACGGTGGTGCCTTGTGGTTCAACCCAGCCACGGGTGCGGCACCGTAAATCATCCAGGTTGAACCTACCTAATCGAGGACACGCATGAACCGCAATGCCAAAAAAATCCGCCCGATTAGGCGTCACGGCACGGCCATCGCTTTCGCGATGGCCGGTCTGGCTGCAGGCCAGCCCGCTGTCGCCGAAGAGGCGGATCCACCAGTAGCACAAGCGGATCCCAATCAGGCCGTCGAGGAGGTCGTGGTGATTGGCCGCTACAGGGCTGCCGCCACCGACATCGTCTCCGAACGTATCGAATCGGATGTCCCCATGGACTTTCTCGATGCTGAAGGAATCTCCCGGGTCGGTGATTCGAACGTCGCCGCCGCCCTGAGGCGGGTGCCCGGCGTGACGCTTGTGCAGAATCAGTTCATCTATGTGCGCGGTCTTGGTGAACGGTACTCCAGCAACCAGTTGAATGGTTCTGACGTGCCGTCGCCTGACCTGACCCGGAACGTGCTGCCGCTGGATATCTTCCCGGCTGAGATCATCGATTCGATCTCCGTGCAGAAAGGGTACAGCCCGGATCTTCCGGCGGCGTTCGGTGGCGGAAACATCGATATCCGGACCAGGGCCATCCCGGAGGACCGGCTGTTTACCGCCAAGATCAATACCGGCTGGAACACCGAAAGCAGCGACGACGGCATCACCTACAGTGGTGGGTCTGATGACCGATGGGGTACCGACGACGGCACCCGGGAAATCCCGCAGGCGATTGTCGACGGCATCCAGCAGTATCGCGGCAACTTCTCGCCGATCAACATTCAGAACCTGGCGCGGCAGTCCGGCAGTCCGATTCCCCTGGCCAGCGCCCAGACGCTGAACCGTGAGCTGGCCACCGCTCTCAACAGGAATCTCGATCTCCGGAGCAAGAGCATGCCGGCCGATTTCGAAGCGGAGCTGGCTGGCGGCTATCGCTGGTTCTTCGGCGATGAGTGGGAGCTCGGTTTTCTGGCGATCGGCAATTATTCCAACAAGTGGCGTAACCGGGAGCGGACCCTCAGAGAGGTGACCCTTCCCGACAACACGTACACGGAGTCTCTCAGGACCATCAACCAGGTGACGCTGACCGCGGGTCTGAACGTGGGCCTTCGTTTTACCGAAGACCACGACGTCAAATGGCTGAACATGTTCCTGCGGAACACCGAGGACGAGGCTTCCGTTTCTCTCAGCTGCACCCAGGGTCAGTTCAACGACTGCGCGTCGACGAACACCCGGGAACGGCTGCAGGATACCCGCTACGAGCAGCGCGATCTGGATATCACCCAGTTCACCGGCACTCATACCCTCGGCGACGCCACTCTGGAGCGTCTGCCCGAATGGCTGGGCTGGCTGGAAGGCGCCCGCGACAGCCAGGTGAACTGGTTCTACACGGATTCCGAGGCGACCACGGATCTGCCGCAGGAAACTCGGGTGAAGTTCGTGGAAACCCTGGATGCCAGCGGCAATGTGGCCACCTCCCAGGTGCGCAACATCAACACCGCCATGGAACTGCGCTACTCGGATCTCGTGGACGAAGTGGAGTCCTGGGGCGGATCTCTGATGGTGCCCTTCACAGGCTCCTCCTGGGATCTGGAGCTGACCGGCGGCGGGAGCTACAACCGGAAGGGACGTTCCTTCCAGCAGACACAGCTGGGACTCGGCACCTTCGACCCGAACTTCACGTCGATCGCCGATGGCAACATCCGGGACGTGTTCGGAGACGACAACGTGCTGAATCCGCTGTACGGGTACGAGCTTTTCCTCGGGATCGGTCAGTTCGGCACGGAGTCCTACGGTGCGGGGCAGATCACGGATGCCGGCTTCGGTAAGTTCGATCTGCTGATCAACGACACGTGGCGGATTGCCGGTGGTGCACGCTGGGAGAACTTCAAGCAGGTGTCCGTGCCCATCGACTACCTCAACTTCAACGGCCAGCGGATCCCGCTCACGCCGGAGGAAATCGAGGCTTCCACCATCCAGACCGACGACTGGTACCCGGCGTTCTCCGCCACCTGGATCCGGCCGCAGTTCTGGAGCGACGAGTTCCAGCTCCGGTTCGCCTGGAGTGAGACGGCCGCGCGCCCGGACCTGAGGGAGATCTCCTCGTCGACGTACATCGATCCGCTCACGGAAGCCAGAGTCCGGGGTAACCCGAACCTGATTCCTTCGGACTTGAAGAATTACGACCTGCGGGCTGAGTGGTTCTGGGACAGTGGCGACAGCTTCACGGCCTCCCTGTTCTACAAGGACATCAAGGCGCCGATCGAAACGATTCAGGGTGGTGCCACCGAAGACAACATCATCTTCACGTTCATCAATGCCGAAACCGCGGAAGTTTATGGCCTCGAGATCGAAGGCATCAAATCCCTGGGCTTCCTCAGCGGAGGCGGCTGGTCGGAAGCCTTCTATCTTTCCGGCAACGCCACCTTCAGCGATTCAGAGGTCGAGATACCGGAGAATGTGGGCGGTGACATCACCAACCGGACCCGGCGGCTGACCCAGCACTCCGAGTGGGTGGTGAACATGCAGCTCGGCTATGACGCCTTCAACGGCAAGTGGGGGTCCACGCTCGTCTACAATGCCTTCGGGCCGCGGATTTTCTTCGCGGGCATCAACGGTCAGGACGACGCCTACGAGCAGCCGTTCCACTCGCTGGACTTCGTGCTCAGCTGGTATCCGACGGAGAATCTGTCGCTCAAGTTCAGAGCTCAGAACATCCTCGACCAGAAGACGCGGATCGATCAGGAGAACTCGTCGGGAGACGAGGTGCGGATCCTCGAGCAGACGGTGGGTACCAGCCTGCTGTTCGACATCAAATACGAGCTGTAGCGTCCGGCCGGACTGCGGCCGGTATTCCCTCCCGGGCATCGATGTTCAGGAATCCTCCTGACACCGGTGCCCGCTCTCTGCGTCTGGAGGCGCCCGGTCTCTGAGTTACACTCCGCCCATCCAGACGGATGAGTTCGATGAGCGGCAACGGGCGCGGAAAACAGGGCGAGAACGATCTGATCACTTCCGCTTTCGGGCGGCTGTTCAGGCTCGGTGGTGTGGCCACCCAGGTGGGCATGTCTCTGGCCGCTCAGCAGGCGGCCAGCTTCTTCCTGTCGGATCCCATTGCCCAGGCCCGGAAGACCGAAAAGTTCATGCTGAACGCGATCCGGGTGACCGAAGCGCTCGGCGAGCTGAAGGGGGCGGCCATGAAAGTGGGGCAGATGATCTCCGTCCACGAGGGTCTGCTGCCGCCCGAGGTCAGCGCGATCCTGCGCGGTCTGCAGAAGGACGCGCCGACGGTGCCTTTCGAGCAGATGATGGCTGTGATCGAGGCCGAGCTTCCCCAGTTCGACGAGCTGTTCGAATCCCTGGACCCGGTACCCGTCGCCGCTGCATCCATCGGCCAGGTCTACCGCGGCCGGCTGCGTGATGGCCGGGCAGTGGCGGTGAAGGTTCAGTATCCGAATATCGACCAGGTGGTTCGCTCGGATCTGAAGAATCTCAAGAAGCTGTTCAGCGCGCTGATCGCCATGTTCGCGGAGGTGGATTTCGACGAGATCTGGGAAGAGCTGAAGGCCCGGCTGCTCGAGGAACTCGACTACGCGCACGAGGCGGACAACATCGAGCGGATGGCGGCCCTGCATGCGGATGTGCCCGAGGTCATCGTACCCGCCGTCATCCGGGAAGCGAGCAGCCAGCGCGTGCTCTGCATGGCGTACGTGCCCGGGATCACGCCGGACGAAGCCTGTTCTGAGCGCTACGGGCAGCCGCTGAAGAATCTCTGGGGTGCGCGTCTGCTCGAATTCCTCATCCGTGGCCTGCTGGAGCACCGGTTTCTGCACGCGGATCCGAACTTCGGAAACTATGCGTTCCAGGAGGACGGCAGCATCATCGTCTACGACCATGGCTGTGTGAAGGCGGTCCCCGCTGAGCTCGCCGACCAGTACCGGCGGATTCTGGCTACCCTGATAGACGGAGACATGGATGCGCTGCCCGAACGGCTCAGGGAGATGGGCATCTACAAACGGAAGACCGGAGCGACGGTACCGCGGGCCGCTCTCGAGCCTCTGGCCCGGGAGGCAATGGAAATCGTCGGCGAAGAGACCTTCTGCTTCACGAACGATTCGAAGATCTATGAGATCGCCTTCGATGTGAAAGGGCAGCATCTGACGGAACTGACGGACGTGAGCCTGCCGCCGGACATGGTGATGGTGAACCGGTCCCTGGGCGGTCTGTTCGGCAATCTCTGCCGGCTCGAAGCCTGCGGACGCTGGCGCGATCTGCTCGAACCCTACGCCCGCTGACTGCTGCCATAGGGTTGTCAGCAGGCCTGCGGCATAATGCGGACGACCGACCAGGGAAAACGAGGAGGACGACGGATATGGCGGCGACAGGCAAGTGTCTCTGCGGCGCGGTGACGTTCGAGGCGGATGACGTGGATCCGCACATTCACGGCTGTCATTGCAGCATGTGCAGAAACTGGTCCGGAGGGCCGATGCTGGCAGCGGCCGCAGGCAGCGTCCGTTTCCGGGGCGAAGAGCACATCGCGCGATACGCGTCGTCCGACTGGGCGGAAAGGGCATTCTGCAGCCGTTGCGGGAGTAATCTGTTCTATCGGCTGAAGGAAACCGATCAGCACATCGTCTGCATGGGCGCGTTCGATGATGAGTCCGCGTTTGAGCTGGTCGGCGAGATTTATGTGGACGAGAAGCCGCCCGGGTACGACTTCGCGGGCGATCACCCGCGGCAGACGGGGGAGGAATTTCTCGCGTCCATCGGCCAGCAGCCCGGCGCACCACAGTCTTGAGGGCCGGCTTCGCCGCCTACCTGGGCAGCGTGAATCGCTGGGAATGTGACGAGAACGACCATCTGAACGTCCGCTTCTACGCGAACAAGATTCATCAGGCACTGGCGAACTTTCTGGATGAGGCGTGCGGCCCGGGTGCGGGCGACGTCCGGGTGACGGGTCAGCATATCCGTTTCGTGCAGGAAGCGCGGATCGCCACACCGCTGCGGGTCGATTGCGAGCTTCACGATGTCCGGCCAGGCAGATGGGATGTGGCCTGTCTGATGCGCCAGAACCTGACAGAGGCACCCGTTGCCGGTTTCCTGGTCCGGGTCGAGGGAGAGCCTCTGACGGCCGTCGGGAGCGGGGGAGACGTGCCCGACTGGGCCCGGCCGCGTGGACTGAATCCGGACGATCCATTTCCGCTGCCCGCATCGCCGGACGCCGCAGAAACCCAGGGGTTCGTAATGATGGGGCGGGGCCGCATCACGGCTGCGGAATGTGACGGCGCCGGGGTGGCCATGCCGGATGTCTACATCGGCCGCATATCTGACGGCATGCCCAACCTGTGGGCCTTCACCACCGACGCGGTGGAAGCGGATCAGAGGCAATCGGGTGCGCTCGGCGGTGCGGCGCTGGAATACCGCCTGGACATCCTGGAGCCGCTCCGGCGGGACGACCGGTTCCGGCATGTCTCCGGCATCCGTCACATCGGCAACAAGACTCAGCATATGGTGCATCTCCTCATCGCCGAGAATCGCGAAGCGATTGCGGTCAGGGCCGAGGCCATCGGCGTCGGTATGGATCTCTCCACCCGCAGGGCCGTGCCCATTTCCGATGCCAGGCGCATTCAGCTGCAGAAACTGCTGGTAAGCTAGACGCCGGGACTCATCAGCAGGGGAGAAAAATGCACGAGCTGAATTCGGTTGGTCCGGCCTTTCTCGATATGGCGCACCGGATCGTCTGGTGTTCGGCCGCAACGGTGGACGCACACGGCCGGCCGCGTTCCCGGATTCTGCACCCGATCTGGGAGTGGGACGGCGATACGCTGACCGGCTGGATCGCGACCGGCCCGACACCGCTCAAGCGCGCGCACCTTGCCGCGCACCCGTATCTCTCCTGTAACTACTGGTCGCCGAGTCAGGACACCTGTGTTGCCGAATGCGCGGCCGAGTGGTGCTTCGACCTGCCGACCCGGGAACGGGTGTGGGATCTGTTTGCCGGAGGGCCGGAGCCGGTGGGTTACGACCCGAGCATCATTCCCGGATGGGACAATGCCGCTTCGGAAGGTTTTGCGGTCCTCAGGCTTGCGCCCTGGCGGCTCCGGGTGATGCCGGGCTCCGTTCTCATGTCCGGTGAGGGCGACGTGCTGGTCTGGGAGCGCTGAGGCTCCCTAGCCTTCCGCCTCGGGCGGCGGGTTGAAGGCCGCCGGCCGCTCAGGCAGTGTCTGCTCGAATTCCAGGAACTGCGGACAGGGATTCTGGGTACCCCTCAACCGCTCCCAGATGCCTCTGACCACGATGGAGAGGCCGACGGTCGCGGTAGCCACGCTGGCGGCGATGGCGGCGTTTGCGGGATCCAGCTGCAGTGCCGGTGATGCCAGTGTGCCCCCCACCTTGAAGAAGGGGTTGGTGATGGTCGCCGCGCTGATCCCGATGCCCTGACGGGCCTGAGTGGCCAGGGACAGGTCCAGGGTTTCGTCTGCCAGATTGACGCTGCCGTAGACGAACATGTTGAGTCTCGCCGTGCGCATGACGAAGCCGGGTGTCAGCCGTAGTCTGCCGTTGCGCAGAACGCTGTTCAGGACCAGGCAATCCATACGGGTGACGTCCTGATCGGCGATGAAGGGATTCAGGATGCCCAGCACGTTGGTCACGAAGTCGCCGGCGAAGGTCTGTATCAGCTGGTTGCTGATCTGCCCGCCATCGGAGGAGACCAGCAGTTTGCCGTTCAGGCCCCCGGCCAGTTCCGCCACGGTGTGGCCGCTTCCCCAGATGTCCACGTCGATGGTGTAGCGGGGCGGAGACCCGGGTGTCTGTCTGTCGCTGACGAACAGACCCAGATCGGCGTCTTCTCCTTTGAGCTGCAGCTCCAGGTCCACCTTGCCGTCCCGCGGTCGCAGCAGTGCTGCCGCCTGGAAGTATCCGGCCTCGTCCCGCAGGGCGACCCGGTCCACCTGCAGCACGCCGTCTTCCGCGTGCAGATCGAGCTCGACGTCCTCCAGACGGGCCTGCACCCCGCGGTACTGTCCGATCTGAACGTCGAGCAGACCATCGATACCGGCGATGAAGTCCAGAGAGATGGGTATGTCCGGGAACACACTGCTGGCGTCGTCTTCCGGCTCCTCGTCGACGGCCGCCCCGAACAGTGCCTGCTGCAGATCGTACACGTCCAGGAGCGTCGAACGGCCGCGCACCTCCACGAAGGGGCGCTCACCGAGCAGCACACGCCCGCTTCCGGAAAGATCGCTGTTTCCCCAGTGCGCCTGCAGAGAACGGATCTCGATGGCATTGAGGGAGCCGTGGAGCTCCGCTGCCAGATCGAACGGATGCTCCGGCCATGCCACGTCACCGATCTGCCCGATGTCGGAAATCCGATCGCCTTCAGCGGAAGCTCTGAGGCGGGTTCGGGTGTGATCCATGCTGTCGAGCACCCCGTCGACCTGAACGCTCACGGAGCCGATTTCCAGGATGCCGTTCTTTATCTCCAGGTGGTTGCTGTCCGGCAATGCCACCGCTGCCTCCATGTGCCAGGGAGCGGCGGGGGGGCGGTACTCGGGAAAGGCGGGGATCAGCTCGCTGAGGTTGGATCCGCGACCGTTCAGGCTGAACTCGGACCCGATCAGGCCCTCGCTCAGCGACAGCGTTCCCTTGGCTTCGAATGTACCGCCCGAGGCCTGCAGGCGGAACGAAGGGAACCGGAGCGCGCCTTCGGTGCCCTGGATGCGGGCCGCCGCGCTGAACGGGATCGCGCCGCCTTCCGGGGGCAGCGCGTCATCGAACAGCGCATCCAGGCTGGGTCCACTCGCGTCGATGGTCAGATCCAGATCAGACAGCACCCCGGGTTGGCCGATCACCCCCTTGGCGTCGATGTCCACCGAGCCCAGGCGGATTCTGCTTTCGCGGAGATCGAAATTTCCTTCCCGCACTCTCAGCACACCGTTGCCGGTGACGGGCACCGCAGGCAGTCCGGATGCACCGAACAGGCCGCCCGTCTGTGACAGATCGGCGAGCTCCAGACTGCCCCGGTACTCGAGGCTGGCCGGTTTCAGTGGATCAGGCCAGACCACATCTCCCTGCAGTCTGTGACCGGGCAGCTGAGCACGTGACTGATGCAGGGCCAGGCCGTCGGCGGCAAGTGTGAGCCGGCCGGCAGCGTCATAGCGGCCTGTGAACGGCAGCGTCAGCCCCAGAGACTGAAAAACATGGCTGATCTCCTCCCCGCTGACGGTCAGATTCAGATCGGTGCCGTGAAAGTCCGGGTATTCACCCACGAAGCCCCTGGCCGTGAGCGTGTTCTTTCCGATGCTCAGCGAAGACGTCAGAACCTCCGCCTTTTTTGCATCCAGCGCCAGGTCCAGGTCGAACGGCATGGCTGGCAGGTCGGGGAGACGCAGAAGCTGCCGGAACGCGCTCAGGTCATCCCCGGTGAGCGAGAGCGAGACCAGCGCACCCTCCCGGTGCGGGAACTGAACGAAGTCCGCATTGAGCCGGAGCTGCATCGTATCCGTGTCCACCACCACGTTCTGGAGATCCAGATCTCCCCCGTGCACGTGCACGGTCCCCTGCACCTGGAAAGGCCCTTCCGGAAAGCCCTGGATCTGCAGGGCTTTGCCGAAGACGCCGGCATCCGGTCCGCGCAGGGCAACGGATCCATCCCAGCCATCCAGACCGGCCAGATCGGCGACGGTACCGCTGGTCTCGATGTGGAACTGGGAAATGTGGCCCTTGGCATCGATCCTGTGTCCCACGGTTTCCGGTCGGATGGAACCCGTCAGCTGAATGTCGCCGCGGAATGACTCGGGCAGGCGGAAGATCCGGCCGAGCAGATCTCCATCGGGTCCGCGCAGGCTCATGGTCAGATCCAGCTCTGAGAGGGTGGCCAGGTTGCCGATGCTGCCGCTGGCGTCCACCTGGGCCTCGTCGATCATCAGGTCCACGTCCACCTCGATCCTGCCGGCCGCTAGAATCTCCGCGAGCGGGCCGACCTGCCCATCGATGCGCCAGGTATCGCCGTTGATAAGGCCGTTCCCGTCCAGAGCGAGATGGCCCTGCGGATCCGTGCTCTGCGCCAGCGTCGGGATGGTGAGCAGGATCGGTTCGAGCTCGCCCAGCCGCAGATCGAGCACGCTCTCGGTCACGGAAAGGCGCTCGAGCATGAACGACCAGTTTCCTTCCCCCTCTTCGTCCTCTTCGTCCTCGTCGGCCTCGAAGAACGCCCAGTTGGGTGAACCCTCCACCGTGTCGAGCAGATTCACCCGGGCGCCGTGTACCGTCAGTTCCATCAGTCGGAAACGGTTCTCGAGCAGATCCGTCAGATCGATCCTGGCATCGGTATGGTCGGCCGTGACCATCCAGGGTTCAGCGCTGCCGGGCGGATTGCTGAAACGGAACCGGCTGACGGTGATCAGCGGGGTCCTTGAAAGCTCGACGGTGAGGTTACCGTCGATCAGCAGCTGCCGGCCGAGGAGTCTGTCGACGGCGAAGACGGCCACGGGCTTCAGGGCATTCGGGTAGAAGAGCAGGTAGCCGACGGACAGTGTGACGAGGACAAGCAGAACGGCCAGCAAGATGGCACTGATCCTGAGTACGCTGATCCAGCCCGAACTGCGACGCCGGGTGGCGCCTGGAGCCCCTTCCCGCATGGTTCTCACCTCCGGCCGCAGAATATCAGAACTGTGGTGGTCAGGCGGTTTTGCGGGCGGCTGCCGGCTGCAGGAAATCGTATTCGGTTTCCATGATGTCGGTGCCCATCAGCTTGTCCCAGAAACGGAAGTAGAGGGCATAGTTGCAGCTGAAATACTTGTGGTGCAGGTCGTGATGCGCCGCGGTGATGAGATGGCGCCCCGGTGGCCCCCTCAGCCACCATTTCGGAAAGATTTCGTATCCCGAATGGTTGAATACGGCGGCCAGGGTCATCAGGGTGAGGATGAACAGAATGCCGCCCACGTGTATGGGCACCAGAAGCGCGATCAGCGGTATAAATATGGCGCCGAGAATGGACTCGTACGGATGAAAGGAGAAAGCCGCCCAGGGAGTGGGCGGGCGTGACTCGTGGTGGACGCGGTGCATCACGGGAAACAGGGTCTTCAGATGCATGAGCCGGTGCGTCCAGTAGAAGTAGGTGTCGTGGGCGAACAGATAGATGCCGATGCTCACCGGGATGTACCAGAGTGGATACGCGTTCACGTCGTTGTAGATGGCGGTGCCGCCGAGCTGCCACAGCTCCAGCACCACGGCCGCCGGGGCCGCATAGATGAACGAGGAGATGAGCGACCAGCGGATCTCCTTCGCGACGGCACCCGGACGGGGTGTGCCTTCCATCAGCTTGATCGCATGGACTTTTTCCGGCTTCCGGCCCCAGAGCAGCCAGTAGAAAAGCCCGGAGATCAGAAAATAGCGCACGGCGATGATGGCGGTCAGGGCCAGAAAGGTGATGAGCAGCTTACCTGGCGGAATTTCGGTCAACATCGGCAACTCAGCATCGTCAACTTGGGGCGAGGGTCTGTCATGACTCGAGTACAATTGGCGCGCGCAGTGTAGCCCAGAATGCCGGTGAGCAGGAGCGACCCCATCCCAGACTACGATCTGATCTTCGCCGGCGGCGGTCTCGCGAGCTGTCTGACGGCCTACCGGCTGCGCCAGCGCCACCCGACGCTCAGGATGCTGATTCTGGAAGGCGCCGGCAGCCTGGGGGGTAATCACACCTGGTCCTTCTTTCCCACCGATCTCACGCCGGACCAGTTGAACTGGGTCGAGCCGCTCATCCTGCACCGCTGGCGGAACTACGAGGTGCGGTTTCCGGCCTACACCCGGACGCTGGACACCGGCTACTGCTCCACCCATTCGGAGTACTTTCACACTTTCATGATGGGTGCCCTGGGAGACTGCGTTCAGCTGCGGGCTCCCGTGGAGACGGTGACGGCGCAAGGCGTAAAACTGGCTGGCGGTGAATGCCTCTCCGCCCGGGGCGTGATTGACGGCCGGGGACCGGAGGCGAGCCCGCATCTGATGCTCGGGTACCAGAAGTTCACCGGCCAGGTGCTGGATCTGGCGGAAGATCATGGGCTGACAGGCCCGGTCATCATGGATGCCACGGTGCCGCAGAATGGAGACTACCGGTTTCTCTACATGCTGCCGCTGGAACCGAGGCAGGTGCTGGTGGAGGACACCCGGTACTCGGACACCGCTGCGATGGATGCCGGTGCGGACGCGCACGCGATCGGGGACTATGTGTCCGATCAGGGCTGGAAGGTCGTGGACCTGGTTCGCGAGGAGCGGGGCGCGCTGCCCATCACGCTGGGCGGTGAGATCGACGCCTTCTGGGAAGAGGCCGGTGAGGTACCGAGAATCGGGCTCCGGGCGGTGCTGTTTCATGCGACCACGGGCTATTCGTTTGCAGATGCCGTGCGCACCGCGGACGCCATCGCGGCCGCCGGTGATCTGAGCACCGCGGCCCTGCACGATCTGATGGTCCACCGGAGCCGACAGCACTGGCAGGCTCAGGGATTCTGGCGATTTCTGAACAGGATGCTGTTCCTCGCCGCTGAGCCGGACCGCCGCTGGTTCGTGATGCAGCGGTTCTACGGGCTGAATCAGGGCCTGGTGGAACGGTTCTATGCGGGCCGGTCCACCCTGGCGGACAAGGCACGGATATTGACGGGTAAGCCGCCGGTTGCCATCCTGCGCGCCCTCAAATGCCTGCCTCAGTCGAGCGCGGCCGCTCATCGCGGTTCGCGCGCGGACGCGAGCGGAAACAGACGCGAGCTGAACAACTGAGCGGGCCAACCCGACGAGAAGGGAATCAATTGACCAAGCACACAGCGGCCGTGATCGGCTCAGGATTCGGTGGCCTGGCTCTGGCGATACGGCTGCAGTCCGCCGGCTTTCAGACCACCATCTTCGAAGCCCGGGACAAGCCCGGCGGCCGGGCGTACGTCTATGAGGATCAGGGTTTCACCTTCGATGCCGGCCCCACGGTGGTGACCGACCCGGACTGCCTGCGTGAGCTGTTCGCGCTGACCGGTCGGAAGCTGGAGGATTATCTCGATCTGATGCCGGTGACGCCGTTCTACCGCCTCTACTGGGAAGACGGTTACGTGTTCGACTACTCCAATGACCCGGAGGAGAACGCCCGGCAGATCCGGGAAAAGAACCCGGAGGATGTGGCGGGCTACGAACGATTTCTCGCGTACTCTGAAGAGGTCATGCGGGAGGGCTACATCAAGCTCGGGACGGCGCCGTTCCTGAATTTCTCGGACATGATCCGGTCGGCTCCTGAGCTCATGCGGCTGCAGAGCTACCGCAGCGTGTACAGCATGGTCTCGAAGTTCATCAAGGACGATCATCTGCGTCAGGCTTTCAGCTTCAATTCGCTGCTGGTGGGCGGCAGCCCGTTCAAAACCTCGTCGATCTATCTGCTGATTCATGCGCTGGAAAAGCGCTGGGGGGTCTCTTTCCCCCGTGGCGGCACGCACGCTCTCGTGCGTGGGCTTGTCAGGCTGTTCGAGGATCTGGGTGGCGAGATCCGCCTGTCTGCGCCTGTTGCCGAGATTCTCACCGAAGGTGACCGGGTGACCGGCCTGGTGACGGAGCAGGGCTGGCGGGGTGAGTTCGATGCCGTGGCGAGCAATGCGGACATCATGTTCACCTACGGGAAGCTGCTCGGCCGAACGCCCAGAGGGCGGCAGGCGGCGGCCGGTCTCAAGCGGCGCTCGTTCAGCCCGTCCATCTTCCTCACCTACTTCGGGGTGGAAGGCACCTATCCGGAACTCCGGCATCACAGCATCATGTTCGGCCGGCGCTACCAGGGGCTGATCGGCGAGATCTACAAAGGACCGGAGCTGCCGGATGACTTCTCCATCTACCTGCATGCGCCGACCGTGACCGACCCGGAGCTGGCGCCGCCCGGCTGCACGACCTTCTATGCGCTGTCACCGGTGCCCAACCTGGGTGCGGCAGATCTGGACTGGGAGACCCTGGCGCCCCGGTACAGCGAACGGATTCTCGCTTACCTGGAGAAACACTACCTGCCGGATCTGCGGGCCCGGATCGTCACGAAGCGGACCTTCACGCCGTTCGATTTCCGTGACGAGCTCAACGCGCATCTGGGTTCCGCCTTTTCGCTGGAGCCCGTGCTCTGGCAGAGCGCCTATTTCCGCACTCACAACCGGGACGACAAACTGAAGAACCTGTATTTCGCAGGTGCTGGCACGCATCCGGGCGCGGGGATACCGGGTGTGGTGGGGTCCGGCAAGGCAACCGCCGGGCTCATGCTCGAGGACTTCGGTCACCGCTACTCCGATGCGGACGTGTCGGCGCAGTTCGCCAAGGCATAGCGGGCCATGGACCCCGTCGTCGCCAATGCCAGAGCCATCATCGAGCAGGGATCGAAGAGCTTTGCGGCGGCGGCGAAGCTGTTCGATCAGCAGACCCGGGAAAAGGCCTTCATGCTCTACGCCTGGTGCCGCTATTGCGATGACCAGATCGACGGGCAGGATCTGGGGTTCGGGCAGCAGTCACCGGCGCCTGACGAGCAGCAGAGGATCCTTGCCCGGCTGACGGAACAGACGGAAGCGGCCATGGCGGGACAGCCCACGGACGATCCCGTGTTCGCAGCATTTCAACGGGTGTTCCAGATCTCGGGTATGGACCGCCGGTACCCCCTCGAACTGCTGGACGGCTTCTCCATGGACGTGGAGCGCCGGGAGTACCTGACGCTCGAGGACACGCTGCTGTACTGCTACCACGTGGCCGGCGTGGTGGGTGCCATGATGGCCACCATCATGGGGGTCACGGATCGGCCGACCCTGAATCGGGCCATCGATCTGGGTATCGCTTTTCAGCTCACGAACATCTCCCGCGACGTGATGGAAGATGCGGCAGACGGGCGGATCTATCTGCCGCGGGACTGGCTTCTGAGCGCTGGAGCGCCGGTTGCGGCGCGCGAGTTCGAAGGAAACGAGGAGGCCGTCTTCCAGGTGGTGAAGCGGCTGCTGGACGAGGCCGACCGCTACTACGACTCCGCCGTGCATGGCATCGCGCGCCTGCCGTTCCGGTGTGCCTGGGCCATCGCCGCGGCCAGACGGGTGTACGGCGCGATCGGCGATCAGGTTCGAAGCCAGGGTGCCGACGCGTGGCAGACCCGGGCCGGTACCACCACCCTGCAGAAACTGGTGATGCTCGTGACGAGCGGATTCACGGCGGCCGGAGCCGTGCTCGGCAGCCACGGAGAAGGGCCGCCGCGCACCGATCTGTGGACAGCGCCGCCGACTCCCTGATAGAACTGCCGGATCTGATCAGTCTCCTGGGGGGAGAGCGGGATGGATCTGACTCTGAAAATTCTGGCGGGCCTGTTCGCCCTGCTGTTCATCTTCATGGGGTCCGGCTTCATGCTGGATCCAACCGGGAATGCGGCCAGTCTGGCAGTGGTGCCGATGGGTGAGCACGGGCTCAATACGTTGCGTGGAGACCTGGGCGGGCTGTTTCTGGCTTCTGCCGCCCTGATTCTGCTCGGCATCATCCAGAACAAAGGGGAGTGGCTGGTGGCGGTGGCCGTGCTCATGGTCTTCATCGCCGCGGGCCGCCTGATCGGTTTCGTGATCGACGGGGATCCCGCTGAGGCTACGGTGGTCGCCTTCGGATTCGAGATCGTCATCGCCGCCGTGCTCATCTTCGCAGGCCGTCGGATGGCTGCAGGGACATCCTGACCGGAAGCGTGAAAACGCCCCGGGGTGACGGGCTGCCTCAGGGGGGCAGCCGGCCTCCCTCCGCTCTTGCACGCTCGCTCGGCCCGTCGCTGATCGGCATCGGCGCATTTCTGGTACCCGTGCCCTATGAGGGTCAGCAGACCATTCTGATCGGCGTGGCGACAAGCCTCCTCACCGCTCTGCTGGGTCCCTGGCTCCTTCAGATGGTGGTGGCAGTCACCGGCATGGCCGCGCTGGGTGGCGTTCTGTTCCTGGTTCTGCGGCCGGACTGGTCAGATAGTCGGCCATGGCTGCAGGCCATGTGCAGCGTCACCCCGATCTGGCTCTTCCTGCGTGTGGTCGGCTGCCTGATCGGCGTCATGGTGCTCTGGGAAACCGGTCCGGAAATCCTGTGGGGCGCACGGACGGGTGGGACCGTCTTCCGCGATATCGGCATCAACAGCCTGGTCATTCTGCTGGTTGCCTGTCAGCTCATGCCGTTTCTTACGGAATTCGGATTCATGGAATTCGTCGGTACCCTGCTACGGAGACCGTTCGAGCTCCTGTTCCGTCTGCCCGGCCGCTCCGCCATCGACGCCACCGCATCGTTTCTCTCCTCCGCGGCGGTGGGGCTGCTGATCACGATCGGCCAGTATGAACGTGGATACTACACCGCCCGGGAGTCCGCGGCGGTCGCGACGAACTTCTCCGTGGTGTCTCTGCCATTCAGCCTGCTGATCGCGGAGGTGTCGGGGATCGGACATCTCTACTTCAGCTGGTACCTGACCATGATCCTGGCCTGCGGGCTCTGCGCGTTCGTCATGGTTCGGCTGCCGCCGCTGTCCCGGATGCCGGACAGCTACTGCCCCGGGACGGCGGAGGACAGAGAAGGTGAAGTCCCGGCGCCGGGCGGAATTTTCAGCAGGGCGGTGCAGGCCGCCGTCGACCGGGCGTCCACGGCGCCCGGGCCTGCTGCCCTGCTGCGCAGCTCCCTTCTGCAGACGGTGAGCGTGACGTTCAACGTGATTCCGGCCGCCATGGCGCTGGCAACGCTGACGACCATCCTGGTTTTCCATACACCCGTGTTCGATACGCTTTCCTGGCCCCTGGCGTGGCTGCTGGGGGTGTTGCACTTTCCCGATGCTGCCGGAGCCGCCCCCGGGTTTCTGGCCGGCTTTCTGGATCAGTTCATGCCGGCGCTGATTGCTGCGGACCTGGACAGTGAGCTCGCGCGGTTCGTACTGGCCGGACTGTCTGTCACGCAACTCATCTTCATGGCGGAGGTCGGTGTGCTGATTCTCCGTTCCAGTCTGCCGCTCGGGTTCGCCGAGCTGGCGGTGATTTTCGTGCTGCGTACCGTGATCGTATTCCCGATCCTCTGCGCCGCCGGGTTGTTTCTCACCGAAGGAAGTTAGGGGTTTCTGAACGAGTATGGACGCATCGCCTTACACCGAGCTTGCCATCCTGGCGCTGTTCGCTTTTCTGTACAGTCTCGTGTCTGCCCGCGTGGACAGATTGCCGATCTCCGGGCCGGTGGTGTTCGTGCTCACGGGCCTGCTGCTCGGACCTCTCGGCCTGGGCTGGCTGGCCAACGACCTCGAGAATGCCTCTTTCCGCCTTCTGATCGATCTCACCCTGGCGCTGATCCTGTTCAGTGACGCGGCGAGTGCCAACTTCTCGGTGCTGCGCCGGCAGTGGCAGCTCCCTGCCAGGATGCTCATCGTCGGTCTGCCGGCTACGATGGTCCTCGGGACTCTGACCGCGGCCTGGCTGCTCAATGCGCTCACGTTCTACGAAGCAGCCATCCTCGGCGTCATGCTCGCCGCCACGGATGCGGCGCTGGGCAAGGCCGTGATTGCCAACCGGCAGGTGCCGGTGCGGCTGCGGGAAGGGTTGAACTGCGAAAGCGGCCTGAACGATGGTCTTTGTGTGCCGTTCCTGCTGCTGTTCGTTGCGCTGGCGGGCGGGCAGGCGGGTGAGTCGCCCGTTCTGCTGGTGATGAAAGAGCTGGGCGTCGGCGCCGCTGTCGGAGCGCTGATTGCGCTTGCGGGAGCATGGCTCCTCAGGCACTGCTCTGAACGCGGCTGGGTGAACGAGATCTGGCTGCAGGTCTGTGCTCCGGCGCTGGCGTTCGCCTGTTTCGCCGTGGCGCATATCCTGCACGGTAGCGGCTACATCGCCGCCTTCGTCGGCGGACTGATGTTCGGGTCGCACCTGAAGCACCGGCTGCATGCCCTGGTCATGCCCGCAGAGGGCATTGGCGAGACCATGGCCATGCTCACCTGGATGATATTCGGCGTATCCGTGATCGGTCAGAGCCTGGGCGATCTGACCTGGGAAATTCTCCTTTACTCGCTGCTCAGCCTGACCGTTCTGCGCATGCTGCCCGTGTTCCTGGCGCTGAGCGGGACTCGGGAATCCGCCGCCAGCCGCCTGTTCCTGGGCTGGTTCGGTCCGAGAGGACTGGCCAGCATCGTCTTCACGATGATGGTGCTGGCTGAAGGGCTTCCGGGGGGCGAGCTGATCTCGACGGTGGTCACCTGCACCGTGGGCCTCAGTCTCGTGGCCCACGGTGTTTCGGCTAATCCTCTGGCGGCGTGGATGGCCGCGAGAGATCGACGAACATGACGTAGAATGCGCCAGTAGGTGTCACTCAGCGAATCAGGTCAAGGAGGAGCCATGGAGGACGATAACTCGGCGTTCAGACAGTTTCTGTCTGAAGACATGCTGGATGTGCTGGTGAAGGTCGGTCTGATCGCCGTGATGGTGGTCATGTGTTTCCGCATTTTCGCGCCGTTCATGAACCTGCTGCTCTGGGGCCTGATTCTGGCCGTCGCCCTGTATCCCCTTCAGCAGCGGCTGGCGGGCGGGCCGGAAGGCAGGCAGGGACGCTCGGCGACAGTACTCGTTGTCGGCATCATCCTCGTTCTGGGAACTCCGACGGTCATGCTGGCCAGTTCCTTTGCCGGTCAGATTCACGAAGCCTATGCGGCGTTCTCCGGAAACACCGTCGTCGTGCCGCCACCGAACGCCGAGGTGGCACAGTGGCCCATCGTCGGTGAGCGGCTTTATGCGGCATGGAGTGCCGCCGCAGCCGATCTGCCCGCCTACCTCGAATCGCTGCAGCCGCAGCTGGGTCAGCTTTCCGCCAGACTGCTGTCCGCCGCCGCCGGTGCGATGGAAAACGTGCTCTTCCTTTTCGCAGCACTGGCGATCGCCGGCATCATGATGGCGTACGGGCAGAGCGGGGGTGCGGCTACCGAGCGCATTCTCAGCAAGCTGACCAGCCGGGTGCACGGACCCCGACTGCACAAGCTCACGATCGCCACTATCCGTTCGGTGGCCACCGGCGTGATCGGGGTCGCGTTCATCCAGGCCCTGCTGCTCGGTGTCGGTTTCGCATTCGCCGGTATCCCCCTGCCTGGCCTGCTGGCGCTCATCGTCATGATCGTGGGTATCCTGCAACTGCCGGCGCTCGTCATCTCTCTGCCGGCGATCGGCTATCTCTGGTGGGCGGGGGACGGGACGACTCACAACCTGATCTGGACGGTGTACCTGCTCGTTGCCGGAATGGCGGACAACGTCCTCAAACCGCTGCTGCTGGGTCGGGGTGTGGAAGCCCCCATGCCGGTGATTCTGATCGGGGCGCTGGGTGGCATGATCTACTCCGGCATTGTGGGACTGTTCATCGGGGCCGTGGTGCTCGCCGTGGGCTATCAGCTGTTCATGGACTGGGTGAACCAGCCGGATCCGGACGTCGATGCCGCGCTGTCCGGAGACGCGACGGCCACCTCACAGCAGGAGCCCGCCGCGCCGCCTGCCTGATGAAGCCGTATTGCCCCGGAAACGGAACCCTGCGCCCCGCGCTGGTCCTGGCGGCCGTGCTGTCGCTCGGTGGCTGTGCGGCCATCGGGCCGGATTATGAGGAGCCGGACGTCGCCTGGCTCGAAGACTGGCAGACGGATCTGTACGGTCAGGTTGCCACTCCGGACAAACAGGCAGAGGCAGACCTCAGATTCTGGTGGCACCTGTTCGATGACCCGGTTCTCAACGACCTGGTAGACAAAGCCCGGCAGGAAAACCTCTCTCTCAGACTTGCCGGTCTGCGCATCCTCGAGAGCCGGGCAGCCGCAGGCATCGCGGAAAGCACGCTCTATCCGCAGGTTCAGCAGGCCACAGGCTCCGCCGCATCCGTCACCAATCTCGAAGGTGGCAGAACGAACGGCTTCGGCGACTATTCGCTGGGCGTAGGCGCTGGCTGGGAGCTGGATTTCTGGGGGAAATTCCGGCGCAGCATCGAGTCTGCCGATGCCGCATTTTTCGCTTCGATCGCCAACCAGCAGGATCTGCAGGTGCTCCTGAGCGCTCAGGTGGCGAATCTCTACTACCTCTATCTCGCCACCCGGCAGCAGATCCGGATTGCACGACAGAACGCGGACATCCAGCGGCGCAGCTATGAGATCACCCGGGAGCTCTTCGACAGCGGCCAGGACTCGGAGCTCGATCTTCAGCAGGCGAGGACACAGTACCTGATTACGCTGTCCTCCATCCCGAGTCTCGAATCCGCCCTGGTCGAGGCGACGAACGGTCTGGCCGTTCTGCTCAACCGGAAACCGGGCGACGTACCCGAGCTCGAGAACGTGCCGGATGACCTGCCCGACGTCGCGCCGATTCTGATCAGTGAGATTCCCGCCAGCCTGCTGCAGCGACGTCCGGACATCCGGGCCAGTGCCTGGGCCGTTGCGGCGCAGTCGGCGCAGATCGGCGTGGCCAAGGCGGATTACTATCCCGCCATTTCGCTGTTCGGCACGCTGGGCCTCTCCGGGAACACCCTGACCACCGACCGGACCAGCCTGACCGCCGGCTCGTCATTCACCTGGAACCTCTTCGACTATGGCCGGATCGCCAACAACGTGCGGCTGCAGGATGCGCGCCTGCAGCAGGCGATCACCGGTTATCAGAGCACCGTGCTGCAGGCGGCGGCGGAGATCGACAATGCGGCGATCAACGTGGTGAAGACGCACGAGCGCAAGGAGATTCTCGTCGAGTCCGTGCAGGCGGCCGGGCGTTCGCTGGACATTGCCCGGACGCGATATCAGGAAGGCTATGCCGACTTTCAGCGGGTGCTGGATGCACAGCGCACGCTCTTTTCCCAGGCGGAACGGGAGCTGTCGAACCGGGCGAATCACCTGACCGCCATCGTCTCACTCTACCAGGCCCTGGGCGGCGGCTGGCTGGAGACGCCGGTGGAGGAACTGATTCCGGAAGCGGTGCAGGAGCAGATGAAATCGAGGACGAAGTGGGGCGATCTCATGGATCGACCCCTGCCGGCGGGCGTGGAGCGGCCGGTGGAGAAAGAGGCTGAAGGCTCATGAGCGAAGCAGAAGGAAATACGTCAGTTACGGCGGAGCAGGCGACGAGGAAGGGCGGTGTCGTCATTCTGGCGGTCATTCTGCTCAGCCTGATCTGGTATCTCCTGGCGGATCGGTTTACCCCCTATACCACTCAGGCCCGGGTGGATGGCTACGTGGTGGGCGTGGCTCCCCAGGTGGCGGGGCTGGTCACGGAAGTGTTCGTCGGGAACAATCAGACGGTGAGGGCGGGTGAGCAGCTTTTTCAGATCGACCGGTCCCAGTACGAGATTGCCGTCGAAAAGGCACGGTCCGATCTGGCCAAGGCCGAACGGCAGGTGGGCGCCGGTTCTGCCACGGTGGATGCGGCGCGGGCCGCGCTGCGGGCGGCCCAGGCCAACGAAGTCAAGGCAAGGAAGGATTTCACCCGACTCACCGGTCTCCGTGAGCAGGACCCCGGCACCATCTCTCTGCGACGCCTGGAAGGGTCCCAGGCATCGCTGGATTCCGCGGTTGCCGGTGTCGCCAAGGCGGAATCGGATGTCCAGGCCGCCATCGAGCAGATGGGTGGCGCGGACGACGCCAGCAACGCCATTCTCAGATCCGCGCGGGCGGCGCTCGAGAAGGCGGAGCTGGATCTCAGCAATACGCTGGTGCGTGCCAGTCTGCCGGGTGTCATTACGGATCTCTCCACCGATGTCGGCCAGTTCGCCGGTACCGGCGGGCCGGTGATGACGCTCATCTCTCTGCACGATGTCTGGGTGAACGCGGAGTTCACGGAAAACAATCTGGGTCACCTGGAAGAGGGCAGTGAGGTGGCCGTCCTGTTCGACGTACTGCCGGGAGAAGTCTACTCCGGCACCGTGCGCAGCATCGGTGTCGGGGTCAGCACCGGCAGCAGTCATCCGCCCGGGACGCTGCCGACCATTCAGAACAACCGTGACTGGCTGCGCCAGGCTCAGCGCTTCCCGGTGGTGGTCGACATCGACTTCAACGAGGCGCCGGAAATCGCCGGACAGCTGCGGATCGGCGGTCAGGCATCCGTACTGGCCTACACGGAAGGGCATGGATTCCTGAACCTGCTCGGCAGTCTGTACATCCGTCTGATGAGCTGGTTCGCCTATGCCTACTGATCAGGTCCCGGAACACGAGGCGCGCTGAGCATGCCCGTCGCCGCCAGGCGGGTTTTCCGCCTCAGCTTCACGGTGGCCCTGGCGCTGGTGTGCGGCTACGGTCTGGGCCTGAACCTGCCTTTCATCGCGCCGATTTTCGCGCTGCTGCTGACGGCACCTCCGGGACTGCCGATGCCGGCGAAAAAGCTGGTGGTGCTGGTGCTGGCCCTGATGCTGATTCTGGCCGTGGGCCTGCTGCTCATCCGTCCGCTCCAGTACTATGCGTTCTCCGCGATCCTGATCGTGACCTGCGGCCTGTTTCTGGCCAGCTATCTGGCGGTCAATCTGGCGAAAGGGCCGGTGGCGCTGCTGCTGACGGTGAGCCTGACGCTGATTTCAGCCCTGGGGACCCTGAGCTGGGAGCTCGCCGTCTCCGCCATCCAGGCCATCGCGCTCGGTGTGGTGGTGGCCATCGTGTGCCAGTGGGTCGTGTATCCGTTCTTTCCCGAAGATGGCACGTCACTGCCGCCGGATCCGCCGCCGCTCACGCCCGCAGAAAACAACTGGGTGGCGATCCGAGCGACGGTCATCATTCTGCCCGCCTACCTGCTGATGCTGACCAATCCCACCTTCTACACGCCCATCATCATGAAGGCGACGGCCCTCGGTCAGCAGAGCAGCATGCTTTCCGCCCGGGATGCGGGACGCGAGCTGCTCGGCTCCACGTTCCTCGGCGGTTGCTTTGCCGTGCTCATCTGGGCCGCACTCGGAATCTCGACCAGTCTGTGGATGTTCTTTCTCTGGATCCTGCTGTTCGTCTTCTTCTGTGCCGCGAAGTTCTATCGGGTCTTCCCGACCCGGTATGCGCCCACCTTCTGGTCCAACGTGGTGGTCACCGCGCTGATTCTGCTGGGTTCCGCCGTGCAGGACACGCAGACGGGCAATGACGTCTACAAGGCGTTCGCCGTGCGCATGAGCCTCTTCATGGCGGTGACGCTCTACGCCTGGTTCGCCATCGACCTCCTGGAGCAGTGGCGGACCCGACAGGCTAGAATCGCGAAACGTCAGGAACCGATTGCTTGAGTGAGCGCGCATGAGTGAAGCACAACGGAAGGGGGCTCAACTCTCCCGGGAAGATCTGGAAGCTTTCTGGATGCCTTATACGGGCAACCGGCATTTCAAGAATGCGCCGCGCATGGTGGCGGGGGCCGCCGGCACCGAGCTGATCGATGCGGACGGACGCCGGATCTTCGATGGTCTCTCCGGGCTCTGGTGCACGCCCTATGGGCACGGCCGGCCGGAGATCGCGGCAGCGGTGGCAAGGCAGCTCACCGAGCTCGACTACGCACCGCCGTTCCAGTTCGGTCATCCGATGGCCTTCGAACTGGCGAACCGGCTCACTGCCATGGCGCCGGACGGTCTCGACTATGCCTTTTTCGTGAATTCCGGCTCCGAAGCAGCGGATACCTCGCTGAAGATGGCGCGGGCCTACTGGCGGCTGAAAGGTCAGCCGCAGAAAACCAAGCTCATCGGCCGCGCCCGGTCTTATCACGGGGTCAACCTCGGCGGAACGAGCCTGGGGGGTATCGGGCCGAACCGGAAGCTCTACGGTCAGCTGATCGATGCCGATCACCTGCCGCACACGGTACTGCCGGAGAACGCGTTCAGCCGGGGCGAGCCTGAGAAGGGGGCGGAGCTGGCCGATGCCCTGGAAGATCTGATTGCGCTGCATGACGCGAGCAACATCGCCGCGGTGATTCTCGAACCCATGGCCGGGTCGGCCGGCGTGCTCCCGCCGCCGAAGGGATATCTGCAGCGCCTGCGGGCGCTCTGCGATGCACACGACATCCTGCTGATTTTCGATGAGGTGATCACCGGCTTCGGCCGTCTGGGCGAGCCTTTTGCGGCGGACTATTTCGAGGTGACGCCGGACATCATGAATCTGGCGAAGATCCTCACCAATGGCAATGTCCCCATGGGTGCGGTGCTTGCGCGCTCCGGAATCTATGAGACGTTCATGGACAATGGCGGACCGGAATACGCCATCGAGTTCCCGCACGGCTACACCTACTCCGCCCATCCGCTCGCCTGCGCGGCGGCCCTGGCCGCGCTCGACATCTTCGAGCAGGACGACATGCCGGCCAGGGTACAGGCACTGGCACCGCACTTCGAAAACCGCCTGCACGGGCTCAAGCAGCTGCCGTTCGTCACCGACATCCGCAATCTGGGTCTGGCCGGAGCAATTCAGATCGAACCCTATCCCGGCGAGCCTGCCCGACGGCCTTTCGAACTCTCTCTGGCGCTCTGGGAGAAAGGCTTCTACGTGCGCTGCGGCGGCGACACGCTGCAGTTTGCTCCGCCCTATATTTCGAGCCCGGAAGAGATAGACCGGCTCTTCGCGGCAACGGCGGAGGTGCTCGAAGCCGCTGTCTGACTTGTCAGCCTGCGGTCGCTGCCCGCTCAGCTTCGATCGCCTTCATCTCAGCCCGCAGCACGGGAACCGGCGGTGCGTAGATGAATCCGAAGGAGACGGCGCCTTCCTTTTCCTCCAGGGCATGATGCAGCCGGTGCGCGTGGACGATCCGCTGCATGTATCTGCTCTTCGGACGCCAGTTGTGATGAATGCGCCGGTGCACGATCACGTCGTGAAAGCCGAAGTAGATGGCACCGTAACCGGCCACACCCAGCCCCATCCAGAGTGCCCAGGGATGGCCGTTGGTACCGAACCAGATGAGCACGATCGAGGGAATGGCGAAGATGAACGCATAGAGATCGTTCAGCTCGAAGAGGCCTTCGCGCGGGCGATGGTGAGACTCGTGGAGGAACCAGCCGAAACCGTGCATCACGTACTTATGGGCGAAATAGGCCACGCCCTCCATGAAGGCCAGGGCACCGAAGAAACACAGGGTGTTGATGAGAATATTCAACTGAACTGACCGGCTGGGCTCGGAATCATGCCTGGGAATTATAGACCCGCGCCGGCCTGCCGCGCCTGACCCGGATCAAGCTGGCTCTGATAGGCCTGAAGCACCAGGTTCAGAAAGGCGGCAAAAGGTTCCGGATCGATGCCGGCAGGTTCCAGTGCAGCCAGGGCTTCTGAGACTTCCCGCTCCGCCCGGGCTTCCGCTTCATCCAGCGTCATGATGGCGGCGTAGGTCTGCTTGCCCAGGTCCGCACCCTGATCCTTGCCGGTGACGGCACTGTGGCCCACCGCGTCGAGCAGGTCGTCGAGGATCTGGAAGGCGAGTCCGGCATGGGTGCCGAAGGCTCGCAGAGGTTCGAGCGCGTCGCGCTCGAGACCGGCAATTCTCGCCCCGGCTTCCAGGCAGAGGACGAACAGAGCCCCCGTTTTCTGCGACTGCAGCTGAGCCAGCGCTTCCGCATCGGCGTGATCGTTGATCTCACGGAGATCCCGTTCCTGGCCTGCACAGAGCCCATCGGTACCGATGGCGGTGGACAGTGCGTGGATCAGATCCACCTTCACGTCCGCGGGGAGATGGGCGTCGGCGGCGATGAGACCGAAAGCGTCGCTGATCAGCGTGATGCTGCCCAGGATGGCGATGTCCTCTCCATGGGCTATGTGATTGGCCGGTTTCCCGCGGCGCTGGCTGGCGTTGTCCATGCATGGCAGGTCGTCGACCATGAGCGAAGCGGTGTGCACCATTTCGATGGCGCAGGCGGCATCCAGCGCCCGGGCGGCCTGGCCACCGAGGGCTTCTGCCGTCAGCACGGCGATCAGCGGGCGAAGTCGTTTGCCGCTGTCGAGCAGGCTGTAGCGGATGGAAGCTTTCAGCCGGGGAGCGCAGCCGCTGATGTCGGGTGCGATCTCGTCAAGGCGACGATCGATCTGGCGGCGAATCCCTCTGAACTGTTCCGGATAGTCTGCCGTATCCGCTTTTGCCTCACTCAACGGTGATGACCTCTCCAAAGTGCCCGGCTTTCCGCCAGGCCGGTATTACCCGAAACGCCCGGTGCCGCGGCGTCCGGAGCGATGAATGGTCGCAATTACCTTGTCAACTGACTTCACAGGCAAGGCTGCTTTATGGCGCTGATTATCCCTCGTAATCGCCGTCCCGTAAAACACTTGCATACAGACCCTGACAGAACCATTTGATTTGACAGTGAAATTCCCCGGGATCAATCGGCGCCGATCCCGCCCCGTGACGGTGCGCGTCTCAGAGGAAGCGGACCGGCCTTGGGACATCAGAAAAAGTAGTAACGGCGTATCTGCTCGCGGAGCGCCTCAGGACTGACTTTCGGGGTTCGCGCCCTGGCGATGATCAATCCGTTCTCCCTGGCCATGCAGCGGCGGCAGGTGAAGGTCTCCAGCACGGTGACCTCTTCGAAGAGCGAGTCGAGGAGTTCGGCTGCGAAGCCGATGGCGATCACGTCCTCGAAAGTCTCGCCCCGGTTCCAGAGGTGATAGTTCACATGACCGGACTGGGCCACCGGCAGCCTGCCGCCGTCCAGCTGATTCAGCGCACCGGCCTGACCGAAGAAGGCGGCCAGCAGCTTCACGTCTGTGCGCTCGGTCCCGGGAATCGCCTGATACTGTCGGACGACCGCTGCGGTCAGCTCCGGCCAGGCGTGCATCTCGGCAAAGTGGGGGAAGTAGCGGCCCATGGGGGCCGGTTCCGTCCCCTGACGGCCCTGTTCCCCATCCCGGATGAAATCGGCCGCCTGCTGCAGAATGGCAGGGGGCAGCACGGGCGCGGCGATAGGGATGGACATCAGCCCGGAGGCCGCCATGCCGACGACGAAACCGCGCCGCAGTCCGGTTCGCGCGTCGAGCCAGCGCTCCCACAGCAGGGCGCCGAAGCCGCTGAACAGAATGAACAGCGGCGTGGCGAAGTAGAACTTCACGCCGGCAAGCAGGAAGAGAGCCAGGCAGATCGCCGCCGCCGTCCCCAGCAGCCGGATCACGGGATTCACCGCGATCAGACCGTAGATGAGACCGGGCAGCCAGATGAGGATGAAAGGGGGATTCATGGTGGTGATCAGGCCGAACAGGGGCTGGTCGATCACCATGGCCTCGGGCGATTCGGCGTTGTAGGCGCGCACGAAATCGATGAACGGCCAGTCGTTGCCGATCTGCCATGAAAGGAAAGGGCTGAAGAGGACGATCATGATGACGACAGCGCCCCAGACCTCCCGCCGGGTCAGAAGATCGCGTCGATAGACGAGCACTGCGGCGGCCAGAGCCAGAAACCAGGCGGGTATGGCCAGTTTGGTCAGCAGCGCCAGTCCATAGATGACGCCGAGGCCGTAAACGAACACCGCCCGATCGGTTCCGAGGTAACGGATCAGCAGCCAGAATCCTGCCGCCCACCAGAGCTGGTCCAGCACGTTCATGGTGAGAATGGATTGCACGGAGAGAAACGCCGGTGCGAACAGCACCACCACTGCGGTCAGCCACTGAGCCGTGGAACGGCCGCCGAGGAGCCGGACGATGTCCACGCTGATCAGGGTCACGCCGATGCCGAGCAGACAGGCGAAACCACGCAGCACGAGCAGATCCGAGCCGAACAGCCCGGTGAGCGCCGCCAGAACCCAGGCGATCATGGGCGGAAAGTCCACATAGCCGGCGGCGAGATGACCGGCAGCGTCGAGAAAATAGAGCTCGTCCGAGAGATAGCCGTACTCGCGGCCGGCTGCGGCGAAGATCACGAGCTTCACCGCGATGCAGAACGCCCAGAGGGGGTAGCTGGCCGTGGAACGGTCGGTCAAGACGGTGGGTCCGGCCGGGTCAGCTGGCCGCACGCCAGGTATAGAGCTGGGTAATGGCATAGTTCCACACCGCACCCACCACGATGCCGGCAAGTCCCGCCAGGAACCAGCCGGTATCGCCGGCGAAGAGATACCCGGCCACTCCGACGTTGGCCACGGCACCCACGGAGCAGGCCAGCACGAAGGAGATCCAGCCCTTCAGCCAGTCCCAGCCCTTGAGCTGCAGATCCCGGTAGGTGATCAGATTGTTGATCACGAAATTGACGGTCATGGCAACCAGCGTGGCCCACACCTGTGCGGTGACGAATCCGTAGTCCAGCGCCTGGTAGAGGCCTGCGAGCATGGCCATGTGAACGAAGACGCCGATGCCGCCCACGGCGATGAAGGCGACGAAACGGACGGGCACCCAGCGGCCCACCAGCTTGTCGAGCAGCAGCATGCCGTAATCCCAGATCGCCTGATTGTCGAGCTTGGATTCACCGGCATGACGTTCGCCGAAGGAGTAGGGCAGCTCGCGGAAGCGCAGCGGCTGTGGCGCCGAAGCGAACAGATCCATGAGGATCTTGAAGCCGATGCCGGACAGGTTGCGCATGCAGGCTTCGAAAGCTTCCCGGCGGATCATGAAAAACCCGCTCATGGGATCCAGCAGCTCTTCCGGCACCACCATCCGGGACAGCCGGGTGGCGAGCTCGGACTTCCGGGCCCGGTCATCGGAGAACGCCTCGGCATCGCCTCCGGCGACATGGCGGCTGCCTACCACCACATCCAGGTCCTCGTTCGTGAGGGTATCGTACATCGTCGGCAGCAGACGCTCGTCGTGCTGCAGATCTGCGTCCATGACGGCGATGCAGGGCGCGCTGGACGCCAGCATGCCTTCGATGCAGGCGGAGGAGAGGCCGCGCCGGTCGATCCGCTGCAGGCAGCGCACCCGGCCGTTCTCCCGGCCGAGCCGGCGGGCCTCTGCCGCCGTCCCGTCCGGTGAGTCGTCATCCACGAAGATGACTTCCCAGTTCACATCGCCCATGGCCACGCCGATCCGCTCCACCAGCACGGACAGATTGGCGGCCTCGTTGAAGGTAGGCACCACGATGGATAACTGCACACTAGGCGTCATGTTCACTCACGCGCTATGCTCGCCGGGAATAAGAGGGCGTGGATTGTAGCCGTTTTGATTCGAAAATCTGACCGTTCCCTGCATCTCCGGCGTCTTCTTGCCGCCGGCCTCCTGCTCTGTCTGCCCGTTGCCGCCGCGGCGGTGGATCCATCGAGCCTGTCCCTGGTCGATCAGTACGGCCAGCCCGGCGGGCTCAGCACCGATCTCGATGGGCTGCAGGTGGCCATCGTCGTCTCTGCCAGGCGGCTGCGGCGGCTCAAGCCCTGGGAGCAGGCGATCCGTGAGATCGATGCGGACGTGCCGCTGGTGCGGGTGGCGGACGTGCCGAGAACGGCGCCGACGGAATTCGACACGGTGGCGGAGAAACTGCAGAAGCGTCTGCCGCCGGAAGTCAACGTGCTGATCGATCTGGAGGGAGTCTGGGCATCGGCTTACGAGCTCGATCCGGACGTGCCGAACGTGCTGATCTTCGACGGCGCAGGGATGCTGCTCAGTGTGCATTCCGGCATGTTCCGGAAATCGTATACGGAAGGCCTGACGGCGGACCTGAGCGGGTCACCCGACTCCGACTAGTCTCCGTAGGCTTTCCGGTGGGCGAGCGTCCGGGCCGCCAGCCAGCCGACGATGCCGGTGGCCGTCAGCAGTGCCACCGGCAGCATCACCTCCCTCAGGGCCTCGCCACGCCAGAAAATGCCGCTGTAGGCCTCCAGCGCCCAGGTGTTGGGAGTCAGCCAGCCGAGATCTTTCAGCAACTCGGGCATCAGAAACCGAGGCACCATGCTGCCGCCCAGCGCGGAAAGCACCAGGATCACCGTGTTCGCAACGGTCTGGGCCTGGCGCCGGGTCCGGC
The DNA here is from genome assembly GCA_030425195.1 of Gammaproteobacteria bacterium. Taxonomy (GTDB): domain Bacteria; phylum Pseudomonadota; class Gammaproteobacteria; order Pseudomonadales; family Azotimanducaceae; genus SZUA-309. The sequence goes on along the minus strand of JAUIAV010000018.1, from coordinate 19,239 downwards.
AGGCGGTGGCGAGCAGCATGGCGAGTCCAGCGCAGGCGAGAGACGCGGCCAGGGAAACCACCGCCCAGGGTCCGAGACGTCCCGGCAGGTCCACGCCGTAGATGAGCCAGGCCACGGCGAAGATCACGGTCACCTGTACCAGACCCTGGCCCACCACGTAGAGAAACTTGCCGTTCACCAGCACGCCCATGCCGCCGGGACCGGCGAGCACCCGGTCGAGAATGCCGGTCTCTTCCTCCTCGAGCAGGGAGACGGCCCCGTGCACGGAAGCGAACAGCAGAAACATGAAAGCCACAGCCCCGGCGGAGTAAGCCACCAGATTCAGCGCCTCGCCGCTGATCACGGATTCTCTAGCCAGGAGATCCTCGAAGGACCAGCCCACCTCTCTGCCGGCGGCTGCGTCTTCGCGCATCTCGATGAGGCCCGCGTCCACCTCTTCCCGCTGGATCTCGTCCAGGGTGAGGAACTGGTTTTCCAGCTCCGCCACCACGTTGCCCATGGCCACGTCCGGGAGCGCCGAGAAGTAGGCGCGCCGGATCTGACCGGTGAGCATGGGCTCCGCCACACCCCGGGCCGGATCCACCACCACCAGCAGCGGTGCCGCGCCGAAACCGCCGGCGGATTCCAGCGGCTCCGCATCGGCACGGATGACGAGACCGATGTCCGCGCCGCCCGACCGGACGCGCGCGCGCACGTCCTCCCGGCTCGCGCCCCGCTCGGGCAGCACCGTCAGCACGTCGCTTTCGATCAGCGCATCCAGGAGCCGGGTGGTGGTCTCACTCTCCACCTCGTCCAGCACCACCAGGTTCAGGTTCAGCCGCTCGCCGGTGGTGGCGGTGAAAATCTCCGCCATGATCACGAAGAAGACGGCCGGCAGGAAAAAGCTCATGAGCAGCGCGCCCCGGTCGCGGAGGAGGCCGAGGAGCATGGCTCTGAAGATGGCCAGGCTCACAGGCTGAGCACCTCGCCGGTCAGCCGCAGGAAGACGCCTTCCAGGCTCGGCTCCCGGACCCGGATTTCCGCGGCAGTCAGTGCCATATCGGTGAGTTTCTGATTCCACCGGGCGACGCCGTCGAAGTCCCGGTCCACGCTGCCCGTCCAGGTGCGCCCGTCGTGCACGGGAGCCAACCCGGATTCCGTCAGGCGCAGGTGCTGATCGCGGGTCGGCATCGTGCTGAGCGTGATGGTGATTTCCCGGCTGTCACCGTAAACGTCCCGGATCAATGCTCCCGGCGAACCCTCGAGCCGGACCCGACCGTCCAGCAGAAAGACCACCCGGTCCGCGAGGGTGGTCGCCTGCCCGAGATCGTGAGTGGTCAGAAGAATGCCGAGCCCGTCCGCCCTGAGGCGGCGCAGCAGCTCGTGAATACGTTCCCGCGCGTTGACGTCCACGCCCACGGTGGGCTCGTCGAGCATGATGAGGCCGGGCTGGTGCAGCACGCTGGCGACGATGTTGAGCCGTCGCTGCATCCCGCCCGAGAGGACGTCCACCCGGTCCCGGGCCCGGTCCTCGAGTCCGCTCCAGGCCAGGGCCTCCTCGATCCGCGCATTCAGCGCGTCCCTGGCCACGCCCATCATCCGACCGAACACCTCCAGATTCTCCCGCACGGAGAGGTAGGGATAGAGGGCGATCTGCTGCGGCACGAAACCCAGGGTCTGCCGCACGGAGACATTGCGCCGGGGATCTCCGCCGGCAAGGCTCGCGCGGCCGTCGTCCGGCGCGATCCGCCCGCAGGCTGTGCCCAGCAGCGTGGTTTTGCCCGCACCGTTCGGTCCGAGCAGCACCACCGTTTCCCCGGCGTTCACACTCAGGGAAACGTCATCGAGCACCAGCCGGCCGGCGAGCGTCTTCCGGATGCCGGTCAGATCGAGAAGGGGGGCGGTCCCGGGTGCGGCCGTCGCCGGATTCAACACGCCCCCGTACGTTTGCCGTCAATGGTGGAATGCATGGAGACGGTCTCGTCGCCGACGGTGATCACCACATCGCTGACCATCTGATAGTTCTCGTCCTGGTAGCTGCCTTCCACGGTCATGCGCATGTCTCCGTCCTCTGCCGAGCAGGCGATCTGCATGGCGATGACGCCGTCCTCCATGAGGAACTCGTCCACGCTGCAGCTGCGGCCTTCCGGCAGGCCGGCAAACACGGAGGCTGGATCTCTTTCCAGATCCTCCGCCGTCAGGCAGTTCTGGGTGGTGACGGTGGTATCCGGCATGAGCCCGTCGCTGAAGTGCGTGGTGGTGGTGACCTCGTACTGACCGGGCGCCGGAAGGTCGAGTGCCAGCGCGGTACCTGCGATGCAGAGCAGGCCGGTCAGCAGCGCGGCGATGCTGCTTCTGCGGGTCGGTGATGGGTGCATACGGTGCTCTCCAGGCTCGGGGCAGGTTCTGCCCTGGAATCTGGGCGCTATCCTAAAGCACGGATAGCGAATCCCCTAACGGCGAGGCATACTCGGCCTCTTTTTTTCGCATTGGGGACACCATGAAAGGCACCGTTCACTACGAAACCCGGGGCAACATCGCATTGATGACGGTAGATAATCCGCCCGTCAATCCGCTCTCCAGCGGCGTCCGGCAGGGTCTCTACGACGGTGTTCAGAAAGCGCTTGCGGACGACTCGGTGGAGGCCATCGTCCTCACCGGCGCAGGACGCGCTTTCATCGCCGGTGCGGATATTTCCGAGTTCGGGGGTGGTGCGGAGTCCGCCGTGGGACTTCAGGAAGCGCTGGTGATGATGGAGGGCAGCAGCAAGCCCATCGTCGCCGCCATCAACGGCACGGCGTTCGGCGGCGGCCTGGAGGTGGCGCTGTGCTGTGATTACCGGGTGGCGGCGCCAACCGCCCCGGTGGGCCTGCCGGAAGTGAAGCTCGGACTCCTGCCCGGTGCCGGCGGTACCCAGCGGCTACCCCGGCTGATCGGTGCGGAGAAGGCGCTCGGTTTCATACTCTCGGGTGATCCCATCCCGGCCCCCCAGGCAGAGGCGCTGGGCATCGTCGACGACGTGATCGAGGGTGACGTGGTGGAAGGTGCCATCGCGTTCGCAAAACAGGTGCTCGCCGACGGCGGGAAAACCCGCAAGATCCGCGACGAATCGGGGAAAGTCGAAGCCGACCGGGGTAACGACCAGATCTTCGCCGATGCCCGAACCCAGGCAGCCCGCAGGATGCGGGGACGTTTCGCGCCGGAGATGATCATCCAGTGCGTGGAAGCCGCCGTGAATCTGGGAGACTTCGACGCCGGTATGAAAGTCGAGGCTGAATGCTTCGCGAAGTGCATGCAGCATCCCCAGCGTGCAGCCCTCATCCACCTGTTCTTCTCCGAGCGGGAAGTGGCGAAGATTCCGGACATCCCCAGGGACACGCCGCTGCGCGAGGTGGCCTCCGCGGCCGTGATCGGCTGCGGGACCATGGGCGGCGGCATCTCCATGTCGTTTGCCAACGTGGGCATCCCTGTCACCGTGCTGGAGATGAACGAAGAAGCCCTCGAGAAGGGTCTCGGCGTGATCAGGCGCAACTACGACATACAGGTGAGCCGCGGCCGTATGACGGAAGCGGAGGTGGACAAGCGCATGAGCCTGCTCACGGGCACCACGAGCTATGAGGATCTCGGCACGGCCGACGTGATCGTTGAAGCGGTTTACGAGAACCTGGATCTGAAATGCGAGATCTTCGGTAAGCTCGACAAGGTGGCCAAAGGCGGCGCCATCCTGGCCAGCAACACCTCGGGTCTCGACGTCGACAAGATGGCGGAGTCCACGGGACGCCCAGGCGACGTGATCGGCATGCATTTCTTTTCTCCGGCCAACGTGATGCGCCTGCTCGAGGTGGTCCGTGGCGAAAAGACGGCAGCGGACGTGATTGCAACGGTGATGAAGCTCGGCCGGACGCTGAACAAGATCGCCGTGCTCTCCGGCAATGCGCCCGGTTTCATCGGCAATCGCATGCTCGGCCAGTACACGCGCCAGGCGGGCGAGATCATTCTGCAGGGTGCGACGCCCTATCAGGTGGACAGCGTGATGAACGCCTTCGGCATGCCCATGGGGCCGTTTCAGATGAACGATCTGGTGGGTCTGGATCTGGGCTGGCGGGCCCGCAAGCTCGCCGGTGTGGCGCCGGAGGACGTGCCCATCACGGCCCGGGTCGCGGACAAGCTCTGTGAGCTCGAACGGTTCGGACAGAAGACGTCGCGCGGCTACTACATCTATCCGGAAGGCAGCCGGGCGGGCCAGCCCGATCCGGAGGTGGTCGAGATCGTCGAGCAGACGTCGGCCGAGCTCGGCATCGAACGGCGCGATATCGACGACGAGGAAGTGCTGAAGCGCTGTCTCTATCCGCTCATCAACGAAGGCGCCCGGATCCTCGAAGAAGGCATCGCCCTGCGGCCGTGCGACATCGACATCGTCTACATCAATGGCTATGGCTTCCCTGAAGTCACCGGCGGGCCCATGTTCTGGGCGGATCAGCAGGGGCTCGACAACGTGCTCGCGGACATCAGACGGTTCGGTGATATCTACGGCGGCGATGCCTGGAAGCCGGCGCCGCTGCTCGAGAAGCTGGTGGCGGAAGGCAAAGGCTTCGCCTCGCTGCAGGGGTAGCGCCTGATCAGGACCGGTGGGTGGCTGGCAGCCAGGTGGTCGGAATGCTGTCTTCCACCAGCTGCCGGATGCTGAAGGCTTCGATGTCGTGCTCCGCGCCGACTTCCTCGGCCAGGCGGGACGTGTCGTTGGTCCGGGCGAAGACCAGGGCATTGGGGTATTTGCGTTTCAGCCAGAGCGCGGTGCGCAGATTGTCCTCGGCCCGCCCGGTACCCAGCAGAATGGTCGGGTGAGCGCGTGACAGATCCGCCTGATCCGTCAGCCGCCGCCAGACCTCGGGATGTGAGATGTCGCCCTGCAGGACGATACGCTCGTAGGTGCCCTGCAGCCGCTGCTGCTCTTCGGCCACCAGCATCCGCCGGTCCGCATCGATATCGATGATGAAGACTTTTTCGATTTCGTCGGCGACGGCCTCCAGCTCTTCCATGATGGTCTGACCGAACCGGCCGAAGCCGGCGATGATCACCAGGTCCCGCTGCTCGGTTCTCTGGAACTGACTCAGCAGCTCGTTGCGTACCAGAGCCTGGGCGGCCAGGTGATAGGAGTTGAATGTGGTGCAGAGCCGGGCCACGGACGTATCCTGCATGGAGCGCATGAAGCGCAGGTTGTGGCAGTGGAGGATGATCCGGGAGCCGAGCGCGGGAAACTCGTTCAGCACCTTGCTTGCAGCTTCGTAGGCCTGAAAGTCATTGTCGCCGAGGAACACCAGCTGCAGTGTCTCGTGCAGGCGCAGCTCGTGCTGGAGAAAGCGGTGCGTGATGTCGCCGGTCACCACGGTCACGCCGAAACGCTGAGTGAGTTCGTCTTCGCGAACCTCCTCGATGGCCTCGTCCACCACCACGATCGGCGTGCGCACGAGATGGCCTCGGAACATGCGCAGAAAGCTCGTGGTCAGATCGCCGGAACCAACGATGATGATGTGATCGCTCAGGCGCCGAAGCTGCCAGCGGCCGGGGCGCATGACCCGGAGCACGGCCTCGATGACGGCGGAAGCCATGAGCAGCGGGCAGCCGAAGTAGGCGAGCCACAGCATGCCCCGGCCGATGGCGGGCCCACCCGCAGGCACACCCAGGTCCAGGCCGCCCACCACGAACAGACCGAGGGTGTAGTAGGCCTTGGTGAGAAGGCCTGCGTCGCCAGCCTCAGGACGCTCCGAGAGGCCCACCCCCATCAGCAGTCCGCCGAAACCGGCTGCATACAGGAGGATGGCGGCGGTCCAGCGCCAGTTGATCCGCAAGCGCCGGGTCCGGGCTGTGGCCGTTCTGTCGACGGCAGGCTGTGGAGGAGCTGTCGTTTTCACGGCGCGCAGGGTTGCACAAACCAGGACCTTGCGCCAAGGTGCGGCTTGCGCCGCTGAAGTGCGGCTTTTTCCGGAAGACCCGATCATGAAGTACGAACAGCTGGATTCCGTTGCCGTGCTCCACCTCGACGACGGCAAGGCCAATGCGGTCGGCTATCAGTTGATGGATGCGGTGGACGAGGCGCTCACCAAGTCCGAACGGGATGCAGGGGCTCTGATCCTGCACGGCAGGGAAGGGGTCTTCTCCGCCGGCTTCGACCTCAAGGAAATGCAGAAAGGCGCCGACGCGGCGTCGAAGCTGGTCGGCCGGGGCGCGAAAATGTTTCTCAGGATGTTCGCGCACCCGCAGCCGCTTCTGGTTGCGTGCACGGGGCATGCCATTGCGGCGGGCGGTTTCATGCTGCTGGCGGCGGACAACCGGATCGGCGCAGCGGGAGACTTCAAGATCGGTCTGAACGAAACGGCCATCGGCATGGCATTTCCGGTGTTCGGGCAGGAGCTGGCCAGGGCGAGAATCGACCCCCGGCATCAGACCCGGGCCTATGTTCAGGCTCAGCTCTTCGACCCGGACGGCGCGGTCGCAGCCGGTTTCCTCGACCGGGTGCTGCCGCCTGATCAGGTCTTGGATGGTGCGATCGCAGAGGCCAGAGCGCTCGCCGAGCTGCCGGCGGGACCCTACGCGCAGAACAAGCGCGATCTCCGGGCTGCTTACATTGCCGCCATTGAGGCCAGTCTGGCCTGACCGGTTCCGGGCTCAGGTGGGTACGTGCGTCGTGGTCACCACCGCCAGCAGCCGGTCGTCTTCGCCCAGCACTTCCGTACGGATGACGGTCACCCTTCGCCCCACCCGTACCGGCCGGGCGTAGCCGCGGATGGTGCCGCCCTGCTGATTGGCCAGCATGGCCGCGTGCAGGTCGATGCCGACCATGAATTTCTGCTCACCCGTCTTATCGAAGTAGGCGTGGTTCGCCGCACCCGTGGAGATGTTGTCGGCCAGGGAGATGATCACGCCTCCGTTGATGTTGCCGGTCGGGTTGCAGTGATGGGGCCGGATGACGATCCGTGCTTCGCCGACGGTCGGATGTTCCGGGTCGATGGGCTCCATATCGATGTGGCGGTCGAATGTGGTCACCGGCCCTGCTCCGTCGTCATGGATCGGAACAGGGCCGGCAGATCGGAATCGTCCGTGTCGAGCAGCCGGTCGAGAAAGCGGTGAAAATGCTGACCGCCGCCCTCGTTGCGGCCGAACAGCACGTTCGCGCCTGGACGATGCCTCAACGCACGCTGTTGCGCGAGACCCGTGGCGTAGTCCTCTTCTTCAACCACGTATTTCAGAAGCCTGAACTGATCGTCCGCGGCTTTCCGCATCTCCTCAGTCGGCGGTAACTCGGCCATCAGGTAGTTCTGCACGGTGCGGGACTCGAGCGGTGACTCGCCCGGAAACAGCTGGCTGATCATGACCCCGCGTCCGCCGCCGCCATCGAACGAGGCGATGGAGACATGGGGGAAGATGGTCCAGACACTGCCGAGCAGCCGCTCAACCGGCCACTCGTCTTCCGGGATCGCGTCGAGTCTGCTGAGGCCGGGATCCGGGCTGGAAACCCGCTGATGCGGTCCCCAGGCATAGTAGAGCGCCTGATTCGGCATGTTCGAACCGAACGTGTTCCTGTGCAGGATCGGCAGGTGGTAGAGATCCATGTACCCGTCGTAGGCGATCTTCCAGTTCGGTCCGATGACGGTCCTCTGGTCGTAGAGCTCCCAGGATTCGAAGCCGAACTGTGCAAGCAGATGATCGTAGCCACAGAGGAAAGCGTCGATGGACAGCGGCGAGTCCGGGTCCAGGGTTACCCAGATCATACCCGCCCGCTCCCCCGTGGGGAGGGCTGTCAATCCGTGGCACGTCTTATCGATCCCGCCGAAGTCGTCCTCGGCATAAACGCTGACCAGACTGCCGTCGCGATCGTAGGTCCAGGCGTGATACGGGCAGGTGAAGCGTTTGCGGTTGCCGGCCGACTCTGTCACCACCACCGCGCCGCGATGGGAACAGGAGTTGATGAAGGCGCGAACGTCTCCGGAGTCGGTCCGGACGATCAGTACAGGCACGCCGCAGACGTCCAGGGTTTTGAAGTCGCCCGGGGTTCTGAGCTCGCAGCTCATGGCCAGCATGAGCGGCATGCGCCTGAAAATCCGGTCCATCTCCCGCCGCCAGCGGTCCTCGTCGTAGTAGCGCTCGGCTGGCAGGCGCATCACTTCGGGAACCTGTTCCAGCGTCCCGGATTCGACGACGGCCATGTTGTGCCGGGCCATCTCGATGAGCCGGGCTCTGGCGGTCGTGGCGGTTGTTGAGGTGCTGGTGCCCATGTCCGGCCCTGACGAATCGCCACCATCTTATCCCGATGCCCGCCTGCCGGACAGCATATCCACAGCGTGACGGGAAGCGGTTAGTATCCGGTGATTCCGGCTGAGACTGACGAGCATGCGATGAGTGACGACGAACTGCCGACAGGGGTGGCGCTGACGGCCCTGGACGAAGCCTTCCGCTCCGACCCCTATCCGATCCTGGCCCGACTCCGTAGCGGAAATCCCGTTCTGCACGATGAGGCACTCGGCCGCTACGTGTACACCAGCCACGATGACGTAAAGGCGATCCTGCGCGACAAGGACCTCTGGAGCGACCCGCGGAAAGCCAACCCGGGCACTTTCACCCGGGAATTCCTCGGTAGCAGTGACGAGGAACCGTCCATGCTGCTCATGGACGAGCCCGATCATCGGCGCCTGCGGATGCTGGTGAGCAGACCCTTCACGCCCGCCGCCGTGCAACGCTGGCGGACGCAGATTGAGGAGACTGTGGAGGCCGTGCTCGACGGCATCGGAACGGACGAGTTCGACCTGATTGCGGAGTTTGCCGGCCCGGTTCCGACGATCGTCATCGCCCGCATGCTGGGTATCGACGAATCCAAGGTGGAGACCTTCAAGGCATGGTCCGACACCTCCGTGAAGATCGCCTTCAATCCCTTTTCTTCCCCGGAAGAGCTGGAGGCCGGCCAGCAGGCGGGTGAGGCGCTGAACGCCTTCTTTGCCGGGGAAATCTCCGCACGTCGCGCAGATCCTGGCAGCGATCTGATCTCCGACATGATCCGCGCGGAGGCGGAAGGAGAGACGCTCGCGGAATCCGAGATCATCGCTCAGTGCAATCTCCTGCTGGTGGCCGGCAATGTGACCACCACGGACCTGATCGGCAACGGCATGAAGGCGTTGCTCGATCATCCGGATCAGCTGGCGAAGCTGCGGGCTGATCCGACGCTCATCGAAAACGCCGTGGAGGAGATGCTCCGGTTCGATTCGCCGGTGACGAACTCCGGCCGTATCGCCAACCGGGAAGTCGATTTCGGCGGCTGCCCCGTGCACCAGGGAGAAAGTCTGTCCACCTCACTGGCGGCCGCGAACCGGGATCCCGCCGTCTACCCGGATCCGGATCGCTTCGACATCGAGCGCGCCGACACCCATCACCAGGCGTTCGGCGGCGGTCGGCACCTGTGTCTGGGCGCACACCTGGCCAGGCTTGAAGCTCAGGTCGCTATTCTGGGATTGCTCGATCGCTATCCGAACCTCGAGCATTCGGACAGAGGCTTCCGATATGCGAGCGTGCCCACATTTCGCGGTATGACGGAGTTCTGGGTGCGGGGAGAGCGGGTATGAGTCAGGCCGCCCGGAGCGGCGGCCACGAGGTGCCGGGCTGTCACGGTGGGCTCGAGAACCTGGACGAAGAGCATGACTACTGGATCGAAGAGATCGAAGGCGAGATCCCTGCGGATCTGAACGGGACTTTCATCCGCAATGGTCCGGGTCGCCAGAGAATCGGCGGCCTGCCCTACGGTCACTGGTTCGACGGGGACGGCATGCTCAGCGTGTTCTCGCTTGCCGGTGGCAGGGCCCGTTTCCGGAACCGTTATGTGAGGACGCCTAAGTATCTGGCGGAGACCCAGGCGCAGGCGGTCAGATTCCGGGGTTTCGGCACTCAGATCCCGGGCGGCTGGTGGAAGAACGCCTTCCGGCTGCCGCCGAGTCCGGCCAACACCTCCGTGGTTTATCACGCCGGGCACCTGCTGGCGTTGAACGAAGGCGGCCTTCCCTGGGAAGTGGATGCGGAGAGCCTCGAGACCCTGGGCGAGTTCGACTACGACGGCGGCCTGTTCGGACGCACGTTCAGTGCCCACGGGAAGATCCATCCGAAGTCGGGTGACTACGTCAATTTCGGCTCGGGCAGCGTGCGCCGGGGCCTGCACCCGCCGCAGCCCTGCATCAACCTGTTCCGTATCGATGCTTCGGGCCGGGTGGCGGCCAGCAACCGGGTGGTGATCGACCGGTTTCCTTTCTGTCACGACTTCGCCCTGTCCGATCGCTACGGGATCTTCTTCGTCGGCAGCATCGTTTTCGGCAACATGGGCCGCTTTCTCCTGGGGCTGAACAGCATCTCCGATCTGATCCGCTTCGACGGCGATCTACCCATGAAGATCATCGTGGTGGATCTCGAGCGGCTTGAAGTGGTGCGTCAGTTCGAGACTGCCCCGGGCGCGATCATTCACTTCGGCAACGCCTTCGAGGAAGGCGACGGGATCGTGATCGACGGCATGTTTGCGGGCGAGTTCGAGGCCAATGACAGCCTGGCGGACGTGTTCAACCCGCAATCCACGTTCGGCGGGGGAACCTACAACCGTTACCGGCTGAACCTGAAGACAGGCTCGGTGGTCTCCGAGCGGGTCACGGACACCGAATCGGAGTTCCCTACCTTCAATCCCCGATTTACCGGCAGCCGGCAGACCTGGACCTACACCGCCTGTTCGATCCCCAACGGGGCAGACAGCTTTTTCAATGGCTTCCAGAAGATCGACTTCGACGGCAACAGCCGGCTCGTTACGCTGCCGCCCGGCTGTTACGGTTCAGAACCGGTCTTCGCACCGCGAACCGGTTCGGCCTCGGAAGACGACGGCTATCTGCTGGAGCTGGTCTATGACGCCTGGCAGCACAGGAGCGAGCTGCAGATTGTTCGCGCCGAGGATCCTCTCGACCTGATCGGCAGGCTGCGCCTGCCGCATCATCTGCCCCATCAGTTCCACGGGATCTTCGTGCCGGAACGGTCGGCCGCCTAGTCCGGATCCACCAGAGTCGGCTCCCAGCGCAGCTCGGGAACCGGTTCTCCGGCCAGGAAAGCGCGCATCATGGCATTCACCGCCTCGGGCGCATCCTGCTGCACCCAGTGTGAAACACGGGGCAGGTAGCGGATGGTCAGGTCCTCCACGTACGCGTCGGTGCCGTAGGTGGTCTCCTTGGTGAGCGCCACGTCTTCCTCGCCCCAGATCATGAGCGTTGGTACCCGGATCATCGGAAATCCCTGCTGGGTCTGCCGTCGGGCACCGCCGCCGCGGACCAGAGCGCGGTAGTAGTTGACCATGGCCGTGAGCGCTCCAGGCTGCGCGGCATTGCGGCTGTAGACCTCGATCACCTCGTCCGGAAACATCTCCGGATTGCAGGCGGAGCGGCGGATCATCTCGCCGATGCCTTCTGCGTGTTCCCGGCCGAGCATGCGTTCCGGCAGGCCGGGAATCTGAAAGAAGAACACGTACCAGGAACGTTTGAGCTGCTCGAAGCTGAATCCGCCGGAGGTCATTGCTCCCGGGTGAGGCACGTTGCAGATGATGAGCCTCGACAGCGGACGGATCTGACGCATGGCGAAGTACCAGGCGATCACCGCACCCCAGTCATGGGCAATGAGTACGGTTTCAGAAGCGCCGGACGCATCGATGAGCGCACCCACATCCTCCATCAGATCTTCGATGGCGTAGGCGGCCAGGCTTTCCGGCCTGGAAGAGTGTCCGTAGCCGCGCAGGTTGGGTGCCCAGGCCATGTAACCGGCATCGGCGAGCATGGGCAGCTGATGCCGCCAGGAAAATGCGTGCTCCGGGAACCCGTGCAGGCAGAGCGCGAGCCTGGAGCCCTCTCCGCAGACGTCCACCTCGAACTCGTAGCCGTGGGCTCGGACCATGCGGGTCTGGATGCGGGGATCCCGTATGGAATCCGGAACGATGTCGTTCATGGTTGACTTCCTTGCTGACTGACCTGGCCGCTGCGTCCGGCGCGGATGGCCTGGAGTTCCGCCTGAGTATCCGCGTAGCGCTGCCGGTCTATCCGGTACTGTGCGTAGAAACAGGCAGCGATGATGCCAGGGATGATCGTGATGGGGGAGTCGATCATGCCCAGCCACCAGATGGTCGTCTGATCGATTTCTCCCGGTCGGGCGTTGTCGGGAAAGGCGATCAGCCACAGGGACAGAGAAGCCACGCCATGACCGATGGAGTTATCGAGCTTGGCGAAGAAGGTTCTGGCCGCATAGAGCGTGCCCTCCTGCCGGTGCCCCAGACGGACCTCGTTCTCATCCGCGATGTCCGCCAGCGCCGACATCACGCTGATGTTGAGGATGCTGCCGCAGGCGGACGACAGAATCTGGAAGCCGACGATACCCGGCAGCAGCCATTCGGACCCGTTGGCGGGAAAGCTGTCGGCGAGCCTGAGGATGACGGGCATGGCCGGGAAGATCGACAGCCCGACGGCGGTGGCGACGATGGTCGCCCGCTTGTCGAAGACATGGTGCAGCCTCGCCGAGAAGAGAAATCCGGTGAAATATCCCACGAACGAGCCGATGAAGATGAGGTTGCCGATTTCCGCCGCCGAGAGTTCCCAGTAGAAGATGTTCATGTAGTTCGAAAGAGCGGTTCTCACCCCCAGCATCATGGACAGGCAGAAGAACGCGATCATCAGCATCAGGTAGTTGCGGTTGGTGAACGCGCCTTTGAGATCGCTCACAAAGCTCCGGACGCTGAATGCCGGCAGGTTTGCGGGCGGCTGGGGCAGGGTGGCGATCCGGTCGCGCGTGAACCAGGCCGATGCGAAAAGCACGATCAGAATGGCGGCGGAGATGGCGGCCGAGAACGCCGGGTAGGCCTCCCCGTTCAGCAGTCCGTTGCCCGCCACGCCGGCAGTCGCAAAGAAAACGAGCGTATTGACCTTGAATACGCCGGCGCCACCCATCCAGCCGAAGAAGTTGTTGTAGCTCATGATCTTGGACCGCTCGGTGTACGAGGTGGCGAGCTCGCCGCCGAGGGCCAGATGCGGTACGTGGTAGAGGGTCATGAACGTCCGGAGGCTGATCGACCAGCCGAGGAACCAGGCGAACAGCGCCCCTTCCGTCAGGCCGTCCGGCGGGCTGAAGATGAAGTAGAAGCTGACGGCGATGGGCAGGGGGGCGACGAACATGAAAGGATGACGTCTGCCCCAGCGTTTCGTACGGAACCGGTCGGACAGAGAGCCGATCAGAGGGTCTGAGATGGCGTCCGTGAACAGTGCGATGGTGGGCACCAGGCCGGCAAGCAGGACGTTGAGACCCTGCACCTGGTTGTAGAACAGCATGCCGAGGACGGCGAGGGAATAGAGCGACATGGTTTCAGCGGCCGCCCCCACGCCGAAGGCCAGGCGTGTGCGCGTGGGTACGCTGTGCGGATCCACAGGATCGATCCTGGCCGTCATCCCCTTTCCAACCTCACCTATCTCCGCCGATCAAAATAGCTGCGTAGGAGACGGGCTTCAACAACCGGATGTGGCTGTGCCAGACGACCGCTGAATGAAAGCTCAGTCCAGCCAGGTGGACCCCGTGGGATTCCAGACACCATCGAACGCCACGAAGAAATCACCGTCCATGCGCATGGACACCCGGACGAAACCGTATTTACCATCGGCGAACTGAACGATCAGATCCCGGTCTGCCCGGTCATCCCAGCGCGGGTCGTCCGTCGTCATCTCCAGACGACCGCTTTCGACGTAGCCGGATTCCGGCGCCTGATCCATGTTGATTCTGAACGGCTGAAAACCGCCGCCGGGGATGGTGAGCTCGCACCACCAGTCGAACCGCGCGTTGGGCGCTGCGTCTTCCAGGGTCCGGTAGCAGCTGATGATCGCCTCGCCGGTGCCCGGTTCCACCCCGTGGGGAGCCAGAGTTCTCAGAGACGCCTCGAGCGGTACCCCATCGTCCTCGAGACGCAGAGCGCCTGTGTGGATCCGCCTGAGCTGTGCTTCGGGCGGTCGCTGCTCGAAGACGAACACCTCCGGCGCGGTGGGGCGCGTGGGCAGATTTTCCGTTCTGCCCAGGCTTTCGGCGTATACGTAGAGGTTTCTCGGCGAGGTCACGGGCGCCCAGCCCGGCACCTCCACCTGCACGTACATGCCGGCACCTCGCTCCCGGGTAAACCGGAAACGTCCCTGGTCGTCGGTGAAGACGGGTGGGCGGACGGTAAACGAGAAGTAGGGGAACTCGAACGGGTCGACGAGGTGATCGAACACGCTGGCGGTGACGCGGGCGCCCCGCAGCGGGTTCCCTTCTTCTGAACGCACGATGCCGTGGAACTCGATCCGGGTGTCCAGGGCTTCTCTGGCCGTGTCCGGAAATTCCTCCGGGTCGATTTCCGAGAACGGATTCCCGTCGAGTGTACGCGCGAACCAGGATATGTCGGACTTGGAGGCGTGCTGCTGAGCTCTGGTGACGCAGCCGCCCAGTACGAGAAGCAGGCACAGCAGGGCGCAGAGCCTCACACGGTCAGAGCAGTTCGCTGACATAGGCGATGTTCCAGATATCGAGCAGCAGATTGTAGAATGCCGTGGTTTCGTGCGCGCTGCGGGTCCAGCCCACCACGTGACCGGTGTGGAAGTCGAAGGGCGTGCGTGCCAGGTCGAACACCCGGCGGATGCTTCCCCGCATCCGTGTCTCCGCACCGAGCGCGTGAGTTCTGGACTGGGCGATGAAAGCCATGATCTCGTGCGGATCCGTCACGATACGGTAATCGGAGCGGAACAGCCCGGTGCGGTAGTAGAGGCGGGCACGTTCTCCGGACGGGGCCTGGGAATCCCACGCGTAGCGGTAGCCGCCGCGTCTGGAGGTCGGTTTCATGTGTCTCTGAGCGATGTTCCAGCCGAAGAAGGTCACGTCCGCGAAGTTGTACATGGTGTAGGCAGGCGTATCGGTGGACGCCACGTAGCCGAGAAAACCGCCTTCTTCTGCCGTGACGGGCGTCACCACGTTTGCCATGTCCGGGAGTGTCAGCACAGGCCGTGTGTCGTAGGCCGATGCGGGGATGGCGCCGACCTGCAGCAGTGCATCTTCCACCTCCAGCCCGAGTTTCAGCGCTTCCGTGAGCACCACGCAGCCGAGGCTGTGCGCCGTCACGTGCACCCGCTTGTCCTTATCGATGGTGCTCACGAAGTCGAGCAGTGCCGGTGCGGACTTGTAGGCCCGGTACTCGCTTTCGAGCAGCCCGAAGGCCATGCGCGGTTTCACCGTCGGCCAGTGAAAGAAGGTCAGCCGGCCGCGGTAACCCCGATGCCACAGGCGTTTGAAGATGGTTTCTCCCGCCTGGGTGGTGGCCATTTCGCGAAGCCCCTCGCCGCTGCGCAGCCAGCCATAGACCCACACCACCTCGTCATTGGTTTCCCACCAGGGGGGCTGGAAATCGTATCCCTGCCGGTCGTACCGCCACTGGAGATCCGGCACCGGGGGCGGCTCGGTGGTGTACTCCCAGGGAGGCCGGACGTCTTCCGGCCAGTCCATGGTGGTGCGCTGGTAGAACGTCTTGATGTGCCGCAGATCGACGGGCACGGGCTCGGACCGGGCCAGCACTTCGCCTCTGTGCAGGATGGAGACCACCAGAGAATCCCGCCCGGCACCTGCGGCATCGAACAGAAAGCAGAAGCCTCCGCCATCCAGGTCCGGTTCACCCAGTGCGCCTAGGCGCATGCGGAAGCTGAGTGCCTCCACCGAGCCCACCGAGCTCAGCACGTCCGCGGCCAGCTGGGCCTCTCCTGCCGCGCGATCCAGCAGATAGGAGCGGCTGCAGCTCGGGTCGGTGGCGCGATAGAGATTGACGGCACCGCCTTCCCCGTTCAGCCAGGCGAGCTCCAGCAGCGCGTCATCAGGATAGCGCTCCAGATCGTCGATCTCGATCTGCAGGCGGTTGAAGTCTTCCAGGTCGCGGAATGAATCCTTGATGTCGGTGGTGCTGTCAGCGCGCCGGATGGGCCAGCTTTCACCGCCGGTGTTCAGATCGTCCTGGTCGTGATTGAGCCAGAACGTGAAGGGCTCGGACTCCGTCGGGGCGTCCACCGGCACCCGGGTACCCGGCTGCGTCTGGATCAGACCATCGCCATTCCAGTCAACGCCCACGCGGATGTCCGCGCTGGCAGGTAGAGGCCCACTGAGCGTGAGCAGCAGACAGGCAGCGGCTGAGATCAGTCGGATCGACAGCATAGAAACAATCCTCAATCGGCAGCCTGATCCGAAAGCAGATCCAGTTCGCTCAGGCTGGTCACCATGAACCCTCTATCCTGCAGAACCGGCAGGAGCCGTTCAAGCGTGGCGGCCGTCCTGTGGCCGCGTTTCTTGGCATCATGCAGCACCACCACACTGCCGGGTTCCACCATCCAGTTGATGAAGAAAGACATGCTCCGCGGACTGGAGATCAGGGTGTCCAGAGGCGCAACCGAAGCCATGGCGATCCGGTACCCGCGCGCTTCCGTCAGTGCCAGCACGGTGTCGTTGTAGCGGGCGGAACCGGCACGGAACCAGGCAATGGGTGCGAATGCCTCCAGCGCGTCGGCCGCTTCGTTGAACTTCCGGGTGAGCTCTTCGTCGGACAGCGACACCGTCACCTCGTCTTCCGTCATGTGGTGGCCGATTTCGTGGCCTTCGGCGAGCATGCGTTCGACCAGGTGCTCGTTGCCCGGCAGGCTGTCGCTGACCAGAAAGAAGGTGGCCCGGGTCTGGTGCCGTTTCAGCGTGTCCAGAATGATGGGCGTGGTCTCCGGGTCGAGGCCATCGTCGATGGTCAGGGCGATCACCTTCTCCCGGGTGGGTACGTAGTACACGACCCGGGGATATTCGCCGGGCAGTGCGCGGATCAGCCAGCGCGGTTCCGCCCGGTGGGTGCAGCCGACCAGAAAGACCAGCAGCAGACTCCCCAGGACGACGCGGCGGATCAGCAGTCTGTCAGTTCTCCACCGCATCCCAGCCACCGCCCAGCGCCTTGTAGAGGTCGACGATCGCTACCAGCTGCGCCCTGCGGGTCTGAGACGCGGCGATTTCCGCGCTGAACAGGGAGCGTTCGGAATCCAGGACTTCCAGATAGCTGGTCACGCCCCCATCATATCGTGCCCGGGACAGGGTGGCCGCGCTGCGGGCGGCGGTCACCTGCACGACCCGGGCGGCGTACTCGCTCTCGAGCGTCCGGATGGCCGTGAGCGCGTCTTCGACCTCCGCGAATGCCCCCAGCACGGTCAGCTCGTAGGCCGCCAGCGCCTGGTCCGTCTGAGCCCGGGCGATTTCGACGCGCCGTTTGTTGCGTCCGGCGTTGAACAGGGGAGCGAACAGACTGGCATCCACCGACCAGAGATCGTCCGCATCGAGCAGATCAGACAGCTCGTCGCTGGCAAGCCCGATGCCGCCGGTAAGCGTCAGGGACGGCCAGCGCAGCGCTTCCGCCACGCCGATTCTGGCCGTCTGAGCAGCCAGCGTCTGCTCTGCAGAACGCACATCCGGCCGGCGTTCGAGCAGCTCAGAGGGCAGGCCGGCTGGAACCTGTGGCAGAAGAGTCTGGTCATTGAGGGTCCGGCCGCGGAGGATGGGACCGGGATTCCGGCCGAGCAGAATGGAGAGCAGGTTTTCAGCCTGCACGCGCTGCCGGTCCAGGGCCGAGAGTGTGGCCGCGGCTTCGGCTTCCTCGATCTCCGCCTGATTGACGTCCAGCACCGGCACGATGCCCTTGTTGAAACGCTCCCGGATGATGCCGGTGGAGTGGTGGCGCGTGCTCAGTGTGCGCTCAGCGATCTGATGGCGGGCGTCGAGATCGCGGAGCAGGAAATAGGTGCCTGCCACATCGGCGATCACGGCGGTCACCACCGTCTGCCGGTTGGCCTCGCTGGCGAACAGGTCCGCCTGAGCGGCCTCGGTGGAGCGGCGGATCCGACCGAACAGATCCACCTCGTAGAATGCATCGGCAGCCAGCACGAAGCTGCTGGTGGTGTCGCCGCCGGGATCCAGCGGGTTCTGGTTGTTCCCCCTCGATGCGCCGAACCCGCCGTTCAGCTCGGGAAAGAGATCCGCCCGGGCGACGCCGAGCCGGGCCCGCACCTCGTCACGCCGCGCGGTGGCGATGGCGAGTTCCCTGTTGGCATCCAGTGCCGATCGGATCAGATCCACGAGCACAGGATCGTCGAAGACGGTCCACCAGGGCAGATTGGCCAGTGCTTCGCCTTCGTCAGCCTGCCGGGCGAAGTCTTCGGGCAGCGGGAGCTCCGGCCGCTCGTAGTTCGGTCCGAGCTTGCAGCCGGCGAGCAACGCGCAGAATGCGGTCAGAACGAGGAGGCGCCTCACGGGGGCGTATCCCCCGCCCGCCCTTTCCTGGCGCCGGCCAGCTTTTCCACCAGCACGTACAGAGCAGGCACCAGAATGACTCCGATGACGGTGGCTGCCAGCATGCCGGCGAACACGGTCATGCCCATGACCTTCCGAGCTTCGGCGCCTGCGCCGGTGGCAATCAGCAGCGGGATAACGCCGAGGATGAAGGAAAAGGCCGTCATCAGAATGGGTCGGAACCGGTCTCTGGCGGCGGTCAGCGCGGCATCGAGCGCCTCGGCCCCTTCCTCCCGTTTCATCTTCGCGAATTCGACGATCAGGATGGCGTTCTTCGCGGCGAGTCCGATCAGCATGACCAGACCGATCTGGGCAAACACGTTGTTCTCGTAGCCGGTCAGAAAGAGTCCGGAGATGAACAGGCCTGCCATGGCGCCGAACACGGCGATGGGCGTGCCCAGGAGCACGGAGAAGGGCAGGGACCAGCTCTCATACTGGGCCGCCAGGATCAGGAAGACGAAGAGCAGCGCCAGCACGAACACCTGTCCTCCGGACCCGGCGGCGGCCACCTCCTGGTAGCTCATGGCGTTCCAGGCGTAGCTCATGTCTGTAGGCAGCACCTCGGCTGCCACCTCCCGGAGTGCCTGGAGCGCCTGGTCGGAGCTGTAGCCGGGCGCGGGTGATCCTGTCACCTCCGCGGCGCGGAACAGGTTGAAGCGGTTGGTGTATTCCGGACCCATGGTGGCCGTCATGTTGACGACCGAGGAGAGCGGCACAGGCTCGCCTTCCGAGTTGCGCACGAAGAAGAAGCGCACGTCGCCGGGCGAGTTGCGGTATTCGGGCTCGGCCTGCACGTACACCTTGAACAGGCGACCAAAGCGATTGAAGTCGTTAACGTAG
>JAUIAV010000038.1 GCA_030425195.1 Gammaproteobacteria bacterium | reverse complement strand
CCACCTACAAGGCGAGACGGCACTCGACCAGCGTGAACAGCCTGGACAAGAGCGCCATCCGCTTCGATCCGGAAGACGTCCAGCAGGCCCAGCGACGGACGGTGGAATCCGTGATGAACAGAAAACGCGGGCCGGGCGCCGTCTTCATCAACGTCATGGAAAAGCTCACCATGGCCGGCGCGGCCGAGGCGCTGAAGGCACGTCTCACCGGTGCCCTGGATGGGGGTATCGACGGCATCACGCTCTCTGCGGGTCTTCATACCCATTCACTGCGTCTCATCCAGGATCATCCGAGGTTCCGGGATGTGCAGATCGGCATCATCGTCTCCAGCGCGCGTGCGCTGAAGATCTTTCTTCGCGGTGCCCGCCGGGTCGGCCGGATGCCGGACTACGTGGTGGTGGAAGGGCCTCTTGCCGGCGGCCACCTCGGGTTCGGTGAAGACTGGCGGGAGCATCGGCTCGAGGACATCGTTGAAGATGTGCTGCGGATGCTGCGCGAACAGGCGCTCGACATTCCGGTCATTCCCGCAGGCGGTGTTTTCACGGGCACGGATGCCGTGGACTTCCTCGAACGCGGTGCGGGGGCGGTGCAGGTGGCGACGCGGTTCACGATCACCCGGGAGTCCGGGCTGTCCGAGCGCGCCAAGCAGACCTATCTGGCGGCGCTGGAAGCGGACGTTGAAGTCACTGACCAGTCACCCACCGGCTACCCGCTTCGGATGCTGAAGCACAGCCCCTGTCTCGGTTCCAGCGTGAAGCCCCAGTGCGAGCCTTTCGGTTACGCTCTGGATGACAGGGGTCATTGCAGCTACCTGGATGCCTACGGTGCAGCGCCTGTCGATAGCTCAGGCACGAAAGCGGGTGTGAAAGACAAGATCTGCCTGTGCTATCACTTCAGCCGCGGCAAGTGCTACACCTGCGGTCACTATGTCTATCGGCTGAAGGACACAACCAACCGGAAAGCGGACGGCAGCTGGCAGCTGCCTTCGACAGAGCACGTGTTCAGAGACTACCTTTTCAGCCGCGACCATCAGATCGCGCTGCCGGAACCGGACGCGCCGAGGATTCAGGCCCGACCCGTTGTCTGAGCATCAGCCGCAGCGGGAGTCGCCGCAGGACAGGCAGGTCATGCAGCCGTCCAGGAAGACGACGGCTTTGGTCCGGCACTTGCGGCAGATCTGAGCGCTCCCCGGCAGGCCGTCGTCCCCCTCGTTCACGGTGGTCTCCGTCGCCAGGCCGAATTCCGCACGCTTTCCGGCAAGGTAACGTTCCCG
Organism: Gammaproteobacteria bacterium; assembly: GCA_030425195.1. Taxonomy (GTDB): domain Bacteria; phylum Pseudomonadota; class Gammaproteobacteria; order Pseudomonadales; family Azotimanducaceae; genus SZUA-309. The sequence goes on along the minus strand of JAUIAV010000038.1, from coordinate 12,410 downwards.
ATGCTCGTCCACGGCATCCTTCAGAATGCCGATGTCTTTCAGATGCGTTTCCAGAACGTCACCGATTTCGGCCACGAGGGAAGGCATGAAACGTCCGCCTTTCTTCAGATAGCCACCGCGGGGGTCGAACACGCTGTGCAGTTCCTCGACCAGGAAGGTCACGTCGCCGCCTTTGCGGAAGACGGCGGACATGATCCGGGTCAGCGCGACGATCCACTGAAAGTGGTCCATGTTCCTGGAATTGATGAAGACCTCGAACGGCCGGCGCAGCTCGTGCTCCGTGCCTTCATTGAGGATGATGTCGTTGATGGTGACATACAGCGAATGCTCGGACAGCGGGGTCTTCACCTTGTAGGTGGTGCCATGCAGCTTCGCCGGCCGCTGCACCTTCTCGTGCATCTGCACGAACTCGGGTGTCTGATCGGTTTCACGCTCGATCACGGTCATGTCGACGATTTTCTGGTCGATCTTCCGGGCCATGTCAGTGCCTCCCATAGTCGCCTTCCTTGAGGGCGTCATACAGGTTGGCCGCAGTATGCAGCTCGCCCTCGTATTCGACCTCCTCGTCTCCCCGCACCTCCATGGTGCTGCCATCCGCTAGCGTGAAGCGGTACCAGGTGTTGTGGAGATCTTCCTCCCGGACCAGCACGCCCTGGAACCGCTCCGGATTGAAACGGAAGGTCGTGCACCCTTTGAGTCCCCTGTCACACGCGTAGAGGTAGATGTCCTTGAAGGCTTCATAGGGGAAATCAGAAGGGACGTTGGCGGTTTTAGAGATGGATGAATCGATCCACTTCTGCGCGGCAGCCTGCATGTCCACATGCTGGGTAGGCGTCACCTGATCCGTGGTCACGAAGTAGTCCGGTAGTGGATGTGACTCGCTGTCGGGTGAGGCCTCCGGATCCACCTGCATGCGGTAGGCGAGCAGCTCGAACGAGCAGACGTCCATCTTCTCCTTCGTGCTTCTGCCCTCCCGGATCACGTTCCTGACATAGCGGTGGGCGAAGGTGGGCTCGATGCCGTTGCTGGCGTTGTTTCCCACGGACAGGGCGATGGTGCCGGTCGGCGCGATGGAGCTGTGGTGGGTGAAGCGGGCGCCGGTCTCGGCCAGAGACGCCACCAGTTCCGGATCGATCCCGGCGATCCGCTGCATGTACCGGCTGTACCGGGCGAAGAGTACCGAGCCCGGCAGCCGGTCGCCGACCTTGTGGCCGTCTGTGGCGAGCTCCGGAGCACGGCGGAGCATCTCCGGCGTGAGCTCGAACTGCTCGGTCATGATGGGGGCCGGACCCTTCTCCCGGGCCAGTGCAAGACCCTGGCGCCAGCCGGTCAGCGCCAGGGACCGGCAGACCGTTTCCGTGAACTCGACGGCTTCTGCCTCGCCGTAACGCAGGCGAAGCATCGTCAGCGCCGAGCCCAGTCCGAGGATGCCCATGCCGTGCCGGCGTTTACGTTCGATCTCCTCCGCCTGTTTACGAAGCGCGAGCCCGTGGATCTCCACCACGTTGTCGAGCATGCGGGTGAAAATGGAGACGACCCGCTCGAACCTGTCCCAGTCGAACCGGGCCTCATCGGTGAACGGATCCAGCACGAACCGGGTCAGATTCACCGAGCCGAGCAGGCAGGCCCCATAGGGCGGAAGTGGTTGCTCGCCGCAGGGATTGGTTGCCCGGATCTCCTCGCAGAACCAGTTGTTGTTCATCTCGTTGACCCGGTCGATCAGGATGAACCCGGGCTCCGCGTAGTCGTAGGTGGACGACATGATCGCTTCCCACAGCTCCCGGGCAGGCAGGGTGCGGTACACGCGGCAGGCGATCTGGCCCGGTTCGTTCTGCAGATATCCTTCGGTGATCGGCCAGTCCCGCCAGACGACCTGTGCGGGATCGGTGAGGTCCAGTTGCGCCTGCTGCTGCTCGGCCGCGGTGAGCGGAAAAACCAGCGGCCAGACTTCGTCATCCCGAACCGCGTCGATGAACGGTGCGGTCACCAGCAGGGACAGGTTGAACTGTCTGAGACGCCCGTCTTCCCGTTTGGCGGCGATGAACTCGAGCACGTCCGGATGACTGATGTCGAAAGTGGCCATCTGCGCACCCCGGCGGCCACCGGCGCTCGAGATGGTCCGGCACATGCTGTCGAAGATATCCATGAACGACAACGGCCCGGAAGTCTGCGCATCCGCTCCGGCAACCCAGGCCCCTCTGGGCCGCAGGGTTGAGAAGTCGTAGCCGATCCCGCTTCCGCCCTTCAGGGTCATGCCCGCTTCGTGAAGCTTGCCGAGGATGTCGTCCAGCGAGTCGGCGATGGTCCCGGAAACCGTGCAGTTGATGGTGCTGGTGGCGGGTTTCAGGGCCTCGGCACCGGCATTGGACAGGATTCTCCCGGCCGGGACGGCTCCGTTCTCCATCGCCCAGCGGAATTCGCTCTGCCAGTGGCCCTGCTTGGACTCCACTTCGACGCTGGCCAGGGCGGCTGCAACCCGTGCATGGGTATCCGAGATGTCGACGTCCACCGGGCTGCCATCCCGGCCTTTCAGTCGATACTTCGCATCCCAGATGTCTTCGCTTGCAGGCTGCAGGGGAGGCTGGATTCCGGTCGTCGGGTGCAGCGGCGTGACTTCGGCTCCGGACATGGACGGGCTCCGTGATCTGGGCAGATACTATATCTGGGTCTTCATCGATTCCGCGAGCCCATATGTTGTGCTCTTCGCGAGAGATTGATTCCGGTCAAGGGCTTCGCATCTGAGGCTGCGCACCGACCCTACTCCAGAGATTCGAGGGCAGCTTCCGGCTTTGGTCTGAGTTCCACCTCCCGAAGCCGGCCTTCCTCGAACCGGAGGACGCGGCGGAACCGGTTCGGCCCCTGATCGTAGACCCATTCCGTCACTGTCGCCTCTACGCCGGGTACGTAGCGGTGATCCCAGGCGTATTCCAGGTCCGGCTTCCCGCAGCGTTCCAGCACTTCAAACAGCGTGAAGCCGCGCTGGATGAGGTCGTCGCCACAGCGCATGGTCCCGGCTGCGGCAAGGTTCGGCAGGATGAGCAGGGCAGCCGCCAGCGACACACGGCTAACCCCCGACAAGCCGGCCTGCATAAGCTTCCACCTGTTTCCAGTCCGTATACTCATAGTCTCTGCTGGTGTCCGTATCGCCGCCTTCCTTCCGGGCAATCCGCCGCATGAGCCATCTCATGGGCCAGACGTACCGGGAGTACCTGAGGGCGCCGGCAATCATCTCCACGTCTTCGAACGGGACTTTCAGCTGATCGTCGATCTTAGCGCGCGCGTCGGCCAGGGACTCTGCTCGTCGGACAGGATCCCGGGTGGCTGCGCTCAGCAGAACGATGAACAGGGAGCGGGGCAGACGTTCGATCTCCTCGCGCCGGTCGTTGATGAGCAGCACGATCTCCTTTTCCAGACCGCCCGCGTGCATGGAGGCGCCGAAGACGAGGCGGTCGAACCGGCTGAAGTCCAGGTGTCCGATTGAGCGATCCGCCGCATTCAGGATCCGGACGTTTTTGCCGGCTGCCCGGAGACGCCAGGCGATCCGGTCAGCCACCTTCTCCGTCTGACCCTCGCGGGTGGCGAAGACGAGCAGAATGTCGTTCACGTGGCTTTGCCGGCGGGTTGGAAGAGCTCGATGGGGTTGCCGGACGGATCTTCGCCGGTTGCTTCCGGAACGTCCTTCACGATGTAGCGGACTGTGGCCATGTCTGAATTCCTCTCCGATCCTCCCTAGCCTACTCCAAAGCACGATCGAGGTGCGTACGCCTGTTCGGCGCCTCGCTCCTGTGCAGTTCCAGGTGCTGCCGCACTCCGCAGGTGCAGGGAGTTTCCCGCCTGGAAGTGGCGGAACGCATCGCTATGCCGGCCTGCTTCCCCGATATCGCCCGTTTCCGGGTGTTCTGAAGCGTGAACCGGATCTGAGTTCGGAAGTGGGCACGCTTTTTGCGAAGAGGTGAAGCGAGGGTTCATCCAGAACCGGATACGACAACCGCAGAAGGCCGGCGCCACCGGCCTCGAGGGAGTGGTTGTGCTCAACAAAAAGTGGCAGGCGGTGCTGGAGAGCGTTGACCGACCTGTCAACTCAGGAGGCGTACATGAGTACCTTTGCGTTCAAACCTCTGTCAGTCGTCGTGCTGGCATTGGGCGGCATGACAGCTCTTTCAGGGGGGAGTGCATATGCCGAAACCACCATCGGCGACACGATTGAGGAAGTCGTGGTGACCGGCATCCGCGGCAAGCCGCGTGCGGTGACGGATTCAGCCGTGCCGATCGACGTTTTCAGCAGCGACGAGATCCAGCAGGTCTCGCACAGTGACACCCAGAACATCCTGCAGACCCTGGTTCCTTCCTACAATGTTACCCGCCAGCCCATCAGCGACGGCGCGACCTTCATCCGGCCTGCGACGCTCAGGGGCCTTCCTACGGACAAGACCCTGGTGCTGGTCAACTCCAAACGGCGGCACCGGGCCGCGCTCGTTGCCATCGGCGGTTCCGGCACTCAGGGCCCGGATATCGCAACCATCCCGTCCGCCGCGCTCAAGAGCATTGAAGTGCTCAGAGACGGTGCGTCCTCGCAGTACGGGTCTGATGCCATCGCCGGGGTGATCAATTTCATCCTGAAGGACAACTCGAGCGGATTCAGTATTGCGTGGGATACCGGGCAGTACTTCGAGAGCGATGGATACCAGAACACGGTGCAGGCAAACCTGGGTCTGCCGCTCGGTGAGACGGGTTTCATCAGTCTTTCCGCCGAGTACTCCAAGGGCGACTTCTCAGAGCGGGCAGAGCAGTACTGTGAGTCCTGGTTCTGCCTCGATCGCAACAGCCCGCAGTACGATCCGGGCGCGGCGTACAATACCTACCTGGATGATCCGGATTTTCAGGCCGGCATTCCCCTGGCTTCCGTGGAGGGCACGGTCGTCCAGCCCTGGGGCCAGCCGAACACCGAGACAGCCCGGTTCTTCTACAACGCGGGATACGAATTCGGGTCCGGCATGGAGTTCTATTCCTTCGGTAACTACTCGGCATACGAGGGTGACGGCGGTTTCTTCTATCGATATCCGGGCAACGGCACCATCGAGGAACTGCGGCTCGAGGATGGATCCCGATACACGCCGCTGGAACTCTTTCCAGGTGGATTCACACCGCGTTTCCTCGGGGAAATCGAGGACTACTCCATCCTGGCCGGGCTGCGTGGGGAATTCGGTGCCGGTACGACCTGGGACGTGAGTCTGCGGCACGGCTACAACGAAATCGACTACACCCTGTTCAACACCATCAACCCATCGCTCGGGCCGGATACGCCGACTTCCTTCAAGCCCGGTGTGCTCGCCAACTCGGAGACTCAATTCCAGCTCGACGTTGCGCATGAGTTCGATATCGGCACCTTCAGTCCGCTTCTGGCTGCCGTCGGCTTCAGCTATCTGGATGAGGAGTACGAGGTGAAGGAGGGCGGCTATTCCTCCTATGTTCCCGGTCCCTTTGCGTCGTCGGATCCGTTCGGATTCTGCACGGACACGGATGACGTGGCCAACAGCGTACCGACGGCGGCAGGGCAGGCCGTCATCGACGCAGGTTCAGACCTGGTCTGCAGTGACGGCGGCGATCCCGTCTACCGGGTCGTCGGGGTCGGATCGAACGGCTTCCCGGGCTACTCGCCGGAATTCTCGGAGAACTACACGCGAGACTCCTACGCCGTCTACATGGATCTGAGCAGCGACATCACGGAAAGCTTTTTCGCCCAGGCGGCCGTGCGGTACGAGGACTACTCCGACTTCGGCTCCGAGACGGTCTGGAAGCTCGCGGGCCGCCATGAGTTCACGCCGAACTTCGCGCTGCGTGGTTCTGTCGGAACGGGTTTCCGGGCGCCGACGCCGGGGCAGCAGGGCACCACGAACGTCTCCACACGTCTGCCAAACGGTTTCCCCGTGGCAACGGGTCTGTTTCCCGCCGGGGGTGATGTGGCGCAGGCCCTCGGTGCCGAAGCGCTTGCCGCCGAGACCGCCACAAGCTACACGCTCGGTGCGACGGCCAACATCGGCGACCTGGTGCTGACACTCGATTTCTTCCGTATCGACATCGATGACCGACTGAATGCGATATCGACCCTGGATGTGTCCGCCGATCCGGCTTCGGGCGATGCCTACGTCAACTACCTGGCGCTGGTGGATGCGGGCGTTGTCGGCGCGGAAAGCATCGGCGGAGTCTTCTATTTTCAGAATGCCATCGACAGCAAGACGGAAGGCTTCGATCTGGTGGCCACCTATCCGCTGGAGTGGGGCGGAGGTACTCAGCTGACGACGCTCACGGCATCGGTCAACTACACCAAATCGGAGCTCACGTCGGATGCCAGTGACTATCTGAACGCCGAGGACCAGTTTGATTTCGAGAACATCGACCCGCGCTGGCGTGGCATGCTCACGGCGTATCACACGGTCGGCAAGTTCTCGGCGCTGGTGCGCGGCAGCTACTACGGCACTTCCAGTGACTCGGACAACGAGACGCCATTCAAGATTCAGAATTTCAGTGCTACCTGGTTCTGGGACATGGAAGCCGCCTATCAGTTCACGGATGCTTTCCGTGCCACGATCGGCGGTCGCAACGTGTTCGATGAGTACCCGGACAAGGTGGATCGTTCGGTGAACGGCAATGATTACTGCTGCGGCCGGATGTATCAGTCGAGCACGATCGTTCCCTGGCAGGGCGGCTACTACTATCTGAGGCTCGACTTCGCGATCTGAGCCCGGTTTCGGGCACTCTCCTAGCCCCGGCTTCCGGCCGGGGCATTTCCGTCGCAGAAGCAGAACTAGCGGGTTCTCGTCTCCAGTTCGTCGGTGCGACTGCCGAGTTGCCCTGGAAAGTACTCGATCAGCTCGACGATGTGGCCATCGGGATCCTCGTAGCAGACCACGCCCTGCACGCCGATCCTGTCATCCGGCGGCCGCAGCGGTCGGGTGGGCGTCAGTCCCTGAGCTTCGAGGCTGGCGGCGGCGACGGCGATGTTCTCAGTGAGCAGGGCCATGACGCGCGGGATGTTGGCTTCTGCGGGCAGCTCACGGTAGTGGTTGCTCCACCGGGGTTTGATCCATTCAATCAGGTCGATCCGGGTCTGAAGCTCGTCATCATGCGGCAGGATCAGCTGGACGGCCTTGCCCTGCGCGCCTGAGATCATGTTGAAGTTCTCTCCGACGAAGTCCGGCCAGACGACGTTGCGGTTGTCTTTGATCATCTCGAAGCCGAACAGACCGTAAAACGCCATGGATGCCTCGACGTTGGTGCATGGCAGAACGAAGTGAAAGATGCTCCTGGCTTTCCATCCCTTTGTCTCAGCCATGCACTCAGCCTCCGAAGTTCCAGCCCACGCGCAGCCCGTAGGTCTGCGGGGGATAGTAGGAAATGAAGCTGTTGTTGCCGGTGGAGAGTCCGTCGCTCACGGTCAGACCGCGCTGGTTGTCCTCATCGGTGATGTTCTTGATGAAGCCATCGACGGTGAAGCGCCCATCGGCCGTCGTCCAGACCACGCGGGCATCCCAGGTGTAGAAGTCATCCGCCCGATGCCGGGGAATATTCTGCACCCGGTAGTAGACCTCGTCCTGCCAGTAGTAGTCCGTTCGCAGCGTGAGGCTGCCATTGCGGCCGAGACTCCAGTCGTACTGAGCCGTGAGCGCCACCGTGTATTCCGGTGCCCGGTTGAGCGTATCGCCTGAGAGGTCCACCACCGGAGGCCCCTCGGAGAAGATGTATTCGTCGAAGGTTGCATCCAGCCAGGTGAAGTTGGCACCCAGCATCAGGCCCTGGCCGATCAGGAAAGTGCTTTCGACCTCTATGCCCTGAATGGTTGCCTCCGCGGCGTTATCGGTGGTGAAGAGCGTGAACTCCAGGAAATTGACCTGAAGATCCTCGTAGTCGTTGTAGAAGGCGGCCACGTTCACCTGAGCCCGCTGATTCATGAATTCCGTCTTCAGCCCGACCTCGAAGCTGTCCACGAACTCCGGATCGTAGGAGTCGAACTGTCCGATCGAGAAGCCGCCGCCTTTGTAGCCATGGGAGTAGGTGAAGTACGCCATCACGTCCTCGCTCACGAACCAGTCAATGCCGATCTTCCCGGTGACCTCGTCCCAGCCGATCTCGTCCGTTGCAGCCAGATCGACGAGAAACTGCGGGATCATCTGATACTCGTCGATCTTCTTCTCGTCGTCCGTGTAGCGCAGACCGCCGACGATCCGGATCGGTACGCCGGAGTCTCTGAAGTCGTAGCTTGCCTGCCCGTAAACGGCGAAGGACGTGGTGCTCAGATCACCGCCGTTCATGAAGGTGAATCCGAAGGGCGAGCTGTCGTCGAAGAGGTAGTCGGTGCTCAGGTCCTCATCGAAATAGAAAGCACCAATGATCCACTCCAGCGCGCTGTCGGAGTTGGAGATGAGCTGAAGCTCCTGGGTGAACTGCTCGGTGGACATCTCCCATTCCTGATACTGGATGTCGTTGCTGGACATGTCGATGTCCATGGTCTGGTACCAGTCGTTTTCGATGTAGCCGGTGATGGACACCAGGGTCGCGCCGCCCAGGTCCCAGTCGAGCCTGGCCGAAAGGAAGGTATTTTCGAGATCGAGCTCCTCGTCCCAGTCCTTTGCGATCTTCCGCGGGTCGGTGGGATTGGGAATGGCTCCGGCGTAGACAGGAATTCCGTCGAAAGGTTCGCGTCTCTTCTGACCCTGATTGCCCTCGTTCTCGAACCGTTGGGCGGTCAGGAGCAGGCTGACGTTGTCGCTCAGAAGGAAGTCCAGCTTGCCGCGGACTGCCCAGTGATCGATGGCGTCCGCGTCGTCGCCTACCGCGTTGTTCTGGTAGCCGTCTGCTTCATCGTAGATGAAGGCGACCCTTCCGTTCACGCGATCCGCGGCGATGGGACCACCGATGGCGCCTCTCAGGCGCAGGCGGTCATAGTTGCCGACGGTGGCATCCAGCGTCCCGTCGAACTCGTCGGTGGGATTCTTGGAGATCACGTTGAGGGCGCCCCCCGTCGTGTTGCGGCCATACAGGGTTCCCTGCGGTCCGCGGAGCACTTCGACACGTTCCATGTCCCAGAGATCCACGGGCATGGACGAAGGTTGTCCGACGTATACACCATCCACATGGTAGGCGACCCCCGGATCGAAACCGGCGACCAGCTGATCGGAGCCGATACCGCGGATGTAAGCGTAGGTGACCGGGGATTGTGAGTTGTGACTGATCACCAGATTCGGCGCGGAGAACTGCAGGGCCTCGATACCTTCGATACCCCTCAGCTCGAGCTCTTCGAAGTCGTACGCGGTGATCGCGATCGAAGTCTCCTGAATCGATGCTTCGCGTTTCTCGGCGGTGACGAGGACTTCCTCGATGACCCGAGCACTTTCCTCGGCGTGGATGGTGGATGCAAGAAATGCCGCTGCCACGGCGGCCACAAGATGCTTCATCGTTCTCTCCCGGCGACGAGCTGATTATGTGTAACGCTCGTTATATTACGAATGTTACGGCAAAAGCAACAATCCGCGGATGAGTCAGCGGCCCGCCAGTCGGTCCAGATAGGCGTCGATCATCCGGATGAGTTTCGTCCTCGCCAGCCGTCCCCCGGACATCAGGTACTGCACGCCAAGGCCGTCCACATAGGCGACGATCCCCCGGGCTTCCTCCACTGCATCCAGTGCCGGGTTCAGCTCTCCTGCATCGCAGGCTTCCTTCAGCAGTTCCTCGACACGGCCGAACCACTCCCTGTAACGGCGGCGCTGTTCAGCGCGCATGTCGGGATTGCCCTCCGAGTGGTACCAGAGCGCCAGCCAGACGCGCCAGCTTTCACCCGACCGTTTGTCGGTTGGCAGGGCCTGAATCAGCGTCGCTCTGAGTGCGGTCAGGCCGGACTGCTGCTGGTGGGCTTCCACCATGCGGTCTCTCAGCTCGTCTCCGAAATAGTTGAGTGCGGCCCGGATCAGCTCGTCCTTGTCCTTGAAGTAGTGGACGAGGGCGCCAGTCGTGTAGCCGGCTTTCCGCGCGACGCCGCGCACAGTGGTGTTTTCGAGGCCCTCCTCGAGAATGGTGGCGTAGGCGGCCTCTATGAAGTCCTTCCGTCTTGCGTCGTGATCGACGACCTTCGGCAACGTGCTCTGTCCCGTTCCGCTAGAGGATTGCCAGAGGATTGGCAGGAGACCCCGTGGCTCCGGGAATCTTGAGGGGTGCGAGTGTGAAAAGAAAGTCGGATCTCCTGAGTTCTCCGGTTCTGCGGACGAGGGCGTCGGTGCTCAGGTTGTGCATCAGCGTCATGCCCATGCCGCAGATACCCAGGTAGTGGACCGGGATAGGCCAGCCTTCGGCATTCCAGTTCGGCTGAGGATCGTTCATCCCGTCGCTGCCGAGCATGGCAACACCGCGATCGTGAAACCAGCCCACGCATTCCGGATGCAGGCCGGCGAGACCTTCGGCGCTGTTGAAGATTCCCTCCACTGCGGTCCGCCGCTCCCGGCCGAGGTGCACGATCAGAACATCGCCGCTTTCCACCCGGATACCGTACCGTTCTTCGGCCGCCTCGAGGTCGGCGATGGATATCCGGTGGTCGCCTGGCAGATAGTCCACACCCAGGACTGCGGGTATATCCAGCACCACGCCTCGCGTGACCACACCATCCGCCATCGGCATCATGTCGTTGTGAACCGCGCCGGTGCTGCGGACATCCGAGGCGGGATAGCCGTTGTACATCCTGCCACCGACGAATACATGACAGAGCGCGTCCACGTGGCTGGCGGCCACGCCGTGACATTCGATGCCGACGTAGTCCAGAGCCACGTTCAGGCCGGGAACGCCGGGATAGGGGCCGGCATCGCCGCCGCGCACGATCCGGTGCTGGGCCGGCCACAGGTTGTCGGGTGCCGGGTCGACTGGCCACAGATTGCCGAGACCGATCACGTCGCCGGTCTGCACGTTGCCGGCGGCTGCCCGGCGTTTGTCCGGTGTGATGAGATTCAGCGTGCCGGCTTCGTCCTCTCCACCCCACCTTCCCCAGTTGCACACCCGTTCCCACAGATTTCTGCAGTACTCGTCGGTTACGTCGGGCAGTGCGTTCATGCGAGCCCCTCGAGCAGTTCAGCGCCCGTGCGCTTGATGGAGTCGATGATCGCCCGTTGCGGTACTGCTCCCATCTGCATGAGGCACATCAGCCGGTCTACGCCTATGTCGCGGAAGCCTTCCATCTTTCGACGGCAGGTATCCACACCGCCGATGACGACGGTGTCGAGCTCTCTGATGACTTCGAAAATCTCCTCGTTGCTGATGACCTCGCCGGCGAACTCGCGTTTGAGCAGCGCAACCACCGGGTTCGGGTCATCCAGGTCATCCAGCGAAGGCTGTTCCTGAGCCTCAAGGGCCGTGATGGAACCCTGGGATCTGGGATCGGTGCTGCCTCTGATCGCGGAATAGAAGATGTCCCTGGGGACATTGAACACTCTCGGTGCAGAGCTGACGTACCACAGTGCCGCCTGCGGGGCGCCGCTGGCGACGGCTGCCTTGTCCGATTTGCCGACGTGCACGAAGGTGAAGACGCCGACCTGATTGTTCACCCGCACACCCGCCGGTTGCCGGCAGGCCTCAGCAGCCTCCCGATAACCTTTCATCATGCTGCGAAGCTGTTCGAGCGGGGCGAACAGCGTCGTCGCCAGCACGCCGACGCCCAGTTCACCCGCGCGGACGAACGACGGCGGGCTCGAGCAGGTGTGCCAGAGTGGCGGGTGAGGATCCTGCAGAGGCTTCGGCAGCACGGTCCTGTCGCTGACTTTCCAGCGCGCTGAGCACCAGCTGAAGTTTTCCTCCGTCCAGGCTTTGGGTATCAGCCGGCTGGCCTCTACGAGATCGTCCGCCGCCTGCTGCTCCGACACTCCAAAGGTGTCCCATTCCTTGCCGCCGGATTTCGCCAGACCGAGTTCCAGGCGGCCGCCGGAAACGTTGTCCAGAAAAGCCGCGCGTTCTGCGGCCCGGAGGGGATGATTGATCTCGAAAGGTGCCAGAACGCCTGCATGACCGACCCTCAGGCGTCGCGTTGCCCTGGCGACCTCCTGGAGAATCATCTCGGGGCAGGAGCTGTAGCTGAAATCGGGGGTGCAGTGGTGCTCGACCTGCCACCAGCAGTCGAATCCCGCCCGATCTGCCGCTCTCGCCTGGGCAAGAGAGTCTCTGAGCAGCGGTCCGAAGCCTCCGCTGGCATCGCAGTGCTGCCGCTGTATCTCCGTGAAGATGTCGAGTTTCATTCACCCCTCCTTTGCATAACGGACGTTATATAACAAATCCCCGCCGGGGAACAAGCAGCCGCAATGCCGGATACGGGCGGCCGGTACGTCTTGCACCGGCCGATGGGGGTGTTCATGATTCACGGAAAGCGTGGGGAGAGTCCA